>CAVQEZ010000011.1:0-162469 GCA_963711635.1 uncultured Pseudomonadota bacterium
ACGCGCAAGGAAGAGCTCATCACGGACCAGGGCGAGCTCGCCAAGATCTGGATCCTGCGCAAGCTGCTGCACCCGATGGACGAGCTGTCGGCGATCGAATTCCTTCTCGACAAGATGAAGGATACGAAGACCAACAGCGAATTCTTCGAGGCGATGAAGCGCTAGAGATTGTGCGAGCGGGACGCAACATGCGTCCCGCTCTGCACCTTGGCCAGTTTCAGGACGATTGCTTAGCCACCCGCCGCGCGTCTGGTGTATTCCGCGTACGCGGGAAGGGCGATCGCGGCCAGGATGCCGACCACGAACAGGATCGGCAGCAGCAGTCCCAGGATTTTCACACCCGTGGTGTTGGGCGGCGGCGGTGCTCCGTAGGCATTCACTCCCGCGGAACCTGACTTGAATATCCAGATCAGGCCGACGAAAGGAATCAGGGCGAGCAGCACGGTCCATCCACTCCAATCCATGTCATGACTGCGCTGGATCGCGATCATGACGCTGAACACGACCGCGACGACATAGGCCAGCAACGCCACGATCATCCCGAGCCCGCCCAGAGCTCCGCCCAGGACTGCCGCCGCACAGCCGGCGAGCAACGATGCCCCGGTGGTATATGCGAGGTAGCGCAATCGGCCAACGCGGCCGTTCGCTGACCACATGCGAATGTCCTGATATTCCTCAGTACCCTCGAAGTCACTGACGGCGGCTCGAGGTGCCGCGTATCGATTGCTAGACATGGTTCTCCCTCGTTCTTCTGGTTATTTCTTTCTGCCACGTCGCCTCGGCCTGTGACGGCCGCGCTGTCGGCGCAGCTTAAACCACTGGCAGGCTGTGACGTAGCGCACACCCGCACCGTCTCCTTCGGCCGACTCTGGCGCGGCTACCCCGCCTGTTAGATTATGGCGCCGCTTGTTTGCCTGTCCGCCGGGAGCCGGAATGCGCCTCACGCTGATCGTCGCTTTGTGTCTGCTGAATGCGGGATGCGCCCTGTGGCGCAAGGACGCGGAAGAGCCCGTCGACAACGGCCCCAGACAGCAGAAAGCCGAGCCGGTGCTCAAACCCAGCGAGGCGCTCCAGCCCAAGTCGCTCGACATCGCCAGTCCCGTCAGCGATCACTTCTATGTGCGTGGCATCTACTTTCCGGCGTCGGTGACCACGCTCCTGCGCCTCGATCCGAATTCCGTCATCGAGGGCTCCACGTTGAACGGTGAGGAGGATCTCGGCCTCGACGACAAGGTCGATCAGGGGCGCATGGAATTCGACATTCGCATGCGCGAGAACAACCACGTTCGCATCGACTACTTCAAGCTCAATCGATTTTCCGAGCAGCCGCTGCCGCGCGACATCATCTTCGGCGACGAGATATTCGAGGAAGGAACGACCTTTCGCAGCAAGCTCGACTGGCGCGTGCTGTCGCTCACGTACACGTATTCGTTCGTTCACACGAATCGCTTCGAAGGCGGGCTGGGTCTCGGCATTCACGTCATCGAAGCGCAGGCCTCGGGCGGCGAGCCGGGCACGCTGAACCGTGAGGAAGCTTCCGAAGTCGGCATTTTTCCGACCATCGCCGCGAGCCTGGCATTCCGGATTTCCAAGCGCTGGTCGGTCACGCTGCGCGGCCAGCAGTTCTCGGCCAATCCCGAGGATTTCGAAGGCGAGATGGCCGACTACCACGGCGACATCCAGTACCGCTGGCGCAAGAATTTCGCCGTCGGCCTGGGTTACAGCAGGATGGTGACCGACCTGGAGGTCTTCGATAGCGACCAGCCGCTGCTGTTCAACCTCGACACCAGCGGCCCCGAGCTGTTCTTCCGCGCGAGTTTCTGAGATTCACTCGGTCAGGAACTCGATGACGCGCTGAATCGTCGGCGGATCGCGCAGCGCACCGCTGTGGCCGAATCCCCGCGTGCGCCACAAAACGGCGCCGGGAATGGCCGCGGCCAGCGCCGTTCCCTGTGCAATGGGCGCCACGTTGTCGTCCTCGTCGTGCACCACCAGCACCGGGATGCGCACGCTCGGCGCGGCCGCCGCCACCGACACGGCGCTGGCTGGCCGGCCAAATTGCTTCAGGAATCGGGCGCGCAGGTTGCGCAGTGCCGGCGGCTTGAGGCCCAGCATCATCGCGAAGGACTCGAGGATGTAATCCATGTCCGAAGGCACGCCGAACAGGCAGATCTTCTTCGGATGATGGTCGGCTGTCTCGGCGAGCACCGTGAGCACGGCACCGCCGCCCAGCGAATGCCCGATCACCGCGTGAATGGGCTCGTGCGCGCGCAGGACCTCGGCCAGGCTGTCTCGAAAGCGCGGCAGGTCGGAGAAGCGACCCGGCGAAGTGCCGTGGGCCGGCGCATCGATCCCGATGACCGAGAAGCCGGCGCTGTGCAGTGGCGCGACGAAGTCGGCGAATCGTGCGGCATGCGAGCCCCAGCCATGCAGCAGCACCACCGTCGGGCCGGGATGCTCCCACTTGAAGATGGTGAAGCGATCCTTTCCACAGCGCAGCGTCGAGCGGCTGGCCCGCGCCACGATGGGCGCATCGGCGGGATCGACCTTGCGCCGGGGTGGCGTGCAGAACATGAGAAACGCCAGCCCGCCGGCCAGTGAGGCGCTCAGCGCCTGCAGCAACGCAAAGAAGCCACGCAGGCGTCGTTGTGTGTCCGGCGTAACACCGGGCACGACGCGTCCCAGCACAGGCTTGCGGCGTTCCATGACCATTGGCGCAAGTCTATGAAAATTGTGCACAAATTACAGCGGCCCGCGCCCGATGCTAGAGTCGCCGCACAAATCATCGCGAGGGATTCATGAAACGCATTGCCCTGATTGCGAGCGGCCTGCTGGCTGCCCAGGCCGCCTCGGCCGGTGTCTACGTCGAAACCGTCAACCGCGACATCGCCGCGGGCACCACGACGCCCAAACAGAAGATTTACGTCCAGAGCGGCTCCGGCCGTTTCGTCGATCCAGAGGGTCGCTCAACCCTGATCAAGGGCAACACCCTGTACATGATCGACGACAAGGACCGCAGCTATATCGAGTTCGACAAGGCCACGATGGAACAGGTGGCGAAGAAGCTCTCGGCGCAGATGGAACAGCTCAAGGCACAGATGGCCAAGCTTCCCCCGGAGCAACGCGCGCAGATGGAGCAGATGCTGGGCGGCGCCGGTCTGAGTGGCACCCCGCGCACCGTCGAAGTAACCGACACCGGCAAGTCGGACAAGGTCGAGGGCCGTAGCTGCAAAGTCTGGGACGTGACACGGGATGGCGTCCTCGATGAGCAGATCTGCGTGGTGGCGTATTCGGCGCTGCCCGGAAAGGAGAACTTCTCCACCGTGTTCGGAAACTTCTCAAAGGTCTTCGAGGAGATGGCGAAATCCGTCCCCATGCTGTCCGGCATGATGGCCAACGAATTCAGCGCGTACGTGAAGACCAATGGTTATCCCGTGCGCCAGCGTGCCTACGACAACGGCAAGCTCGTCGGCGAGGAAACCATCGTCAAGGTGTGGCGCGAGGAGGCCGTCCCCGCGTCGACGTTCGAAGTGCCGGCCGGCTACACGCGCAAGACCATGCCGGTGGGACCGGGTCAATAAGGGCCGATGAAGTACAGCGACTACTACGCCGCACTCGGCGTCGAGCGCAGCGCCTCCGCCGACGAGATCAAGAAGGCATATCGGCGGCTGGCGCAAAAATATCATCCGGATGTTTCCAAGGAGCCGGAGGCTGAAGCGCGTTTCAAGGAAATTGCCGAGGCCTACCAGACTCTGAAGGATCCGGAGAAACGCGCGGCCTACGACGAGCTGGGCAGGCGTCCGCAGGGCGAGGAATTCCGCCCACCGCCGGACTGGACGCGCCAGCATGCCGGGGGCGATGGGCAGTTCTCGTTCGAGGACATGGACTTTGCCGACCTGTTCTCGCGCTTCGGCGCGCGCGGTGGTGGCGGTCCCGGTCGTGGACCATTCGCCGGTGGCGGTGCGATGCCCGGCCAGGATTTCGAAGTGCCGGTGCACATCAGTATCGAGGACGCGTATCGCGGTACGACCCTCGACCTGCAGCTCTCGATGCCCGAGTACGACGCCCAAGGCGGGGTGCGGCGCGTGCCGCACACCGTGAAAGCGCGCATCGCGCCGGGTGCGGTGGATGGTCAGCGCCTGCGATTGCCGGGCAAGGGCGGCCATGGATTCGGCGGCGGACGCGCAGGCGACTTGTATCTCGACATCTCGCTGAAGCCGCATCGCTTGTATCGAGCCACCGGCCACGATCTGTATGTCGATCTTCCGTTGACGCCATCGGAGGCCGCGTTGGGCGCATCGGTGGAAGTGCCGACACCGGGCGGGCCGGTCAACCTGAAAGTGCGTCCGGGGACCTCTTCCGGCCAGAAGCTGCGCTTGAGTGGCCGCGGCCTGCCCATTCCGCGCGGCGGTGCCGGCGATCTATACGCCGTGACGCAGGTCGTGCTCCCGCCAGAGCTCTCCGAGCGTGAGCGTGAGTTGTACGACGAGCTCAAGGCATCGTCATCGTTCAATCCGCGGCGGCATTTCGCGGAGGCCTCGTGAACGAGCCGGAAGTGCTGTGGCTGGACGAGCAGCGCGTCGTGAGCCTCACCGAGCTGATCGAGGTTTCCGGTCTCACGCGCGAGGAACTGATCGAGCTCGTGCAGGGCGGTGCCATCCCGGTGCGCGAGAGCAGCGGCACCACCTATACGTTCAGCGCCCAGGTCATCAGCGTGGCGCGCACCGCCTCACGGCTGCGCGACGAGCTCGAGCTGGACATGGCCGGCCTGGGGGTGGCGCTGCGACTGCTGGATCGCGTGCGCGTGCTGGAAGCAGAGATCGTCAGGTTGCGGGCGCTGTTGCCGCGTAGTTAGCCGGAGAAGAAGCTTGAGCGCCAATCATCGCCGCCAATTCCTGCGCAACACGCTGCTCGCGCTGCCGGCGGCCGCATTTCCCTGCGCAACTCTGTTTGCCGCTGCCGATGCGTCGATCGCGAATGACGTGGAGGCAGTGAGCGGCGATGGCAAACAGATCCTGCTCAAGGCCGCGGACGTCCGGGATTTCGCCGCCAGCCTGCGCGGCGAGCTGCTGGTGCGCGACAGCGCCGGCTATGACCTGGCGCGACGCGCGTGGAACGGTGCGTTCGATCGTCATCCGGCGTTGATCGCGCGCTGCACCGGTGCGGCCGACGTCATGCGCGCGGTCGGATTCGCGGCCTCCAACCACCTGCTGCTGTCGGTGCGTGGAGGTGGCCACAGCCTGTCGGGCCAGTCGGTCTGCGAGAAAGGGCTGATGATCGATCTTTCGCAGATGAACGGCGTGCGCGTCGATCCGGCGCGGAGAATCGCCAGCGTGGAAGGCGGCGCACTGCTGGGCGCGCTGGATCGCGAGTCGCTGGCACACGGGCTGGCCACCACGGCGGGCACGGTGTCGCACACCGGGGTCGGCGGTCTCACCCTGGGCGGCGGTTTCGGCCGGCTCGGACGCCGTTTCGGCCTGACCTGCGACAACGTGCGGGCAGTCGATCTCGTCAGCGCCGACGGAAAATTCCTGACGGCGAGCAGGCAACAGCACAAGGATCTGTTCTGGGGATTGCGCGGCGGCGGTGGAAACTTCGGTGTCGCGACGTCGTTCGAATTCCAGCTGCATCCGGTCGATCCGGTCATGGTGGGCGGAGAGCTCGCGTATGCCTGGGAAGACGCGCCCGCGGTGCTCGAGTTCTTCTTCGAAAGCGCGCCGCAAATGCCCGACGAGCTCAACGTCGACGCCGCATTGGTGCGACTGCCGAACGATGCTCGTTTCCTGACATTGGACATCTGCTACTGCGGGCCGCGCGACCAGGCGGAACGGGTGCTCGCGCCACTGCGCCAGATCCGCAAGCCCATGCGCGATGGCGTGGCTGCGACACCGTACGTGAAGCTGCAAAGCTCGGGCGATGCCGGGACCGCGCACGGCCGCAGGTACTACATCAAGGGTGGCTTCGTGCAGAAGTATTCGCCCGGCCTGCTCGACGTCGCAATCGCGACGATCGGCGATGCAAAACTGCCGCTGGTGCAGGCGGTGGTTTTCCCGCAGGGCGGCGGCGCCTACAAACGCGTGAAGCCGAATGCGACCGCGTTCGCCCAACGCGCCGCGGAGCACAACGTGTTCCTGTTCAACAGCTGGGAGGATCCGGCGCTCAATGAGCCGGTGGGCGCCTGGGTACGCGCCAACTGGGCCCGGGTCGAGCCGCACACGTTCGGGTTCTACGTGAACGAATTCAACGCCGACGATGCGACGCGCCTGCGTGACACCTACGGGGCGAACTTCGATCGGCTCGTGGCCCTCAAGACGAAGTACGACCCTGACAACCTGTTCCGCTTGAACGCGAACGTCGCGCCGAAGGCGCGTAGTTAGTAGTCGGAAAAGGGCGATCCCGCGGCAGCGGGACCGCCGGGCAGATCAGGCGACCGCAGCCAGGATCGGATTGAGCGGCAACAGCACGTCGTCGATGGCGTGAATGACGCCATTGGTGGCGCGGATATCCGAGTCCACGATCTGTGCACCGTTGATGAGCACCTTGCTGCCATCCAGCGACGCGCGCAGGGACTTGCCTTCCAGCGGCTTGAGCTCACCGGGCAGGATGTCGTTGGCCGCTTTGGCGCCGCGCATGATGTGATTGCACAGGAATGGCTTGAGGGTGCGCGAATCCTTGAACAGAGCATCGAGCGAGCCCGCCGGCAGGCGCTTGAAGGCCGCGTCGGTGGGTGCGAAGACCGTGTATTGGCCTGGCGAGCGCAGCATGTCGATGAGGGCGGCTGCCTTGAACGCGCTCAGCAGGATCTTGAAATTGCCGGTCTGGCCTGCGGCGTCGATGATGTTTTTCATGTGTCCTTAATGTGTCTTGATATTTGTTTGCCGCGCGAGTATGCGCGCATCGATGTGACCAAAACGGCGACGCGGAAAAGATATCCATATCGGAGCAGCGGCAGTCGGGCTGCTCGATTTGCGCACTTTCGTGCGGTGCTGAAGGCACCAAATCGAGTCACCGGGCTTACAATGCGCGCATGTTTCACGATGCCGACGCGCTGCTGCTGGCGCGTATCCAGTTCGGTTTCACGATCAGTTTTCACTTCATTTTCCCGGCCTTTTCGATCGGGCTCGCCAGCTTTCTGGCCGTGCTCGAGGCGTTGTGGCTCAAGACCGGCAATGCCGTCTATCTAGATCTCTACAAGTACTGGCTGAAGATCTTCGCCGTCGTCTTCGCCATGGGGGTGGTATCGGGCATCGTGATGTCCTACCAGTTCGGCACGAACTGGGCGGTGTTCTCCGACCGCGCCGGTCCGATCATCGGTCCGCTGATGGCTTACGAAGTGCTGACCGCGTTCTTCCTCGAGGCCGGCTTTCTCGGTGTCATGTTGTTCGGCATGAAGAAGGTGGGCAAACGCCTGCACTTCTTCGCCACGCTCATGGTGGCCGTCGGCACTTTCATCTCGGCGTTCTGGATCCTGAGCGTCAACAGCTGGATGCACACGCCGGCGGGTTACGCCATCAATCCGCAAGGCCAGTTCGTGCCCGCCGCCGGCTGGATTCCGATCATCTTCAATCCC
This sequence comes from uncultured Pseudomonadota bacterium, assembly GCA_963711635.1. Classification (GTDB taxonomy): domain Bacteria; phylum Pseudomonadota; class Gammaproteobacteria; order Steroidobacterales; family Steroidobacteraceae; genus CADEED01. The sequence continues at coordinate 7,571 of CAVQEZ010000011.1, forward strand.
AGCTTTCCGTTTCGCCTGGTGCATACCGTCACGGCGGCCTATCTGACTACCGCGCTGGTCGTTGGCGCGGTCGGCGCCTGGCATCTTTTGCGAGACTCGCAGCAGGCGCATGCGCGCAAGATGTTCTCGATGGCCATGTGGATGGCGGCGCTGGTGGCGCCCATCCAGGTGTTCTTCGGCGATCAGCATGGCCTCAATACGCTCGAGCATCAGCCGGCCAAGGTCATGGCCATGGAGGGGCACTATCAAAGTCACCCCGAAGGCGCGCCGCTGATCCTGTTCGGCATTCCGGACGACGAGGCGCAACGCATGGATCATGCGATCGAGATCCCGCGTCTCGGTTCGCTGATCCTCAAGCACGATGCCGACGCACCGCTCGCGGGGCTCGACACCATCGCACCGGAGAACCGGCCGCCGGTGGAAGTGGTCTTCTGGACCTTCCGCATCATGGTGGGCCTTGGAATTCTCATGCTCGGGCTCGGCGCCTGGAGCCTGATCGCGCGTTGGCGCGGCAAGTTGTACGAATGGCGCTGGCTGAAACGCGTCGCGGTGCTCATGGGACCCTCGGGTTTCATCGCGGTGATCGCTGGCTGGATGACCACCGAAGTAGGGCGCCAGCCCTTCACGGTCTATGGGCTCATGCGCACCGCCGAGTCGGCCTCGCCGCTGGCGGCGCCCGCGGTTGGCGCCTCGCTGGTTGCCTTCGTCATCGTGTATTTCGCGGTGTTCGGCATGGGCAGCTGGTACCTGCTGAAGCTGATGGCACGCGCGCCGCAGCCGCATGAACCGGAACCCGCCAAGGCACCGTCGCATGCGGCTGGTATCACGCCGGGCGCGGCGCTCTCGACCGCCGCGCCGGAGGGTCCTCATGGCTGACAGCACGCTGCTGACCAACATCTGGGCGGCCATTCTCGCCTTCGCCGTGTTCATGTACGTGGTCATGGACGGCTTCGATCTCGGCATCGGCGTGATGTTTCGCGCGTTCCCGGCCGGCAAGGAACGCGACACCGCGATGAATTCCATCGCGCCGGTGTGGGACGGCAACGAAACCTGGCTGGTGCTGGGCGGCGGCGGGTTGTTAGCTGCATTCCCGCTGGCGTACGCCGTGATCATGTCGGCGCTGTACGCGCCGCTGATCGCCATGCTGCTCGGGCTGGTGTTTCGCGGCGTGGCCTTCGAATTCCGCTGGCGCGACCCGGCACACCGCGCGTTCTGGGACCTGGCGTTCAGCGGGGGCTCACTGGTCGCCGCGTTCATGCAGGGCATCATGCTCGGCGCGTTGCTGCAGGGCGTGCAGGTCGAAGGACGCGCCTATGCCGGTGGCTGGTGGGACTGGCTCACTCCGTTCAGCCTGCTGACGGGCGCGAGCGTGGTGGCCGGTTACTGCCTGCTGGGTGCCTGCTGGCTGAACTGGAAGACTGAAGGCGAGACGCAGGCACATGCACGCCGCCTGATGCGCATTTTCGCGCCGCTGACCCTGGCCGCGATCGCGGCCGTGAGCGCCGCGACGCCGTTTCTCGGCAATGAGTATTTCAACCGCTGGTTCAGCATGCCGCGCGTGCTGTTCACGGCGCAGGTGCCGCTGGTGATCGCGATACTCACGTGGCGTTTCACGCGCAGCCTGCGGCGCAACTACGAGCTCGCGCCCTTCGTGCTGACGCTGGCGGTGTTCGGACTTTCATTCGTCGGCCTGGGGATCAGCATGTATCCCTACCTGGTGCCGAATTCGATCACGCTGCAGACTGCGGCCGCGCCCGCGTCCAGCCAGGCCTTCATGCTGGTGGGCGCCGCGATCCTCGTGCCGCTGATCCTCGCCTACACCGCATGGTCGTACTGGGTGTTCAGGGGCAAGGTCGCGCACGAGGGATATCATTGAAGGAACCGTCCTCGCTGATGCGCCGCGTCGGCTGGATGGCCCTCATCTGGGCCATCAGCGTGTCCCTGCTTGGGGTAGTTAGCCTGTTGATTCGCTGGTGGCTAAAGTAGCCCGGGTCTGGCGGGGTCTGGCTCCATTTTCGCTTCGAAAATGGTGCCTGACCCCATTTCTTCTTTAGCCACCCCGAGACTGAACATGAACTACAACTCCACCCTCTACGCCCTCGGCACGATCCTGTTAGGCATCGTCGGCATCTGGTTCCACGAGTTCGCGCTGCAATGGCAGGCGGTGCCGGCCGGCATTCCGATGCGTAGCGCGCTCGCGTACGTCAGTGGCGCGCTGCTGGTCGCCGGCGGCGGCGCGATCCTGTCGCGCAGGTACGAACGCGCGGGCGCGCTGCTGCTCGCCGCGTTCTACGGGCTCTGGGTCGTGGCATTCCATCTGCCGAATGCCTTCGCGGGGTTCAGGCACATCGGCGCGTGGAATGCGCCGGCGGAGATCACCTACCTCACCATGGGGGCCGTGGCCCTGCTGGCCGCGCATGCCGGGCAGATGCGCCGCACGCTGGCGCTGGTCGCGCGCGTGCTGGCCGGCGTCAGCGCGGCGGTGTTCGGATTCGCGCATTTCAACTACATCGATTTCACCGCCACGTTCGTTCCCGCCTGGATTCCGCCCTCGCAGGTGTTCTGGGCGTGGGCTACCGGAGCGGGCCACCTGGCGGCGGGCGTGGCGCTGGTCACCGGCTTCCAGGCGCGGCTTGCGGTGTCGCTGCACGCGGTCATGATGGCTTCGTTCGTGCTGTTCGTGCACATTCCGCGCGTCTTCAGCAACCCCGAGAAACACGACGAATGGATCATGCTGGCAGTGTCGAGCGCATTGACCGGCTCGGCATTGCTGATCAGGAAATACTCGACTTGAATGAAGACTCGCAAACCACTGCGCTGCCACCCATCGTGGTGCCGTACACCGAACTTTCGCCGCAGGCATTGACCGGCCTCATCGAATCCTTCGTGCTGCGCGAAGGCACGGACTACGGCGAGCGCGACGTGCCTTTCGATACCAAGGTCATGCAGGTACGGCGCCAGCTCGAGCGGCGCGAGGCGGAGATCGTTTTCGATCCGAACACCGAGAGCGTGGGCATCGTCGTTCGGCGCTGATCGTTCGCGTCATCTAAGCGCGGTTACGTGGCTGACCACCAGCCGCCACTTTCCCTTCTCGCGAATCAGCGTGTCGGTGAAGCGCACGTTCACGTCGAACGCATGCCCTCCTGCTTTACCCCGGACCGTGGTGATGCCCTGCACGATTGCGGCATCGCGAAATACGCGCGCGGTCATGTCGTGGTTGCGGAACTCCTCGTACACCGGATCGCGATTGCGAATCTCAGCCAGCACTTCCTCGCGCGACTGCACGACGGCACTGGAATTCACCAGCGTGAAACCGGGGGCGAGCAGGGCCTCCGCCGCGGCGAGATCCGCTTCGAGGAAGGCCTTGCAGGCATCCTGGGTGACCTGCATGACCTGCTGCTCTTCGCGCGATGGCGCCGCGTCGGTCGCGAACGAGCTGGCGGAGCAAACTAGCAACAGGCAGGAAGCGGCGATTCGAAGCATGGCCGGAGGTTAGTCGGCCGCAGGCACGTAGTCCATCCGCTAAGGTTTGTGTAAATTCGTACGTACAAAACATCGTGGTGCGCAAGCCCAGCGCCCGTTGAGGCTTGGCGGGCACGCCGGCATCCGTATCTATCCGTACGGCGCGGTTCACACGCCGGTGTTATCACTGGTCGACTCGGTGCCCGGTGCCATTCCTGGAGTCGTTCCATGAATACCAACGCACTTCCATTTGGACTCGGCGCAATCTTGCTAGGTGCCGTCGGCATCTGGTTCCACGATTTCGCCATGCAATGGCAGCCCGTGCCCGCGGACTTTCCCCTGCGCATGCAGTTCGCCATCGTGACCGGCCTGCTGCTCATCCTCGGCGGTGGCGAGACGCTGAGCGGCAAGTGGGCACATGGGGGCGCCGCTCTGCTCGCGGCAATCTACGGGCTGTGGGTGCTGATCCTGCACGTGCCGCTCATCGTGATGAAACCCACGGACCTCGGCACCTGGAACGGCGTAGCCGAGATCGTGCTCATGATCGCCGGCGCCGTCGCGTTGTATGCCGGGATGCGCGGCAAACGCGGCGGGCTCACGACCGCCGTGTGCCTGGTCACCGGCTTCTGCGCGCTGGTGTTCGGCGCCACGCACTTCAAGTACGTGGAGTTCACGGCCACGATGGTGCCCACCTGGATCCCGCCGAACCAGATCTTCTGGGCCTATGCGACGGGCGTCGTGCACGTCGCCACGGGGCTGTCGCTGGTGAGCGGTATCCGCTCGCAGCTGGGCGCGACGGTACTGGCCGCGATGATGGCGGTGTTCGTCGTCCTGGTGCACATCCCGCGCGTATATGCGTCACCCGGTGATCAGCTCGAGTGGATCATGCTCGGCGTTGCGCTGTCGCTGTCCGGCGCCGCCTGGCTGGTCCGCAAATACGCCGCCTAACTTTCGAGTCGTCACCGGTCCGGCCCGCGGCTAGACTCTCCCGCCAAAGGGAGAAGATTTCGCATGCCGGCTAGCAATGTGACCTGGCGCGACAAGCTGCGCTATCGCTTCGAGAACACTCTTTCCAAGGGCACCGTCGCCATCATCGGCTGGCTGGCCCTGCTGTCGCTGGCCATCGTCGTGCTGGCCTCGCTGATCCTCGCGGCCATGCGCGTCGGCCAGGATCCCGAGGACCACGAACACCCCTATGGGTTCTTCGAGGGCATCTGGCAGGCCATGCTGCGCACGCTGGATCCGGGCGTCGTCGCGGGCGACTCGGGCTGGCAGCTGCGGCTGCTGATGCTGATCGTCACCATCGGCGGCATCTTCATCGTCAGCATCCTGATCGGCACCATCACCTCCGGCCTCGAAGCGCGGCTCGCGGAGCTGCGCAAGGGCCGTTCGCGCGTCATCGAAAAGAACTTCACGCTCATCCTCGGCTGGTCGAGCAAGGTGTACTCCATCATCGGTGAGCTGTTGATCGCCAACGAGAATCAGAAGGATCCCTGCATCGTCGTGCTGGCGGAGCGCGACAAGGTGGAGATGGAGGATGACATCCGCGCCAAGTTTCCGAGCACGAGGAACACGCGGGTGATCTGCCGCAGCGGCAATCCGCTCGACCTCGACGATCTCGCGGTGGTCGATCCGCATTCGGCGCGCTCCATCGTCGTGCTGGCGCCGGAGACCGAAAACCCCGACATCCACGTTATCAAGTCAGTGCTCGCCATCACCAACAATCCGGCGCGCAAGCAGGAGCCTTACCACATCGTCGCCGAGATCCGCGATGCCGCGGAATCTCGAGGCGGCAGCGCTGGTGGGCGGCAAGGAGGCCATCTACGTGCAGGGCGAAGACCTGATCGCACGCGTGACCGCGCAGACCTGCCGCCAGTCCGGACTGTCGGTGGTCTACACCGAGCTGCTGGATTTCGACGGCGCGGAGATCTACTTCAAGCGCGAGCCCGCCCTGGCCGGGCGCACGTATCGCGAGGTCATCGCGGCCTACGAGGACTCCACCGTCATGGGCGTCATGCGCGCAAACGGTGAGGTGCTCCTCAACCCGCCGATGGACACCGCATTCGCCCAGCGGCGACCAGGTCATCGCGATCACCGAGGACGACGACACGCTGGTGCTGCGCGCGGACGCCGGCGGCGGCTTGCCCGATACCAGCGCGCTGGCGAATCGCGAACGCCTGCCGGCGGCACCCGAGCGCATCCTGATCCTCGGCTGGAACGGCAAGGCGCAGGCCATCATCGAGGAGCTCGACAACTACGTCGCGCCGGGATCCGAGACCATCGTGATCTGCCGCCACGAAGGCGCGCGCGAGGTCCTGGTCAGCGTGGCCAGGCGCATGCAGCGACAGAAGGTGCGCTTTGCCGACGGCGACATCACGCACGCGGCCACGCTCGCGGCGGTCAAGGCCACCAGCTTCGAGCACGTCATCCTGCTGAGCTACGACATGCCCATCCAGGAGGCCGACGCGAAGACGCTGATCACGCTGTTGCACCTGCGCAACCTTGCGGACGCGGCCGGCGTCCGACTATCCATCGTGAGCGAAATGATGGACCTGCGGAACCGCGCGCTGGCGCAGATCGCGCGCGCCGACGATTTCATCGTCAGCGACAAGCTCGTCAGCCTGATGATGTCGCAGCTGTCGGAGAACAAGAACCTCGATCGAGGTATTCCGGGTCCTGTTCAGCTCCGAGGGTTCGGAGATATACATACGCCCGATGACCGACTACATCAGACTGGGCAGCACGGTCGATTTCTACACCGTGCTCGAGGCGGCGGCGCAGCGTGGCGAAACCGCGATCGGCTATCGCCTCATGAAACACGCCGACGACAAGGACGCGCGGGTATGGCGTCAACGTGAATCCGAAGAAGTCCGACCGACACAGCTTCGCCGAGAACGACAAGATCGTCGTGCTGGCGGAGGGCTAGATGGTGCGGCCGTCGACCACGCGACGCGACTTGTTAGGCCTGGCGCTCGCCGCGGCGCTCGCGCCCGAGGCGCAGGCCGCGCGAGCGCGCCACGTACACTCAAGGCATCCACAAGCGCGTCGGCGGACGGCTCGGCGTGCACATCCTGGACAGCCAGAGCGGCAAGCGCCTCGCGCTCGACGACGATTCTCGCTACGCGATGGCTTCCACGTTCAAGGTGCCGCTGGTCGCCGCGCTGCTGTGGCAGGTGGATCATGGCGCCTTCCCGCTGACCCACGATATTGCCATTTCGACAAGAGCGATCTGGTGGCGAATTCGCCCGATCATCCAGAAGGCCGTCGAGCAGGGCGGCAGCGAGTGACCGTGCGCGACCTGTGTGGCGCCGCGGTTGCCATTCAGCGACAACGCCGCCGCCAACATTCTGCTCAAGGCCATGGGTGGGCCGGCGGCGTTCACGAAGTTCATGCGCAGCATCGGTGACGAGACCACGCGTCTCGACCGTAACGAGCCGGATCTCAACAGCAACCTGCGGGGTGACGAGCGCGATACCACCACGCCACGCGCCATGGTCGAAGCCTGTTGAAGATCTTCACGCAGGAGCGTGTTGTCACTGGCGTCGCGTGCCTTGCTGATCGACTGGATGATCACGTCGCGTAACGGCCTCGACCGGGTACGCAAGGGCCTGCCGAAGAGCTGGCAGACGGGCGACAAGACCGGCACGGGCCAGTACGGCGCCGTCAACGATCTCGTCGTGACCTGGCCGCCGGAACGAAGACCGATTCTCATCGCGGTGTACATGAGCGAGTCGAAGCTCGACACCGCACAGCTCGCGGCCGCGCATGCCGAGATCGGCCAGATCGTCGGCCGCGAGAAGTGGCCGTAATCGTCAACGCAGTGCGCGCAACACGCGCGGCGGAAGCATCCAGCGAAAAGTGGCGCGCCCGGGTTCGACGCGCGCAGTGAACTCGATACAGGCCGCGCCGCCCTTCTTGAATTCGATCTTGATCCGCGCGTCCTTGCCCGCAAGGGCGGCCGAGAGGAAACCGCTGAGGTAGGGCTCGTGGCCGACCAGCACCACGGCTTTTTCTTTGCGCGTACGGAGTAGTTCGAAGGCACCGGACACCGGCCTGTCGGCCGCGAGCTCCGCGCACTCCACGGGCTTGGCGCCGCGCCGCGCGGCGGCGAGTATCACGGCCGTTTCACGCGCGCGCACGAAGGGGCTGGTGAGCAGCGCGGTGGATTTGGGCAGCCACTTCACGAGGCCGCGCGCCGCTTTGCGGAATTTCTGCTTGCCGGCCGGTGTCAGCGGCCGCTTGGAATCGTTGGGCCAGCGCCGGCGATTGCGCCCATGGGCGATGGCATGTCGGACCAGGAAGACTTCCATTATTCGGACTCCGCCGCGCGCGTCTCGGCGACTGACTGCGCTACCCGCTGCATCGTGTCGTTGAGCTCGCGCCAGCGACGGCCACGGACTCGCCGGCAGGCCTTGCCGAACTTCTTGCGGCAACGCTTGAATGCCTGCACGTCGCGCTCCACCAGCCGGCCGGCCAGGAACGAGGTCGATGACGGCAACCGCGGGCCGCCGGTGACCAGCTCCGTGAATCGCTTCTCACGCACCGAGGCATCGTTGTATTCGCCGAGCACGGTCTGAAGCTTGCCGAGCGCCTTCACATAGGACTGCGCAGCTTCACCGTACAGCTCGGCGAAGGCGTCCAGCGTGTAGCGCAGGCGCTTGGCGCGAATGCGCACCTCGTGGAAGTCGTCCGGCACGGAATCCTTGTCGATGCGGCGCGCGCGCTTGCGCAAGGTCTGCGCCGCGTCGCGCACCAGGGTGCGCGCGACCTCGGCGGTCGTGGCCCGCTGGGCGCGCGTGCTGCCCGGAGTTCCGGCGCCCAGATGCCGCTCCCAATCCTGCACCCAGTGCCGTATGGCGGGTGAGTCCAGTGCCCGCAGCAACCGCGCACGCGCCTGGGCATGTTGTGCCGCGAGCCGCTCACGCATGGGCTCGAACGCCTTGCGCTCTTCGTCCGCGAGAGAGGTCAACGCGTCGTCGAGATAGGCCAGCTGCACGTCGCAGTCCCGCACCGCGCCGAGGTGCCTGATGAGGCCACGGACGCGTGGACGCGCGCTCACGGCCCAGCTGGGACCGAACCCCCGAAACATGCGTAGCAACACTTCCAGGTGACGGCCAGCGACGCGCATTTCATGCACCGCCTGCGTTGAACCTGCACGCACCGCCGCTTCCTTTGCCAGCACGGTGCTGAAATAACGGCGCAGCGTGGCGAGTTGCGCTGTTGCAAAGGGCTGCGCGGCGTCGATCCCGGTGCCGCCGGCTTCCGGCTGTTGCGCGGGCGGTTCGAGACCGGCCGCAGCCAGCCCGGCACGGAATTTTGAAACGTCGACAGGCTCGAGCCGCGCGGCGGTGCGCAGCTGCTCGACGAACGGACTCACGGCTTCCGGCTCGGCGTTGATGCACTCGACTTCCACGCGACGCATTTCCTGCGCCTGCCCCGAGGGCGTCTCGATTGACGTCTCGTCGAGGTCGACCTCGGCCAGCGGCAGGTCGGTGTCCGCCTCGAGCAGCTGCTGGCGCTCGCGGCGTGTGTTCAGGTGAAACAGTGCTGCCAACTGACGAGTTCCAACCAGTTCGCGGATGCGCCCGCCGATGCCGTTGTCGCGCGCCAGGACATCGTCGAGCCTGGCGCTACCAATGCTTTCGGATATCTCGGTGCGGCGCGCGATTCCGTGGTGTGCGCGGTGCAATGACTTCAGGGTGACCTCGGTTTCACCAATGCCGGTATCGTCCGCTTCGCGAGCCTGGCGCACCCGCAGCGCGAAGCCGGCGCGGAAAATCATCCAGTCGGGAGAGTCGTAATAGGTATCGCGCATCGTGAGCGTGGGCCGCGATGCGAGGCGCCGCAGAGATGCGTCATGTGGCTGTGCAGCGAGCCAGCTGCGCGCCGAATCCAGATCGCGCGCGGTGAACTGCCATTCCTGCTCGGTGTGATGGTTCATACCCATATCGACCACCGTCTGTTGCCTCAGTTGCCGGACTTTTCCCTCGTCACGGCGCGAAAGCCGATGTCGCGCCGGCATTGCATTCCGGGCCAGTCGATCGCGTCCACCAGTGTGTAGGCCTGCGCCTGTGCCTGCGACACGCTGGCGCCCAAACCGACGGCACACAGCACACGGCCGCCGTTCGTGAATACCTTCCCATCCGCGGCACGGGTGCCGGCGTGGAACACCTTGCCCGGCAGTCGCGCGGCCTGCGCCAACCCGGTGATGGCATCGCCCTTGCGCACCGTCTCCGGATAGCCTTCCGCGGCGAGCACCACGCCCAGTGCCGCCCGCTCATCCCAGTCGGCATGCACCCGATCGAGGCGCTTGTCGAGCGCGGCCTCGCAGAGCTCCACGAGGTCGCTCCTGAGCCGCATCAGGATGGGCTGCGTTTCCGGATCGCCGAACCTGCAGTTGTACTCGAGCACGTTCGGCGTGCCGTCGGGATGCACCATGATGCCGGCGTACAGGAATCCGGTGTACGGCGTGCCGTCCTTCGCGAGTCCCCGGATGGTGGGCTCGATGACCTCGCGCATGATGCGTTCGTGCATTGCGCGCGTGACCACCGGGGCGGGTGAATAGGCACCCATGCCCCCGGTATTCGGGCCGGTGTCCGCGTCGCGCAGGCGCTTGTGATCCTGCGAGGTGGCCATGGTCAGAATATTCCTGCCGTCGGCCATGACGATGAAGCTGGCTTCCTCACCCGGCAGGAATTCCTCGATGACCACCAGATCGCCCGCAGAGCCGTACTGGCCGGCGAACATGGCCTCGGCCGTGGCGATGGCCTCGTCAGCCGAGTCGACGATGACCACGCCCTTGCCGGCCGCCAGGCCGGATGCCTTGACGACGATAGGCATGCGCTGTTTACGCACCCAGGCGGGATCAAACGTCTCCTGGCGGAACGTGGCGTAGGCGGCCGTCGGGATGCCGTGACGCTTCAGGAACTCCTTGGTGAAGGCCTTGGAGCCTTCGAGCTGAGCCGCAGCCTGCTGCGGGCCGAAGCAGCGCAATCCCGCGGCCTGGAATGCGTCTACCACGCCGATGACCAGCGGCGCCTCGGGCCCGATGATGGTGAGCCCCACGTGCTCACGCTTCGCCAGCGCAACCAGTCCGGCCACGTCTTCCGCCGCGACATCGACATTGCGTACCCGCGGCTCGGTGGCCGTGCCGCCGTTGCCGGGCGCCACCAGCACTTCGGAGGCCTTGGAAGACTGCGCAACTTTCCAGGCGAGCGCATGCTCGCGACCGCCGCTGCCGACGATCAGGATCTTCATATCAATGGCGGAAGTGGCGCATGCCGGTGAACACCATGGTCATGCCATGTTCGTCGGCGGCGGCGATGACTTCTTCGTCGCGCTTGCTGCCGCCCGGCTGCACGATGGCCGTGATGCCGTATTCGGCGGCCACGTCGATGCCGTCGCGAAACGGGAAGAACGCATCCGAGGCCATCGAGCTGCCCTCGACCTGCAGGCCTTCGTCCTTGGCTTTGAGCGCGGCCACGCGCGTGGAATAGACACGCGACATCTGCCCGGCGCCGACGCCAATGGTCATGCCGTCGCGCGCGAACACGATGGCGTTCGATTTCACGTACTTGCACACGCGCCAGGCAAACCACAGGTCCGCGTACTGGGTGGGCGTGGGCTTCTTCTGCGTGACGATGCGGAAGGTCGCCGGATCGGCGAGCGCGGTGTCGCGCGTCTGCACCAGCAGGCCGCCGACCACACTGCGATATTCGAGATCGGACGCCGGGCGGTTGGACAGCGCGCCGACGACGAGCACGCGGATGTTCTGCTTGCCGGCCAGCACCGCGGCGGCGGCTGCCGAGACCGACGGAGCGGCGATGACTTCGACGAATTGACGTCCCGTGATGGCCGCGGCCGTGGCCTCGTCCAACTCGCGATTGAAAGCGATGATGCCGCCGAATGCGGACGTGGGATCGGTGCGATATGCGCGCTCGTAGGCGTCCGCCAGCGAAACCGCCGCGGCCACGCCACAGGGATTGGCGTGCTTCACGATGACGCAGGCGGGCTCGTTGAACACGCGCACGCATTCCACCGCGGTGTCGGTGTCGGCGATGTTGTTGAACGACAATTCCTTGCCCTGGAGCATGCGCGCCGTCGCCACACAGGATCCGGCGGCGCCGAGCTCGCGATAGAACGCGGCACTCTGGTGCGGATTTTCTCCGTAGCGCAGGTCCTGGAGTTTCTCGTACACCAGCGGAAGAGTTTCCGGGAAGGATTCCCCTCCCTTGGCCTCACGAGCCAGCAGGTACGAGGACACCATGGTGTCGTACTTCGCCGTGTGTGCGAACGCCTTGGCGGCGAGCGTGGAGCGCGTGTCGATGCTCGTGGCGCCGGCGTTGGCATCGAGATCGGCCAGCACGCGCGCGTAATCGGAAGGATCGACGACCACGGTCACCGATTCGTGGTTCTTCGACGCGGCACGGACCATCGCGGGGCCGCCGATGTCGATGTTCTCGATGGCGTCGGCGTATGTGCAGTCCGGTTTGGCCACCGTCGCCGCGAACGGATAAAGGTTCACCGCCAGCAGATCGATGCGCGGGATGTCGTGCTTGTCCATGACGGCATCGTCGATGCCGCGCCGCCCCAGCAGGCCGCCGTGCACGCGCGGGTGCAGTGTCTTGACGCGCCCGTCCATGATCTCGGGAAAGCCGGTGTACGTAGAAACCTCAGTAACCGGGATGCCCGCTTCGGTGAGCAGCCGGGCTGTACCGCCAGTGCTCAGCAACTCAACTTTGCGTGCAGCCAGGGCACGCGCGAAATCAACCAGTCCCGTCTTGTCGGAGACCGACAGCAGGGCCCTGCGAATCGTGACGAGCATCGAGAGGCAGGATTCAGGCCGAAAGGCCGAACTGTCTGAGCTTCTTACGCAGTGTTCCGCGATTGATGCCGAGGATGGCTGCGGCACGGCACTGATTGCCCGAGGAGTAGTCGAGCACGGCCTTGAAAAGGGGTTCTTCGACTTCGCGCAGCACGAGGTCGTACAGGTGGGCCGGCTTGTGGCCGTTCAGGTTGGAAAAGTAATCGGAGAGGGCGCGTTCGGCGTGATTACGCAGCGGCACTTCGAGCGCGCCATTGCGACCGGAATCTTTTCGCGTCCGTGAAGTTTTCGCCGTCATGCCAGTCGCCCCATCGTCTGTGCCCGAGCCTGAACACCGTCACCATCATTGTGCACACGCTGCAATGCCTCCCCAGGTTGCAACGGTGGTCTCACGGTCAACAAGACCGTCGAGACATTTTTTCGTCACCGCAAACTGCGACGCCGACGTCGAAGCTGCCATCAACTCCCGACGAACATCGGGCGCGTCCTGCATCTTCTCCAGATACCAACCAAGGTGTTTGCGTGCTACTCGAACGCCAGTCTCTTCGCCGTAAAACTCGTAGAGGGATTCGAGATGCGCGAGGATGGTATCACCAACTTTTCGAAGTGGAAGTGCGGGCGCAATTTTTCCGTGAGTAAAAAAATAATTGACATCGCGGAAGACCCACGGCGAGCCATGCGCGGCGCGGCCGAGCATTACTCCTGTTGCGCCGGTGAAATCAAGCACTGCGCGCGCTTTTTGCGGAGAGTTGATGTCACCATTTGCGAATAACGGAATTTTGACGCGTGATGCGATTTCTCGAATCGTGTCGTACTCGGCTTCTCCGTCATAGAAATCTTCGCGCGTGCGGCCGTGCACGGCGAGCGCTGCGATGCCACACGATTCAGCGAGTTGCGCGATGCGCACGCCGTTGCGCGCATTGCGACTGAACCCGGTACGGATTTTCAACGTGACCGGCGCGTTCGACGCGGCGACCACGCGCTCGAGAATTTTTCCCACCAGCGCTTCGTCAGTTAACAGTGCGGAGCCGCACAGCCGGTTACAGACCTTTTTCGCAGGGCAACCCATGTTGATGTCGATGATCTGCGCGCCGAGATCGATATTGCGGCGGGCCGCCTCGGCGAGCGCCTCGGGATCCGCGCCTGCGAGCTGCACTACGCGCGGCTCGGGCTCGCCCTCGTGATTCATGCGCGATTGCGTCTTCTTCGTCGTCCAGAGCCGCACGTCACTCGTGATCATTTCTGACGCCGCGAGTCCCGCGCCGAAGCTGCGAGCAATCACGCGGAATGGCCGGTCGGTGACGCCGACCATCGGGGCGAGCACGACTTGCGAGCTGAGCTCGTAAGGTCCGATGCGCATGTTAAATCGGCCGCCTCAGCCGGGGCTGCGGCGGCGCGCGTCGTTGGAACAACCGATGCTGCCGCCTTCGGCGCGCAGGCAGGCGTCGATCTCGAAGCCGATCGCGGCCTTGCCCGGATCGATGACGTGCAGCTCCGCGTCGATGCGCTGATCCGGTTCGAGCAGACGCTGGCCGGCTGCGCGCGGCGGCAGATATTCGCGCGGCTCGAGATCGCGAGTCGCGACCGCATTGCCATATCGATCCTGCAGCGTGAGGCGTAACAGCGGCAGCGGTTGCACGCGATCGCTGTCGTTCTGCACCGACAGCCGTACTCTGAGCCGCGTGCCTTCGCCGCCCTCGGCTTCGGCGCCGAGCTGTTTCACGGAATACGCGTTGAGATCCCAGCGCGGCGTGAGCGTGGCGCCGAACCATCCGTAGACCGTACTGGTGAGTGGGCCGAAAGACGGACTCAGCACCAGGTTCTGCCGGTTGAAATGCAGTATTTGCAGCAGCAGCACGACCAGCAACAGAGCGATGCCGGTGGTGTACTGCCACGCGGGCCGCTGCACGACCGGATCCAGCAGCGGCTCGAGCACGGTGTCGCCGCTCACGGCCGAAACGCCCCCTACGTCGCGCGCTGCGCGGACCACGACGGGTTCCTCGCCGTCGACGTCGGGCATGGGTTCCAGGGTTCGATGCTCGGCAGTGCGCGAGCGCACTGCGTCCGCTTCGGCCTCGGCAAACATTTGCTGCACCCAGGCCGGATCGCCAACCGCGATTTCCTCGGTGACCTGCGTTTCGGCTTCGGGCGCGGCCTCGACCTCGACCTCGGGTTCCGGCTCCTGCGCAAACGGCGATTCTTCGATGACGGATTCCGAGTCCGCCGGCACGTCATCGTCATCGAGCAGTGACCACTCGCCTGGCGCCACGGTGTCCGCATGCGACGGTTCGTCTACTTCGGATTCGGACTCCGGCCCTGGTTCAGTCGGCGGATCCGGCTGCGGCTCCACGGCCAACACCACGGCTTCATAGCTGCCGGACCCGGTGTCGTGCTCAGCCTGCGAAGGCGAGATGAAGATCTCCGACACGTCAGTGGCCGTGTCATCGAATTCGAGCGACTCTTCCTGAGTTGCCGGTTCAGGCTCTTCGAAACTCAGTTCGATTTCCGATGCCGCCGCTTCCACGGCTTCCGGCTCGGGCTCCGGTTCGGGCTCCGGTTCGGGAACCGGCTCCGGCTCGGGTTCGGGCTCGACCGCGACGCCCGCACCGAATGCAGGCTCCGCCGGTGGTTTCGAAGGCTGTGTCTCGAGAATGCGGCGCGTGGCGCTGTCCGAGGCACTGCCCTGCGGATCTCCTTCACGCAGCGCGATCAACGCGTTGAACACGTTGGCGCAACGTCCGCAGCGCACGTAACCCTGCCCGGCGCGCAGATCCACGGTCGTGACGACCAGGGTCAGCGTGCATTTTGGGCAGACGGTGAACAAGCGGTTACTCCCTGCGGCTGCCGGCGAGCGCCGTCCAGCCGTCGCGCGTCGCAAACGTCGAGATATCAAACCACGGTGCGTGCGCGCGTGTCACCTCGTCGGCCTGCGTCTCGAGCAGCCCCGCGAGCACGATCTTGCCGCCGGGTGCGGTCAAGGCGGCAAAGCGCGGCGCGAGCTCGCACAACGGGCCGCACAGGATGTTAGCCAGCAGGATGTCGGCGCCGGTGGGCAGCTCGGCATCGCGTTCGACCACGTGAACCTGCGCGTCGACCTCGTTGGCAACGGAATTGTCCCGGGTGGCCGTGAGCGCCTGCGGGTCGATGTCGAAGGCATGCGCCGAGCGCGCGCCGAGCTTCACGGCGGCCACGGCCAGCACGCCCGACCCACAGCCGTAGTCGATGGCGACCTGTCCCTGCGCGTACGTGCTCGTCGAGCCAGCTCAGGCACATGGCGGTGGTCGCGTGCGTGCCGGTGCCGAAGGCGAGGCCGGGGTCGAGCCTGACGATCACGGCGCCCTGCGTATGCACGTGCGAGTGATGGGGCGCAACCCACAACCTCCGGCCGAAGCACATGGGATGAAAATCGCGCAGCCACTCGCGTTCCCAGACGCGGTCGGCGAGCGTCTCGACCGTGATGCGCTCAGGGTCGATGCGCAGTACATGCGCGAGACCGCCAACGATTTCCTGTGGCTTGGAGTCGAATGGGAACAAGGCCTGCAGGCGCGAGTGCGGCCACAACCGGAACTCGCCGGGTGCCGGTTCGAGAATCGGATCGTCGTGCTGATCCGTGTACGACACGGCCACCGCGCCGAACTCGAAGCAAGCTTCCTCGACGCGCTCCACATCGAGCCCGTCGAGATTCAAGGTGAGAGCCAGTTGAGGCAAGGCGACCCCGGTTATTTCAGGCCGAGGCGGCGCTCCAGGTAATGAATATCCTGGCCACCGCTGCGGAATGCCGCGTGCGTGAAGATTTCCTGGTGCAGCGCCGTATTGGTCTTGATGCCCTCGACCACCATTTCGGCCAGCGCATTGCGCATGCGGGCAATGGCCGTCTCGCGCGTGTCGCCATACGAGATGATCTTGGCGATCAGCGAGTCGTAATGCGGCGGCACGTTGTAACCCGAGTAGATGTGACTATCCACCCGGATGCCCGGGCCGCCCGGCGCGTGCCACAGCTTGATCGGGCCCGGAGAGGGCATGAAGGTCTTGGCGTCCTCGGCATTGATGCGGCACTCGATCGCATGGCCGGTGAGCTTGATGTCCTTCTGCATGAACTTCAGCTTCTCGCCCGAGGCGATCATGAGCTGCGCCTTCACCAGGTCGATGCCCGTGATCAGCTCGGTCACCGGGTGCTCGACCTGGATGCGCGTGTTCATCTCGATGAAGTAGAACTCGTTGTCCTGGTACAGGAACTCGAGCGTGCCGGCGCTGCGGTAGCCCACAGCCTTGCAGGCCTCGACCACGCGCGCGCCCATGCGTTCGCGCTGTTCGTCGGTGATGCCCGGGGCCGGCGCTTCTTCGACCACCTTCTGATGGCGTCTCTGCATGGAGCAGTCACGCTCGCCCAGGTGAATCACGTTGCCGTGATTGTCGGCCAGCACCTGGAATTCGATGTGCCGCGGCCGCTCCAGGAATTTCTCCATGTAGACCTGGTCGTTGTTGAACGCCGCCAGCGCCTCGCTCTTGGTCACGGAAATCGCGTTGAGCAGCGCGGCTTCGCTGTGCACCACGCGCATGCCGCGACCGCCGCCGCCGCCGGAGGCCTTGATGATCACCGGGTAGCCGATGTCCTTCGCGATCTTGAAATTCTCTTCCGGCACGTCGCCGAGCGGCCCGCCGGAGCCCGGCACGCAGGGCACGCCGGCCTTCTTCATCACGTTGATGGCCGACACCTTGTCGCCCATCAGGCGGATTACGTCGGCGCGCGGGCCGATGAACGTAAATCCGCTCTTCTCCACGCGCTCCGCGAAGTCCGCGTTCTCGGAAAGAAAACCATAACCCGGATGGATGGCAACCGCGTCCGTGACCTCGGCCGCGCTGATGATCGCGGGCATGTTGAGGTAACTCTTCTGGGACTGCGGCGGTCCGATGCAGACGGATTCGTCCGCCAGCAACACGTGCTTGAGGTTGTAGTCGGCCGTGGAATGCACGGCCACGGTCTTGATGCCGAGCTCGCGGCAGGCGCGCAGCACCCGGAGGGCGATCTCGCCACGATTGGCGATGACGATTTTGTCGAGCATGGGGCGATTTATTCGATCACGCTTATTCGATTACGAAGAGCGGCTGACCGAATTCCACCGGGTCGCCATTGGTCGCCATGATCGCGGTGATCTTGCCGGCCTTGTCACTCTCGATCTGGTTCATCATCTTCATCGCTTCGATGATGCACAGCACCTGGCCTTCCTTGACCTCGCTGCCGATCTCGACGAAGGGCTTCGCGCCGGGCGAGGAGGCGCCATAGAAGGTGCCAACCATCGGCGCCGCCACGACATGCTCATTGGTGCGGCGCGCGGGCGCCGCGGGTGCGGCTCCGGCGGAGACCGGCGCGGCCGCGACGGGCGGCGCTATGGTCGCCACGGGCGCCTGCATCATGGGCTGCATGTGCGTCATGAAGCCGCCGGTGGGCATGCGGCTGATACGCACGGCTTCCTCGCCTTCCTTGATCTCGATTTCCGCGATACCGGATTCTTCGAGTAGTTCGATGAGCTTCTTGACTTTGCGGATGTCCAAAGCGAGTCCTCTAGTTAACCGCGCGCTAGGCGCGTGCGACACGGGCCGCGGCGGCCTGAATGGCAAGCTCGTAACCCAGCGCGCCGAGACCGACGATGCAGCCCACGGCGATGTCCGAGAAATACGAGTGATGACGGAATTTTTCGCGCGCGAACGTATTCGAGAGGTGCAGTTCGATGAACGGCAGCTTCACTCCCAGGAGCGCGTCGCGCAGCGCCACGCTGGTGTGCGTCAGGCCGCCGGGGTTGATGATGGCGAAACTGATGCCATTGGCCTTGGCGGTCTGAACCCGGTCGATGAGCTCGTGCTCGGCATTGCTCTGGAAGGCGATCAGCTCGTGCCCGAGGTGGGCCGCGGCGTTCTTCGCGCGCTCTTCTATGGAGGCCAGTGTGTCCGAGCCGTAGACCTCGGGTTCGCGCTGGCCAAGCAGGTTGAGATTCGGGCCGTTAAGTAATAAGAAGCGCGCCATACGGCCGTCGAAACCAGTCCCCAGGGATTACGAAGGCGGCGAATTTACCGTAATTGGCGGGTAACGTGCGCGGTTTTCGCCAAACAGGCGGGAATCGTTCTAATGCGCCTGGTTCGTGCCGGGAGCGGTTTCCGCCTGGGCGCGATTGGTTGCCATCTGCCGAAATGCCTCCGCGACCGCCGCTTGAGCGGCCTCGCGCGTCATGACGCCAGCGTCGATATCCCGGAGCCGATCGAACGCGAAATTGGCCTCATCTTCGTGTAACTCGCCAATCTTGATGGTCAGGATGCGATTCTGGCTGTCCGAGAACACGCTGAATGGAAAGGCCATGCCCATGCCGAAAGCCTCGGCTGCGGCCAGCCCGTCCTCCTCGCCGATCAGCAGGGGGTACTCGAAGGGGCGTTTTCTGCAGGAACTTGGCGACATCTTCCTTGAAGTCGACGGCAATTCCGACAATCTCGGCGTTTTGAGCCTTTCGTTCCATTCTTATCTTATTGAGCAGCGGGATTTCCCGCCGGCAGGGCGCGCACCAGGTCGCCCAGAAATTCACCATCAGCGGCCTGCCGCCGAAGCTCGCCAGTTTGGTGGGTTTTCCGGCCATGTCCGCGAGCGTGATGTCGGGCAGCGATTCGGGGACGGATTTTTTGACCGGCGCCGGCGCTGCCGACTTCCCCAGGAGCCGGAGTGGACACCGCCACCGCAGTCATCTGTGCGCTGTCCGCATGGCGGGCGCGGTACGCGAAGAAGCCCAGCGCAGCCGCGGCGAAAACGAGGAGCGCCGCGCCCAGGAGGCGCGGCAGGTTTGAAGAATTCATTTAACTGATCGGCGCTGCCGGGGAAGCAACCGCTTGTCGGACCACGGCCGCGAACTCCGCAGCCTTCATGAATCCGACGACGCGGAAGTTTCGCCGTTCCGTTCCATCGGCGCCATAGAAGGCGATGGTCGGTGGCCCGAAGATGCCGAAGTGCTGGAGCAACGCACGATCGTCGTCATCGTTGGCCGTGACATCGGCCTGCAGCAAGGTCGTCGCGCCGAGCGCCTCGTGGACTTCTTTCACGGTGAAGGTGTTGTGCTCCATCTCTTTGCAGGACACGCACCAGTCCGCATAGAAGTCGAGCATGACGGAGCGGCCGGCCTTCGATGCAGCAGCCACTTCGCGCTCCAGGTCCGCGACCGTCTTGATGCGTTTGAATTCCAGGTGCTGCTGCTGGGCCGCGAGCTGAGGAATCGGCGCCAGTGGATTGGTGCCACCGAGCGCGGAACCGGCGAGCAGCGCCACGCCGTAGACGCCAGCCGCCGCGGCCAGTGCCCGCGCAAAGACCCTGCCTTGCGTGGACTTCGCACGGGCGCGCCACAACACCCAGGCCAGCGTAACCGCCGGCACCGCCCAGAAGATCATGCTGAGCCAGCCGGGCACGATGCGCGCCAGCATCCACGCCGCCACCGCCAGGAACAACACGCCGAACAGGTTCTTCACCGTGTCCATCCAGGCGCCGGCCTTGGGCAGCAATTTTCCGGCGGACGCGCCGACTGCCAGCAGAGGCGTACCCATGCCGATGCTCATCACGAACAACGCCAGTCCGCCGCGCACCACGTCGCCGGTCTGGCTGATCACCGTGAGGGCCGCGATCAGCGGCGGGGCGACGCAGGCGGAGACGATGAGCGCCGACAACGCGCCCATGACGCCGACGCCAACATAAGTGCCGCCCTTCATCTCGTTGCTCTTGCTCGAAAGGCGTTCCTGGACGAAGCCGGGCATCTCGATGGTGAACAAGCCGAGCATCGAGGCCGCCAGCACCACGAACAGGATGCTGAAAACAGCCACGATCCAGGGCTGATTGAACGTGGCCTGCAGATTGAATCCCTGGCCGATGGCGCCGGCCGCGATGCCCGCCGCGGTGTACGTGAACGCCATGCCGAGCACGTAACTCACGGAGAGCATGAACGAGCGCCGCGTGGAAATATTCTCGCCGCCGCCGGCGATGATCCCCGAGAGAATGGGAACCATGGGCAACACGCACGGCGTGAACGCCAGCAGCAATCCCGCGCCGAAGAACGACGGCGAGCACCAGGAAGATATTGCCGTTCTTGATCTTGTCGGCGTAGCTGTCCTGCTCGGAGACGAAACCGCCGGTGGAAGAGCCGCCGTCGGCGCTGGCCACGGCGGTGGGCGCACCTTCGAGCGAAACCGTCATCAGTTTGGTGATCGGCGGATAACACAGGCCGGCATCGGCGCAGCCCTGGTACGTCACCTTGACCTCGACACTCTTGGCGCCCGGCGGCACCGAGAACGAAGCGTCGAGACTCTGCCGATAGATCTCCTGCGTGCCGAAGTATTCGTCGGTGTGCTCCTCGCCCTTGGGCAGAACCACGGCGCCCACCGGCCGGCGCGGTATCGGCCGGCTCGAGCTTGATGCGCTGCTTGTAGAGGTAGTAGCCGTCCGCGATGCGCCAGTTGAGCAGGATGTTGTTGGTCGACTGCGCATCGGCCGTGAGCACGAAGGCCACGTCGGGATCGAGATACTCATCTTCCTCTTCGACCTGCGGCTGGGCACGGTCGAAGATCTTGTCCGCCGTGGTGGCGGCGCGAGCCGCGACCTTCACCGACGCGTCCCAGACGCTGGGCGGGTAACACAGGCCGGCATCCGCGCAGCCCTGCCATTTGAGTTTCAGCGCGACCGTGTCGCCGGCTTTCGCGCCTGAGAGCGGCGCCTTCACCTGGAACTTGCCGCGGAAGACTTCCTGCTCGCCGAAGTACTCGTCCTTGTGGATCTCGGCCTGCGGGTAGACCGACTCGCCGACTTTGACGCCCGGCGTCGCGGCCGACAGGCCCATGCGCTTCTTATAGAGGTAGTAGCCCTTGGTGGCCTGCCATTCGACGACGAGCTGACCTTCGTCCGCCGTCACGGTGTACTTGAATGCCTGTTCCGGCGGCAGGAATTCATCCTCGCCAATGGCCCAGGCGGGGGAAGCGCCCGCCAGGAAGGCGGCAAAGGCCAGGGGGGCAATCAATAGAGTCTTGGCGCGCACCGGATACCTCTTCTCTGCCCCCATTTGAGCGGGGGCCGCAATCCTATTCGACATATGGGCGGGCGAAACGGCCGGATCATCGGCCAGGCAGGGACCCGCTGCATGGATGTGACCCGCAAAACAGGCCCCGAATTGCATGCCGGAGCCTCCGGAGGGAAAAAAGGCCGCCACGGGGTTGATTTGCAAAGGTTCATCCATACAATTAGCAGCCGCCGGGGGAGAGTGCTAATAGCCCTACCTCCAGCGACTCAACCAGATTCCACTCAACACTCAATTTAAGGAGCGTATCCATGAAGATTCGTCCTCTTCATGACCGCGTGATCGTGAAGCGTCTCGAAGAAGAGCGCGTTTCGGCCGGCGGCATCGTGATTCCTGACACCGCTGCCGAGAAGCCCGTACAGGGCAAGGTCGTCGCGGTCGGCAAAGGCAAGATCCTGGAAGACGGCAACGTCCGCCCGCTCGACGTGAAAGTCGGCGACAAGATCCTGTTCGGCAAGTACTCCGGCACCGAAGTGAAGGTGGATGGAGATGATCTCGTGGTCATGCGTGAAGAAGACGTCATGGCCGTCATCGAGGGCAAATAATCATGGCAGCTAAAGAAGTACGTTTCGGCGATGACGCCCGCGTGAAGATGTTCCGCGGCGTCAATATCCTCGCCAACGCCGTCAAGGCGACGCTCGGCCCCAAGGGCCGCAATGCGGTGCTCGACAAGAGCTTCGGCGCCCCCACCGTCACCAAGGACGGCGTGTCGGTCGCGAAGGAAATCGAGCTCAAGGACAAGTTTGAAAACATGGGCGCCCAGATGGTGAAGGAAGTCGCTTCCAACACGTCTGACGAAGCCGGCGACGGTACCACCACCGCCACCGTGCTTGCGCAAGCCATCATCCGCGAAGGCCTCAAGGCCGTTTCCTCGGGCCGCAACCCGATGGACATCAAGCGCGGCATCGACAAGGCGGTCATCGCCGCTGTCGAAGAGATCAAGAAGCTTTCGAAGCCCTGCAAGGACACCAAGGCGATCGCGCAGGTCGGCACGATCTCGGCGAACTCCGATCCGGACATCGGCAAGACCATTGCAGATGCGATGGACAAGGTGGGCAAGGAAGGCGTGATCACGGTTGAAGAAGGTTCGGGTCTGCAGAACGAACTCGACACCGTCGAAGGCATGCAGTTCGACCGCGGCTACCTCTCGCCGTACTTCATCAACCAGCAGGCGAGCCAGACTGTCGAGCTCGACAAGCCGTACATCCTGCTCGTCGACAAGAAGATCTCGAACATCCGCGAAATGCTGCCGATCCTCGAAGGGGTCGCCAAGGCCGGTCGCACGCTGTTGGTCATCTCGGAAGACGTCGAAGGCGAAGCCCTCGCGACCCTCGTGGTCAACAACATCCGCGGCATCCTCAAGGTTTGCGCCGTGAAGGCCCCGGGCTTCGGCGATCGTCGCAAGGCGATGCTGCAGGACATCGCGGTTCTCACGGGCGGCACCGTGATCTCCGATGAAGTCGGTCTGCAGCTCGAGAAGGCCACGCTGGATGATCTGGGCGAAGCCAAGAAGGTCGTCGTCGAAAAGGAAAACACCACCGTGATCGGCGGTGCCGGCAAGACAGCCGACATCAAGGCGCGCGTCGAGTCGATTCGTGCGCAGGCTGAAGAAGCCACCTCCGACTACGACAAGGAAAAGCTCCAGGAGCGTGTTGCCAAGCTCTCCGGCGGCGTCGCCGTGATCAAGGTTGGCGCTGCCACCGAGATCGAGATGAAAGAGAAGAAGGCCCGCGTCGAAGACGCGCTGCACGCGACCCGTGCCGCCGTTGAAGAAGGCGTGGTCCCGGGCGGCGGCGTCGCGCTGATCCGCGCGCTGAAGGCCCTCGAGAAGCTCGAAGGTGCGAACGAAGACCAGACGGTCGGCATTCGCATCCTGGCGCGCGCGATCGAAGAGCCGCTGCGTCAGATCGTCGAGAACGCCGGCGAAGATGCCGCGGTCGTCCTGAACGCCGTCAAGGCGGGCAAGGGCGCCTACGGCTACAACGCGGGCACCGGCGAGTACGGCGACATGCTGGAAGAGGGCATCCTCGACCCGGCCAAGGTCACGCGCCTGGCGCTGCAGAATGCGGCGTCGGTTGCGGGTCTGCTGCTCACGACGGAAGTCATGATCGCGGAAGCGCCGAAGGACGACGACCATGCGCACGGCGGCGGCGCCCCGGGCGGCATGGGCGGAATGGGCGGGATGGATATGTAAGGAGCGGGAACGCTCGTTACTCTCCGACGCTCAAACGTCAGTAGATAGAGAAACCCCCGGCGGGCAACTGCCGGGGGTTTTTCGTTTTGGGCGCCTATCCGCCCATCGGCTATAGTCCGACGCACACCGAATGGCGCGTACTCGTTGAAATACCTCGTTCTCACCTGGGCCGGCCTCTGGCGAAATCCGGTGAGAACGGTGTTGACCTTCTTTTCGCTCGCGTGCGCATTTCTTCTGTTCGGCTCTCTGCACGGCGTCAGGGCCGGATTCGACGAAGCGCTGCAGCTCATCGATGCCCGACGATTGAGAACCGGGAGCGCGGACGGCTCCCGTGCGATGCCGATCGTTTATCGCACACGGATCGACCAGTTGCCGCACGTCGCATCGACGATGATCGTCACGCAGATCGGCGGCTACTACCAGCAGCCGGCGAATCTCCTGAATGTGAATGCCGTTGGCGGTGACGTCGATCTCAGGGTGTTCGGTCCCATGCTGGATGCCCAGCGACTTGCCGTGGCGTTGAGGAGTGTCAGGACCGGGCTCATCGTGGGTCGCAAACCGGCTGAGCAATTCGGCTGGAAGGTCGGCGATCGGATCCCGCTGATCTCGGGAACGGCACGGCGTGATGGAAGTCCGTCATGGGATTTCGATCTGCTGGGCATCTACGACATTCCCACCGCGCCGGAGACGGCGACCAGGTTCAT
Organism: uncultured Pseudomonadota bacterium; assembly: GCA_963711635.1. GTDB lineage: Bacteria > Pseudomonadota > Gammaproteobacteria > Steroidobacterales > Steroidobacteraceae > CADEED01. Next base: position 31,847 of record CAVQEZ010000011.1, read on the forward strand.
TTTCAACTACGACTATCTGGAAGAAGCACGCGCGGAGGGGCAGGGCAAGACGAATCAGCTTTTTGTCCGCACCGATGCCGCCGCATTCACCGCTCAAGTCGCGCGAGCGATCGACTCGTTGTTCGCAACGTCGGACCTGCCGACCGATACGCAAAGCGAACGTGAGTATCAACAGTCCGCGGCGAACGCGACCTACGACATGAAGCTGATCGTGACATCGGTCGGCATCGCATCGCTGTTCGCGCTTCTCGTCGTCGCCGTCAGTACGATGGCGCAATCCGTCCATCAACGGTTGCCCGAGCTCGCCCTCATGAAGGCGTTGGGATTCGCGGACGTCCGGATTGCGGCGGTGGTTACAGCTGAAGCCATCCTGCTGTGTGTTCCCGCAGCGCTGCTCGGGTTGTCCCTGGCAACGTTGTTCTATCCCCGCATCGCGATAGCAGTTAAAGCACCCTACATCCTGATGCCCATCCAGGTACCTCTCCTGGGTGTTGCGCTCGCATTCGTCGTGGCATTGGCGAGCTCGATCTTTCCAGTCTGGACCCTGAATCGACTCTCGATCGTGCAGGGCCTGGCGAAGCGCGCATGAGGTTGACGCGCCAGCTCAACGCGGTCGTAGCGCTCGGATTGAAGAGCCTTCCACAGCGCATCGGTTCCAGTTCAGTAGTGATCCTCTGCGTGGCCATCGTCGTCATGGTGATGCTCGGCGTGTTGTCCCTGTCGCATAGCCTCGCGCGCGCGATCGGATCATCCGCGCGATCGGACCGCGCGATCCTGCTATCGGAAGGTGCTCAACTCGAAGGCGCAACAAGCGCGATCCCTCGCACCGCGCTCGCGGCGATCGAGCAGCTTCCGGGCATTCGCCGCAATGAGGACGGAAAAGCCGTATTGTCCGCCGAAGTGCTCATGTTGCTGCCGGTGCGCGAACGCAAAGACGGATCGCGTGCTCGTGTCGTGATCCGAGGCGTTGGTCCAGAAGCGGGAGATTTGCGACCTGAAGAGGTGATCGTGCGTGGCCGCATGCTGCACACCGGCCTCAACGAACTCGTCGTCGGTCGCGAGGCTCAGCACAGATTCAAAGGACTCGACATCGGCGACACCGTGAGAATCCGCAATGCTCCATTCTCGGTCGTGGGGACCTTCGAGTCAGGCGGCGACGTGCGTGAGTCGGAGCTGATCGTCGATGTTCAAGCATTGATCTCCCTGCGGCCGACTGCGCGTTATCAGTCAATCACTGTGCAACTCGAGTCGTCGGACTCGATGAATGAGTTCAAGGCAGCGGTGGAGAAGAATCCCACCATCGGAGTCGATGTGCTGAGCGAGCCCGACCACGTCAAACGGCGAGCGACCGACGCCACCGCGCTGCTCGAGCTGGTCGCATACCTGGTCGGGACGATCATGGCTGCCGCCGCATCGTTCAGCGCGGCGAACACGCTCTACACCACCGTCAGCGCACGCAGAACGGAAATAGCGACGCTGCGGGCGATCGGTTTCGGATCGTCGAGCGTGGTGGTCGCGATCCTCGTGGAGGCTCTGATCCTTGCGCTCATCGGTGCGGCGATCGGCGTCCTGCTCACTTCATTGGCGATCAATGGCCAACAATTCGCCAGCCGAACCATATCGACGCAGCTGCGCATCGACTCGACATTGATCGCGATCGGCACCGCATGGGCTTGCGGCATTGCGTTGGTGGGTGCAATTGCGCCCGCGATTCGTGCCGCACGCATGCCCATCGCGAGAGCGCTGCGAGAGGGGTGAGGAAGGGCTGACTCAACGGTGGGCATCCGCATTTGCCGGAGCCGGTTGCGGCCCTCGATCTCGATGCCGAAACGTGTTGGCGGCTCAGATCAGGCCCACGAGAATTCTCGTGAGCTCATCGGGCTTGTCGATCATGATGTCGTGCCCGCAATCAACGACCCAGGTATTCCACGAATCGTCACGTCGAATCCTTTCGAACGTCTTGGCGAACCCCGCAAAGTTTTTTGCGCGGATATACGTCTTTCGGGGAATGCTTTGGTAGGCACCCGTGAGCTTGATCTTCTCGGTGAAGCACGCGGTCGACTGCGGCGTCATCTTGCTGTCTACCCAGGCTCGATCAGCCTCATTGACAGCAAAGCGCGCGGCCGGGATTGGTGCAGTGAAAGGGCTCGCATCGACCTTTCCGCCGAGGTCGCCGACGGACTGTCCATCCATCGGGACGAACGCATCTAGATAGACGATCGACGCGATCTTCGATGCGATTTGTTCGGCGACACCCGTGATCACCATTCCGCCATAGGAATGGCCGACGAGCACCACGTTCTCGAGATCCTTCCATCGAATTTCGTTCACGACGTCGCGGATCTGCGTCGACAGATCGACGCTCGGTGAATCCAGGTGCGAGCGCTCACACACTCCGGTCAGGGTGGGTGCAAACACGCGATGACCCTGGGCCGTGAGTCGATCGTGGACCCTCTGCCAGCACCAGCCCCCGTGCCAGGCGCCGTGGACCAGGACGAAAGTTGCAGGCTTGGCCGCCGTGCCCGGTTGCGGCTTCGTGCGTCCCTGTCCAATGGCCGGTGCGGCGAACGCGGCCATCGCTGCGTTCTTGAGAATTTCACGCCGCGTGCGGCGCAACTTTCGAAGTTCCATGATCTTGAAGTCCTGACGTGAGCGGGCTTCGGCGAGGCGAGGATATGCGGCCCACCCGCTCGGGGCCACACCTCTGCCTCGATGAGTGGAAGAAGGCCATGAATATTCAACTCGTGATGGGTGCGCACCTGTCATTCATCGCCGGCATCCTGATCCTCATCGTGCCGCGGGGAAGCGCGGGGCTGTTCATGACGTGTGAATTGCCTGCTCGATCCACGTCGCGAGCGCGTCCAGCATCTCGGCCCTGACTTCCGCGTCCTTGCGTCCGGTGCGCGCGGGTACATGAAACGAATGATCCGCATCCTGCAGCAGCTTCAGAGTGGCGAGCGCGCCGAGCCGGTCGATGAGCGACTGCAACAGCTCGAGTTTCGCGAGCTCGTCGCGCGTGCCCTGCAGAAACAGCATGGGGATCTTCACCTCGCGCAGGTGCTCGGCGCGCTCGGCCGACGGCTTCCCCGCCGGGTGCAGCGGAAATCCAATGAAAGCCAGGCCCTTCACGCCAGGGAGCGGTTTGATGGCCTGCGCCTGCGAGGTCATGCGTCCGCCGAAGGATCTGCCACCCGCGATCAGCGCCAACGTGGGCGCCAGGCGCGCGGCCTCCGCAACGGCTGCACGCACGGTCGCGTGACAAACCGGCGGAGGGTCGGGGCGCCGCGTGCGGCGCTCCATGTACGGGAACTGGAAGCGCAGAGTCGCGATACTCCGGGCGGCGAGCTCCGCCGCGAGCGCCGTCATGGACGGGTGTTCCATGCCTGCACCCGCGCCGTGTGCAAGCACAAAGCACGCGGTGGCGGCAGGCGGAAGTTGGAGCAGCGCAGAGACTCGACGGGTCTCGTCAATCGCGAGGGTCAGCCGCTCTGCAATGCCTGCGCTCACCGGACTCTACGCCAGCGCCTTCTTGAACAGTTCCAGCTTGCGCTCCCACCCGCGCTCGGCCGCTGCCGCATTGTGATTCTGCCCATCTGGCGGCATCCAGCCGTGGTTCGCGCCCTTGTACACCTCGATCTCCGCCGACACCTTCGCATCGTCGAAGGCCTTGCGCAGGATGTCCTTCGATGTCGGCTCCTTCTGATCGTCGTTGTCCGCGATGGCGATCAGCATGCTGGCCTTCATCTTCGGAATCAGGAGGTGTGGGCTGTCCTCGTTGGACGTGGTCAATCCACCGCCATGAAAGGAGCAGCCGGCGCCGATGCGTTCGGGCAGCGATGCCGCGGTGCGCATCACGATGGCTCCGCCCATGCAGTAGCCCGTGGTGCCGATCTTGCGGCGGGTATCGACTGCCTTTTGCGCATCGAGCCAGGCCACGAAGGCCTTCGCGTCGGACACATGCGTGGTGGGGCTGAGCGTGCCCGCATACTTGAACGCGTCTTCCCGGCTGGCAGGCTGTCCTTTGATGGAACGATAGAAGGGATTGACCGTGAGTACGGCATAGCCGGCTTCCGCCAGCCGCTTGCCCATGGCGCGGAATGCGGGGCGAAGACCCCAGATGTCCGGCCACACGAGCACTGCGGCAGTGGCCTTGGCCGGATGCACGAAGTGCGCATCGCAGGTGCCGTCGGGCGTCTTGATCTCCACTTCGTGATCAGAGACTTCGGCGGCGGCCGCGACTGTGGGCAGCATGGCGGCCAGCGTCGCGCCGAGACCGAGGGCACCGAATTGGCGGCGCGAGAGGTCGTTGCCGCGAAGGACATCGTCGTTCGAATCGCGCTCACACATGACAGACCCCCAAGGCACATAAGTGGTGGGGATGATTCTAACGGAGCTCGCAGATGCCGGTGGGCGCGAGCGGCAAGATTACTGGCAGTTCACCCAGGGACCGTTGTTCGGCGCGCACGTGCCGGGCAGCACGATGCTGGTTTCCACGAGCGCCATGTTTTTCGTGCCGGCGGAGCTCGACGCCTTGATGAAGCCCTTGAAGTTTACGGTCTGGTTGAACATCGGCGGGAAATACGAGAATGCCAGCGACGTGCCGGACGCGCTGCCTGCCGAGAGCCTCCAGAGATAGCTCGTGTTAGGCGTGACCGGATTCGCGTAGAAGGTCACTCCATAATCTCCGGTGCTCACCTTGTACCAGCCGACCGCCGGCGGGGGATGGGTGGCGCCCCACTGCGCCCAGGCGACGACGTTCGCGTACCAGCCGTTCGGATCGCCGAGGCGATCTCCCGAGTTCGCTGCGCTCAGGAATTCGTAGATGGTCGGATTGCGGCCCGCGTACGCCACGAATGCGCCATTGACCTGGCCGATCAGGCCGGGCGCGTAGTGCCCGCTGCGCTCGGGCGTCGTGCCGCAAGTGTCGGCCTCGACCGATTGCTGGAGCGCCAGGCTGCGCGAGTACGCGTTGTTCTGCATGTTGCGTTGGGTCGCCGCCGTCGACCCCCACTGCCCGACCGCGAAGTAGTACTCGTACGCTGTCTGCCGGCACGCGGCCCACTCGACAGGCCGCAGCCACTGGTTGAACTTCGAATCGCAGGCGCTGCGCATTTCTTCGTAAAAGCGCGAATCGCACTGGTGGTAGTCCGCACCGAGCTGCGTGTAACACTTGTCGTGATTGTTGCAGGACGGAGTGAACGTGCTCTTGAATATGCCGACGTGCGGAAGGGCGTATTCCAGGAGATAGGTCGTGCAGCCGTCGCCGATGCCTTCGAGCCCTTGGGCCGGAGGCACCGAGCAGATCTGCGAGAACGCGGGACCGCCGGCGATCGCCAAAGCGAAAAGAATCACTTTCCGTAACATGTGAACTCTCCCTGTTGTTCGCTTGCCCGAAAAGCGATGTGTCACGCCGCGCGATTTCGTGACATCGATCGTCATTGGCCGATGGGGGTGTACTCGTCCGATAGGCAATGAGGGAAACGGCTGGCGTTCAGACGACCAGCCCTTCCCCATTCTGTCGGCAACAAGAAGGGTTGCACCGACAGAATGAATTCCGAATACCACGACCAGGTAGGTCAGCCGATCATTTTCAAGCGCGGCACGACGCTGGTCGCCATTGTGATGCTGATTGCCGGCTGCTCTGGCGGCGCAGGAGGTCCGGAGAACCCTCCGCCGAACCCTCCGCAGCCCGCTCCGGCGAACCCCAGTGGACTGGACGCGCGGCCCGGCAACACGAGCTGCGTCGCGCCCGAGCGTGCCACGAGCAGCGCCACCCTCGGCACGCAGCGGGTGTTTCCGAACCTCGATCTCAGGTTTGCGAACCACCCCATCTCCCTGCAGCAGGTACCGGGCGATTCGAGCCGCTGGTTCGTGGTGGAACAGGAAGGCTTCGTGCGCGTGTTCGACAACGACGAGGGCGCGACGGCCTCCTCGCTATTCATCGACCTCACATCGCGCGCCGATACGACGTGCGCCGAATGCGGCGTGCTCGGCATGGCGTTTCACCCCGATTTTCCCGCGACCCCGCGCGTGTATCTGTCGTACACCAGCGCGCAGCGCACACTCGGCGGGCCGGATTCAGTGCTCTCGGAATTCACTTCGCGGGACGGCGGACTGACGCTCGATCCCGATTCCGAGCGCATCATCCTCAGGATCCACAAGACCAGAGAGCATCACCACGGCGGCCGCATCATCTTCGGCCCCGACGGTTTTCTCTATCTGGGCATGGGTGACGGCAGCTTTTACGCCAACGACAACGCCCAGGACTTGACGCGGCTGCTCGGGAAGATTGTCCGCATCGACATCCGCGGCACGACCGGCACGGCGCTCTATCGGATCCCGGCCGACAATCCGTTCGCGGCCAGCACCACGCTCTGCAGCGTGAACGGCTCCGGCCCGCAGAACTGTCCCGAGATCTACGCCTGGGGCTTTCGCAATCCGTGGGGCTGGAGCTTCGATCGCCAGACCGGTGATCTCTGGGTTGGCGACGTCGGGGAAAGCGCGATCGAGGAAGTGAATCGCGTCGAGCGCGGCGGCAACTACGGCTGGCGTTGCTTCGAAGGTACGCAGGATATTTCCGCGCGGTGGCCTTCGGGCGCGGCCTGCGCCACCCGGTCGAATCTGCTGCCCCCCGGTCGCCGAGTACCCGCACGAGCTCGGTCACGCCGTCACGGGCGGCTATGTCTACCGTGGCACGGCCATTCCGGGACTCGTTGGCCGCTATGTCTTCGGCGACTTCACCTCCGGGCGCATCTGGGACATTCCGAACGACACGCAGCCCACGATGACGATGACGAGTGGGCTCGAATCGGGCTTCAACATCTCCTCGTTCGCAGAGGACCAGGACGGCGAGCTCTACTTCGTGCACATGTACGGCGGTTTGTACCGCATCACCGGCTCGAGTGGCGGCGGCGGCGCGGGCGTGGCCACGCAACTCTCCGCCACCGGCTGCGTAGACCGCGTCGAACGCGACGCAGCCCGCGAGCGGGCTGATTCCCTACGCGCCGAACGCGCCATTCTGGTCCGACGGCGCGGCGAAGGAACGCTGGATCGGATTGCCGGACGGACAGAACATCACCGTCAACGCCGACGGCGACTTGGATTTCCCGAACGGTACGGTGCTGATGAAGAACTTCCGTCTCGACGATCGCCTGATCGAGACGCGCCTCTTCATGCGTCACCCCGACGGCGTCTGGGCAGGCTACAGCTACGAATGGAATGCGCAGCAAACCGATGCGACGCTGGTGCGCGGCGGCAAGCAGGTGACGGTCGGCGGACAGACGTGGATCTATCCGAGCGAGGGCCAATGCATGCAGTGTCACACCGAGGCAGCGGGCCGCTCCCTCGGCCTGGAGACGCGCCAACTCGCGTTCAACATCAGGTATCCGCAGACCGGCCGCGATGCTCATCAGCTCGTGACGCTCAACGCGATCAACACGCTGACGACCGCCGATCGCCAACCCCACAGACCAGGTCCCGTATCCCAATCCGACCGGAACGTCGGGCACGCTCGGCGAGCGCGCGCGCGCGTACCTGCACACCAACTGCGCGCAGTGTCATCGCCCGGGTGGGCCAACGACCTCCAACATGGATCTGCGTTACGCGACCGCGCTCGCGGACACCCACGCCTGCGACGTCGTGCCCGGGGTCGGCGACCTCGGCATCACCGACGCGCGGCTCATCGCGCCGGGCGCCGCGACACGCTCCGTGCTGATTGCACGCATGAGCCGGCGCGACGCACACGGCATGCCGCCCGTCGGATCAGCGCAGGTGGATGCCGAGGGGGCAGCGTTGCTCACCGACTGGGTCAACTCGCTCACGAACTGCAACTGAAGCTGCTAAAGCCGGTGGGTAACAGTCTACTTACGCAGATTCGGAACCTCGTTCGATCGTCAGGTGCTGCGGAGCAGCGGCCACGGGTTCAAGTGGTGTTGGGCCGCGCCTGACATCTCCGACCTTTTTCGACAGGTCCGGCATCCGCGCCTATAGTTGAGCCATGCGCAAGCGGCTCTACTCGCTCGACGAGCTCGACGACATCCCCGGCACCAAGATCTTCAATGCGATGCGCAGCCGGCAGGCATATCACCTGCACAAGTTCTGCATGTCGCTGATGAATGCGGCCAATCGCGAGGCATTCAGGGCAGACGAGGGCGCGTACCTGGATCGCTTCCGCATGAGCCCGGAGCAGAAGCAGGCAGTGCGGGATCGCGATTTCAACCAGCTGATCGAACTGGGCGGCAACATCTATTTCCTGGTGAAGCTCTCCAACACCGATGGCTGGAGTACGCAGAGGGCGGTCGGTTCGATGACTGGAATGACACCCGATGAGTACGCCGCGATGATGCGTGCGGGCGGTCGGCCCATCAAAGGAAATCGGTCCATTCGCGGAAAGAACTAGTGGCACGCATCACTGCGGGCATCGCAAGCAGCCATGTACCGGCCATCGGCGCGGCCTTCGATCAGGGCCGCACGCAGGAACCCTACTGGAAGCCGGTTTTCGATGGCTTCGAGTGGGTCAAGGAGTTCCAGCGACGCGAGGATCCCGATGTCGTCATCCTCTGCTACAACGATCACGCCAGCGCGCTGATGCTCGACGTGGTCCCGACCTTTGCACTCGGTTGCGCGGAGGAATTCGCTCCGGCGGACGAAGGCTGGGGAGCCCGGCCCGTGCCTATTGTGATGGGGGACCCGGTGCTGGCCGGCCATCTGGCCGAGCAACTCGTGATCGACGAGTTCGACATGACGCTGATGAACCACCTGGATGTCGACCATGGCCTGACCGTGCCGCTCTCGCTGATGTTCGGCAAGGTCGAACAGTGGCCAGTGCGCGTGGTGCCGCTGGCTGTCAACGTGACGCAATTCCCCACGCCGTCGGCCGAGCGCTGCTGGCAGCTGGGCGCGGCCATTGCCGATGCGGTGCAGGCCTACCCCGCGGGGCTCAACGTGCAGATCTGGGGTACCGGCGGCATGAGTCACCAGCTGCAGGGCGCGCGTGCCGGCCTCATCAACCCGGAGTTCGACAAGGCCTTCCTGGACAAGCTGTCGAACCAGACCGACGACCTGCGCCGGCTGACGCGTCTGGAATTCCTGCGCGAGAGTGGTTCCGAAGGCATCGAGATGATCATGTGGCTGATCATGCGCGGCGCACTCGGAGAAAAGGTGGAGGAGCTGTATCGCTTCTATCACGTGCCGGCCTCCAACACGGCCGTCGGTCACATCGTGCTGCGACCGATGCGTTGAAAGCGCTGCCAGGAAAAACCCCGTCGGGAAACCGGCGGGGCGGTCCCCCAGGATGACGATGCGGGATGGATATGTAAAAGAGCGGGGACGCTCGTTACATCCAGACGTGCAACGACAGGTAGTTAGAGAAACCCCCGCCGGGAAACCGGCGGGGGTTTTTTTGTTTCGGACGGTGAATTTTTAGACTAACTATTTACATAACTCGCCAAATCGCGCCGAATTTGCGACGAGCGTCTCATTCGCGGGCGATGTCTGCGTTTGGCAACATAAGTCGCAGCTCAGCCAGCAAAGGTCATGTGCTATTTCTTCGCCCGTCTCGGATTTCAGACGTCTCGGATTTCAGACGTCTCAGTTTTAAGACGTATCGAATTTCAGACAAGGGCAAACCCACCGAAAGGTGGCGACGCAAAGTCTCCGGTCTAACGAAGCCTCGGGCTTTCAAGACAGCGGGACTGCCGGAATCCAGCCTGCGGGCTGCCTCGGTGCGCGTTCGTCACCTCGTGGATCAGGGAGGTCGGGCGCATGTCGAGAGCGATATTGAGTGTGCTGCTGTGCCTGCTTGCTGGCGTTTTCGCGCCCGCGCGGGCCGAAGACACTTATCGGCAGCAGATGAAAGGTCTGGACGAGCAGGTCCAGGAAGTCAAATCGGATGTGCTGTCGATTGCCGCGGAGCTGAACCAGCTCCAGGAGCGGCTGCTGTATCCGTCGGATACGCACCTCGCCGTCTTCGTGGCGCTCGCCAAGGGCGAGACACTGCGGCTCGACGCCGTGCAGATCCAGATCGATGGCCAGCCCGTCGCCAACTACCTTTACAGCTTCAAGGAGCTCGAGGCACTGCAGAAGGGCGGCGTCCAGCGCATCTACACCGGCAACATCGCCACCGGCGAGCATGACATCGAGATTTCGCTGAACGGCAAGCTCGCGAATGGCAAGGACTACACCTACAGCGAGCACTTCGCCTTCACGAAAGCCGTCAAACCCAAACTGATGGGCGTCACACTTGCCGGGCCCGACTCAGGCCAGCCCGCGGTCGCCGTCGGGGACTGGTGAGCGATGGCCCGCTCGCGTCACATGCTGCTCTCGTTGGCGCTGGCCGCGTCGCTGACTGCGCCTGCCGTGTCGGCGGCTGACCTCAAGGACCTGTATTTCGGGGAAGCGATTTTCGAGGCGGCGCAGGGCCGCTACTTCGAAGCGCTCGAGCGGCTCGACGCGGAACTGGCGCAGCATCGGCGCGTCGACGAGCCGGAGCGCGACACGCTCCATTACCACCGCGCCACCGCGGAGTTCGATGTCGGCGACTTCGAGCTCGACTACCGCATGCACCATCGCGCCGGCCGCGCCATCAAGGCGGTGCTGGAAGCGAACGTCGACGAGGTCATCCGCAATGAAGCCGCGTTCCGTCTCGCGCGCATCCATTTCCAGAAAGACCAGCCGGAGGACGCGTTGCATGCCCTGGAGCGAATCCACGGCAAGGTCCCCGAAGCGATTCGCGACGACCTCGAGTTCCTGCGCGCGAACGTCTACCTGGCTCTCGGGCGCCCGGCAGATGCCGTGCCGGTACTCACGAAGCTGCAGGGCGCGCAAGGGCTGAGAGGCTTCGCCGCCTACAACCTTGGCATAGCGCTCCTGCAGGCAGGTCACTCGCCCGAGGCCCTGCAACAGCTCGAGCAGGCGGGCCAGATCGCGAGCCGCGATCCTGCGACCGCAGCGATCCGCGACAAGTCGAACATGTTGCTCGGCCGGATGATGCTCGAGTCCGCCCGCTTCGATCGCGCGCAGCAATCGTTCGATCGCGTGCGGCTCGACGGTCCCTATTCGAACCAGGCGTTGCTCAGCGCCGGATGGGCCGACGCTTCCGCCGGCAATTACGAGAGAGCGCTCGTTCCGTGGCGCATCCTGATCGATCGCGACACCACCGATAGCGCCGTGCAGGAAGCGCGGCTCGCTCTGCCCTTTGCGTATGGGAAGTTGAGCGTGCACGGTCGCGCAGCGTTGTTCTACGGCCAGGCGCTCGATTCCTTCGGCGGGGAGCTCGAGAAGGTGTATACGTCCATTCGCAGCATCCGCGAAGGGAATTTCCTGAAGGCGCTGGTGCGAGAAGAGATCCACCAGGATCAGAACTGGGTCGTGCGCCTGCGCATGCTGCCCGATGCGCCGGAGACGTTCTATCTCACGGCGCTGATGGCGTCCCACGATTTCCAGACTGCCCTGCATAACTACCTGGATCTCGAGGATCTGCACCGGAAACTGGTGACGTGGCAGGGCAGCTTCGACGCCTTCGACGATCTGATTCGCCTGCGCCGCGCGAACTACGAGCCGCTGCTGCCGGATATCGACGCGCAGTTCCGCGAGCTCGACTCGCAGATGAAGCTGCGAGTCGAGCAGCGCGACCACCTTCGCAAGCGCCTTCAGGACATCCTCACGGCACCGCGGCCCGAGCTCCTGGCCACGGCGGACGAGCGCATCGCCCTCGAGCGCATTCGTAGCGTGGAAAAAGCCATTGCCGGCGTTCCCGAGGAACAGGGAGCGGAACTGCAGGAACGTGTGCAGCACCTGAAGGGCGTCCTCATCTGGACCTTGCGGACCGAGTATCCAGAGCGCCTGACGAAAGCTCACAAGAACCTGCGGGCGCTGCAGAAGGACATCGACGTTCTCACCGCGCGATACGATGCCTTCGTCCGCACGAGACAAGCCGCCGTGCACAGCTATGTCGGCTATGACGCGCCGATCAGCAGACTGCGCACACACGTCGGCTCGGCGCTCGAGCAAGTGGACTTGCTGAAGGCGCGACAGGGCGCGCTCATCGAAACTGTCGCGATCGACGAGCTCAAGGCGCGCGCCGAGCGGCTCGAGGCGTATCAGTCCCAGGCACGTTATGCCGTCGCGGATAGCTACGACCGCGCGACGAAGGCGCAGGCTGAAGCCGCCGGAGCACCGCAGTGAAGCGCCCGGTCTTCACGACCAGGCCGCCTGGCCGCAATCGTGACACCCGCGCTCGTGCTGGTCGCCTGCGCGGACCATCCGGACAAGCACACGCTCGCGAGTCTGCATCGGATGCCTGCCGACATGTCGGAAGTGAAGGTCGAGGACGGCCTCGACAAGGCGATGCAAAGCTACCGCCGCTTCCTGGATGAAACGCCCGAAGGTGCGATGACGCCGGAAGCGATGCGGCGGCTCGCGGATCTGAAGCTGGAGAAGGAGTACGGAATTTTCGGCGATGGCAAGATCGTCGAGGTCGATGCCGGGGATCATCCGCCGAAGGTCGAGGCCAAAGGCGATCCGAAGATCGTCGATCCGAAGATCGCCGCGCGCCGACTACGGGCGCGCCGGCGCTGGCCGCACCGGTGCCCACCGCAAAGATCGACGCGCGAGCCGCAGGCAAAGCGCGCCGCAACGCGATTCAGCCCGCTGCAGCGGCGGAATCCGAGCGCGCACTCGAACAGCGCGCGATGGCCCAGCAGCCCGGCGTTCCGGAAGAGTCCGCGGCGGCTCTCGACGTGCCGGAAGGTGTTGGCGGCGATCTCGAGAAGGCGGGTCCCCTCGAGGCGATCAAACTGTACGACGCGTTGCTCGAGAAGTATCCGCACTACGCCAATCGCGACCAGGTGCTTTACCAGAAGGCCCGCGCGTATGACGAGCTCGGACGCACGGCCGAAGCCATGAAAGTCATGGAGCAGCTCATCGCCGCGAATCCCGGCTCCCGCTACATCGATGAAGTCCAGTTCCGCCGCGCCGAGCACTTCTTCGCCCGCAAGAAATTCCATGACGCCGAGAATGCATACGCAGCCATCGTCACCATCGGATCGGCATCCGAATACTACGAGCTCGCGCTCTACAAGCTCGGCTGGTCGCTGTACAAGCAGGAGTTCTACGAGGAGGCCCTGCACAAGTATTTCGCGCTGCTCGACTACAAGGTATCGCGCGGCTACGACTTCGATGCGAAGCACGAGCCCGCAGAGGAGCGTCGAGTCGAGGACACCTTCCAGGTCACGAGCCTCAGCCTGTCCAACCTCGGTGGACCGGAGGTCATCGGCGAATACTTCGCGACGAACGGGCACCGCGCCTACGAGGATCGCGTCTATCGCCACTTCGGCGAGTTCTATCTCAAGAAGCTGCGCTACCAGGATGCGGCCAAGGTCTACGGCGCGTTCGTCGAGCTCTATCCGTTCCACGCAGTCGCGCCGCACTTCAGCATGCGGACGATCGAGATCTACGAGCTCGGCGGGTTCCCGAAACTGGTGCTCGACTCGAAGAAGACCTTCGCGAGCCACTACGGGCTTCAGGGCGAATACTGGCGTCACTTCGACGCGGCGAAGTCGCCCGAAGTGCTCGGCTTCCTCAAGGCGAACCTGAAGGATCTCGCGAACCACTATCACGCCCAGTATCAGGCCAAGGAACAGGAGAAGGAGAAGCCGGCCAACTTCGCCGAGGCCTCCCGCTGGTATCGCGAGTTCCTGACCTCGTTCCATGCCGATCCGGAAGCGTCGCCGATCCACTATCAGCTCGCCGACCTGTGATGGAGAACAAGGATTTTGCGGGCGCGGCGCTGGAATACGAGCGCACGGCGTACGACTACGCCGCGCACCCGAAAGCGTCGGCCGCCGGCTATGCGGCGATCTTCGCTCATCGCGAATACCTGAAGCTCGTGAGCGCCGAGGCGAAGGAAGCCGCCCGCGCGACACCGTGACCAGCTCGCTGAAGTTCGCGGACAGGTTCCCCGAGCACGAGAACGCGCCCGCAGTGCTGGTCGCCGCCGCGCAGGACCTCTTCGAGATGAAGGATTTCGCGCTCGCGCGCGAGCTCCGCTCGCAAGCTGCTCGAGCAGTATCCCGAAGCGCGAGCCGCGCAGCTCCAGCGCACCGCGTGGACTCGTCGATCGCGCACTCGTCGTTCGAGCTCGCGGAGTATCCCGCAGCGCCGAAGTCGGCGTACGCACACGTGCTCGATGCAACACCGGCAAGCGATGATACGCGCGCCGCGCTCGTCGAGAATCTGGCGGCTTCGATCTACAAGCAGGGCGAGCAGGCCAACCAGGCGGGCGATTTCCGCGCGGCGGCCAATCACTTCCTGCGCATCAAGCAGAGTGCGCCGACCTCGAAGATCCGGGCGGGTGCCGAATACGATGCCGGCGCGGCACTGATCCGCCTGCAGGACTGGAAGGCGGCGGCCGACGTGCTCGAATGCGTTCCGCCAGCACTTATCCCGGGCACGAACTGCAGAAGGAGGCCACGAAGCAGATTGCATTCGTCTATCGCCAGGCCGGCGAGCTGTCGCGCAGTCGGCGGGCGAGTACGAGCGCGTCGCCAACGAATCAACCGATCCGGCGCTGCGTGCCGAAGCGCTGCTCCTGGCAGGCAACCTGTACGAGCAATCGCAGGGCATGGATCGCGCACTCGATGCGTACTCACGCTACGTCGAGCAGTTCCCCAAGCCGATCGAGGCGGCGGTGGAAACGCGCTTCAAGATCGCGGAGATCCACAAGGGCAGCGGCGACGACGCGCGCTATCGAAAGGAGCTCGGCGGAGATCGTTCGCATCGATGCGGACGCCGGCGCGGCGAGCGAACCGGGCGGACCCGCAACCTCGCCGCGCGCTCGGCGCTGGTTCTCACCGAGCAGCTCTATCACGAGTTTCGTGGCCGTGAAACTGCGCCAGCCTTTCGAGAAGAGCCTGAAGGAAAAACAGCAGCGGGATGGACGTGGCACTCGAAGCATTTGGCAAGCTCGTGGATTACGAGGTCGGAGAGGTCACCGCGGCCGCGACCTACTACATGGCCGAGGTCTACGCGGACTTTAGTCGCTCGCTGCTCGAGTCCGAGCGGCCGGCGGGACTGAAGCGCGGCGACCTCCAGGAGTACAACGATCAGCTCGAGGAAGAGGCGTTCCCCTTCGAGGAGAAGGCCATCAAGTTCCACGAGAAGAATCTCGAGCTGATGGCCAGCGCCTATCACGGGGCGTGGACCGACAAGAGTCTCGCGCGACTCGCCATGCTCAAGCCGGGACGTTACGCGAAGTCGGAGATCAGCTCCGGCTTCCTCGGAACGATCGATCGATACGAATACCGCAAGCCGGCGCTCGATGCAGTGACTACCGACGCGGTCATCAACGACGGAGCAACCAATGCTGGCACTCAATAAACCTGCCGCTCTGCAAAACACCTGTCTCGCGGTCCTCGCGACCATGGGGTCGCTTGCGCTCGTCGCGTGCTCGACTGCGACGCCGGTGGCGAAAAAAGCCGAAGTCACCAAAAGCGCTGAAGTTGCCGGGCCGCAGCTCAGCGACAACCGGTTTCACGCTGACCGACAAAGTGCAGATCGATGCTGACACGCGCGCGCAGTACGACAATGCCGTGCGCCAGCTCGAGCAGAAGCAGTATGAACAAGGGATCGCGTCGCTGCTGAAAGTCACACAGAGGGTGCCGACGGCGGCCGCGCCGTACATCGATCTCGGCATCGCGTTTGGCCGCACCGGTGATCTCGACAAGGCGGAGGCGAGCTTCAAGCGTGCGCTCGAGATCAACCCGCGCCATCCGATTGCGTACAACGAGCTCGGCATGGTTTACCGCAGAAAAGGCCAGTTCGCCGAAGCGCGTGCGAGCTACGAGAAGGCAATCGCTCTCGTCCCGGACTTCCATTTCGCGCGGCTCAACCTTGCGATTCTCTGCGACCTGTATCTCGCGGATACGACGTGCGCCCTCGATAACTACGAGGCGTACCAGCGAGCGATACCGGACGACAAGCAGGCCGCGATGTGGATCGCCGACCTGCGCACCCGTGCGAGTCACTAGGAGGGCACATGCATCGCGCACTCATTTTTTCCGTCTCGTTGCTCGTGGCCAGCGGCTCCGCCGTCGCCGTCGCCGACGACGCGGCCGGTCCCCGCACGGCCGCCGTCGTCGGCGCGAAGAAACCAGCCAGGACCACGGCGGCCGCGGCAACCGAAGCGACCGAGAAGCCCAAGGGCGAAGTGCAAATGTCCGGCATGTCGGTGCTCGGCAACGACGACTCGCCGAAATCGCTGGCGCTCGTGCCGTGGAAGACCTCGCTGCTCGGCGACGCGCCGAGCCTCTCGAAGCTGCTCGATGACTCCACGCAACCCGTCGACAAGGAAGTGTTCATGCGGGAGCTCGCGTACCACGAGATCAAGACCGATTCGAAATGACCCTTGAGACCTGAGGAGATTGGCAACCGTGGAAATCTTTTATTCAGTTGTAAGGTTCTTCACCGCCGGTGGCGTGTTCATGCTCCCGATCCTCGCCGTCGGCGCGGTCGGAGTCGCGATCGCGCTGGAGCGCTACATCACGATCACCCGGATGCGCGCGAAGAATCGCGCCCTGTGGGCGCAGATCGAACCCGCGATCAACGCGGGTGAGTTCGACAAGGCGCGGGAGATCACGGGCAAGAGCGAGACGGCCCTGGCCCGGCTGCTCGGCACCGGACTCGAGTTGCAGGGCGCCGTCCGGCGCCGTGAGGACGTCAAGGAGGGCATGCAGGAAAGCATGATGGAGATCCTGCCGCAGCTCGAGAAGCGCACTCATTACCTCGCGACGTTCGCGAACCTCGCGACGCTGCTCGGCCTGCTCGGTACCGTCAGCGGCCTGATCCACGCCTTCTCGGCGGTTTCGACCGCGAACCCGGCGGAGAAGGCGAACCTGCTGTCGGCGAGTATCTCGGAAGCCATGAACTGCACGGCATTCGGTCTCATGGTGGCCGTGCCCATGCTGTTCATTCACGCCTTCCTGCAGACGAAGTCGGGTCAGCTGATCGACGGGCTCGAGACGGCCGCGATCAAATTCCTGAATGCGTTGACCAGGCGCGCCACTGCCAAGGTGCAGGCCGCACGCATCGAGCCGGCGCGCGCGGCTTAAGGAGCGACCATGCTCGTCAAGCCGTTTCTCACCGGACAGCGCAACCGGCCGAAAAAGCCGGTGGAGCTGCTGCTCGTGCCGATGATCGACATCTTCACCGTGCTCGTCACGTTCCTGCTCATGACGGCGGTGTTCTCGCGCATAACCATCATCCAGCTCGACCTGCCCAGCGCCGCAGCGGCAAGCCCCACCGAGCCCGACTTCAGGCTCGAGGTGATCGTGCGGAAGGAAGGTTTCGAGCTGACCAATGGCCGCGACCTCATCGCCGCGATCCCGACGGTGAACGGCGAGTACGACCTGAAGGCGCTCACCGAGATGGCTCTCGCCCTGAAGCGCGAGCATCCGCAGACCGAGACTGCCTCCGTGCTGATGGAGCGAGGCGTCAATTACGACTACCTGATTCGCGCGATGGATGCGATCCGCGATACGGAGCTGCCCGGAGACGGCGCCAGTGCACGCCCGATGAAAGTCGCCCTGTTCCCGAAGATTGCCGTCGGAGATGCGCCAGAGGGAGACGCGCCATGAGTCTTTTGATGCCGTTCCGCAGGAAACATCGCGAGGATGCCGAGCTCAACCTGATTCCATTGATCGACATCATGTCGGTGCTGGTGGCGTTCCTGCTCGTGTACTCGGCCGAAGTCGAGCTGGTGCAGAACTCCAAGGGCGTCGAAGTGCCGATGTCGAGTGCCCGAACGCACCCGAAACAGTCGGTGCTGGTGATGGTCACCACGGACAGCGTGTTCGTACAGGGCGAGCTCGTGGCGAGCACCGCCGATGTGCGCGACCAGAAAGCGCTGCAGATCGACGCACTCAAGGAAGTTCTGTCCCGGCCCATGGCGTCGGCAGGCACACCGGCTGAGCAGCAGGCGGCGCTGAGCACGCGCGAGATCACCGTGCTCGCCGACAAATCGCTGCCGTACGAGGTCGTCCGAAAGGTGATGGGGACTTGCACCAGCGCGGCATACGGAAAGCTCTCGCTTGCGGTGCTCGAGAAGCAGGCTCCCGTCGATGCCGGTCAAGTGAGCACGAGCTGAGGAATCACGCGTGAACAGTGTGCTAAAGGATGCGGAAGTCGCGGTGGAAACCGACGCGACGCAAGTCGACGCCGCCCAACTCGACGCGGCGCAGGTCGACGCGACGCGGGACACCCTCACCCCAGACCTGCTGCAGGCGCTGCTCGAAGAGGCGCGCGCGAAGCTCGACGAGCTTGCGCGCGGCATCGGTGCCGTCGATGCGGAGCTCGAGTCGCTGTCGGCCGCCAGGGCGCAGCACCAGGCGCTTCAGGCTGCCTGTGATGCGCTCGACGAGCTGCGTGCCATTGGCGGCGCCGAGCTCTTCTGGGACGGCAGCACACCTCTCGGTGCGCGCGATCAGCACATGGGGCGCGTGCGTGCCCGCATCGAGGAATTCCACGAGCGCATCGGCGAGATCGAAGGGCGCAGGCGCAAGTTCGTCGAGGAGATGATCGAGCAGCACGGCGAGACCGAGATGCTCGAAGACGACGCCTTCGACGCGCAGGAAGAGGAGGAGCGCCGTCGTAACGAATGGATCGTGGAGCGCGACATAGAGGCGCTCCGCTCGCATCCGTCCATGATGGCGTGGACGCGCGGTCTCGAAGACGACCAGCGATTCCGCAAGACTCTCGGCACGGCCTTGCTCATCTGCCTGCTGTTCGCGGTGATCGTCCCGTTCATCAATCTACCTCTGCGCGCTCTGCTGGAAGAAGCCGAGCCGTTCGCCAAGCACGACGTCATCGTGATGCTGCCGAAAGAGGCGCTGCCGCCCCCGCCCCCGCTGCCGCCGAAGCCGAAGGAAAAGCTGGTCCAGCAGAAGCAGATCGAGAAGCAGCAGCCGACCGCGGCGCCGGCCGAGCCGCAGGCCGAGGAACAGGTGCAGGACCAGGGAATTCTCGCCTTCCGCGACAAACTCGAATCCATCAAGGAAACCCCGATCGTCGCGAGCCTCGGCGCGAAGGCGCAGATCAATGCGGATGATTCCGCTGCGCGACCCGATCGCTCGATGTTGACGACGAATGCGCCAGGCACCAGTGGCGGCATCAAGTTGGCTGCGCTCAGCCGCAGCGTCGGCGGAGGCACCGGCGATGCGCGCGGCGCGGTGCAGGGTGCCGCGCTGACCCGCGCGTCGAGCGGCATCAAGGCAGTCGGCCCCGGCAATCGGCCACTCAGCAACGGTCCCGGGCCGTCGCGCACGGACGAAGAGATCCAGATCGTCTTCGACCGCTACAAGGCGGCGCTCTATCGGCTGTACAACCGGGAGCTTCGCAGGGATCCAACGCTGCAGGGAAAGATGATCCTGCGGCTCACCATCGAGCCGAATGGCAGCGTGTCTTTCTGCCAGCTGCATTCGACCGACATGAATGCGCCGGACCTTTCCGCGCAGGTCGTGGATCGCGTGAAGACGTTCGACTTCGGCGCGAAGGAAGTGCCGGCCGTGACAATCGTTTACCCGATCGACTTCCTGCCGGCTGCGTGAGGAGACGCGGTCTCGAAATGAATTAGGGGCAAAACCACCGAAAGGTGGCGACGCAAAGTTTCCGGTCTACAGGGCGAAAGCTCCACGACAGCGGGACCGCCGGAATCCAGCTCCGTCAATCGGGCTGCCTCGGTCCCAAGCGATGCGATCGCACGTCAGTGGAACGAGGGAATTTATGAGCGTGAGGCAAGCAGTCAGGACGAGAGCAGTGGGCGCGAAACTCGGTTTCGTGCAGCTGCTTGTGCTGCTCCTCGCTCTCGTTGCAACCGGGAGCGCGTCGGCCGCGCAGATCACTTACGTATCCATCTCCGGAATCTGGCATGACCCGACGGATAACGTCGCCGGAAGCCAGCCGGGTGATCCCGTCATCACGAACGGCACCCCGACCTCGATTGTCAGGTGGGGCGTGACGTCGGGTACGCCGCAAAGCGGCTATGACATTACCTCGACGCTCCCGCCTCCTCAGACGTTCCCGGGGCCTGCCCCTCTCTTTTCTCTCGGGACGTTTACGCATCGGAATTTCGAGGTGGGTGATCCCGCCCTGACTTCGGTTCAGCTCGATGTCGTGCTCATGCTCAGCGTGGATGGCGTCCCGACCGGGCCGCTCACATTCACCTATACGTTCAACCACCTGGAGACCCCGAACAACACGACGCCCTGTCCCTTTCCGACACCGCCCGGAGAGGGATGTACGGACCGCGTGAACATCGTGTCCTCGGCCCAACCCACGACGTTCCAAGTCGACGGCGTGGACTACACGTTGTCGTTGAACTTTCTCGTCGACGGCAATCCGGTGTCCGAATTCATCACGAGAGAAGGCGGCACCACCAATACGTCAGGCCTGGTGGGGCAATTTACGTTGCCGCCTGGCACACCGCAGCTGATGGTGATGAAGTCGGGCCCGGCGACGATGAATCCCGGTGTGCCGGGCGATTTCGTCATCAACGCGCAAAACACCGGGGTTTACAGCGCGTACAACGTGACGCTGGTCGATCGGCTGCCGAACGGCCCGACTGGCGGGATGTGCGACACCGCGCCGCAGGTGTTGAGTGCGCGCGTTTTCGCGGCGGACGGCACGACGCCGGTGCCGGGCAAAGGTCCCCTGGTCCAGGGGACGGACTATTCGCTCGCCTATGACGGAACCACGTGCGAGCTGACGTTCAGGACACTGACCGCCGCCTCGGTGGTCGGTGTGGGCGAACGTTTGATCATCGCGTATCGCACGCAGCTCGACGCCGATACGCAGAACGGCATCACGTTGACGAACGTGGTCGGCGCGACAGAGTGGTTCAACGATTTCGGCAGCAATCCGGGCCGCAGCGTCTACACGCGCACCCTGACCGACGGCACTGTCGGCACTTTCGACCACGAGGACGCGCACACCGTCAACGTCATGCCGCGGCTGTACGCCGAGAAGGCGGCGGCGCTGCAACTCGACCGCCTGTCGCCGGGCCTCGTCGACCCGGGCGACGTGCTGCGCTACACGATCAGGATTCGCAACAACAGCCTGCTGCCGTTCACGCAGGCCATGTTGCGCGACCTGGTGCCCCCGAACACGACCTATGTCGCCGACTCAATGACGCTGAATGGCGAGCCCGTGCGACGGCCCGACGGCGGGATCTCGCCGCTCATCGCGGGCATCGACGTGAGCTCGTCGAACCTGACGCCGCCGTTGCCGGGCAGCGGTGCAGGGATCCTGTCGGCCGGCCAGATGGCCGTCATCCAGTTCGATCTGCGCGTGAATGACGGCGTGCCGCCCGGCACGGTGATCAGGAACCAGGCCAACGTCACCACCGCGGAGTTGCCGACGCTGCTCACGGATGGCGACGGCAATCCTGCAACGGGTCCAGAGCCGACCGTCGTCACCGTCGCCGGCCCGCAGTTGATGCGCATCACCAAGGACGTCGCGGTCGTCGGTGGCGGGCCGGCCATCGCGGGCGCCACGCTCGAATACGTCGTGCGGGCCACGAACAGCGGCACCGTGCCGGCCTATGCCGTCATGATCCGCGACGACCTCGCGGTGCCGACCCCGGGCTATCTCACGTTCGTCAACGGGTCATACACGATGAATGACTCGACCGACGGGATCACGGTCGTCGACTCGCTGCTGACCGCTGACTACTCGACGACCTACGGCGCGCTCCAACCAGGGGGCTCGATCACGCTGCGGTTCCGCGCCGTGCTGAACGCGAGTCTCGCCATGGGCACGAGAGTCACGAACACGGGCAGGGTCTACTGGAACGATCCGCAGCAGACTGCGAGCGCGAGCGTCTCCATCGACGTCGGCGGCATTGTCGGCGTCGGCATCCTGAGCGGCCGCGCGTGGCACGATGCCAACTTCAACAAGGCGGTCGATGCCACTGAACGTGTGCTCGAAGGCTGGGCCGTCGAGCTCTATCGAAACGGTCAGGTCGCATACTCGGCGACCACGGATGCGACCGGTACTTATCTCATCAGCGGCGTCACACCTAACTACCAGACCCAGGATCGGTACGAGCTGAGATTCACCGCACCCGGCGCTGGCGCCAGAACGGCGAAGCTCGGCCGCGCGGATTCGGTGTTCGGCAACGATCTGCAGCGGATCTATGACATCGTGGTTCAGCCGGGCAGCAACCTGCTGAACCTGAACCTGCCGATCGAGCCGAACGGCGTCATCTACAACTCGATGTCACGCGCGCCGATACCGGGCGCCACCGTGACGATGGTCCAGGCGGGCAGCCGCACTGCGCTGCCGGAGAGTTGTTTCGACGATCCAGCGCAGCAGGGGCAGGTCGCGCTTGCGCTGGGTTACTACCGCTTCGACCTGAACTTTGCCGATCCGGCGTGCCCGACCGGCGGCGACCTCGCTCTCGAAGTGGTGGCGCCAGGGTCCGGCTACGTGGCTGGCTACTCGCAGATCATTCCGCCGGCGGCGGTGGACTCGACCCGGCCTTTCTCAGTGCCTTTGTGCCCCGGAAGCCTGGACGACGCGATCCCCGCGACATCTCAGCGCTGCGAAGTGCAGCCGTCCGAGTTCCAGCCGGGCGCCGCGATAGCGGCCCGCTCGGCCGGCACGACCTATCACGTTCATCTGACTTTCGATGACGGCCAGGTTCCCGGGTCGAGCCAGATCTTCAACAACCACATTCCTCTGGACCAGGTGCTCGATGGCGCCCTCGCCATCACGAAGACCACGCCGATGCTCAACGTCACCCGTGGCCAGCTCGTGCCTTACACGATCACCGTGCGCAACCTGGTGGAGATGCCACTTCAGGACGTACGCGTGGCGGACCGCTTTCCGGCGGGGTTCCACTACGTTCCGGGGTCCGCGCAAATCGACGGAGTGAAGATCGAGCCCACCATCGCGGGCCGCGAGCTCTACTGGAGCAACCTCAGCTTCGGGCCGACAGGCCAGCACACCGTGGTGCTCCTGCTCGCGGTCGGCACTGGCGTCAGTGAAGGCGAGTTCGTCAATCGCGCGCAGGCCATGCATACCTTCACGGGCAGAGCCCTGTCGGGTGAAGCCACCGCGACCGTACGAATCGTGCCGGACCCGACCTTCGACTGTACCGACGTCACCGGCAAGGTGTTCGACGACGCCAATCGAAACGGCCTGCAGGAAGCGGGTGAGGACGGTCTCCCGGGCGTGCGACTCGTCACCACCAACGGCCTGGTTGCGCTCACGGATGCGCACGGCCGCTTCCACATCACTTGCGCGGCTACGCCGCACGAGGGCCGCGGCAGCAACTTCGTCCTGAAGCTGGATGACCGCACGCTGCCGAGCGGCTATCGATCTTCCACGGATCAGCTGGTCATGCAGCGCGCGACGCGCGGCAAGACGTTGCGCTTCACCTTCGGTGCATCGATTCACCGCGCAGTCAGCCTCGATCTCGCGGATGCGGTCTTCGAGCCGGGCACCACGGAAATCCGGCCGCAGTGGCAGTCGCGGATGGACTTGCTGCTCGCGGAGCTGCGCAAGGCGCCTTCCGTCCTGCGGCTCTCTTACCTGGCCGACGTCGAGGATGAGCAGCTCGTGCAACAGCGCCTGAAGGTAATGAAGCAGCTGATCCTGGACGCGTGGAAGGCGGCCCCGATGGGTGACGACACCAGCTATGCGCTCGAGGTCGAGCCCGAAGTCTTCTGGCGACGCGGCGGGCCGCCGAAGCCGGCACGCCCGGGAGCGGACAGGTGATCCGTATGCAGAACTCCAGATACACGTTGCTGGTGTGCGCGCTGCTGGTGGCGTGCGCGCCAGCTCATGCGCAGTCCGTCGGACAGTCGCAGATTGGAGAAGTCGTCGAGCGGCAGCTGCCAGCGGATCAGCCGTTCTCGAAGTGGGTCCGCGACCTGAATCAGATCGAGACCGATGCGGGCGATCAGTTCGAGAAGCAGATGGTCGCGCGGGATGGATTCGAGACCGTGAAGCTCCGGAACGTCATTCCGCCCGTGCGGTTCGACTCCGGCGTCGCGCGCATTCCCGAGAAACACGTCGACATGCTGCGCGAGGCGCTCGACAAGCTTCGGGACCGACGCAGCGTCCGGTTGCATCTCGTCGGTCATGCGGACGACCAGCGGCTCTCGGGCGCACTTGTGCAGACGTTCGGCGACAACGCGGGGCTGTCGCGAGAGCGCGCCGGCGAGGTGGCGGAGTACCTGCAAAAAGCGCTTCTGCTCCCGCCCGATGCGGTTTCGTACGAGTGGGCCGGCGACACGAAGCCGATGGCATCGAATGCCACGGCCAAAGGCCGCGCGCTCAATCGCCGCGTGGAAGTCGAGGTCTGGTACGACGAGCCCGCGGTACACGTCGCGGAAGAGGAAGTGCTGGTTCAGGCGAACGTGAAGCAGGTGAAGGTCTGCCGCGTCCAGGCGCTGTGCAAGATGCGATTCATGGAGGGGCAGGCGCGCCGCGCGCGACTGAAGAATCTCGTGCCGGCGCTCCACTATGCCGATGAGACTACGGAGGTGCCTGCCGACTTCATCGAGCACGTCCACAAGGCGCTCGACAATCTGAAGGACAAGCAGAACGTCGTCGTCAAGCTCATCGGCTACACGGACGATGCGCCCCTCAGCGAGCGAAATCAGCGGATCTACGGCGACGCGCTTGCACTCTCGAAAGCGAGAGCGCATCGCGTGGCGCTCGTCGTGCAGGAGACGCTGAAGCTGCCGGATGCCGTGATCAACAGCGAAGGTCGCGGCGCCACGGCGCAGCTGGGGCCCAACGACACCGCGCAAGGACGTGCGATGAATCGCCGTGTCGAAGTCCAGTTCTGGCACGACGATCCTCTGCAGGAGTTGCCCGAGGAGCCGCAGATGTGTCCGGACGAGAACTCGGACGAAATGGTGACCCGGGTCTACGACCCGCCCTGGGGCACTATCGCGCCCCTCCAGCTCGAGAACGGGCGCGCCATCATCCCGCCGGGTTACACGGAGAGCTTGCGTCGCGCGATGGCGGAAATCAGCGCTCGCAATCACGTTCGCCTGCGCTTCGTGGGCTATACCGGAAACCAGACGCTCGACCGTCGAACCGCAAGTGTGTATGGCGACGATATCGGTCTCTCCGCCTCTCGGGCGCAGCGGGCGATGCAGACGATCCGGGAACAGATGCGGCTCGCGCCGGAACAGGCCGAACACGAAGGACGTGGCTACGTTCAATCGCCGGACGTGGTGAACCGCGGCTTCACCCAGGGAGAGGACTCGTATGTGGTCGTCCAGGTCGTGTACGACGAGCTTGCGGTGCGCGACGACTACGAAGGCGTCGATATCACACGCCTCACGCGAGAGCTGACGCCGAAGAGCCAGTACGGCATCAACGTGATGCACATCAGCGTGGATGGCAAGCCGATTGACGATCCGGACAGGAGCTCTGCCGACGTGCAGCGTTGCACGGACGTGGCGCTCGAGAAGGCGAACATCCAGTTCCAGTTCGACAATCTGAAGTCACGGCCCCGGCTGGGCGTCACGGCTGCTCCGCAGGTTGTGACGGTGCAGCAGGCGGGCAACGAACCGCCGGTCGCCGATCCGGTGTACTTCAAGATGTACACGAACTACTCCACGTTCATCCGCGGCGCCGAGGTGAGAATCTTCGACGCGGATGAGTCCGTGCTGGGTACGCCGCGCGTCGTCCTGCATGTCGACCCGGATGGCATCGCGGAGTGGCGTCCGGACGTGCGGTACGTGCCTGCGACGGGCCTCGAGCTCAAGTACGTTCTTCGCGCGGTGGGTGATAACGGCAAATTCGACGACACGAATGCCCAGTCGCTGTGGGTCCTGCGCGAAGAGCGGAAGGCGAGTCCCGGCCCGAGCCCCGCGCCCAAAGATCCCCCGGAGCAGCTCGCCGCTGCCGACGTCATGGGCATGACGACCAACTTCGAGTCCGGAGAGAGCACGGTCGCACTGGTGCCGACAGAGGAAGCTCCTGGCGTAACGACGTGGTTCGGCTCCGAACCCGACGACTTCCCGCTGCCCGTGCAGAGTGCGCCGAGGCCTGAAGCGCAGCTCCTCGCAAGCTATGGAGTGAACGGGCTCGCGCTACAGAACATCAAGCTGAGCAGCGGCACGGTGACCATTCGCGGCGATGGCATACCGGAAGGGCACACCGTGTGGCTGGCAGGGCACCAGGTGCCGGTCGATCCGCGCGGCAACTTCATTGCCGAGGAAATTTTCCCGACGGGAACTCACACCGTCGAAGTCGCCGTGCTCGATCCGGACGGCAACGGCAACCTCTACCTGCGCGATCTCGAGTTCCCGGAAAGCGACCGGTTCTTCGTCGGCATGGCGGACTTCACGTTCTCGAAGAGTCAAACCACGGGCGATGCGAAGCTGCTGCAGGGAGAGAACGCTCCGTACGACTTTGACTCGTCGCTGGACGGTCGCCTTGCCTTCTACGGAACGCAGAAGTTCGGCGATCACTGGCGCGTCACCGCGAGTGCCGATACCCGCGAAGGGCCGGTGAAGGATCTGTTCAGCAATTTCCTCGACAAGTCGCCGGACTCGCTGTTCCGGCGCATCGACTCGGACAATCACTATCCGACGTTCGGTGACGAAGGCATCGTCGAGGAAGTCGCCCCGACGCTGGGCAAGTTCTACCTCAAGGTGAACAAGGGCCAGAACCACGCGCTGTGGGGCAGCTTCACGACGAATTATTCGAACAACGAGCTGGCGCAGGCGGATCGCGGTCTGTACGGCGCCAATGCACACTGGCAATCCGACGCCATCACCTCCTTCGGCGAGCAGCGTGTCTCCGTGGATGCGTTCGCGGCGCAGCCGGGCACGGTTGCCGGGCGCGACGAGTTCCGCGGCACTGGAGGATCGCTCTACTTCCTGCACAACCAGGACATCCTGACCGGCTCGGAGCGCGTGCGCATCGAGATGCGCGACAAGGATTCAGGGCTCATGACTGGCGTCGTGAACCTGCTGCCCTCGCTCGACTACGACGTCGACTATCTGCAGGGCCGCATTCTGCTGTCCGAGCCGCTCTCGTCGACGGGCAACGACAACCTGCTGGTGCGCAGCGGTGGCGCGAGCGGCGAGGAGGCTTACCTCGTCGTGCGTTACGAGTACTCGCCCGGCTTCAGCGAGATCAAGACGCTCACAAAGGGCGGCGAGGGCCACTTCTGGCTGAATGACTACATCAAGGTCGGCCTGACCGGCAACACCAGCGATGAAGGGGACGGCAACGGCGTACTCGGCGCCGATCTCACGCTGCGCAAGAGTGCGGACTCGTGGTTCAAGGTGCAGAGCGCGAAGAGCGAGGGGCTGGTATCGAGCTCGCTCTATTCGGATGACGGCGGCTACGGCTTCGCCGGCAGCGATCCGCTCGCCTTCGACGACGCCGAGGCACGCGGTTATCGCGCGGATCTCAGCGTCGGGTTCGGCGATTTCATCGACAATAGTCGAGGTCGCCTGGCGCTGTACTCGCAGAACCTGGACGGCGGCTACTCGGCGCCGGGCTTCTCCACACTCACAGACCTGAAGCACTACGGCGGCATGATCCGCATGCCGATCGGCGAGCACCTGAACGTGACCGCGAAGGCGGATCGCAAGATCCAGGACCTGGGATTGCAGACGAGCGCGGAAGAGCTGAATGTGCGCTACCAGCTGAGCCCGAGCTGGAGCGTGGGAACTGGCGTTCGCAAGGATGAACGCGAGGACTTCTCGCCAGTCGTGCCACTGACTCAGCAGGTCGGCGAGCGCACCGACGCAATCGTCACCCTGGGCTTCGACTCGCGCACGGACTGGCGCGCCTACGGGTTCGTGCAGGAAACCGTGTCGAGGACCGAGAGCCGCGAGGACAACGGACGCGCCGGCGTCGGCGGCTCGTATCGTTTCGGCAAGCAGCTGCGGCTCGACGCGGAGGTTTCCGGCGGGGACCTCGGCGCCGGCGGAAAACTCGGAACGAGCTATATGCTCTCGGACCGCACGAACCTGTATCTCAACTACGCGCTCGAGAACGAGCGCGCCGACAACGGCCTGGAAGGTCGGCGCGGCAACCTGATCTCCGGCGTGAAGCGGCGCTTGTCGGACAGCAGCAGCGTCTATCTCGAAGAGCGATACCAGGACACGGACATGATGTCGGGGCTGACGCATGCCACGGGCGTGTCGCTCACGGCCCGCGATCGCTGGAACTTCGGCGCCAATACGGAAATCGGTACGCTCATCGACAGCATCACCGGCGCCAAAACGGAGCGCCAGGCCGGCGGCATACGCATCGGTTACGCGCTCGACCAGGTGCAGATCTCGAGCGGCGTCGAGTATCGGTCCGACGATGCGCAACAGCCAGATGCCACATACACCCAGCGCGACACGTGGCTGTTCCGGAGCAACTTCAAGTATCAGCTCTCGGAGGACTGGCGCGTGGTCGGCAAGTTCAATCATTCGACGAGCGCGAGCTCGCAGGGGCAGTTCTACGATGGCGGTTACACCGAAGCCGTGGTCGGCTACGGCTATCGCCCGATTTTCAGCGACCGCCTCGATGTGCTGGCGAAGTACACGTACTTCTACAACATGCCGACGACTGGCCAGACGACGCTGCAGAGCCTCGCCGCGCAGTACATCCAGAAGAGCAACATTGCTTCGCTCGACGTCACCTACGACCTGACGAGCCGCTGGACGCTCGGCGGCAAGTACGCGTACCGCGTGGGGCAGTTGAGCCTCTCCCGCGAGCAGCCCGAGTTCTTCGACAACACGGCAAAGCTCTACATCGTGCGCGCCGATTACCGGATCGGGGAGAACTGGGAGGGCATGATCGAGGCGCGCATGCTCGACCTGCCCGACTTCAGCGATCGTCGCGGTGGCGCATTGATCGGCGTCTACCGATACGTCGGCGGGCACGTGAAGGTCGGCGTGGGCTACAACTTCACCGACTTCTCGGAAGACCTGACGGATCTGAGCTTCAGACACCAGGGCGTGTTCATGAACGTGGTGGGATCGATGTGATGATGGGAGCGCCCCGGTCTATGCCTCAAAGCGAATACATCCTGCTCGAATCGGACGAGCAGCCCACGGTGCCTCACCCCCGGGCGTCACGGAAGCGATACGCCCGTGTCGAGGCTCCGGATCGAATCCGGCGCCGCGTGCTGAGGCTGGAGATCTTCGATTACTTTTACCTGGCCGTGAGTGTGCAACGCGCCCAATCGGTGACGGCGGAGTATGTGCTCGATCTCCGGTTCGTCGACCCGTCAGTGCGCATGTCACGGCACATTGCGACCAGGTGGCTCGTTGCCACGCTGGTACTGGCGGCCCTCGCTGTAGCAATCGGCTTGCGTGTGCAGGGTTCGGCCGCACCCGGCAACTGGCTCGTGGCTTGTCTGATCGCATCAACACTCGCCGTCGGGGCGGGGTTCGTGTGCGCATACCGGACGACGGAGACCATTGCGGTGTTCAGCATCCATGGTCGGGCAAGGCTGCTCGAATACACGGGCACGCTCGGATTGGGCCGGGCGTTGCGACCTTTCCTCATCAAGCTCTCGGCGCACGTGCGAATCGCCATTGCCGCGCGCCGCCGCTCGAAAGCCCTGCATCTGCGGGATGAGATGCGGGAGCATGCGCGCCTTCACGAGACGGGCGTGCTTTCGAAGCCGGAATACGAGGCCGGCAAACGCCGGATCCTCGCAGCGCACGCGCCGGGTGGCGCGGCAGCGTCGTAAAGGAAGCCTCAGGCTGCGAAGAACGAGGTCTTGCGACCCCGCCCGATCTACCGGGGACTGTCCCCATTTCCAATTCGCCCAGCCGTGCGATGAACCGCCGCGTATGGCCCGGTGGCCGGCGCATCATTCGCCCATGCTGACCCGCCGAAAGTTCGCCCAGGCAGCGGCCGCCGCCGGCGCCGTGCTCGCCTTCGGGAAGGGAAGCGCCGCAGCGCCCGCGTGGCGCGAGCGCCGTGACCTGTACCCGCAGGGCGTAGGCTCGGGCGACCCCGCACCAGACAGCGTGCTGCTGTGGACGCGCCGCCAGCCGGCCGCCGGCGACCTCCGCGCGGCCTACCTACTCACCGTAGAGGTCGCGAAGGACCACGCATTCCACCACGTAGAAGTGCGCGGCGAAGCCGAGGTGACCGCCGACACCGACTGGACCTGCCGCTTCATGGCGGCCGGGCTCAGGCCCGCCACCGAGTACTGGTACCGCTTCACCGACACCGGCGGCAACGGCAGCCGCGTCGGCCGCACGTTGACTGCACCCCGCGAGGGCGACGCGCGCCCGGTCCGTTTCACGTTCGTAAGCTGCCAGGACATGTCGATCGGCGCCGCGAACGCGTATCGCCGCATGATCTACGAGGACGAGCGCCGCCCGCGCGCCGAGCAGCTCGGCTTCGTGCTGCACCTCGGGGACTTCATCTACGAGGTGATCAATTACGCGGATGAGATGCCGGAAGGCAAGTACCGCGGCCGCCGATTGCGCCCGCTGTTCAAGTACCCCGACGGCGACAAGTTCCGCGACTACCACGTGCCCGTGACGCTCGCCGACTACCGCACGGTGTACCGGGCCTACCTCACCGACCCCGACCTGCAGGACGCGCGCGCCCGCTGGCCGTTCGTGCCGGTGTGGGACAACCACGAGTTCTCGTGGCAGGGGTACCAGAGCATCCAGGTCTTAGGCGGCGAGCAGCGCCCCGCGCAGACCAAGAAGGTGGCGGCCAACCAGGCGTGGTGGGAATACCAGCCGGCGCGCGTCGCGCGGCCCGGCGCGAACCGCGACCGCTTCGAGGTGCCCGCGGTCAAGGACACGCCGATCACGGAATACGACGAGAACGGCTTCGGCCGCGGCGCCGACAACCTGGCGGCCGTCGAGAGCCTCATCATCTACCGCGCGTTCCGCTACGGCCGCAACGCCGAGCTGATCCTCACCGACAACCGCTCGTACAAGAACGCTGACGGTGACGGTTCCGCGATTGCGCCGGACGGATTCCCGATGTTCATCGACGAGGACTCAGCGCGCGTACTCGATGACGGCCGCACCGCAAAC
The DNA here is from genome assembly GCA_963711635.1 of uncultured Pseudomonadota bacterium. Classification (GTDB taxonomy): domain Bacteria; phylum Pseudomonadota; class Gammaproteobacteria; order Steroidobacterales; family Steroidobacteraceae; genus CADEED01. The sequence continues at coordinate 62,884 of CAVQEZ010000011.1, forward strand.
GGCGGCAAGCCGCCCGCGACACTGCGTTTTGCCGGCAAGGATGTTCCCAACGCCGGCGTCGACCAGCCGATGCAGAGCTACCTCGGGCCGAAGCAGCGCGCGTGGCTCATCGACCGGCTGAGCGCCAGCCAGGCGCCGTGGAAGGTCTGGGGACACTCGTTCGGCACGCTCGCGTGGCGCACGGATCTCGCCAACCTGCCCGATGGAATGGGCCCCAAGTGGCCCGGCACCGGCTTCGCGCTGGCGAGCGGCGGCTACTACTCCGAGCACGCGCAGATCTACGACGTGTTGCGCAAGAAGGGGGTCACCGGGCTCGCGGTGGTGGCCGGCGACAAGCACTCGTTCTGGGCCGGTCTAACTTCCGCGGATCTGCCGCCTCGCGCCTACGACCCGGTGGGAGTCGAGTTCGTCACGGGGTCCATCTCGGCGCAGGGCCTGGTCGAGCTCGGCGACCGCATCGTGAAGCCAGACCACGCGCTGCGCGCGCTGTACTACACCGGCGAGCACCGCGAAATCCCGGCGATCAATTACACGATGCTGCATGGTGTGCGAGCTGCGCTGGCGCTATCGCGGACGAGCGCCGCCGAGGCGCGGAAGCTGCACAACCCCGCGGTCGCGCCGCATCTCAAGTTCGTGGATCTCGGCGGGCACGGGTATGGACTGGTCACGGTGACTGCTGATTGGCTCGAGACTGAGTTCGTGTGCATTCCGGTGCCGTTTGAACGCGGCGAGTCGGCGGATGGTGGGCCGCTGCGATACCGGGTGCGGCACCGCGTGAAGCGATGGAAGGCGGGGGAGCAGCCGAAGCTGGTACAGACGGTTGTCGAAGGGAACGCGGACTACTCGATCTGATTCGAGAACTCACGGCGCCCGGCGGACGATATGTCAGCGCCACCTGGCGGGTAGGTCCACCCGGCTGAAGAATTGCACGGACTTTGCAACCGTTCGCGACGTGCTCATGGACGGAATTCCGCAGTCTCGTAATACCCCCTGGTAATGCCGCCCCCGGGACCCGGGGGATAACGAATGGTCATGATGCTGTCGCACATCTGCTGGCCGAAGCCGGGGACGTCGGTGAAGTCGCTGGCAATCACCTCGCACTTGGACACCGCGCCGCTGTTCATCGTGGAAACCGAGAACACGATGCGGCCTTCGAGCCCGGGATTCGCTGCGAGCGTCTTGCGATACAGGTCATCGAGTACGGCCTTCTTGTGATCCTCGAAGGGGTTCGGCTTCGACGGGTCCGGTTTGTCTTTCGGCATCGGCAGCGTCTTGGCCTTGCCTACACACGCATCCTCGGCGGGCGCGGTGCAGTACAGCCAGCCATTGCGATCCCGCCGGATCACGTAGGCGCTTTCCAATACCTGACCCTCACCGCGTTCATTCTTGCAGTTCTGCCCCATGTCGAAGCTGCTGGAGACGCGCAGCATGTGCAGCCAGCCGGGATTCGATTCGACCTTGTAGAAGCCGACACGGTAATTCAGCACCGAAGTTCCGCTGCGCACGTCGATGGTCTGGCGCGGCGCCTCGAACAACTGGATGTCTTCGCAACGGCCGTTGGAGTACTTCACCTTCCATTGACCGAGAATCCAGCCCGGCATCGGCACCTTGCCGGGCAGGTCGAACAGCGGCGACGTGCTCCACACACCATCCTTGCCGGTGACGCGCAGGAATTCGTGCTCGTAATTCGATTTGTTGACGCTCTCGAAGACGCCGTCCGCGCTCACCACCTTGCCCTGACGAAAATCCCCGGTGAGTCGCAGCGTGCCGCCACCGGACGCTGTGCCTTTTCCTTCCGCCTTTCCGTTGACGCATTGCCCGGTCCACGTCGCCACGCCGACCTGGTACCAGTCCGGCAGTTCGTACTCACAGCTGTTCGGGACCGAACGCACCGTGCCGGCCGCGCTGCGTTCAGTCAGCAACAGCAACGCCGCGATCGACGCGGCGAATACACTCACTCGATATGACATCAGTTGTCCTCGCGTTCCGTGACGATCGGCCGCGCCGTTGAACTGCATCTTCCCGCGCCCGGCCTTCTTGATCTGGATATCCGCGCGTTGCTCGGCCAGACGCCGCTGCAGCAGCAACAGTAGCACCTCGATATTGTCCTGCACGTTGGCAGGCGCAGCCCGGGCGCAAGTCGCAATTCGCGATTGGGGGGCCCAGCCCTGAGGGTAGTCAGGCTCTATCCTCAGCGCGGCCTACTCGATCTGATTTGCGTTAACGAGATGCTTCCGCAGAAACGGCAGCACTCGCTCGGCAAACCTCCCATCCTCCGTCCACGTCCGATTCCACGGATCCCCCCGATACTCCTCCGCCTCATGCTCTACGCCTAAGTCCTCCAATTTCCTGCTGAACTCCCGGTTCGAAATCACATGCGCCTGCGTCGTATCGAACCTTCCCCAATCCAGCGCCAAACCGCGCATCGATCGCAACGCCGCCGCCGATTGCGCAAGCGTCTCATCCAACAAGAACGACTTCTGCATCGCCATCGCGCGGTCCGGGTTGTACGCCGCCTTTCCGTCCTTCATCTCCGTGTAGAAGTCGCAGAAGCAGGGCGGTGCCGCGACGTTCGGCGCGAACGCCTGGTGGATAGCCCAGAAGATCTGCGTGCGCCCGAGGCCGCCGAGCTCACCGTACGTCTTCGCCGCATGCATGCGCGGCCAATCGATCTCCAGCGACGACCACGGGATATCGCCCGCACCGGTCGCAACTGGATGCATCGCATACGCGACGCTGAACACATCAGCCTTCGCCATCGCGAGCTTCAGCGCGCCGCGTCCGCCGAAGAAGTCCCCGACGACGGCACGGCTGTCGCGCCGCGCGAGCGTGCGGTACTTTGCGTCGACCAAGGGAACGACCTCGTCGACGGTGTAGTCGATCCACCGCCCGCTGACGGGCGAGTTCTCGTAGAGACTGCCGGTCGTGGGCCCGGTGTAATCGGCGACGACGAAGATGAACTCCTGCACGACGCCATCCGCGAACGCGTGCTCGATCAACCGTTGCGCGCGACCATCCTCGATCATCCGCTTCGGCCCATACCACGCGTTGTGCAGGAAATACACGACGGGGTAGCGCTGCTTCGACTTCGCGTAGCCGGGCGGCAGCAGCACCTTGATCGCGCGCTCGGGATCGAGGCCGATGCGGTTGTCGCGCAGGACGGTGGAGACGAACGGTTCATCGACGACGGTGACCCGCGGTGGTGCAGGATCGCGCGCCAGCGCCGGCAGCGCGATGAGCAAACCAGCGACCCGCAGGAAGGCGTTCTTCGGAAACATGAGGTGGCTCCGTGAGTAGGAGCCCCGATTTTGCGAAGCCGACCGCGGCAAAGCGTCCGAACCGTCGGCTGATACGTTCGTACGCCGCCGGGCCCGTGGAAACAATTCCACCAACCCGATACGCTCAGCCCCGCATGACCACACTCCAAAGCTCGTTCTACGCGGCAGCCATCATCAGTTGCCTGCTCTGCGCGTTCGTGGTCGGCGGCAACCGCGCGCCCAGACAATTCAAGTATCTCGTCGTGTACCTGGTGCTGGAATCGCTGCGGTACGGCTTCCAGTGGCTGATGATCCAGCCCGCGGCGCCCGCCAAATCGCTGTGGCTGGGACTCCTTTTCGTATCTTCGTTCCTGGTCGCGCCCGCGCTCTGGATGTTCGCGCGCGAGATCGCCGAAGACCGGACGCCGTCGCTGCGACACCTGCGCGGCCCGCATCTCGCAGTGATCCTCGCTGGCGCGCTGCTGACGATGCCGCTGCTGCTGCGCACGCACCTCGGAACCACTTACGAGAATCCGAACGACATCGCCACTCCGCTGCACAGCCTGTTCATCCACTCGACGATGCTCGCGGCCATCTTCCTCTTTCTCTGCCAGGTGCCTTACTACCTGACCGCCTGCCTGAGACTGCTCGGCAACCACGTCGCTCTTTCCAAGGCGATGTTCTCCGTCGTCGAGCCGAGCTCGGTGAAGACGCTGCGGCTGCTGATCTTCATCGTCTGCACGAACTGGCTGGTCGGTTTGCTGCGCGCGTTGTATTGCCTGACGCTGGGAGCCGATAACGGCGTCGGCATCGTGTTCTGCGCGCTCGAGGTCGGCGTGACCGCCGCGGTCGTGTTCGCGCTGATGCGCCGGACGACGATCTTCAGCATCGAAGACCGCGCGCTCGCGCAGGAGCTGACCGTCTCGACCAAGTACGCGCGCTCGGCGCTCGACCTGCCGGCCCGCTCGCGGATCCGGCGCAAGCTCGACGGAAGCGATGAGCACGGGCCGTCTGCATCGCGACAGCAGCGTGACGCTTCGCGCGCTCTGCGAATCGCTGAAGGAAAACCCGCACTACGTGTCGCAGGTCATCAACCAGGACCTCGAGACCAATTTCTACGACCTGATCAAGAAACATCGCGTCGAGGATGCGATGAACGCGCTCGTCGCCGAGCCGGACAAGTCCGTGCTCGACATCGCGCTCGACGTGGGGTTCAACTCGAAGTCCACGTTCAACGCGGCGTTTCGCCAGCATGCCGGCATGACGCCGCGCGAGTTCCGCGCCTCGCGCAGGAACGCGCAGGAACCCGCCCAGTTTCACTGAGCGCTCGTCGATTCGTCCGGGCCGATCGGATCGGACGATCCGGCGGCGCGTCACGTCGATGCTTTAGCGAATGACATTCCCGAGATTGATTCCCTGGTTCCTTTGTGCGCTCTCGACCGCGCTGCTCGCCCAGTCGTCGGTCGACGCTGCCGCCAAGGCGCAGCCGGCCAATCCGTTCTCCAGATTTCTGGGCGAGTGGACACTCAAAGATGACGCCTGGTCGCACAACTGGGGCGGGGACAGCGAGAAGATCAAGATCCCCAATCACCACACGCTTTGCAGGGCGATCAACACGGATAACAGCGTGCTGTGCGTCGTCGATACGCCGCCTGCCGGACACATCCTGTGGGCTTTCAATCCGGTCAGGAAGATCGTGCATCACCTGTCCAGCTTCGGCGAGCTGCGCATCGGCACGGGTCAGGGTTCGCTCAATGACAAGGGCGACCTTCGATTGAAAGTGTCGTTCGAAGGCGAGGCGCCGGGGACTTACCGGATTTACGACTACGTCTGGGTAAGCGCCGACGAGTACGACATGCAGTCCGTCCAGTACGATGCGAGCGGCAAGGCGACCGGGCTCTTCTACGGCGGCCGGTTCGTTCGTAAATAGACGCGCAACGCGCGTACGATGGGCACCACTAACAAAAGGGTGCCTGCGCATGCGTTATCTACTGGTCGCGTTGATCCTATGGCCGTTGCTGGGCCAGGCCGCCGAACCCGCCGCTGCTGCCGCACCGATGAAAGCGGTGCTGGTGACCGGCGCCAGCACCGGCATCGGCCGCAATCTCACCGAGCATCTGGCCGCGGCCGGATACTTCGTCTACGCGGGCGCGCGCAAGGATGCGGACCTCGCGGAGCTCGGCAAGATCAGAAACGTGCAGCCGATCAGGCTCGACGTGACCAAACAAGCCGACGTGGACGCGGCGGTGGCGGAAGTCACGAAGGCCGGGCGCGGATTGTGGGGGCTCGTGAACAATGCCGGCGTCGCGACACCGGGCCCGGCGATGGAGATGAGCATGGCGGAGTTCGACCTCACGATGCAGGTGAACGTCTACGGTCCCTTTCGCATGGCGCGGGCCTTTCGCCCGCTGCTGGCCGAATCCAAGGGCCGCATCACGAACATCGGCTCGATCTCCGGCATCCTCGCGAGCGCGCGGCTGAATGCGTATTCGATCAGCAAACACGGCATCGAAGCCTTCACCGATTCACTCGCCGCCGAGCTCGCGCCGCAGGGCGTGATCGTGAACGTGGTGGAACCCGGCAATTTCAATTCCGCGATCGGCGCCAGCGCAACGCAACGCACGGGCGTCACGACCACTTTCACCGATCGCAGCAAGTACAAGGAGCCCGACGAAGTGTCGGCCGCGATCATGCTGGCGCTGTTCGAAGAGAAACCGAAACGCCGCTACATGGTGACGCCGGATCAGAAAGAGGCGGAAATCACGATCCGCAAGCAACTCGAGCAACTCGCGCAGCTCAACGAGGACCAGCCGTACAGTTATTCGCGCGATGCGCTGGTGAAGATGCTGGATGAGGCGCTGGCGGGGACGCGGCCGAAGAAGTAGCGGTCAAGGCGCTTTCACGAGCGTGACGGTACCCTCCGCTCGATTCGTCACCCGCACACGCCCGTTCATCGCGTCACCGTCTATCCACCCCGCGAGTGTCACCGCCGCCGGCCCTGCGGGCCCCATCGCCGGATTCGCCGGGAAAATGCCTTCGAACTCGATTTCCACGTAGCCGTTCCGCCACCGTCCCTTGACGGGCAGATCATTGCCGAACGTGCCGGTCCAGCTACCAACCAGGGTCTCAGCCTCACGGGTCAGCTTCAATGTGCCTTCCATCGGCACGGCATCGGTGACGGCCTTCGCGCGCCATTCGCCGGCCGCTTCGCCACCATTGCTCACGGCCGCTGGCTTCGCATGCGTAACGCGCAGGTTCGAGAACCAGGTGGTTTGCCCCGGGAAGCCCCACAACGCGACGTGACCGGCCAGGTCTTCGCCCTTCAGTCCCTGCACGATGAGCGCGGGTTGCGGCGCGCCGTTGATGAACAATTTCGCGTCCCGCCCCGTGACGTCGATCTTCAGATGCGTCCAGGCTCCCGTCTCCAGCGGTACGTACGCTTCGTACACCGAAGGCCATGCGCGGCGCAGTAGCGGCCAGCCGAAGCCGGGTTCGGCCACGTATTGAACCGAATGATTGCGCTTGGCCTGATCCGGGGACGTTGCGTTGCCGGGACGCAGATAAAACAGCTCATAGCCGCTGACATCGTCGCGGGCGCGAAACGCAATTCCACCGAACCCTGGGGCACCAGGAAACAGCGGCGTGGTGATCTCGATTGCCATGTCCGCCTCGATGACGCCGTCCCGGAAATTCACGCCGGGCAGCACCGCATACCCTTCGCCGCGCGCGGGCTGCACGACCCGTAGGGCCTTGCGGCCACGGTACTCGCCCGTGGAAACCGTCACGCCGTGTTCGCGGATTCCATCAACATTGGCAAACTTGAATGCCTGGGTGCGTGGTAGCTCGCCAGCCTGCAGTCCAACGCCTGGTGCGACTGCGAGCAGCGCGACCGGCAGCCTGAGCAGCCTTGCGTGGAAACGAGATCCTGTGGTCGACATGGTCTGATCTCCCGGTAACTACGGGAGCAGACCCGGCGAGCCTGGCAAATCTTTCAGCGGTCGCGCCGAAGCGACCGTGGCCTACGTCGAGCCGTGACAGCCGCGCGTCGCAAGAGTGGATTCCAGCGGGCGCGCGGGCCGGCGCAGAGGTGGTGATGAGCGAGATACACTGCCGCCGGTCATGCGGCTCGGTCTCCAAAACACTTATTCCGCACTGCCTTCGCGGTTCTACGCGCGGGTCGCGCCGGCGCCTGCAAAGGATCCACGGCTAGTCGTTTTCAACTCCCGTCTGGCTGAAGAGCTCGACTTCGATCCAGCCGTCCTCGAACACGAAGGCGCAACCTGGTTTTCAGGCAATCAAACGCCCGATGATGCCGACCCGATCGCTTTGGCCTACGCGGGTCATCAGTTCGGCGGCTTCGTGCCGCAACTCGGTGATGGTCGCGCCATTCTGCTCGGAGAACGGGTGGGACGCGACGGCGTGCGGCGCGACATCCAGCTCAAGGGCTCGGGACGGACGCCGTTCTCGCGCAATGGCGACGGACGCGCAGCGCTCGGGCCCATGCTGCGCGAGTACCTCATCAGCGAAGCGATGCATGCGCTCGGCGTTCCGACCACGCGCTCTCTCGCGGTAGTCACGACCGGCGAGCAGGTTGTCCGCGAGGATCTTCAGCCAGGGGCCGTGCTGACGCGCGTGGCTGCCAGTCACATTCGTGTCGGCACCTTCGAGTACTTCGCGGCTCGCAACGATCGCGATGCAGTCGGTCAGCTACTCGACTACGTCATCACACGACACTATCCGGAAGCGCGGGGCGCCGACGTTCCCGCGCTGGCGGTGCTCGAAGCCGTCGTGCAGCGCCAGGCCGCGCTCATTGCGGATTGGATGAGCGTGGGCTTCATCCATGGCGTCATGAACACGGACAACATGGCCATCTCGGGTGAGACCATCGACTACGGACCGTGCGCATTCATGGATCACTATGATGCGAACACCGTTTTCAGCTCCATCGACCATGCCGGGCGGTATGCGTATGGCAATCAGCCCGCCATTGCGCAATGGAATCTCGCGCGGTTCGCCGAAACCCTGCTTCCGCTCATCGATTCGGACATCGGGAAAGCAGTCGAGCTCGCGACAGCGGTCGTCAAGGACTTCATGCCGGTTTTCGATGCTCAGCTCCTGACACGCATGCGGCGCAAGATCGGCCTGGCGAGCGAAAAGGAAAGCGATGTCGAGCTCGTCAGCGCCCTGTTTGCAACGATGCAATCGGCCGGTGCTGATTTCACGCTGACGTTTCGCCGCCTCGCGCGGTGCGCCGACGAACCGGCCAATGACGCCTCGCTACTCGAGCTGTTCGCATCCTCCTCTGGCATCGCGGATTGGCTGCGGCGCTGGCGCGAGCGCCTCGCAAGCGAGCCGCAGAATGCCGCGGAGCGCGCCGCGAACATGCGCCGCGTGAATCCCGCATTCATTCCGCGCAACCACCGGGTGGAGGCCGCGCTCGAAGCAGCCTCCACGCACGGGGACTTCGGGCCGTTTCACCAGCTCCTGAACATCCTCGAGCATCCTTACGACGATCAGCCTGGCTGCGGTGAGTTCGAGCAGCCGCCGGCGCCGGCCGAACGCGTGCTTCGGACGTACTGCGGCACTTGAGTTACTGTTCACGACGTGTGAATTGCCTGCGATCATGCTGCGTACGAAGCCTAAACTCAGCCCCGGACATCGAACGATTCAACGAAGGGGGCTTCATGGCTGATTCGACTAAGCGCGCAGGACTCACCCGGCGCGAGGCGCTCATTCTTTCTTCTACTGCAGGCATCGGACTTGCGACGGCGAACTCCGTTGCCGCGTCAGACAGCGTCAAGACGGCTGCTCACCAAGGCCCTGGAAATCTGACGACGCCACGCTCCGCAATCGCGAAAACGCAGTACGGCAAAGTGCGCGGCTACCTCGACGGCGGCGTCTTCACCTTCAAAGGAATTCCGTACGGTCAGACAACCGCCGGTGAGAATCGATGGCTCCCTGCGAAACCGCCGACTCCGTGGACGGATGAATACCCCGCGTTGATCTACGGCGCGAACTGCCCGCAAACCTTGCACTCGTGGACGAGCATCGAACAAACGTTCATCCAGGATTGGGACGACGGTTGGCAGAGCGAGGACATGCTCAAGCTGAACATCTGGACGTCTATCATTAAGCGGCAAGCGCCCCGTGATGGTCTATTTCCACGGCGGTGGCCACAGCTTCGGCTCCTCGTACGAACTGCCGTCGCATGAAGGCGCGCAGATGGCGAGACATCACGATGTGGTGCAGGTCTCCGTCAATCATCGTCTGAACATTCTCGGGTTCTTCGATGCGGCGGAGATCGGCGGATCGGCTTACGAAGATTCAGCAAACGTCGGGATGACGGATCTCGTCGCGGCATTGCGATGGGTCCACGAGAACATTGCCAACTTCGGCGGCGATCCCGATCGCGTCATGATCTACGGCCAATCCGGTGGCGGTTCGAAAGTGACGACGCTGATGGGCATGCCGTCGGCGGCAGGTTTGTTTCATCGCGCGGCTGCGATGTCGGGTGGCGGTGGAAACATTCCGAGCCGCGAACAGCAACGCGAGCTCGCGCGATTGATGATGAAGGATCTCGGCCTCGCCCCGAATGACATTGGATCATTGCAGAAGATGGAGTGGTCGAAGCTGGTAGCGGCGGGCAACGCGGCGGCTGCCAAGATCAATCCCCCGGGGCCCGCAACGCCGGGCGCACCGGGCACGCCGCGAGTGGGCTGGTCACCCTGCGTCGATGGAAAGATCGTCAACATGCGCTCGTTCTTCGATGCCGCCCCCGAGATTTCGAAGAACGTGCCGATGCTGATTGGCTCGACGAGCGAAGAAGGCAATCGCATGTCGCAACGGCCGACCGAAGAGGAGTGGCGTGCGAATCTCTCCAAGGCCTATGGAGAAGAGCAGGCGGGCGCCATTGTCACTGCACTCAAGAAGGCCTATCCGCAGAAGAAGATTCAAACGCTCTCTTATATATGCAGCGGCGCGCCGGGACTCAACGGCCTGGCCATTCGCAACCGGGTGGTGCAGATGGCGGGGTTCAAGCACGCGCTCAACGCCGCACCGGCCTACACGTATTACTTCACGTGGCAGACACCGATCCTGGATGGCGTGCCGGGTGCGTGGCACACCGCCGAGCTTCAATTCTGCTTCGACAACACGAAGCGCTGCGAACAAGGCACCGGCAACACGCCCGAAGCGCAGGCGCTGGCGAAGAAGATGGCGTCCTCGTGGGCCAGGTTTGCGGCGACCGGCAATCCAAGTCTGCCCAAACTTACCTGGCAACCCAGCGATCCGAAAACAAATCGGACGATGATCTGGGACAACGACTGCCGCATGGTGGATGACCCTGAAGGGGAGGCTCGCAAGATCCTTCTTGCCTAATCGTGTGCAGCTGGTCGTGTGGGTAAGAGCCCCCTGTCAGCGGCGAGCCGGGAGCGCGATCTCGATCAGCTTCACCGACTGGCGAGGCATCACGAGATCCAATTGCACGCCACCGCCAGGGGTCCTTTGCACGCGGCGCGGAACGGGACGCATCTTCTCGGCTTCGTGCAGCTTCGCCACCTGCTCGGCCGAGGGCGATTGCGGCGAGCCCATGGCAAGCCATGCGGTGTAGGCATTGCCGGAGTGCTCGTCGATGGAATACTCGACCGCGCGCCCGATGCCCTGGTGGCGCGCGAGTCCATCGATCGTTAGCCGCACCGTGCGCCGGTCTTCGTAGCCGCCGGCCACGTCGTGGTAGTTCCACAGGAGGATCGCGAGGCGGGCCCGTGCGGTGTCGATGGCGGCGACCGCGCCGAGGTCGGGTTCACCGCGCACGCTGTCGGCGATGATGCCATCGACGGGAATCATCGCGGGCGCATCCACGGCGAGACGGTGGGCGGGCAGGCGGGAGAACAGCTCGAAGGTGTTGAACACCGGCAGCGCCACCTCGTTGGTGGTGAGGGCACGCAAGCCGTTGAACCACGGCTGCTCGGAGAACGTGAAGGCCCACGAGACCGCTCCCTGGAGGTTGCCGCCCGTGCGCGCCAGCAGGTCCTGCTTGCGCATGAACGACGCGGCGGTATAGGCGGCGAACTGCGAGGTGCGGCGATAGTCCCGTTCCGGATCGAGGGTCGCGGGGCAGCCGGCGCAGCCCTCCGGATCGGACTCGCCGATGTAAATAGGCAGCCGCGCGAACTCCGGGAAGCTCGCGATGATGCGTCCGTACGTGTCGATGGTCTCGAGCTGGTTGCGCAGCTTCATTTCGACGCGCCCCTTCTCGTCGAGCCGCGTCGTGCCCTTGGCGTGAAAGGCGACGAAGTCGAGCGGCGCGCCGACACCGCCGGTCGCCGCATTCCGGCCCGAGCGGCAATGCTCCAGGAACGCGCGCATGAATTCGTCGCCTTTCTTCCATCCTGGGTCGGTCACGTGCGGGCCGCCGACCCGCGCGTCCGGCAGCGCGCGTTTCACCGCGGCCGCGAAGTGGTCGTAAAGCCTGAAATATTCCTCCTTCGTGCCGCGCCAATACGGCGACTCGGGCTCGTTCCAGAGTTCCCAGAGCCAGCCGGAAGCGCGCGCCACGCCATAGCGCTCGCCGCTATGCCGCGCCCACGCTTCGATCAGGCCCTCCCACTTCCGGTAGTCCTTGGGTGGATAGAACGCGCCGCCGGTCACCATGTCGCGCGGCAAGCCGGTCTTCACGAGGGTGGGCGTATAGGGCCCGGAGTGCGACGACAGCGCCTGCGGCATGAAGCTCGCCTGCACGAACGGCTCGATGCCCGGACGGGTGAGCTCGTCCATGATCGCGTCGAGCCGCGTCCAGTCGTAGTGCGGCTTGCCGGCGGCGTCCTCGGTGTACACATGGGTGCTCGACCACTTGAGCGCGAGCGTGCCGTCGCCGCTGGTCAGCAGATGATGGACGCGGATGCGGATCGGCTCATCAGCTGAGCGCGTTCAGCTTCTCAGCAGATGACGTCCCTCGCGGGTCAGCGTCGTGCCGGCTTCGTCGTAGCCGAAATAGTTCCAGATGGGACGGATTTCGCCGACAGTACGGTCCGCGTGCACGGTGACCGGAACAGGCTGCGCACCGAGCGCCACACCGCAAACGAGGATCGACGACGCGAGCCGGGGCATCATGTTCATGACTGGGCAGCGTACCTCGATGCGAGGGCCAGGCCTATCGTCATGAGTGGCAATTTGGACGGGAACTCCTGGCAACCCGTATCGATCTATGATCGAGCAACCCCAGGAGGGCTCGATGCATCTCGACGAACCCCGCGCACGAATCGGCTACCGTGGCAGTGCAGTTTCCCGGGCCAAACTCCTTGCTTTGAAGGCGCTCGTAGTTCTCGGCGGCGCCGTGACGCTGGTGAGTGCATTCTTACTTTCCCTGGTATTCGTCGCGATCGGACTGGCCGTCGCGCTGACCGTCGGCGGATATCTATGGTGGCAAACGCGAGAGCTGCGCAGGCAGATGCGCGCACGGATGCAGGGGCAGCAGCAGTCTGCCGGCGATGTCATCGAAGGCGAAGTGATTTCGCCCGAACGAGATCGGCGCTGAATTGTGGGCAGCGCCTGGCCGAGCTCGAGAAGTATTTTTCCAGCAGGTGTCGAAACGAGCGTCCGCCGTTCGACCAATTAACTACAAGGAGAAACGCATGTCCCGATACGTCGATGGATTCGTCCTGCCGGTCCCGAAGAAAAACCTCGCGCGCTACCGCCGCGTCGCCCGCGTGGCAGGCAAAGTCTGGCGTGAGCACGGTGCCCTCGAATACGTCGAGTGCGTCGCCGACCAGCTCACCAGCAAGCACGAGGGCGAGACTTTCACCTCCCTCTTTCCGAAGCTCGCCAGGGCGAAGCCGGGCGAGGTGGTGGTGTTCGCCTGGATCACCTACAAGTCGAAGGCCGACCAGAAACGCATCATGAAGAAGGTGATGGAGGATCCGCGCCTCTCCAAGATGATGGATCCCGCCAACATGCCCTTCGACATGCGCCGCATGGCCTGGGCCGGCTTCAAGCCAATTGTCGAAGCGTAGTGGTGAATTTCGATCTTCAGCCATTTCCCGAAGAACGCGCCGCTTTGACTCCTTAGCCTAGCTTTCACTGAGCGGTGAGCCCGGCCGGGTGAGAGGACCCGGAGGCTTGGGAAGGAGCCACGGCGCCGGAAATTCGCTTTGGCGAATGCCGAGGACTAACATCCCCGCGTGTACCCGTTTTGGCCATGGGGTTGGGGGGCAACATGACGAAGAGCAACCATGTTCTTGGGGGATCGGCAGTCCTGCTTGCGGGGCTGAATATGGCGCAGGGCGCGGAGCCGCCCGTCGCTTCCGAGATCGAAGAAGTGATCGTTACGGCGCAGAAGCGCGAACAATCGCTAGCGGACGTCTCGATGGCAGTGACGGCGATCGGTGCGGACGAGCTGCTGAACACACAGACCCAAACGCTCGAATCTCTGCAGTACCTCGTCCCCAGCATCAGCTTCGGACACGATTTCAATTTCGCGAAATTGTTCATTCGCGGCATTGGGTTGAACAGCTCTTTTCCGGGCGCCGATCCGTCCGTCGCGTTTAGTGTCGACGGCGCGGTGATTGCCCAGGCCGGCGCGCAGATGAGCGCCATGTTCGACTTGGACCGCGTCGAGGTGCTGCGCGGCCCGCAGGGGACACTCTACGGCCGCAATGCCACGGGCGGTGTGGTCAATCTGATCACGGCCAAGCCGACCGATGAGCTGGACGGCTACGCGCGACTCACGGCGGCAGGCGAGGACCTGGAGATGCTGGGGGAGGCGGCAATCGGCGGACCGATCACCGACAACCTGCGCGCACGCCTGGCCCTCCGTTACCTGGATCGCGAAGGCTACGCCGTCAATGAGCTGACCGGTGCCGACGTCGACGATGCCAAGCAATACTCGGGACGGCTGTCTGTGCAATACCTGGCGGGCGAGACCTTCGAGTTTCTGCTGACCGGCGAATACCACCGCGAGGACGATGCCTCGAACGCCCTGAAGTTCCGCGAGGCGTCCTTCCCGACCGCAACCGCGCCGGCACCTGGGGGCGTGGACCTGCGTTCGCTCGCGATCCAGCCTGGCTTCTCGGTGGCCAGCGATCCGCGCAACATCCGCGCGAACGTCGAACCCATCAACGACCGCACGACCTATGCCACCACGCTCACCGCGAAATGGAATCTCAACGATACCCTGTCGCTCACGTCGATCACCAATCAGCGCGACTACGAAGCGGAGTTCTATCAGGACTTTGATGTGTCGGACTATCCAGGCTGCCGGCAGCCGCTGGTCGGCCCGACCAGCACCTGCACGCTTGCCCCGGGCATCACGCGCACGGCCGGCAATCACTGGCAGCCGCTCTATCAACATCAGTTCTCCGAAGAGCTGCAGTTCAACTTCGACACCGATCGCCTGCACGGTCTGCTGGCTGGCTACTACCTGAAGGAATACATCCGGATCGAGAATCACCTTGGGTTCAATCCCAATCCGTACTTCAGCAGCAATCCGGCCGACGCCCGTGCGATCTTCGATGGAGCGATGAACGTCATGACCTGGGCCGTATTCGGCAACGTCACGTATGACTTCACCGACAGGTTCTCGCTCAAGGCCGGTGGCCGTTACAGCTACGAGGAGCGCGACGTCGCCAGCTACCAGGCCACCGCGATTCCGCCGGCGGCGGCACCGGCGCCGTCGCCACTGGGTTACCCGTTCCGCCGCGCCAAGGACTGGGACAATTTTTCGCCGCAGCTTGGTTTCGAGTTCCGTCCGCGGGAAGGACTCTTGACCTATTTGACCTACGCCGAGGGATTCAAGAGCGGCACATCGGTCATTGGCGAGGCCGGCAAGGAATTCGTCGATCCGGAGATAGTGGACAGCATCGAACTGGGTGTGAAATCGACGCTGCTCGACAACCGGCTGCAGCTCAATGTCGCCGTCTTCTACCACGAGGTGGAGGATGCGCAGTTCCAGTTCACCTTCCCGCAGGCGGCGCCACCCAACTTCACCACCGAGATGCGCAACGCGGCGCAGGTCGAGGGCAAGGGCGTCGAGCTCGACGCCTCGTGGCGGTCCGGGGCGGGTTTCGCGCTCGATACGTCTGTTGCCTGGCTCGATTCGAAGTTCACGGAATTCTTCGCGCCGAATCCGCTGGACGCGGCCAGCTACAGCGCGGCTCCCGGACAGGCGCCATTGCAGGATTTGAGCGGCAATACGACCCGTATGTCGCCGGAATGGACCGCCACCATCCGCCCGTCATATGAGTTCTCGCTCGGCAATGGCAGCACTCTGGGATTGGCAGCCAACGCGATCTACAAGAGCAAGCAGTACCACGCGGAGTTCAACGACGAACGAATGTCCTCCGGGGACTACACGATCGTCGATGCCAACCTGCTTTACACGTCGCCGGGTGAGCGATACACCGTCAACCTGTGGGGCAAGAACCTCACCGACGAATTCGTCTGGGCGGGAAGTTATGCCGTGGCGAGTACTCGGACTATCGGCGGCACTCTGCTGCCGCCGCGCACTTACGGTTTGACGATGAGCGTGAGGTTCTGATTCTCGGTCGCGCCTGAATTCAGTCAGCCGCGGCTCAGCGTTCGATCCGCTGCAATGACAACGAGCGGTCCCGCAATGGACCGCTCGTTTGCGCCCTGCGCGATCAACCGTGTTTATCGGGTCGCGTGACAGGAGGCTGCACGGACCACTCCGCAGGATGGTCATCCTGATCCGCCTGATCTTCTTCGAAACTCTTGTGGATCTTGCCGGGCTTGTGGTGCGCAGGTGCGTAGATCGCGTAGATCTGCATCGGCTCATCGCCGATGTTCGTGACGTTGTGCCAGGTGCCTGCGGGCACGAGAATGCACCAACCGTCGGATACTTCCTTGTCAAATGTGAGCTGATCCTTTCTCGGTCCCATTTGCACGCGGCCGCGGCCGCCATCGAGGCGCAGAAACTGATCCGTGTCCGGGTGCGCTTCGAGTCCGATGTCGCTGCCGACGGCAATCGACATCAATGTGACCTGCAAGTATCGGCCGCTCCAGGCCACGGTTCGATAGTTGTCGTTCTCGAGCGTCGCTTGCTCAAGATCAAACGACTGCGGCTGCGGACCGATGTCCTTGATGGTCATACAATCTCTCCCGGAAATATCGCCAGTAGTTCCAGCGCGCGCACACTTCCTCACACTCGCTTCGTCAGGGCCATCAGCGCCTGCGCGATCTGCTCATACTTTGAGGTGTAGCGGCTGTAGGAAGGTCGCTACGGTCCATCCAAAGCGCGAGGATCTCATTGTCGCGCCAGCCGAGGGTGGAGGGGCAGGCGGATTGATCTCCTGCGGATTCGTCACCTCGTAAACATCGGCATCGCGGCCCACTTCCGGGAAACATCGCACCTCGCTTGAGGGCGTTCGCGCGCCAGCGCATAGTCGCCTCATGGCGCGCATCCTCAAAGTCGTGACCGTGGCTTTGTTAGTCGCAGGTCCGGCTTGGATGGCCGTGCCGGCGAGCGCTTGCGAACCCCTTGCCCCAGGTACGTCGAGCGTCACCGGCGCAACCAGCAACGACTCCGCGGGGCGCGCCGTTGCGCTCATCAACATCAACGGTCAGGGTCCATTCCGCTTCATCATCGACACCGGCGCCAATCGCTCGGTGCTCTCCCAGGCGCTGGCCACGCGCCTTGGACTCGCGCATACGGGCGAAGGCCTGGTGCATTCGGTCGACGGCGCAGAGCTCGCCAAGCTGGTGAATGTCGAATCACTCTCGTTCGGCGCTCTTCACCTCTCGGGCGGCGACACGCCAGTGCTCGACGGGCCCATGCTGGACGGCGAGCATGGGCTGCTCGGCGTCGACGGCATGGCGGGACGCCTGCTGCACGTCGATTTCACAAAGTATTGCGTGCAGATCTACGAGAGTGCCGCGCAGATGCAAATGCAAGACTGGTCGAGCGTGCCCGCGCGCATGCGCTTCGGCTCGCTGTTGATGGTCCAGGGCAAGATCATGGACGTGCGCGTCAACGTGCTGATCGACACCGGCTCCGACATCTCGCTCGCCAACCAGAGTTTTCGCGATGCGTTGCGCAACGTCGCCGCCCGTTCGATCGAGTATCACAACGGTCACGCCTTTACTTTCGGGCGCCCCATCGTGCTTGCGGAGCGTGTCTGGACGCCGCGTTTGCACCTTGGCCGCACCATCGTCGACAGCGTGAACGCGTACATAGGCGATTTTCACATCTTCGATGTCTGGGGCCTGCAGGATCAGCCGACCCTGCTCATCGGCATGGATGTGCTCGCGCGCTCGCGCGAAATGGCGATCGACTACGAGCGCGGCATCGTGCATTTCCGCAAGCCGCCCCGCGGCGACCGCCGGGGCGCACGCCAGGGGTTTGAGGGAAGCCGTGACGTTGTGAGACGTCAAGCACATTGACGGAGCCCTTCTTGCCTAGTTGGGCTTGCTGCGACGCAGGTAGTGCACCGGATAACTTTCCGGCAGCGGCGTCACGTGGTTCTCTGCCGCCCACGTATCCCACTTCTTCGCGAGGGACGCGACCCGCTGCGGTTGCTGGTCGGAGAGGTCGTCGATCTCGGTGCGATCGCGCTCCATGTCGTAAAGTTTCCAGGGCTCTCCGCGCAGCGCGGTCAGCTTGTAGCGCCCTTCACGGACGGCCCGGGTGCCTTCGTGCTCGAAGTACAGCGTTCGTTCGGGCAGTTTTTCCCCGCGCAGCGCGGGCATGAGGCTGGTTCCCGCCATCGGCGGGATCAGACGTGAGCCCAGTCGTTCCGGATATTCGGCCCCGGAGACTTCGACGAGGGTTGGCATCAGATCGATGAGGTGAACCGGCGCATTCTCGAGCGCGTTGCGGCGCCGGAATCCGGCGGGCCAGTGCACCAGGCAGGGCGTGCTGATGCCGCCTTCGTGCGAATAATGCTTGTACATCCGCCAAGGCGTGTTCGACGCATTCGCCCAGCCCGATCCGACGCTGTGGTAGGTGCTCCGGCTGCCCATGCGCGCGAGGTCGTCGCCACGATGCAGCACGTTGTTAGGGCTCGAGCTGACGTCGAAGCCGAACGGATCCCATTCGGCGCACGCGCCGTTGTCGCTCAGGAACAGGATGAGCGTGTCGTCCAGCTCGCCCCTGGCACGCAAATCCGCGGTCACGCGCCCGATGTTCTGGTCCATGCGATCGATCATCGCCGCGTAGATCGCCATGCGCATCGCGAGATCCGCGCGGCGGTCTTCCGGGAGGCTGTCCCACGCGGGGTTCTGGGCGGTGACGATCTCGCCATGATTGGTGTACTTCGAGCGCGGCGAGAGGCGCGTACCTTTGGACACGAGCCGAAGCCGCTTCATTCGCGCGAGGCGCTCCTGTCGCAGCACGTCCCATCCCGAGGCGTACCGGGTGCGATATTTGGCGATGTCCTCGGAGCGCGCGTGCAGCGGAAAGTGCGGCGCGTGAAAAGCCAGGTACAGAAACCAGGGCTGATCAGGCGTCGTGCGGGCGTCGGCCAGAAAATCCAGCGCGTAGTCGGTCAGCGCGTCGGTGCCATAGAAGGTATCCGGGTCGTAGCTTCGGGGACGGCTTCCCTGCGGAAGGCGCAGGTACTGCGCGGAGTCCCAGAACGATTGCGCGCTGATGAGCGTGCCGAACCACTGCTCGAAGCCATGACGCGTGGGATCGGGAGTTCCTACGTGCCACTTGCCGGACATGAAGGTCCGGTAGCCGGCCGGCCTCAGAACTTCGGCCAGCGTCGCGGCATTTTCGGAAAGTCGTCCGCGATACCCCGGATGCCCGAGGTCGGTGACCATGTGGCCGACGCCCACCTTGTGCGGATACTGCCCGGTGAGCAGGCTCGCCCGCGAGGGACAGCATCGGGCGGTGGTGTAGAACTGCGTGAACCGCAGTCCGTTGGCCGCCAGCGAGTCCAGGACGGGTGTGTCGATCTCGCCGCCGTAACTGCCGAGATCGCTGTACCCGAGGTCGTCGGCAACGATCAGCAGGATGTTCGGCCGGCGCCGGCCGGGGGCCCCCAATCCAGTCGCCGCAGCGGAAAGTGCGAGGAACTCGCGCCGATTCAGAAGGTTCGGCTTGCTCATGACCACCTCATCGAGTCCAGGGCGGATGCATCGACCCCGCCATAGTATGTATGACCCGTGAGCTCCGCGAGCGTCCAGTAGCTGGAGCGTCCCGTCACTTTGCCTTGCGGTTGCCGTCTGCAGACAAGAGCGCGACCTGCGCCATGAGTGGTAAAGCAAGAAGTTGGCTCCAGTGTGACAACTGCACCTTCACCTCGTCGGTATTGTAGTTAGGAGTCTTTGGCAAGGAGTCCCCGTCACCTACCATCTGATACGTTCCATCTGTCCTTACGAGATACGGCGACGCATCAGGTTTCAAGCGTGGGAAACGCGGAGCAGGGATCCTGACGATGGTTGCCGAGGCCAGCGATGAATTCTTGCAAGTGGCAGCGACTTCTGGCGCCAGTTTTTCCAGTGTGTCCGGGTTGTTTTGGGTTCTGCTGCGGGTATGGAAGAAGTCAAAAAGCCACTTGCCGGCGATGTAGCGATTGCACTCGCGACGCACTTCGTCAGGTAGTTCGAGCCCGGACCCACGCAGATTGTCGGAGAGAGCGATCAATGCATTGGCCGGAATCGAACGCAAAGACGACTTTGGCCGGCGTGCTGCCAGTTCGCTGACCGTCCCCTGGAGTGCCTCCAGAAGCCACTGACCGGAAACACCTGGATGATCCGGGTTGTGGTGGTGTTTCCCCAGCAGGCCGAAGACCACTTGATCGAGGAAAGTCTGATGGGTATGCCCATAACAACTGCCCGAGTATGAGCCGCACGAACCGCCGAAACCCACATGTGCGTATGCATCCTGCTGACAATGCAGGGCAACACCAAGCGCGATCAAACTCCTGGTATTTCTCCGAGGTCCATCATGCACAGGCACTTCAGCAAAGTGGGCAGATATGACTTTGCGGACGTCTGCGGAAATCTGGCCTGCCTGTCCACGAGTCTTGCTGAAGCAGTGGAATCCCAGGTTCTTCTCCGCCTGGTGGATTGAACTCGTCGGAGTCGAATCCACTTCAAGCGCAGCGACGGTGTCCTGGTTCTCGTCCACCCCTTGATTCGCGCTGGCGATAGTCAGGGCATCGGCTTCCGACCACCCGACAGCCCTTGCGATCACATAGGTTGTCGAGTAGTGAACATCCGCTTCGTAGGCCTGGGTGACTGAGGGAAGTGATGCCAGCAAGCAGGCACAAAGGAGTCCTTTCATCTATGCCACAGCCCTGTAGTACTCGAAAACTACACGTATGTGTCCCGCGAACGCCTGAAGGTTCTCTCTACAGCGCGTTCCTCTCCGATATTTCGCCGGATAACTGTGACGGGCGTCGGTTTGCGTGAGCGGAGTGCGAACTGGCCCGACGCTAACTGAATACCCACGCGCCAAACGCCCAGCAGATGAGTGCGTTACCGGTGGCCATCGTGAAGTCGTCTGTGCCGCGCGGCGAGAGCAGCTCGAGCGCAGTGCTCGAGAGCGAGACCGTCACGGCAAGCGCCAGGTACGGCCCGGACAGCCCGTTGAGCATGACGATGCCGATACTGAACACGAGCCCGGCGACCAACCCGGTGACGGTGCCCGCGATGGATTTCCGGTTCACGTCGCCGACGCCGCGCACACGGATCTTCATGGTGCCGTAGAGCGATCCGCCGACTTCCGCGAAGGTGTCGACGACCAGGTAGGTGATCCAGATGAGCGCGAACAGCAGCGCGAACTGTTCGCGCGGATAGAGCGTCGCAAGCTGCGCGCCGATCGGGATCAGCGCGAACTTGAACAACGCCCACAGCGTGACGATCGACATGAAGTTCGCGCGCGCCAGCGTGCCATCCATGATCCGCGTCTGCGCGCCGAACAGCGTCGCGCCGACGAAGCCGTTGAGATAGAAGCACGCGAGGAACACCCAGTTCGTGATGACCTGGTCGAACAGCGATTGCGACGTGAAGGCGGCGGCGAAGTTGTCGCTTTCGCCGGCCGCGAGCTGCACGTAGAGAAAGAAGCCTATCGCGCCCGCGAGCGTGATGAAGCGGCCGCGCCGGCCGATCATGTCCGCGATGCGGATGCGCCGCTCGGAGTATTTGCGAAGGAGAGCGTCGAGCTCGAAGGGCTGCGACATGCGCGAGGAAAACACTGTCCGGCGATCTTCGTGGCTCATGCCGACGAAGAACTTCAGCAGCAGGTTCTTCACACCGTACCAGACCACAGCCCAGAACACGTTGAAGAACAGGAACGCGAAGAGCAACGTGGCCAGGGTGCGTGCGTCGAACCGGAAGTCGCCCGCGATCTGCGCGCCGAAGCCGGAGAACATCGCGAGCAGGCAGAAGAGCGTGAGTGCGGCATTGACGGCGACGGCGATGTAGAAAATCCGGTCGGCGAGACGTCGCCGGTCGTCCGCCGGCGCGATGACGGCGTTGGTAATGCTGGAAGCCAGTGTCGTGCTGTTCATGGTGCCCTCCCACCCAAAACGAACGAGGGGCAGCTTGTTCGACAGCCCCGCGGAACGATGGCCTTTCCGGGGCGCCGCGATCAAGTGTGAGTTGTCACTAAAGTACTATCGCCATCCCCGGCGCTGAAAATTGTGGAAAGGTGACTGGTGATTCATCGACGACCGCCTCTCGTGGCGCTGCTGGCTCTCGTAACCATGCTGCTGGGAGCCTGCAGTTCGGCACCTCCGCGCGAGCCACCGGTCGATCCCGATCTGGCCCGTGCTCAAATCCGCGCGCGCATTCCGGCCGCGGTTGCGAATCGTGATGGTTGGGCAATCGATATGTTTGCGGCTTTCGAGGCGCTCGAAGTCAGGCCGACCGCGCGCAACATTTGCGCAGCCGTCGCGGTGATCCAGCAGGAATCGGGATTCCAGGTCGATCCGGTTGTTCCCGGGTTGCCGGCCATGGCGCGCAGGGAAATCGATGAACGCGCCGGGCGCTATCACATCCCGGAAACCGTCGTGAACCTGGCGCTGAGTGCGCGCTCACCCGACGGGCGGAGTTACGCCGAGCGCTTGCGGCAGGTCAGAACCGAACGAGCCTTGAGCGAAATGTTCGAAGACTTCATCGGCACGATGCCCCTCGGCCGCCAGCTCTTCGCCGACCTGAATCCCGTGCGGACAGGCGGACCGATGCAGGTAGGCATCGCGTTCGCCGAGTCGCACGTGAAAACCAGGACGTATCCGTACCCGCTCGCGGATGGCGTACGGCGCGAAGTGTTCACTCGTCGCGGTGGACTCTATTTCGGCATCGCCCATCTGCTCGGCTATCCCGTCAGCTACGACTCGATGCTGTATCGCTTCGCCGATTTCAACGCGGGGCACTATGCAAGCCGCAACGCCGCCTTTCAGCAAGCGGTCAGTTCATTGAGCAAGACGCGCCTGGCGATCGACGGGGATCTTCTTCGCGAGGGCAGCAGCGAGCCGAGCCAGACTGAACTCGCGGTGCGTAAATTGGGCACTCGGACTCGGCGAGCGCCAGATCCGTCGCGATCTCGAGCGGGGAACCACGCACGAATTCGAGAAGACCGACCTCTATCTAAAGGTATTCGAACTGGCAGACGCCCGGGGACCGGCGCCGCGTGCTCTGGTGCCAAGCATT
This sequence comes from uncultured Pseudomonadota bacterium, assembly GCA_963711635.1. Lineage (GTDB taxonomy): Bacteria > Pseudomonadota > Gammaproteobacteria > Steroidobacterales > Steroidobacteraceae > CADEED01. The sequence goes on from CAVQEZ010000011.1 coordinate 85,752, forward strand.
CGTCTGCAGAGCGTGAAGATCAGTCGCAAGCTGACCACCGACTGGTTCGCGCGGCGGGTGGACGATCGTTATCGCCGTTGTCTGCAGAGTTCGCCAAGCGCGGAGTGAAACAGCCATTGTGGATGTCAGCGGAATTGTTCTCGCGGCAGAGAACCTCCTGCAGTCCACAATGCAGGAGGACGTATGAAGAGCAGATGGACCTTGTTGCTCGCCATTGTTGCAGTGCCCCACGTTGCGCATGCGGACTGGTGGCCCAGCCCCTGGTACGACAACTACGTCGTAACCGTCGGCGCCTCTGTCAACGGCTCCTACGGTGAGATCACGTACAGTGAAGACCGCTATAGCGGGAACTATCTGCCGTCCGTCGCGCGCGACGTGTACTCGATCACGAACTCGCTCAGTGCCGAGCTCGACAACCAGGTGCGCCAGATGGCGGCGCGCGAAGGGCTCAACTTCATATATGGCGACCTGTACGGCGAACCGAACGTCACATTGCAACCTAACGGGGCGGGTTACCTGACCACACGGCTAACGGGCCTCAACTACGTCGGGAGGGCTTCGGGAACCAAGAGAAGCGGCATCTTCAGTGCCACCTGCACGATCAACGTTCAAATAACGAACATCGTCGCCAATGCGCAAATCGGTTCCGCCACGGGCGGAATCCCGGAAAACACAGTGGGGCTCGACGCCAATGTCAGCTCGAATGCGAGCTGCAGTACCAACATCGGTTGGATCCCGATCATCGGCCTGGTCGTCGACATTTGGGTAGAGCACGAGGTGAACGGTCTTGTCAGGACATCCGCCCGCGACCTGATCGCCACCATGAAGGACAAGCTGTTCTTCGAGCGCGACGCGAATGCCTACGCCGGCCTCAATCGCATCGTGCCGGCCGATAAGGTGATTCCCCTGCCCAATGGTCAGACCTTTGCGGTGGGTCAATGGCTGCACGGCCAGCTCGCGTGGATCCTGAACAACGTCAACGCGAACATCGTGCTCGGACGCGGCGCGGTGGTCGAGCCCTTCAATGGTTGGGGCACGCCTGACACCTGGATCACGGGCAATATCATCAGGTTCAACCTCGTCGTGGGCGGCGTCACGCTGAACATCAACATGCGTGAGGAGGTCCTCGTCCAGTGGGACTGGTATTGCGAGCGCCAGCCTTGCCCCGAGGTTCCCTGACGTATCGACGACTCGCGGCGGTCCGCGCGGTCAGAGTTGCGAGTAGCGTCCAGCTGCCAGACCCCCGGCGGGAAACGTGGATCGACGCGCCCGTCATTCTTGTTCGAGTAGTGGCTTCAGCCCTTTTTCGGCGATATTTCGTCTCTCGCACGGGTTTCCTTCGTGACTCTCAGTGATTTTTCGAGCTACACGGTGCTCGGCAAACTCGCGGAGAGCACACATGGACAACACCAAGCTGGGAACGAAGGCACTCGACGACATCACGACCGGCACCAATAACACCGCGATCGGCTTTCACGCCCTGCATCTGAACAGGGACGGGAGCGACAACACGGCCTGCGGCCACCGTGCCCTGCACGAAAACATCAGCGGAGAGGCGAATACGGCGACCGGGAGCAGTGCGCTGCATTTCAACACCAAGGGACGCTCCAACGTCGCCAACGGCACGGGAGCTTTACAGTTCAACGTCTCGGGCAGCGACAACACCGCCTGCGGAAGTCACGCGCTGCACAACAATGAGAGCGGCGAGGCCAATACGGCTGCCGGAGCCAACGCCTTGAAGATGAACTCGACGGGACAGTTCAATGTCGCCTGCGGCACGTCTGCGCTGCACTTCAATACCGTCGGCAACGACAACACGGCGGTCGGTGTCGAGGCGTTGTCCCTGAATTCCAAAGGGGAATCCAATACAGCGGTAGGCGCGGAAGCGCTTTTTTCCAACGGCAGTGGAGCCTGGAATACGGCCGTCGGGGCCCGGGCACTCTATGCGAACTCGACGGACCAGATTCCTTCGCTTCCATATGTTTTCGATGGAAGTGGCAATACCGCTGCCGGCTTCGAAGCGCTGTTTTCCAATGTCACCGGGCATGGCAACGTGGCGATCGGGATCAATGCCCTGCGATCCAACACCAGTGCCAGTAACTGCACCGCCGCCGGAAATGGAGCCCTGATCAACAACACGAGCGGCCAGAGCAATTCAGCGTTCGGCGTGGGCACACTGGAATCCAACACCACGGGCGAAGGCAATACTGCAATGGGCCGGCTGGCCATGGTCCATGTGACCAAGGGTGGCTACAACACGGCCATCGGTACGCACTCCGGCCCATTTCCCGATTCCGAGAGCAGCACATTCATAGGGAGCGGCGCGACTTCGTCCGCGCACGTCGCAAACAGCACCGCCATTGGCAGTTCGGCGCAGGTGACTGCCGACAACCAGGTAAGGATCGGCAACAGTTCCGTGACTTCGATCGGCGGGCAGGTCAGTTACAGCACGTTCTCCGATGCCCGCTACAAGAAGAACATCACTCAGAATGTTCCCGGCCTCGCGTTCGTGAACAAGCTTCGCCCGATCACTTACAACGTGGATGTTGAAGCACTTGAAAGGAAACTCGAGTCTGCGCGCCCGAAGTTGCAGGCCGATCCCGCCCTGGCCGAAGTGTCCGCGGCACCTTCAAAGGAAAAGCAGACTGCAAAGGATGCCGGTTCCAACATCGTCTACACGGGTTTCGTGGCCCAGGAGGTGGAACAGGCGGCAAAGGAGTCCTGCTTCGTCTTCAGCGGCGTCGATCCGGCAAAGAACGACGATGACTTTTATGGCTTGCGCTATGCAGAGTTCGTCGTGCCGCTGGTCAGGGCCGTTCAGGAACTCCATGCGGAATGCGGCAGATTGAAATGCGAAGTGGAAGTATTGAAGAGGCAGGTCGAGAGGAACTCCCCTCGACCCTGATCTTTCGGCCCTCGAGCTCGGGTGTCAGAACTCCTTGACGAACCGAAGCCCGAACTCACTCGCATCGTTGCTCAGCATGACCAGCACGTAATCACCCGTGTTGAGCCGCGCATTGTCATACCGCTCATCCGTGATGTTCCGGCCATAAATCCCGACGGTCCAGTTGCCATCGGCGGGCTGATAACTGATGTCGGCATTGACCAGGTCGCGGCTCTCGATGAACGTGAACCGGGCCGGGTCGTTACTCGGCTCGCCGAACATGTCGTCCCGGAATGACCAGTCGGCGCGCAGCGTGATCTCTCCGCTTCCAGCGGGAAACGTCAGCTCGGGACTGAGCGACGCCGTCAGTTCCGGTGTCAGCGGAGCCACTGCGGCCGGATTCGGATCGTCGACGTCAACGTCGATGTAACCCACGCTCGCGTGCAGACGGAAGTTGTCGGTCGCGACCCAGGTGGTTTCAAGCTCGGCGCCGCGCGACGTCTGATCGACGACGATACTTTGCGTATTGAAGCCGGCCCCCGTCGTCGTGCTCACCTGGTAGGGCAGGTCCTTATAGTTCGTGTTGAACAGGGCGATGCTGAGCTGCAGGTTGTCGAAGAACTCTCCTTTCATGCCCACTTCGTAGTTGATCGCCGTGACGTTCTCGGTGGCCACGAAACAATTGGGGTTGCCGAACAGGCAGAACGGACGCGCCGGGTACTGGCCGGCCTGGTAGCCACTCTGCACGGCACCGTAGAACGTCATGCGGTCTGCGAATTTGTACGAGGCCGAGACGTCCCAGGTGGTTTCCGACCCATCGTTGCTATTGGACGCCCCGATCACGCCCACCACGGGCTCCGTGTCCGCTGATTTGTCGTCCTCCGTCTGCCGGAGGCCGGCCGCGATGCGGAGCTGATCGGTCACCTGGAAGCCGACATTGGCGTAGGCCGCGAGGCTGTCGTACTTCTGGTGCAGGAAGAAGTCGCCGCTGTTGGGGGCCGGGCACGGCGCAGCGGCCGTGCCGCAGTTGAAGCTCGTATCGTTCTGGAAGTTCTGTCCTTCCTCTTCGTAATAGAAGAGGCCGAGCACGTAGTCGAAGCGGCCGCTCGTGCCCGTGGCCTGCAATTCCACCGACTGCTGATCGGCAGAGCCGATCTCGGGGAACGACAGGAAGTCGTCGTTGAAGCTGTCGTCGTCGAGTCCGCTCTCGTATTCCGAGTGACGGTCGCTGGCGAGGAGCCTGAAATTGAGCGCGTCCGAGACCTCGTAGTCGACCGTCAGTGAGACGCCGTAAGCCTTGTTCGTCACTTCGATCTGGTCGGCCTGGCCGGTGTTGTTGTCGTAGTGATCGCTCGCCCGGTCGGAATTCCGATAGCCGGCGTTGTAGACGGCGCCGTTGGCGGCAGTGCAGGTCGCCGGGGGAGCCGGCGGGTTGGCTCGGCACGCCGCGCCGAGCTCGTCGATCAGCGTGTAGTAAGGCCGCAGGCCGTTCTCGCCGTCGTTGCCGTCCCCGGTCAGCAGGAATGACAGCTTGTCGGTCGGCTTCCACTGCATCGCGATGCGTCCGGCAATGTCCTGCATCTCGCCGACTTCCTGGTTCGCATCCTCGATCAGCAGAAAGTCACCGAGCCCGTCGCGGCGCTGGTAGGCCGCGCTGAATGACATGGCGAACTCGTCCGAGAGCGGCATGTCCACGTACGCGTCGCCGTTCAGCCGTCCGCGACTGCCGGCGGTCAATGACACTTTTCCGCCCGGCTTGTCGCCCGGCTTGCGCGTGATGATGTTGATGGCGCCACCGATCGAATTGCGCCCGTACAGCGTGCCTTGCGGGCCACGCAATACTTCGACGCGCTCGATATTGGCGAGACTCCAGTTCTGGCCGACCTGGCGGCCGAGATAGATGCCATCGACGTACACGCCGACGCCCGGCTCGGTCGTGATCAGGTGATCCTGCAGGCCGATGCCGCGGATGAACGGATTCTGCGACGACGTGTGGCCCGCCGAGAAGCCGGTGATGTTGAGGTTCGGCACGAACTTGCCGATATCGGTGAGATCGACGATGCCCTGCCTTTCGATGGTTTCGGGCGTGAACGCGCTGATCGCCACGGGCACGTCATAGATGCTCTGCTCGCGTTTCTGCGCAGTCACGGTGACGGTTTCGAATACCGAGTCGTCATCTTCCTGAGCCTGGGCGAGCGCGGCTGGCCCCACACCGAGCGCGCCCAACGGCGCGGCGCACATGATGACCGCAAGATTCCTCTTGTTCATTCGATTCTCCCATAAATGATGCCGACGTGAGTGAGCCGCCATTAGCGTGGCAGCTTAATGAATACCGCAGGTTCTGTCCGTGGTGCGGTGCAAGGCGAGGCCGAGACGGCGGCGCGCCAAAAAAAAGCGGCCCCGCGTAAGCGGGGCCGCATCCAGAGCATCACCAGTCAGGCTACTCGAGCTCGGTCGGATCGTTGAATATCTCCGGCAGCCGGATGCTGCCGTGGCCACGTTGGGGGAACGTGGGGTTGTTGCGATCGCCCGGATCGAGGTTCGACGCGGTGTCGTCCGGCGGGAACAACACCAGCTCGTTGAGGAACGAGAAGATGGCATTCCGCCCGCTCTCGGACAGCTGGGCGAAGCGGTTGCGAGACGCCTGGGCTTCGCCACCGTGCCGCAGGATCACTTCCTCGAGATTGATACTGCGACCGTCGTGCCCGTATGGCGCTGAACTGCCCACGCCCCACAGCGGTTCGGTGAGGAATTCACGCTGCAGCGTGGTGTCGTAGTTGCGCTCGTAGAAGTTCGGCCCGAGATCGTGCCGCTTCAGGTCGGAGTAGAAGTTGCGGACCACGAACGAATTGCGGTTCGGGACCTTGATGGTTGGATGCCCGGACCCGTCATCGTTCTCGCTCACCAGCAGTGACGCCACCGAGAACAGGCGGTTGAAGATGCCGTTCTGCGGATTGAAGTTGGTCTCCACGTCCGCCACGCGCCGGTCGCGATTGATCACCAGGTTCGGGATGTGACAGGCGGTGCAACCGATCTGCGCCAGCAGGTTCTGCCCGGTCTGCCCGGTGCTGGTGTGCCGGTACTGGCCCGGCTTGAAGTAGTTGAACAGGTAGAACTCCATGAAGTCGACCAGCGACTGCGGGATCTCGTTGACCACGCCGTCCCGGTCATTGTCTTCCGCAGGGCTCGACACCAGGCTGCGTTTCACCTGGTCGGTGGCGCCGTTCAGCACCATGCCGGTGGGCGTGACCACGCGCTGTCCCGCGGCGCCCGCCGCGGTCAGATTGTCCACCGCCTGCAGCCCCATCTCGTCGTTGAACGCGCCGACCACGAACTCGCGGATCGAAGTGGTGTCGCCCTCGGCGAAGAATGGCCGTACCCGCAGGTCCGTGTTCACACCGCGCACATTGCTGGTGTCCACCGATCCGTCGGGGCGCGCGCGGATGGAACCGTAGCTGATCCCCTTGCTCGTCAGCGAGCGCGTGACCGACTGGCGACGCTGGCGTGCCTCGTTGATGGCGTTCTGGCGGATGTTGCGCAGATCCGTGGTGATCTCGTCGGCCAGCATTTCCTGCAGGCCCAGCCCGAAGAGATGCGGTGCATCGCGGCTGTCCGGCCTGGTTACCACGTCGCCACCGAAACCGGCCGAGCCGCGCGGCCGGCCATGGCAGCCCGCGCAACTTTCGATCAATCCGGCGCCGATTGCCCTGGCGGTTTCAATATTGCCGATACCGTCCATCGTGCGCGGGCCGAAGCCCTGCACGAGGGTGAACTTCCTCTGGAACAGCTGCCGTCCGCGGCGTACGGCACGTGCCGGGTCGCGTGCCATGATGAAGGTCGAGGATCCCGGCGTGTTGATATTGCCGACGCCGGTGCCGATCTGCTGCTCCAGCGATTTGAAGATGCCGGCGTTCTCGGCATTCGGCGTCTGCGTGAGATCGGTGAGTTGCGCGTCGGCGACGTCGATACGGCAGAACAGCGCGAGCAGTCCTGCCGACATCCACAGATGCCGTTTACTGATGCTGAACATGTTACCCCCTCGTGCCACTGCCTTGTGGCGCGGTAGAAAATCTCCATTGTCTAACTACCGGGCGTGCCCTTCCTGGGCTGCCGCTGCGGTGGACGACAAAGCTACAGGTGCGCCGCGCGAGTACCATAGATCTTCGGAACTATGAGCTCGCTCGCGTCGCGTGCCGGCGACAATCCACGGAAAAAACACGGCGCGGGGCGCTGAATGCGCGCAGCGTAGAAAATGACCGCTCACGATAGTGGTAAGAAACGCAACTACAGAGACCGATTTCCGGAAAGGAGAGTTGTATGAATGGCCAAAACGACAAATGCGACAATTCGACGACAGTCGATGCGGGACGTCGCAAGCTCTTGGAGGTAGTCGGCGCCGGCGCAGTTGTATCCGCGATCCCGGCCGTATTTGCCGCAGAGTCGTCTCGCGCTGAACAAGCAAACCGATCGGCCACTCCGTTGGGGAATCGTCGGCACCGGTTCGATCGCAAATCACATGGCGCCGATGATAAAGGTGGCCGCACGCGCTGAACTGGCAGCCGTCGCCAGCCGGAAGATTGAAACTGCAAAGCAGTTCGCGAAGACGCACGGTATTGCTGGCGCGTTCGGTTCGTGGTCGGAGATGTTGTCGTCGAACACCGTCGACGCTATCTACGTTGCTACGCCAACCGCCGTCCGGGAAGAAATTTGTATGTTGGCTGCGGCCAACGGCAAGCACGTTCTTGGCGAAAAGCCCTTTGCCAATTTGGCTTCGTTGCGTCGCATCACATCAGCCTGTCGCAAAAATGGTGTCGGCTTCATGGATGGCACGCATTTTGTGCATCACCCGAGAACAGAGAAAATCAAGACCACCATGCGCGAGAAAATCGGCTGGCCGTGGTCGATCGATTCAGTGTTTCAATTCGGTCTGACGGACGCAGACAATATTCGTATGGATCCCAAGCTCGAGCCTTACGGTGCGATTGGCGATGCCGGTTGGTACAACATGCGAGCGGCCGTGGAGTTCACGACGCCTGGCATCAAAGTAATCGGCCTGGATGCTTACGTTCGCCGTGACAGGAAAAGTAAGGCCGTGGTTACCGGCAGCGGAGTCATCGCTTTCAACGATGGATCAACTACCACGTGGAATTGCGGCTTCGATGCAGGCACTCTGAATATGGACCTGAGGATTTCCGGTACCGGCGGTGAATTCAGTCTTCATGACTTCGTGCAAAGCGAGCGCGATGGATTCGCCGAGTACGACTACCGCAAGGGTGAATTCGGTGATAGCGGAACGTTAGAGCGCATAAAGGTTCCCTCCGCGAAACCAGCCGCAGCGTTGATGTTTGAAAAATTTGCAGCCATGGTCGGCGATTCCAAACTTTTGGAAGCGAGCGTGGCTGCGAGTGAAAAGACTCAAGAGTGGCTGGACGCGGTCTGGACCAAGGCGATACAAAACGAGCGAAGTTGAGGGGCTAGAATCGACAGCCCCACAGGAGAGCACGCATGAAACATCTCGCATGGATCGCTGCCGCGCTGCTGAGTCTCAACGCCTACGGCCACCACGGTTGGGACTGGGCGGAAGAGGAACAGACCCAGCTCACGGGCACGATCGAATCCGTCTCCATGTCGCCGCCGCATCCCGTGCTCAAGGTGAAGGCCGCTGACGGCATCTGGCAGGTGGACCTCGGAAATCCGAATCAGACGGCGCGCTCGGGGTTCACCGGTGAATCCGCGAAGCCCGGCGATCCCATCGTCGTGCTCGGCAACCGCTCGCTCGAGAAGGACAAGAAGCACATGAAGGCCGTGCGCATCACCGTGCGCGAGCGACAGTTCGACATCTACCCCGAGAGAATAAAGAACTGAGCGACGTGCTCGAAGCCATCAGTGGGTGGCCGGGCGCGAGCTGGCTGCAGCAGTCGGCGACCGCCTATCTATTCGTCAATGCCGCCCACATCCTGGGGATCGCGGTATTGCTCGGCGCCATTCTGCCGCTGGACCTGCGACTGCTGGGATTCTTCCGCAGATTTCCCATCGAGGTGCTCGGGCCTTTCCTCGTGCGCTGTGCCGCCGTGGGTTTGAGTCTCGCCGTGCTGATGGGCGCGTGGCTCTTTTCCGTCAAGCCCGACGAGTACCTGGCGAACGCGGCGTTTCGATGGAAGCTCGTGTTGCTGGGGTTGGCGCTGGTCAACATCGGGCTCCAGCACTGGGGCGCAGGTTTACGGAACATGTCGCCAGCGGTGCGCGTGCGGGCCGGGATCTCGCTGTGCCTGTGGCTATCCGTGCTCGTCGCGGGACGATGGATCGGGTTTGTTTGACGAAACTCTATCGCTCTGGCGTGACACGCCAGAGCGTGTTCGACAGATCGTCGGCGACGATGAGCGCGCCGCGCGGATCGACGGTGACGCCGACCGGCCGGCCGCAAGGTCTTGCCGTCGGCCTGAAAGCCGGTGACGAAGTCGACCGGCGATCGCCGGCCGGGCGGCCGTCGCGGAATGGCACGAACACCACTTTGTAGCCGACGGGATCGCCGCGGTTCCAGCTGCCGTGCTCGCCGACGAACACGCCGTCGGCGAACGCGTCGCCCATCGCCGGCGTCGAGAAGGCGAGGCCGAGCGCCGCCACATGCGAGCCGAGGCGTAGTCGGGCGCGATCGCCGACGGCGACCTTTTGCGGGTCGTGCGGCTGGACGCGCGGGTCCACGTTCTGGCCCCAGTAGCTGTACGGCCAGCCGTAGAAGCCGCCTTCGCGGACCGAAGTGAGGTAGTCGGGCACGAGGTTCGGACCGAGTCTCGTCGCGCTCGTTCACCACCGCCCACAGCTGGCCCGGTCCGGGCTGGAATGGCGAGCGCCGTGGGATTGCGCAGGCCGGTGGCGTAGGGCTTGTGCGCGCCGGTCTGCGGCGTCCACCTGCCACACCATCGCCCGATCGACCTCGGCCGCCATGCCGCGCTCGGTGATGTTGCTGTTGGAGCCGATGCCGACGTAGAGGAAGCGGCCGTCGGCGACTGGCGGCCAGCGCCTTGGTCCAGTGATGGTTGATCGCCGACGGCAGGTCGGTGACCTTGACCGGCGGCGCCGCGGCCTGGGTCTGCCCGTCCCGGTAGTCGAAGCGCACCAGCGCGTCCTGGTTGGCGACGTAGAGGCCGGCTGCCGACCAGCGCGAGCCCGTACGGCGCATTGAGATCCTTCGCGAAGACCGTGCGTGTCTCGTAGGTGCCGTCGCCGTCGCTCGTCGCGCAGCAGGGTCAGACGGTTGCCGCCCTTCACGGGGCTGGTGCCCTTCGCCTTGATGAAGCCGGCGATGACGTCCTTCGGTGTCAGCTTCGGCGGCGCCACCGCCCTTGCCTTCGGCAACCAGGATGTCGCCGTTCGGCAGGACCAGCGTCTGGCGCGGGATCTGCAGATCGGTGGCGATCGGCGGTGATTCGGATAGCCCTGGGGCACGATGGGCCGCTGCGATCACCCCACTGCGCCGGGTTCGGCGATCTTCATGCGTGGGCAACAGCTCGCTTCTGCGGCTCGGGAAGCCGCGGCGCGGCTCCCACACTCGGCGGTGGATCGTCGCGTCCGCCGCACGCGGCGAGCCCCAGGGCCACGGTCAACGCCCATGCGGCATGCGCCTTCATGGCCGGACCTTGGCGCGGTAGTTGGAGAAGCCGATCCAGATCGCGGTGATCGAGAGGATGACGACCAGGCCCGACAGGACCGCGCCGGCAGGCATGCTCTGCCAGGCATCGCCCGCGTGAACGAGTGCGTTGACGAAGCCGAGGACAGCGCTGACGACGGTCGCCGCGAGGTAGACCCCGCGTCGTGCGTCGCGATCGTCGCCCAGGCGCACGAAGTCGACGATGGCCCACACGGCCACCCCGGCATTCAGGACCAGTCCGCCGATCACCAGCCAGGACGCGAAGTTCTTCCACTGGGTCTCATAGCTGGACGCGTACGCGAGGTCGCCTAGCAAGGCTCCCAGGTAAAGGGCAGGGCGCCCGCCAGAAAGATCGCATGCACCGGATGGAGGGGTCGCAGCAAGATGAACGCTCCTTGGCTCGCGGAAGATACTTCGCATCGGGACGCACCTCTGCCATTGCGACCCGGTGATTGGCGTGAGAATCGTCCTGCGACCCGGGGGACCGCCGTCCTGCCTACAGCGATTTTCCGCCGCGCGTCCTAACCTCGAACGCCATGTCCAGACACCGCCGGCATGTCTTCCTGCTATCCATGGGCGCTATCGGCCTCATCGTGCTGGGGGCCGCCGTCGGCGCGACGGTCCTGCTGTCGGGCGCCTTGACCACCAACGCGACCAAACAACATTTCCGGCTCACGCATCGCATTCTCGAGCTCGGGCTGCAGTATTCCGTGCGCGCCGCGACGGACGAGCTGGTGGCGCCCGCGCTCGATTCGCCGGAAATGCGCAGACGCGGAGCCGCCTGCTACCGCGAGCACTGCGTCATTTGTCATGGCGCGCCGGGCGTTGCGCCCGAACCGTTCGCGCTCGGCATGATGCCGGTGCCGTCGAATCTCACGGATGCGGCGGCGTCGAACCCGCCGGAATGGCTGTATCACGTGACACGCAAGGGCATCCGCATGACGGGTATGCCGGCGTGGGAGTATCGGCTCGCGGATGAAAGCCTGTGGTCGCTGGTCGCGTTCGTCGACACGCTGCCGGCGCTGGATACACGCGGCTACCGCGAGTCCATGGAGTCGAGCGCCGCCGTCGGCTGCGCACCGCGCGTCGACCTGCCTCCCGCGGAGGAGGGCGCCGATGTGCTGCTGCGCCAGTACGCGTGTCACTCCTGCCATCGGATCGAGGGTGTCGTGGGACCGCGCGTCGACACCGCGCCGCCGTTGATCGATTGGCCGAGGCGCGCCTACATCGCGGGTGTCCTGCCCAATACGGAAGAGAACCTCGCGCGCTGGATCATGGATCCGCCGGCGGCCAGTCCGCATACCCTCATGCCGAACCTCCAGGTTCCGCCCGAGCATGCGCGCTCGATGGCGAAATTTCTGATGAAGAAGCCATGAACCCGCGCGGCACACTCTTCGCAATGGGCGGCGTGTTGGCGCTCGCCGGGGTTGGGTGCATGGATCGTGGCGACGCGGTCGGACCCGTCATCGATGGAAGTGCCGCGCGCGGGCGCCTGGAAGTCGCGCGGCTGCAATGTGGCGCCTGCCACGCGATTCCAGGCGTGCGCGCGGCGCGCGGCGTCGTGGGTCCGTCGCTCGAGGGATTCGCGCGGCGTCCGCACCTGGCGGGCAAATGGCCCAATCAGCCGCGTTACCTCGTCGCCTGGTTGCGCGATCCGCCGGCGATGTCGCCGCACACCGCCATGCCGGCCGTGGTGGGCGACGAGCAGGCCGCGCGCGAAATCGCCGCCTATCTATACACCCTGGACTGAAGCGTGGACCCCACGTGGAAACCGGCACCGGGCAGTGGCGCTGCGCTCATCCACGAGCTGTCGCTGGCGCTGTACGCAGGCGGCGCGCTGATCTTCGTCTTCGTCATGGTGTTGCTGCTGCATGCGGTGTTCACGCGGGCACGGCCGATCCGCGCGCGACTGTGGCTCGCCGGTGGCGGACTGATGTTTCCCGCCGCCGTGCTCGCCGCGTTGCTGGGCTATTCAGTCGCGGTGAGCAATACGCTCTTCAACTTCCAGGGCGAGGGTGTGCTGCGTTTCCTGCTGGACTGCGTCAGCGATGCGTCGCGCGCGCTCGGCGGAGCCTCGCGGAACACCGAAGTCCGCATCGAGGTGAACGCGCGGCAATGGTGGTGGGAGGTGAAATATCGCGATGGCGCGGGCGAGTTCGAGCTGGCGAACGAATTGCACCTGCCCGCGGGCCGCCCCGTCGAGATCCAGCTCGTCACCGGGGACGTCATCCACAGCTTCTGGGTACCCTCCCTGGCGGGCAAAGTCGACATGATTCCCGGCCATCGCAATCGCCTCGTGCTCAGGGCCGACGAACCCGGTGTGCATCGGGGTCAGTGCGCGGAATACTGCGGCGGCCAGCACGCGCTCATGGGGATCGTCGCCGTCGTCGAGACCGAAGCGGATTTTCAGCTTTGGCGCGAACGCCAGGCGCGCGAGGCAGCTCCGCCCGCCGACGACTTTCTCGCCGAAGGCCGGGCCGCGTTCATGCGCGGCGGCTGCGCCGACTGCCACGCGGTCCGTGGCACGGAGGCGCGAGGAGACCTCGGCCCCGACCTCACGCACGTGGGTAGCCGCCGCATGCTCGGCGCTGGTGTGCTCGACAACCACGTCGGCACGATGGCGGGCTGGGTCGCGGGCGGGCAGGGCGTGAAGCCCGGCAATGCCATGCCCGATGCACGCGTGTACGACGGTCGGGAATTGCGTGCGGTCTCCGCCTGGCTGATGAGCCTCGAATGAACGAACACGTGCCGTTGCCCAACCCGCTGCCGCGCCCGCCGGGGAGCTCGAGCGACTGGAAGAGGTGTGGAAGCCGCCTCGCGGCTGGCGCTTCTTCTCCGCGGTGAACAACACCCAGATCGGCCTTCTCTACATCGGCACCGCGCTGCTGTTCCTCGTGCTCGGCGGTGTGCTGGCGCTGCTGATGCGTACCCAACTCGCCGTGCCGGACAATGACTTCGTCGACCACGACACGTACAACCAGCTCTTCACGATGCACGGCACGGTCATGATGTTCCTGTTCGCCGTGCCGGTCGTCGAAGCCATCGGCATCCTGCTGTTGCCGGCGATGCTGGGCGCACGCGACCTGCCATTCCCGCAGGCTCTCGGCGTATGCCTACTGGGCCTACGCAATCGGCGGTCTGGTCTTCTTCGGCACGATCTTTTTCGATCTGGCGCCCGACGGAGGCTGGTTCATGTATCCGCCGCTGACGGGAACCGAGTATTCGCCGGGCATTCGCACCGACTTCTGGTTGCTGGGCATCGGCTTCATCGAGATCTCGGCGATTGCCGGCGCCATCGAGATCGTGGTCGGCATCCTGCGCACCCGACCGCCCGGGATGACGCTCGCCCGCATGCCGATCTACGTGTGGGCCATGCTCGTAATCGGCGGCATGATCATCTTCGCGCTTTCCGCCCGTGATCGCCGCGACGGCGTTGCTGGAGCTCGAACGCGCTTTCGACTGGCCGTTCTTCATCGCCGCGCGCGGGCGGCGACCCGGTGCTGTGGCAGCACCTGTTCTGGCTGTTCGGGCATCCCGACGTCTACATCATCTTCCTGCCCGCGGCAGGGCTCGTTTCGATGATGGTTGCGACTCTGGCGCAACGGGCGCTGGTCGGCTATCGATGGGTCATGGCCTCGCTGATCGGGACGGGGACGGTGTCGTTCCTGCTCTGGGCGCATCACATGTTCGCGGTGGGCATGTCGCCGGCATCGACGCTGTTCTTCTCCGCCGCGAGCATCGTCGTCGCGATCCCCGCGGCGATCCAGGTGTTCGCATGGATCGCGACGTTCGCGAGCGGCACGGTGCGCCGCACGGCATCGACGTGGTTCCTGCTGGGATTCTTCGGCGTCTTCGTGCTGGGCGGGCTCACCGGCGTCATGCTGGCCGTGGTTCCGTTCGACTGGCAGGCGCACGACACGTACTTCGTCGTCGCGCACCTGCATTACGTACTGATCGGCGGCATGGTCTTCCCGGTGTTCGCGGCCATCTACTACTGGGCGCCGGTGGTGACCGGCCGGCAATTGTCCGAGCGAGCCGGCAAGTGGGCCTGCGGCCTCATGTTCGTCGGCGTGCAACCTGACCTTCTTCCCGATGCACATCGCCGGGCATGGCAGGCATGCCGCGGCGCGTCTGGACGTATTCGGAGTCGATGGGGTGGGATGCCTGGAATCTGTGTCGACTGCCGGCGCTTTCATCGTCGCGGCCGGCGTGCTGATCGTGGTCGTCGATCTCATCCTGCACCTGCGACCGGCGGCCAAGGTCGATACCAATCCGTGGAACGCCGGCACGCTCGAGTGGCTGCCGCTCGACAACTATGCCGTGCGCAGCATTCCCGCGCATCGACAGCGCGGACCCGCTATGGGACCGCCCTTCGTTGCGCGAGGAAGTCGACAGCGGGCAGCACTATCTACCCGGTACGATGACGGGCGGACGCGAGACCATGGTCACCAGCGCCCGCGACGCGCAGCCGGAATATCTGCTGCGCCTTGCCGGGTCCCAGCTGGCTGCCGCTGCTGGCGGGAGTGGGCACCGCGGCATTCTTCTTCGCGCTCACCGTCAAATCCACGTGGATGTCGGTGGCGGGGGCGGTGCTGGCGGTGGTCTCGATTTTCCGCTGGCTGTGGCAAGGCGATCCCGCGCCCGGCCCGGGCCGGCATGCGGTGGGCGGCGGGATCGAACTACCGGACTACATGTCCGGATCGCGCTCGCACGGCTGGTGGGGAGTGGTCGTGCTGCTGCTCGTCGATGCATCGATCTTCGCGAGCTTCGTCTATTCCTGGTTCTACCTCGCCTTCATGGCCGACGCGTGGCCGCCGCCGGGAATGCACATCCAGGGCGGGTGGTTCGATGTCGCATCCGGCGCGGGCGGACTCGCCAGCGCCGTCATGGCCGCCTGTGCTTCGAAGTTCCTGCGCAACGGGCGGTCGCGAGCCTTCGTCCTCGCGACCGTTCTCGGCATGACCTTTCTCGTACTCGCATTCGCCATTCAGTGCGTCGCCGCACGCGGTGCCGATCCTGCATTGCATGCGTTCGCGGCGACCAGCTGGGCGCTGCTGTGCTGGCAGGGCGTGAACGTCGCGCTGGCCGTCCTGATGGCCGGATACACATTGGCCAGACTCGCCGCGGGGAAACTGGACGCGGTGCGCCGCGCGACGTTCGACAGCGCCTGGCTCGTCTGGCTCTATACGGCGCTGCAAGGACTCGTGATGCTGCGGATGTCGTGATGAAGCGGTTACTGTGACGGGCGTCGGCCTGCGTGAGCGGAGCGCGAAGACTCAATAAGCGCGATCGGGCAGCGCCGTCGCTGCGTTCTCGCGCGTGAACACGGACTCCTGCGTGATCACGCGCCTGGGAATCGGCTTGCCGGCCGCGATGTTCTTCACCACGGCCACGAGCTGCGGCCCGAGCAGCGGACTGCACTCCACGCTCACGTTGAGTTTGCCGGCGACGATGGCCTCGAGCCCCTTGCGGCTGCCTTCGACCGAGATCACGAGGATGTCGCTTCCAGGTTTGAATCCCGCAGCTTCGATGGCCTCGATGGCGCCGAGCGCCATGGTATCGCTGTGTGCGTACACGACGCGGATGCGCCGAGCGTTGGCGCGCAGGAATTCCGCCATGAGTTCGCGCGCGCGGGTGCGCTCGAAGTCGGCGCTCTCCGATCGGACCAGGCGGTAGCGCCAGTCGGGCGCAACGATTTCGAAGAATCCCTTGCTGCGGCCATTGGCGGGCGCGGAATCCACCGAACCTTGCAGCTCGACGATACCGATCTCGCCCGTTACGCCTCGGGTGTGTTCGAGAAGCCAGGCGCCAGCGCGCCGGCCTTCCTCGACGAAGTCCGAGCCGACCAGCGAAGCGTACAGCGACTCGTCACTGATCTCGATGGTGCGATCCGTGAGGATCACGGGAATCCCGGCCGACTTTATCTCACGCAGCACGACCTCCCAGCCGGTCTCGACCACGGGAGAGAAGGCGATTACGTCGACGCGCTGACGGACGAAAGAACGCAGCGCCGCTACCTGCTTCTCGCGGCTGCGCTGCGCATCTTCGAGTCGCAGCTCGATGCCGGCGTCGCTCGCCGCCTTGCGGATGGATTCCGTGTTGGCGGAGTTCCAGTTGGCATCCGCCGCGAGCTGACTGAAGCCGAGCACCAAACGCGGCTTGCCATTCGCGTCTTCGTCGCTCGAGCCACCCGAGCAGCCCCCGAATATCGAGAGCAGCACGAGCAGCGCGAGAGAGTTCATCTGTCGAACGCGGCGTCTCATGTGGGCTTGCGAAGCCTGCGCCTTCGCGTGGGCTTTCAACAAGTCCCGGACGGGTACGGAAATATACTAGGGCGTGCGAGCTGCGATCTCGCTGTGCCGGTGGCTATCCGTGCTCGTCATCGGCTGTCCTGCATGCCCAGTATCAGCTTGGCGATCTCGTCCGCCTTGTCCTCGAGTGCGAAATGTCCGGTGTCCAGCAGGTGCAGCTTCGCGCCCGGTAGATCCCGCAGATAGGCACGGGCGCCGGCTGCCGGGAATATGAGGTCGTTCTGACCCCAGACGATCAGCATTGGCGGCTGATGCTTGCGGAAGTACTCGTGCCACTCGGGATAGAGACTAAGGTTCGTCCGATAGTCGTAAAGGAGGGCCAGCATGATCTCCTTGTTGCCGGCGCGATTCAGCAGCGCCCGCTGCAGTACCCAGCTGTCGGGATCGATGCGTGCCGGGTCCTTCACGCCATGCGTGTAGTTCCATTCGAGTGCGGCGTCCGACATCGCGGCATCGCGGATCTTCTGGAAGTTCGCCGGCGAGGGGTCTTTCCAAAGCGTACGGGCTGGCGTCCAGAAGCTGTCGGGAAGCCCTTCTTCGTAGGCGTTCGCGTTCTGGGCCACCAGGAACGAGATCTTCTCGGGGTGCCGGGTCGCAAGCCGGAATCCCACCGGCCCGCCGAAGTCCTGCATGTAGAGCGCGTACTTCTCGAGTCGCAGCGTGTGGGTGAACTTCTCGACGATGTCAGCCAGCCGGTCGAAAGTGTACGAGAACTCGTTGATCGACGGTGCATCGCTGTAGCCGAAGCCCGGGTAATCCGGTGCGAGCACATGAAATCGACCGGCGAGCTTTTCGATGAGATCCCGATACATGAAGGAGGAGGCTGGGAAACCGTGTAACAGCAGCATGACCGGAGCGTCGGTTCGGCCGGCTTCACGGTAGAAAACATTCGCGCCGTCAATCTTGACGGTGCGGTAGTGAACGTCCGGCCGCGCGAGCGCGGGCGCAGCGTGAGCAAGCAGTGCGACCGCAGTGATCAGCAGGAAGACACGGGAAGTGAATACTGAAGCCATGAAATCGCTCCTCGGTAACTCTTAAAAACGTCGCTAGAACGTTACAAGCCGACTGCTAACGTGTCAAACGGTATTTATTTGGTTACACTCGGGCCGCCATGAATCTCCCCGCGCAACCGTTGTTTCTCGGCAGCCATCCCGCGGTCGACTTTCTCAACACGGCCTTTGCGCCGAATGGCATGCACATCGAGACGATCCCCGACGGACGCGCATTGCTCGACTGGATGGTGGGCGCTGGGCTGCTGAAAGAGGCGGACGCCGCCAGGCTGATGCGCCGGGCCGGCAGCACGGTGCTCGATTCGGCAGCTCAGGAGGCGAGAAAAGTGCGTGAGTGGGCGCGCCGCTGGCTCGAACGCTGGCGATCGGCGCCGGATGACGATTACGACCAGGAGATCGCAGCGCTGAACAAGTTACTCGCGCGCGCTGCGTGGCACGACGAAGTTGTCGTGACCGACGAAGGGGCCAGGATCCTTGCAAACGTTCCCAGCAACGATCCCGACGCGCTGGTGGCACTGATCGCGCGGCAGATCGCGGCGTTGATCACCAAGGAGAACGCGTCATTGCTCAAGTCGTGCACCGGTTCCGGATGCACGCTGTGGTTCCTGGATCGCACCAAGGCTCACCGCCGTGTGTTTTGCAGCGCGACTGCCTGCGGAAACCGCGCCAAGGTGGCGGCATTCAGGCAACGTCAGCGCGACGGTTGAATGCTGACCCCTCGCCAACACAGGATGCCTATCGCGCTGCTGTGCGCGTGCATGGCATCGCTCGCACGAGCGGCCATCCTGCCCACCGACCTCGAGGCGAGAATCGGCGCCAACTACCAGCCCGTGGATGCGGACGAGCGTGCCATCTGGCAGAACCTGCAGGGTGTCGAAGAGGCGATTCGCACCTCGCCGCAGCGACTGATCGCGCCGGACCTGGAGGCCTATACCCGCAGGGTCGTCGAACGGCTGATCGGACGGCCCGCGCCGGACTTGCGCATCTACCTGATGCGCGATGCGTCGTTCAATGCGGCGATGTTGCCCACCGGCATGATGATCGTGAACACGGGCCTGCTGGCCCGTGTTCGCAACGAGGCGCAGTTCGCCGCCGTGCTGGGGCACGAGGCCGGGCACTATTTCCGCAAACATTCCCTCGATCGCTATCGTGACATCCGCCACAAGTCAGAGAGGTCCGCGGCCGTGGTTGCCGCGGGCGGCATGACCGGCATCGGACACCGCGCCATCGATCCGTCGTGGAGCCTGATCTACCAGGCCACCCTGATGTCGATTTTCAAGTTCAGCCGGGGCCAGGAGTCCGAGGCCGACGCCTACGGCCTCATGCTCATGGCGCGCGCCGGGTACCCGCCGCGGGCCGCGTTCGCGATGTGGGAGCAGCTCGTCGATGAGCGCCGGGCCAGCGCCGCCGCGCGCGACAAGCGCTACCGCGACGGGACGAGCTCCGCGTTGTCGACCCATCCACCCACTGAAGGCCGCATCACCGACCTGACCGACACGGCCGACCATCTGGGCGCGAAGGGCGAACTTCCCGGCGGCGAAGGCCGTGACGAGTGGGCCGCGGCCATTCGTCCTTACCTGGCCATGCTGCTGCAGGAGCAGATCTACCTCAACGATCCGGGGGCCAGCCTCTATCTACTCGCGAACCTGGCGCAGGACGGCTGGACCGGGCTGCTGCGATTCAATGAAGGCGAGGTCTACCGGCTGCGCAATGCGAAGGGCGACGATCTGAAGGCCGCGGCCGCGTACGCCGCCGCCACGGCGCTGGCGGACGCACCGCCCGAAGCGTGGCGCGCCCACGGCTACGCGCTGCTGAAGGCGGGCAACCAGGCCGAAGCACACGAGGCGCTGAATCGATACCTGGCGATGAAACCCGATGCGCCGGATGCCGCCATGATCCGTTTTACCCTGATAACCGCCGACGAGACTGAAGTGGCAGGAGGCGCATGACCGTGAATCCGGGTTCAAGCTGGAAAAGGCTCCCCGCGAACATGAGCCAGACCCCGTGGGAAGAGGTGTGGACCTGGAATGGGCCGCAGCTCGACAGGATGGCCTTGGTCGGCGGATTGCCCGATGGCAAAGCGCATCATTTTTCAGGACAAGAACGGCCGATCAACAGGTGCCGGTGTTCCGCGCCGACATGACGGCGCTGGACCTCACGTCGATGGTCGAGGTCTCGTATCGCGTCAACGGCGTCACGGTGTTCAACTTCGACTCCGTCGAGCCGGTCGATTTTCTCGGCGGCTCCGGCGTCAAGCTGCGCTACAACTATGCGTCGGGCATCGGCATTTACGAAGAAGGGCAGTTGCGTGATGCGCGTCGTCGATCAGAAGCTGTACGCGATGAAACTCGAGGGCGTCGCGAATGATTCCTTCGACGCGGTCGTCACCCAGTTCGATCAACTGGTGGCCAGTGCGCGGTTGCGCAAATAGGTCGCAAGAGCGAACCCCCGTCGGGAGACCGGCGGGGGTTTTTTTGTCTCGGGTAGCGGGACGCTATCAGCTCGACAGGCCCGACCAGTCGAACACCGCCGCAACCGCGAGGGTAACGACGACCAGTGTGGTGATGCGATTGAGCAGGGACTTGACGGACGGGTTCATGACAACTCCTTGGGCGACTATGTATTGACGACGGTGAGGAGATTGCGCGAACCGCGGGCCTGGGCGTAGTGGAACCTGTCACGCTGGAAACTGACAAGTGTCACGGGTGAAGCTCAGCCGCACGTGCCGCGCGGCTTCTGCACGCGGTGATAGTCACGTCCCACCCAGACGTTGTGCCCCGCTTCCCAGGTGCTGCCGGCGTGACTGTCGCTGAGACCTGAAGCAGTCGCCGCCCAGGTTCCCGCATCGATCAGATAGTTCTCGCCCGTCACGTTGGGCCTGCGGTCCCGCGTGGCGTATTCCTGATGCCGGCTGACTCGGGCGCAGGGCAGGCGGGCAGCGACTTCCTCCATGGCGAACGCCACGGCGCGATGATCGTGATGATCGCCCGGGTTGCGACGTTCATCCAGCTCGGCGATGTGCAGGTTCAGCGCAAGGCCAGGCACGAGCTCGCTCGCGATGACGGCCTCCAGCGTGGCGACGAAATCGCTCCATCCCGCATAACGCGCGCTGTCGTCGATGGCCTTCGTCTCGGCGGACGCGCCCGAACGCAGACGCTGCAGCGAAAGCGGATGCTCCTGGGAGTCGTTGCCGTTGACGATGTTGCCGTCGTGTATGCGCAGGAAATACGCGACGGCGTTCGCATAGTTGTGTCGAGCCACTTTGTGTCCGGCGCGCTCGACGGCTTCAGGCTTGGTGTCGGTGCCCAGCGCGGCTGTCGCGTTGGCGGCGTTGGCCATGAAGCGGATGGCGCGCAGCGCGCCTTCCTCGCGCGCGAGGTAATAAGGAGTCGGTTCCCCGCCCATGCCCCGGCCGGCGTCGCCCGCCGAGACGTGCACGAACACGGCCTTCTCGTGCGGGTCGTTCATGGCGTGGAACGCGTCGGGGTTCATGAAGAGCTGCCAGTCGTCGGGATGCGCGACGACGAAAACGCTGACCGCTGGCGTCGGCGGCGCCTCGCGTGGAAGCCCTGCGCAGCCGGAGATCAAAAACAACGCGACGAACGCGCCGTATTTCATGCCAGTTCTCCCCAATATGTCTCCCAAGGCAACAAGGCTAGCCGAGGGTGGACTGCGCCGCCATCGCACCGGGCCCCAATGCCGCTCGATTTCGGGTGCGCCTCCTTCACGGCTCCGAAGATCGATAGTGATCCTGCATCGGGTAGCGACGCGCATACCAGGCGAAGGCAAGCGCGACGACCAGCGCGAACGCCGCGAAGAAGAACATGAGGAATGCGTTTTCCGTGAGACCGGTATCCGCGACGCGCGATATCACCGCTTCGTTGCGCACGCTCGCATTGACCACGAGCACCCACAGATTTCCGACCGTCACCGACAGATACCAGAACGCCATGATCACGCCTTTCATGGATTGCGGCGCCTGGCTGTACGCAAACTCGAGCCCCGTCGCCGACACCAGCACCTCGCCGAACGTGAGCAGTACATAGGGCAGCACCTGCCAGACGATGGAAACCGCATCGCCATGGTCGATCGAAAGCTGGATGGCGCCTGCCGCGATCCACGCGAGACCCGAAAACGCGATGCCGAAACCCATCCGCCGCAGCGGTGTCACCTCGACACCCAGGCGGCGCAGTGCCGGATAGAGGACGAGGTTGTTGAACGGAATCAGGATCATGACGAGCGCCGGATTCAGCGCCTGCATCTGCGCGGATGAAAACCACTCGGGCTTCACCATCTGGTCCGCCTGCAGGATCCACGTCGATGCCTTCTGATCGAACAGCGACCAGAATGGCGTCACGAGCGCGAATACGATGAGGATGCGCAGCACGGCGCGGACGCCCTCGATGCGTTCAGGAGGATGAACCGTGCTCGCGCGATCGAGTTGCAGGTACGCACCGGTGCCGCCGAACGTCAGCAAGAAGACGAGAGCGAGGCATGCTGATATCACGAAGCCGAAGGACTCCATCAACGCAAACGCACCGAGGGCCAGCGTGGCGCCGATGGCGGCGATGCTGAGCCCTGGGCGCCCCTGTCCCTCGCCGCGAGACCATAGCGCGGTGCGCGCGACGCGCAGAAATGAATGCGGGTCGGCGGTTGTGGGCGGAACGTTCACGTATTTCTTGCGCCCCGCCCAGAAGATGACAGTGGCGATGAACATCAGGATTCCCGGGATGCCGAATGCCACCGCCGCGCCATACTTGCGCAGAAAAATGGGCATGAGCAGCGAGGCGAAGAACGACCCGAAGTTGATGGTCCAGTAGAAGGCATCGAACACGATCTTGGCGATGTGTTTGTTGCTCTGATCGAATTGATCGCCGACGAACGAAACGACCAGTGGTTTGATGCCGCCGGAACCCAGCGCGATGAGGAACAGCCCGATGTAGAAGCCCGTGCGGTTGTCGTCGAACGCCGCGAGGCACGCATGTCCGGCGCAGTAGACGAGCGACAGCCACAGGATCGTGCGGTACTTGCCGAGTAGCCGGTCGGCGATCCAGCCGCCGAGCAGCGGGAAGAAGTACACGCCGATCACGAAGGAATGAAACACGTCCTTGGCGAGCCCGGCACGCTCGGCTTCGGGTGCGTACAGCAGGAGTGAGCTCACGAGGAACGGCGTCAGGATGTTGCGCATCCCGTAGAAGCTGAAGCGCTCGCAGGCCTCGTTACCGATGATGTAGGGAACCTGCCGCGGCAAATGCGCCTTGGCGGATGCCGCTCGTGGGTTGACTTCGGTGCTGGACATCAATGCGTGCCCTCGAATGGTCTTCTGAAGCGGCGTCGGCGGTGAATATGACCGCAAGCGGATCCCGTCTGATATTCCAGCCGGGATCAAACACGTATACAAGCGAAACCTCGGTCACCGGAGGTTTTCTCCCATGTGTCGCCCGACGTTCGTCCGCTTACCCTTTCTCATTGTTTTGCTGTGCACGCTCGTCACGGCGTGCGGCGTAAACCCGGTTACGAAGAAGAAGGAAATCCAGTTCGTCTCCGAATCGCAGGAGTTGCAGATCGGCGAGAACAACTATTCGCCGACGCGCCAGGGCGAGGGCGGGGACCTCACTGTGCTGCCGGAGCTCACGACCTACGTGAACGGCGTGGGCCAGAAGCTCGCGGCCGTCTCGGATCGCAAGCTGCCGTATGAATTCGTGGTGCTCAACAACTCGGTGCCCAATGCCTGGGCGCTGCCCGGCGGCAAGATCGGCGTGAATCGCGGCCTGTTGACCGAGCTGAAGAACGAAGCGGAGCTGGCCGCGGTGCTCGGCCACGAAATCGTGCACGCCGCCGCGCGGCACGGCGCCAAGGCGCAGGAGCGCGGCACGATGATGCAGGTGGGCATGGTCGCGGCACAGATGGGCGCAGCCATGAGCGGCGCCAACTCGGATGTCGCCAGCCTCGCGCTGGGTGGCGCCGGAGTCGGCCTGCAGATGATCCAGATGAAATATGGCCGCGACCAGGAGCTCGAGAGCGATCAGTACGGAATGAAATACATGAAGTCCGCGGGCTTCGATCCGTGGGGCGCGGTGACTCTGCAGGAAACCTTCGTACGCCTGTCGGAAGCCGGCGGTGCCAAGCAGCAGAGCTGGATGGAAGGCCTGTTTGCGTCTCACCCGCCCTCTCAGGAGCGCGTCGACAAGAACAAACAAACCGCTGAAACGCTCGGGCGCGGGGGCGAGGTCGGCGCCGAATCCTTTGCGGCCGCGACGCGGCAGCTTCGCCAGATGAAGCCGGCCTACGACAAGCACGACCAGGCCATGGCTGCCGCACAGAAAAAGGACTATTCGGAAGCGAAGAAGCTCGCGGGGGAGGCGGCGAAGGCCGTGCCCAACGAAGGCATCTTCCACGTGCTGCTTGGCCAGATCGCGCTCGCCGAGAAGCAGCCCGAGGCCGCCGCAGGCGCATTCGACAAGGCCATGCAGTTGAGTCCCAACTACTTCGCGCCGTACCTCGGCGCCGGAGTCGCCCAGACGCAGCTCGGCAACAAGCAGAAGGCCGAGGAGTACCTGAAGCGCAGCGCGCAGATGCTGCCGACGGCGCCCGCGGCGTTTTATCTCGGCAATCTGGCGCGCGAACGGGGTGACATCGCGGCGGCGCGTGAGTACTACCAGGCCGCGGCGAGCTCGCAGAGTCCCATCGGCCAGGCCGCGGCGGTGGAATTCACGAAGATGGATCTACCGCAAAATCCTGGCAACTACGTTGGCGCGGGCGGCCAGTTCGATGCGCAGGGGAGGCTCATGGTGGTGGTGCAGAATCGTTCCAAGGTGCCGCTCGATACCATCCAGGTGACGCCCGTGCTGATCGATGTCGCCGGGCGTGTGGTGCAGCAGGGCGATCCGGTGGTCATCCGCGCGGTGCTCAAACCAGGCGAGCAGGCCGCGGCGGCAAGCGGCATCGGCAGCATCACGCAGGAACAAATGCAGGCACTGCGTTTCCGTGTGGACGGCGCCAAAGTTGCGGAGTGAAGGCGCAGGGACGTTCACCGGTCATGAGCACCCCGTGTCATCAATTGCAGCCCGCCGCGTTGATGCCGCCGCTTCCGGACACCGTGACCGTGTCGATATTCGACAGCCCGTTCGCAGTCGTGGCGACGAGGTGTACGTCGTTCGCGCCTGCGTTCAGTGTCACGGTGGCCGTGCCCGTGTTCGACCACGTGGTCCAACTGCCGGTGCCTGGCAGCGACACGCTCGAAGTCACCGTCGCACCGTTGACGCGCACGCTGCCGGTTCGATCCGTGGTGGTGCCGTTGGCATGGCGCCATTGCAGCGTGTAGCTGCCACTTGCAGTGGCGTTCACTCGCCAGCGCACCGCCGTGCCCGAGGCATTGTTGGTGTTGGCGAAGCCGGTGCCGGTGAAACCCGCCTGATTGTTGTCGATGGTGCCGTCGACGCCGCAGAAGCCTGTGGTGTTCTCCTGGATCGTGACGCTTCCGCCGGTTGAACCGCCGCCGAGCGCAATGGCCCCCGCCGAGGCCGTGAGGACCACTCGGTCGAGCCTGGCGCCATCTTCGCGCCGCAAAATTCGCAACGTGTGATTGCCGGCCGGCAGGCTGTTGAACGTCGCCGGCGTCAAGGTCTGCCAGCCACCGCCGGACACGTTGTTCTGCGTGACCCAGGCGCCGGCATCCAGCTTGTAATAGAACGAATCATCGCCGGCATTCGGCATGCTGGCCTGGATGTCGAAGCGGACGTTCGCGGTCTGCGAAAGCGTGAACGGAATTTCCACGCGGCCCGTGGCCGTATCCGAGGGAGTGGCCAATACCTGGTTCGCGCCATTGTTAGGCCACTGGATGAATTGCCCGCCCGATGCCGTCCCATCGGAACCCACGGCGAACGGCGCGAAGCTGCCCTGACTGGACAGACTCTCCAGCTCGAGCTGCAGCGCGCTGCCGCCCGGTGTGCCGGTGGCGAACCGCCACCAGTCGACGTTGAACAGCGTGCCGCTCCCGCCGGTGAATCGCAGGAAGACGTTATGCAGTCCGGTCACGGAGTTGATTGCCGCCGAGACCGTCTGCCAGTTCTGCCAGCCTCCCGTGTTGCCGAGGCTGACCGAACCCACCGGTGCGTTGTTCAGATTGTCCAGTACGATCTGGATCGTGCCGCCGCTCGTCGCCGACGCCACGCGTGCTTCGAACCGGCCGGCGCCCGCGCCGAAATCGACGTTGGAGATCTGCACCCAGTCGCCATTGTCGATAAATGCCAGGTTTCTGGCACCTGTCGGAGGACCTTCCGTTTCGATGCCCTGCTCGTTGTCGATGGTCTCTGCTTCATTGACCACATAAGGATCGACGTTCTTGAGCTTGGGCACGCCTGCCGGACCGTTTGCCACCTGCTGGATCGTGCCATCGGCGTTGTAGAACAGCCGGTCGACGTTGATGGAGCGCTGGAATAGCGAGGCGCCGCGTTCGTTCGCGATGGCGCGGTTGTGATAGAAGATGTACGCCTGGCCGTTGAATTCCACGATCGATTGATGGTTGTTGTTGCCGTTCTGCCAGGGATTGGGCAGCACGGTGCCGCGGTACGTGAAGCCCGAGGTCGGGTTGCTGCTCGTCATGTAGTCGATGCGCATCCCGGTTTCCGGAGTCGTGGAATAGCTCAGGTAATAGACGCCGTTGCGCTTGTGCATGTACAGCGCTTCGAAGAAGTTAGGCACGTCGAGCGTGATGGCCGCGCCGTTGACGCTGATCATGTCGCTGTTCAAGCGGATCACGCGCGCGTTGCCGGGCGCACCGCCGCCGAAGTAGAGATACGCCTGGCCGTCGTCATCGACGAACACGCCGGGGTCGAACAGCCATTGGACGTTGGCGTTGGGCGTACTGCGGCTGACCAGCGGAGTTCCCCGCGGATCGGTGAACGGGCCAGTGGGGCTGCTGCTCACTGCCACACCGATGGCGTTGGCACCGTCGGGAAAATACAGGTAGTAAGTGCCGTTGCGGAAAATCATGTCGGGCGCGTACGCGCGGCTGCCCCAGGTGGTGTCCCGATCGATGTCGAACACGATGCCGTGGTCGCGCCAATTGATCATGTCGTCCGACGAGAACATGGTGTAGTCGACCATGTCGTAACCGCTCTGGGTGTCCAGGTCGTGCGAGGTGATGACGTACATGCGGTTGTTGAAAACCCGTGCCGCCGGATCCGCTGTGTAGACATGGGAGACCAGGGGGTTGTCGGCCGTGCAAACGGCCGCAGCGAAGGCGATCGCCGCCGCGCCAAGGTGGCGCAGTGTGGATTTTTCTCTTCGGTCCATGGTGTGTTTCCTTCCCTGTGATGGCCCACCGGAGATTCATTCTCGCGGACAGAGCAAGCCAGCATGCATGTGGCTATCACTTATCATCCTGCCAAAACGGTTATGGACCTATGTCAATAGCCAGACATCGGGAACCAGAGGATTTCGTCAGTGGCCGTCTGACGTCAGCGGCGGATACTTCTCGCCGAATTTCAGCTCCACATCCAGATTGTTGGCCAGCACCAGCGGGCAATTGAAGTACTCGGAGTGTGCACACAAGAAGCTGTACGCAGTGTTGAGGTCGAACGTAATCGTCTGCGGTGGCGATCCCTTCGGGATGTGGATGTCCACCACGCGGCCGCCGCCATAGGTCGTCTTGCCGGAGGTGCGATCGCGCAGCAGCAGCAGCAATGCCCCGATCTCCTTCCAATCTTTGCGATTACTGTACGTTTTCAGGTCGTACGTCTTGCCTGCGATCCGCGCCTGCAGCGTGCCGACCACGTACATGGTGCCGGCCTGCTCACGCGAGTCGAGATAGCTCATGGTCACCGGCTGCTCATTGCGCCGGAAAGCCCCCGTGATGACGCCGCGCGAGTCATAAGGATAGTAGTCGGGCGCCTTGAATCCATTGCGCGCCGGCAGCTTCGCGTTGTAAAGCCAGAGCTTGAGGGTTTTCTCGCGCAACAGCGTGCCGCGGACCGTCAGGCCGTTCGGCAGCGCGAGCGCCTCGCCAACTGGCTGGAGCAGGTCTCGCTGCTTGATGCCGGGCCCCCGGATGAGTGCCTGTCGGTCTTTGAACTCTACCTGCGCGATCGTCGTGGGCGGGACCGTCTTGGTCCAACGCAAGCTGTCGACACCGCCTGATGACAGATATGCGCTTTCGCCCGAATCGAGCTCCAGCATGTCCTGAATTGCGTAGATGCCGGTCGGTCCGCCGAGTTCTTCGGCGAAAGCTTTCTTGAAGGCGAGCCAGTCCTGGTAGTGCTGCGAGTCGTCGGCATGTGCGGGCAGAAAAACGAGGAGGAAGGCGCAGCAAATTATCTTTCGCATGTTGACCTCCGTGTCAGCCCTGCTCGCTCGTCAGGAGTATGCCACATTGGAGCTGCAAATCCCGGCCGCGATCGTCTCTATCTACCTACACCTCGAAAGGGGTAGTGATTCTCCTTCGAATGCGTCACATGCCTGTCGCGATATGCGTGGTACCTTGCGCCCCCGTCGCCACTCGGCGATTCATCAACCTGAAGGAAAATTCAAATGTCTTCGTCGAATCTTGCCGTGCGCATGGAGCACACGGCAACGGATCTGCTTTCTGACCCGCCGCGCGTCTCTCTCCGCATCGTCGCGAGAAACGAGCGTCCGGTGCAGGGCGGTCCGCGCATTTCTTTCACGAACAGGAAGTTCGTCATTCGCGATCAAGGATTCCGGTACTTCCGCATTCGCTGATCGTCAACCAACCAGCTCCGCCATCGGTCGCATCCGCGACGATGCGCGGCAGCGATCAGCCCACGCCGTGGTTTGAAGCTACTATCGTGAAGTGATCACTAGACCCTTGGCGTTCGCCACGGCCACGCTTTGTCTCGCAACCCTGCTCGCGTACGCTGGCCGCTGGTCCTGGTTCTGCGAGTTGCTGGTCAACTTCCGCACGCATTACGCATTGCTGCTGGGCCTCGCGCTGGTCGTTGCCGCTGCGTTTCGCCACTGGCGCATCGCGGGCCTCGCGGCCATGGGGCTCGCGCTCAATGTCTGGCCGATGTACGGCGCGTTCTTCGGCTCCGGGACGCCACCGGTGTCGAATGCGCGTGCCGTACGCGTGGCCGCGTTCAACTTGCACATCTCGAACGACAACCTGCCGGGCATCGCCGCGTATCTCGAGTCCCTGGCGGTCGACGTAGCGGTGCTGGAGGAGTTGTCGCCAGCGAATGCAGACCGACTGGCAGCCCTGCTGCCGCGTCTGCCGCACCGGTACCTGGCCGAAAACGAAGATATCTGGGGAGTCGTGATCCTGAGCCGCTGGCCGCTGCTCGCGCCGCAGCCCGCGACTCAGGACGGACGGCGCTTCGCGGCGCGCGTCGACGTCGACCTCGGTGATCGGAAATTTCGTCTCTACGGCGCCCATCTCAACTGGCCGGTGACCCCGCCCAACGTGCGCGTCCGCAACGCGCAGCTCCAGGCGCTCGGTCGCGAGCTTGCGCAATGTCCGCAGGCCTGCGTTGTCGTCGGCGATTTCAACACCACACCCTGGTCGAGTCACTTTCGCGACCTGCTCAACTCCGGCGTACACGACTGCGTTGCCGGCCGCGGATTGCTTGGCACCTGGCCCTCGGGCCTGCCTGCGGTGCTGCGCATCCGCATCGATCAATGCCTCGTCGCCGGCGCGGCGAGTGTAGCCGACGTGCGCATCGGCGAGAGCGTGGGTTCCGACCACTTCGCGACCATCAACGACTTGCTGATCGGCGGGCCTTGAGATCCGCTGCCTGATCCCTGGAGGTCATGAATTCCGCTCTGTCCTGTAAGACAGGAGCGAGTAATGAAAACAACGATCAAGGGATTGACCATCTTTGCCGGTTTGCTGGTGCTATCGGCGCTCGATGCGACGCCCAGCTACGCGCAGCAGTTGCCGACGAGGGTGCTCAAGGTCATGCGCCAGGGCCTCGGCAACGGCACGGTCGACATCATCACGGGCAACACCACCGTGACCTGCACGGATACCTGCGAACGGACTCTCATCGTGCAGCCCGTGACGCTGGAGGCGAAAGCGCCTACGGGTACAGCCTTCGTCCGGTGGGAGGGCAACTGTGCTGCAACCACGGGGACAACTTGCTCTTTCTGGCTCACGAGCAACCAGTGGGTCCGCGCAGTGTTTCGGCAGGATCCGGATGTGCCGCCGCTGCCCGCGGACCTGACGCCCGGGAACATCGAGCAGTACCTGATCGACAATCCCACGGTGACCACCACGGCGCAGTTCATGCGCGCGTTGCCCGAGGAATTTCGCAAGGGGTGGATACTCATGACTCGCTCGGAGAGTCTGCAGACCGGCACTGCGCGCTTCCCGCGCGTCATGCTGCCCAGCGCGGACTCGCGCTATGTCTTCACGCTGGGCCTTGCGGAGCACGCGTCGTATCCGGGCTCGCATCCCGATGCCATCGAGTTCATGCAATGGGACGGCAACGAGAAGAACTTCCGGTTCCACGAAATCGTGATGGCGGACATTGGTCCGATGGGCCGGGCCGCTCAGTTTCCCGATCGCCCGCGCGGCGTGAGCATCGACGAGCAGCGCTGCACGCGCTGCCATTCGACCCGCAACATTCAGGCGAAACCGGGGCAGGCCGGCACCACGGGTTTTCCCGCCGGCATCGTGAAGGCCAAGAACAAGCCCAACTGGGACAGTTACGACAGCTGGGGCGGCATGCTGCCGTTCAATCGCGACAAGATTTTCCCGGGGACGGTGGAGGCCGCGGCGTTGCGCCGGCTGCTGAATCCCTGGACCTGGCGCAATGACGAGCCTTCGCGCCGCATCATGGAGCAGCTCGAGCTGCAGTCGAATGCGCCGGGGACCTTGCCTGTCTACCCGGCGGATGACGTATTCACGCGCATCAATGGCGGCTTCTATGACGGCCAGATCCGCTTCGCCTTCGATGGCACCAACTTCTTGGGATATGAGCCCAACCCCACGGGACCCACCGTCGGTCCCGTCAACTACAAGTTCGACGGCATCGCGGGGGCGCCGCCCGGGTCGAACGTGGTGCGCCCGACGGATACGCCCGTGATCCTGCACGCGTTCGCCACGCCATTTTCCGGTGAAGGCCGTGGCGTGCAGCTCTTCGATCAGCTCGCCGGAGGCGACGGCGGCTACAATTACAACCAGATCCGCATCGGCGACGAGCTCGCGAATCACCGTTTTGCCACGGGCAGCGTCCATTTCGACGCGCGGCCGCTGGCGCTGGCAATCAACGATGGCTGCATTGCCACCGACTCGTTCGGTGCGATCAGTACGCCCAACGGTGGCACTTTGCTGGATCGCACGGCCTTCTTTTCCGCGCGCCATGGTGGAAAGAATCTGGCTGCGATCCTCAACGACACCGGTGTGCGTTCCAGGGATCTGCCGCGACGCAAGGCTGACATCCAGAAGCTGAACCTGGATCGCAATGGCGACACGTACCTGCTCAACTCTTCGATGACACCGGACATCGACCTGATTTCCGAATATGGGCAGTTCACGGGCTTCGGCACGAGCACGACGCTCGAGCGCCTGCGCCAGGAAGTGTTCCGCCGCGAAGGCGGCAACGACCAGAGCATCATGGGCGGAAGCTTCTACGTCGATCGCGAGGACTACAACAACACCAACAAGGTGGCGCTGTTCCGCTACTTCCTCGAACCGCTGGGCGTGGCCGTGGACAAGTGGTCCATCGGCGTGCGCGGGCGCTCGCGCAATTACACTTTCGCCGATGTGCTTGGCAGCTACCCGGCGCCGATCAGGAATGAGTTGCAGGCCAGCCTGAATGCGGATCCGTACCCGGGCCTGACCAGTACCGGCTGCGGCTCGCTCATCACCGCCGTGAACAACGAGTTCGCCAGGCTGCCCGCTGCCAACGGCAGGCCTACCTACACCGACATACAACGCATCTTCAACAAAGGCTGCATCGAGTGCCACGGCGGTCTCGACTATCCGCCCTATGCCAAGTACTCGGCCAACCCCAACTACTTCGACCTCTCCGAGCGCGAGAACCCGGCGAACAATGACCGGCTCAAGGGCTCCTTCGACACGCTCGCGAGCGGCAGCTTCCTGGGCACGAGCTCCGCGGATAGCACGTTGTTCGCGCGGATCACTTCGGCATCGGACTCATGCCCCTACGGCGCCATGCCCTGCGGTGGCCCGCGCCTGTCGGCGGCCGACGTCGCCACCGTCAAGCGCTGGCTCGATGGCCCGGCCACGAAGTCGGAAGGGGACCCGCACCTGGTGACGGTGGACAACATCCCGTATGACTTCCAGAGCGCCGGCGAATTCACGCTGCTGCGCGGACCGGGGATGGAGCTGCAGGCGCGCCACACGCCAGTAGCCACGGACGGTCCGCTCGGCCCGGATGGCTACACCGGCCTGTCATCCTGTGCGAGCTTGAACACGGCGGCGGCCATGCAGGTCGGCCGCCACCGCGTGACACTGCAGCCCGGGCTGGGCAACCGCCCCAATCCCGAAGGCCTGGAGCTGCGCATCGATGGCAAGCGGGTGCCCTATCCGGGCCCGCGCGGGATCGCGCTCGATGACGGCGGCCGCATCATGGCCACCACGGCCTCGGGTGGCATCCAGGTGCAGATGCCGAGCGGCACCGAAGTCATCGTGACGCCCGGGTTCTGGTCGCACTACCAGCTCTGGTACCTGAACATCAACGTGCGCAATGTGCGCGCAACGTTGGGCCTCATGGGCTCGATCGCGCCACAGAACTGGCTGCCCGCATTGCCCAATGGCAGCACGCTGGGGCGGCAGCCCATCGACCTCGCCAAGCGTCACGACCAGCTGTACGCCACCTTCGCCGACGCCTGGCGAGTCAACAAGTCGACCAGCCTGTTCGACTATGGCAGCGGCCTCGGACCTGACAGTTTCGTGCTCAAGGGCTGGCCGGCGTTCCAGCCCAAGAGCTGTCAGCTGCCGAAGGATTGGACCACGAATCCGAATCTGCCCAAACCACTGGCGCCCGACGAAGCCAGGAAAGCCTGCTCGACGCTCGTGGACCTGGCGCGTCAGGCGAATTGTGAAGCCGACGCGGTGCTCACTGGCGACATCGGCGTCGCGGCCACGTACCTCGCCACCGAGCGCATCGAGCTCAACGTACGCCCTGAGCGCGTGCAGCTTGGCAAGCCGGAGGCTTTTGACACCAAGGTGGAGCCGTCCGTGACGTTCAACTGGAAGCGCACCTACGACAAGGACCACGGCAAGCTCACGTACATGCACTGCCTGTGGCCCCAGGGCACGACGCTCACCATGAAGATGTGCACGGACTTGCCGGAAAGCGCCGAGAGCACCACTGCCCACGACCTCGCGCCTGGACAGTTCTACTACTGGAAGGTGCTGGTCGACGACGGCCAGGGCGCCACGGTGGCCAGCGAGACGCGCAAGTTCCAGGTGGCCGGCGAATCGTCCGAAGGCAAGTGAACTCCAATGAGACCCAGGGAGCTGACATGAACACGCGATCCTTGCCACGGGCCTCGGTCATCGGAGTTCTCATGGTTCCCGTGATCCTGCTCGGCGGCTGCAGCACGCTGCCCGTGCAAACGGGAGGCGTTGGCGCGGGCAGCGTTTCCAGTGCTCCGTCGGGAATCGTCTGCGGGCGTGCCGCCAACAACACCTCGGTAAACACGGTCACGACGCAATTGGCACCGCTCAGCTTCTAGCTAATAAGTAGATGGGGCCGCTGTTGTCACTCATTTCGTCTTGCCGTCGGCAGAGGCGTTCGAGTCGCGCTCGACGGGACTGGCCTCGCGCATCTCCTCCCTGGCTTCCTTGACCGCAGCCATGTCGATGCGGCGCGCGGAGCCGATCCGGCAGAAGTAAGCGGAGCCCGCTTTGCTTGGGCCCAGCAGCTGCACGGAGTCGGATCCGGGGGTCACCGTTCCGGAGGAGTTGGTTATCGAGATCGATCTCGCCGTGGCGAGCCCGGAGCACTTCTCGGGCAGCTCCAACAGATGCGGTTGGTCCGCCTCGTCATAGACCATGAGCGCCTGGTCCCCGATCGGCGACCAACGGGTCTGGCGGCCCTGCAGCCTGGTGATGCGCAAGCTTTCAACCGGCGTCGAATTGGCTTGGTAGAGTTTCAGGCGTTCCTGGTTGGCCGACGTCAGGCTCGCGCAGCCGGCGAGGACCAGCAACGTCCACAGCAACATCGTCGCGTGCTTCATGAAGCTCGTCCTCTGTGCGTATGCCCGTCCTCGAGAATGCTCGCCGGAGCGGGCGCATGTTGTCGGGCCTAAGCCCAATAGACGCGCTATTGCGGCAGTGCATCGATTGCGGGCACTCTTGTCCAAACAATCAAAGGCGCGTCCACGTGCGCACCTAGCTAGGATCCTCATGAAACCGCAGGATCTCGCGTTCATCGCCCTGGCGACCGCGCTCGCGGACTGCGGTGGGACTTCGATCTGTATCGTGGCTTCCCCGGCAATCACCTCGTGCTCGTCGACCCGGCGAACGGACACCCTCGCGATCGTTAGGAGCAGGCTCCGTTCCTATCTACCGGGAGACTGTTTTGCTTGCGGTGGACGGCAATCGAGAACATGATCGTTCCCGCCCCAACCCGGGAGATTGCACATGAAGAAGAGGCATCCATGAATCTACACGTCGTGATGGGCCCGCTGTTAGCACTCATTGCGGGCATCCTGATCCTCATCGTGCCGCGGCTGCTCAACTACATCGTCGCGATATACCTGATCGTCGTCGGCTTGATCGGACTCTTCGGCAGCGGAATGCTGCGCTGAATAGGGCGCCCGCGCTGCCACCCGCAGTGCAACGGATCCACGAATTAACATAGTGAAGGATAAGCGGGCTTCAGTTCGGACGGGCTCCGCCGATAACCGCTGACCATGATTGCCGACATCCGCTCCGGGATCGGCTCTCTTGTGGGTCAATGGTTCGGCGGGTCGCGTGCACGAACGGTCCCGCGGGTGATCAAAGATCGGCAGGGAAGCCGGGTGCAGCCTTGCGCCGCAGGTGCCGTCGACGGCATCCAATTTCCGCGTGTCCATGCGGATGTCGCGATGCTGCGCTTCACGGCGCATGCGCTCGATGCGAGTCTCGACGATCTGCGCCGCGAGGCAACTCCATCGGAGCTTGCCGAACTCGAGCCGGCCACGCGTGTGCTCGGTGATCTGGAGCTGCAAGCGAAGTACCTTCCGCGCCGGCCGTCGCTGCTGCCGCGACTCATGACCGCCATCAACAGCGACTCGAACTCGATGCGCGACATGGCGCGGATCATTGGCGAAGACGGCACGCTGCTGGGAGGCCTGTTGAGGCTGGCAAACAGCGCCTATTACGGGGTGCGCCGACACAAACCCATCGAGAGCCTGGAGAAAGCGGTGGCGCTCGTGGGTACCGACGGACTGCGCTCGCTGGTGGCCACCGCTCTGTTGCATCCGGTCATGACCGGCACGCGAGGAGCTTTTTCCTCATTCGCCGAGGCGACCTGGGAGCACAGCCAGTACTCCGCCGCATGCGCCGAACTACACGCGGTTCACCTCGAGGGCGCTGATGCGTTCAGCGCACGGCTCCTGGTGTTGCTGCGCGGCCTCGCGAGCAATGCCGTGTTCCGCATCGCGCGCGAGCATTGCCCGGCCGTAAACAATGTACCGCCGGCGGCCATGGCCAAACTGCTCGACGACTGGGTGCCCCCGATGGCGCTGCGCATCGCCGAGAACTGGCAGCTGCCCAAGGACCTGTGCGCCGTGCTCTCGGCTCCGGCCGAGCCGGGCCTGGCGCGCTCGCTGCGCTTCGGGCGCCTGGCGGGTGCGCTGCTGGTCCTGGTGAACAGCGGGCACATGCGGGAGCTCTCGGCGCGCGCCATCGTACTCGCCGACGATGATCGTCGTGCGCAGGTCGATCGGCTGTGGTCGCGGCTGGCGATCATGCACCTCGCCGCCACGCGCTGACCCGCCCTTCATTCGGCTGCAGGTTCCGCGATACGGTACAGGCGATCCAGGTATGCCTGCAGGACACAGGCTTCATCCGCGCATCGGTCGCGCTCGGCGACCCACTGCCGCTGCTCACGCCGTGCGATTGCCTTGTCCGCCGACCCGGCCAGATGCAGCGCAAATTCCCGAGCCATTGCCCAGTCAAGAAATCCGAGCACGGGAGTCGCACAAATCATTTTCTCGGTTGGACTTACGGCCTTCTCGCATGAGAACGAAGGCACGCCGGCCATCGTCGTGTCGAGCCGATAGCTCTCCCCGAGGCCACTCCTCAAGCTGGAATTCGCGCTACCAAAGAATTTGCAGCCGTCCTCGGGCGAACTGAATTGCAGTTCGTCGGAGCGAATCGACGTGTCAATTTGGCACGGCGACGAAGCGTCACCGGCCACCCATCGCGCATCTTCGGCCTCGAAATGAATCGAACCGCTGATCGTCATGCACGACACGTCGCCTTCCACGCAATGAGAGGCGTTGCCTACCCCGAGCTGCAGCACCGCCACGGCCTCCCGGCCCTTCCCCGGCAAGACCAGCAGGGTATTCCCCGTGGCAGACCTGAACCGACCCGAAGGCACTGTCTCAATTCCCGGCCTGCCTGCGGCTTGAGCGCTGGGCGAGCCGGCGACGGTTGCCGTGATCGCGGCATCGGGTTCCGTGACATCGAGTTCGGCGGCAGCCGCGTTGATTTCCGCCATGGCGGCTTCTGTTTCCCGTTCAAGCTGCGCGAACTGCGGATCGACACCTAGAAAGAGGCCCAGTGCTGCGGCGTCAGGCGTCACGAGCACATGTTCGTCGTCCGCGATTACGTGAATGGGGATCTCGCGGCGCTCGTCGCCCTTGCTGATCAACGCAGTCCCCTCGAAGACTTTGTTCGCCTCGACAGTGACGAGAGTCACCCGCTGCACGACCAGACCCAAGTCTCTTGTTTCCGGCGTGTTCGCGAGCATTTGCTCAAGTGCCGCGACCGAAGCCTCGCTGATCTTTTCCTTGGAGGGAGCACAGCCGGCGATCACCCATGCCGCGAGCAGGGCGATCACGCGCACAATCTGCGCCCCGCTGATGTCGGGTGCTGTTCGTTCCGAACGCATCGGATCTCCTAACAAGATCGGGTGACAAGACTTATCGGATCCAAGGCTATCACGCGTCCCCTGCGGTTCGCGCACTTCTTTTTACGAACAGGAAGTCCGTCATTCGAGATCAATCGCCCACCAGCGAGCTCCGCCATCGATCGCATCCGCGACGCCTTGGGCGGTGGCATGGGCGGAATGGACTCAGGTAGATAGCCCCCGGGGTGGAAGCCACCGGGGATTCTTCGTGCCTGTCACACAAATCGCCCACGCGGCAGAGAGCCTCCGGCAATCCACAATGCAGGAGGACGTATGAAAAGCAGATGGATCTTATTGCTCACGATTGGTGCGGTGCCGCTGGTGGCGCATGCGGACTGGGCGCCCGCCGTGTACAACGACGACTACGTCGTGACCGTCGGCGCTTCCGTCAACGGCAGCTACGGTCAGATCACCTACAGAGAACCCCGCTTTGGCGGCGGGAATGACTACCTGGGTTCCGTCGCGCGCGACGTGTATTCGGTCACGAGCTCGCTCAAGACCGAGCTCAATAACCAGGTGCGCGAAATGGCGGCGCGCGAACAGATCAACTTCACGAGTGGCAACCTGTACGGCGACGCGAACGTCACCTTGCAACCCAATGGTGCGGGCTATCTAACCACGCGTCTCTCGGGCCTCACCTATGTCGGAACCGCGTCCGGCACCAAGCGAGTAGGCTTCCTGAGCGGCACCTGCACGGTTACCGTCCGCGTGGCGAACATCGTCGCCACTGCCCAGATCGGTTCCGCCACGGGCGGCATCCCGGACGACTCGGTGGGACTTACGGCTGACGTCAGCTCCAATGCGAATTGCTCCAATAGTCTCCAATGGGTTCCGCTCCTCGGTCTGGTCATCAATATCTGGGCGGAGCACGAGGTAACCGGGTTGATCGATGGAGCGGCGCGCGGTGCGATCGCCACCATGAAGGACAAGCTGTTCTTTGAGCGCGACGCGAACGCATACGCCGGCCTCAATCGCATCGTGCCGGCCGACAAGGTGATCCCGTTGCCGAACGGACAATCCTTCGCGGTCGGTCAATGGCTGCACGGCCAGCTCGCCTGGATCCTGAACAACGTCAGCGCGAATATCGTGCTCAGCCGCGGCGCAGTGCTCGGAATTGTTCCTGGTTCGACCACACCTGATTCGTTGGTGACGGGCGATGTCGTCAAGTTCAACCTCGTGGTGGGTGGCGTCACTCTCAACATCCACTTGCGTCAAGAGGTCATCGTCGTCTGGCAGTGGCGTTGCACGCGCACGCCTTGCCCCGCGATTCCCTGACCGAGCGAAGTGCTGCGGCGGCCCGCCCGCGCGGGCCCCGCAGCGCTCTACCATGGCGCCGGCTTGTAATCCTTCAGGAACTGTCCCCACACATGCTCGCCGGTCAGCCGCCCGGCGAAGATCGGGTCCACGATCCGCGCCGCGCCGTCGATGATGTCCAGCGGCGGTGAGAAGCCGAGCTCGGCCTTGCGCGCCGCATGGACGGCGGGGTCCTCGTCGGTGATCCATCCGGTATCCACCGCGTTCATGTGGATGCCGTCCTTCACGAAGTCGGGCGCGCTGGTCCGCGTCATCATGTTCAGCGCCGCTTTCGCCATGTTGGTGTGCGCATGCTTGTCGGTCTTGGTGGCGCGATAGAACTGTCCCTCGATCGCGCTGACATTGACGATGTGCTTGTGAGCACCCGCCGTGCGCAGCATGAGCGGCTTGAGCCGCGCATTGAGGATGTACGGCGCAATGGCATTCACCAGTTGCACTTCCAGCAGCTCGGGTGTTTCGACTTCGTGCATGCGCAGGCGCCAGCTGTTCATCTCGCGCAGATCGACTTGCTGCCGGTCCTCGTCGAAGCGATTCGCGGGGAAGAGCGCCTCGCCGCCGCGGTAATCCTCGTCCAGATAGCGTCGCTGCGAGAGCGCTGCGCTGTGCAGGAGTCCCTCGCCCTGGGTGTGTTCTGATGGCGCGGTGAGCGAGGTGGGTGCGTGCGACCCCGCCGAGCATCCTGCTCAACTCGTCATGACCCGCGAGCAGGCTGCGCAGGTCCGCCGGCAGCGCGGCGATCGACTCTGCTTCCCGCGCCAGCAGGTGTTGAAAGAATCCCGCCGGCCGACGCACCGTCTGGCACGCGTTGTTGAGAATGTAGTCGAGGCGCGGCAGCCGTTCGGCGAGAAACCTCGTGAACAGTTCCACGCTCGGCGTGTGGCGCAGGTCCAGCCCGTGGATCTGCAGCCGTTCGCGATATGAGGAGAAATCCGGCTCTTGCGAATAGCGGTCGGCGGCATCGACCGGAAAGCGCGTGGTGACGATGACATGCGCGCCGGCGCGCAGTAGTTTGAGCGAGGCCTGGTAGCCGATCTTGACCCGCGCGCCGGTGATCAACGCGTACTGGCCGCTCAGATCCGCGGTCTGCTCGCGCTTGGCGTAGTTGAAGTCGCCACAGGGCTCGCACATGGAGTCGTAGTAGCGATGCACCTTGGCAAAGGGCTGCTTGCAGACGTAGCAATCGCGTTCTTGATTCAGTCGCGGCCGCTCATCGAGGTCTTCCGGCTTCGGCGGCTCCAGCCACAGCGGCGCAAAGACCGGTGAGCGGCGCTGAACGCGCAGCCCGGCCTGCTCGATGGCCTTGCGGTCATGCTCCTTCGCGGCTTCGCGTTCGGCGCGTCGAAAGGCCTTCGCCATCCTGACGAGATCGTGGCGCTCGGGCTTGGCGACGAGCCCGGCGAGCGTGAGCAGCTCGCGGCGCTGTTCCTGCGTGAGACGCGTGAGGTGCGAGCGATCCGCTTCGATCGCTCGAAGTACTCGTACGCACGCGCGCAGGTCGTCATCGGAAATGTCCATGCGGGCATTGTATTGCTCGCAGCGGACTGCCTGCTGCTTGCCGCACAAGGCGAGGTCGAGCAGGATGCCCACAATCGACATTTTCTCGAGAGTGAACGCCGCCGTGAGCATCAGAACCTTCTGCGCCAGCCTCGCTGTACTGCTGGTCGCCTGTGGCGGCGGGTCCGGCGATACGCAGCCCGGCGGCGCTGTTTCCACTCCGCCTGCTGCCACTACCGACATCGCGCTGCTGTTCATGGGCAACAGCCATACGGTCGCCAACGACCTCGCGACCATGGTGGCGGACATGGTGCGCGCGGGTAAACCAGGCAAGACAGTCAGTTTGGCAGTGGCGCCCGGCGGCATGTTCCTCGAAGAGCGGCTGCACGATGCGCCGACCCTCGCACTGCTGCGCAGCCAGCCGTGGAGCCACGTGATCCTTCAGGCGCAGAAATACAGTACCAGCGGTCAGTTCTCATACTCCACGGCGGAGGCGAAAGAGCTCATTCGCATCAGCCGCGCGCAGCGCGCCGTGCCCGTGATGTTCCCCGAGTGGCCACGCAAGGACATCGACGAGACACAGCGGATCTACGATCTGCACGTGTCCATCGCGCAAGTGGAGTCCGCCTGCGTTGCGCCGATCGGTCAGGCATGGGACCTCGCGCTGGCGCGCGATCCGTTGTTGACGCTGCATGCACCCGACGGCAATCACTCCGCGCCAGCAGGTGCGTTTCTGGCTGCCCTGGTGCTGTACGCGACGATCACCGGGCAATCGCCGCTGGACCTTCCGCCGTTGCCGCAGTATCCGGTCGAGCTGTCGCTGCAGGAAACACTGCGTGGCATCGCCGCGGAAACAGTTCAGACCGTACCGCCACGGATGTGGTGCCCCGGAGATGCGATGTGATGTCAGGAGCGGGTTACATGCGTGCGGCCATCGCCACGATTCTGGTTTGCCTGTCCACCGCCTTGCGTGCTCAGACGGCGTTGCCGCCGGGTTACTGGACAGAGGCGCAGTCCGCCGAGATTCTCGCCAAGACCGCGGTCATCCGGATCGGCCCGTCTCTCGATGCGCTCGCGGATGCGGAACGCGGCACGGTCCAGGATCTCCTGGCGGTCGGCGCCCTCATGCAGCAGTTGTACGAGAGCTCGAGGCACGCCGAGGCCGCTGCCTCGCTGGAAAAACTGATGTCGCTTCATGAGCGTCTCGGCAAGCCGGTGGCCACCCGGAATCTGCTCGACCTGTACCGCCTGGACAAGGGCCCCATCGCAACCACGCTCGACAATCGGCGCGAGCCCTTCCTGCCGGTCGCGCGCGAGACGCCGGGCAAGAATGTCTATCCGGCAGGTGCAACGAGGGAGCAGGTAGATCGCTTCCTCGCACTCCATCCAGCGCAACGCGGCGAAATCCTCGCGGAGCGTTCCGTCGTGCGGCGCGCGACGCGCACGAACATCAATGCCGATATTGCGACGCTCGAGCGTTTCGCCCTGATCCGCGCACTGCATCCGGGCCGGCTCGAAAATCTCCAGGCACTGGCGAAGCGCGCTTCGCCGGATTCGTTCTACGCGGTGCCGTACGCCATCGCCTATCCACAGGAAATGACGCGCGCCTTCGCATTGCTGATGCGCGCGGCGGACAGGATCGAGCCCTCGGACCTCGAGTTCGCGAGGTACCTGCGCAATCGGGCCCGCGACCTCGTTTCGAACGACTACGAGTCAGGCGACGCGTCCTGGGTAACCGGGCGCTTCGCACGTCTGAACGCGCAGATCGGAGCCTATGAAACCTACGACGACGCGCTTTTTGGCGTGAAGGCATTCCACAGCATGAGCATCCTGCTGCGTGACGAGGCCGCCACCGCGGAATTGCGCAAGGCGCTCGGCGGGATTCAGACCATCGAGGATGCGCTGCCGTACCAGCCACGCAAGCGAGTGCGCGACGATATTCCCGTCGGGGTCTACGACGTCATTGCCGATTTCGGCCAGGCGCGCAGCGTCAACACCGCGACCATCCTGCCGAACGACGCGCTGTTCTCACGGCGCTATGGCCGCACGATCCTGCTGCGCGCCAATATCATGAAGAATCCCGTGCTCTTCGCCGCCGACGAGCGTATCTGGCGCGCCGCCACGGTCGACGTACATGCGAATGACTTCAAGCCCGAGGGAAATTTCCTGCGGACCTTGTGGCACGAGATCGGCCACTACCTGGGCCCGGATCGCGACGCCCAGGGACGCACGCTGGACGTGGCGCTTGCGAACCACGCGGATGCGATGGAGGAGATGAAGTCCGATCTCGTTTCGTTGTTCGCGCTGCGCCGCCTGCAACATCCATCGCTGCGCGCGATCCAGGCGAGCGGCATCCGGCGCACCTTGCAGAACGTCAAGCCCCGAAGCGACCAGCCTTACCAGACCATGCAACTCGCGCAGTTCAACTGGTTTCTGGACAAGGGACTGTTGCGGGCGGACCCGGTGACCGCGCGGCTGACCATCGATTACGACCGTTACAGCGAGACGATCGATTCACTACTGAAAGAAGTCCTGCGACTGCAGGTCGCTGGCGACGAGGCCGCCGCCGGCGCATTCTTCGCGCGGTGGACGACCTGGACGCCCGAGCTGCACGAGAAGCTCGCCGAGCGAATCCGTGCGGCCCAGGGCGCGCGCTTCCGAATCGTCAAGTACGCGGCCCTGGGTGAGTGACCCGGTGGTCCGGCGGGGGTAAGGAGTCCCAAGAAAGTTGCGCGTATGAACAAGCTGGCGCAACTTCCACTTCATGGAACCGAAGCGCCGTTGGGCTGCGTTCGCGGGAGCTGCACTTTCCTACCTTTTTACTTCGGCCGTCCTTGCCGAGGAGTGGCCGGGCTATGAGCGGCTGACGCGACAGCAATTGCTGGGCCGGCTGACGGAGTCGGGCACCGGACTTCCGTCGCTGTCCGGCAAGAACTTTTCCGGGCTGGATTTGTCTGGCATCGATTTCCGGCGCGCCAATCTTTCCGCCTCCGTGTTCAACAAGGCCACGCTATCGGGCGCCAAGCTGGACGGCTGCAACCTCACCGTCAGTTTCCTGGAAGGGGCGAATCTTTCGGAAGCGTCCCTGACAAATGCAACGCTGTTCTCCGCGCAGCTGGCCGGCGCTGTGCTGACCGGGGCGGACCTCACGGGGGCGCGGCTGATCGGCGATCTGAGTCGCGTGGATTTGTCGCACGCAAGGCTTGTTCAGATGAATGCTGCCCCGGACATGAAAAACCAATCGATGGGCCTGATGCGCACGAACATCGTAAACGCGAAGGTGCGCGCTGCCGATTTGTCGGACTCCGACTTCTCCCGCGCGGATCTGAGTTTCTCCGACTTTACCGACGCTCGAATGATTGGCACGAAGCTGGTACGCGCGGACTTCAGCGGTGCCGTACTCGCAGGCGCGGATCTGTCGGGCGCAG
Organism: uncultured Pseudomonadota bacterium; assembly: GCA_963711635.1. GTDB lineage: Bacteria > Pseudomonadota > Gammaproteobacteria > Steroidobacterales > Steroidobacteraceae > CADEED01. The sequence continues at coordinate 128,890 of CAVQEZ010000011.1, forward strand.
ATTTGCGCGATGCGATACTGATAGACGCCGACCTGACGAACGCCAACCTCTCGAAAACGAATCTCGCGGGGGCACAACTTCGTGGCGTGAAGGGATTGAGCAGCGCCAGGCGTCCGGACACGCTGGGTCTTGATGACTAGACCACCTCGGCAAATGAGAGGCGCTACGCCGTCGGGAACGGATTCCGCTCGGCAAACTGAGCCTGGTGCCAATAGGGATAAGTCCGCGTCTTGGCGCTCGCCGCCTCGAGCCGTGCAATCTGCGCCGGCGTGAGTGTCCAGCCGGTCGCGCCCAGATTCTCTTTCAACTGCGCCTCGTCGCGCGCGCCGATGATCACCGTCGTCACGCTCGGCCGGGACAGCACCCAGGCGATGGCAATCTGCGCCACGCTCTTGCCGGTTTCCGCCGCCACCGCGTCCAGCGCGTCGACGATGCGGTAAACCTGTTCGTCCTCCGCCGGCGGCGCGATCTGTGCAGTGGTGGCATCCTTGAGGCGGCTGACGGCGGGCGCCGCCTGTCCGCGCCGGAGTTTTCCGCCCAGCCGGCCCATGCCCAGCGGACTCCACACCACCGTGCCCACGCCCTGGTCGAGGGCGAGCGGCATCAGCTCCCACTCGAATTCGCGGCCCAGCAGCGAGTAGTAAGCCTGGTGCGCGACGTGGCGCGCCCAGCCCCGACGCTCGGATATCGCGAGCGACTTCATCAGGTGCCAGCCCGAGAAATTCGAGCAGCCGATGTGACGGATCTTGCCCGCGCGCACGAAATCATTCAGCGTGCCCAGTGCCTCCTCGACCGGCGTCAGCGCATCGAAGCCGTGCAATTGATAGAGATCGATGTAGTCGGTGCCCAGGCGCCGCAGGCTGCCCTCGATCTGCTTGGTCAGGTGCTTGCGACCCGAGCCCACATCGTCCGGTGCGTCGCTGAACCGGAACGTGCCCTTGGTGGAGATGATGGCCTGGTGGCGCCGGCCCTTGATGGCCTGGCCGAGGATTTCCTCCGCCTGCCCGGCGGAGTAGATGTCGGCCGAGTCGAACATCGTGATTCCCGCCTCGAGGCACAGGTCCACGACGCGCGTGGCTTCCTTCACGCCGTTGGCGCCCCAGGCCTTGAAGACCGGCGCGTCGCCGAACGTCGCCGTGCCGAAGCTGAGCACCGGCACCTTCAGGTCTGAGCGGCCGAGTTGTCTGAGTTCCATGGCCCCAGGATAGGCCAACAGTGTTAGCGCGGCGTGCCGAAATCCTGCACCCAGTAGATCCGCCCGCGCCCGCGGCCGACAGCCAGGCCGACGCCGATGTGCTGAAACCTGGAATCCATGATGTTCGCGCAGTGACCCGGGCTGGCCAGCCATCCGGCAACCGCTTCCTCCGCCGACTCGGGACCAAAGGCGATGTTCTCGCCGGTGAGTCGAGGCTGATAGCCGGCGCGCATCACGCGGTCCTTGGGCTGACTGCCGTCGGCGCCACGGTGATCAAAGAATTTTCTCCGCGCCATGTCGCGCGCGTGCCGGTCGGCCGCGTCGTTCAACTTCCCTGAAGAACTCAGCGGCGGGGCGGCGGCGAACCGCACGGAGCCGCACTTTCTGCCGTGGCTTCTCGCGACGTTGACCAGCTCCACGACGCGCGCGCGCACGGTGGTGCCGGACTCTCGTCCTACGACGGCATTGGCGGCAAGCGCACCCGACGTCAGCGCGACGGCAGTCAGGACTGCGATGGCACGCAGCCGCGGTTTCCCGAACACCCGATGGAAGGCAGCGGACATGGTTGGCAGTATTCACCTATCGCGCTGAATCCCCTATGAATGACGCATGCGCAGAGCCGCCATTGCCTGGACCTCATTGCTGCTGACGATCGCGGTTGGGCTCGTGGCGGTCCGCAACGAGTGGATCGAGGTTCCGCCGGACTGGTCACCCTGGAAACCGCTCGACGTCGCGGCAACTCCGAACTTCCTGACGCGCTACAAGCTCGCGCGACTCACGGGCGATGCAGATCTTTGCCGCCAGGTCCTGCAACGCACGACGATGGAATACGAGCCGCTGACTGACCGCGTGACAGGCGCGGGCTGCGGATTCACGGACGCAGTGCTGGTTCTTCGGACTCCCACCGAGGTGGGAGAGGAATTCTCGATCACGTGCCGAACGGCGGTTTCGCTGGCGTTGTGGGAGCTGCATGTCCTGCAACCCGCCGCGCACAGGTATTTCGGGCAGCGGGTGAGACGCGTCGAGCATTTCGGAAGCTATTCCTGCCGCAACGTGTATGGGCGGCCCGATTCCACGCGCAGCAGGCACGCCACGGCGGAGGCCTGGGACGTGGCAGGTTTCGTGCTGGCCGACGGCCGGAGAATTCGCGTCGCGCGTGATTGGCCGGGCACGAATCCCGAGGCCGCATTCCTGCGCGAGCTGCGCGACGGGGCCTGCCGGTTTTTCGATGGCGTGCTGAGCCCGGATTACAACGCGGCCCATCACGACCATTTACACCTGGACCGCGGCCCCTATCGGATGTGCCGCTGACGCCGGCTTGCCGGATTCCATCAACTGAACAGCGTCTGGGCGATTTGTCGCGCGGTCGACAGATTCATCGCGTTGGCCAGGAGGTGATCCCGCAAGAAGGCTGGCGCGCGACCATACGCTCGAAACAAAGGCGTCAACCACCTGCTCGCAGGCGATGCAAGGTGCCGCGCTGGATACCGAGTCCGCACTGACCCTCGACCACCTCGCCGTAATCGAGATCGAAGAGCGAGCGCCCCTGGATGGTCTGCGCCTGTATGCGCCGCACGGGCGCGCCGCATTCGATCGCGGCCTTCGATACGCCGAGCTTATCGAGCTGCCGCACGGCGGCCGGATGCAGGATCATGCCCGCTCCGCATGCTACGGGTGGATCGTTGCGTTCGAAATGCGTGATGCGGTGCCCTGAACGCCGCAGGTGAATGGCCGCGGCGATTCCTGCGATGCCATAGCCGACGATGGCAATGTCCAGAGTCCGTTGCATGATCAACGCAGGATGGACGTGGCATCGTCCGCCACCGGCGTGATGCCTTGACGGGGCGGCAGCACCTGGGGTGTTTGTATCTGGCTGGCCAGGCCGACACGCGCCAGCCAGCAGATGAACAGAAATCCGATGTCGACCTGTCCCGGATACAGCCCGTGCCGCGCCGAAGCGGGAAACGCATGATGATTGTTGTGCCAACTCTCGCCCATGGAGGGAATGGCCGCCCATGGAACGTTGTGCGCCTGGATCGCACCGTTGTCGACATGCCAGCTCTGCGGGCCATGCGAATGGCAGATGTAGCCGACGAACCAGTGCATCGACACTCCGGTGGTGACGCGCACGCAAACACCCCACACCAGCCACGGAATTCCGCCCAGTAGATAGAGCAGAACTCCAACGGGCAGCTGCTGCAACATCCAGGTGCGCTGCAGGAATCGATAGAAGCGATCGTCGCCGATTCCCGGCCCTGGATCGAATCCGGGAGGGTGATCGAGTTTCAGGCGACAGTGCAGATTCCAGAACGCGTCTTTCAGCATGCCCTGGCCGTGCCTTAAATACGGGTGACAGTCCGGTTGCCGCTGCGCCCAGTCCCGGAAGTCATGCGATTGAATGACCCAGAAGGGGCCTTGCATGCCCACCAGCGTGCCCGACCACACCAGCATGTGCTCGAGCCACTTGGGACATTGAAACGTGCGATGAATGAGACGCCGGTGAAATCCCACCGAGTGGCCCGTGCACATCGTCAATGCCAGCAGTCCGACGAAGACCGCGAACGCGCTCCAGGTGAAGTATCGCGGTGCCAGGACTATCGCCGCGACCAGCATTGCTCCATTCCAGAGCGAACGCCATGGATCCCAGGTCACGACGCCCGCCATCGGATCGGCATGCGGATCGATCCGCAGTGAATTGACCTTGTACGGACCGGTTGCGGAATCATTCAGCGCGTTGGATTGCACGATTGCCTGCCTGTTCTTGTTCTGTCCGCGGCCAAGAGTCTCCGCGGAGCACACTGCCGGCTTCCTCGATGATCCGTGAGCACCAAAAAGATTCGGCGTCACGCCGGATCAACGAGTTACCGCTTTCCGGGAATATCTTTCCGGAGCTGCGATTCGCGAAAGTCGCCCGGCGACTGGCCGGTGATCTCCTTGAACGCGGCGTAGAAGGCCGATTGGGAGCGAAATCCGGTGTCGAGACTCACCGAGAGGATCGTTTGTGATGATGCGAGCAGCAGGGTCTTGGCGGCCTCGACCCGCCGTTCGCGCACGTAGCGCGAAAACCCCATGCCGAGGCGAGAATTGATCAATTCGGAAAGTTGATGCGCGGTGAGTCCGACTTCCGTGGCCAGCGAATTCAGGCTCAGCTCCTCGTTCTGGTATGCCTTGCCATCGGACATCAGCCGCCCGAGTTTCTCGAGCGCGGCGCGGATGTCCACGCCGCCGAGGGTCGACGCGCCGTATTTCACACGCGCCGCCTCGGACAGATCGCCGATCAATTGAGGGTTGGCGACCAGCGCCACCATCATGATCGCGATGCCGAGCCCGACCGCGATGTTGTACACACGATAGAAAACGCCGTCGCCGACATACGGCAGTGCAAAACCCAGCGCCAGCACGATCAAGCCGAGCAGGGACATCACCGCGAAGTACAGGAACTCGAAGCGGAATTGTTTACGCCGATCGCGCAGACCGTAAACCAGGTACGCGAGCCACAGCGCATAGGCCGCGCCAAAGGTGAACAGGATCGGCAGCGCGATCGCGAGTGAGCCGACGAACAACAGCAGGATGGGTGCCAGGTGAATCAGGAGCGGCCACCGGAACGGGTCCGTCGGCAGGATCGCCCAGCGCCCGAAGAAATAGAACGCCGAGGGAACCGTGAAGAGCGCGACGCGGTAGTAGGTGGTTTCGAATGGCCGTGGGCCACCCTGGAAGTAGCTCCAATGACCGACTTCGATGGCGCACAGCGCCGCCACCAGCGCGGCGCAGGAAAGTATCGAAAAGGTTGATTTCACCGGCACGCGGATGAATGCCGCGTAGGCGATGAACAGCAGCACGCTGCTGATGATGCAGAAGCCTGCGATGACGAGACCGACCTGATCCATCGCGGCGGATATTAGCGATTCAGCCAGCGGTCAAACCACTCGACATTGCTGCGCATGCGATGCACCAGGTAGCTCGGCACGTCGAGCTCGTGATTTTGTTTGGGATAGACGATCAGTCGCGTCGGCACGCCGCGCGTCTTGAGCGCCAGGTACATCTGCTGCGCGCCGGGGCAGGGCACATTGTCGTCATCGCCCGCGCACTGGAACAGGGTCGGCGCCGTGATGCGTTCCGGGTGCAGGAACGGATAGGCGATCTTCACCCAGGTGTCGAAGTTCTCCCAGGGCGTGCCCAGCTCGTACACATACTCGCGCGCATACATGTCGACACCGAAAGTCGCGAGCACATTGGCCACGCCGGCGCCGGAGACCGCGGCCTTGATCCGCGGATCGCTGGCAATCATGTAATCGGTGAGGATGCCGCCATAGCTCCATCCGAACACACCGATGCGTTTGGGGTCGGCGATACCGGTCTGGATGGCGTGCGTGATACCGGCGCTGATGTCCTGCGCGTCGAGATTGCCGTAGTCGGCATAGATGGCGCGCGAAAAATCGAAGCCGCGACCGGAGGAGCCGCGCGGATTGATCGACAGTACCGTGTAGCCGGACGCGGCATAGAGGCGACTCGTGAGGTCGAACTCGTGGCTGTGCTGGTAGACGGGGCCGCCATGCAGGTATGCCAGCAGCGGGTAGCGCTTCGCGGCATCGAATTTTTCGGGCAGCGTGATGTAGCCATGAATCTCCGCGTCGCCGCTCGCAAACGACACGTCACGCACTTCTCCCTGCGCGCGGTCTTTGGTCCAGGCATTGTGTTGGGTGAGTTGCGGCCCATCCACGGCGAAGAGCTCGGCGGGCGTGCGGACGTCGCTCTCGAGCAGCGCCACACGCCCGTTGGGCGCGACGGCAAAGTCGCTGCCGAATCGTTTGCCGGAGGTCAGGTAATCGATGTGGCCGGTCGCCGCATCGATGCGCGCGAGCCAGGTGTCACGATCCTGTTCGACCAGCGCGAGTATCGAGCCGTCGGGCGCGAATTTCGGGTAGTAAAACCAGCGATCGATGCGCGCGGGCCGCGTGACTTGCCCGGACGCGACGTCGGCCACGGCGAGCTGCGCCGTCGCGTAGTAGATCCACTTGCTGTCGCCACCTTCCAGCCAGAGCACGCGACGCGAATCCGGCGACCAGGAGGGGCGCGCGTACCAGTCCGGATCGTTATCGGGTCCGCTCGAGGTGCTGATTTTCTTCGCCTCACCCGCGTCGACTCGCTGCACGAAGACATCGTAGTTGGAGTCACGGTCGCTCTCGCCGCGCTCTTTCGCGGTAAAGGCCAGAGACGAGCCGTCTGGCGACCACACGGGATGCCAGTGATCGCGTTGACCCGACGTCAATTGCCGCGCCTTGCCGGAGGCGAGGTCGACGATGAACAGTTGCTGCGTGCGATCGTCCAGGTAGCCCTTGCCGTCCATTTTGAACAGGAAGCGATCCGTCTCGATCGGCGGCGGTATCTCGGCCTTGCTGCCGACATTGCGGCCCACCTCGGCGATCACCACGGCGCGTTTGCCGTCGGGCGAAAGATCGTAGTCGCTGATGCCACCCGGGATGTTGGTCACCCGCCGCGCGCCGTTTCCTTGGGCGGACGCGCGCCAGAGCTGTGTTACTTCGTCCTTGCCCGCATCGGAGAGAAAGAAAAGCGATTTTCCGTCGGTGCCATAGCGCGGCTGCGATTCGCTGCTCTTGGGGGTGCGTGTGAGCTGCACGGGTTTTCCCCCGCTCCACGGCACGGACCAGAGATCGCTCGTGGCCTGGTCGCTCTTCTTGTCGTTACGCGAGACGGTGTACGCGACCCGATCGCCGGTCGGGGAGAACGCCGGCTCGGAGACCGTGGCCAGTAGATAGTAGTCTTCGAGTGAGAACGGCGTCGCCGCGATCGCCGTGAAGCAGGGAAACGTGGCCAGCGCGAGACCGGCCACGCTCCACCGCATTTTCGTCATCGGCCGGCGCCGCCAAAGTTCATTTTCGCTCCGGCGTAGAAGTAGCGGCCCATCGCGGAGATCGGGTAGCCGCTCGGAAACACGCTGAATTCGGGCTCTTGATTGAAGAGATTGTTGATGCCCGCGTAGACGTTCACGTGATCGCCAAAGTCGTAACCCACGCCGATCTCGTGATCCCACTTCTCCTTCATCTTGAAATAGCGCGGATCGCTGTAGTCGGGATCGCCGGCCAGCACCTCGCGCGTGAACCGGTCCGTCTTGCCGAACCAGTTGATGCCATAGGAGATCCTCAGCGGACCGCGGGTCCAGCTCGCGTCGAGCGTCGCCGAAAACTTCGGGAAGTACTGCTCCTCGAGATCGTTATCCACTTCCGCGCCCGGCGTGGACACGAATTCGAGCTTGTCGAGATATCCGCCCACGAGCTGCACCCGGAACGCGCCGGCGCTGTCGGTCTCGATTTGATAGTCCATGGCGACATCGAGCCCCGCGGTATGGAAGCTCGCGACGTTGTCGGGCCGGACCGTGAAGCCAATGATGTAGCCCGTGTCCGGATCGCGTTCGACAGCGGGGCAGTACGGGTTGTCGAGCGTTGGCTGATCGACGCACAACTGCGTCAATTCCTCGGCCTCCGGGATATTGATGGCGTCCTCGATCTCGATGTCGTACCAATCGAGCGACACGGTCAGGCCCGACGCGAACTCGGGCCGCAGCACCACGCCCGCGGTCCACGTCGTCGCGGTCTCCTCGCTGAGCTCGCGATTGCCGCCGAAGGTGCCCTCGGTGAACAAGGTCGCCTGCGGCGTGTCCGAGGGCAGGAAGGTGGTCGGGTCGATGCCGAGCCCGGTCAGCAGCGCGGCGCAATTCGCTTCACGCGTGCTGGTGCCGTTGTTCAGTTCGTTGATGTCGCAGGGATCGACGATGAAGTTGAAGGTTGCGGTCTCCGGGGAGAACAGCTCGGCGATGTTCGGCGCGCGCACGGCCTGCGCGTAGGTGGCACGCAGGGTCACCGAGCGTATCGGCGCGTATACCGTATCGAGCTTCCAGGAATTGGTCTGGCCCACGGTGCTGTAGTCGGAGGCGCGAAACGCGGCGCCGAACGACAAGCGGTCGGCGTACTTCGCGTCCTTGAGCACCGGCACGTTGACCTCGGCAAAGAGCTCCTTGACGTCGAAGCTGCCGGACGCAGGTGTGACCGGCCCGTTCCAACTCGAGCCATCCTGGATTTCCAGTGCGGGCACGGAGTCGCTCTTTTCTTTGCGGTATTCCGCGCCGACCGCGAAGCCGATCGGACCGCCCGGCAGTTCCATGAAGGTGCCGAAATCGCCGGACAACGAGCCCGAGACCACCTGCTGGGTCACCTTGGAATGCGAGACGCTGTCGATGGTCACGAAATCCGGCGCATCCGGATCCCGCAGATCCTCGCCGAAGATGTTGTACGGCACGCAACCCGCCAGGGACTCATCCGCGTCCGGATCGAGCGACGAACGACACACCGGCTGCCCGGAACCGTCTTCGACGACATCGATGGCCGCCAGCCATCGGTCCAGAATCCGGTTGTTGACGGAGACGATCCTGCTCTTGGTCTCACCGTACACATACGACGCTTCGTAACTCAGATGATCGGAGAGCGTGCCGTTCGCCGCGAGCACTCCACGCAGCGTCTCGCGCTCGGTGTCTTCGCCGTTGACGCCCAGGTCGTAGTTGTCGCGCGTCAGTATGGCGCCGTCCGGTGTGTCGGGATCCTCAAAAAATGCCGCCGCGGCGCCCGGCACGATCGCATCGCGGATCACATCCGGCATGAACGGGTTGTCGGGCGTCATCAGCAGGTAGAAGTCGTAGGTGGGCTGCGCCACCGAGAACGACTTTGAGCGCACGTACTTGCCTTCGGCGGAGATGGTCAGCGAATCATTCACGTCGAAGTGGCCGAGCAGGTTGACCAGGTGACGATTCTGTTCCGGGAATAGATCGCCCTGGTAGCCATCGACCGAGGTGCTGGATCCGCCCTGCGTATAACCGCCGGAACGCTCGAGCACGAAGCCGCGATCGTAGATATTGCCGTTGCCTTCGAAGTCCGGCAGTCCGTCGCCGTCCACGTCGACGGCGCCCACGCGGGAGCTATCGAGCGTAACGGATGTCGTTGTAAGGAATGTTGTCGGGCAGGTCGGGCGAGTCGTCCAGGTCGTCCTGGTTCTGCGCGAGGCCTTTTGCAAACGGCGGGCGCAGGTAGGAGCGGTCCTGGTCGTTCACGCGCTCGTCCGCGTCGTACTCGTAGGCGATGGCCACGTTGCCGCGGCCGTCGGCGAAATTCATGCCTGCGGTCAGCGCGGCGAATTGGTTGTCGCCATCACCTTCGGCGGACTGGCTCAGCTGGCCGCGAAAGGTGAGGCCCTCGAAATCTTTCTTGAGCCGGAAATTGACGACACCCGACACGCCGTCGGCGCCGTAGATCGCGGAGGCCCCACCGGTCAGGACGTCCACTGCCTCCAGCAGATCGTCCGGGATGGCGTCGATGTCGACGGCCGCGGAACCCGCCAGGCCGGACACGTGGCGGCGCCCGTCGACCAGCACCAGCGTGCGATCCACGCCCAGGTGGCGCAGGTCGAGCAGGTTGAGGCCCACCTCGCCAAATCCAGGTACAGATCCCGCGGTCTGGTCCCCGGTGATGGAGCCCACCAGGGCCGGCGACTGCGCGAGGTAATCCGCCAGGTCCGTCTTGCCGGACTGCGCAATCGTTTCCGCCGAAAAAGTCGTCACGGGATTCGCGAAACCCTGCTCGCTCTGCCGGATACGCGAGCCGGTGACGACGACTTCGTCCATGGGGGGCTCCGCGGTTTCCGCGGTGGGAGGCGGCGCGCCTTGCTGCGCCAGCGCGCCCGGGGCGCAGAGCGTCCCGACAATAGGAATGAACAGGAACACCGGCAACGGTTTGGCGCCACGCATGATTCGCTCCCTGTACCTGCAAGCGGCTTGTATGCCGGCAAGGAGGATGTTGGCAAATGCCGGGGGAGTCAATTCGCGGCGTGCAACGTCCTGTTGATGATGTCGTTCGGGCGCTGCAGTGGTTCGCGTTGCGGCATGCGCCTACGGTGTGTGCGTGCGCAGGCGAGGAGACTCGATGGCACGAGTGCGGATTTTTGCCACACAACATCGTCACCGTTTGTCTGCGAGGCACCGCGTTCGTCGTTGCGTGGCTCTCGTGCGTGCCGGACGACTGTGCTGATGCGCGACCGGATTCCGCCGCGAGCTTGCGAGCGCGCTACGTCGCGTTGAGCCAGCAGCTCGAAAACAGCACGATTCAGCGCGGGCTGTACCTGGAGTCCACCGACAACTCGAGTGCGCCGCGTGGCGATGCCTATGCGGTCATCGACTATCCGTTTGCGACGGTCGCCGCGGCTTTCGCAAAGCCAGCGAACTTGTGCGAGTCACTGATCCTGCATCTCAACGTGCAGTACTGCCGCGCCAGCAGCGGCGATGGGGGTCCGCAGCTCTCGACGGCAGTGGGCAAGAAGACCAACCAGTCGCTCGACGACACGCATCGCATCGACTTTGTCTACAAAGTTTCGGAGTCGAGCGCGGACTACACGCGCGTGGAGCTCAGTTCCACCGAAGGACCGCTCGGCACGGGCAACTATCTCATCGTGCTGGAGCTGACCGCGCTCGACGAGCAACGGGCATTCATGCATCTCCAGTATTCATACACGCAGGGCTTCCTGACGCGCTGGGCGACCAGTGTCTATTTTTCGACGCGTGGCCGGGACAAGGTGGGCTTCACCTGGATCTACGATGAAGACGACCCGCCGCGCCTGGTGAGCGGTATCCGCGGTGCGCTGGAGCGCAACACCATGCGTTACTACCTGGCCGTCGACGCCTATCTGCATGCCCTCGGCAGCCCAGCTTCGCAGCGTTTCGAGCAGAGCCTCGAGCGCTGGTTCGCCGACACGGAGCGTTTCGCGCGCCAGCTGCGCGAAGTGAAGCACGACGACTACATCGCCATGAAGCGTGGCCAGTACCTTCGTCAGCAGGCCGTACTCTAAGTCAGACGATTCGGAGCTCGCTAGCGCTTCAGCTGGCAATGGCACCCATTGGTGGCGGCGGGGCGCGCACCGTGACCGAGTTCGTCCGGCGACATAAGCGGGTGTCACAAAACTTCACAAGGCGGCAGTAACAGACTGGGGTAGATTGACCTCACTAACCGGCCCGAGAGTCGGTCCACGCTGGAGCCTCCAACATGCGCTTTCCTCACAACCTCGGTGGCCTGCAGGTCATCGCGCTGTCACTGATGCTGGCCGCCTGCGGAGGTGGGGGTGGCGGCGGTGGTGGTGGTGGCGACACGCCCAACCGGGCTCCGGTGTCGAGTGCCGGCGCGGACCAGTCGGTGTTCAAGGCAGCGGCCGTCACGCTCGATGGTTCGGCCAGCTCTGACGCGGATGGCAACTCCCTGTCCTATCGCTGGACTCAGACTTCGGGACCTGCCGTTTCGCTGAGCAGCGGCACCGCCGCCCGCCCCACGTTCAACGCGCCGGCAGCCTCCGGCACGTTGACGTTCTCACTGATCGTCAATGATGGACGCGCCGATTCGACTGCAGACATCGTGCAGGTGACGGTGGCCAATCGTGTGCCATCGGCCAGCGCGGGTAACGATGCAACCATCGACGCCGGCACGTTGTTCACACTCGATGGGCTGGGCAGCTCCGATGCCGACCAGGACGCGCTGACTTACACCTGGACGCAGCTGTCGGGACCCGCGGTGACACTGACAGCGGTGTCCAACGGCCGGGTGCGTTTCATAGCGCCCTCACAGGTGACGCAGCTGACGTTTGGCGTGGTCGCCAATGACGGCGAGGTCGCCTCGGCACAGGACGTGATTGCCGTGAACATCATGATCTCGCCGACGAACCAGCGTCCGGTAGCCTACGTGTACGGTGGCTACTCGGCGCCGAAACGCGCTGACGTGGTGTTGTACGGCGACGGATACGATCCCGAGAACTCGCCCATCACCTATCACTGGAGACAGCTCTCCGGTCCTACGGTGACCATTTCCAGCGCGCCCTTTTCATACCCATTCTTCAAGGCGCCGGATGTACCGGCGGTCCTGACCTTCGAGTTCGTGGTCAGCGACGGCGTTCTGTACTCCGAACCGCAGCAGCTGACCGTGACGATCGAAAACGCCGCCCCCAGCCTGTACGTGAATTCAATGATGCCCGCGAATCCACGCACGCTCGACGACATCACCGTGGACGTCGACGTCTTCGATGCGGACATCGATCCGCTTACCGTGACCTACTCCTGGAAACGCAATGGCACGGACGTGCCTTCCGTGACCGGAGCGATTTTCCCCGCCAGCGAAACCACGCGTGGCGACGTGATCGCCGTGACCATCACGGCAAACGACGGTACCGTGACCAGTTCCGTGGATGCCTCGACCGCCATCGAAGACACCCCGCCCACGCTCAGCGCCAACGCGCCCACCAGCGTCAATTTCGGCGACACCGTGAGCTTTCAGGTCTCGGCCTCGGGTGATGACGATGGCGATCCGGTCAGCGACTACGTGGTCAGGCTCGGACCCGCGGGTATCGATGTCACCAGCGGCGGCGCCGTGAGCTGGCACGCGGTTCCAACCATGTTCGAAGACCACCTGGACATCGCCTGGAGTATCGGTCTGCGCGACGCTCCCACCGCCGGAGTGAGCGGCACGTTGCGCGTCAATCACGCCGCGCGGCAGCAGCCCATCATGCGCGCCGGCATCACCGTGCAGCAGCACCGTGACGACATCGTGCTCGCGGACCTGGACGCAAACGGCGTCGGCGACATCCTGGTGACCGACGGGCGTGTGTTGTCCATCCTCGGCAAGGCCGGGTCCGAGTACGTCGAGCAGTGGTCCTACCCGTTCAGTCTCTCCCAAGGTGAGAACGGAATTTCGGCCATTGCCGCCGGCAACGTCGCCGGCGATGCGACGCTCGAAATCTTCGCAGCGACGGGCAAGATCATCCGGCAGCTGAGCGGGGCCTCATATGCCCAGATCATCGAATATGAAGATGCACAAATCGCGAGCTGCACCACGCTGCGCGTCGCGGACCTCGATGGCAACGGTCAAAAAGAGCTGGTGTGCCTGGCCTTGGGCAATCCATACGGCCCAGGCGGTGCTTCGGGCATTCTCGTGCTGAATGCCGCGGACCTCACCTTCAAGGGCCGCATCGACCAGACCGGACTGGGCGAACACCTGGCCGTGGGCAATGTCGACGGCGATGCGGCATTGGAAATCGTGACTGGCGGTGGTTTCGTGTATGACGGTGCGACGCTTGCGAACCAGTGGGCCTATGGACCGCAGTTCGGCCGCTTCGTGGACACCGGCGACATCGATGGCGACGGCATCCAGGAAATCGTCGCCAACACCGTGGTCAGCAGCGTCAACGTGCGCATCTATGACGCCGTGAGCCGCACGGCACGCCTCGACCTTCCCACCAGCAATTGCTGCGGCAACACCACCGACCTGCGCGTCGCGGATGTCGACGGCGACAATCGCGCTGAAGTGCTTGCGAGCAGAAACATCTTCGACGGTGTGATCATCTGGAAATTCGACACCGGCACGCAGACCTTCTCGCCGCTGGCCAGCCTGGCGTCGCAGGATTACGAAGTCACCGGAATCGCCGTGGGCAACGTCGACGGCGACGCGAGACCAGAGATCCTCTGGGCAACGGGCATCGTGCATTCCGGCCAGGACATCCTGGTGGTCAGCGAATTCACGGCGCCCAACACACTGGCGGTGGAATGGACCTCGAAGACGCCCGGTCAGCTCGACGGTCCGTTTTATGGAGGCTTGCTGACGCGTACCGGACCGTCCGACTCACGCGTGACTTTCCTCTCGCAGAGCACGACCAATGGTTACTCAGGCTCGAGGCTTTTCTTCGTGGATCCGGCCACCGGCGCCACGTCGATGTCGGCCGACATCACTCCGAGCTACAGCACCACCTCGGTGATGGAAGTGGCGGACACCGACGGTGACGCGCTCGATGAGGTGTTGTTCTCGGTGCTGAACACCTGCTGTTCGAGCTGGACCTACACCGCGTACGACTTCGCGAGCGCCACCTTTGAATGGAGCTCGCCCCCGGCCTTCGCGAGCACATGGGCGGCGGCGCACGCGGATTTCACCAGCGACGGCCGGCCGGAGCTGGTATCACTCGGCACCGACGGTCGCGTGACCGTGTTCGACATCGCGCAGTCGAGCATCGTCTGGCAGAGCCCGGTGCTGGTCGGTGGCAACATGGATATCGCCGTCGCCGATCTCGATCATGTCGGCCAGCCGGAGATCGTGGTTCTCGGCTCCCAGACCCTGTACGTATACGGCCGCTCGTCGACGTCGGGTCCGTTCACGGAGCGCGGCAATGTCTCCCTGGTGCCCGGCCCGTACTATTACTCCGGTGCCACCGACCTGCTGGTGGCCGACACCGATGGAGACGGGGAATCGGAAATTTTCGTCATGATGCCGAATCAGAACACTTATCCGAACACGTTCGACTTGCGGGTGTTCGATCACGACCTGCAGCCGCTGCGCACGCTCAGCCTCAGCAAGCGCATCACCAACCTGGCGCTCGAGCCCTCCGCGGGCGCGCGCAAGAACCTGCTGGTTTCCACGGGAGCCGACAGCAGCAACTACTGGTCGCCCGCGCCGACGGAGATCTGGGCCATCGATGCGGTCACCGGCGCCGGTGTGTGGCGCTCCCCTCCGTTTCCGGGCGAATTCAGCCGCAACAGCCTCAACACACTCGACGTCGACGGTAACGGCCAGTACGAGCTGGCTTTCGGAACCTATGTGGGAGGGTTCGTCACACGCTGAACCCTTCTTTCGACAGCGGCAGCGTGCGCACGCGGTGCCCGGAGGCCGCGAAGATGGCATTGCAGATCGCGGGTGCCACCGGAGGCAACGCCGGCTCGCCGACGCCCGTGGGCGGGTTGTCGCTCTGGATGAAGTGAACCTCGACCTTCGGCTGGTTGGCCATGCGCAGGATCGGGTACTGGTGGAAGTTCGACTGCTCGATGCGGCCGTTCTCCATGGTGATCTCCAGGCCCAGCATGGTGCTGAAGCCGTCCACGACACCGCCCTCGCATTGATTCTTCGCGCCGCTCATGTTCACGATGGGGCCGATGTCGCCGACGACCACCATGCGATGCAGGCGGACTTTCTTGTTGGCATCGACGCTGACTTCGGCCACCTCGGCGAAATGCCCGGCGTGACTGAAATGAAAGGCGAGACCCATGCCATGCCCGTCGGGCAGCTTGCGGCCCCAGCCCGCTTTCTCGGTGGCGAGCCTGATCACGTCGGCGGCGCGGCCGGTATTGAGTCCGCCCTGCAGCAGCCGCGGCTCGCCCATGATCTCGAGCAGGAAATCGCGATGATCGCGGCCCGCGGCCACCGCCAGCTCATGCAGGAAACTCTGGATCACCCAGGCCACGGAGCAGGAACGCGGCGCGCGCCACGGGCCCGCAGGGCGTGGCCAGCGGCAGCATGCTCTGCGTGAGCAGGTAGTTGGGCAGGTTCTGCGCCGGGAATTCCTGCTCGGGCAGGTTGCCGCCGCTCGACCGGGCCTGTGCCGTCGGCGGTGAACGTGATGAAGTGATTGCGCCAGGCGACCAGCTTGCCGCTCGCGTCCACGCCGCCCGCCAGCGCGTGAAAGCCGCCGGCGCGGTAGAAGTCGTGCGCCATGTCCTGCTCGCGGGTCCAGACCAGCTTCACGGGGCCGCGCACGCGTTGCGCGATGGCGCCTGCCTCGCAGACGTAGTCGTTCATGAGGCGGCGGCCGAATCCGCCGCCCACGCGGGTCTGGTTGATCTTGATCTTCTCCACGGGCACGCCGAGCGCGCCCGCGACGGTGGCCAGCGCGCGATCCGCGGTCTGGGTCGGTGCCCAGAACTCGACGATGTCGTCGTGCGCCCAGGCCGTGCAGTTCTGCGGTTCCAGCGGCGCGTGCGAGACGAACGGGTAGGTGTAGAAAGCGCTTGACGGTTTTCGCCGCGCCGGTGAGCGCGCCGGCGGTGTCGCCGACGCTGAGCGTGGTCTTGTCACCCGCGGGTTGTTTGCCGAGCTCCGCGGCGCGCTTCACGAGGCCGCTCCAGCTGTCCTTCGAGGCCCCGGTTTCGTCCCAGTCCACGCGCAATTGCTTGCGCGCCTGCATGGCTGCCCAGGTGTTGTCCGCGATGATGGCCACGCCGGGCATGACTTCGGTGGGCTTGCCGTTACCCTCGATGACGAAGGCATCGCGCACACCGGGGAGCTTCTTCATCTCCTCGAGATTGGCACTGCGCACCTTGCCGCCGGTGGCAGGGCATTTCTCGTACACCGCGTACTTCATGTCCGGCAGTTTCTGATCGATGCCGAAGAGCGGTGCGCCGGTGACCACCTTGCGGTTGTCGACGCCGGTGTACGACTTGCCTAACAACCGGTAGTCGGCGCGCTGTTTGAGCTTGACGGTCGCCGGGTCGGGTACGGGCAGGGCCGCTGCCTTGGAGACCAGTGCGCCGTAGGACAGGCTGCGTTTGCCATGCCACACGGCGCTGTCGCGCGTGCTGCATTCTTCGACCGGCACCTTCCAGGTCGGCCGCGGCCGCGGCCACCAGCATGGTGCGCGCCACGGCGCCGGCCTGGCGCAACTGGTCCCAGCTGTCCGGAATCGAGCGCGAGCCGCCGGCGCTCTGCCGGCCGTAAACCGCGGGATTCACCGGCGCCTGCTCGACCACGACGTCGCTCCACTTCGCGTCCAGCTCCTCGGCGATGATCAGCGGAAACGCCGTCTTGATGCCCTGGCCGATCTCCGGTCCCTTGCTATAGATGAGGATCGAGCCCTTCCGCGAAATGCGCAGGAAGGCGTTCGGCACGAAGTCGCCCGCGGTTTCCGTGGCCGCCTGCGCGTCACCGATCTGGAATGCCAGCACCAGTCCACCGCCGGCCATTCCGGTGAGCTTGAGAAAACTGCGGCGATCCAGCGTCAGAGCGCGCAGCTTCGCGGGCGCCACGCCCCGCTCGATGTCGCGCATGAGCTCACGCAGGGATGCATCCGCTCCAGCCACCGGATTCATGCGCGCATTCATCGGGCCTTCTCCTGCGCAATTTTTTCGGCCGCGCTGTGAATGGCGGCACGGATGCGCTGGTAAGTGCCGCAGCGGCAGATGTTGCCCGCCATGGCACCGTCGATTTCTTCGTCCGACGGCTTCGGCGTGCGCGCCAGCAAGGCCGCCGCCGACATGAGCTGTCCCGCCTGGCAGTAGCCACATTGCGGGCACGTCGTGTTCGATCCACGCCTGCTGCAGCGGATGCAATTCAGTCGGTGATTTCGCCAGGCCTTCTATGGTCGTGATGTTCTGGCCGACGACACTCGCGGCGGGCGTCGAACATGCACGAATGGGCGTGCCGTCCGCGAGCACGGTGCACGCGCCGCATAGCGCCATGCCGCAGCCGAACTTCGTGCCCGCCAGGCCCAACGTATCCCGCAGCACCCACAGCAGAGGAGTGTTCGGCTCGATGTCCGCGGTGCGTTCCTTGCCATTTATCCGCAGGGTCAGTGCGCTCATGTGGGCATCCTTGGGCCGCAGCAGGGGATGCGTTGATCTTATCGTGACTCGCGTCTGGCGGGCGGCCCCGGCGAACGGTTAGCCTCTGACGCCATGAGCGTAACGGTGGCCGTTTTGATCGGTGGCGCGGTGGCGGCGGTGGCGGGCATCGTCGTGTACATGCGCGCCACGCGCCAGAAGCCCGCGGCCGTGGATCCCATCGCCTCGACCACGGGTTCCAACCGCACACTGACCGGCACGACCACCACCGGCAATCGCCTGGCAATTCATTGGGATGAAGCACTGCGCCGTTTCGTCGCCTACGCGCTCGATGACGCACCGCGTGAGTCACTGAGCCAGCCACCCGATCCCGAGCATGCTCCCGTGTTCAAGAAGGTCGCGGAGATTCTCGAGCGAATCGAGGCGAAACCCGAATACATACCGCGGCGTCCTTCGCTGCTGCCAAAGTTGCTGTCGACGGTCAACGATCCGCAGGCGGCGATGGTCGAGATCTCGCGCATCATTGCGCAGGATCCCGCGCTCACGGGCAACCTGTTGCGCATCGCGAACAGCGCGATGTATCGGGTCAGCGGCCAACCCGTGGAGAGCATCGACCGCGCCGTGACCTTGGTGGGAGTGCAGGGCATTCGCTCCATCATCGCCACGGCATTGTTGCAGCCGGTCATGTCCGCGGGCTCGGGCACCTTCAGCAAATTTCCGGAGCTGGTCTGGGAGCACACCTTGTACGCAGCTTCGGCGGCCGAACTGCACGCGGTTCACGTCGAGAAGTCCGAGCCTTTCGTATCGCAGCTCATCGGACTGCTGTATGGGCTCTCGGCCATCGTGGTGTTTCGCATCGTGCGCGACCAGTTCGCGGCGCAGCCGCATCTGAGTCCGAATCCCGGCAGCGTGGCGCGACTGCTGGAAACCTGGGTCGCGCCTACCGCCGGTCGCATCGCGGCGACCTGGGAGCTGCCCGAACGGCTGCAAATCGCGCTCGAGAGCCAGGCCCTGGCGGCGGAACTGCAGATGGAGAATTCGCTGGGTCGTTCGTTGAGATTCGGCCGGGTGGCCGGGGCGGTCATCGTGCTGTGCCGGTTGGGCCGGCTCACCGAAGCCGAGGCCCGCGCCATCGTGCTGGCGGGCGAGGCGCGGCGCCGCGACACGGAACGGGTGTGGGACCGCCATATGGCGCCGTCGCTACGCTCGGTGACCGCAAGTCCTTCAGCCTGAAGGCAGAATACCGGTCCGATACCGGTTCGCATGGTCTTTCCCCGGCGCAATAAAACGGTCTTAGGGGTGGGAGAAAATGCCCCCTCGTGACACAGAGTAATCGTGGGTCCCGGAACCCTACTGGGAACCACAGACCGAAAGCTGCGGAACAAGACCCCCGTTTCCGCACTTACAAGAGCCCTGCGCTAGCGGGGCTCTTTTTTTTGAAGACAGGTAAGCTGCGGCGCACATGGGGGAGCGAAATCTGAGTCAGGACATTCAGGGCGGCTGCATGTGCGGTGCAATCCGCTATTCCGCCACGGCCAATCCTGCGAACAGCATGGTGTGCCACTGCCAGTCGTGCCGGCGCTCGGCGGCCTCGCCGGTGGTCGCCTGGGTCACGTTCGCAAAATCCGAATTCCGCTTCACGCGCGGCACGCCACTCGAATACCAATCGTCACCGAAAGTGCGGCGCCACTTCTGCGGCGCATGCGGCTCACCGCTGGTGTACGAGCACCTGGACACGGCGGACTTCGTCGATGTCACGACCTGCAGCCTCGACGCGCCCTGGGCATTTCCGCCGACGCATCACTCCTGGCTGAGTGACGACATCGGCTGGGTGAAGTTCGGCGACGGGTTGCCGACTTTCGAGCGCTCGCGATTTGGCGATCCTTCCTGAGCTGGAAACGGCGCGACTTTCTTTGCGCCGCCTGGGCCCTGACGACGCGCCCTTCGTGGTCGCGCTGCTCAACGAGCCCTCGTTCCGCGAAAACATCGGTGACCGAGGTGTGCGCAATGTCGAGGACGCGCATCGTTACCTGCGCGACGGGCCGATGGCGATGTATGCGCGCTACGGCTACGGCCTGTGGCACGTAGCGCGCAAGTCCGATGGCGCGGGCATCGGCATGTGCGGGCTGCTCAAGCGCGACTCGCTGCCAGACGCGGATCTCGGTTACGCCTATTTTCCGGCCTACTGGGGACAGGGCTACGCGCTCGAGGCGGCCGAAGCCACGCTGCGTCACGGTGCGCAGACCTTCGGCCTGCGACGCGTGCTCGGCGTGGTGTCCGCGGGAAATAGTGCCTCGATCCGCGTGCTCGAGAAGGCGGGCATGCGCTTCGAACGCATGCACGCGATGGATCCCGGCGAACCTGAAGTGTGTCTCTACGCGCGCGATTTCAGCGCCGCGTGACCGAATCGCCGATGACCTTGCCGATCCTGGCGCCGGGCGCCACGTAGAGCTCCACCGGTCGCTCGAAGCGCAGTTCGCCGTCGACCACGCAGGTGGCGCAGATGCGAACTTCGATGGGCTCGTCCTTGTTCCAGCTCCAGCCGCTGTCGTTTTTCTTCTTGACGTTGATATTCCCGCGCACGTGCGCGCCGTCGCTGAGCTCGATGTCGCCGTTGCGCGTGGTCAGCGATCCACCGACTTCAGCGCCGTCCAGCTCGATGCCGCCGGACACCGTGGACACGTCACCGCCGACACGCGCGCGCTTGGCCAGCTTCACGCCGCCATTCACCGTCGAAGCCTCGTGCGAGATGACCGAGCCCGCGCCGATGCGCAGCTGGCCGTTGACGGTGCTGGCCTTGCCCAGCTTCACGTCCTCCTCGATCAGGATCTGGCCGTTCACCGTCTTGGCTTCGTTGGCCGTGACACCGCGGCCGACACGCACCTGGCCGTTGACCGTGCTCAACGTGTCGTAGGTTTCGCCGGGCGCGGCTTCAACCTGTCCATTCACCGAGGTGATGCTTCGTCCATCGCTCGCGACACTGGCGGAGCTGGCTCCCCAGGCGATGAACGCCAGCAGGGCAGCGGAAACGCAGACGACGTATTTCATGGCAGCGACCTTGATGAGCGAGTGGACTGCCATTTAGACGGGCCCGCCGCGCGCCGGGTTGCAAGCCAAAAAAAACCCCGCTTTCGCGGGGCTTATTGGTCGCTTGCTTGCTTGTTTGTGGAGGAGTGTTTTCGCTCTTCTTCTTGTTGTCCGATGCGGTCTTTGTCGAGCCGCTTGCGTAAGAAGGAGCAAGCGCTGTGCCAGAGGAATCTGACTGCCGCGCGGCGGTCTAATCGGCCTGCCGGGGCCTTGCGCGACGCAAAGTTCGACTTTGGGCAATATGTCACGTCGGCGGGTAGGGTCCTGCTGTCAAAATCTTCGACACAACATGCGGGGTGAGTCGCGACATAACGTCCGCTCAGTTCGCGGGATTCTTTTTGACTTCAATAAGTTACGGATGCGCGGACGACTGTAAATGAGCCCGACAGTGGAAAAACTCCGGTGCCTCGGCCCCAAGGCCATCGTGAAGGCCGTCTTTTTCAAGGCGGTGTTGTTAGCAGCGCTTGCCCCTGCAGCCGTGTGCGCCGGATCCATTCCCCGGCCCGAGGGCATTCAGCAGGACGTGAACTTCTGGGTTCGCGTCTACACCGAGGTCACCACCAACGAAGGCTTCCTGCACGACGAGCGCAATCTCGCCGTGATCTACGACACGTTGAAGTTCGGTGCCGGCATGTCATCGCGCGATCGGCAACGCGTGGTGGACGACCGCCGCGACCGCCATATCGCCGCGCTGCGCCGGATCATCGCCGCGCTGCCGAGCGAGTCGGGACGCGAGGCACTATCGGCAGAAGACAAACGCCTGCTCGCATTGTGGGGGCCGAGTCCCAGCGCGGTGCTGCTGCGCGATGCCACGCAACGCATCCGCTTCCAGCTCGGACAGGCGGATCGGTTCAAGGAAGGCCTGATCCGCTCCTCCAGCTGGGAAGCGCATATCGCCGAGACCTTTGCCAACCAGGGTTTGCCGCCCGAGCTCGCCGTTCTGCCGCACGTGGAGTCGTCGTTCAACGCCGCCGCGTATTCGAAGGTGGGTGCAGCCGGCCTGTGGCAATTCATGCGCTCCACCGGGCGGCGCTACATGCGCATCGACGATGCCGTCGACGAGCGACTCGATCCCTACCGCTCCACCGAAGCCGCCGCGCAGCTGCTGGCTTACAACTACCGCGTGCTCGACAGCTGGCCGCTGGCGCTCACGGCGTACAACCACGGTGCTGCCGGCATGCGGCGCGCGAAGGAAACCGTGGGTACCGACGACTTCGTCAAGATCAACCGCACCTACAACAGCCGCACCTTCGGCTTCGCGTCGCGCAACTTCTTCCCGTCGTTTCTCGCAGCGCTGACCATCGATGAGAACCCGGAGAAATATTTCGGCCAGCTGGAGCGCCGGCCGGAACAGAAATTCCGCGAAGTCACCATGCCGGCATACGTGCGGCTGACCACGCTGGAGCGCACGCTCGGACTGGATCGCGAGCAGCTGCGCGCACTGAATCCCGCGTGGCGACCGACCATCTACAGCGGCACGCGCCTGGTGCCGCGCGGCTACCGGCTGCGCCTGCCGGCGGACACGGCGGAAAAATGGACCGCGGAGCTGCTCACGGCGAAGCTGCCGTCCAACGAGTTGTATGCGGGGCAGGTCACGCCGCGCACGCACCGCGTGCGCAAGGGTGAATCGCTGGCCAGCATCGCGCCGAAGTACGGGCTCAGCGCGCAGCGCCTGGCGGAGATGAACGGCCTGTCGGCCAACGCACAGCTGCGCGCTGGCCGGCGCCTGCAATTACCCGAGCAATTGCCACGCGTGATCGGTTCGCCCGCGGCGTCCTCGGCCACCGTGGTAGCGGAAGTTCCGGCATCGCCGCAGAACGCGACGGCCGCGAGCGCGCCGGGTGAGGATTTCTACGTGGTGCGCCGCGGCGACTCGCTGCAGCTGATTGCGGCGCGCGTGCGCGTGCCCGAGGGGCAGTTGCTGCGCATGAACCGGCTCAAGGATCCGGACCGTCTCTACGAGGGACAGCGACTGCGCATCGCGGGTGAGCCGGAGCCCGTGGTGGTCGCGTCCGCGAGCGTTGAGGAGGCCGAAACCAAGGTGGCCACCATCGATGCCGCGCGCGGCGAAGCGCAGCGCGAGGGAGCGGCGGTCGAGGTCGTGCGCGAGGAGAGCATGCGTCCCATCGGCAGCGGCGAGCCGCGCCGTGGCCGCGTGCGCTCGGCGGCAGTCGTAGCCATGGAAGCCGCCACGACGCCCGATGTTGCGAATTCAGTGGTGCAGGCCGCGGAGACCGCGCGCGAGCCGGTATCGGCGAGCCAGGCGGAGGAGCTGAGCCCGGCACTGGGGCCGGTGTCGGTGAGCCAGGGGCTGGCCGACTCGATCGACTACCAGGTGCGTGACGACGGTTCGATCCGCATCGAGGCCACCGAGACCCTGGGCCAGTACGCCGACTGGCTGCAGTTGCCGACCCAGAGTCTGCGCACTCTCAATAAGCTCAAGGCCAGGCAGCCGGTGCTGCTGGGGCAGAAGCTCAAGCTCGACTACTCGCGCGTGTCGCGCGAGACCTTCGAGCAGCGGCGCCGCGACTACCACGCCAAGCTGCAGGGCGAATTCTTCGTGCAGCATCGCATCTCCGGCACCGAGGTCTACATCGTGCGGCGCGGCGATTCGTTGTGGACCATGACCCAGCGCTTCAGCAACCTGCCGATCTGGCTGGTGCGCCAGTACAACCCCGATACCGATCTGTCCGACCTGCGTCCCGGAACACAGGTGGTGATGCCGCGCGTCGAGCTCGCGGGTAGTTAGAGAAGAATGGGGTCAGACCCCATTTCCTGGAAATGGTGCCGGACCTCTCCGGGTATCAGCGGTTGTGATGGCGCCTGCGAGGTCTGGCACCATTTGCTAGCAAATGGGGTCTGACCCCATTCTTATTCTTGGCGCGCCGCGAACTCCCGCAGCCGTGGATCGCCCGCGAGCTCCAGCAGGTAGGCGGTCTTGAGCGGCCCGGCCTTGGTGTCTTCGGTCACCTGGATGCGCAGGATGCTGGCTTCGCCGAGCCTGGCGACGGTGGCGGGGTCGGCGCGGTAATAAAACGTCGCGATCCACGACATCGGAATCTTGTAGGGCGTGCTTTGCAGGCCGGCGGCGTCAGGCGTGCGGCCCGGCTCCGGGAGCTCGAGCACCGTGCCGTTGACGGTGATCACGGGTTTGACGGGCGAGGCCGGATCTTCGAGCGGCAACGCCAGCCACAGGTACAACTCGCGGCGGCCCATCTGGTTGGTCTCGAGGGGACCGAGGAAAGCGAACTTGCCGAGCGTGTCCTTTCGAAAGTTCTCGCGGTACAGCTCGAGCGGCCGACCCAGTCGCGCGATGGTGAGGCCGGTCTGATCATCGAGTTGCTCGACCACCGGCGCATCGTTGGGAAGCGAGGCGCAGGCACCGAGCCAGGCGGTGACGGTCAGCAACACGAAGCGCGGGAGGTGATGAAGGGTCGAAAGCGGGCGACGGCTTGTCATAATGATTTGCGATAGACATTCTTGCTGCATTGAACACCTGAAGCTGTGACGCGATCCTTTAGTCCACGCGGCCCCGGCTTCCTATACTTTGTATCACTGGTAAGTGCTTGTTTTGTAATCAGATGTCGCTAGCTTCCAAATTTCTTGCGCTCGCCGTCGCGATACTCGCGGGCCTGTTCGCCGCCTTGTTCGCCCAAAGGGCCTCGGGCGATGCGCTCCCCTATCATGCCCGCGCCATGGCGGCGGTGGGCGTCGAGTTGCCGATCGCCGATCGCGTGCTGGTGCGCAAGGCCGAGCGGCGACTGTACCTGATGCGCGGCAAAGACGTGCTGCGTGCCTACCGTATCGCGTTGGGCCTGAATCCCGGTGGTGCCAAGGAACGCGCCGGCGACTTCCGCACGCCCGAGGGCAACTACCGGCTCACGCGGCGCAATACGCGCAGCGACTTTTTCCTTTCCATCCAGGTTTCGTATCCCAACGATACCGACATGCGTCGTGCCCGCAGCAATGGCTGGCAACCGGGCGGATCCATCATGATCCACGGCCTGCCCAACGATCCGCGCCACGCGCCTGACTACTACGCCACGCAGGATTGGACGGATGGCTGCATCGCCGTCACCAATGCGGACATGGTCGAAATCTGGATGATGACCTCGGACAACGTGCGGATCGATATCGAGCCGTAAGGCTCGTACTGAAAGAACATACGCCGTAGGCTCGAGGCGCCCAAACAGGGCCCACCCCCGCGTCGAGTACACTGGACACCAACAACAAGGTGGACGGATCGAGGGGATTTTCTTGGAAACCAGCATCGTCATTCCCGACTTCGTGGATGCCCGCATCGGACCGCGCGGCAGCCTCGAGAATCTTTCGCAGGCGGAGATCGAGAAACTGCTCGATTCACGCGCCGGCGGCCTCTACCAGCTGTTCCGCAAGTGCGCGCTGGCCGTCATGAACTCCGGCAGCGAAAGCGACAATGCCAAGGAGATTTTCGACCGCTACAGGGACTTCGAGGTCGAGCTGGTGCGCCAGGCCTGGGGCATCAAGCTCGAGATGAAGAACGCGCCAGGACAGGCCTTCGTCGACGGCGAGATGATCCGCGGCATGAAGGAGCACGTGTTCGCGGTGCTGCGGGACGTGATCTTCATCAGCAACGAGATCATCGAGAGCGGCCGATTCGACCTCAACAATCCGGCCGCGATCACCAACGCCGTGTTCCACATCCTGCGCAACGCGCGCATCCTCGATTACAAATCCAAGCCCAACCTGGTGGTGTGCTGGGGCGGGCACTCGATCGGTACCGAGGAGTACCAGTACACCAAGAAGGTGGGGTACGAGCTGGGTCTGCGCGGCCTCGACGTGTGCACGGGCTGCGGCCCCGGCGCCATGAAGGGCCCCATGAAGGGCGCCACCATCGGCCACGCCAAGCAGCGCATCGTGGGCGGCCGCTACATCGGGCTCACCGAGCCCGGAATCATCGCCGCCGAACCGCCGAATCCCATCGTGAACCAGCTGGTGATCATGCCGGACATCGAAAAGCGCCTCGAAGCCTTCGTCCGCCTGTCGCATGGCATCGTGGTGTTTCCGGGCGGTGTGGGTACGGCCGAGGAAATCCTCTACCTGTTGGGCATCCTGCTCGAGCCCGCCAATGCCGGCCAGCCGCTGAAAGTGGTGCTGACGGGCCCGAAGTCCACGGCCGAATACTTCGTGCAGATCAAGCGGTTCATCGCCGGAACGCTGGGCGAAAAGGCCGCCGACGCTGCTGCACGTCATCGTCGACGATCCGGCCGAAGTGGCGCGCTACATGGTGTCCGTCATGGAAGAGGTGCGCGATTTCCGGCGCGCCAACAGCGACTCGTACAACTACAACTGGCTGTTGAAGATCCCCCGGCATTCCAGCACCCCTTCGAGGTGACGCACGAGATCCATGCGCGCGCTGCGTCTGTATCGCGACCTGCCTGCGCACGAGCTGGCGGCGGACCTGCGGCGCGCCTTCTCCGGCATCGTCACCGGCAACGTCAAGGAAAACGGTGTGCGTGCCATCGAGAAGTTAGGGCCCTACGAGCTCACGGGCGACCTTCGGTGATGAAGCTGCTCGACGAGCTGCTCACCGCGTTCGTTGCGCAAAAGCGAATGAAGCTTCCGGGCAGCGCTTACCGGCCTTGCTACCGGCTGGTTGCCTGACGACCGAAGGTCGTCGCAGTCGAATCAAACAATAAGCGACTGCAACGTTAAATCGCGGCGCTTGCTTCGCGCGCCGCTGCGACATAACGAAAAAATCTCTGCGAACCGAGCCGCATCGCCCGCAACCGGTCGCGGCCCCGTGAATCAGTTCCTGTCGTTTTGGTGCGACGAAACCGTAGGCTTACGTCAACCGAAAGGGAGTAGCTGCATGAGCGCCTCAGACAGAAACCGGGGAAATCTCGCGAACGGCTCGCCGCCGCCGGTGGGCACCGACGCGTACGCCGCCTGGCTCGAACGCATGCAGCGCACGCGCGGCCGTCACGCGGCCATCACCAAGAATCTCTACACCTGGTCTAGCTACAAGCATTGGGCCGACAAGGTGAAGGGTTCCTGGGAAGAAGAGCCGGCACCCGTCAAGCAGCAAGTCAAGAAGTAGCAGCGATAACTCGACAGCTGATGATCGCGGGGAACGCCGGCGATCTTCGCCGGCGTGATGAATGATCCAGTATGTGGCGTTTACGCCCTGAAAATAGCCTGACGTGCGCGCGCGGCGGTCTCGCCGCTGTTCACCGGTGTCTCGATGCCGGTTCTTCAGTCGCGGTCGGCACCGCCTCGGGCGCCGGCTGTTCCTGCAACGGCGCGGGTTGTTCGGCCAGCACCCGTTCCGGCTCGAGCCAGGCCAGCAACGTTTCCCACTGGGCCAGGTCTTCCTTGACCGTGTAGGGCTTCATCTCGTGAATGCCCACGCCCTGTTCGGCGGCCCGCACGTAATTCTGCGAATCGCGGATGGTCGCGATCACCGGAATCTCGAGCTTCTCCAGGAAGCGCATCAGCGACTGGAACATCAGCGTGTTCTTGCGCACGCGATTGGCGATGACGCCGATGCGGTTCTCGGCGCGCTTGATCTTGGCCACCAGCAGCAGGTCGGCGATGCAGCGCGAGGCGGCGTGGATGTCGATGTCCGACGGCAGCACCGGCACGATGACCTTGCTGGCATCGCGCGTGAGCTCGGGCAGGGCGCGGGCCTCGACGGCCGCCGGGCTGTCCACGACGATCTTTTCCGTGCCCTCGGGCACGCGCATCTGCCAGCGCATGGTGGTGCGCGAATCGCGTTCGAACGTGGCGATGCCGTTGATGGCCGGCTGCGGCGCCTTGCGTTTGCGCAGCCAGCGCGTCGCGGAGCCCTGTGGATCGCGATCGATGAGCAGCGTGTTGTCGCCGCGCGCGGCGAAGTACGCCGCGAGATTGATCGCGAGCGTCGTCTTGCCGGAGCCCCCTTTAGGGTTTAGGACGACGATGCGTTGCATATGCCTTCTATTCTGTTTGTCAGAATGTGGTTCTGATGTGAGGCACTCGAAAGACTAGCGAGGCAATGCCAGCGCGCGCAACCAAGACCCGGATCGAGTGTGACTCCGGACACAGCGACCCGGACACGACTCTTCCTACGATCGCTCCCATGGAACGTTTGCTGCTGCTCTGGGACGAAATCGACGACCTCGTGGGCACCAGCCGCTACTACGTGAAGAACACCGCGATGGCCTTCTGGAGCTCGGTCCGCAACCGCTGATTCTCGGCCCCCTCGGGTGCCTGAAACCCGGGACTTGAATTTCCGACTGAATTCCGAGGGCGCCCGCAGTCTGCCGGCGCCATGACTACCCCCAACAGAAGGAAACCTTAGGGTTTCAAGCCGAAGTCCGTGAGCTGCTGAAGCTCATGATCCATTCGCTGTACAGCCACCGGGAAATCTTCCTGCGTGAGCTGATCTCGAATGCCTCCGACGCCAACGACAAGCTGCGTTTCGAAGCGCTGAGCAAGCCGGAGCTGATGGCCGGCGACACCGAGCTCGCGGTATGGATCGAGGCGGACAAGCGACAAGGGACGCTCACGCATCCGCGACAACGGCATCGGCATGAGCCGCGAGGAAGCCGTCTCGCACCTGGGCACCATCGCGCGCTCCGGTACCGCGGAGTTCTTCAAGAAGCTCTCGGGCGACCAACAGAAGGATTCGCAGCTCATCGGCCAGTTCGGCGTGGGCTTCTACTCGGCCTTCATCGTGGCCGAGCGCGTCGAGGTGCTGCAGCCGCCGCGCCGGCCTCCCGGAGGATGACGGCGTGCGCTGGGAATCCAGCGCCGACGGCGACTTCACCGTGGAAACCCTGGAGCGCGCCGAGCGCGGCACCACCATCGTGCTGCACCTGAAGGACGACGCGAGGGAATTCCTCGACAGCTGGCGTTTGCGCTCGCTGGTGCGCCGTTATTCCGACCACATCGCGTTCCCGGTGCGCATGCCGAAGGAAGGCGAGGCCACGCTCGAATACGAGGCCGTCAATCGCGGCACGGCGCTCTGGGCGCGCTCCAAGTCCGAGATCAAGGACGAGGAGTACATCGAGTTCTACCGTCACCTCACGCATGACCCCGGCGAGCCGTTGACCTGGTCGCACAACCGCGTCGAAGGCAAGCGCGACTACACCAGCCTGATCTACATTCCTGCCGCCGCGCCCTTCGACCTGTGGCAGCGCGACGGGGCGCGCGGCCTCAAGCTCTACGTGCGCCGCGTCTTCATCATGGACGATGCCGAGCAGTTCCTGCCGCTGTACCTGCGCTTCGTCAAAGGCGTGCTCGATTCGGCCGACCTGCCGCTGAACGTGTCGCGCGAACTGCTGCAGACCGACAGCGAGGTCGAGGCCATGCGCGGTGCCCTCACGCGGCGCGTGCTCGAGCTGCTGACGAAGCTCGCCAAGGACGAGCCCGAGAAGTACCAGACGTTCTGGACGGGAATTCGGCGCCGTGCTCAAGGAAGGTCTGGCCGAGGATCCGCCAGCCGCGACAAGCTGCTGCCGCTGCTGCGGTTCGCCACGCACTCACCAGGCCGGAGAGCGAAGAGTCGTGTCGCTCGCCGACTATGTGGCGCGCATGCAGACCGGGCAGGACAAGATCTACTACGTGGTCGGCGAGAGCCTGGCGGCGGCCCGCAGCCATCCCGCCATCGAGGCACTGCTGGCGCGCAATGTCGAGGTGCTGTTGTTAGGCCGGCGCATCGACGCCTGGGTCATGGACCACCTGCAGGACTTCGAAGGCAAGAAGTTCAAGGATGCGACGCGCGGCGACCTGGAGCTCGGCGGCCTCGCGAGCGCCGGCCGACAAGGAGAAAACCGAGGCGCAACTCGAGGAGAGCAAGTCGTTGCTCAAGCGCGTCAAGGACTCGCTCGGCGAGCGGGTCTCCGAGGTGCGCGTCAGCACGCGCCTCAAGGATTCCGCCGCGGTGCTGGTGGCGGGCGAGCACGATTTGTCCGCGCCGCTGCGGCGCGCGCTCGAGGCCGCCGGGCAGAGCGCGCCGCCATCGCGGCCGGTGCTGGAGCTCAACGTCGAGCATCACCTGGTGAAGTACCTCGAGAAGCGCGACGACGCGGCGGATTTCGGCGAGCTGGCGCTGGTGATCTACGAACAGGCGATGCTCGCCGAAGGCGCGCAACTTCCCGATCCCGGCGCTTTCGTGCAGCGGCTCAACAAGCTGTGGATGCGGCTCGCCTAGATGCAATAATGCCGCTCCCGATTCCGACGGAGTCTCGCAATGCGGTCAGGTCACTGGCCTCGCACTGTGCGCGTTGGCGTGTATTCGGTTGCCTGCGTCGCAGCGACAAGTCCGGATAACGCCACTGCGCCCGCAGCCTGCACGCCGCTGAATCCGCGCCCGCCGCATACTCCCGCTCCACAGGAACTGAAACCATGCCATTGCAGAAGACGGATCTCGCGCCCGGAAACGGTGCTGAAATCAAATCCGGCCAGACCGCGCTGGTGCACTACACCGGCTGGCTGTACGACGCGGCCGCACCCGAGAACAAGGGCAAGAAGTTCGACAGCTCCGTGGATCGCAATGAGCCTTTCGAATTCCCGGTCGGCGCGGGCATGGTGATCAAGGGCTGGGACGAGGGCGTGGTCGGCATGAAGGTCGGCGGCAAGCGCCGCCTGGTCATTCCGCCGGAAATGGGCTACGGCGCACGCGGCGCGGGTGGCGTCATTCCTGCCAGGCGCCACCCTGGTGTTCGACGTCGAGCTGGTGGAGATTCGTTGATAAGGGCCGGGTCGATCACGCGCGCCAGGACGGCACTGCTGACCGCGGTGCTGCTGGCGTGGCACGGTGCAGGCCGCAACGCTGATCCACGCGGGTCGCCTCATCGACGGCGTGTCCGACGACGCCGAGGACGCGGCAAACCGTCGTGGTGGAGGCGGGCAGGATCGTGGCCATCGAGCCTGGCTTTCGCACGCCGGCTGCCGGGGACCGGGTCATCGATCTCTCGCAGGGCACGCTGCTGCCGGGCCTGTTCGACATGCACGTGCACATCTCGAGCGAGTACAGCAAGAGCTCGGAAATCGACGACTACAAGCTCAATGAAGCCGACGTGGCCATCGATGCGGTGATCTACGCGCGGCGCACCTTGTTAGCCGGCTTCACCACGGTGCGGGATCTCGGTGACGAATACCGGGCCTCGATCGCGCTGCGCAATGCGATCAACGCCGGCAAGGTGCCGGGCCCGCGCATCATCGCCGCGGGCAAGGCCCTCGCCACCACCGGCGGCCACGCCGATCCCACCAATGGCTGGGCGCGCAAGTTTCCGGCGGATCCGGGTCCCGACGATGGAGTCATCAACAGCGTCGAGGACGCGCGCAAGGCCGTCAGGCAGCGCTACAAGGAAGGCTCGGACACCATCAAGATCACGGCCACCGGCGGGGTGCTGTCGATCGCCAAGAGCGGCGCCGAACCCGCAGATGACCGAAGAGGAGATCCGCGCCGTGGTCACGACCGCGCGCGACTACGGCTTCAAGGTCGCGGCGCACGCGCACGGCGCGGAAGGCATCAAGCGCGCCGTGCGCGCCGGCGTCGACACCATCGAGCACGGCACCTTCATGGACGAGGAGGGCATGAAGCTCATGAAGGAGCATGGCACGTTCTATGTGCCGACGATCTCCGCGGGCCGCTGGGTCTTCGATCAGGCGCAGGATCCGACTTCTTTTCGCGACGTTCTCCCAGACCGAGTCGCCACCTCGAGACCGTGGCACGACGTGGTCGAGCGTCAGGCGCGTCGTGCCGTCGCCGCAGTAGGCACAGCGCCAGCCGTCCCGGGCGAAGAGCACCATCGCGAGATGCGCCGCTTGACCGACCGCGGCACCCGGACGTACGAGACGAGCCGGATCACGTGGGGCCGCACGTACGTGTTCGTCGCCGTCCGTAGCGGCTCGTCGAGACGCTCGACGACCTCCGCCTTCCCCTTCCACACGAGTACGTGGGCGCAGCGTGTCGAGCACACGTTGAGCGGCTCATAGCTCGCGTTCAGGACGAGAACGTGGTTCACGAACGCGAGCGTAGCAGCGGGATTTCCCCGCAAGATGCACGAGTTGCGCGGCTCAACGACCCAGCGACTCGTACTCCGGATTCGGCGCCCAGCCGAGGCCCGACGCCATGCGGTTCGACATGTTGAAGAGGCCCGTCACCTCGGCGACGTCCATCACGTCCTCGTCGCTCCAGCCCGCCGCACGCAGGGTGTCCACGTCCGCCTCGGTCATCTCGCTCGGTCGGAGGGTGAGCTTGCGCGCGTAGTCGAGCGCGGCCTTCATGCGCGGCTCGAGCGCCGCCGTCGTGTGGTCGGCCGCGATCGCGTCGGCGAGCCCCGATCCTGGTCAGCTTCCGCAGCGCGGCGCCATGGGCCGCGATGCAGTACGGACAGTCGTTCGCGACGGAGACGACCACGGCGATCATCTCGCACTACCGCCTTCGTCAGGCCGGCCTAAAAAAAGCCCACGCCCTGCGCCGTACACCCGATCAGACGTACTGACGGTGCAGGGCGAGACCGGGTTTCCGCTCGCTATCATTTGCCGGGTGCTGGGTGTCGCCCGTTCAACGGTCTATTACTCGTCCAAGCCACGGCCCGTGCAGGCGCCGGATCCGGACCTCACTCAATCGATCCGTCGACATCAATGAGCATCCGACGTACGGTTATCGCAAGGTCTGGGCCGTTCTGCGCTTCGGACAAAAGGTCGTCGTCAATCGCAGAAGACAATTCACCGGATCATGCGTAAGAACCGGTGGCTCGTGCATCCAACGGCCTTCCCGAATGCAAGCCACGCGTCACGCAGTCAGTCGTGCGGATCTGAGCAACCAGCGTTGGGCCACGGACATCACCCATATCGACTGTGGACAGGACGGCTGGGCCCACCTGGCGGCGGTGATCGACTGCGCCGACCGTGAACTGATCGGTTGGAGCTTTGCCTTCCGTGGCCGGGCCAGGGAGGCCGAGGAAGCGCTGGAAGAAGCCTGTATCCGGCGCTTTGGCGGCCGCATCCCCAGATCTCATTCGCTGACGCTGCGAAGCGACAATGGCTTGGTCTTAGTGGCCAGGCACTTTCGGGAAACCGTCAAACGCTACGGCATAAGCCAGGAGTACATCACGCCCTACACGCCGGAGCAGAACGGTATGATCGGTGATGCCGGAGCGGAAGGCCAGCTCGGAGAAGTTCGCGAAGTCGCCCGACCAGGGCCCGGTTCTCGGTCAAGGCCGTCTGCACGACGGGCAGGCCCCAGATCCGCTCCGGGCCGGCCTCGGCGGGCGTGCCCCAGATGTAGATCCCGTCGGCCGTGCGCAGCAGGCGGATGTCCTGCCAGTCGTTCGGGTGGAACACCGTCCCGTCGGCTCGGCGAAGGCGCTGACGCGGATCTTGGTCATCGCCTTGTAGACCGCGTCGGGCGTCGGGTCGGCGCCCTTGGCCTGCGTCTGGATGCCGGCGCGGTCGTTGATGCCCGCAGAGTTCGGGGCGGTGCCGTCGCCCGACCAGGATCTGCGAGTCGAGGCGCTGGCGCACCATGAACCCGAGCCGGTTGTCGAGGTACGAGCTGGACCTCGGGACGTCCTCGAGCTGCTCGTCGGTGACCGGGATCAAGACGGCGATCTTCCGCACCGGTTCGTTCTCCTCGGTGAGCGCCAGCGCGGCCTCGGGCTTCGCTCCACCCTCCGCCGTCTCGGCCGCGTTGTTCGTGAAGGTCGTCTCCTCCATGTAGACGATCGCCTGCTGGTTGGTGGTCGTCTGGGGGATCAGGTCGGCCACCCGCGGCATCTCCTGCGCGGACTCCACCAGGCGCGGGCCGCGCACGTTCTGCACGGTCCAGCCGGTGGCGGTGTCCATCAGGGCCTTGACCTCGTGGTCAATCGTGGCGACCGGGCGAGGAAGCCACGCAGCCACGTGACCGA
>CAVQEZ010000012.1:0-307720 GCA_963711635.1 uncultured Pseudomonadota bacterium
AGCAGTACCATATGGGGCGGCGAGCGGGTCGACCTAGCGACCGACGCGGGCAGCGAGCCGCCGGTTTGCGGCGAGGTATTGCTTGCGCTCGGCTTTGTTGTGCCGTTCTTCACACGATACCTGACGAATTGCCTCCGGGTGGCTTTGCTTCCAGACGTCAGGCAATAAACGGCTTGAAGTCCGTGGATCCCGCGAGCAGCTGGTCCAGGATGTCTTAGATTACAAGCCGACATCCAGGTCGTGACGTCGAGCGCTGCTGACCAACGTCATCATCTTGCGCTCTGTTTGCCGGCGGAGACGTTGCCAACAAACAGCCATGCCTTGCGACCCAAGGCGACTTGTTTCATCAGTTGTTCGACAGAATTATTGTCGACCGGGATCGGCCATCCCGCGTGTAGACGTTGAGTGCCTCCCAGCGATTCTGGAGATAACGAGTCGCTTCGGCGAAGTCGCTTTTGGGTAAGATGTCGGTGTTGCGTGCTGTCCAGCCATCTGTGAATCGTAGCGAAGACAACCGTCGATTCACGCTGCCTCAATGCCTGGCGGTCTTCCCACGACATTTCCTTTCTGCGCGTTTCGATGTCGTACAGCGCTTGGATCATCCCCAAAAGAGTTTCGGCTTCAGGCTTATATGTGCTGGCTTCCACGATTTTGCGGGGCGCGTGCGCCCAGCAGGCGACGAACTCCAGGCGTTCGCCGCTATGAATCACCACACTCGTGTTACCCGAAAAGCAGTCGCCTTGAACTTTGCATCGGCTGGCGGCAAAAAATTCATCCGGCCCGTCGCGATGACGAGAGACTCGGAAGTCGAAAAGGTTATAAGGGGCCAGATGAAGCCCAGAATAAACCCACATCTTGGCGAGCAAACTGTCCTGACCTTTCGCTTGAGCCTCAGCCACTTTTTCCGCGAGCCGCTGGCTCTTGCATCCCCGGAATCGCCGCCGGAATTTCCTGCGGCAAAAGCATCCGACAGCTCGTGTCGTCGATGCCGACCCCGATATCCTGCCGAACCAGATGCGTCAGATAGCCGACGAATGGCGTCACGACGAATTCGACTTGTTTCATCATGTTCAACAGCGTCGAGCGGCCGGGTGTCCAACCGCTGCCGGCAAACAGGTCTTGCTGCCGGTAAATCGGCAGGTAATAAACCATTTCGCCTCAATGATCGCCGCCGCGATACTCGTGCTGTACGATCCTTTTCCACCAACGACGTAGGACGTTCCGGCAATTAACGCCACATTCCGCCTGACCCGCGCACGCATATTTCGGATATTTCTTCACCAGAACATAAATTTCCGGACGCTCGGATCAGCGACTCGGTGAGTTATAACCGATGAGTGTTCGGGGGCCGTGCATGTCGCAATTAATCAGCGAATAAACGGCGTCGATAATCTGTTCTTCACTGTGCAGATGGTCGGGAAACGACTCGCTGCGACGCTTCTTCTGTTTCGCCAAGCGTGCGACGGTGTAGGTCTGCACAATCGCTTCCGCTTCAGCCTCAGCCTCGGCTCGAGCGGCCTGAAATTCTTCGCTATTCTCAAACGGGAGCCAGGCCTTATGGGGGCTATGAGAATCTTCTTTTCGCTCGGTGGCCGTTGATAAAGTGGCTCACCAGCTTGCGAAGCTTTTCCATCTCGCCTTCGAAGCTGCGATTTTCTCTCATTGTTCGGCATTCGCTGGGCCTGCACGGCGATTGGCTGCCGCCTGAGCCAGATGAGTGCCTGGCAACTTTTCAGATCCGTCGGGAATTTCATCTCGTCTTGCATGGGCCTACTATAGGGCGATCCGCGGGTGAGCAAGAGGACTGCGGACAAAAACGAAGAAAA
The DNA here is from genome assembly GCA_963711635.1 of uncultured Pseudomonadota bacterium. Lineage (GTDB taxonomy): Bacteria > Pseudomonadota > Gammaproteobacteria > Steroidobacterales > Steroidobacteraceae > CADEED01. The sequence goes on from CAVQEZ010000012.1 coordinate 1,827, forward strand.
TTTCAGACTAGCTGTGTCCCGGCAACATCGAATCACTCCGCGACGATTCAATGAATTCACGATCAGCAGGCGGAGAATATCTCGCCCGACGTTTGACACTCTTCAATCAATGCCCGTGAGCAACAAGGTCAACTCCCTGGCATCCAATTCGACGTGTGTGCTATTCGGCTTGATCAGCGGCCTCTGGAAACTTCCTTTTTCCAGACGCTTATAAAAAATCGCGAGCCCACCTCGATCCCATCCAATGAGCTTCAGCCGGTCCAGCCGCCGATTGAGAAACAGAAACACATCTCCCAAACGAATATCTTTCCGAAAATCCGTTTGGATGATCGCGTGCAACCCATCAAAACTTTTACGCATGTCTACGTCCTTCGCATACACATAGATCCGCACTTGAGAACCTGTGAACGGCGACCGACCCAGCATCAACGATTCTCCCTCGAGGGATCGCGTACGATCACTTCCTGAAAACAGGCATCCTGATTCGGTAAAGACTCTTGAACCGACTGAACAAGACAACGAATCGCTTCCAAGCAATGGGCGGGGATGGACACTCGCAGCCCGCGCTTGAACCGAACCGGCACCATGGCAGCATCCTGCTGGGTGTAGTTCGTTTCGTTCGCAGTGCCCACGGCAACGGCTCGACGACTATTCTCCTGTTGGCAATTGACTCTCGCGGCACTCCGTTGAATTGCCCGCTCGCAACCGCTTGGCCCAGTAGTGGAAAGGGTACCTACGCTCGACCTTCTCACGCAGGCAAAACCGGCTAATGGTCAAGCTGCTCGATTGAAATCGCTGAAGCCTCTGCTCCCATAACTGTCGTTTGATCGAGTCGATTCGCCGCACCATACCGCAGACTCCCGAGAAGTAGGTTGACCGAACACAATTGTTGACGGCTCAACCCTACACCCAGAAATCCACGTGCGCTGCGCCCCGCATCAATGGCAGTGATATGCGCGCTTATGCTCTGCTGGCCGTTGATGAAATGGCTCACCAGCTTGCGGAGCTTTTCCATCTCGCTCTCGATTGCCCGCGATCTCTCTGATTGCTGGGCATTCGTCTGGGCCTGCTCGGCATTGGCTGCCGCCTGAGCCAGGATGAGTGCTTGGCAACCTTTCATATCCGTCGGGAGGTTCAACTCGTCGGGCATGGACGTACTATAGTCAGAGATTTGCTGGGCTGAAGCAAGAGGACTGCGGCAAAAAACGAAGAAAATTTCGTGACCAGCAATGTCGCGGCAACGTCGATTCACTTCCGCGAAGATTCAATCAATTCACGAGCTGGCTGCGGAGAATATCTCGCCCGCCGTTTGACACTCTGGAGCTCAATGCCCGTCAGCAACAACGTCAACTCGGTGGCATCCAGATCCGACGTGTGTGCTATTCGGCTTGATCAACGGCCTCTGGAAAGTTCCTTTTTCCAGCCGTTTATAAAAAATCGCGAGCCCATCTCGATCCCATCCAATGAGCTTCAGTCGGTCCAAGCGGCGATTGAGGAATAAGAACACATCTCCCAAACGAACATCTTTCTGAAAATCCGTTTGGATGATTGCGTGCAACCCATCAAAGCTTTTTCGCATGTCGACGTCCTTGGCATACAGATAGATCCGCACTTGCGATCCGGCGAACGGCGACAGACCCAGCATCAATGATTCTCCCTCGAGGGATCCGCGTACGATCACTTCCTGAAAACAGGCATCCTGATTCGGTAAAGACTCTTGAACCGACTGAACAAGACAACGAATCGCTTCCAAGCAATGGGCGGGGATGGACACGGTAGCCCGCCGCTCGAACTGAAACTGAACCATGGCAGCATCCTGCTGGGTGTAGTTCGTTTCGTTCGCAGTGCCCACGGCAACGGCTCGACGACTATTCTCCGTCGGCAATTGACTCTCGCGGCACTCCGTTGAATTGCCCGCTCGCAACCGCTTGGCCCAGTAGTGGAAGGGATGAACGCCGACCTTCTCACGCAGGCAAAACCGGCTAATGGTCAAGCCGCTCGATTGAAATCGCTGAAGCCTCTGCTCCCATAACTGTCGTTTGATCGAGTCGATTCGCCGCACCATACCGCAGACTCCCGAGAAGTAGGTTGACCGAACACAATTGTTGACGGCTCAACCCTACACCCAGAAATCCACATGCGCCGCCCGCCGCATCAATGGCAGTGGATGCGCTTCTCACGCTCGCCGTACTCTCGGCGGAAGTACCTCGGCGTCCAGCGCCCGGCCAGATCCCAGTCGGTGAGGGCATCGGTCACGACCACCGGGCGTTTGGCGCACAAGTACTCGCGCTCGAATTGCTCCGCCGAGATCGCCGACACTCGTTCGATGTCCATGTATAGACGTCCTTCGATGGAATGCTGACTAATTAGGCCATCTCTAGCATATGCATAGACATCCGGCGGTTGTCCTTTCGGACTTGACATTGGACGTTAGACGATTCACTTGGTCCTCGATAAGCTTGCGTCACGTCGACCAAGCAAAATCGAGTTGCATAAGAAACCATTTGGAGCCGTACGAGTCGTGGGACAGTGGTCGAACTTTTCGAACTGCACCTTCCGATTTCGCTCAGTTCGCTTGAGTGCGTTCACTTGCTTTTACGAAGGACCATCGCCGCACGCACGTTCGTGTTCCGGATTGTCTTGACCAGATACACCTACCCGCACCACACACAATGAGGATTGTCTCTCTTTTGATCGCCTGAAGGTACAGGCGAGAGATCGTTAAATGGAAACAAATATGCTGAATGAGAGATCTCGAACGATTAAATGCGTTAGCAAAAATCATTTCCGCTTCCAGATATCTTGAGATCGGAGTAGCCTGCGGCGATACATTTACACGAGTAGATGTCCCCTACAAGGTAGCTGTTGATCCTAAGTTCAACCTTCTTATCCATAATTATGCCAATCAACTCACCAAATTTCACGAAGTAACAAGTGACTTCTTTTTTTCTACAGCGGATTGCCCGGCTCGAGCGTGCGGTACACGAACCTGCACAACCGGTCGCGCACCTCGGTGGGATTCAGGATGGCGTCGGCAACCTTGCGGCCGAGCCGGTCGCTGGGCGCCGAGTACGAACGGCCGCCGGGGAAGATCAGCGCTCGCATCACGCCGCCGAGAAAGCGGTTGGGGAAATTGCGCAGGAAATCGTGCAGTTGTTCCTGTGCGCGGTACAGCTGGTTGCGGCAGGCCCATTCCACCAGGGGCAGATCGTCCGCGGGACGGCCCTGGTTCTCGTGGTGCTTGAGCACCATCGAGGCGAGATACATGCACGACAGCACGTCGCCGAGGCGCGCCGACAGGTTCTCCTTCTTCTTGAGATAGCCGCCGAGCGTCAGCATGGCCACGTCCACCGCCAGTGCGAACGACGCCGAGAAGCGCACGATGTGCTGGTAGTAACGCTTGGTATCGCCCACCTCGGGCACGCGCGTGAAGCGCGCATGCGTCAGCGCCATGATGAACGAGCGCACGGCATTACTGATGGTGAAGCCGATGTGGCCGAACAATGCCGAATCGAACTCGTCGACGCCCTGCTTGCGATCGGGGTTGCGCGCCGCGTTCATTTCCTTGAGCACGAACGGATGGCAACGTATCGCGCCCTGGCCGAAGATGATCAGCGAGCGCGTGAGGATGTTCGCGCCTTCGACCGTGATGGCCACCGGGATAATCTGGTAGCCGCGACCGAGATAGTTGCGTGGGCCCAGCTGGATGCCCTTGCCGCCATGCACGTCCATGGCGTCGTTCGCCACCTGCCGGCCCATCTCGGTCACGTGGTACTTCAGCATCGCGGACGGTACCGATGGTTTCTCGCCGCCATCGATGGCGCCGGCGGTCACCGAGCGCGCCGCATCCATGGTGTAGGTGTAGCCCACCATGCGCGCCAGCACCGCTTCGACGCCCTCGAACTTGCCCACGGGCATGTTGAACTGGCGGCGGATGCGGCTGTACGCGCCCGAGGCGAACACGCCGGCCTTGGAGCCGCCCGTGGTATTCGACGGCAGCGAAATGCAGCGCCCCACCGACAGCTGCTCGACCAGCATGCGCCAGCCCTGGCCGGCCATCTTCGGGCCGCCGATGATGAAGTCGAGCGGCACGAACACGTCCTTGCCGGAGAGCGGGCCGTTCTGGAATGGCACGTTCAGCGGAAAGTGGCGGCGGCCGATGGAGAGTCCCGCGCGTGTTGCGCGGGAATCAGCGCGCAGGTGATGCCGAGGTCCTGCTTGTCGCCGATCAGCTTGTCGGGGTCGTACATGCGGAACGCGAGCCCGACCACGGTGGCAATGGGCGCGAGCGTGATGTAGCGCTTGTTGAAGTTCAGCTTGAGCCCGACGATTTCGCGTGCCCTGCCACAGGCCCCGGCAGACGATGCCGGTATCGGGCAGCGACGCCGCGTCGGAGCCGGCGCGCGGACCGGTGAGCGCGAAGCACGGCACTTCCTCGCCACGCGCCAGGCGCGGCAGGTAGTGATTCTTCTGTTCCTCGGTGCCGTAGTGATTCAGCAGTTCGGCGGGGCCGAGCGAGTTCGGCACGGCGGTGGTCGCGGCCAGCAGCGCGGCGCGGCTGGCGAGCTTCACCAGCACGCAGGAGTGCGCATAGGCGGAGAATTCCAGGCCGCCGTATTTCTTCGGGATGATCATCGCGAAGAAACCCTTGGACTTGAGGTAGTCCCAGACCTTCGGCGGCATGTCGGCACGCCGGTGCGTGATGTCCCAGTCGTCGTACATGCGGCACAGTTCCTCGCACGGTCCGTCGAGGAAGGCCTGTTCCTCGGCGGTGAGCTGCGGCGCCTTGCTGGCTAACAACTTTTCGAACTTCGGCTTTCCCGTGAACAGCTCGCCGTCCCACCACACCGTGCCGGCCTCGAGCGCCTCCTTTTCGGTCTGCGACATCGACGGCAGCAGGCGCATGTAGGCCTTGAGGAAGGGACGCGAGATCAGCGCCTTGCGCAGCGGGCGCACGTTGAACAGCCACAGTGCCGCCAGCATCAGCCACAGGAATCCCTTCCAGATTCCGGAGGGCGGCGCGTTCTGCGGCAGGAAGGTGTAGGCGGCCAGCAGCAGCGTGAACACCACGGTGAACGCGATCAGCGGCAGGCGCTTGTAGGCAAGAAAGACAATAGCCGCGATGAAGGCCAGCGTGAATATCGTGCCGACCTTGGCTACGTACCAGGCGGCGGCGATCAGGGTAAGGATGACCAGGATTGCGCCGAGCATTTTGAACCCCTCATTCCGCGTGTGGCGAAACTATAGCGCGCCCCCGGTATCCGGGGGCGTAAAAAGACGGTATGTCGAACGCCGCGTTGTTCTCCGCCGTCGCGCGCGAGTACGCGAACTTCCGCCCCGGATATCCACCCGAACTATTCGCGTGGCTCGCGCGCGCGGCTCCGCGACGCGACGCGGTCTGGGACTGCGGTTGCGGCAGCGGCCAGGCGAGCACGGCCCTGGCGCAGCATTTCCAGGTGGTGCATGCCACCGACGTCGCGCCCGAACAGATCGCCGCGGCCAGGCCGCATCCGCGCGTGCATTACTCGGTGGCACCTGCCGAGCATTCGGGTCTGGCCGCCGCATCGGTGGATCTGGTCACCGTGGCGCAGGCCCTGCACTGGTTCGACGTCGAGGCGTTTTACACCGAGGCGCGCCGCGTGGCGCGGCCTGGCGCGTTGCTGGCGGTCTGGAACTATCCACGGCCGCAGCTCGTCGATGCGGAGCTCGACCGGCGCTTCCTCGAGTTCTACAGCGGCGTGGTCGGACCGTACTGGCCGCCGGAACGGCGCCACATCGAGGCTAACTACACGACGCTGCCCCCGCTTCCGGATGAATTGGCTTTCGAAGAGCTGCCACACCCGGGATTCGGGCTGACGCTGCGCTGGAACCTGGAGCAGCTGCTGGGCTATGTGAGCAGCTGGTCGGCGACCACGCGTTACCGCAAGGCCCGTGGCGCAGACCCCGTGCCGATGCTGCGCGCGTCATTGCGCGACGCCTGGCCCGGCGAAGGCGCGCTCGTTGAAATTCTCCTGCCGATCGGTTTGCGGGCCGGACGGCTGCGTGCAGCGAAGCTAGATTAGCTCGCGCACGCCCTCGCGTTCCTCGCGCAGTTCCTTGTCCGTGGCGTCCATGCGCTTGCGCGAGAACTCGTCGATGGCCAGGCCCTGCACGACCTTGTAGTCGCCGTTGGCGCAGGTCACCGGGTACGAATACACCACGCCTTCCTTGATGCCGTAGCTGCCGTCGGCTGGCACGGCCATGCTGATGAGGTTGTCGGCGGCGGTGCCGAGATGCCAGTCGCGCATGTGATCGATGGCGGCGGAAGCGGCCGAGGCGGCCGACGATGCTCCGCGCGCTTTGATGATGGCGGCGCCGCGCTGCTGCACGGTGGGAATGAAAGTGTCTTCATACCACTTGCGATCCACCAGCGAGTGCGCGGGCTTGCCGTCCACGGTGCAGAAGTTGATGTCCGGATACTGGGTCGAGGAGTGATTGCCCCAGATCAGCATCTTGCGGATCTTGGTGACATGGGCGCCGGTCTTTTCGGCCAGCTGCGACACGGCGCGGTTGTGGTCGAGGCGCGTCATCGCGGTGAAATTTCGCGGGTTCAGATCCCTGGCGTTGGCGCGCGCGATCATGGCGTTGGTATTGGCGGGGTTTCCCACCACCAGCACGCGCACATTGCGATCCGCGACGTCGTTCATTGCCTTGCCCTGGGCGGAGAAAATCTGCGCATTGGCCATCAGCAGATCCTTGCGCTCCATGCCCGGTCCGCGCGGCCGCGCGCCCACCAGCAGGGCGGCATGGCAGTCCTTGAACGCAACGCGCGCATCATCGGTGGCGACGATCCTGTTGAGCGTCGGAAATGCGCAGTCGTTGAGCTCCATGACCACGCCCGCGAGCTGCGGCAGCGCCGGAGTCACTTCGAGCAGGTGCAGGTTGATCGGCGTATCGGCGCCTAACATCTGGCCGGAGGCGACGCGAAAGGCGAGGGCATAACCGATCTGACCGGCGGCACCGGTGATGGCGACATTGACTGCGGATTTCATCGAGGCGGGCTCCGGCGGCCGAAAAACGGGGCCGAATTCTAGCAGTCTCGCGCCACCCCTGCCGCCGCGACTATCTGTCGGGTGCGCCCGCGTACGCGCGATTCTTGCGTTTGTACTCCGCCAGCTCGGCATCGGCCTCGGCCGACTTGCCGGCGGCGCGCAGCCGTTCGATCTGTGCCAGCCAGCTGTGCGAGTCGCGCCGGTAGTCGGGACCTGCCTGTGCCTGCGCGCCCGGAGCCGGTACCGCGGCAGGTGCCGGCGGTGGCGGCTGGTCCATCTGCTGCGTCACCTGCTGCACCGTCACTTCGGGAATCGGTTTCTTCGGCAGTCCCAGCACGTGCAGCACCACGGTGAACACCACCAGCAGGGTCGCCGCGATGGCGAGCGGCGCGCCCCAATGCGCGCCCCGGAATGCCGGCTGCGGGCGGTCGATCTCGATGGCTTCACGCGCCTGGCGCAGCACGATGCGGTCGACTTCCTCGGGCGGTTCGAGCGGATCCCCGGCGGCACGCCGGAACAGCGGCTTGCGCCGCGACAGGAAGTCGTCGAATTCCTCGTCGGGCCCGCTCATGTCAGGCCCTCCGCGGCGGCCATCGCCGCCTTGAGCTTGCCCACCGCGTAGCGCAGCCGGCTCTTGGCCGTCTCCGCGCCGACGCCCGTGACGCGCGCGATCTCCTCGAGCGACAGCTCCGACTCCTCGTGAAGTAGATAGACGTCGCGCTGCTCCTGGGGCAGCGTCGCGAGCGCCGCGCGAAACCGTTCGGTGGACTCCTTGCGCTGGAGCACGGCCTCGGGGCGCGCGTCCTCGTCGGCCGGCAGCAGATCCGCCGCGTCGGCGTCCTCGATTCCGAGACCCTGGGGCCGCGATTTCATGCGCCGACAGTGATCGATGAAGCAGTTGTGCGCCAGCGTGAACAGGAAAGTGCGGAATTTCGCGCGCGGCTCGTAGCGTGCGCGATTCGCGATCACGCGACTCCAGACTTCCTGGAAAAGATCGTTGGCGATTTCCGCGTCGCGCGCCTGGCGCATGAGATAGCGATAGAGAGCGCCGCGATGGCGTGAATAGAGGGTTTCGAAGGCGCGCATCTCGCCGCCTGCGTAAGCGAGCATCAGCTGCGCGTCTTCGTCGTCGCTCACGCCTTCGACTCTACGCGTGAGCTTGGTGGTCGCGAAGCGCGCGGGGGTGTCGGGGCTGGTGACTCCGTCCATCGTGATGAGTGCGACATTCACGGCTGCGCGGGATCCTCGTTCTGACCGTCCACCACGTGCGCCAGCAGCTCACGTGGTGGCTGAAAATAAGGCATTGGCATGGGAGCGTTGATGCAGGTGCCCAGCGCTGCGCGCGCCGGCGGAGGAGTGTCCTGGCGGACCCAGACGGCCGCCAGAGCGCCATGAGCCAGCACAATTCCCAATACAAACAATAGCTTGGGCCCCATAACCTCTCCCGCAGCGGAATTTGCGCCGGTTTCCGTGCCTCTGGTTTGCAACGCGCCAGAAAGATTTTTCGGGTTAGGGCTTGTTTCTGAGTTGGTGTTGTAGTTATATATAACACCAACACGTAGGGCGAATCGCAAAGGGCGAGACGCCGTGAAGACAAGGAAGGAGACGAACATGACTACCCTGAACACCAATCTCAAAGTCGTTGCGAGTGCCGCTGCCGCGCTGGCGCTGACCATGCTGATGAGCTGGACCTTCGTCGACGCCACCAGCGTCGCACGAGTCCATCGTGATGGCGGCCACGGCTTCGTGGCGAGCGTGAGTGCCCTGGTACGCTAGGTCACCGGAGCACTCTGATGGACCCGCAGTGGGACGACAGCCAGCCGATCTACAGGCAGCTGCGTGATCGAGTGGTGGCGATGATCCTCGAGGGTGTCCTCAAAGAGGGTGATCCGCTGCCCTCGGTCCGCGCTGTAGCGGCCGAGTTTCGTCTCAATCCGCTGACCGTTCTCAAGGGATACCAGCAGCTCGTCGATGAGCAGCTGGTCGAGAAAAAGCGCGGGCGCGGCATGTTCGTCAACGTCGGCGCCCGACAGGCGCTCATGAAGGACGAGCGGACCTACTTCCTCGAAACAGAGTGGCCCAAGATCTACGCGACCATCGCGCGTCTGGGATTCACAACCGAAGAACTCATGAAACGCGGTGCGAAATCGGCTCCGGTGTCCCAGCCGTTCCCGACGCGCGCCGATGCAGGCGATGAAGATGACAACGATAATTGAAGCCCGCGGGCTCACGAAGAATTACGGCGATACGCCGGCATTGCGGGGCATCGAGCTCAACGTGCAGTCCGGACGCATCGTGGGGCTCATTGGTCCCAACGGCAGCGGCAAGACCACGGCGATCAAGGCCATCCTCGGCCTCACCGGCTTCGACGGCGAGCTGAAGGTGCTCGGCAAGGATCCGCGCACCGAGCGTAACGATCTGATGAACGAGGTGTGCTTCATCGCGGACGTGGCCGTGCTGCCGCGCTGGATCAAGGTCTCGCAGGCGCTGGATTTCGTGGCCGGCGTGCATCCGCGCTTCGATCGCAAGCGCGCCGAGGACTTTCTCGCCAGGACCGATATCCGCCTCGATCGACGCGTGCGCCAGCTCTCCAAGGGCATGGTCACGCAGCTGCACCTCGCGCTGATCCTGGCGATCGATGCCCGCCTGCTGGTGCTCGACGAACCGACGCTGGGCCTCGACCTGCTGTTTCGTCGCTCGTTCTACGACAACCTGCTCAATGACTACTTCGACAAGGAGCGGACCATCCTGGTCACCACGCACCAGGTCGAGGAAATCGAGAACATCCTGACCGATGTGATCTTTCTGCAGCGCGGCAAGGTCATGCTGGACTCGGCCATGGACATGCTGGGCGAGCGCTACCTGCAGCTGGTGCCCGCCGCCGGCAAAGTGGACGCGGCGCGCGCGCTGAAACCCTTCTACGAGCGCGAGGTGTTCGGTCGCGTGGCAATGCTGTACGACGGCCGCAAGGCAGCCGAGCTCGAGCCCCTGGGTGAAACCCGCGTGCCGTCGGTGGCCGATTTGTTCGTTGCCATCATGGGTGGCAGCGGCTCAAACACCGGCGTGGCCGGCGCGAAGGAGGCCGCATGATCAGCGCAAACAAGGTGCTGATGCTCGTCCGGCGCGAGATCTGGGAAAACCGCTCGTTGTGGATAGCGCCGCTGGCCATCGCCGGCATCATCCTGGTGTCCGCCGCATTCTCTGCCACGCCTTTCGACGGCGGCGAGCATCGCGACTGGATGGCCCCGGGCAGCGGACCTGACGAGATCAGGCACCTGCCCGCCGCCGACAAGGGCGAGCTGATCTATGCCGGCATCCTCAGCATGCTGACGGTCGTGCAGCTGTTCGCGCTCGGGATCGTGGTGTTCTTCTACCTGCTCGACTGTCTCATGGCCGAGCGCAAGGACCGCAGCATCCTGTTCTGGAAGTCGCTGCCCATTTCGGACACCGAGGTGGTGACGTCCAAGGCCCTGACCAGCCTCGTGGCTGCGCCGCTGTATGTGCTCGCGGTCAGTGCGGCGACGCAGATCCTGTTCGGCCTGATCATCTGGGCGCGTTTTCACGACAGCGTGTTCGGCGCCATGATCGTGCCCTGGCCCGTGGGAACCTGGGCGCAGGTGCAGGTCGGGTTTCTGGCACTCGTGCCGGCGGCGATCCTCTGGTACCTGCCGCTGGCGGGGTACCTGATGCTGGTGTCGGTGTGGGCGCGCAGGAACGCATTCCTGTGGGCGGTGCTGCCGCCGGTGGCGATATTGCTGGTCGAGAGCCTCATCACGCGCACGCACCATTTCGCCGACTTCCTCGGGCGACGCTTTGCCGGGCTGTTCATGATCATGGACGTCGAAGACGGAGCCCGCGAGCCCACGCTGGCTGCGGCGCTGGAACACATCGGCCGCGTGTTCACGCACTACGAGACCTGGCTGGGCGTGCTCGTGGCGGCCGGCTTCCTGGTGGCGGTGATCCGGATCCGGCGTTATCGCGACGACAGTTGATTCCCCGCGCCGGGTGGCTGCAATCACCCGGCCAACCTGCGGCCCATGGCCGTCGCGGATTCGGAACACGCGGCGGTCATGCGGCCTTTTGTCAGTTGCGTAGAATCCGGCCGCGTGTACCTGAACGTCAGCCGAGACGGCGAAATCCTGGAAGCCGAGCTCGCCGGCCATTGGCGTGGCGCCGACCTCCCCGCCATCGATAGCGAGCTCGCGGCGCAGTCATTCGACGGCGCGCACGCGCTGCGTGTGCGCGTGCCGGAAGGCGTGCAGCTGGACCTGGCGGGCGCGTGGCGGCTGCGTGAATGGCTGCGGGCCGCCGAAGCCGCGGGCCTGGCCGTGAGCTACGAGGGCGAACCGCCCGGCCAGATCGCCCTCATCGAATCCTCGTTGACCGGCGGCGCACACGCCGCGCCGCGCTCATCGTCCGAACCAGAATTCGAACCCGTGAGCGCGTTGGGTCGGCAGGTGACGCGCCGGTGGCTCGAGGTCAAGGCCGCGGTGCATTTCATCGGTCATGCGTTCATGACTTTGCTGCGCGCCTGCACCAGCTGGCGGCGGCTGCGGCCCATCTCCATTGCCCGGCACGTCTACGAGACCGGCATCACCGCGATTCCCATCGTCTCGCTGATCGCCTTCCTGATCACCCTGATCATCGCCTACATCGCCGCGCAGCAGGCGCGTGAGTATGGCGCGGAAATCTTCGTGGTCGACATCGTCACCGTGGGCGTGCTGCGTGAGCTCGGCGTGTTGCTCACCGCGATCATCGTTGCGGGCCGCTCGGGCAGCGCCTTCGCGGCCGAGATCGGCGCCATGAAACTCAATGAAGAGGTGGACGCGCTGCACGCCATTGGCGTGGAGCCGCAGGAAGTGCTGATCCTGCCGCGCGTCATCGGTCTGGTCATCGCGATGCCGTTGCTGGCCGTGATCGCGGACGGCATCGGTCTCACCGGCGGCGCGCTGCTCTGCAAGTGGCTGCTCGACATGCCGCTGCCGCTGTACCTGGACCGCGTGCAGGACGCCATCTCTCCAACTACCTTCTGGGTGGGCATCATCAAGGCGCCGGTGTTCGGCCTGCTGATCGCGCTGTCCGGCACCTACCGCGGCCTGCAGGTGCGCGATTCCTCGCGCGAGCTCGGCCGCCTGACTACCGTCGCGGTGGTGCAATCGATCTTCCTGGTGATCTTCGCCAATGCGATCTTCGCCATCGTGTTCTGGCAGCTGGACATCTGAGGCCGGGGGACGCGTGAGCGACACCATCATCGAGGTCAAGGGGCTCCGCAACCGTTTCGGCAGGCAGATCGTCCACGACGGTCTCGACATGACCGTGCAGCGCGGCGAAGTGTTCGGCATCGTCGGCGGTTCCGGGTCCGGAAAATCCGTGCTGCTGCGGACCATCCTCGGGCTGCAGCGGCCACAGGCCGGTGAGGTGCACCTCATGGGTCGCGATCTCACGCGCATGTCGGCGGCCGAGCTCAAGCAGGTCAAGGCGGGTTACGGCGTGACCTTCCAGCAGGGCGCGCTGTTTTCCTCGCTCACGGTGCTGCAGAACGTGCAGCTGCCCATGCTCGAGCACCTCGACCTGGCGCCGAAAGCCCTCGAAGAGCTCGCCAGGCTCAAGATCAGCCTGGTGGGACTGCCCGACGACGCGCCGGGCAAATTTCCCGCGCAGCTGTCGGGTGGCATGATCAAGCGCGCCGCTCTGGCGCGCGCGCTGGCGCTGGATCCCGGCCTGCTGATGCTCGATGAGCCCACGGCAGGGCTCGACCCCATCAGCGCCGCAGCCTTCGATGAGTTGCTGATGGACCTGCGCCAGCCGCTGGGCCTCACCGTGGTCATGATCACCCATGATCTCGACACCATCTTCAGAACCTGCAATCGTGTCGGCGTGATCATCGACCGCAAGATGACGAGCGACACCCTGGAAGCCATTACCCAGAACCCGCATCCGTGGATCCAGTCCTACTTCCACGGCGAACGGGCCAAGCGATTCTCCTCACATGGAACGTGAAGCTAACTACACCGCCGTCGGTGCCTTCGTGCTGCTGGTGGTCACCATGGCGGCGCTGTTCGTCTACTGGTACGCCGGCAGCGTCGACGCGCGCGACTACAAGCGTTACGAGATCTATTTCCAGGGCAGCGTGTCCGGACTGAACCGCGGCAGCACGGTGCGCTATCTGGGCGTGGAGGTCGGGCGCGTCGTCACCATCAGGATCGACAAGCGCGCCTCGGACCGCGTGCAGGTCATCGCCGACATCGATGCCGAAACGCCGATCTCCAAGGAGACGCTGGCCTCCATGTCGCTGCAGGGCGTGACCGGCCTGCTGTACATCGACCTGCTCGCGAACGCCGACGAGAAGCGCAGGATGGAACCCGTACCCAGCGAACAGTATCCGGTCATCGATTCGGTGACCTCGAACTTCGACCTGTTCCTCTCCAGCCTGCCCGACGTGGTCGGAAAGGCGGGCGACCTGATCGATCGCGCCTCGCTCGTGCTGTCGGACGAGAACGTCGCCGCGTTCACGGCGACCATGAAGAACATCGAGAAGTCGTCGGCGACACTGCCGCAGACCCTGAGCGATACCGCCGCGGTGGTCGCCGATCTCAAGGTCGCGATCGCAGACGTGCGCGCCGCGGCCGCCGGCGCACGCTCGCTGGTCGACACTTCCGGACCGAACCTCTCCGTCGCCGCGGAGCGGCTGCGCAAGATCTCGGAAAATCTCGCCACCACCACCGCCAATCTCGATAGCCTCATGAGCGACCATCGCCAGGACCTGGGCATGTTCCTGCGTGACAGCCTGCCCGAAGTGGAACGCCTGCTGCGTGACGGCCGCCAGGCCGCGCAGGAATTCCGCGAGTTGTCGCGCAGCCTCAAGGCCGATCCCTCGCAATTCCTGTACGAGCCCAGCTACAAGGGCGTGGAGATTCCCCGATGAGGCTGCGCAGTCTCGCGCTTCTGTGTATTTCGCTGGGTCTCGGCGGCTGCGGTGGTTTGTTCGAGAGCACCATTCCCGCGCAGCAGTCCTACGTGTTGCGTCTGCCGTCGCGGCCGGCGCAGAGCGAGATCACGAAGGTGGCGGGGGGCCTGCGCGTGCAGCGGCCGGTGGCCGGGCCGGGGCTGGATTCCGACCGCATCGTGCTGTTGCGCAGCGACCGGCGCTTCGACGTGTATGCGGCCACGCGCTGGGCGGCGCCCGCGCCCGATCTCGTGGCCAGCGTGCTGGTCGACCAGTTGCGCGGCGCCAGCCTGTTCTCCAGCGTGCTGGACGACACCGCGCCCTATGCACCGCGTTATACCCTGCGTTGCGGATTGAACCGCTTCGAGTCCGACTACACCGGCGGTGGCCGTTCGCCCACCATCGAAGTGGTGCTCGACTGCACCTTCGGCCGGTATCGCGACCGGACCCTGCTGGCCAACTTCACGGCGCATGGCTCGTCGCCGGCCGGCGACGACCGTATCGGCGCGGTGGTGGCGGCGTTCGAGAGCGCCACCGGCAAGGCCGTGGCGGAGCTGGAACGCAATGTCGCGGACGCGCTCGCGGCCGAGAAGCCGCCCGAGGCCCCTCAATAGCCGGACAATAGTTAGAAAGTGCTGAGGCCCGTCGCTTCCATGAAGCGATACAGCCAGTAGGTCCCCTGTGACGGGTCTGCATAGGCGCCGAATTCCGAGGTGTACTCGAGATCCGGCGGGCCGCGGTTGGTCCACAGCATTTCGTACCAGGCCGCGATGGCCGCGGCCAGCTCCGAGTTCGGCGGCACGCTCACGCCCACGTTGGCTTCGAGGTTGTAGTTCTCGAGGTTGCGGCGCGTGAGATTGGCCGACCCCAGCGTGAACCAGTATTCGTTCTGCGTGCGCATCGCGACCAGCTTGCTGTGGAACTGCTCGCCGTGCGTGCGAAACCAGCGCACTTTGATGGCGCCGTCGGAGGCGCCGGACAGCTCGGTGGCCACGGAGCGGTTGGGGATTCCGTTCTTGGTGCGGCCGAACGCATCCTTGTTGGGATCGAGGATCACGCGCACCGCGACGCCGCGTTTCGCCGCCGCTATGAGCGCCTCGATCACGCTGCGCTCCGAGAGATAGAACATCGCGATGTCGATGCTGTCGCCGACGCGCGAGCCGGAAAAGTTGCGCACGATGGCGGCACCGATCTCACCCTCCGTGAGCACCTGCACGCGCGCCGCCTCGGCCGGATTCGCGACCGGCACGCCCGCGGCGATCGGCGGCGGCTCCCACAGGCCGCGCCACCCGGACTCGCGTGCCAGCGCCAGCTCGCTCTCGAGCAAGGGCTGCAGCGCCGCTCCCGACAGTTGCAGCGCGACGTTCGAGTGCATGCTGCTGGCGTCGTGGGGATTCGCCGAGCTCACGATGCCGGTGATGCCGTTATTGCCGTCGTCCGCGAGCAGCACCTTGCGGTGATCCGCCTTGAAGTTGAGCAGCCGCGCCCAGGCGCCGAAGCTGACCTGGTCGGGGCCGGCGTCCAGTGGATTCGGCAGCCAGGAATCGCCGCGCCCGTCGCCGGACCACCATTGCATCGTGATGCGCCACAGCGCCGAGTAGATGGGATTCGAATCGCGCAGCGCGTCGAGGTCGACACTGACCACGTCGATACCGGCAGCGCGCAGCGCGGCGAAGTCGCCGGACGGCAGGCTGCCGTACACGTCGTTGATGGGATCCGCGATCACCAGCACCTGCAGGCCGGGCAGCGTGCGCTTGCGGGCCAGCAATGCGTCACGCAGCTCCACCGACAGCTGGCGGCGCGGCTTGACGTTCAGCGCGGAACCGCGCTGGCCATTGAACAGGAAAAAGTCGAGGACCACGTACTGGCGCGCCTCGCCGATCATGCGCAGCATGGCGTCGAAGATCTGCTGGTCGACGATGGGCGCGCCAAAGACGTCGGCGCCGGAGACATCGGCCAGGAAGCGCAGCTGGTTCAGCGGCGTCTCGACCACTTCGCCGCGCACGCGTGTGCCGTTGGGCATGGGCTTGTACAGATTCCACAGCGCCACGCCGGCCCAGAGAACCAGCAGACCGTAGAAGACCAGCCGGCCTACGCGCCATTTGCGCGGGGCTTCCTCCGGCGGCGGAGATGGGTCGATCAGTGCTTCGTCAGGCTCGTCAGCCATCGGCCGATTCTAATCGCTCGGATAGTTCGAGCCAGCGCGTCTCCAGCTGCTCGATCTCGCGCAGCACCGCGGCGTGATGTTCGGTCACCTTGCGCGCGTGTGCGGCATCGCGGCCATAGTCGAGCGTGGCGAGATCCGACTCCAGGCGCGTGCGCTCCTGCCCGAGCTTGGCGAGCGAGCTTTCGATGGCCTTCACCTCCTGGCGTTTGGGTGCGAGCTCGCGCTGCTCGCCGTTCTGCTTGCGCCGCTTGGGCTGCTTGTCGTTGCGCGCCTTGGACTGTCCGTCACCGCGCACCTTCGGTGCGACTGGCGTGGCGGCCGCGCCGGTACGCTTTTCGAGCCAGCCGGCATAGTCCTCGAGATCGCCGTCGAAATCGCGCACTGCGCCCTCGGCCACCAGCCAGAACTGGTCGCAGACACTGCGCAGCAGGCCACGATCGTGCGAAACGACGATGACGGCGCCGGCGAACTCCTGCAGTGCGGTGATCAACGAATGACGCATCTCGAAGTCGAGGTGGTTGGTGGGTTCGTCGAGCAGCAGCAGGTTGGGCCGTTCCGCCACGAGAATGGCCAGGGCCAGGCGCGCACGTTCGCCGCCGGAAAAATGCACCACCGGCTCGAACACCCGGTCGCCGCGGAATCCAAAGCCGCCCAGGTGGTTGCGGCGCCGCTGTTCGTCCCACTGCGAGCGCGCGCCGATCTGGTCGATGCGGTTGGTCAGGGCAATCAGCGCCGTGTCGCGCGAGTCGAGCCGGTCGACCTCGAGTTGCGCGAAGTTGCCGACGATGAGGTCGGGCGAGGCCACGCGCTCGCCGCCCGACGCGGGCAGCGCCCCGGAGATCAGCTTCATCAACGTGGACTTGCCGGCCCCGTTGCGGCCCAGGATGCCGATCCGTTCGCCGGGATTCACCGAGCGGCTGGCGTTCGCGATCACGGTGCGCTCGCCGTAGCCGGCCGAGGCGCCGTCGAGAGTCACCAGCGGCTGTGGCAGCTTGTTAGCCGCGGCGAATTCCCACTCGAAGGTCTCCAGCTCCTGGTACGTGGCGATGGTCTCGAGCTTGGAGAGTGCCTTGATGCGGCTCTGCACCTGGCGCGCCTTGCTGGCCTTGGCGCGGAAGCGGTCGATGAAGGAGTGCAGCCGCGCCACCTCGCGCTCCTGGCGCGCTGCCATGGCCGCCGACTGCTGGATGCTGGCGGCGTGCTGGCGCTGGAAATCCGTGTAGTTGCCGGTCCAGTGCGTGAGCTGGCCATTCTCGAGATTCACGATCCGATTGACGATGTCATCGAGGAACTCGCGGTCGTGCGAGACCAGCAGCAGCGTGCCCTGGAAGCGCTGCAGCCAGCCTTCCAGCCACAACACCGCGTCGAGGTCCAGGTGGTTGGTGGGCTCGTCGAGCATCAGCACGTCGGCGCGCGACATCAGCGCGCGCGCCATGTTGGCGCGCATCTGCAGTCCGCCTGACAACACCTTGACCGGGCGTTCGATGTCCCCGGGTGCGAACCCGAGGCCGTCGGCCAGCTCGGCGGCGCGCGACGCCGAGGTGTAACCGCCCGCCAGCTCGTAGTCGCCGAGCAGGTGGGCCTCCTGCATGCCGTCGTCGGCCGCGCGGGCCTTTTCCAGCGCCGCTTCGATCTCCATGAGCCGGGAATCGCCGCCGCGCACGTATTCCAGCACCGTGGTCTCGGTGTGGGGCAGTTCCTGCGAGACGGAGACGAAATTCAGCTTGCCCGGCACGGCGTAGTCGCCGATGTCCGGTGCGAGCTCGCCGCGCAACAGCGCCAGCAGGCTCGACTTTCCGCACCCGTTGCGGCCGACAATCCCGATCTTGTCGCCGCGGAATATCGTCATATTCGCGCGGTCGAACAGCACCGCCGCGCCACGGCGCAGGCGCACATCTCGTAGTTCCAGCATGGCGGGCGATTCTACGGGAATCGGCAGCCCTGACCCCGGCAGGCTTGGAGCCACGTTTTATTTCACCGATTGGAGCGGTTTCCAGGCCAAGTCAAGTCAGTCAGGCCAAGACAATCGGGCCAAGACACGCAGGCCAAGTAATTCAGGGAGTAGTTGGAAAATGAAAAACTTCAGTTCGTTGGCGCTTGCGCTCGTGCTGGTGCTGCCCGCAGCCGCGCCGGCCGCCGAAGAATCGCCGGCCTCGCGCGCGGCAAGCTCGCCAGCCGACAATTTTCCGAATCTGGACATCCGCGATCTCATCGCGAAAGTCGCGAAGCGCACCGGCAGGCAGTTCATCGTCGATCCGCGCGTGCGCGCGGACGTGCCATTGACCGGACTCGACGTGAATGCCGTGGACTATGACCGGCTGCTGGCGATTCTCGGCGTCCACCAATTCGTGGCGTTCGAGTCGGGTGGCGTGGTTCGAGTGGTGCCGGATGCAATCGCGCGGCAACTGCCGATCCCGGTCACCAGCGAGGTTCCCGCGAAGGCGCTGGAAGACGAAATGGTGTCGCTGATCATGCAGGTGAAAGCCGCCTGCTCGGCGCACATGGTGCCGGTGCTGCGCCCGCTCATGCCCCAATCTGCGCACCTGGCGGCGATGCCGCCGAACGCGCTGATCATCGTGGACCGCGCCGCGAATGCACGCCGCATCGTCGACATGGTCGAGCGCCTCGACAAGGCCGCGAACGGCAAGCAGGACTGCGGGTCTTCGAAGCTGGGTAGCTAGCGCCTATCTTCCCACCGGCGTCAGCACGTACATGCGCGTCCTGTGACAGGGGGCCACGGTCACGGGGGCGGTGCCGGTGTCCGGGTCGAACTCGGACTGCGCGCATTGGGTCAGGGGCTCGTCGTTGTCGTAACCGCCCGCGGTGATCTGGCCGCGGCGATTCACCGAGTACGCATAGGTCAGCGTGATGCGCTGCGACCGTGGGATCAGCGCATTGAGGTTGTAGGCGCGACCGTTCTTCCACAACACGGCGCGTTCCTGGCTGTTGTCGTAGTACGGGCAGTATTGGCCGGCGCCCGAGTCGCCCACGGTCTCGCCGTCGTAACCCACGCCGAAGGCATGGCTCGAGACGGCGCCCGGGAGGTGCGGAAGGATGCGTTCGCGGCCGTTACGGTCCCAGCGTACGGCCACGCTCGGGTCGCACTGGCTGGCCTCGTGGGGAATCGAATTCGTCGAGATACGTCCCACCACCTCGCCGAGGTCATTGATGTGGGTTGCCTCGGCGCTGCGATTGACGTCCGCGGCATGCAGCACACGAACTTGCGCGCTGGGCACGTGATAGCGGATCGCGGAACGGTCGGAGCTGCCCACCGCGACGTTCAGCGCATTCAGCGCAAAAGGTGTGCCGTTCGGCGGGCCTTCGGTCAGGACGCCGGCGGAATCCTGGATGACCCAGCGGTTGAACACGCAGAGCACCAGGGGCAGAAGTGTGGGGTCCGGGCGCAGCGCCCAGCCCACCGTGTAGCGCGCATTGCCATCAACCGCGCCGGAAAATCGAATGTTCTCGCAGGCCGGATCATCGAGGACGCGTTCGCGTCCGCCGGCCAGCGACCACTTCGTGCCATACAGGGCCCCGCCGTCGCCGGGGACCTCGTAGCCGAAGGCCTCACCACGATTGTTGAGGGTGTACGTGAAGGTGCTGCCAGGCCCGGACTTCGGCAACTCGAGGGCGTCGAACCACGTCGCGGCCACGAACGTCGTGGTGGTGATTTGCAGAATGCCGGCGGCAGCGTCGACCTGCGAATAGCAGTTCACCGTTCCGTTGACCACGCCGAAGTCGTTGATGACATTGATCGTGGCGCCGGTGCTGTAGCCGGCCAGGCAACCCGTGGTCGCCGCCGGGGGTGGCGGCACTTCGATGACGCGATAGCGTCCGGGCTCATGCGCCTGTACGACAACGGTGAGGAATACGCCCGCGAAAGTGGCTATAGACCGGAATCCATTCATGGCAGCCCCCTGCAGTAATTTTTCTGGCCGGCCGGGAATACTGCCCCAGGGAGGCTTTCAACGACATGAAAAACGCGCCGGCAGTTGGGCCGGCGGCGCGCGCGCTGGCTAGACGCCGCGCGGCTTGGCGATCTTGTCGGTGCCCGACGCCTGCACCAGCAGGCCGGCGAACGCCGGGCCGGTCTCCTGCTGGCGGGCCAGCAGCAGGCGCAACTCTTCGAGCGTACACGGCTCGCCGAACAGCCGGCCCTGGCCGAAGCCGCACTGGTGACGGCGCAGGAAGCCCAGTTGGCCGAGCGACTCGACGCCTTCGGCGATCACGATCATCTTGAGGCTGCGCCCCATCTCGATGATGGTGCGCACGATGGTGGCGTCGCTCTCGTCGTCGTCAACGTCGCGCACGAATGACTGGTCGATCTTCAGCGTGCCGATGGGGAACTGCTGCAGCGCTGACAGCGACGAGTAACCGGTGCCGAAGTCGTCGATGGATAGATGCAGGCCCATGGCATACAGCTCGTCGAGCAGGTGCAGCGTGCGCTTGGGGTCCGCCATCAACGTGGTCTCGGTGATTTCCAGCTCGAAGCAGGTGGGCGAGACGCCGTGCTTGCGGAACACCGAGCGGAATCGAAGGATGAAACTGGCCTGGCGCAGCTGCTTGAGCGAGAGGTTCAGCGAGATGCGCCCGGGCGTGGTCACGGTCTGCTGCAGCTCGCGGTAGTCCTGGCAGACGCGGTTCAGCACCCATTCGCCGACTTCGAGGATGAGATTGGTCTCCTCGGCCAGCGGAATGAATTGCGAGGGCGGGATATCGCCGTGGCCCGGCAGGCGCCAGCGCAGCAGCGCCTCGGCGCCGACGATGCGCCCGTCGCGCAAATCCACCTTGGGCTGGTAATGCATCAGGAACTCGTCGCGCTCCAGCGAGCGGCGCAGCTTGCTCTTGAGCATCAGGCGCTCGACGGCGGCGGCATTCATCTCCGGCGAATAGAACGCGAAGGAATTCCCGCCGTTCTGCTTGGAGTGATACATGGCCGCGTCGGCATTGCGGATCAGGTCGATGACGTTCTCGGCATCCCGCGGGCAGAAGGCGATGCCGATCGAGGCGGTCAGGAACACCTCGTGCTCCTGCAGCTGGAAGGCTCGGCCGATCTCCGCCAGCACGCTGCGCGCCAATTGCGCCACGGTGCCGCGGTTGTCGGCGTCGGCCGCCAGGTCGTCGACGAACATCGCGAACTCGTCGCCGGCGAGGCGCCCGATCACGGTTTCCTGCGGCAGCGCGCGCATCAGGCGCTCGGTGAGGATTTCCAGCGTGCGATCGCCGGCCGAATGGCCGAAGGTGTCGTTGATCTCCTTGAAGCGATCCATGTCCAGATACAGCAGCGCCAGCGAGGCCTTGTTGCGCAACGCGCGCGCGATGGCCTGCTGCAGCAGGTGCTGGAACTGCATGCGGTTCGGCACCTTGGTCAGCGCGTCGTAACGCGCCAGGTAGCGGATGCGGCGCTCGGCGCGCTTGCGCTCGGTCACGTTGCGAACGACAAAGATAGTGCCCTGGTACTGCGGGTCATCGGTGGTGATCTGCGAGCCGGTGATGGCCACCGGGATGGTCTGCCCGTGACGCGTCTTGACCACGGTTTCACGCGTGTCGGAAGAGGCGCGCAGCATGTCGAATTCGCCGCGCTCGCGTTCGTCGAGGATCGAGACGATGCCGCGGCCCACCAGCTCTTCCTCGCCCCAGGCGAGTAGTTTGCAGGCGGCGTGGTTGGCCATGCGGATGACGCCGTCGGGTGAAGTCACGAACACGGCGTCGGTCATGCTGCCGAGCACGTTGGTGAGATAGTTCTTGTTGATCGTGGTCTGGCGCAGCTTCTGGCGCATGCGCTCGAGCGCGGCCTGCAGCTCGCCGAGCTCGTCGCGCCGGCCCACTTCGAGAGGCCGCGAATAGTCGCCGTGTGCGATGCGGTCGGCGCTCTTGATCAGCGTGGTGATGGGCTGGTGCATGCGGCGACCGGCCCACCAGGCGAATCCAAAACCCACCAGCAGCGCAACCACGCCCAACGCTCCCGCGACGATCAGCGCCTTGCGGATCTGCACCTGCTCGAGTCCATCGAAACGCGTGAGCTCCGCGGCCGAGTCGGGCGAGGCTTCGAGCGAGCGGACTTCGACCTCGACTTCACCGACGGTTTGCGGAGTCTCGATGCCGGGCATGGTCTGCACGTTGGCGCGCACCGGAGTTACGGCGCTGCGCGTCATGCTGCCGGCATTGGATCCCGGTCGTCGCCAGCTGTACAGCACGCGGCCGGACACGTCGCGCACCACCACGCCCAGCAAGGTCGCGTCGCGCTTGAAGTCTTCGAGCTGGGCGCTGATGGTCTCGCGACTCGCGAGCAGCGCCGCGTCGTCGATGCGCTCGGCAACGCGCCGTGCGATTTCGGCCGAGCGCAGGCTGAGCTCGCCCAGCACACGCTGGCGCGCGTCGGCCGTGGCCGAATCGAGCAACGCAGCATGCTGGCCCCGGTTCTCGAGAACCAGCACGAACCCGACGGCCAGCGACACGACCACGGCGGCGATCACCGCGACGGCTATGTACTTGCTTCTGAAGCTGACGACTGCCACAAGCCCTTCGGGAACCCCGCTGAAAACCCGTCTTGCTCGGGGTTTTGTAGTTTGCGCGCATATTACCCGTCCAAATCCGGCAGGGGCCAGATTAGTGGCGCTGCGACAACGGCACTTCTGTCGACTAGGTCCGCAAGTTGTCGTCGCGCCGGGGCGATTCAGAGGCTGGGGTACCATGCCCCGGTGCCGGAAAACCCCGAATTCACTCTGGATCAATTGACAGGGCGTGCCCGGGACCATCTGTCGGAGCTTTCCGACCCGCGCTGCACCATGCATAAGCGGGTGATTGCGCCCTTCCTGGCCATGCGCGCGGCGGCGGCGGCGGACGGCATCGACCTGGTGGCCTTTTCCAGCTTCCGGGACTTCGACCGCCAGCTGGCCATCTGGAATGGCAAATATCGCGGTGAGCGGCCCATGCAGGACCGTGCCGGCCGCGCGCTCGATCCCGGCGGCGCTGTCGCCGGCCGAGCGGGTGGCGGCCATCCTCTGGTGGTCGGCGCTGCCGGGCGCCAGCCGCCACCACTGGGGCACGGATTTCGACGTCATGGACCTGGCGTCGCTGCCCACCGGATATCGCATCCAGGTCGTGCCGGCCGAATACCAGGCCGGCGGGCCGTTCGCGCGACTAACTACCTGGCTGGACGCGCACATGCACGCGTACGGTTTCTTCCGCCCCTACACCACGGATCGCGGCGGCGTGGCTCCCGAGCCCTGGCACCTGTCGCATGCGCCGGTGGCACTGCACGCGCAGCGCGCGCTGTCGGTGGAGGGGCTGCGCGCGGTACTCGCGGACGCGCAGATCGAGGGCAGGGACGAGGTCCTGGCCGCGCTGGATGAAAATTTCCGGCGCTACGTCGTGGACGTGGATGCGCCGCCCGAGGCGGCCCTCTTGAGTCCACAATTAAATTAGATCAGCCCCAGACTTTCTTGATCGCCCCGAGCATCAGCGTGCGCGTGGTCGCCATGGAGTCTTCGACGCCGGTGAACACCGGCGGCTGACGCCGCAGCAGGCGCCAGTTCTCGCTGCGCAGGATGCGCTGCAGGTACTCGAGATTGCGGTCGATGGATTCCATGTACGGGTTGCGGCCGTCGTACAGGATCTCGAGATAGCGATACGCGCGGTTGAACTCGCCGTCGAGCCGCTTGGCGCGCATGTCGAACACGAACTTCGGCGTCTGGCGCAGCAGGTCCAGGCCCGAGGCGTAGCGCACCTTCACGTGCCCGTTTTCGCCTATCGGCAGCGCCACGCCCGCCAGCACGAACTCGGCGTACAGCCGGTCGCGGCACTTTTCGAGATAGCAGCGATCGGCCATCTGCGCCATGAGATCGGCGGTGCCCACCAGGTGGCCCGAGCTTGTGGTCGCGCGGATCCGGCGCAACGATATTCTTGAAGGGACGCTCGTACCCGGTGTAGTGGATGATCTCGGCGGCGGTGTCCGCCCACGCGCCCAGGTCGATCTTGGGTAGATAGTCAGTGAGGAAGGCGGCGCCGCGCGACACGTGCACCGTGGTGAACTCCGCGCCGTTCGGCACGTCGGCGTCGCGCGTGGTGCGCAGGTAGCCCACGTCATGGAACAGCGCCACAACGATGCCGAGCATGGCGCGCTCGGGACCGAACTTCTGCGCCTCGGGCACCTGCAGCTCGTGGCCGGCGATCAGCCGCGCGGTGGCGAGCGTGATGTCCAGCGTGTGTTGCTGGTCGTGGTAGACGGTGTCGACGCCGAAGTAGCCGGGCATGCGGCCCGAGAACATGCGCTCGAAGTCGCCGAACACGTGCGCGAAGGCGGGGAATTTCCGTCCCGGCCAGACCCGGGCGAACAGCTCCTCGACCGCGGCGCGAACGTCGGCAGCCGAACTCACGAGCACCGTGTCGGTGACGTCGTAGTCGCTGCGGCGGGATTCGGCGATCACGGCTGAAGACCTTGTGCGTCAAGCACTAACAAGATGCGCGAGTCTAGGCAGAGGGGGCCGAAAAGAGAAGCGGGCGGAACCCCGGTTTGGATCGAGCGTGACCTGCGTCACGGATGGGCCTTCCCGCAATCGCGTCGAATCACCGGCTACTGTAAAGAACGCCAACGCGACGGAAGAACTCGCCAATTCAAGGGCGCCGCCGCTTCGGCGGCGTTCGAGAGTGGCCGTCAGGCCTGAGAATCCCGGAAACTCGCGACCACGGGTGTGTGATCCGATGCACGTTCGGAGCGTCGCGGCTCCACGTCGATGTGGCAGCTGGCGAGGCGCGGTGACAGTGCCTGATGCGCCAGGATCAGATCGATGCGCAGGCCGTTGTTTCTGCGGAATCCGCCCTGGCGATAGTCCCACCAGCTGAAGGATTTTTCCGGCTGTTCGAACTGTCGAAAAGCGTCGACCAGCCCGAGGTCCATGATGCCTTTGAGGGCGGCGCGCTCTTCCGGACTCACGTGCACGCAACCCACCCAGGCCGCCGGATCGTGCACGTCCCGGTCTTCCGGGGCGACGTTGAAGTCGCCTAACACGACGAGGCCCGGATGCTGCGCGGCTTCGGCGTGCAGCCAGCGCGTCAGCGCCTCCAGCCACTTGAGTTTGTAGGCAAACTTCTCCGAGCCCGGCGCCTGGCCGTTGGGCACGTAGAGGTTGATGACGCGGAAGTCGCCAATGGTGGCGGCCAGCACGCGGCGCGGCGGGTCGTCGAAGTCGGGAATGTCGCGCACGAAATCGGTCATGGGCAGGCGCGACAACAGTGCGACGCCGTTGTAGGTCTTCTGCCCGGTGAACACGCTGTGGTAGCCCGCCGCCGTGAACTCCGGATGCGGGAAGTCCGGGTCCTGCATCTTGGTTTCCTGCAGCGCAACGACGTCGGGCTGAATGCGTCGCGCAGCCACTCCAGCACCTGCTCGCCGCGCACGCGCAGGGAGTTCACGTTCCAGGTGGCGATCGAAAAGTATTGTTTCACTCTGGCCGTCGTCGGTGGCGGCGTTCAGGACGCGAGACCCTGCTGGCGCAGCAGCGCCTTGACGTCGGGTGCACGCCCGCGGAAGTCCACGAAGGCGTCGAGCGCCTTGCGGCTGCCGCCCTGCGAAAGGATGGAGTCGAGGAAACGTTGCGCCACGCGCGCGGTCGAAGACTCCGCGTTCCTCGAAGGCCGCGAAGGCGTCGGCCGCGAGCACCTCGGCCCACTTGTAGCTGTAGTAACCCGCGGCATAGCCGCCGGCGAAGATGTGGCCGAAGTTGTGCGGAAAGCGGTTCCAGTCCGGCACCGCGAACACCGCCACCTCGGCGCGCACCTCGGAGAGGATCTCGTCGACGCGCGGCGCCGCGCGCGGGGTCGTACTCCGCGTGCAGCCGGAAATCGAACAGCGCGAATTCGAGCTGGCGCATGGTGGCCAGGCCCGCGTGGAACGTGCGCGACCCGAGCAACCTGCGCCTGCTTGTCGGCGGGCAGCGGTTCGCCGGTCTCGTGGTGGCGCGCCATGGTCGGCGAGCACCTCCGGGCGCCAGGCGAAGTTCTCCATGAACTGGCTCGGCAACTCGACCGCGTCCCAGGACACGCCATTGATGCCGGCGATCGACGGATAGCCGACGCGCGTCAGCATGTGGTGCAGGCCGTGCCCGAACTCGTGGAACATGGTCACGACGTCGTCGTGCGTGAGCAGCGGCGGCTTGCCGGCGGCGGCCGGCAGGAAATTGCAGACCAGGTAGGCGACCGGCATGGTGTGATCGGCGCCGAAGTCCTTGCGGCCCACGCAATCGTCCATCCAGGCGCCGGCGCGCTTCTTGGCACGCGCGCAGGCATCCAGGTAGAAGCCGGCCAGCGATCTTGCCGCCGCCATCGCGGATCTCGAAGAAGCGCGCGTCGGCGTGCCACACCGGCACGCCGCTGCGCTCGACGATCTTCACGCCGAACAGCCGCTCCGCCACCGCGAACAGGCCGGCGAGCACGCGCGGCAGCGCGAAGTAGGCACGCAGCTCCTCCTGTGAAATCGAGAACAGCTTCGCCTGCATCTTCTCGGCGTAGTAACCCACGTCCCAGGCATTGAGCCTGCGTCCGGCGAAGGCTTCGAGCTCGGCGTATTCGCGTGCCGCGGCCGGCTTCGCGATGCGCGCCAGTTCGTGCAGGAAATCGAACACCGCCTGGTGGACGGTGCCATGCGCGTGGCCAGCGCATACGCGGCGAAGTTCGGGAAACCCAGCAGCTGCGCCGCCTCGTGGCGCAACGCGAGGATTGAATTCATGACCGCGCGTGTTGTCGTACTTGCCGGCCGACGGGCCGCGTTCGGAGGCGCGCGTGGTCCAGGCTTCGTAGAAGTCGCGGCGCAGCACTTCGGAATCGGCGTCCTGGATCACGGCGACATAGGTGGGCTGCTCGAGCAGGAACACCCAGCCGGTCAGCCCCTGTTCGGCGGCGCGCGCGCGCGCCTGCTCGACGATCACCGGGTTGATGCCGGAAAGCTCGGCCGGGTCGGTGACGCGGCGCGACCAGGTATTCATCGCGTCGAGCACGTTCTCCTCGAACTTCGCGCCGAGCTGCGCGAGCTGCTGCATCACTTCCTTGAAGCGCTGCTTCCGCTCGGCCGGCAGGCCCACGCCCGCGAGCCGGAAGTCCTCGAGCGCGCGCTCCAGCACCCGGCGTTGCGCGCCGTCGAGCGAGCCCGATTCGTTGGCCGCGATGGCGCTGTACGCGCGGTACAGCGGCTCGCTCTGCGCGAGGTCGGTCCAGTAGTTAGTGAGCAGCGGCAGGCAGGCGTTGTAGCTGGCGCGCAGCTCGTCGGAATTCAGCACGCCGTTCAGGTGGCTGACCGGCGACCAGGCGCGCGACAGCCGGTGCGAGAGCTGCTCCAGCGGCAGCACCGTGTTCTCGAAGGTCGGGTGTGGCTGTGCCTCGAGCGTGGCGACCTCGCCGCGGCTGCGTTGCAGCAGCTCGCGAATCGTCGTCTCCACGTCGCCGGCGCGAAAGCGGTCGAAAGAGGGGAGCCTGGTTCCGTCGAGTTCGTTCATTTCATTCCGAGTGCGGCGAGGACGGGTTCCGTGTCCGGGCGCACCCCGCGCCACAAAGTGAACGACTCGGCCGCCTGTTCCACCAGCATGCCCCAGCCTTTATGGGCGCGCGCGCAGCCCTGTTCAATGGCCCAGGTCACGAATGGCGTCGCCGACTTG
Organism: uncultured Pseudomonadota bacterium; assembly: GCA_963711635.1. GTDB lineage: Bacteria > Pseudomonadota > Gammaproteobacteria > Steroidobacterales > Steroidobacteraceae > CADEED01. The sequence continues at coordinate 29,619 of CAVQEZ010000012.1, forward strand.
CTGTAACTCATGTCGTAGCACACGGTGTGGCTGGCGATCACGCTGCCCGCCACGTTGGGCACCGACCCCGAGAGCCCGGCCGCCGTGGCGTTGATGACGATGTCGAATGCCTCGTCGCCGACGTCGTCGAAGCCGCAGCCGCGCACCGCGCCGAGATCGGCGAACAGGGAGGCGAGGTTGATGGCGCGGTCGGGAGTGCGATTGGCAATCACGACTTCCATCGGTCCCATGGCCAGCAGCGGCTCGACCACGCCGCGCGTGGCGCCGCCGGCGCCGAGGATCAGCAGGCGCTCGTTGGTGATGTTGAGGGCGAGATTCTTGCGCATGTCGGTGACCAGGCCGTGTCCGTCGGTGTTGTCGCCGAGCAGCGTGTGGTCCTGGTTCAGCACCAGGGTATTGACCGCTCCGGCGCGGTCGGCGCGCGCGGTCAGCTCGTTGGCAAGCTCCGCCGCGGCTTCCTTGTGTGGTACGGTCACGTTCAGTCCGCGCCCGCCGCGCGTGAAGAACTCCAGCACCTGCGCGCGGAAATTTCCGGGCGCGATGTCATAAAGTCGATAGACGAGAGATTGATCCGTCTGCTTGGCGAACAGTCCGTGGATGAAAGGCGACCAGCTGTGACTGATCGGATGACCGACCACCCCGTACTGATCCGGCGTGTTCATCGTGGCTGAAATAAGCGGCCCATCCGGCCGGTCTTATACATGAACGCAGCCTCGCGCGGAACGACGCTGGCAGGCGCCTTCACGCGCCTGCTCGAGATGTTGCGTCCCGATCTGCTGCGCTTCGCCTACTGGCTGGCGCGCGATCGACAGGTGGCGGAGGACGTGGTGCAGGAGACGCTCATCAGGGCCTGGAAATCACGCGAGGAGCTGAAGGACCCGGCGGCAGCCCGCCCGTGGTTGTTCACCATCGTGCGGCGTGAGCATGCGCGCCTGTTCGAGCGCAAGCGCCTGCCGACCGTCGACGTGGACGAGGTGGAGGCACTGGGCGACCCCGCCCTGGCGAGCGACGGCGATGTCGGCCTGCTCGACCTGCGGCGCGCCATCATGCAGTTGCCGGACGAATACCGCGAGCCGCTGGTATTGCAGGTGTTAGGTGGTTTGAGCACCACCGAGATCGCAGCGGAGCTGGAGCTCACCCAGGCCGCGGTGCTGACGCGCCTGTTTCGCGCGCGCAACCGGCTGCGCACGATTTACGGGCTCGAGCCCGCGGAGGACGCCGAATGAGCGCCGCCGGACCGGAGCATCGCCAGGCACGCCTGCACATCGGCGCGGATCCGCACCATCTTCCTGCCGAGGTCGTCGCGCACGTCGAGGGTTGCGCGGACTGCCGCCGCTTCCGCGACGAGACCCTGGCGCTCGACGGCCGCCTGCATGCCGCGCTCGAGCTGCCGCTGAACCGCTTCCGCTCGAAGGCTCAGCCCGCGCGGCGCTTTGCGCTGGCCGCATCGGTGGTGCTGGCACTGCTGGTCGGGGGAGGATTCTGGTTGTTGCGCCCCTCGACCGCGCTGGCGGGCGAGGTCGTCCAGCACGTCGTGGAAGAAGCCGACAGCTGGAACATGCACCAGCAACTGCCGCCGGCGCAGGTCGCCGACGTGCTGCGCGTGGCCGGGGCGCAATTCGACTCGCCTTTCCCCATCGTCTATGGCTATCCGTGCCCATTCAAAGGGCATCGCGTGGCGCACCTGGTGGTGCAGACACCGAACGGCACGATGACCGTCATGCTGATTCCGCACGAGCAGGTGCGCCGGCGCACGCAGATTTCGCGCGATGGCATGAGCGGTGTGCTGGTTCCGGCGGGCCAGGGCAGCGTTGCGCTGCTGACGCGCGACGGCGAGGTACCGCAGGCGCTGGCCGACCAGATCGTCAGCCGCGTTCGCTGGTAGCCAGTACCTCGCAGCCGCTCTGGTTGGTATTCTGGGCCGCGCCGAGAATCTCCCGCAGCTCGGGCAGCCATTCGCGCAGCCGCTGCTCGAGTAGATAGGGTGGGTTCACCACCACCAGCGCCGAGCCGTTGAGCGCGGCGCGCGAATCCGGCGGATGCACCCACAGCAGCGAGGCCAGCGAGTCGCGCGGCCCGCCCGCCGTTATTCCACGCTTCAGGGACGCGTACCACACGTCGAAATCGCCGCGCAGCTTGACGGGCAGCCATGCCAGCAGCACGCCGGTGGGAAAACGCTGCAGTGCGTCGACGATGGCGTCGTGCACGCGCGCGAAGTCGGCACGCTCCTCGTAGGGCGGATCGATGAGCACGCAGCCGCGGCGCTCCGCCGGCGGCAACAGCGCGCGCAGGCCCGCGAATCCATCGGCGCTCTCCACGCGCACGCGCGCCGCCGCATCGAGCACCTTGCGCAGGCCGCCGGCTTCGTCACGTTGTGTCTCGAAGAACACGGCACGGTCCACGGCGCGCAGCACGCGTAGCGCGAGCAACGGGGAGCCCGGGTAATCGAGGCTTCCGCCGTGCACCCCCTGCGCCACCAGCTCGCGATAACGCGCGAGTGCGGCATGCCTGGGCGCGGCCGCCAGCAGCCGCGCCACGCCCGACTGCCACTCGGCCGGATGCTGCGCGTCGCCGGGATGCAACGAGTAGCCGCCGCGGCCGGCGTGCGTATCGACGAACAGCAGCCCCTTGTCCTTGCGCGTCAGCGCCTCGAGCACCTCGAGCAGCAGCACGTGTTTGTGCACGTCGGCGAAGTTGCCGGCGTGATACTGGTGGCGGTACTTCATGAAACCTTTCGTGAGTGGCGCGCCGTTTATACACTGACGCGCGGAGGTTCAGTTCATGGCGAGAATCATTGCATCGCTGGTGTTGGCGAGCCTGGCCGCGGCCTGCGCCGCTTCGGCCGAGGACGTGCCGCCGCCGCCGCGCGCGATGGCGCCGCCCACGCGAATTCCCAGTCCGGCTCTCAACGACCAGCCCGTGGGGCAACCAGTGAACACCGCGCAGATTCCGCGCGCGGTGCGCCTTGCCGTGGTCGCGGACGCCGCCAGGCGTTTCAGCGTCCCCGAGAGCTCCGTGGTGCTCGTGCGCGCCGAGCAGGTCACCTGGTCCGACGCTTCACTGGGCTGTCCAGAGCCCGAAACCATGTACACGCAGGCGCTGGTGCCGGGATTTCGCGTGGTTGCAAAGACCAGCGGTGGAGAACTGCTCTATCACACCGACACGCACGGCCTCACGCGCAACTGCCAGGTGCATGAAGGGCCCGGGCTTCCGAGCGCTCCTCCCGAACGCTGATCAGGCGCAAGTTTCGGGTCGCCGCTGCGCTCCGCCGGCCCCAGTCTGGGCACATATAAAAGGAGCCCGTCATGAACTACGTCGTACGCGGAATACCCCAGGAAATCGCCGACGAGGTGCGTCGCACGCGCCGCTCACCGGGTTACGGGCACCCGGCGCACCTGGAACTGGCCGGTGGCACGGGACCCTGCCGCTGTTGCCTGCGGCCCTTCGTCCCCGGCCAGGATGAGCGGCTGTTGTTCACCTATCGCCCGCCAGGCGCGGACAGTCTCATGGCTCCCGGACCGGTTTTCATTCACGCCCGGCACTGCCAGGCGTTTGCCGCGCACGGCTTTCCGGAGGGTCTGCGCGAATTGCCGCTGGCCTTTGAAGCGCGCCTGTCCGGTTCGCGCGTCAGTGAGTTGTCGCGGCGCGCTGATGTACCCGCCGAAGCGCAGATGCGCGTACTGTTCGAGGATCACGCGGCGCAGTGGCTGCACCTGAGGCACGCGGAAGCCGGTTGCTTCATCGCGCGCGTCGAGCGTGCGCGCGGATGACCTAACTACTAAGCCTTCTTGCGCCTGGGCGCGGCTTTCTTGGCCGCGACCGCTTTTTTCTTCGGAGCGGCGGCTTTTTTCTCGGACTTGGGTGCGGCCGCGGCCTTTTCGACCTTGTGCGCACCTTTCTTCGCGGCCTTCGCCGCGGCTGCCTCCGGTGCGACAGCGGCCGGTGCCGCCGCGGCAGGAGCGGCCTTGCGGCGGCCGAAGCGGCTGCCGCGCGGCGGCGCGGCAGCGAGCAGCTCGCGGCTGGTCTCCAGCGTCACGGCCTTCGGGTCCGAGCCCTTCGGAATGCGCGCGTTGCGCTTGCCATCGGTGATGTACGGCCCATAGCGGCCGTTCAGCACCTTGATGTTGTCGACGCCGAAATCCAGGATGAGCTTGTTGGCGTCGGCGATCTTCTTCTGCTCGATCAGCTCGAGCGCGCGCACCAGCTCGATGGTGTACGGATCGTCCGGCGGCTTGAGCGAGACGAAGCCCTTGGTGGCGAACTGCACGTACGGCCCGAAAGGTCCCACCTTGGCGACGATGGTGTGGCCGTCCGGCATTTCGCCCAGCTTGCGCGGCAGTTTGAACAGCTCCAGCGCATCGGGCAGCTGGAGGGTGTCCATCTTCTGGCCGGGTCGCAGGCCGGCGAACTTGGGCTTCTCCTCGTCATCCTTGGTGCCGATCTGCACGAACGGCCCAAAGCGGCCCATGCGTACCGTGATCGGCTTGCCGCTCTCCGGATGCTTGCCGAGCTCGCGCGCCATCGCGACTTCTTCGCGCGAGACGTTCTTCTCGATGTGCTCGACCTGGGTGATGAACGGCTTCCAGAATTTCTTGAGCGGCTCGGTCCAGTCCTCTTCACCGCGCGACACCGCGTCGAGCTCGTCTTCCAGCGCGGCGGTGAAGCCGTATTCCACGTACTTGTGGAAGTGCTTGGACAGGAATCCGCCGACGATCTTGCCGATGTCCGTGGGGATGAACCGGCGGTTGTCCATCTCGACGTATTCGCGGTCCTTGAGCGTCGAGATGATGGTGGCGTAGGTCGAGGGTCGGCCGATGCCGTGCTCTTCGAGCGCCTTCACCAGCGAAGCTTCCGAGAAGCGGGGCGGCGGTTCGGTGAAATGCTGGTCGCCGTGGATGTTCAGCAACGTGACCACGTCGCCGTCCTTCATGGCCGGCAGGATGCGGTCGTTTTCGTTCTCCGGCTTTCCATCGTCCACGTCTTCCTGGTAGACGGCGATGTAACCGGGCTTGATCAGCGTGGAGCCGTTGGCGCGCAGCACCGTGCGGCGCGCCGTGTCGGCACCGGCTTCGGCTTGCTTGCTCGGCATCATGTCGACGGCGACGGTGTCGAACAGCGCGTGCGCCATCTGCGAGGCCACGGCGCGCTTCCAGATGAGCGCGTACAGCTTGTATTGATCCGGATCGATCTTGCCTTCGACGCGCGAGGGCAGGATTGATGCAGAGGTGGGACGAATCGCCTCGTGCGCTTCCTGTGCATTGCGCGACTTGGTCTTGTAGATGCGGGGCTCTTCGGCCACGCCTTCCTTGCCGTATTCCTTCTCGATGACCTCGCGCATTTCGCGAATCGCGTCGTTCGCGAGGTTCACGGAATCCGTGCGCATGTAGGTGATCAGGCCGATGCTGCCCTCGCCGAAATCGACGCCTTCATAGAGCTGCTGCGCCAGCCGCATGGTGCGCTGCGCGGAGTAGCCGAGCTTGCGCGCCGCTTCCTGCTGCAGCGTCGAAGTGGTGAACGGCGGCGAAGGATTGCGGCGGCGCTGCTTGCGGTCGATGGAGATGACGTGCAGGAAACCCTGCGCGGCATCCTTGATGGACTGCTCGACGCCACGCGCGGCGGTTTCGCCCGGTGAAGCTGAACTGCTCGACCTTCTGGCCGTCGAATTCCACCAGCTTGAGCGGGAAGGTCTGGGTGCTGTGCTCGCCCTCGGCCTCGAGCGTCCAGTATTCCTGCGGCTTGAAGATGGAGATCTCGTGCTCACGCTCGCAGATCATGCGCAGCGCCGGACTCTGCACGCGACCGGCCGACAGGCCGCGGCGCACCTTCTTCCACAGCAGTGGCGAGAGGTTGAATCCGACCAGGTAGTCCAGCGCGCGGCGTGCCTGCTGCGCATTGACCAGGTCCAGCGAGAGATCGCGCGGCTCGGCAACGGCGCGCTGCACCTCGCCCTTGGTGATCTCGTAGAACACCACGCGTTTGACTTCCTTGCCCTTGAGGTCGCCACGCTCCTTGAGCAGCTCGCGCAAGTGCCAGGAGATGGCCTCGCCCTCGCGGTCCGGATCGGTGGCGAGGTAGAGGTTCTTGGATTTCTTGAGCGCGCGAGCGATGGCGTCGACATGCTTCTCGTTGCGCTCGATCGACTGGTAGGTCATCGCAAATTGCTTGTCGGGATCGACCGCGCCTTCTTTCGGCACGAGATCGCGCACGTGGCCATACGAAGCCAATACCTCGAAATCCTTACCGAGGTATTTCTTGATGGTCTTCGCTTTCGCCGGCGATTCGACGATGACTAGGTTGTCAGCCATCGATCAATTGGGACGTGAGTCGGGGTCTTCGAACAGCAGGTGTTCCATGCGCGCGCAGGCCTGTTCCTGTCCGGGCTGACTCGACAACACCATCAACACCAGCCACTTGAGGCGATCGATATCCACGTCGTCGCCGTCGAGCGCGACCAGGCGGTCGATGACGATCTCACGCTGCAGCGGGGAGAGAATGCCCTCACGCTCCAGTTGCAATAGATAGCCGCGGCAGGCCGTCGAGATGCGCTCCAGCTCGTCGCCGGAGAAAACGCGCAGCGCGCGTGAGGACATGTCCGGACGCGAGCGCTCGCCCGCGAGATCTGCCAGCCAGTCGAGCGCGCGTTCGACGTTGTGGCGGCCGAAGCCGGCACGTTCGAGGTCGGCGGCCAGCGCTTCCCGCTCCGGCACTTCAGGCGCTTCCGCCATCATGTACTGGTCGAATACGTAGATAAGGATGTCTAGAACACTTCCGGTCATGGAGTCGCCGTAGAAACTAATTGTCCCGCCATGCGGCTGTATCGGCCGCCGGGATGCGGCGCCACGTGCCCGTCGAGCTCCAGAATCAGCAGCATCGAAGCGATCGATTCGCTGTTCAAACCCGTGCGATCGATCAAGCTCTCGACGCTTGCCGGCTCGAAGGCGAGCGCATCTAACAGGATTTTGTAATCCTTGTCCAACCCGCTGCCCGCGCCGCGCGCCGCTGGCGGGCCCTTGCCCGTGCTCACAAGTAGTTGGTCGGAAAGGGAAATCTTCAGCTCGGCCAACACGTCCTCGACGCCTTCCACCAATTTCGCTCCCTGGCGGATCAATTGGTGGCAGCCGCGGGCGAGGGGGTTGTGGATAGAACCAGGGATCGCGAACACCTCGCGACCCGCCATGCCGGCGAGCCGGGCCGTGATCAGCGAGCCCGATCTTTGCGCCGCTTCCACGACCAGGGTGCCATGTGCCAGCCCGGCGATGATGCGATTGCGCTGCGGGAAGTGGGCTTTCAGGGCCGGGGTGCCGGGAGGAAATTCCGTGATCAATGCTCCCGAAGCTTCGATCCGCGCGGCCAGCGCCTCGTGCTCCTTCGGATAGAGGCTATCCAGGCCACATCCGAGTACCGCGACGGTGACGCCCCCGGCCGCGAGCGCACCTTCATGGCAGGCCGCGTCGATCCCGAGGGCCAGACCACTGGTGATGCCCAGCCCCATGCGGGCGAAACTCATCGCGAACTCGCGCGCGGTGGCGCGCCCACCGGCCGTGGGATTGCGACTGCCGACCATGGCCAGCTGCGGTTCGCTCAGCGAGGCCACGCTGCCGCGTACGTACAGCACGGCCGGCGCGTCCGGCGAGCGCCGCAACAACCCGGGATACCCGTCTTGCGTGCAGGCCAGCAAGCGGCAGCCGGATGTTTCCAGCCAGCGCAGGTCGGCATCGACGCCAGCGAGGTCGGGCGCCGCCAGCGACTCTATGACGGTGGTAGTTAGTCCAAGGGCCGCCAGCGCTGCCGGCTCCGGCCGCTCGAGCAGCTCGAGGTCGGCGCTCACGCGCGCCACCGAGTCGAGCGCGTCGGCGTCGAGTCCCGGCGTACGCGCTGCCAGCGCGAATCGCCGCCGCTGCTGTTCGGCGCATGCTTCCATTGCCACAGCGTAAAACGAAAGGGCCAGCACACTGGCTGGCCCTTACTCGTCTGAATGTCGAGAAATGCGTCAGTTGGGGTTGTAGACCCGGTCCGCTACCTGCATCGGCGCGCGTGCGCCGATGACCAGGCCATAACTCACGCGGTCGAACACCTTGAACACGATCAGCGTGCCGGCGCGCTCGAAAGGCAGCTCAACCGTCGGGCCGAGCACGTCCTTGCCGAACGGGCGTTTGCCCCAGACGTCGTGCATCACTTCGCCGCGCTGATCGACGGCCAGCACCGCGCCCGCCGAGAGTCCGTGGCGGTTGCCGCGGTTCAGCACCACGACCTGGTAATTGCCCACCTGGCTGGCCTCATCCGCGATCGCGATGATCTGACCGTTGATATTCGTGGTCGGCGCATGCGGCTTGAAGGCAAGAGCCTCCTCGCCATCCTGCGACATCAGCCGGTCGCCGCGCAGCGCTTCGCGTGCGCTTTCCGTGAGCACGGTCTTGGTGATCTCGCCCGGGTTGTTGACGACCGCCGTTGCGACATAGGCGGCCTGGTAGCCGACCAGGTCGTTGGTCTCGAAATCGACGATGGGCTCGCCGACATGCATTACCGAGAAACGCTGGTTGACCGGAGCATCGAGGTTGCGCACGTAGGCCTCATGACCATGGCCCCCGATCATGTGACCGTCACGGAACGCCACGATGTGCGGCGACCGCAGCACCTGTTCCTCGGTCACGACACTGGGCTTGGAGAGGAACGCCGCGATGGCCGCAAATGCCATCGTATCGATCGGCCCCTCGAGATCCTCGCTGCGCAGGCGCGGCTGCAGTCGCGCGCCGCTGTACTGCGAGATGAACACATGCGCGTCGCCGCCGGCGCCGTATGGCCAGCGAGAGCACGTCACCGGGATAGATGAGGTGTGGATTCTCGACCTGCGGATTGATCTGCCAGATCTCGGGCCAGAACCACGGGTCCTTGAGGAACACGGCGGAAATGTCCCACAGCGTGTCGCCACGCTTCACGGCGTAGTTCATCGGCGCATCGGGCCGGATGAGCTGCGACGTCGGGGCAGGCTGGTCGGCCGGTGCCGGCTCGTTCATGGCGGCGATGGCGGCTTCGGTCGCCGTCATGTCGTCAGCCTTGCCGTTGGCCTCCGACGAGGGAGCGGCGGCCGGCGCTGACTGCGCAACCTGCTGTTCCTCGGGCGCGGACTGGCAGCCCGCCAAGAGCACGGCGGCAGCCAGGAAGGCCATGAGACCCAAGCGACGCAATGTCAGAATGCCGAGCACGCGTTGCTCCGTAACTTGTTGATTGAAAAACATCCTCCACTCCTCAACTCTGGGTGGGGCAAGCGGACCCCACTGTTATAATCCGCCCCGGCACGATGGGCTCGATCTATTGTCAAGTCTGTGCACTGGATCACGGGACTCGTGGTTTCCGGCGCCTCGCGCGATCCTTGTCCTCGGTCGAATCGTCCAAACATTAGCAGCAATCGAGCGGAACTTCATGGCGCGCCTGCAAATTCTTGAGTACCCGGACCCCCGTCTTCGCACCAAGGCAAAGCCTGTCGAGGTGTTCGATGAGGCGTTGGCGAAGATGGTCGAGGACATGTTCGAAACCATGTATGCGGCTCCCGGGGTGGGGTTGGCCGCCACCCAGGTCGACTTCCATAAGCGCTTGATCGTCATGGATGTTTCCGAGAACAAGAATGAGCCGCGCGTGTTCTGCAATCCGGAGATCCTGAGCGCCGAAGGGGTCGGAGTAACCGAGGAAGGCTGCCTGTCGGTGCCGGGCATCTTCGACGAGGTGAAACGCGCGGCCGTGGTCCGCGCCCGCGCCCAGGACGTGACCGGCAAGGTGTTCGAGCTCGAGCTCGACGGACTCGCCGCCGTGTGCCTGCAGCACGAGATGGATCATCTCGAGGGCAAGCTGTTCGTCGACTACCTTTCCGACCTCAAGCGCGAGCGCATCCGCAAGAAGCTCGACAAGGACCGGAAGTCACGCGCCACGCTCGCTCGCGAACCCAGCTCCGCGCGCGCCTATTGATGCGTTGACGCCTTCGGGCTTCCCATGAATTCGTTACGAATCGCGTTTGCGGGCACGCCGCACTTCGCGCTGCCCGCGCTACGGGCGTTGCTGGCTTCGAGACACCAGGTCGTCGGCGTGCTCACGCAGCCGGATCGGCCGGCCGGGCGCGGTCGTGAATTGCGCGCCTCGCCCATCAAACTACTGGCCGCCAGCCACCCGCCTTGCCGATGGCGCAGCCTCCAACTCTGAAGAACGCCGAGGGTCGCGCCGGACTCGCCGCGTGGGCGCCGGACCTGCTGGTGGTGGTCGCCTACGGCCTGATCCTGCCGCGCGAGGCGCTGCAGCTGCCGCGGCTCGGCTGCCTGAACATCCACGGATCCGTGCTGCCGCGCTGGCGCGGGGCCGCTCCGATTCAGCGCGCCCTGCTGGCCGGCGACGTGGAGACCGGCATCAGCATCATGCAGCTCGATGAAGGCCTCGACACGGGTCCGGTGCTGCTCGAGCGCCGCCGGCCCATCGGCCCGCACGACACGGCCGGCGACCTGCACGACGCGCTCGCCGAGCTCGGCGCGGCCGCACTGCTGGAAGCCATCGATGGCCTCGCCTCGGGCACGTTGCTGCCGCGCGCGCAGCCGGCCGAAGGCGTGACCTATGCGGCCAAGATCGAAAAATCCGAGGCACGCATCGACTGGAACGAGGAGGCCGGGCAGCTCGATCGCAAGATCCGCGCATTCAATCCCTGGCCGGTGGCCGAGACCCGCCTGGCAGGCGAGAGCCTGCGGCTGTTGCGCGCCGAGGTTGCCGATGCGGCTGCGCGCGCGGCGGAGCCCGGGACGGTGTTGGGGCTCGCCGATGACGGCCTGCGCATAGCCTGCGGCACCGGCGTGCTCGCGGTGCGTGAGCTGCAACGCGCCGGCAAACGGCCGGTATCGGCGCGCGATTTCGCCAACGCGATGCGTCTGGCGGGAATGAGGTTCGGGTCGTGAAGCCTGGCCGTGGCCGCGCATCCGGGGCGCGTCGCGCACACGTCATGCGCCGGGCGCGGAGACCCTGGCGCAGGCCGCACTCGCCGTGCACGAGGTCGTGCACCAGGGACGTTCGGCCGACGCGGCGCTCGAAGCCGCGCAGGCGCGCGTCGACAAGGCGGCCGTGCGTGCGATCGCGCTGGGCACGTTGCGCTGGTACCTGCGACTGTTGCCGGCGCTCGAGCCGCTGGTGAGCCGGCCGTTCGCCGAGCTGTCGCCGCGCCTCGCCGCCCTGCTGGTCACCGCGGCGCACCAGGTGGAATATTCGCGCGGCGCTCCCGAGGCCCAGGTGCATCTCGCGGTCGACGCCAGCCGCATCGCGGGCGAAGGGCGCGCCAGCGGCGTGGTCAACGCGGTACTGCGCCGCTTCGTGGCGCAGCGCGCCGAGTTGTTAGCCACGGTGGACATCGACGGCGCCGCGCGGCATGCGCACCCGCGCTGGCTGGTCGACGCGCTCACCGCGGCCTGGGGCGAACGCGCCGAAGTCATGCTCGCGGCTAACAACCAGCACCCGCCCATGGTATTGCGGCTCGATCCGGCGCAGCTCGGCAGCGAAGATTTCCTGCGCTCGTGGCGCGGGCTGGGTCGCGAGGCGCGCGCCGTCGACTGGAATCCGGATGCCGTGGTGCTCGAACATCCAGCCGCCGTGCAGATCCTGCCGGGTTTCGAATCCGGCGCGGTCTCCGTGCAGGACTGCGGCGCGCAGCTCGCCGCACCGCTGCTGGATGCGCGTGCCGGCATGCGCGTGCTCGATGCCTGCGCCGCGCCGGGCGGCAAGACCCTGCACATCGCCCAGCGCACGCCCGATCTCGGCGAGCTGGTGGCGGCCGACGACGATGCGCTGCGCCTGCAGCGCGTGCGCGAAAACCTCGAGCGCGGCGGGCGCGATGCGCCTATTGCTCACGGCCGACCTGCGCGAGCGATCCGCCTTCGCTCGAGCCCGCGTCCTTCGATCGCGTGCTGGTGGACGCGCCCTGTTCGGCCACCGGCGTCATCCGCCGCCATCCCGACATCAAGCTGCTGCGCCGGCCCGAGGATGCCGCCGCCTTCGCGACCACCCAGCGAAAGATTCTGGCGACCGCCTTCGAACTACTTCGCCCCGGCGGCAGTCTGATCTACTGCACCTGCTCGGTACTGCCCGCGGAAAACGAAGCGGTGGTCGCGGCCTTCCTGGCCGGCGAACCCCGCGCCGCCGCGGCCGGCTGGACCGAAAGTGCACCACGGCCGCCGGGACTGCTGGAACGGACCGTGGGATGGCAGTTGCTGCCGGGTGGCGGCGCAGGCACCGATGGCTTCTACTATGCTTGCCTGCACAGAGGGAGATAAGGGCAACGAATGCATTCGCGCCGCGCGCATCAGCTTCCTGACGCTGCTCCTGGCGCTCGCGGCGCTGGTCGGTGCCGTGCCCGCGCGGGCCGATGCGCTCGACGGCCTGCTCGAGGTGAGCTCGGCCTATGCGGTTCCCGAGAACGGCGTGTTCCAGCTGTTCGCGCGCGTCGCCTACCCGGTCAACGACGACATCCGCGCCGCGCTCAAGGACGGCCTGATGCTCACCTTCGACCTCGACGTGGTGGTGTCGCGCGAGCGGCGTTTCTGGATGGACGAAGGCGTCGCCGAATACACGCTCAGGCGCGAGCTCAGCTACCACGCGGTCAGCGACCGTTACGTCGCGCGCGACATGGACGCGCGCAACGGCGGCGAGCAGCACAGTTATGCCACGCTCGAAGAGGCGCTGCGAGGCACTCGGCACCGTGGACGCCTGGCCGTTCCTGCTGTCGCCGCAGCTGACGGCGAACCGTCAATACCGCGTCAGCCTGCGCGCCGGCGTGCGGCGCGGCCGCCTGCCCGACACCCTGCGCGTGCTGCTGTTCTGGACCGACGACTGGCATCGCGAGAGTGAGTGGTTCTCATGGTCCCTGCCGCGCTGAGGAGGCTGGGCACACTCGGACTCATCGCACTGTGGGTGCTGGTGAGCGGCGGCCTGCTGCTGCTGCTGGCCCTGTCGGTGCAGAACTCGGTGCAGTTCAGCAAGCTGCAGGCCTGGATCCTGCTCGTCAACGCCATCGCGCGTGGTCACGGTGAGCGTGCTGCTGGCGCGCAAGATCATCGAGCTGGTGCGCTCGTTTCGCGCGCGGCGTTCCGGGTTCGCGGCTCACGGCGCGCACCGTGGCCATCTTCGGCTCGCTGGTGATCGCGCCGCTGATCATCGTCTATCTATTCAGCCTCGAGTTCCTGAACCGCGGCATCGACAGCTGGTTCAAGGTCGAGATCAAGCAGGGCCTCACCGACGCGCTGGAACTCTCCAAGTCGGCCATGGACGTGCGCATGCGCGAGTACGCGCGCAGCACGCGAGCTGTTCGCCAACCGGCTCGCCGACAGTCCTGCCGCCAACTGGGCCGATCGCCACCGACGCAGCAGCGCGTCGAGAGCGGCGCGCTCGAAGTCGTGGTATACGGCGCGCTCGGCCAGGTGCTGGCAGCGAGCAGTACCGGCGCCACGTCGACCAGCCTGCCGCGCTACGCCACCGCGGAAATAACGCGGCCATGGCCGCGCGGCAATCCCTACTGGAGCCTGGAACCGCTGTCGGAAGACGACTACCTGATCAACACCGCGGCGCCTATCGCGGCTGCACCGGGTCCGAGCGAAGGTCGCTTCGTGGTGGCGCTCTACCCGGTGCCGCCGCAGCTCGCGCGACTATCCGAAGCCGTGCAACATTCGTATTCGCAGCACGGCGAACTATCACGCGCAGCGCGAGCCCGTGAAGAACAGCTTTCGTATGACACTCACACTGGTGCTGCTGCTGGCCATGCTCACCGCCATTTATGGCGCTATCTACTCAGCCGAGAAGCTCACGCGTCCGGTGCAGGACCTGATCGCCGGTACGCGCGCGGTCGGCAAGGGCGACTTCGGCACGCGCCTGCCGCTGCCGTCGCGCGACGAGATGGGCTTCCTGGTGCACTCGTTCAACGACATGACCAAGCGACTGCGGCGCGCGCGCGAGGAGACCACGCGCAGCCAGATGGCGGTGGAGCGCGAGCGCGAACGCCTGTCCATCATCCTGGCGCGCCTGTCTACCGGCGTCATCTCCATCGGCCGCGACCTGGTGTTGCGCAGCGCCAATCACGCCGCCAGCAGCATTCTCGGCGTCGATCTCGACGCAGGGCATCGGCCAGCCGCTCGCGGCACTGGCCGACGAGAATTCGCGCTACGCGCGCTTCGTCGGCGAAGTGAGCACGCGCCTCGCCAAGGGCGAAGAGGAATGGCGCGAGCAGATGGATCTCAAGCCCGAGATGAGCGGCGCGCGCGTGCTGGTGTGCGCCTGCACGCCGCTGCCGGGCGACGATCACGCGGAGAGCGAAGCCGAACGCCAGGGCGGCTACGTGATCGTGTTCGACGACATCAGCGCGCTGCTGCAGGCGCAGCGCGACGCGGCCTGGGGCGAAGTCGCGCGCCGGCTCGCGCACGAGATCAAGAATCCGCTCACGCCGATCCAGCTGTCCGCGGAACGCATGCGGCGCCGATACCTCGCATCAGATGACGGGCGAGGACGCGCAGATCCTCGACCGCGCCACCTACACCATCGTGCAGCAGGTGGAAGCCATGAAGGCCATGGTGAACGCCTTCAGCGAATACGCGCGCGCGCCGGACATGAAGGTCACGCGGTTCCCGCTCAATGCGCTGGTGACCGAAGTCGCCGACCTGCACCGCGTGCAGGAATCCGCCGTGCGCATCGACCTGGAGCTGGATCCGCACATCGAGCAGGTCGAGGCCGACCGCGGCCGCGTGCGCCAGATCCTCAACAATCTCATCGTCAACGGCGCCGAGGCCGTGGAGAACTCCGCCGGCCGGCCACGTGGAGCGTCGCCACGCAGGCTGGAAATGGCCGGCGGCGGCGGCTTACGCCACGATTACGGTAAGTGACAACGGGCCGGGATTTCCGCGCGAAGTGCTCGGACACGCCTTCGACCCCTACGTCACCAGCAAACCCAAGGGCACCGGACTGGGGCTCGCGATCGTGAAAAAGATCGTCGAGGAGCACGGCGGCCGCGTCGAGGCCGACAATCGGCCCGAAGGCGGCGGGCGCGTGCGTGTATCCTTGCCCGTAACTGACGGATCCCGACAGCTGGTCGCGCGCGAACGGCGCGCAGAACCCAGGAAGGAGCGAGCATGAGCGCCGCACACATTCTGGTCGTCGATGACGAGGCCGACATTCGCGGCCTTCTCAAGGAGATTCTCTCCGAGGAAGGTTATGACGTGGACGTCGCCGGCGACGCCGGCCAGGCGCGCGCCTCGCGCGCACGGCAACTCCCCGATCTCGTACTGCTCGACATCTGGATGCCCGACACCGACGGCATCACGCTGCTGCGCGAATGGCAGGGCGCAGCCGGCCGAATCCTCCTGCCCGGTGGTCATGATGTCCGGCCACGGCACGGTCGAAACCGCGGTCGAGGCCACGCGCCTCGGCGCCTTCGATTTCGTCGAGAAGCCGCTGTCGCTGCAGAAGCTGCTGCGCACCGTCGAGCGCGCGCTGGAAGCCGGCAAGCGCAAGCGCCACGCCGGCAAGTTGTTAGCCGCTTCGCCCGGCGTGCCGGTGGGCCGCAGCCGCGTCATGCAGCAGCTGCGCGCCGACCTGGCGCAGATCGCCGGCAACGATTCACCCGTGCTGCTGGTCGGTGAGACCGGCACCGGCCGCGAAGCGTTCGCGCGCTTCATTCACGATGCCAGTCCGCGCGCGGCGCGGCCGTTCGTCACGCTGATCTCGAGCACGCTGCGCGGCGACGGCGCCGAGCAGGTGCTGTTCGGCACCGAGTCCGGCGGGCAGGTTGCGCCCGGCGTTCTGGAACGCGCCGGCGCCGGCACGCTGTTCGTCAACGAGCTCGAGGATCTGCCGCCGCAGGCGCAGCGTGCCTTGTTAGGTACGCTCGAGAGCGGCCAGTTCACGCGCGTCGGCGGCAACACGCCGGTGACCTTCAAGGCGCGCATGCTGTCCTCCGCGCGGCCCGGCATCGAGACGCGCAGCGACGATTTCCGCCGCGACCTGCTCGCGCATCTGAATACGCTGATCGTGCGCGTGCCGCCGCTGCGCGAATACACCGAGGACGTGCCCGACCTGCTGCGCCACTACGTCGATCGCATGGTCGACGGCGAAGGGCTCGCAGTTCCGCAAGTTCAGCGTGGCCGCGCAGAACCGGCTGCGCAACTATCCCTGGCCCGACAACGTGCGCGAGCTCAAGAACCTCGTGCAGCGCCTGCTGTTGCAGGGCGGCGGCGAAGAGATCCGGCTCGAGGAAATCGAGCGCGAGCTGGCCGCGCAGGCGCCCACCGCCGAGCCGCTGGTCAAGCAGGACCTGCTGGCGCTGCCGCTGCGCGAGGCGCGCGAGCAATTCGAACGCGCCTATCTACAACAGCAGCTGCTGCTGTGTAACGGCAAGGTGGGCCAGCTCGCCAAGCGCGTCGGCATGGAGCGCACGCACCTGTATCGCAAGCTGCGCTCGCTCGGCGTCGACTTCCGCAACATCACCGACGAAGTGGAATAGTAAGTCTTCGCATCATGGACGCCCCCGTTTCGGGGGCGTTTTCCGTAGTGGCGCGCAGCGCCTGACTACGGATAACCGGTCTCCGCCGGATCCGGCGCGCACCTTGATGACGCGGAACACACCTTCGTATCCCGACTTCATCGAGAACTCGATGCGGCCCACGCCCTTGTACAGGTAGTACAGGCGCTGCAGGTCCTTCGCGCCGAAGTTGAACGGCTGCCACTGCTTGCCGGTGAGACGCTGAGTCTGCGCGGTGGGCTGACCGATGAGGCTGTCGACTTCGGCCTGGCTCATGCCTTCCCTGATGATGCTGAAGTCCACCTTCTTGGCGGCGGGTGGCTCGGGAGCGGGCGGCGGTGCGGCGGCCACGACCGGCTTCGCGGCGGCCGCGGCCTTCGCGTTCTTCTTGCCCTTGGCTGTGACGGGCGCGGGTGGCGGGGGCGGCGGCGGTGGATTGCGCAGGTTCTCGAGATTCACGGTGCCGGCCGTGTAGGGGTTCGAGACTTCCTTCGGCAATCCCTTCGCGGCCTTCTCGCAATGTCCGCGGCCCTTGCGATGCACGGACTTGTCGTTCTCGATGCGCTCGAGCACCGGACGATACCGGCTGTTGCCCGAGGCGCCGAGCGCGCGGCACATCCAGGACACGGCATCGACCGCGTCACGATCGTCAGCGGAACGCTGGTATCGCTCGAGCAGGGTCTCGGCGGTGATGTCCAGCACTTCGGTGTTGGTGTTGCCGGTGTTGTACAGGCTCTGCGCCACGTCGCGCAGCGACACCCAGCTGCCCTTCAGCAGGCGGTCGACGTACATCTTCTCGGCCTCGTTGAGCGCCGCGAGGCTGCTCGCGCTCGCCAGCAACGAAACGGCGCCGAGCGCCAGTGAAATCATCTTGCGGTTCATGGGTGACTCCTCGAGTGCAGGTCACATTTGTTCTTGGCGCGGGATTTTACCATCGTTCCCGGGTTATAGCGTTGCGGCCCGGGCCCGGAGCTCACCGTCCGCGGAAATTTCCAGACTTCCGTCCGGGAAGGCGCTGGCAGTCAACGTGCGCAGCAATTCGATTACGCCGCGCGCCGCATCCAGTGACGGCCCGGCGGGCCGGATCTGCGTCGTGGCCTCGATGCGCCCCGATACGAAACGCCCGTCGTCATCGAGGGTGCACAGCAGAATCGGGGCGATGCCGCGGATTCCCTCGACGCTGATGCCGTAGTACGTGGCGAAGTTGCCGAGGCTGTAGGCGATCAGCCGATCGCGGTACAGCTCCATGGGCCGCACCACGTGCGGGCCGTGTCCCAGCACCAGGTCCGCGCCGGCATCCACCATGGCATGCGCGAACTCGACCACGTTGCCGCGATCCTCGCCCGCGAAGATCTCGCGCGCGAAGGGCAACACTTCGGCGCCATTGCCTTCGGCCCCGCCGTGGAACGACACGATGACGATGTCGTGCGTCGCGGCCAGCTGCGACACCAGCGGCAGGCCGATCTGCGGATCGTTGAGCGAGTTCGAGCCCACGTTGGGCGCGAACGCGACCAGCGCGACGCGCCGGCCATTGGCGATCCAGCTCGCGGTGGTGCCTTCGCGCCCGGAATGGCGGATCCCCACCGCGTCCAGTGCCGCCATGCTCGAGGAGCGTCCTTCCTCGCCGAAATCGCGCGCATGGTTGTTAGCCAGGCTCATCACATCGAACCCCGCGCGTGCCAGGTATGCGGCGTAACGGGTCGGCGTGCGGAACAGGAAACAGATGCGCTTGTCCTTGCACTGCTTGACCGGCTCGCCGCCGTCCTGCAACACGCCTTCGAAGTTGCCGAACGTCACATCCGGCGCGGACAGGATGGGTGTCACGGCCTCGAGGAAGCCGACGCCGTCGTCGTCGGGAAGGATGTTCTCGGGAAAGTCGGTGCCCAGCATGATGTCGCCCACCGCGGCGAGCGTGAGGCCGGGATGCGTCGGAGCCGGCAGGGCCGGCGCCGGCTCGGGTGCGGGCGCAGGTGGAGCCGGCCGGGGGTTGGGTGGCGCAGCCGGCGATGAACAGCGTCGCCGCGAGCCAGGATGCAGGTTTTCGGGCGCGCACGGCTATTCGCCGACGCGGATCACGAGGGCGTCGAGATCCGCGGCGCGCAGCCTGGCGCGCAGTCGATTGAGCTCGGTGAGATCGGTCATCGGACCGATGCGCACGCGATGCCACACATCGTCGTCGACCGCGACGCGCTGCACGTTGGCATCGATGCCCTGCAGCTTCAGCTGCGCGCGGATGCGATCCGCCTCGGCCTGCTGCCGATAGCTTCCCGCCTGCAACACATACACACCGGGCCGCTCGATGGTCGCCGGCGCGTTGTCGCGCTCGCGCGAGACCTCGCGGTCCTTCTCCGGTACGACGACTTCGAAGTTCGGCAACATGTCGTAGAAGTCGTAGTTCTTGGCGCTGTCTTCCGCGTCCGCGGTGCCGGCGTCCTTGTCGTTCCTCGGTTCCGGCCTGGGGACCTCATTGGGTGGATGCACCACGTTCTTGTCGCGGTAGTTCTGCCAGACCAGCACCATCACGGAGAGCGACAGGCCCACCGCCAGGCCGAGACCGAACTCCCGCAGTCGCGTGAGGTTGAGCGGCATGCCGCCGCCGCGCGTGCGCTTGAAGTCCCTGCTGGTGATTTTCGCGGCCAGGAGGTGACTCCTACATGCTCTCGGGCGCGGAGACGCCCAGGATCCCGAGACCGTTCCGGATCACCTGCTGCACGGCGAGTACCAGCGTGATGCGCGCGTTACGCAAGGAAGCGTCCTCGACGATCCACTTCTCGGCGTTGTAATAGGTGTGCAGGGTGTTCGCAAGGTCGCGCAGGTAGTGGACCAGCGCGTGCGGCGCGCGGTTGAACGCGGCGAGCTCGACGATCTCCGGGTATTTCGAGAGCGCGGTGATCACCGCCTGCTCGTGCTCATTGTCGAGCAGCGCCAGGCCGGCGCCGTCGGCGTCATGGCTGAAGCCCCGGGCGCCGAGCTCCTTCATGACCGAGGCTACGCGCGCGTGCGCGTACTGCACGTAGAACACCGGGTTCTCGTTGCTCTTGCGACTTGGCCAGCTCGAGATCGAAATCCAGCGCCTGGTCGTGACTGCGCATCAGATAGAAGAAGCGGCAGGCGTCGTTGCCCACTTCGTTGCGCAGATCGCGCAGGGTCACGAATTTGCCCTCGCGTTTGCCCATGGAGAGCTTTTCGCCGCCCCGGTACAGGCTGACCAGCTGCAGCAGGGTGACCTCGAAGCAGTCGCCGGGATTGCCCAGTGCCACCAGCGCGCCGCGCACGCGCGTCACGTAGCCGTGATGGTCGGCGCCCCACACGTCGATCAAGAGGTCATGGCCACGTTGCCGCTTGTCGAAGTGATAGGCGATGTCCGAGGCGAAGTAAGTCTTCTCGCCGTTGGCGCGCACCACCACGCGGTCTTCGTCGTCGCCAAAGTCCGTGCTCTTGAACCACTCCGCGCCGTCCCGCGTGTACATGTGGCCCGACTTGCGCAGGACATCGAGCGCGCGCTCCACGGCGCCGCTGCGGTTCAGCTCGCGTTCGGAATACCAGTTGTCGAAGTGCACGCCGAACTGGTCGAGATCGTTGCGGATGTCCGCCAGCATGGCGTCGCGCGCGAACAGCACGATGGAATCGAAATCCGCCGCCAGCAGGCTGCGCGAGTTCTCGATGAGCCCATCGATGTGCTTGTCCTTGTCGCCAGCCGGTGCGTCCGGCGGCACGCCGGCCGCCACGTCGGCAGCCGGCCGTTTCAACGCGTCGCCGCGCGCGGCCTGCAGCGCCTGCGCCACCGGCAGGATGTAACCGGCCTTGTAGCCATTCGACGGGAAGGCAACGCTCTCGCCGACGAGCTCGAGATAACGCAGATAGACGCTGACCGCGAGGATGTCGATCTGCCGGCCCGCGTCGTTGATGTAGTACTCGCGGTACAGGTCATGGCCCGTGGCCTCGAGCAGGTTGCCCAGCGTCGCACCATACGGCCGCCAGGCGCCCGTGGCCCACGTGCATGGGCCCGGTGGGATTCGCCGACACGAACTCGATCATGACCTTGCGCCGGGCTCCGACCTCGCTGCGTCCGTAGGAGTCGCCCTGCGCGGCCACTTTGCGCAGCTCCTCGATCCACGCATCCTTCGCCAGCCGGAAATTGATGAAGCCGGCACCGGCGATCTCCGCCTTTGCGATCAGGTGGTTCGCCGGCAGCGCGGCAACAATGGCCTGCGCCAGCTCGCGCGGATTGCGGCGCGCGCCCTTGGCGAGACGCATTGCGATGTTGCTGGCGAAGTCGCCGTGCTGCGGATCGCGGGCACGCTCGACCACCACCTGGGAGCGGTCGGTCTCGTTGAGAGGAGGTGCGAGGGATCGCAGCGCCTCTGTCAGCAGGCGCTCTAGCTCGGATTTCACGGGGGAACCTGTCTGGAACTCGATGAAACGGCGCGAATCTTACCTGTAAACCAACGGCTCCCGGGCGCGTTGATCTTCACGCAGGGCTCATTTTCCACAGGAGACACTCGATGAAGACCCCCATTTACGCCCTCGCGATTGCTGCGTTGCTCGGCGGTCACGCCACGGCGGGCGACAATCCGCGCAGCGATGCGCCGCGGGACACGATGCGCGCGGATACCGACGGCGACGGGCGCGTGTCACGTGCCGAGGCCGAAGCTGCCGGTTCAAAGCGTTCCAGCGACTGGTTCGACAAGCTGGACCTGAACAAGGACGGCTACGTCACCCAGGACGAGATGCGCCAGGCCAAGGAAACGCGTCGCGGTGAAATGAAGGCGCGCTTCGATGAGCGCTTCAAGGAAGCCGACGCCAACAACGACGGCCAGCTTTCGCTCGATGAAGTGCAGGCCAAGATGCCGCGCATGGCGGATCGCTTCAGCGCGATCGACAAAGACAAGAACGGCATGCTGAGCCGCGAGGAGTTGCAGCACGGTGGCCCCGGGCATCATCGCCCGGCCCAGCCGCAGAGCTGATTTCTCTTCGATGAAATGAAAAACGGCGGGCCCGTGAGGACCCGCCGTTTTTTTCTTGCCCCACCGCGTTATTGACGTGAGGTGTTCACCGAGGCATCCGCATTGCCATTGGCGTTGCCATGGGCGCTGGCGTTCGCATCGACCGGCGAACTGAAGCGCTGCGGCTGCGAGGCATCCGCAGGCTTCGGCTCGTTGGCTTTCAGCGAACCCGTGAGCCCGCCGTCGGCGCTGCCGTTGGCATTCGCGCTCGCGCGCTTCGGCTTGCTCTCATTCGACTTGCCCTGGGGCTGCGTGCCCGACTGCGTTTCAGGAGCAACGTCCTTCGCAGTGTCGAGCGTGCCGCCGAGATTGCCGGACGCATTCCCGTTCGCTGAGCCCTGCTTGTCGATGGCGGGCAGGCCGGGTAGCGACGGCGCGCCGGGCATCGACTGGCTGGGCAGCGACGGCGCACTGGGCATCGACGCGCTGGGCGCCGAATTCTGCACGGACCCCGCGGCATTGCCCGCGCCGTTCACGGCGCCGGCGATTCCGTTGGTGCCCGCATTGGCGGCACCGCTCGCGGCACCGTTCACGGTTCCGCTCACCTGGCCCTGGGCGGACGAAGTGGCCGACGACGCGGTGCCACGCACCGTGTCTTTCGTGCTCGCCGCACGATCGCGGACCCGGCTGCCGGTTTCACGCGTGCGGTCGACAGTGCCCGAGGTGTGACGACGCAGCGTGTCGCCGTGATCGAGTGTGCCGCCGAGCGTGCCACCCGCGTTGCCCTGGCCATTGCCGCCGATGGTTCCCATGCCACCGCCCAGCGTGCCGCCCACGGCGCCACCGAGACCGCCCGTGGCACCGCCGCCGAGCACCTGTGCCTGGATCAGCGGAGCGCCACAGATCAGCGCAAACGCCGCCACCGGTTTGATGAAAGTCTTGAAGTTCATGATTGGCTCCTGATTTGCGCCGCGGCCTATCCGCAGCTCTCAGGAGGTACTACGCCGCCAGAGTGCGTTTTCTTCCTTTTACAGGTAGAATGCATTCTATTTATTGGACCTTTTCGGCCACGGCCTCGCGGATTTCGCCCAGCTCGCCGGCCCCGTACACATCGTCCCGGCCGCGTTTACCGAGGTCCTGCGCCACGCCGGTCCACTTGGCGATGGCGCGCTCGCGCGCCCCGGCATCGGGGGAGGCCATGTCGGCAACCAGAAGTGCGGCGACGATCGGTGCCGCGAACGAAGTGCCACGCACCGGCGCAGTAGACGTCGGGTGCCTGGGTCGCGACCTTCATGTCCGCACCGCGCGCCGCGAAATCCACCTGCTCGCCGCGGCAGGCCTCGGCCAGCACGCGATGGTTGCCATCCACGGCCGTCACGCCCACCACGCCCGCATAAGACGCCGGATACAGGGGCGGCGCCGAAGGACCATCGTTGCCCACGGCTGCCACGATCAGGAAGCCGCGCGCCACCAGCGTGCTGCACTACGCGCTCGAGCAGCGCATTGCGCGGCCCGACCAGGCTGATGTTGATCACGCCGACTTTTTCACGCGCCAGCCAACCCAGTGCGCGCGGCCACCGCATCGATCGCGCCTCCGGCGGGCGCGCCGCAATACACGTCCGCGGTGAAGATCTCGTCGACCGACACGTGAGTGGCGAGGATGGCCGCGACCGCCGTGCCGTGGCTGTTGGGCACGACGCTGCCGCCGCATCCGAAGCGCTGCAGACGAACGTTCTGGAAGACCTGGTGTCCGCCGTCCACGCCGCCGTCGACCAGTCCGACGCGCCCGGCGCCGCGCGCTCCGGCCGTGGATTCGGGAACCGCCGGCGCGGGCGCCGCCGCCGAACCGCCGTCGAGATACACGTGGTTGTAGTCGTAGATGCCTTCGGGATCGAGTTTGCGCAGCTCCTTGAGACCGCGCCGCGCGGTCCAGCCCCCGGGCGTCTGCAATACCGAGATCTTCACGCCCAGGTCCACCAGCTCCTGGGTGCGCTTGAGCAGGAATTTGTTCTCGAGCGCGCGTTGCAGCGCCGGCCCGCTGATGTCGACGGCGACTACTTCGGCACGAACCGCCAGCTCGCCGGCCGGGTCGCGCTCCAGCTCGGCACGATTGTCACGCGCCATCTGTTCGATTCGCAGCACGCGTGCACCGGCCAGCCGGTTCAGCGTGCGCTGCGCGCCGGACGCGATGTTGCCGGCCGGAGGGTGGATATCGGGGATGGTGATGGGCGGCGCGTCGGTGTCCGGAATCACGACGTCGGGTATCTGCGCGTGCGCAGCGCCGGCCAGCAATGCCGGGGCAAGGATGCGCAGGAATTTTCCGCTTCGCTGATGCATGGAAGAAACCGGGCCCGTCCCACGTATTATCCACATGAAAGCATGACTGCCGACGCGGAGGAAATCAGTGAACGTCTCGTTGCCCTGTTGCCGCGGCTGCGCCGCTTTGCGCGCTCGTTGTCGCGTAACCAGCACGACGCCGACGATCTCGTGCAGGTGGCGGTCGAGAAGGCGCTGCGCAATCTCGAGCAATTCCGCGCGGGCGCGAACCTGGCGTCGTGGATGTTCGGCATCATGAAGAACGCCTGGATCGACGACCGGCGCGCGCGTGGCCGGCGCGCCGAAGTCGCGCTGCCCGAGGACAGTGGCGAGCATCCGGCGATCTCGCCCGCGGACACCAATGTCGGCCTGTGGTCGGTGTCCGAGGCGATGAGCAAACTACCCGAAGACCAGCGGCTGGCCATCGCGTTGGTGCTGGTCGAGGGGATGTCATACAAGGAAGCGGCCGCGGTGCTGGAGATTCCGATCGGCACGCTCACCAGCCGCCTCGCCCGCGGGCGCACGGCGCTCGCGGCAGAACTGGTGGAACCGCCGTGAGCTACGACGACGAAACCCTGATGGCCTACGCCGACGGCGAGCTCGACGAGGTACTGAGCGCGGAGATTTCCGCCGCCATCGAACACGATCCGGCGCTGGCACGCCGCGTCGAGCAGCAGCGCGCTCTGCGTGCCAAGGTCGCCGGCGCATTCGCGACGGTGCTCGACCAGCCCTTGCCCGAACGGCTGATGGCAGCGGCCAAGGGTCCGGCGCGCGCCGAGGTGCTGCAGTTTCCGGCGCGCGGCACGCCGGTTCAGTCGCTGCGTTGGGGTGTCCGCGAGTGGGGTGCCATGGCAGCCACCCTGGTTCTCGGCGTACTGCTGTCCTGGAACTTCGCGCCTTCGGGGTCGACGCTGATCAGCGCGCGTGACGGTGCGCTGGTGGCGCGCGGTGCGCTGGCAAAGGCCCTCGACTCGCAGCTGGCGAGCACTCAGCGTCCTGAAGACGCGGTACAGATCGGCCTCACGTTCAAGAGCAATGAAGGCAGCTACTGCCGCAGTTTCCTCGCGCGCAAGGCGGGCACCGCCGGGCTTGCCTGTCGCGAGGGCGGTGAGTGGCGCATTCCGGTGACCGCGGCAGCGCAGCTTCCCGCCGAGGGCCTGCGGCAGGCCACGTCTCTGCCAGCGGCAGTGCTGACTGCCGTCGATGAGCGCATCGCCGGCGAGGCGCTGGATGCCGCCGGTGAACAGGACGCGCGTCTCGGCGGCTGGGATACGCAGCGCCCGTAGCGCCAAACCAATAGGCGCAAAGAGTCAAAACAACTCGAGCGGGTCCACATCCAGCGACCAGCGCAGCTCGCGGGGAGCGCGGATCTTTTCCACCTCGGGCAGCCAGTCGTCCAGCAGGCGATGCAAGGGCGCGCGCTCGCGTGCCTCCAGCAGCAGCTGGGCGTGATAACGACCGGCGCGCTTGGCCATGGCCGCCGGCGCCGGCCCTAACAACTTGAGACCGCGCGGCGGGCGTGCCAGCTGGCGCGCCTGGCGCAGGAAATCGCTGGCCGTGGCCAGCGTGCTGGCCGACGCACGCAGCGCGACCACGTGTGCGAATGGCGGCCAGCCGGCCGCGGCGCGCTCGGCCAGCGCCGCGCGCGCGAACCCGTCATAGCCTTCGGCCAGCAGGCTGGCGAGCAAGGGGTGCTGCGGATATTCGGTCTGGATCAGCACCTCGCCGGGTTTCGTACCGCGCCCGGCACGGCCGGCAACCTGGATGATGGTCTGCGCCACGCGTTCCGGTGCGCGGAAGTCGGTGCTGAACAGCCCCTGGTCCGCATTCAGCACCACCACCAGCGTGACGTTCGGAAAGTCGTGGCCCTTGGTGACCATCTGCGTGCCCACCAGAATGCGTGCCTCGCCGCTGGCGATCCGGTTGACCACCGACTCGAGGTCGCCGCGCTTGCGCACCACGTCGCGGTCCAGCCGCACGATGGGTGCGTCCGGGAACAGTGCGGTCAGCGTCTCCTCGACGCGCTCGGTCCCCTGGCCCACGTGACGCACGGCGTAGCCACATTGCGGGCATTTCTCCGGCAGCGGCGCATCAGCGCCACAGTGATGACAACGCAGCCGCTGTGCGGCCAGATGCACGGTGAGGCGTGCGTCGCAGTCGCGGCAGGGTGCGATCCAGCCGCAGGCCGTGCAGGCCAGCGTCGGTGAATAGCCGCGACGGTTGATGAACACCAACACCTGGCCGCCATCGGCGAGATGGCGCTGCATGGCTTCTACCGCCGGCGTGGCAATGCCGGCACGCACGGCGTGCGCGCGCAGATCGATGACGGCGGCGCGCGGCGGCAGTGCCTGGCCGGCACGGCGGGGCAGCGACAGTCGCGTGTATTTTCCCGCGATGACGTTCTGCAGCGTCTCGAGCGCGGGCGTCGCCGACCCCAGCACGATGGGCACCTGCGCGCGCTGGGCGCGCAGGATGGCGAGGTCGCGCGCCGAGTAGCGAAACCCGCTCTCGTGCTGCTTGAACGAGGCATCGTGTTCTTCGTCGATGACGATGATGCCCAGGTCGGCGATGGGCGCGAACACCGCCGAGCGCGTGCCGAGCACGATGCGCGCGCTGCCGGCCACGCATGCGCGCCAGGCGGCCAGCCGCTCTGCGTCGGTGAGTCCGGAATGCAGCACCGCGACGGTCACCGCGAAGCGCTCGCGGAAGCGACCGACCAGCTGCGGCGTGAGCCCGATTTCGGGCACCAGCACCAGCGCACGCCGCTGCCGGCGCAGCGCGTGCTCGACGGCATGCAGATAGACCTCGGTCTTGCCGCTGCCGGTGATTCCATGCAGCAGGAAGGGCGCGAAGCGGCCCGCTGCCCCGTCGATGGCTTCCACTGCCACGGCCTGTTCGGGACTGAGCGGAGGTCCGCTGGAGCGCAACAACGCAGCCGCGGTCTCCGGCAACTCCTCCGGCGTCTCGGCGGAGGAGACGAAGCCG
Source organism: uncultured Pseudomonadota bacterium (assembly GCA_963711635.1). GTDB lineage: Bacteria > Pseudomonadota > Gammaproteobacteria > Steroidobacterales > Steroidobacteraceae > CADEED01. The sequence goes on from CAVQEZ010000012.1 coordinate 56,388, forward strand.
CGCATCACCAGCGCGCGCATGGGCGTGCGCCACTCCGCGAAGCGTTCGCCGAGCAGGGCGGCGGTCGCCCCTGGTGCGTCGCGCAATCCCTCGAGCAACTCGCGCTGGCGCCGCGCGCGGCCGAGTTCGCCCGCCGCGAGCGCGGCGAGGCCGGCATCGCTTGCATACCAACGCTCGGTGAGCGCCTGCGCCGGCGCGCCGTTGCGGGCCTGCTTCGGCAACGCCGCGCTCACCACCTCGCCGATGGGATGGTGGTAGTACTGCGCGGCGAACTCGAGCAATTCCAGGATGCCGGCATCGATCACCGGTTCGACGTCGAGCACTTCGAGCAGCGGCTTGAGTTTTTCGGCCGGCAGCTCCGAGCTCGCGGCCAGCGAATGCACCACGCCGACCAGGCGCTGGCGACCGAAAGGCACGCGCACGCGCACACCGGGACGCGGTTCGAGTTGCGGGTCGAGTGCCGGCAGGTAATCGAAGAGTCGTCGCAGCGGCGTATCGAGCGCGACGCGCACAATGGAGCGCGTCAAGGGCGGGCCTCTAAGGTTTTCCACAGTGCGTGTGGATAAGTCTGTGGATGGCGTCGGATAGAACCTACAAAAATGCCGTGTTTTTGCAGTTTCTCGTTCGACTGATCGAATCGTGAGCACATGAACGCATCGCCAATGGAAACAACCGTTTACGATTTTCGCGCGCGAATCGAACGCGTCTTATGACATGGACGTGACATCCCGCCTGCGGGAGTGTTCGTAAGTTCCTGATTCACAGAATCGCAATGCGTTGGGAAAGGCGTCAACGCGACGCCGCGCAGCGCGTTACACCGCTCATGACCGCGTTTGTTACGCTCCGCGGCGTTTATAACACGCCCGTTTCTGACGGACCGGGAGATTGATGACCAGTCGCGCTCTCGAGCAGTTTCTGTCCAGCGTCGAGAAGCGCGCGTTCAAGATCGCGCAGCTGGGACTGCGCAACGATGACGACGCGCTCGATGCCGTGCAGGACGCCATGATGAAGCTGGTGCAGTCGTACGCGTCGCGCAGCGCCGAGGAATGGCCGCCGCTGTTCTATCGCATCCTCACCAATGGCATTCGCGACATGCAGCGCCGGCGCACGGTACGCGGACGCATCATGGCCTGGCTGCCGGTGCGGGACGACGAGGATGAAGACGTCGACCCGATGGCGCAGGCGCCCAGCCTGGACGCCGGGCCGGCCAGGCGACTCGAGCTCGACGAAGCCATCGGCGTGCTCGAGACCGCCATCGCCGAGTTGCCGCGACGCCAGCAGCAGGCCTTCCTGCTGCGCAATTTCGAAGGCCTCGACGTCAGCGCAACGGCGAGCGCCATGGGCTGTTCCGAGGGCAGCGTGAAGACGCATTATTTCCGCGCGCTGGAGACATTGCGCGCGCGGCTGGGCGATGTGATTTAAGGTTTGGACATGAGCCAGGATCTCGAAAAACGTACGCGTGAAGTTCTCGAGGAAAGCACCGCGCGTCTGGACGGCCGCACGCTGTCGCGCCTCACGCAGGCGCGCCACGCTGCGCTCGATCGGCTGCAGCGGCCAGTGCGCCGGCGCTGGAGCCTGTTCGTTCCGGCCGGAGCCGCGGCCGCCGCGGTGCTGGCCGTGGTCATCTGGGGCGGCAGGACACCGACTCCGGACCCCACCAGTCCGGTGGACGACATGGAGATGCTGGCCGACGGCGATGCGCCGGATTTCGTCGATGGCGAAGAGCTGGAGTTCTACGAATGGGCCGCCGGTGAGATCGAGTCATGAGCGACGCGAAGACGAGCGACCCCGACGAGGACCTGCTCGAGTTCCTCGGTGGCATCGACGAGGTCAACGAAGAATCGAAGGACGGGGACTTCGCGGATTTCCTGGCCAACGCGGACATCGACAGGATTGCCGCGGACAAGAAACCGAAGCCGCCGCCGCAGGAACCGAAGCATGAGTGACGCGCGCGGGTTCACGCGCAGGGTCGCGCTGGCCGCGTTGTGCGCGGTGGGCCTGCAGCTCGCGCTGTCGGGCCGTGCGCGTGCGGAAGCGCCGGCCGCCGCAGCACCGGTCAGTACCGAGTGGAGCGCGCTGAATCCGGAAGAACAGAAACTCCTGAGCCGCTACAGCGAGAACTGGAACAACCTGCCACCCCAGCAGCAACAGCGCCTGCTGCGGGGCACGCGGCGCTGGCTTTCCATGACTCCCGAGCAGCGCGAGCACGCGCAGGAAAGATTCAAGCACTGGCGCGAGCTCAGCCCCGAACAGCGCGAACGGGCGCGCAAGCGCTGGCATCGCTACCGCGAGCTGACGCCGGAGCAGCAGCAGCGCGTGCGCGAGGGTTACCACGGCTACAAGAAGCTGACGCCGGAGCAGCGGCGGCGCATGCGCGAGCGTTGGGACAACGCCACGCCGGAACAGCGGCAGAAGTGGCTGGAAAAGCGCAGGGAAATGCGCGAACGCCGGCAGCAGCAGCCGGCGTCGCCGCCGCCCTAACTATTTCGCGGCTTCACCGATTGTCTACTTTGCGGCTTCGCCGCCGGGCGGCGTCGGGATCTTCTTGGTCTTCGTGCCGGGGCTGGCCCAGTTGATCACGAAGTAGGTGGCCGGGGTGTCGCCGATGTTCTGCACGGCGTGCGGCTGCATGGACGCGTAGAACAGCACCGATCCGGGTCCGACCACGACTTCCTTGCCATTGACATGCGCCTGCAGCGTGCCTTCCCTGACGATGACCATCTCCTCGTTCGGATGCGTGTGCGGCGGATGCGACGCGGTGCGCGGATTCAGCGTGGTGATGTGCATCTCCAGCTCGTCGAGCGTGCGCGTGGGCTGGCGCACCACGGAGCGCAACTCGCCCACGTCGGTCTTCTTCGCCTGCATGTCCTGCCACTTCCATGCGGTGGAATCGAGCAGCTCGCCCGGCTCCTGCGCAACCGAAACACAGGCCAGGGTGATGCCGGCCGCGACGAGCGCGGCCACGAGATCGCGACGCGTGATCATATGAACTTCTCCGTGTCTGGACCGAGCGTACCAAGCGGCTTCGTTTGGCTACAATACGCGCGCCTCGAAAAACCCCGGAGCGTGAGCGTGACTTCCAAGTCAGAAGTGTTCTTCGAAAAACTGCTGTTTGCCTCGCGCTGGATCCTCGCGCCGGTTTTCCTGGGCCTTTCGCTGGCGCTGATTGCACTGGGCTTCAAGTTCTTCCAGGAAGCCTGGCACGTGTTCAACCATCTCATCGAGATGGAGGAAGCGGATCTGGTGCTCACCGTGCTGGCCATGATCGACATCGTGCTGGTGGGAAGCCTGATCATCATGGTGATGTTCTCGGGTTACGAGAATTTCGTATCGACCATCGATGCCAAGGGCTCGGACTCGCTCAGCTGGCTGGGAAAGCTCGATGCCGGCACGCTCAAACTCAAGGTCGCGGTCAGCATCGTCGCGATCTCCTCGATTCACCTGCTGCGCGTTTTCGTAAAGGTCGAGACCACCGAAAACGACAAGATCATGTGGTACGTGATCGTGCACATGACCTTTGTGCTGTCCGCGGTATTGCTGGGCGTGCTCGACAAGATGTCGTTCGCCAAGCACCGCGATCACTGACGCGCGGTGCGTCGCTCCGCCTTGCGGCACAGGTGTTTGCGCTGCTCCACCTGCTCCAGGTAGGGCTCCAGGCCCATGGCCGCGCGGCGTGCGTCGAGCCCCGCCGCATCCTCGACTTTCGGTGCCAATGATTCACCGCCCACGCACTCCGTCTGCGTGGCGTAGATCTGCGGACGGCCCGCGCGTACGGCGACGCGATCCACCAGGGAGGCGAAGTTCTGCGGACTGGTGTCGCGAGTCTCGAGCTTGGGTTGAAGCAACTCCGCGATCCAGGCCTGGTACTGCGGTTCGCCGTCGGCGTGTTGCACCATGAGCCACGCGGCATGGTCGGCCGCCTTGCCGTACCGGCCGGCGTCGAACCAGCCGCTGCCTGCCACCTGCGCCTTCAGCCAGGCGAGATTCTCCTCGTCGGCCGCGCACATCAGGTTGAACACGAATTCGTCGTAGGCCCGCAGCGCAGGCGTGGGTTGCGTCTTGCCGTAGAGCTTCGCGCCCTGGAAGGAGCTCAGCGAGGCGCGGATGGCCTGGTCCACCAGCGTGCGCTGGAACAATTCACGCACCGTCGGATCCTGCGCGCGCTCCCAATCCCCGATCCAATGCTCGAGGTGCGAGAAGCGCTTGCGCCAGTTGCCGCTCGACTGCGCGGCAGCCAGGGCACGGGTCAACGCCGCGGTGATTCGATGGTATTCCCAGCTCAGCGCGCGGTACGCAGCGCCGTCGTAGGCCGCGCGCGCCAGCGCCAGTTGGGCCGCGAGCTCGAATTCGCCGGCCGTCAGGCAGCCGCGCGAGCGCGGCGGTGTGCCGGACACGCGTCGTTCGTCGGCGCGCAGCGAGGCAGCGCTTTCCAGCACCAGCAGCGTGATTTCGCCGTCTTTCGAATTGCGCAGCGCCGCCAGCTGATTTTCGAGAGCGCGCGGCTCGAGCGCGGCGACTTCATCTATGGTCGGTACGTGCACCGCGGCGAGTGCAAGCGATCCGCCGAGGCAGCAGCAGGCGAGGAGGACGGCACGCGCCGTCGGCCTCCCCGACGCGGCCCTCCGCATGGATCTCATGGCGCGACGTTACGCGCCCCGCGACTACGGATTGGTTACGCCGCTGCCGCGCGGTGCGCATTTGCGACGGGCCTCACGAATCCGGCGCGCTGGACTCCGTCTCAAACCACCGCTTTGATGGCGTTGACGAGTTCCGCCGCCGCCTTCTGGCCGTCGCCGTACAACATGCGTGTGTTGTCGAGGAAGAACAGCGCGTTCTCGATGCCGGAGAATCCCGCGCCCTGGCCGCGCTTGATGACGATGACGTTCTTGGCCTTGTCGGCGTTGAGAATGGGCATGCCGTAGATGGGGCTGGACTTGTCGGTGCGTGCCACGGGGTTCACCACGTCGTTGGCGCCGATGATCAACGCCACATCCGCCGTTTCGAACTCGGCGTTGATTTCGTCGAGATCGGCGATCAGGTCGTAGGGCACCCCGGCTTCCGCCAGCAGCACGTTCATGTGGCCGGGCATGCGGCCCGCCACCGGATGAATCGCGAACTTCACCTGCACGCCGCGTTCGATCAACAGCTGGCACATCTCCCAGACCTTGTGCTGGGCCTGCGCCACCGCCATGCCGTAACCCGGCACCACGATGACTTTCTGCGCGAAGGCCATCATGACGCCGACGTCCGAAGCTTCGATTGGCTTCATGGATCCGGAAACGGCAGTTGCCGCTCCACCGCCGCCGGAGCCGAAGTCCGAGAACAGCACATTGGCCAGCGAGCGATTCATGGCCTTGGCCATGAGCTGGGTGAGCAGCGTGCCCGCCGAGCCCACCACCGTGCCCGCGATGATCATGGCCGCGTTGTCGAGCACGAAGCCTTCGAAGGCCACGGCCAGGCCCGTGAGCGCGTTGTACAGCGAGATCACCACCGGCATGTCGGCGCCGCCGATCGGCAGCGTCATGGCGATGCCGAACAACAGCGCCAGCGCGAAGATCATGGTGACGTGCCACGGATCCGCCCCGTGGTGCAATACGACAAAAGCACCCACGGCCAGCGACCCCAGGAACAGCAGCCCGTTGACGAACTTCTGGCCGGCGAAGCGCACGGTCTTGTTCAGCACGCCCTGCAGCTTGGCCCAGGCGATCAAACTACCGCTGAAGGAGATCGCGCCGATGATGCCGCCGACCACGGCCAGCGACATGACCACGTTGCTGTGCTGCACGGGTTGCTCGGCCGCATTGGCGAACGCCGCGCGATACAGCTCGACCGCCGCAATGGCCGCGGCCGCGCCGCCGCCCATGCCGTTGTACAGCGCGATCATCTGCGGCATGTCGGTCATGGCGACGCGCCTGCCGCTCCACCACGCGATCAGGGAGCCGATGACGATGGCGGCGATGATGAGCTCGTAGTTGCTCATTCCCGGGTACAGGAATGAGACCAGCGTGGCCACCGCCATGCCGGCGCCGGCCCAGACGATGCCGCTGCGTGCCGTGACCGGCGAGCTCATGCGCTTCAGGCCCATGATGAACAGCACGGCCGTGAGGAAATAGCTGATGTCGATCAGCAGCCGGGCGCTGAAGATCCCCGGCGTTTGCATCGCGGATTCCATCAGTGACCGCTCCCCGGCTTCCTGGCGCCCGAGGACTTGAACATTTCCAGCATGCGTTCGGTGACCACGTAGCCGCCCACGGCGTTACCCGCGGCCAGCAGTACCCCGATGAAGCCGATGGTCTTTTCGAGCGTCGTATCGGCGCCACCCAGCGCGACCATGGCACCCACCAGCACGATGCCGTGCACGAAGTTGGACCCCGACATCAGCGGCGTGTGCAGGATCACGGGCACCTTGGCGATGATTTCGTAGCCGGTGAACGCGGCCAGCATGAAGATGTACAGAGCAACGATTCCGGTCATTTCTCAACCCTCCACGGCCTTGCGCGTGGCTTCGTGTTTGATGGCCCCGTCGTGCGTGAGCACGGCGCCGGCGAATACTTCATCGGTCCAGTCGATTTTCAGGTCACCGGCCTTGTCGATGGCCGGCTTGAGGAAGTTGAAGAGGTTGCGGGCGTACATCTCGCTGGCGTTGTAGGCCAGCGTTCCCGCCAGGTTGACCGGCCCGATCACCTTGACGCCGTTGCTGGTCACCACTGTTTCGCCGGCCTTCGTGAGCTCGCAGTTGCCACCCTGCTCGGCCGCGATGTCGACGATGACCGACCCCGTGCGCATGCGCTCCACGGCCGCCTTCGAGATGATGACCGGCGCCTTGCGACCCGGTACGGCCGCCGTCGCGATGACGGCGTCGGCGGCCGCAATCCGCGCATCCAGCGCCTCCTGCTGCCTGGCCTTCTCTTCGGCGGTCAGCTCGCGCGCGTAGCCGCCGGCACCGTCGGCGCTGACGCCGGTTTCCACGAACTTGGCGCCCAGCGACTTCACCTGTTCGCGCGTCGCACTACGGACGTCATACGCCTCGACCACGGCCCCCAGCCGGCGCGCCGTGGCGATGGCCTGCAGCCCGGCGACCCCGGCGCCGATGATCAGCGCCTGGGACGGCCGGATGGTGCCCGCCGCGGTGGTCAGCATGGGCATGAACTTTTCGAGATTGTTAGCAGCGATGAGCACGGCCTTGTAGCCGGCCAGCGAGGCCTGCGAAGACAGGCCGTCCATGGACTGGGCGCGCGAAATGCGCGGGATCAGCTCCACGGCGAAGCTCGTGATCTTGCGGTCGCGCAGCGCCTTTACTTCCGCCTGGCGCGCATGCGCCTGCAGGAAGCCCACCACCACGGCACCGGGTTTCAGCTGGCCGATCTGCTCGAGGCTGAGCGGAGAAACCGTCAGCAGCACGTCGGCCTGCGACAGCACCGCGGAGCTGCCAGCCCATTCGCCCTTCTTGTAGAGCGCGTCCGGGAATTGCGCGCGGGCGCCGGCTCCCGACTCCAGCACGACGCGCGCACCCGCCGCCGTGAACTTGTCCACGACTTCCGGTACGAGACTGACGCGAGTTTCACCGGGCGCGCTTTCACGCAGCGCGCCTATAGTTATCGGCATTGGGCTCCCCCGATTTTCGGACAACGGCCTGTGGCCATGTCGCCAAAGGCCCTTTTTTCCCGTGTTAAATGAATGTCTTGCGGCGTTGAATTCTCGCACAGGACTGGCTTATCTTACATGCCCCATGGCAGGCATCGATCTGGAAAAGGCTGATCGCGGGGATCTTTCCGAACTTCTCCCCGATCTGCATCTGATAGCGGGCAACGTAAGTCGCGCGCTCTCCCAGCTCGTGCTTCGCACGGACGTATCGGGCATGCCGCTCGAGTGGATCGACTACAAGGAAGCGGCGCGCCTCTATCACCAGGAACAGGTGGCGTACACCTGCGGCAGCCCGCTGTTCAAACTCTACGGCGGCGTGAGCGCGCTCACGGGATTCCGCACGGTGCTCGAGGTGAACTCCATCGTCGCCACCGTCGGTCACACCGGCAATCCCGGCAACACCCGCCACGACTACGTGCCGCCGCTGAACAACCAGACCTTGTTCCGCCGCGATGCGCACTTCTGCATGTATTGCGCGCAGCGCTTTCCGGTGCGCGAGTTGTCACGCGATCACATTCGTCCCTTCAGCCAGGGCGGGCGCGACGTGTGGACGAACGTGGTTGCCGCCTGCCGGCGCTGCAACAACCTCAAGGCATCGCGCACTCCCGAGCAGGCCAAGATGCAGCTCATCGCGGTGCCGTTCACTCCGACTTACGCGGAGTACATCTTCCTGAAAGGTCGGCGCGTGCTCGCCGACCAGATGGAATACCTGCGCGCGCATTTCCCGCGGCACTCACCGCTGCACGCGCGGATCAAGAAATACCTGAGTTAGGAATTCTTCGAATTGACGGACGCCGGCGCTTCGCCGGCGTTTTCCGAAGTGGGGCGCAGCTCCTGAGAATCAGCCCCTGACTAGTTAACCCGCAGCCAGAAGCGCGCGACGACTTCCTCGTGGTCCGGAGAATGCCCGCGCACGATCATGTCGTAGTCACCCGCGCCGAGCGCCGCGGGATCCGCCACCACGAAGGACAGCAGCGCGCCGGAGGGCGGCACCTGCCGCGCCGACCGCCAGGCCAGCGTCGAGTTGCGACGGTTCACGAGTTCCATTTCGTACTCTTCGTACTGCGAAGTCCGAGGAGCGGCTCCGCCCGCGCATTCGAGCTCGATCGAGCCATCCTCGCAGGTGAGCACGACCACATCGGGTTCGACGGTCAGCTCGCGCGGAACGTCATGGAGCGAGATGAGAACATCCGGCGAAGTGCCGAGGCCGCGGACCGAGCTGAGCCGCACGATGCGCGGCGCCGAATAGCGTGGCATCGCGATGCTGGCGCTCATTCCTGCGCCTGACGCGCTTTCGCGGTCGGGTAACACGAGACTGAGTCCGAGAGTGCTGAGCGCGAGCACCAGGCTGGCGGCCACGGCCATGCGCCAGCGGTTGTCCCCGCTGGTTTGCTGGACGGTCCCGCGTTTCAGCCATCCGCGACGTGCCGCGCTGGAGATGCCGCGCCGCAGCCGGCGCTCCATCTCCACTTCCGCGGCGAGTTCGGGTGAGGCCACCAACCAGGCTTCGAATTCTGCGCGTTCCGAGCGCGACAGGTCCCCCGCGACATAACGCGAGACCAGCCTGGTCTGTTCATCCAATGAATGGCGATCCAAAGACTTCATGAGTGACTTGTGTCACCAGGAGCCAAAATGTCTCACCCAAAACGTGAAAGAGAGCGCGATGGGCAACAAAATCGATGTGATTCGCGGGAAAAGGGCCAGGTGAGGGGCCCGCCGTTCGATGATGGTGCGCAACCGGCTGCGGGCACGCATCAGGACGCGGTCGAAATGCTTAGGGGAAAGTCCGAGCTCACGGCACAACTGCTGCTTGTCCGTGCCGTCTAGATAGAACCGGGTCAGCAACTGCCGGTCCCTCTGCGTGGGCAGCTCGTCGAGCAGGGTCATGACGGACTGTGCCAGGTGGCGATCGTCGGAATCGGACAGATCGCTCTGCTCCATCTCGAGGTTCTGGGCCAGCTCGTCGACCAGCTCCGAGTCCACCACGGTCTGCTGGCGCAGCACCTTGCGCGCCTGGTTCAGCGCGAGGTTGCGCGCCGTGGCCGCCGCGAACGCGAACACCTTGCGCGGATCGTCGATGGTCCGGGCGCGCACGCGCTCCACGACGATTTGCAGCGTTTCCTGCGTCAGGTCTTCGGGATCGATCCAGCGATGAAAGGCGCCAAAACGCAGTACCGCCAGGACTCCCGGGCGCAGCGCGATCAACATGCGCGATTCAGCCGCGCGGTCGCCGCCCAGCGCAGCCGCGACGATGCGCTCGATCTCGTCGACCGAGATGCTGGTCATGCGCGCCCCGCGCGACCGTGGTAGTTAGTTGCAGCCGAGTGCTTCCATGGCGCCGTGACAATTCGCGCCGGCGTCGAGCTTGCCAAGTTCACGAAGGAAATCGACATTGATCCATGGATACCGCGACGACTCGCTGCTCTTGCTCCTGCAGAACAGCAGCTGTTTTATTTCCTGGGCGCCGCACTGATCGAGCGGCGGGCTGCCCCAGACGAGAGCCACTGCTCCGGACACGTAGGCCGCCGCACTCGATGGGCCTGCTGCTTCGGACAACATGTAGCTTTGCGCGGAATTCTCTGTGGTTGTCACCACGATGTCCACGCCGGGTGCTTGAATTCGGCCGTCCGTCGCATTCGGCACACCCTTAGGATTGGACAATGGGTGACCCCGCATGTCGGTGGGCACCGCCGCGAGCACGCCGGGCAGGCAGCGATACAGCGAGGGATAGTACTCGCGCACCGATTCATCGCTGTCCAGGCTGGTCGTATAGCCGGTCACCACGAGCCTTTTTCCCAGCGAATCGCCCGCAACCGCCCGCAGGATGGCCGTCGAAATCGCACGGCTGTCCACCGGCCACTTGGCGCTTATGTTGATGACATCGACGTTCGCCAGCACGGCCGCATCGATGCCCTCAGCGATCGTCGAGAGGCGCGCCAGCAGGCCGCGGTCCACCTGGCTGATGACGATGGGAACCAGGCGGCTGTGTGGCGCCACGCCCACGACACCGATGCCATTGTTCATGCGCCCGCCAATGGTCCCGGCCATCTCGGTGCCGTGCGGATAACACCGGCCGCTGGTGGCGCAGCGCGAATTCAGCATGCTGCCCTGCGAATCGACGGGCTCGCGCAGGCTGACGTGGTGTACGACGTTCAGAGCGAGGTCGGCGTGGTTGGCGTCTATCCCTGAATCGAGCACGGCGACGATGCGCGGCAGTGAACGGGCGGCCACGGACGAGTCCCAGCCGATCTTGTCATGGCCCCACAGGGCCTCCATGCAGGGGTCGTTGGGAAAGACGGCGCGCGCGGCACGACGCCAGCAGTCGCTGGGCTCGTCGGGCGCCATGAGGGTCACCGAGGTGGTCAGGAAGTCCGGCCCGTCGCAATCGGGCTCGAAATATTCGATCTCCGGCGATTCGAGGAATGTCCGCAGGGTCTGCGGCTGGATGCGTGGGTCGAATTCCGCCACCACGAACGCGCCGGTCCGTTCGACGCCGCGGACGTCGGGACTGTGCGCCAGCCATACGGCGAGCTGGCGTATGGTCAGTTCACGCGCAGGAAACAGGATGAAACGCGGCGCGGAAATCCGGCCCATCGGCGGCCGCGATGCGAACGCCAGATGGCGCCGGGAAAAGCTGCCCGCCCAGCGCGCACAGGCCGCACGCAAATCGAACGGCGCCTGCTCGAGCGACCCGAGGTACGCGTCAACCGCCGCCGGCGAGCGTCCGGCGTCCGCGTGCCACCCGCCATCGGGCGCGCAGATCTGGGGAGCCGGCCCGGCGGCGAATGTCACGGAAACGCCGAGCGCTGCTGCCATCAGGAATGGCAGCAGCGCTCGCACCCGACGGCGCGTGTTCAAGCAATCGACTCAACCGGGTCCGCCGATGATCACGCCACCGCCGGTGACGCGCGAGGGCGAGTCCACCAGGATCGCGATCACCGGTTTGCCGCGCTCACTCTGGACCAGGAACACGATCAGGTCGTGCAGTTCCGTGCCCTCGGCGTTGGCGGGTTGCAACGCGATCTCCTTGCTGCGCATGCGATGACAGGCGGACAGCACTTCGCTATCGCCGGCCTTCACTTCTTCCACGGTGCAGTAACGTGTGCCGCGTGTGAATGTCAGCGTGACGCTGCAAGGCACGGCGAGATCGCTGCGCCAGGCCGTGCTTTGCGCCGCACCCTGCCGCGTGCAGACGCGCACCACCTGTTCACTGTCGTCATAGATGAATGTGAGCTTGCCGCCCACCGGGAAGTCATCGCCGAACGTCGAGCTCTTGACCGTGATCTCGCGCCCGAGCCAACCGGCCATTGCGTCATCGACGCCGTTCGCTGCGCCCACCAGTGCGGCACCGAACAGCAGCGCAGCTCCCACCGCGTATGCGCGCTTCCTGGCGCCTGAACTTAGTATCCTGAACATGAGCGAAGTCTCCTTGAGATGAATCAAACTACTGCGGGCTCACGGAAATCCGTTTGCCCGGACTACGAAACTCGACCAGACCGCGCTCGATGCGACGCCACGCGAGCGCAGTTGGGCATGGCGCAGCGCCTCGGCGGGTTGCGCCTTGGCGCGGTAGGCGCCGTAAAACTCCTTCATGAAGCGCGCGGTCGAGGCGTCTTCAATCGGCCACAGCGATGCGACCACCGCTCCGGAACCATTGGCGAGGAAGCCGTAGGTGAGGCCGAGAACACCTTCGCCGCGCAGTTCGCTGCCATCGCCAGTGGCGCAGCCCGACAGCACGACCACGTCGGCGCGCAGTCCGCCCTGCGTGATTTCGGCGACGGTGATGCGGCTGTCAGCGGTGCGCGCTCCGGCCTCGGTGTACTCACTGAGGTACAGCGCCGACTGTTCGGGTGAATCCTGTCGCGCCAGCGCGTGCGTGGCGAAATGCAGCACCGAAAGGTCCTGGAAGGGCAGTGAGTACACGCGCGCGGGCGTGGCATCGAAGCCGGCGAGCGTGATCGCCTGCCGATCGCCCAGCGCTTCGAGCACCGCGCGGGCCTCGAGGCCCGAATAGGGCAGGCGCGTGAAATTGTTGGGAGAAGCTGCGGGCGGACCACGCAGCGTGCCGCCATTCGCGCCCATGGCAAGCTGCAGGCGCCGGTCGTCGGCAGCGTAGACAGGATCCGAGACGACCGCGACGCGTTGATGATTCGTGGCGCGCCTGGGGCTGTTCAGGGCCAGCGTCAACGAAGGCGCATAGCTCAACACGAACTGATCGAGCAGCTGCTCGGCCGCATTGCCCGTCGGCAGGGCCGCGAACGGCACGCCGTTCAACGGACCATCCGCGATGATCAGCAGGCGCGTCTCGTCGACGCCATCGAGCAGCCCCCCCAGCAACATGTTTCCCAGGTTCCGGCTCGGCGCCGACCCGGCGATTCCGCCGCGTATCGCATGCAATGCGGCGACTTCCTTCTGCAGGCGCTCCATGCCCGGGAGGTTCCTGTGTTGCAGGCCTTTGTGCGTGAGCAGCCACGCGCGCGATTCGAAATCGCCGACGAAGTACGCCAGCACGGCGACGTCGCGCGGCAGCGCGCTCTGCACCTTCTCGAGCGACTCCGGCAGCTGCAGCTCACGTGCGGTCACCGCCGCACGGGCTGCATCGAGCTGCGCGCTGGTCTCCGCGATACTGCGGCGCAGGTCCACGGTGCCCGCGTCGTCGACGTCCTTCTGGGCGCGTGACTCCAGGCGCAATTGAAGTGCCGTGAGTTTTGCGAGCAGGTCTTCTCTTGCCGTGTCGGAGGGCGTGCCTTCGGCACCGGCCGCGAGCTGATCGGCCAGCGAACGCGCACGCACCTGCTCCGACGTCCGGAAAGCCTTCCATGCGGCGCCCGTTCCGCCGCCGGCAAATTCAGCGGCGATTCGCGCTTCGTACGGGGAATACAGGGCTGATACGAATCGTGCCCGCCATTCCGGATTCGCCGATTTCGCCCGGATGCGGCCCGCAATCGAAACCGCCTCGTCGGCGGCGGCGGAAGCACCGGCGATGTCATGGCTCGCGAGCAGCACGCGCGACAATTCGGTGTTGGCCTCGATGCGATTGAATTCGAGTCCGACCGCGACGTATTCGCGATCGGCGGCGCGCAGGTCGGCGATCGCGGCCTGAGGTTTGCGCTGTGCATTGCGGAGACGCGCGCGCTCCACGAGCGCGTCGGCGCGTACGAATGGATTCCGGGATTCGAGCGCCTTGGCGAGCTCGCTTTCCGCTCCGCGCAGGTCGCCCAGCTCGCGCAATTCGCCCGCGACCAGGACGCGCGTGCGCGCGATGGTGTACGGCGTCGTGTCGATCTGCGAAGCCTTGCGCAGGTATTCGAGCGCGGTCTCGTGCTGACCGAGCGTGGACGCGGCGTTGCCTGCGACGCGCAGCGCAGCTGCCTGGGCGCCGGCATTGCCGAGCCGTTCGTGGGCGGCGATCGCCATGCGGAGAATGTCCAGCGCCCGCCGCGTATCTCCGATGCGGAAGTACAGACTGCCCAGTGCGCTGAGCTCGGTCGCCCGTTCGGCTTCCTTTCCCTGCGCCACGTACAGCGCCAGCGCTTCATTGTGCAAGGCCAGTGCGCGGTCGAACTCACCCAGTGTGATCAGGCAAAAGCCGAAGTTCCCGAGCGCGGCGGCGTATTGATAGGGTTCCTTTTCCTTCTCGATCATCGGCAGCAGCGCTTCGTATTCGGCCGCGGCCTGCGCAATGAATCCGAGACGGTTGTGTACCCAGGCGAGATTGGCGAGGGCGATCGCCTGCTCGCGGGCATCCTGGTTGGCTTTCGTCATTTCGACGGTTTGCGCAAACAGCTTTCCCGCGGCTTCGAAGTCACCGACGTACAGCGCGTGAACGCCACGCATGTTGACTGCGTACGCGGCGCGGACCGGCAACGCGTGCGCGGAAAAGTATTCGATACCGGCACGCAGGCGCCGATCGGCGTCCTCGTACATCGCTTTCTGCTCGGCGCCCTGCTTGCTCGTATCCATGCCGAGCGCGAGCTCCAGCTCCGCGGCCGCACGCAGCGTCGCGGCGTTCTGCACACCGAGTTCATCGTCCACGGCATCGAAGCCGTCGGAAGCCTCATCGGCCGCCAGCAGCGCGCCCTTGTAATCGTTGCGGTCCAGGTAGAGCAGGTTGGCAAGCGTGTATTGGGCGATCGCGTGCTCGGACTTCGCGCCCGCCGCCTCGAAGTGGCTGATCGCCTCGTGAATCTTGTCGACGGCCTTCTGGCTGGCGGCCGGCGATTTCTGCGCGTTGAGCTCGGCGGCGGCCGCGAGGGCGGCGTAACCCCGCTCGTATTCGCCCGGTGGCGAATCCCCGGCCCGTTGCCAGCGCGCGACGCGCAGCAGCGCCGCGCCTTTCTTGGTCTGGTGGTCGGCGCTGCGGACGCTGATGCCGAGCTCGCCGCCGGACGGCAAACTAACTATTTGATGGAGAACGCCGTGGCGCGGAACCGAGTCCGTCGACTCCGACCGGGCGCCCGGCGCCTCCACCACCAGCCGCAGGTCGACGTCGCGCTCGCGAATCTCCACTAGATAGGTGCCGGCCTCGAGGGGCCGCCTCACGACCGCAGGATTCGCGCCATCGACCGCGAGCTCGGCCTGGTACTCGGTGCGCGGATCGTGGGCGGAGGGCGTGCAGCCCGCGAGAACCAGCCACGCGGCCGCGCACAACGAAGCCGTGACGCGCGTTCGCAACTGGCAATCTAAATGAGTGACGACGCGAACGCGCACGGACATCCCAGCGACCCCCACTCGACGGGGCATTGTTTACAGCGGCTAGCATTGTGCGCAACGACAAGAGGTTTTAGTAGGCAGGGTTTGTAGTAAGCGCTTTCGAAAAAGAATTTGCGGTGAATGCGACTTCAGGTGGGAGAAATCGCGATGTCGTGACACTTAATACAAATGGGTCGCGGGTTTGCGGGCGTTGGCGCGGGCCGGCGCGTGCGCAACCGGCCGGCCTGGTGCGGCGAGACTGACTAGTTAGTTGGGTAAACCCGCGGAGCGCGGATTACTGCAGGCTGCCGGAGCGCACCACGAAGCTCGCCCAGACGGATGGTCCCGCGATGCCGCGCGTGCGCAATTGCGCCACGCGCAGCGCGTCGGCGGCGTGGCCGCCGGCGCGGTACGCCGCATAGAACTCCTGCATGAAGCGCGCGGTCAGCGCGTCCTCCACCGGCCAGAGCGACGCGACCACGGTGTTCGACCCGTTCGACAGGAAACCGTACGTCAGGCCGAGCACGCCTTCGCCGCGCAGCTCGCGTCCGTCGCCGGTGGCGCAGCCCGACAGCACCACCACGTCGGCGCGCAGACCGTTGCGGCGGATCTCCTCGGCCGTCAGCCGGTCGAGCGGCAGTGGCGAGCCGTCCGCGGCGTATTCGCTGAGGAACAGCGCCGATTGCTCGGGTGAATCACGACGCGCTTCGGCGTGCGTGGCGAAATGCAGTACGTCGAGGTCGTGCGAGGGTAGTTCGACCACGCGCGGCACGGTGGCGTCGAAGCCCGCCAGCGCGATGATGTCCGCGCCTTCGAAGGCGCGCATCACGGCGCGCGCCTCGATGGCCGAGTACGGCAGGCGCGCCAGCCGGTCGGAATCCGCTTCGATGCCGCGATACAGCGAGGCGCGGCTCGCGGCGGCCGTCAGCCGGCGATCGTCCGGCGTGTATACCGGGTCCGAGATCACGGCCACGCGCGTTCCGGCCCCGGCGCGCGCGGCGGCCGGCCGCAACGCCAGCGCCAGCGACGGCGCCGTGGTGATCACGAAGCGGTCGACGAGCAGCTCGTCGGCACGCCCGCGTGGCATGGCGACCGCGGCAAACGGCAGGCTGTTGAGCGGTCCATCGGGAAGGATCAGCAGGCGCCTGGCGTCCACGCCGGCGAGCAGGTCGCCTAACAAGGCTGGAAACGACTGGTTGCCGGCCGGCGACCCGCCGGCGCGTTGCTGCGCGATGAAGCTGGTCACGTAGCTCTGCAGCACGCGCCTGCCGGGCAATACGCCGTGGCGCAGCTCCGTCTGCGTCATCAGCCAGGCGTGCGAGCGGCGATCGCCGACGAAATACGCCAGCACCGCGGTGTCCTCGGGCAGCGCGGCCTGCACGACGGAACGCGACTCGGCTATGGCGAACTGGTCCGAGGCCTCGACGCGCTGCCGGCCGAGCAGGCGGACTTCCAGGCGCGCCTCGACTTCATCGACGCGCCGCCGCAGGTCGAGCAATCCACGCTGGCCCTGCTCGCCACGCAGCGTGCGGCGCTCGAGCTCACCCTGCAGCGAGGTGAGCGCATCCCGCAGCCGCTGTAATTCGGCGTCCGGTCCTCGTGTGTCGGCGCTGCCGGCGTATGCGCCAGCCGGTCCGTCAGGGAGCGCGCGCGGATGGTTTCTGCGGTCCGGAATGCATGCCAGGCGGCCATCCGATCGGCCGGCGCCGCGGCCAGGTCCACTTCGATGCGCGCTTCGTAAGGCGCATAACTCGCGGCCAGGAAGCGCGCGCGCATCTCGGGGTTGCCGGCCTTTACGCGGATGCGTCGCTCCATGGCCACCGCGGTGTCCGCGGCTGCGTCGGCCTCATCGAAATGGCCGGCGTCGAGCAGCGCCAGCGCCAGTGCCGAGCTCGAGTCGATGCGGTTGAAATCCAGCTTGAGTCGCGCGTAGCTGGCATCTGCCTCGCGCAGATCGGCGAGCGCCTCGAGCGGGCGGTTTTGCGCCTGGCGCAAGCGCGCACGCTCCGACAGCGCATCGGCTCGCGTCGAATCGTCGGCGCGGCAGCACCTGTTCGAGCAGCTTCCCGGCGCCCGCGAGGTCGCCCAGCGTGCGCAGCTCGCCTGCGATCAGCACGCGCGTGCGCTCGATGTTGACGCCATTGCGATCGAGTCGTTCCGCGTCGTGCAGGTAGTCGAGAGCGAGATCGTGGCGGCCGAGCTCGGCGGCGGCGTTGCCGGCGAGCCGCAGCGCGGCGGCGTGGCCGGCCGGGTCGCGCGATCGCTGGTAGAGCGGCATGGCGCTTTCGATGGTCGCGAGCGCCCGCTCCAGGTTGCCGGTGCGGAACTGGATGGCGGCGAGCGCCGAGAGCTCGCGCGCCGTGCGGCTGTCGTCGCCGCGCGCCGCGAACAGTTCGAGCGCCTCGGAGTGCAGCATCAGTGCGCGATCGAACTCTCCCAGCGCGATCAGCGCGTCGCCGAGCTGGCCGCGCAGATTTGCGTACATCTCCGGGTTGCGTTCGCGCTCGATCAGCGGCAACACGCTTTCGTACAGCGCTGCCGCGCGCACCACGTCACCCTTGCGCTGCGCGATGAATCCCAGGCCCTGCGTGGCGACCACTTCGAAATGGCGGTCACCGCGCGCCAGCGCGCGCCGGCGCATGGATTCGTAGGCGGCGGTACTCGATTCGTCGCGCCCGAGCAGGCGCTCGCGTGCCTGCGAGCGGTCGATGGCATGCAGCGCGTCGCTGAGCATGTCGCGTCGCCTCGAAGAAGGCCTGCGCATCGCGCAGCCGGGCGCTGGCCGTATCGAGCAGCGCGCGTTGCTCGCCGCGCGGCACCGCCGGACCCATCGCCGCCGCCAGCGCGAATTCCTGTTCCGCCAGCAGTACCGCGGCGCGGCGCGCGCCGGTGGAATCGCCGGCGGCGCGAAAATGCGCCAGCGCCGATTCGGCGCTGCGCCGCCCGTCGTCGAAATTGAACAGCAGCGCGAGCTCGAGGTAGCCGCGTTGGTATTCGGCTTCCGCCAGCGACTGCATGTCGCGCCCCGCCTGAAAGCGCCGCGCCGCATCGCGCAGCGGTTCCAGCGCCGCGCGCCAGGCTTCCGGAGTGCCGCGGGCGACCAGTTCGTTGGCCGTGCCGAGCGCCTCGAAGCCGAGCAGACGCTGGCTCGCGGAGGCGTCCGCCGCCGTGCGCGGCCAGCGCAGGAAGCGGACCGCCGCGGCGCCTTTCCAGCCGCGCACGTCGCTGCTGTCGAGTGTCAGCCGCAGGCGCGAGGGCGCCTCCAGCCTAACTACCATGCGGAACAGCCCGTGGCGCGGGCAGACGTCGGCCAGCTCGGTGTGGCTCGCACCGGTGTCCACGCCGACCCGCAGGTCGATGTCGCGTTCGCGGACTTCGAGAAGATAGACGCCGGCGTCGAGCTGGCGGGTCAAGGTGTGCGGCCGGCTGCCGGTGACGACGATGTCGGTGGAGAATTCGACCAGGGGATCGGCTTCGTAGCCCGCCGTGCAGGAACAGAGCCACGTCACCCACACGGTGCAGAGAAGGAGCAGCCCCGCGGTTCGCTGGATTCTGTTCAGTTGTTCTTGTCTCGTTCGACGGGCGTGGCGATGCGGCGGCCAATGTTTACAGGCACCTGCGCTGCCCTGCAACGGAAAATAGAGAATGGAGGCAGGGTTTGTAGTAACTCGTTGATTGAAAAATACTTTGTCGTTATGACAGGCCGAAGTGAGAGAAACCCTGAAGTCATGACACTACATAGACAAGACCAACTCTTGCTGCTCCACGACCACAGGCACCGGATGAACAGCGCCGACGTTTTCTCGCTCGAGTTCGACATCCTCACGCGGACTTCGACGCTCGCGAAGACGCTGGAGGGATTTCGGGCCAATGCGCTGACTTCGGCCACGCATCGCCAGCTGTTGCTCGAGCTCAACCACGTCATCAACGTGCACTCCCGCCTCCGTGAAGTGGCCGCGGACGTGGTGCCTCCCGAGGACTGGAGCGCGTGGCAGGAATTGCTGGCCGTTCCCGCGCTGGCCTTCGACAAGGGACGCGCCTTCCTCGACGACCTGCGCGCTCTCGGCCTCAATTCCATGGACAGTGTCTCGCTGACGCCGCTGCCGCAGACCATTGCCATGGCTGCCTACGCGCACTACCAGCTGGTTGAACGCGCGACCGTGGGCCTGGTGGGTTACCTGTGGTTTTTCGAGCGCATGCCGCGGCTGTTCTATCCGCTGTGGATCGAATCATGCCGCCGCGCGGGCGTTCCCGAGAAAGCGCTGCGCGCACTGAGCGATGGTGCCACGGTGGATCCGGCTCGCGACGCGCAGGTTGCCAACTGTTGCCGGCAGATCGTGCGGCGGCCGCGCGACCTGGGACTGGCATCGCAGAGCCTGCACGATACCGCCGAGCTGTTCGCGACCCTGGTGGATTCGGCGTTCCAGCGCGCGGAGCGTCATCACCCGCATGCGGCCGAGGCAGGGGCAGTCGGCCAAGTCGCTTGATGGCGTAATGGGGTCAGGGTGATCTCAACGGGTCGATGCAACACATCAGCAACAGCATGGAGAGGTGTCATCGATGCGAACGGTTCGGCAGTGGCAGCCGCAGCAGCGGCGTGAGCTTTGGGAGCGTTGGAAGCGCGGCGAAGGGGTGGTGGAGATTGCCCAGGCGCTCAGCGGGGCACGGACCTCGGTTTTTCGGGTTTTAGAGGGCTCGGGAGGTATTGCGCCAGCGATACGCGAGCGAGCGGCTCGAGCGCTGAGGGTGGCGGAGCGGGAGGAGATCTCGCGCGGCTTGGCCACAGGCATGACGATCCGGGGTATTGCCCGCTTGCTAGGCAGAGCGGGCTCGACGGTCAGCGGAGAGATACGCCGCCATGGCGGAGCTGGCGGTTACCGCGCATGCGAAGCGGATCGGGACGCGTGGGATCGCGGTGTGCGTCCCAAGCCCTGCAAGCTCATCCAGCACGGACGCTTGCAGCGAGCGGTGGCGAGGAAGCTAGTGCGTAACTGGTCTCCGCAACAGATCAGCGCATGGCTTGAGCGACGCTACAACGCTGATCAGACTATGCGGGTGTCGCACGAGACCATTTATCGCACGCTGTTCATCCAGGCCCGCGGAGCCCTAAAAAAAGAGCTCCTGGCCCACTTGCGCTCGCGTCGCCAGATGCGTAACTCGAAGAAGCAGGGCCAAGGCGGCGGGCAGATCAGCGAAGCGATCTCCATCAGTGAGCGACCCGCCGAAGCGCAGGATCGGGCGGTGCCAGGGCACTGGGAGGGCGATTTGTTGTGCGGGGGGAAGAGCTCGCAGATCGCAACGCTGGTTGAACGGCACTCACGCTACGTGATGCTCGTGAAGCTCAAGAGCAAAGATAGCGAGCAGGTAGCTAGAGTGCTCAGCAAGCATGTGCTCAAGTTACCGACAACGTTGCGACGTTCGATCACCTGGGATCGAGGCAGCGAACTGGCGGCGCACCAGGACTTCACCATCGCCACCGACGTGAAGGTCTACTTCTGCGACCCACACAGTCCCTGGCAGCGCGGCAGCAACGAGAACACCAACGGCCTCTTGCGCCAATACTTTCCCAAGGGCAGCGATCTATCGGTCTTCAGCTAACGGCATCTGGACCGTGTGGCACACGAACTCAACCAGCGGTTTCGCATGAACTTGGGCTGGGACAGCTAGGTAGATATACTCAGCCGGGCTGTCTCGCAAGCGGTTGATGGACATTCAGACCCCATTTCCTAGCAAATGGGGTCACTCGTTGCTGACGCCGAAGCCTCTATGGGTCGGACTCCAACCCCATTACCATCCGCGCGTGATCTATCTCATCGACGCGTCGGTCTACGTCTTCCGGGCGTACTACTCCATGCCGCCGGAAATGACCGACCGTGACGGCAATCCCGCGCATGCCACTTTCGGTTTCGCGCGCTTCCTCGGCGATCTCATCGAGCGCGCAAAGCCGCACTACATCGCGGTGGCCTTCGACGAGAGCCTCACCACCTCATTCCGCAACCAGATCTATCCGGCCTACAAGGCCAATCGCGATCCACCGCCGGCGGACCTCAAGGTCCAGTTCGCGAGCTGCCGCGAGTTCTGCCGTCACGCGGGCATTCCGGCCTTCAGCCATTCGCTCTACGAGGCCGATGACATCGTCGGCACGCTGATGACGCGCTGCCGGCGCGAGGGGCTGCCCGCGACGCTGGTCACGCGCGACAAGGATTTCGCGCAGCTGATCCGCGAAAGCGACGTGTACTGGGACTACACCGACAACGCGCATTACCGCTATCACCAGATCGAAGCACGTTTCGGCGTTGCGCCCGAGCGCTTCGCGGATTTCCTCGCGCTCATGGGCGACAGCGTCGACAACATCAAGGGCGTGCCGGGCGTGGGCGCCGTAACGGCGGCCGCGCTCATGAAGGAATTCGCGTCGCTGGAAGAGCTGTACGACAACCTGGACCAGGTCGCGAAAGTGCCGGTGCGCGGGGCCAGCAAGCTGGCCGCGAAACTCGCCGAGCACCGCGAGGCCGCGTTCCTGGCACGGCGGCTCACCGAGATCGCCTGCGACATGCCCCTCGAGGTCGCGCGCGCGGAGCTGACACGACGCGCGCCCGATGTCTCGGCGCTCACCGATTTCTTCGATCGCCACAATTTCGGACCGTTGCTGCGCAAGCAGGCCGAACGCCTGGCGCTGCTGCCGCTGCTCGCGGCGGCCTGAGCGCGCGCGCGCGGGCGATCAGTCCTCCGCGTGGTCGCGCGGCACGGAGATCTTTCCGCCGATCGATTCGTGACCGATATTGCCGGAACTGTCTTCCTTCACCGTGAAGTCGCCGCGTACCCGGCCCGCGTAGATGTCGCCCGAGCTGTCCGAGTCCACCGTGACGCTGCCGCGTACGTCTTCGACGCGGATGCCGCCGGAGCTGTCCTGCTCGATCTTCACGCTGCCCTCGACCTGGCGGACCTCGATGTCGCCCGAGCTGTCGGCTTTCACCTCGACATCGCCCTTCACGTGTCCGATGCCGACGTCGCCGGAGCTGTCGCGCACGCGCACGCTGCCCGCATTGTCGATCTCGAGGTCGCCGGAGCTGTCGCCCACGTCGACCATGCCGGCAATGCGCGCCAGGTCGAGATCGCCCGAGCTGTCCTGCAGCGCCAGGGATTTCAGGTCCTCGAAAGTTGCGTCGCCGCTGGAATCGATGGCATCGACCGCGATGAGATTGGGCAATGCGACGTTCAGGTCGATGTTGGCGTAATCATTCTTGCCCCACGACCAGCCGCCCAGTTCCTGCGGCATCTGAGTCTCCAGATAAACCACGTCGCCTTCACGGCGCACGGTCAGCTGCACTTTATCGAGCAGCTCCTGTTTGGCGGCACAGGCCATTCCGTGGGCTTCGATGCGCGTGGTATTCGCGCGGCCGTTGACGTTGAGATCGCCGGCCCCGGTGCGCAGCACGATTTTCGTCACGCCGGCCGCGTCGATGCCCGCCTTGCGCTCGGCACGGAATTCGCAGCTGTCGTCCGAGGCGCACGCCGGGCCCATGCCAGACGAGACGATGGCAACCGCGGCAATCCAGTTAGCGGCACGCATGATGTTTCTCCCCAAATACGCCGAGACTGTCCTTCAGACTGACCAAAGGCCGTTTCGGTTTACACTCCGCGCCCGTGAATCAACAAAACATCAAATCCGTTCTGGTCGAAGAACGAAGTTTCACCCCTTCCAACGAATTCGCCGACCGAGCCCGCCTGAAGGCGGCCGACGTGGCCAGGCTCAAGTCCGAAGCGGCCTCGAATCACAAGGGTTTCTGGGCCCGCCAGGCGCAGACCGAGCTGCGCTGGCACAAGCCGTTCTCCGTCACATTGGATGAGTCCAGGGCGCCGAACTACCGCTGGTTCGTCGACGGCGAGCTGAATGTTTCCTACAACTGCCTGGACGTGCACCTCGAGGAGCGCGGCCACAAGACCGCGGTCACCTTCGTGGGCGAGCCGGGCGACGTGCGCCACGTGTCATACCGCGAGCTGCACGCCGACGTGTGCCGCTTCGCCAACGCGTTGCAGTCACTGGGTGTGAAGCAGGGCGACCGCGTGGTCATCTACATGCCCCTGACCGTCGAGGCCGTTGTCGCGATGCACGCCTGCGCGCGCATCGGCGCGATTCATTCGGTGGTGTTCGGCGGGTTCTCGGCGCTGTCTCTCCAGGACCGTATCGAGGACGCCTCTGCCACCGTACTCATCACGGCCGACGGCGGCTGGCGCGCCGGCAAGGTCATCGAGCTCAAGGCAGCCGCCGACAAGGCGCTGTCCAAGGGATGCCGCAGCATCCGCAGCGTGGTGGTGCTGAAGCGCACCGGCCAGGACGTGTCCATGAAGGAGGCGCGGGACTTCTGGTGGCACGAGCTCATCGAAGGCCAGAGCCCGGTATGCGAGCCGGTGTGGGTCAATGCCGAGCATCCGCTGTTCCTGCTGTACACCTCGGGTTCGACCGGCAAGCCCAAGGGCATCCAGCATTCCAGCGCCGGCTATCTACTCGGCGCCAAGCTCACCACCAAGTGGGTGTTCGACGTCAACGACGACGACGTGTTCTGGTGCACCGCGGACATCGGCTGGGTGACCGGCCACAGCTACGTGGCCTACGGCCCGCTGGCTGCCGGTGCCACGGTGGTGATTTACGAAGGCGGCCCGACCACGCCCCATCCCGGCCGTTTCTGGCAGATCATCGAGCAGCAGGGCGTCACGATCTTCTACACGGCACCGACCGCGATCCGCGCGCTGATGAAGCTCGGCGACGACATCCCCGCGCGTTACGACCTCACGAAGCTGCGCCTGCTGGGCTCGGTGGGCGAGCCCATCAATCCCGAGGCGTGGATGTGGTACCACGAGCACATCGGGCGCCGGCGCTGTCCGGTGGTCGACACCTGGTGGCAGACCGAAACCGGCGCCATCATGATTTCTCCGCTGCCCGGCGCCACCGCCACCAAGCCCGGCTCCTGCACGCAACCTTTGCCGGGTATCGATGCGACCATCGTCGATGCGCGCGGCGAGGAAGTGCAGGGCGCCGACGCCGGTGGCTATCTGGTCATCCGCAAGCCCTGGCCGGCGATGTTGCGCACCATCTGGGGCGACAACGAGCGCTACATCAAGACCTACTGGGAAACCTTCCAGAATCGCTACTACGTCGCCGGCGACAGCGCGCATCGCGACAAGGACGGCTACTTCTGGATCATGGGCCGCATCGACGACGTGCTGAACGTCGCGGGTCATCGGCTCGGCACCATGGAGATCGAATCCGCGCTGGTGGCGCATCCCAAGGTGGCCGAGGCCGCGGTGGTCGGCCGCGCGCACGAAATCAAGGGTGAATCCGTGTTCGCCTACGTGGTGCTCAAGGGAGAGCGCCCGACCGGCGCGAAGGCGGAGGCGTTCACCAGGGTGCTGCGGGACCACGTCTCCGAGCAGTTAGGCGCCATCGCGCGCCCCGACGACATCCGCTTCGCCGACAATCTGCCGAAAACCCGCTCGGGCAAGATCATGCGCCGGCTGTTGCGTGCCATCGCGCGCAACGAGGACATCACGCAGGATCTCTCGACGCTCGAGAATCCGGCCATCATCGAACAGCTGCGCGGCGATGAGAACGCCGCGTCGGCATCGGCGGCGCTGAAGAAGCCTGCTGCGACGAACAAGCCGGCCGCGAAGAAGGCGGCGGCAAAAGTCCGCAAGGCTCCGAAGGCCAAGAAGGCGCCGGCCAGGAAAGCGGTCGCGAAGAAGGCGGTTGCGAAGAAGCCAGGCGCCAGCAAGGCGAAGAAGACCGTGCCGAACAGACCAGCGCCGAAGAAAAAGAAGGCGGCACGCCGCAAGAAATAGCCTCGCGCGTCAGCTGGCCGGTGACCTCGCGGCATCGACCAGGCTGACCACCACGGCGAAGTGGCAGCCGACGCCGCCGAGCACGAACAGGTGCCAGACGGCGTGTGTGTACCGCCGTGATTTCCACACGTAGAACGGCACCCCGGCCGTATAGACCACGCCGCCCCCGATCAGCCAGGCGAGCTCGACGCCGCTCAGATTCGTCGACAGCGGCTGGATGACGAGGACGCAGATCCAGCCCATTGCCAGGTAGAGAATCGTGGAGAGACGCGGGAAGCGGAAACCCAGCGTGGTCTTGGCGACGATGCCCAGTGCCGCCAGCGTCCACACCACCGCGAACATCACCCAGCCGATCGTGCCGCGCAGTGCCAGCAGGGCCACCGGCGTGTAGGTGCCCGCGATGAGTAGATAGATGGCCGCGTGGTCCAGCTTGCGATAGGCGACCTTGCGCTCCGGGCGCTGTTCCCAGTGGTAGATCACCGAGGTCACGAACATGGCGAGCGCGCTGCAGCCGAACACCAGCGCGGCGATCAGCCGCGCCATGTCGCCGGCCGAAACCCAGATCAGCCAGGGAATCGCCAGCGCGCAGGCAACGATGCCCAGCCCGGCGGTCACGGCGTGCGCGAGTTCTTCGGGACGCGAATAGGGGGCGCTGGGAGCGGTGGTGGACACGCGGCTGACTTTATCAGCCGCATGGCCCGGGATGTTCAGCGGCTCGCGGTCTGGCCGCGATCCGGGAATTCGCCCTTGGGCAGCTGCACCTCGCCGGTGAGGATGCGCTTCAGGTACTCCGGCGCGATCAGGTGGCAGTACTGGCGCTCGTTGTTGCCACGGGCGCTCACCCGCACATTGCCGGTAGCCTTGCCCAGGCTCTTGGCGCGGATGCGCAGCGTGCCGCCGACGTCGGTTTCGACCATGGTGAAGGTCTCGAGCCAGTCGGCCTCGCTGGCGGCCTGCAGGTCGGGCTCGAGCATCACGGGCACCGGCCCCTTGAAGGGCATCTTCTTCTTCTGCCGCTCGCTCATCGAAGCCATGACGGCATCGAGCGTGCGGCGATTGAGGCGCGCGCAGGAGGTGGGTTCCCCGGCCGCGGTGGGGCCGTAGGCGGCCCGGATGCGTTCCGAGCTGTGCAGCTTGCAGGAGACCATGCGCGGTTTGGCGTGCTGGTTGTCGGCATAGCCGACGAACTGCATGGTTTCGAGCGGCTTCAGCGAGGGCGAGGCGCGCGAGAAAGCCTGGTAGTCGGTCATCAGCACGTTGCGCGCGGGCACCCGTGAGGCGGCTATTTCCTTCTGCGCGATGGCGCAGTAGTCGTTCAAGGCCGGGATCACGAGGGGCTGCCCGACCACTGTCGGGCGAGAATCGCTCGCGCATCCTGCGACCACGAGGATCACGGCCAGTCCCGTCGCGAGACAAGCCAGATTCCTCGCCGTAAGCTCCTGCCAGCGGCGAATGATGGTTTTCATGGGCGTGATTCCCCGATTGGAAAAACAGCTTCGATGCACTCCAGATTCTGTAACCGGGTGGTCGCCGGAATCGCGGGCGCAGTTCTCATGACGGCAAGCTCGGTAGCCGCGGCCGAGCGCCCATTTGTCATAGCGCACCGGGGCGCCAGCGGCTATGTGCCCGAACACACACTCGCGGGCTACTTCATCGCGATTCAACAGGGTGCGGACTACGTGGAACCCGACCTCGTGCTCACGAAGGACGGGGCGCTGGTGGTGCGTCACGAAAACGAGATCGGCGGCACCACGGATGTCGCGTCACACCCCGAATTCGCCGCGCGCAAGACCACCAAGATCATCGACGGTGAGTCGATGACCGGCTGGTTCACCGAGGATTTCACGCTTGCGGAATTGAGGAGCCTGCGGGCCCGCGAGCGCCTGCCCGGGTTGCGGGTGGCCAATACGCGCTACGACGGCGCTTTTGGAATTCCGACGCTGGAAGACGTGCTGGAGCTGGTCGCCGCCGCGGACGCCCAACGGGCGGCTGCCGCCCGGGAAGCGGGGCATCCCGCGCCACGGCGTATCGGCATCTATCCGGAAACCAAGCACCCCACCTACTTCGCCGGGCATCGGTTGTATTTCGACGATCGGCTGCTCGAAGCGCTCGGCCGCTACGGCTATACGCGGCGTTCCGATCCCATCTGCATCCAGTCATTCGAGGTCGGGAATCTCAAGGCGCTGCGCCGCCGCACCGACTTGCCGCTGGTGCAGCTGGTGGGCCCGGACGGCCAACCCTTTGATTTCACTGAATCAGGCGACAAGCGCAGCTACCTGGACCTCATGAGCGACGCCGGTCTGGCCGAGATCGCCACCTATGCCGATGCCATCGGCCCGCATAAGTGGATGGTGGTGAAATTCGGGCCGGGCGGGCTCTCGGATACGGGCCTGGCCCGCCGGGCGCGCAACTTCAAACTCGGCATCCACGTATGGACTCTAAGAGCCGAGAACGAATTCCTGCCGGTTGATTTAAGATCGGCGGGCGATGCGGCCGGCAGGGGCGATCTTCGCAAGGAGATCGAGGCACTGCTCGACGCCGGCATCACGGGATTTTTTTCCGATCATCCCGACCTCGCCGTACAGGCGCGGGACGATTGGTGGAAACGAAAGCAAGGGAGTCAGGACCATGGTTGAGAAATGCACGCGTGCGCTCTGCGTCGCAGTCATCCTGCTGCAGGCTGTCGCGCAACTCGTCCCCTGAATCTGAGAATAGATGCCGCAACCGTTTCACCTCGCCATACCGGTCCATGATCTAGGCGCGGCGCGCGGTTTCTACGGCGAACTGTTCGGCTGTCCCGAAGGGCGCAGCAGCGACGAATGGGTGGACTTCGACTTCTTCGGCCACCAGGTCGTCGCACATCTCGATCCCGGCAGGAAGCCACACCTGCACCACAATGAAGTGGATGGCCACGACGTGCCCGTGCCGCACTTCGGCGTGGTCATGCAATGGGACACCTGGCATGCGCTGGCCGAGCGGCTGCGCAGGGCCGGCACGCGCTTCAGCATCGAGCCGGGGATCCGCTTTGCGGGCCAGGTGGGCGAGCAGGCGACCATGTTCCTCTTCGACCCCTCCGGCAACGCGCTCGAGTTCAAGGCGTTCAAGGATCCTGCGCGTCTGTTCGCGAAGTAGTTGCCGGGCGGCGCGCACTGGCGCGCAGCGCCAGGCTCACCAGTCGTGCGCTCAGGCGTTCTTTCGCGTTCTTCGGTGCGGCCAGCTGCAGCCTCTCGAGCAGCCGCCGGTCTTCGGCGCGCACCTTCGTCAGCAGTGCCCGCGCAATGGTCGCAACCCGGCCGGCGGTCCCGCCGGTGGCGTCCTTGAGCCAGCGCAATGCGCCTGCCAGCTCGATTTCCTCGCGCGTGAGATCCGTGCCGAAGGGATATTCGGAGAACAATCCCGCGCGCCGATGCGCCGCGAAGGCCTGCTCCAGCCGCTCCGGGGTGTTGTGCCGGCGCGAGGCCGGAACGCGATAACCCGCATCGATCTTGTTGGCGCGCTTCGCGTCGCGCAGCAGCTCTTCCTGGAAGCGCGAATCGGCGATGTCGATCATGGCCGCGACACATTCTCCGTCGGTGCGGCCGCGCAGGTCGGCGATGCCGTATTCGGTGATGGCGATGTCGCGCAGGTGGCGCGGAATCGTGCAATGGCCGTAAGTGGTCACGATGTTCGAAGTCAGCTTGCCGTCCTTGCGGCGCGTGGCGCGCGCGCACAGCACCGAGCGCGCGCCCGGCAGCGCATGCGCCATGGCCACGAAGTTGTACTGGCCACCCACGCCCGAGACCACGCGGCCGTCGGCCAGCCCGTCGGAAATCCCCGCGCCGAGCGTGGTCAGCATCATCGCGGTGTTCACGAAGCGCGCGTGGCAGCGCTGCGCCATTTTCAGCTCCTGATCGGCGCCGTAGAGCTGGTTGATGAATCCCACGCCGCGCATGTCGAACAGGCGCCTCTCGGATTCCGGCAAGCGCCGACAGCGCGGCGTAGAACGCGCGCGGCCCGAGCAGGAAGCCGGCATGCATGACCGCGCCGCCCTTGAGCTCCAGCGCCAGGCATTCGGCGGCCAGTGCCGCGCGCGCGCGCGGGTTGCCGAGGTCGGCTTCGACGCGTATCCCGTCGGGAGACACGATGGCGCCATCCTGGTAGCGGCATTCGCTGCGCAACACCCCGGCGGCGCGCAGCTCGTCGACGTCGCGCGCGCCGAGCACGGGGCCCGCGCCCGCGGCCAGCAGCCCCTCGAGCAGCCCGATGTCCACGCGCGTGTTCGAGCCATTGGCCGCCAGCGCGCGCTGCAGCGGTAGATAGTCGTACACGCGGCGGCGCAGGATGCCGGCGCGGTACAGGTCCAGCATCTGGTCGACGAACATCTCGGTGGCGCCGAACAGGCCGGTGGAGAACGGCGCGCGGCCGCCGAGCGCGTCGACCAGCGAGGCACTGCGCTCGGTGCCGGCGTCCGTGAGTACGCGCCGCCAGGCTTCGTTCTGCTGGTGCCGCAGCAGCAGGGAATACACGATGGAGTCGCCGAGCTCGCCGATGCCGATCTGCAGAGTGCCGCCATCGCGCACCAGCGCACTGGCGTGCAATCCGATGGCGTGGTCAACGGTGGCCAGCGCCGGGTTCGGCGGCGCGAACAGGTCGTAGTCGTAGCGCGTGTGGTCGAGCAGCAGGTCGAAGGTGTCGGGCGCGACGCAGGCCGCGCCCAGCATGAAGGGCATCTCGCGATGCACCTGGCCCAAGCAGCACGACTGGATTACCCGACCGCTTCCGCGTCTCGAGTTCCGGGAGAAGGTCTACCGTGACATCCGGGTTGCTGCCGAGGCTGATCTCGGTGACGCCGCCCACGGTGCGGCGCGCCACCACATGGGCGACCACGTTGAGGCCACGATGCAGCACCTCGCGCGCCACGTGGGTGTAGTTGGCCGAAAGATAGTGCGACTGCGCGTGCGCGTTGTTGATCAGCGAGCCGGGCTCGAAGAAGAACTCGATGACGCGCACGTTCGGCGGCACGGTGCCGCGACGCACGGCCTCGAGGTACTCGAGCTCCGGGTAGTTGCCGAAGATGCGCGCCGCCAGCGGATCGACGAAGCGCTTCTCCAGGTCGCTCGATCCCGTGGGCTTGCGCAGCGACAGCGCGGTGAAGATGGTGAGATCGATGCCGCGGTCGGCGCGCGCGCGGCGGAAGAATTCGTTGGCGATGAGATTGGGCTTGCCAATGCCCAGGGGCAGCGCCATCACCACGCGCTTGCCCACGCGCCGCAGCGCCTCCTCCACGATCTCCCCGACATCGTCAAACATCTGCGGCATGCGGCTACAGTTGCATGCGATCCGTTTTTGGGTCAATGCCTGGGGGGTCAATGCACATGAGTCTGAAGAAACCCGCTCTCGATCCGATGTCGCTCGAACCGCGCACCGGCTCCGGTTATCCCGAGCCCTATCGTTCGCGAGTCCTGCCGCGCGCCAAGCGCCAGCTCGGCAATGCGCTGGGTCTCACGACCATCGGCATCAACCACACCACGTTGGCGCCGGGCAGGGAATCCTCGATGCGCCACTGGCACTCGCATGAAGAGGAGTTCATCTACGTGCTCGCGGGCGAGGTGGTGCTGGTCACCGATGCCGGCGAGCAGACCCTGACGGCCGGCATGTGCGCGGGATTTCCGCTGGGAACCAGCGACGGGCACCAGCTGGTGAACCGCAGCTCGCAGCCGGCGGTGTTTCTCGAGGTCAGCAATCGCGACGTCCAGGACCGCGCGTTCTATCCGGACGTGGACCTGCAGTACAACGGCGCGAATGCGCCGGTGCTGTTCACGCGCAAGGACGGCTCGAAGTTCTGAAAGCCGGGTGGCGCTAGAGGACCCGCAGCTGCGGACGCTCGTCGTGCCCCACCGGGCGTTCGACGGCGATCACGCTGGCCTCGCCGTCGAGCGGCGCGACGCGCCACAGCGTGAAGCGCTGGTTGACCGGTGAAGCCATGGCCGCGGCGATGCCGCGGTGATCGAAACCCGGCAACTTGTTCAGATGCGCAACCAGGTCGTGGCGCGTCGCCAGCCTCTGGCCGACCAGCACGCCGGAAGTGCCGGTGCCGGCCAGCACGAAGAAATATTCCTCGGTCAGGTTGACGCCCTGTGTGACGACGATGGAAACCTCGCGCAGGTCGACCCAGCGCACGTATTCGCTGTCGCCGCGCGCCAGCCGGCGCAACACGCCCTCGTCGGTGATCTGCAATTCTTCACCGCGCCGGCGCAGTTCCCAGGTGAGCAGCCAGGGTTCGAGCACGAACACCAGGAACAGCGCGAACGCGATGCCGGGCAGCCACCAGCTGGTGCGCCCCACCCAGGCGGGATAGAACGACAGCACGGCCACGGCCAGGGAAATTCCGATCCAGACCTTGCGCATGGAGCCACTGCCGGCCATCTATTTCGACCTCGCCTATTTCGACCTGGAAAGGGGCACCTTGTATTGCAGCTTCACGTCGTCGCCCACCCATTCCGTCGACTTCCACTCGCCCTGGCCGACGCCGAAGTCGAGCCGCTTGATCGTCACCTCGCCGGAAAGTTCTACGCCGCCGGCGGCATTCTGGATGCGCAGCGGAACGCGCAGGTCCCGGGTGACGCCGCGCAGCGTGAGTTTGCCCACGGCCTCGAGGCCGCCGTCCGCGCGCTTTACCAATGAGTTCGCCACGTATTGCGCGGTGGGGTACTTCTTCGCGTCGAACAGGTCCGCGCCGGCCAGCGCATCGTCGCGGTCCTTGTCCTGGGTATCGAGCGAGGTGATCTGCACGGTGACCTTGAGCGATCCGGCGGTGGGGTTCTTCTCGTCGTAACCGAGCTCGGTGGCGAACTGCCTGAACGAGCCATGGCTCTCGGCGCCTGCCTGCATGAATGAGAAGGTCAGGCTGCCGCCGGGCGCCTGCGTGAAGCGCGGCGTCGTGGCATTCGAGCCGGTACCGGCGGGTGCGGCGGAAACGCTGGCGCCGACGAACAGCACGGCGGCCCACAGCGCGGCTAGGTAGTTAGTCATGCGGGCTCACTTGACGCCACCGAAGGGCAGCATGCGCTTCAGCACGTCGTTGCGATCGATGAAGTGATGCTTGAGCGCCCCGGCGATGTGCAGCAACGCCACCACGACCAGCACGGCGAACAAGGTGTGATGCAGGCTGCGCATCTGCCGGAAGAGCTGCTCGCTGGGCGCGATCAGGTCCGGCAACTGGAACAGGCTGAACCAGCTCACCGGATAATTCTTCGCGGACGACATCAGCCAGCCGGTCAGCGGCAGTGCGAAGATCAGGCCATAGAGCAGGACATGCGAGATCCTGGCGAGCACGCGCTCCCAGGGTTTGGTCTCGGCCGTCAGATCGGGGACGGGATTCATCCAGCGCCACAGCAGGCGCACCACCGCCAGCATCAGGATGGTGATGCCGAATGACTTGTGCCATGCCAGCGCCTGCAGCTTGGCGAGACCCACCGGCAAGCTGTCGGCGCGCATGCCGATCACCCACTGATTGATGATCAGCAACACGACGATCCAGTGCAGCGCCTTGGAGAGAGAACCCCAGGTGCGCGTGGAGTTACGAATGGACATGTCGGTAAGCTAGCTGCTCGAAAGGGGCAGGGTCAAAGCCATGGAGACGCGGGCACACATCATGAGTACATTGCAATCGGTGCACGGTTCCCGTTTGGTTCTTGTTGGCCTCGTGTTGTTGGGGCTCGGCGCCTGCCAGACAAGCCCCCCGCAGCAGATACCGCAGCAAGGATCTGCACCTACTCCAGAGTCGGGCGAAGTGCCCGCGAACGCGCGCGAGTACCAGGTCGTTCCCTCTGAGTCGATATTGCAGATCTTCGTGTACCGCGGTGGTGCAATGGCGCGCCTCGGCCACAACCACGTGATCGCCTCACACCAGCTCACCGGGCTCGTGTACGTGACCGACGATCCTTTCGGAACGCGCTTCGACATCAGTTTCCCGGTGAGCGAGCTCACCGTCGACGAGCCGGCACTGCGCGCCGCGGCCGGGCCGGACTTTCCTGCCGGCGTTCCCGAGAGCGCGCGCACGGGAACGCGCAACAATCTCCTGTCAGAGGGGCTGCTCGATGCCGCGCATCATCCATCGCTGCGCCTGCGAGCCACTGACGTCAGGGCGGCAGGCGAGGCCTATGACGTCGGCGTGGAGGTGACTCTCAAGGGAATCACGCACCCGCTGCGCGTTCCCGTCACCGTCAAGCGCCAGGATGGTGCAATTCTCGCCAGCGGCGAGTTCCCGCTGAAACACTCGGAGCTGGGCCTCAAGCCGTTCACGGTCGCAATGGGCACGCTGGTGGTGCTGGATGAGATGCGCGTGCGGTTCGAAGTGACGGCGCGACAGTAGTTAGTAAGGGGTCTGACCCCATTTCTGAAGCAGCGTGCCAGAGTCACAAGCTCCGGCACCTTTTGCTAGCAAACGGGGTCTGACCCCATTTCCTATTTCGTGAGCTCCCCCAGCAGCGCATCCGCGCCATAAACCTTGGTCAACGCCTCGCGCATGATGGCCGGGTGTACCGCCACACCGCGGTTCTTCGAGCCGTCGAACCAGTAGGCGCCCGAAATCGAGTGGATGTTGCCGTCGAACATCAGGCCGACGATCTCGCCCCTGGCATTGATCAGGGGACTGCCGGAATTGCCGCCCACGATGTCGTTGTTGGTCGACAGATCGAACGGCGTCTTCAGGTCGAGGCGATCCTTCACGCGCATCCAGCTGTCGGGGATGCGGAACGGATCCGAGCCGGTGGCGCGCTCGAAGGCCCGCGCCAGGTAGGTGAACGGCTCGACCGGTTTGCCGTTCTCGTTCCAGCCCTGGACCGTGCCCCAGTTGATGCGCAGCGTGAAGGTGGCGTCCGGGTACACGCTGGTGCCCAGGATGGCGAAGCGTGCTCGCGCGATGCGCTCGGCGGCGTGGCGCAGCGGCCCCTCGACATTGTCCTCGTACTGCTTGCGGACCAGGCGCGCATCGGCATCGACGCTCCGCCAGAGCTCAATCAACGGATCCGTGGATGCGGCCACCGCGGCCGAGCCGCCCTTCCACAATGCCAGGCGCACCGCGGGATCGGCGAGCTGGGTTCCGGTCACGACGCGGCGCGCCAGCCCGGCCGGCGATTCCTTGGACATCAGCTTGCGCACCACCGGGTGATCGGGGCCCAGCCATTCGCGCATGCGCTCGAGGCTGTTGCCCAGGCGCAGCATTTCGAGCTCTGGATAAACGGGTAGTTTGGCGCCGAGCTGCTGCTCGACGCGCGGCAACACCGCTTCCGTGAATTCGCGGTAGCGCGCCGTATTGGGCTTGTCGCGTTCGGCCGCCCCGCGCACCAGCGTGCGCGCGAAGCCGGCCAGGCGGCCCTGGAACCCCGCGAGCTGCTCGAGATAGAGGAACGACTCGTACATGGCGCGCTCGTTGGCCAGCGCGACGTCGATGTCCCGCCACGGATCGCCGAGCGTGGATTTGAGCTTCCGGTCCTTCGCGATGGCGGCGCGCAGGTTCTGTTCCTCGACCGCCTTGCGCGCCAGCAGGTT
The DNA here is from genome assembly GCA_963711635.1 of uncultured Pseudomonadota bacterium. Taxonomy (GTDB): domain Bacteria; phylum Pseudomonadota; class Gammaproteobacteria; order Steroidobacterales; family Steroidobacteraceae; genus CADEED01. The sequence goes on from CAVQEZ010000012.1 coordinate 91,092, forward strand.
GTCGTCGTGCAGCGCGTCGAGCATCTTGCGGCGCACCTTGATGGCGTTCTCGACGCTGTTGATCAGGTCGTCGGTGATGCGCTGGTTCTCCACGCTCTGCTGCGCGAACTGGATCAGGCGGCCGCGGATCTCCGAGAACCGCAGCAGGTACTGCGGGAGGTCCTGGTTGCGCAGCTGCTTGAGCTGCGCCAGCGTCAGCTCGCGGTCGGTGGCGCCCGGGCTGCCGGAGACGAGCACCGCCTCGCCGGCGGCCGGTCCGGCGAAGTTGAACTTCAGGTAGTTAGTGGGTATCACCGGCTGGCCGTTCTCGTAGGCGCGCAGGATGCTCATGTCGAGGTTCCAGCGCGGAAACTGGAAGTTGTCCGGATCGCCGCCGAACGAGGCGATGCCTTCCTCGGGCGCGAACACCAGGCGCAGGTCGGTGTAGCGCTTGTATTTGTACAGCCAGTACTGTCCGCCCTCGTACAGCGACACGCTCTGGCACCTGAGCTTCGTGGCCGCCTCGCATTCCTGCTCGAGCTGCGTCAACGTCGCCTTGCGTGCCTCGTTGGCGGCGGCCTCATCCTTGCCCGAGGTGGCCATGACGATCTTCGCGGTGGTCTCCTCCGTGTCGGCGAGCACGTCGGCGACCTGCGTCTGGCAACGCATTTCCTCCTCGCGTGTTTTCGCGAGGAAGCCTTCCTCGAGGAAACTCCTTTCCTTGTTCGAGTGTTCGGCGAGACAGGAAGCCACGCAGTGGTGGTTGGTGAGAATGAGTCCCTCGCCGGAGACGAAGGAGCCGGTGCAGGTGGAGATTCGCACGGTCGCGGCACGCACGCGATCCAGCCAGGCCTGGTCGAGCTTCGTCTTCAGGGCCGCGTTGGCCTTGTCGAATGGGAAGCCGTGAACGGTCCACATGCCCTCGTCGGCGCTGGCCGCGGAGCACAGGAGTACCAGCGAGGCGGCTGAAGCCGCATACATGCAACGCGCCATCGAGCTCTCCGGAAGGGCCAGTGCGCGGATTATCCTCTCATTTCCGGGCGCATTCTTCGGCGCATTCACGGTCACCTGCATGCGGCCGCGTTCGCAACGACGCGCCGGGTATTCGTCCCGGCGCGTGTCCCGGGGGTGGCATCATGCGTCGGTGAACGATCCGCGCCAACCGTCCGTTCCCGCGCGCCTGGCCGGCATCCGACTGGCGCCGGGTTTCCTGCCGCGGCATCTCGTCTCCTATCTATATGCGGCCTTCGTGACCATCGGGCTGCTGGCGTTCGTGAGTTTCATGCAGGCCTGGCTGCTGAACGTGAATCTGGGGCTGGCTTCCGAGCTGCAGGGACGCACGGTGTCGGCGCTCAATTTCGCCAACGAACTGGTGGCGCTGTGCCTGGTCGCGCCGTTCGGTGCGCTCGCCGACAAGATCGGCCGGCGCGCCGTGTATGCCTGCGGATTGCTGTGGCTGGCCGCGGGTTTCCTGCTGTATCCGCTGGCGCGGACGCTTCCGCAACTCACGGCCTGCGCGTTGTTCTTCTCCGTCGGCGTGGCCGCGGTCGGGACCATGTTAGGGACAGTGCTCGCCGATACTCCGGAGGAGAGCTCGCGCGGCCGGCTCGTGGGCGTGGCCGGCGTCTTTCAGGGCCTGGGAGCTCTGACGCTGGTGGGCGTGCTGGGCAAGATGCCGAGTTGGCTGTCGCAGCACGGCATGACGCAGCTCGCCGCCGGACGCATGACTTTCACGCTGGCCGCGGTGCTCGCCGCGCTGTCGGCCGTGCTGGTGTTGATCGGGCTGCGGCGCGGCACGCCGAGTGAACGCGCGCCGCTCATGCCGCTGGCGCGCATCCTGCGCGAAGGCCTGGGCGCGGCGCGGCGCAATCCGCGCATCTGGATGGCGTACCTGCTGCAATTCGGTTCTTTCGGCGATCGCGTGGTGCTCGGAACCTTCCTGATGTTTCGATTGCAACATGCCTGGCTCGAGCGCGGCCTGCCGATGCACGAAGCGACCAGCCGCGCGCGCGGCCCGTTCATCGCGGCCATGGCCGCGGGCCTGGTCACCGCGCTGGTCGTGGGTGTGCTGCTCGACCGCGTCGACCGATTGCGCATCGGCGTCGCCGCGATGGCGCTGGCGGCGCTCGCCTATTTCGCCTGCGGTCTCATCGACCCGACGCAGACCGGACTCATGCTCGCGGTCGCGGTATTGCTCGGCGTGGGACAGATCGCCGCGATAATCGTGGGCCAGACGCTGCTCGGGCAGGAGGCGCCGCGCGACCTGCGCGGCGCGGTGTTCGGACTGGCGGGCGTGGTCGCTTCGGCCGCCATCCTGTTCACCAATGCCATCGGCGGCTGGCTGTACGACTCGGTGAGTCGCGGCGGGCCGTTCTTCCTGCTCGCCGCCGTGAACTTCGCGATCTTCCTGTTCGGGCTGCGGCTGGTGCGCCGCGCCGACTAACCAATCAGTCGACCGCGTTGACCAGCAGCAGCGTGGTGCCTTCCGGCGCCTCGAGCAGCGCGCAATGGCGCGGGTCCAGTCCGCGCGGCAGCTCGGCGGAAATTTCGCAGTCCAGCGCGCGCAGGCGCTCGATGCGCTCGCCCATGTCGGGCGCGCTGAACACCAGCATGGGCACCTCCAGCGTGCGCGGGCGATGCACCGCGAGGTCGAGGTGGTCGCTGGTCATGGACATGCGCAGGTAGGGCGCGTCGCTCTCACCCATCGCGACGAAGCCGAGCGGTTCCCAGAACTCGCGCATCGGTTCGAACTCGCCGGCCGGCACGCTGTATTCCGCGAAATCGCCGCACAGCGACGGATCGCTGTTCTCGCGGTCGCCGGCGAAATGCGTCGCCGCTTCCTGGACGCGCACGGCCTGGCCCGAAGGGTCGAGGAATCCCAGCTCGTTGAAGGCTTCGTCGCCCACCAGTTTCCACGCCAGGTCGATGCCGTGTTTTTCGATGACGTGCGCATGCTGCGCGACACCGGGGTGCACGTAGGTGATCGTTGGAGAGGGAAACTTGAACTGATGCAGACCGATGAACAGCTTGCCGTCGGTCATGACGCCGTATGGATGCTGCCAGGTGTCGGTGGTTCCGCACTGCGTGAAACCGAGCCGCTCGTAGAAAGCAACGGACTCGGCGATGTCCGCCGTCCCGAGGCTGATTTCGTGGAACCGTCCTAGCACTGGCGCCGCAGTGTACGCGGCTTGACCGCCGCTTGACTACGCGCGCGTCGGCAAAATCTCCCGCACTTCCAGTCTGCGGACGCCGATGAATGTGACTATCGCGCCGATGGCGCAGAACCACAGTGCGGGCTGCCAGCCGGCGGCCGGCACGTAGCCCATGACCTGCACGGCAATCGCCGACAGCGCCAGTTGCGAAAAACCGAAAATGCTCGAGGCCACGCCGGTGTAGTTGGGGGAGAGGCGAATGCCGTGCGCGATGAGATTCGGCAGCGCCAGTCCCTGGCCGAAGGAAAACGCCATCATGGGCATGAACACCGCGAGCGGATTCGTGAACCCCAGCAAGACCAGTGCCAGCGCGCCGAACGCGCCGAACATCTGCCACCAGAGTCCCGCATGCGTCTGGCGTACCACGTCGTGATGGCCGCCTGACCGCGATACGAAGGCGTTGCCGATGAAGTAGCCCGCCGCCAGGAAGAGGTAGTACAGACCGAATTGATCGGTGGGCAGCCCGAGGACCTTCACCATCATATGGGGCGCCAACGACACGAACACGAAGAACAGCGCATACATGAGCGCCGCCTGCAGCACATAGCCCATGAACAGAGGACGCACGAGCAAGGCGCGCGATTCGCGCCACAGCACGGCGAAGCTGTGGGAATCTGCGTTGGGTGATCGCGTCTCCGGCAGCCAGGCAGCGCAAGCTGCTGCGATGCTGGCGGCGATCATGGCCAGCCAGACGAAGGCCGTTTGCCAGTCGGCGTAGCGCGTGATCAGGCCGCCCACCCAGGGGGCGAGCGCGGTGCCGAGCACCAGCGCCATGGTCAGGATGGCGTACATGCGCGCCAGGGCGCGCTCTTCGAACAGATCGCCGACGCTGGCGCGTGAAACCGTGATGCCGAAGCCGCCGGCGGCGCCCTGCACGACGCGCGCCGCCACGAACCAGCTCATGGTCGGCGCGAAGTAGCACAGCAGCGATGCGACACCGGACAGCGCGACGCCGCCGATGAGCACGGGCCGGCGCCCGTAACGATCGGCCAGCGGCCCGGAGAACAGCACGCCGAATGCAAACGAGATCAGGTAGGCGGTGACGGTGAGCTGCGCCGTGCCGGGCAGCACTCCATAGTGCTCTCCGATCTGCGGCAGCGCCGGCAGGAACAGGTAGTTGCCCACCGGGCCAATCGCGCTGCAGGCCGCCAGCAATGGAATCAGGCGACGCGCGCGCACTTGCATGTGTGGTCTAGATCCCGCCCACGCAGACGTACTTGAGCTCGGTGAACTCGAGGATTCCGTATTTGCTGCCCTCGCGTCCCAGGCCGCTTTCCTTCATGCCGCCGAATGGCGCGACCTCGGTGGAAATCAAGCCGGTGTTCAGGCCGACGATGCCGTAGTCGAGCGCCTCGGTGACGCGCCACGAGCGCGCCAGGTCGCGCGTGTACAGGTACGCGGCCAGCCCGAATTCCGTGTCGTTCGCGAGCTGCACGGCCTGTTGGTCGGTGTCGACCTTGAAGAGCGGGGCCACCGGGCCGAAGGTTTCCTCGCGCGCCAGGATCATTTCCTTCGAGACATTGGTGAGCACCGTGGGCTGATAAAAGGTGCCGCCCATTGCGTGCCGCGCGCCGCCGGTTACGACGGTGGCGCCCTTGGCCCTGGCGTCGGCGATGTGATTCTCGACCTTGGCCAGCGCCTTGGCGTCGATCAGCGGGCCCTGGTCGGTTTCGCCCTTGAGCCCGTCGCCGACGCGCAGCTTCTTCACGGCCCCGGTGAGTCTGGCGGCGAACTCGTCGTAGACCTTCGACTGCACGATGAAGCGGTTCGCGCACACGCAGGTCTGCCCGGTATTGCGGTACTTGCTCTGGATGGCGCCGGCCACCGCGGCGTCGAGATCCGCATCGTCGAGTACGATGAAGGGCGCGTTGCCGCCGAGCTCGAGCGACACCTTCTTGATCGACTGCGCGCATTGCGCCATCAGCAGTTTGCCCACCGCGGTCGAGCCGGTGAACGAGAGCTTGCGGACCTTTTCATTGCCGGTGAATTCGCCACCGATGGCCACGGCATCCCCGGTCACGACATTTATCACGCCGTCGGGAATTCCCGCGCGCTGCGCCAGCTCCGCCATGGCCAGCGCGGAGTAGGGCGTCTGCGGCGCCGGCTTGATCACGATGGGACAGCCGGCACCCAGCGCCGGTCCGGCCTTGCGCGTGATCATGGCCGCCGGAAAATTCCACGGCGTGATCGCCGCGACCACGCCCACGGGCTGGCGCAGCACCATGATGCGCTTGTCGGTCTGGTGCCCGGGGATGATGTCTCCGTAGAGGCGCTTGCCTTCCTCGGCAAACCACTCGATGAACGAGGCCGCATAGGCGATCTCGCCACGCGACTCCGCCAATGGCTTGCCCTGCTCGGCGGTCATGATGATCGCGAGATCCTCGACATGGGCGAGCATCAGATCGAACCATTTGCGCATGAGCCGCGCGCGCTCGGCCGCGGTCTTCTTCGACCAGCCCGGCAGCGCGGCATGCGCCGCGTCGATGGCGCGCCGCGTTTCGGGCGCGCCCATGTCGGGCACGGTGCCGAGCACCTCGCCGCTGGCGGGATTGCGGATCTCGGTAGTTTGAGCGGAGTCCGCCGCGATCCATTGGCCGCCGACGAAGCCGCGTTCCTTCCAGAGGCTGCTATCCGAAAGCTTGATCATTTCTTCTCCAGGTGCGCGACCAGGAAGGCCAGCGTGCGTTCGCGCGCCAGCTGCGCGCTCGCGGGCTCGTAGCTGGCACGTTCGTCGCAGTTGAACCCATGATCCGCCGGGTAGGTGTGGAACACCCCGTTGGGATCGGCCGCACGAATTTTCTCGATGTCGGCGGGCGGGATATATGGGTCCCTTTCCCCGAAGTGGTAGAGCACCGGACGCTTCGGGGGCTTGTCCAGGTGTTCCTTGGCGATCTGGCCGCCGTAGTACGACACCGCGCAGCTGATGGGAAGCTGGCCCGCCGCGAGGTACGCCAGGGTTCCGCCCCAGCAATAGCCGACCACCGCCACGCGTCCGGCATGCTTGACGACATTCATCGATGCGCCGATGTCCAGCAGCGTCTTTTCCTTGGGGATCTGCAGCCGATAGCCGCGTCCTTCCTGCGTGTCCTTCTCGGTGTAACCGAGCTCGATGCCGCGCCGGATGCGATCGAAGAGGCAGGGTGCGATGGTGAGATACCCCGCCGCCGCAAAGCCATCCGCGACCCCGCGGATGTGATGGTTCACCCCGAAGATTTCCTGGCAGAGCACCACGGCGCCGCGCGCCCCACCCTGGGCCGGAGCCAGCCAGGCGTTGAATTCATGGCCATCGCGGGCCATGAGCGTCGTGAATTCACCCATGCGGTCACCTGACTCGAGGAGGAACGGCATTTTGCCACCGACCGGGCGAAGCACCTCTCCCCCGAAGGTAATATCTGCTGTGTCCACAGGGAGATATCCATGAAAGGCCGACTCGTCGCGTTATTGCTCTGCTTCGCCTCCAGCGGTGCGGCTGCGGCCGAAGATCTCGCCGCGCTGGCAACACAGGTGCGCGCCACCGAAATCGCGTTTGCGAAGACGCTGGCCGACCGCGACGTGAAGGCCTTCCGCAGCATGATTGCGCCCGATGTCATCTGGCTGGCAGACCAGCCGCTGCGCGGCCCGGACGAAGTGCTGACGCGCTGGCAGAAGTTCTTCGACGCGGCCCAGCCGCCGTTCTCGTGGAAGCCGGAGACGGTCGAGGTGCAGGAAGGTGGCAAGCTGGCGCTGTCCACGGGGCCGGTGCTCGACGCCGCCGGGAAACGTATCGCCACCTTCACCTCGATCTGGCGCCGCGAGCCCTCGGGAGAGTGGAAGATCATCTTCGATCGCGGTTCCCCGGACTGCGACAGCCCGGCCAAATGATCAACCGCAGATCGGCGATCAAGGGCGGTGTTGCGCTCACCCTGGCGGCCGGCGCGTGGCGCGGCGTGCGTGCGCAGGAATCGGGCGATCTGCGCCTCTGGTACCGGCAGCCCGCGGAGCAGTGGACCGAGGCCTTGCCGCTCGGCAATGGCCGTCTCGGCGCGATGGTGTTTGGCGGCGTGGCGCGTGAACGCCTGCAGCTCAACGAAGACACCTTGTACGCCGGCGGTCCTTACGATCCGGCGGATCCCGAGGCGCGCCTCGCTCTGCCGCGCGTGCGCGAGCTGATTGCCCAGGGCAAATACGCCGAGGCGCAGGCGCTGGCCAACGAAAAGATGATGGCGCGGCCGTTGCGCATGCCGTCCTACCAGACCGTGGGCGACCTGGTGCTGACGTTCGGCGCCTCGGGATTTGCCGAGGACTACCGGCGCGAGCTCGACCTGGACACCGCGGTGGCCGGCGTCGAATACCGTCAGGACGGCGTGACGTATCGCCGCGAAACATTCGCCTCGGCGGTGGACCAGGTCATCGTCATGCGGATCCGTGCGGATCGCGAGGCCGCGGTCGACCTGCGCGCCAGCTTCGAAACTCCCATGCCGGGCAGCGTGCGCGTGGAAGGCGACACGCTGATCCTCACCGGCAACAACACCTCGCAGCACGGCGTGCCCGCGGCGCTGCGTTTCCAGGCGCGCGTGCGCATCGTCGCGCAGGGTGGCGAGCTGGTTTCGTCCGAGGACGCGCTGACATTGCGCGGCGCGAACTCCGCGCTGCTGCTGATCGCCATCGCGACTAACTACCGGCGTTTCGACGACGTGGGCGGCGATCCGGTCGCGATCACGCGCGCACAGCTGGACGCGGTTGGCGGAAAGATCTGGGAAGAGCTCTCGGCCGCCCACACCGAGGACCATCGGCGCCTGTTCGGACGCGTTGCGCTGGACCTGGGCAGCACGGTGGCCGGCGAGCAGCCCACCGACCTGCGCATCCGCGATTCGCAAACCAGCCAGGACCCACAGCTCGTGACGCTGTACTTCCAGTATGCGCGCTACCTGCTCATCGCCTGCTCGCGGCCCGGCACGCAGCCCGCGAACCTGCAGGGTCTGTGGAACGACAAGCTCTCCGCGCCCTGGGGATCGAAGTACACCATCAACATCAATACCGAGATGAATTACTGGCCGGCGGAGCCCGCGAATCTCGCGGAATGCGTGCGGCCGCTGGTGGCCATGGTGAAGGACCTGGCGATCACGGGCGCGCGCACCGCCCGGGTGAACTACGGCGCGCGTGGCTGGGTGGCGCATCACAACACGGACCTGTGGCGTGCCAGCGCTCCCATCGATGGCGCGCGCTGGGGGATGTGGCCCACCGGCGGCGCCTGGCTGTGCAAGCACCTCTGGGACCATTACGACTATGGCCGCGATCGCGCTTTCCTGGCGGAGGTTTATCCCGTCATGAAAGGCGCCGCCGAATTCTTCCTCGACACGCTGGTGCCGGACGCATCCGGCCGCTTCCTGGTCACCAGCCCGTCGATCTCGCCGGAAAATGAACATCGGCCGGGGTCGTCCATCTGTGCCGGACCGGCCATGGACAGCCAGATCCTGCGCGACCTGTTCGCGAACTGCATCAGCGCGGCGGACATCCTGCGCGTGGACGCGGACTTCCGGGCCGCCTGCGCCGCGGCGCGCGCCAAACTACCGCCGGACCAGGTCGGCAAGGCGGGGCAATTGCAGGAGTGGCTCGAGGACTGGGACATGGAGGCGCCGGAACCGGACCATCGGCACGTGTCGCATCTGTATGCGCTGTTTCCCAGCGAACAGATCACCGTGCGGCGCACGCCGCAGCTGGCGGCCGCGGCGAAGCGCTCGCTGGAGCTGCGCGGCGACCTGTCCACGGGCTGGGCGATCGCCTGGCGCATCAATCTCTGGGCGCGGCTGCGCGACGCCGGCCACACGCACGACGTCCTCAAACTACTGCTCGATTCCTCGCGCACCTATCCGAACATGTTCGACGCGCACCCGCCGTTCCAGATCGACGGGAATTTCGGCGGTGCGAACGGCATCCTCGAAATGCTGGTGCAGTGTGTCGACGGCGAGATCGAGCTGCTGCCCGCGCTGCCGCGGGCCTGGCCGGCCGGATCGTTGCGCGGCGTGCGTGCGCGCGGCGGATTCGAGCTGGACATGGCCTGGCGCGAGGGTGAGCTGTCGGCGGTGACCTTGCGCGGCACGCCTGGTGGCCTGGCGCAGGTACGTTATCGCGAGGTGGTGAAGCCGTTGCGCGTCGGCAAAGGCGGGCGCGCGACGCTGCGCGGTTCGGCATTCGCAAGAGCCTGAGGCGTCGAAGGGGATTAGCTGGCGGCGCCCGCCCGCACCACCCGGTTGTCCAGCGTGCCGAAGATGTCGGTGCCATCGCGGGAGTGCATTTCGATTTCGACGCGGTCGCCGAATTTCAGGAACGGCGTGCGTGGCTGTCCGTGCGCGATCTGCTCCAGCATGCGCACTTCGGCGAGGCAGCTCGAGCCGCGGCTGCGATCGTAGTTGGACACCGTGCCCGAGCCGATGATGGTGCCGGGGCCGAGCCGGCGGGTCCGGGTGACGTGCGCGATGAGTTGCGCGAAATTGAAGGTCATGTCCGTGCCGGCCTCGGGCCGGCCGAACAGCGTGCCGTTGATGCGGCTGACGATGGGCAGGTGCACCTTGCTGTCGCGCCACGCCTCGCCCAGCTCGTCGGGCGTGACGGCCACCGGCGCGAATGCCGTCGCGGGCTTTGACTGGTAGAAGCCGAAGCCCTTGGCGAGCTCGCCCGGAATCAGGTTGCGCAGCGACCAGTCGTTGACCAGGGTGATCAACTTGATGTGCCCCGCGGCCTGCGCCGCATCGGTGCCCATGGGTACGTCGTCGGTGATCACCGCGACCTCGGCTTCGAGATCGATGCCCCAGGCTTCGTCGCCGAACGGCGCGTCGTCGCGCGGTCCTAACAAGTCGTCGGAGCCGCCCTGGTACACCAGCGGCTCGGTCCAGAACGACGCGGGCATTTCCGCGCCGCGCGCCTTGCGCACCAGCTCGACGTGATTCACGTAGGCGCTGCCATCCACCCAGTGATGGGCGCGCGGCAGCGGTGCCGCGCACTGGTTTGGATCGAACGGCATGACGTCCGCATGTGTATGGTTCACGAGCGCCGCGGCGCGTTCGGCCAGGCGCGGTGCCAGCGAATTCCAGTCATCCAGCGCCGCCTGCAGCGTGGGCGCGATGCCGGGCACCAGCAGGCAGTGCCGCAGGTCGCGGCTCACGACGACGAGTCGGCCGTCGCGGCCGCCGCGTTTGAGGGTGGCGAGTTTCACCGGGCTATTTCGCGCCCTTCCAGCTGTCCACGTAACCGGGCCACTCCACCTGTTCGGCCGCCGCGGTGACTTCCAGCGCATCGCGCGTGTCGATCATGACTGCGTATTCATCGGTGGCCGGCTTGGACTGCTGGAACACGTTCTTCAGCGCCTTGGGGTGCGGGCCGTGCGTGAAGCCGCCCGGGTGCAGCGTGATCATCCCGGGATGGATGTTGTCGCGGCTGAAGAAATTACCGGCGTGGTAGAAAATCATTTCATCGTAATCGTCGTTGTTGTGGAAGAACGGCACCTTCATCGCGCCGGGGTCGGATTCGAAGGGCCGCGGCACGAAGCTGCAGACCACGAAGCGATCCGCGAGGAACGTGGTGTGCGCCGAGGGCGGCAGGTGATAGCGATGGCTCATCAGCGGACGCAGGTCGCGCATGTTGATGCGTGCCACGGAAAGGTCGCCATGCCAGCCCACCGCATCCAGTGGATTGAACGGGTAGGTCACCGTCGAAATTTCGTTGCGGCGTTTGACGGCGACGCGCCATTCGTTGCTGTCCTGCTGGTCTTGAAACGCCTCGTCGATGCGCGGCGTGTCGAGCATGGCGGCGTCGAAAATGGCGTGCGGCCCCACCAGTCCCTTGTCCGGCAGCCGGTACGAGTTGTTGGTGGCCTCGATGAGCAGCGCGCGCAGCGGCTCGGCGCACTCCAGGCGCCACATGGTTCCGCGCGGAATCAGGATGTAGTCGCCGGCCTCGAAGGAGAGATGTCCATAGTCGCAGAAGAACTCGCCGCGCCCGGCGTGCACGAACATCAGCTCGTCGCCATCGGCATTGCGCGCGAGAGCCGCCATGTTCGACTCGCAGCGCCAGAAGCGCACGCGCACCGCGGCATTGTGCAGCAGTTCGGGCGCGGCCCAGGGCGTGTCCTGGCTGCGCGCCAGCTTCGTGCAGTCGAAGGCGTGCGGGCGCAGCGGGCCTTCGAAGTTCACCCAGCCCGTGGGCGGGTGGCGGTGATAAAGATGAGCCGCGGGCCCGAAGAAGCCCTCTTTGCTGATCTCACGCTCGTAGGTGCCGGCCGGCAGGTCGGCATGCGCCTGGCGTGAGGCCTGGCCTTCGACCTTCGGAAAGTGGACATAGCGTTTCATGGGACCGCCTCGGGTCGGGGCCGGGCGGCCAATTTAGTTTCAAGTGAAACCAATTGGAAGAGGAAGTGGTGTCAGGCGGGGAAACGGCGGCCGTTTTCCCTGCCTGACACCACTAGGCCTTCTCCAGGATCGCGACCACACCCATGCCTCCCGCGGTGCACACCGAAATCAGCCCACGTTTCGCGGTGGGGGACTCCGACAACTGCTTGGCGAGTTGCGCGACGATGCGGGTGCCCGTGGCGGCGAACGGATGCCCGATGGCCACGCTGGAACCGTTCACATTGAGTTTTGCCCGGTCGATGCTGCCCAGCGGGCGCTCCAGGCCCAGGCGTTCCCTGCAGTACTCCGGCGATTCCCACGCCTTGAGCGTGCACAGCACCTGCGCGGCGAAGGCTTCATGGATCTCGTACAGGTCGAAGTCCTGCAGCGTGAGGTTGGCGTCCTTGAGCATCGAAGGAACCGCGTAGGCGGGCGCCATCAGCAGGCCTTCCTTGCCGCCCACGTAATCCACGGCCCACTGCTTGCTGTGGCCGAACCAGGCGAGGATGGGCAGGTTGCGGGCGCGGGCCCATTCCTCGCTGGCCAGCAGCACCGCGGAGGCGCCGTCGGTGAGCGGCGTGGAGTTGCCGGCCGTGAGCGTACCCATGCCGCTGCGCCGGTCGAATGCCGGCTTGAGCTGGCCTAACTTCTCCACCGTGCTGTCGGCGCGCACGTTGTTGTCGATCTTCAGGCCCTGGTAGTCGCCGATCACGAGGTCGCTGAAGAATCCGCGCTTCCATGCCGCACCGGCATTGACGTGGCTGGCGTTGGCCAGTGCGTCCTGGTCGGCGCGCGCAATCTTCCACGTCTTGGCCATTTGTTCGCAGTGCTCGCCCATCGATAGCCCGGTGCGCGGCTCGAGCACACCCGGCATCACCGGTTTGAAATGTTTCGGTCGCAGCCCGAAGAAGGGCTGGATCCGCTGCCATGCGGACCTGCCGCGGTAGGCACGCAGCAGCAATTGCTGGTACGAGCGTGGATAGACGATGGGTGGATCGCTGACGGTGTCGAAGCCACCCGCGATGCCGGCGTCCATCTGTCCCAGTGCAATTTTCATCGCGATCGAAATAGTCGCATCGAGGCCGGTGCCGCAGGCGCGCTGCATGTCGATCCCGGGCGTGGCCGGGTCCAGCCCCGACGACAGCACGCACTCGCGCACCAGGTTGAAGTCCTTGGAGTGCTTGAGCACCGCGCCGCCGGTCACGTCGCCGAGCCGTTCGCCCGCGATGCGGTACTTGGCCACCAGCGCCTGCAGCACGGCCGTGAACATGTCCTGGTTGCCGACCTTGGAATACGCGCCGTGACCGCGCGCGAAGGGAATGCGCATGCCGCCGACCACGGCGACGCGACGAACCTGGGATCCAACCAGCATGGTGCTGCTCCGATGGAAGTGGCGGGTAGGATGCCACGCAGCGCCAGAAAGACCCAGTAACGCGGCCAAATCGCGCGCGGGCCGCGAAGCACCGAAAATTCGCCTGCTACCATGCGCGCATGAAAAATCTCCCCCTGGTGTTAGCCGCGGCGGTTCTCACGTCATGCACGGCCGGCCCCCCGAAATCTTCGCCGGACGCCACACTGAATGCGCTGGTCGAGGAATGGTTCGACAAGCAGCTCGAGCTGTCGCCGATGAGTGCCACGGCCATCGGTGATTCGCGCTTCGACGACCGGCTCGACGAGTCCACCAGCCCCGGCTTTCGCGAAAAGTCGCTGGGCATCGAGCGTGCCTACCTCGACCGCGCGCGCGCCATCGACGCGACGCAACTCTCGGCGGCAGCGCGCATCACGCAGGAGATCTTCGTAAGCGAGCGCGAGCAGGCGCTCGCGGGCCAGCCCTTTCACGAGGACTACATGCCGTTCAACCAGATGAGCGGCCTGCCCATGGACCTGGTCGTGTACGGCTCGGGGTCCGGACCGCAGCCGTTCGCGACCGTGGCCGACTACGACCGCTTCCTGAAGCGCGTGCGCGAATTTCCGCGCTGGGCGGACGGCGCCATCGCCCTGATGCGCGCCGGCATGTCGCGCGGCATCACGCTGCCGCGGCCCGCGGTGATGAAGGTGATTCCGCAGCTGCGCGAAATCGTCACGCCGACGCCCGAGGCCAGCATTTTCTGGGGCCCGGTCGTGGCCATGCCGAAGGATTTCCCGGCCGCCGAGGCGGCGCGCATCCGCGCCGCGTATTCGGCCACGCTGGCGCGTGAGGTCCTGCCGTCATACGCGCGCCTCGCCGACTTTCTCGAGCGTGACTATCTACCCGCGGCGCGCAGCACCGTGGGCTGGAGCGATCTGCCGGATGGCGCGGCCTGGTATCGCTGGCGCATCCGCGGCGCGACCACGATGGACATGGCTCCCGATCAGATTCACCGGATCGGCCTCGACGAGGTGGCGCGCATTCGCGCCGAGATGATCTCGGTCAAGCAGCAGGTGGGTTTCCAGGGCGATCTCGACGCATTCTTCAGGCACCTCGAGGACGACCCGCAGTTCTATTTCAAGGATCAGCAGGAGCTGCTCGACGCCTACCGCGATGTGAAGCGGCGCATCGATGCGCTGCTGCCGCGACTGTTCTCGGATTTCCCCAAGGCCGACTACGAGATCCGTCCCGTCGAGCCGTTCCGCGCGGCCTCCGCAGCCGGCGCCTCCTACCAGGCGCCTTCAGCCGACGGCAAGCGGCCCGGCATCTTTTACATCAACACCTTCAACCTGAAAGCACAGCCGCGTTTCGGGCTCGAGACGCTGTCGCTGCACGAGGCCGCGCCCGGACATCACTTCCAGATCGCGATCCAGCAGGAGCTCACCGGGCTGCCGCGCTTCCGGCGCTTCAACAACTACGTGTCGTACGCGGAAGGCTGGGCACTGTACGCCGAATCGATCGGCAAGGAGTTGGGCCTGTTCACCGATCCCTACCAATGGTACGGACGCCTCTCGGACGAGATGCTGCGCGCCATGCGCCTGGTGGTCGACACCGGGCTGCATTCCAAGGGATGGACGCGCGAGCAGTCGATCAAGTACATGCTGGACAACTCGTCGCTGGCGGAGAGTGACGTCACCGCCGAGGTCGAACGCTACATCGTCTGGCCGGGACAGGCGCTGGGTTACAAGCTCGGTCAGCTGCACATCTCGGCGTTGCGGGCCAAGGCCCAGACCGGGCTCGGTGCGAAATTCGACGTGCGGGAATTCCACAGCCAGGTGCTGCGCGACGGCGCGGTGCCCATGGACGTGTTGGGCGCCAAGATCGACCGGTGGATAGCCGGCGGGAAGTAACGGAGCTACGGGTTGTAGCCGTAGCCCAGTGTCTCGATCTCGGTGACGACGCCGCCCTCGAAGCGGATGCGTCGCATGAGTTTGTTAGGCCCGAGATTGTAGAGCCAGCTCTCGACGGGCACCTCGATGTAGTCCTCGCCGATGAAGTAGGGCCGGCCGCTCGTCCAGATGACCGGGCGGCGGAAGATGCTGCGCATCGTGATCACCTCGGTGGGTTCGCCGCACTTGGCGGCCACCTCCGAACGCGTCGAGCCTTCCAGCACGAGCTTGGTACCACAGCGGAAGCCATCGGCGAACACCGGCGACGCGGCCAGGAGGCCCATGACGAGGATGGCGGCGCTGCGCTTCATGACGGTGACGATAGGACGATTCTCCTTAACCGGCAATGAACGAAGTGCGACGATAAGGCCACGAACCTTTTCACGGACTCATGGCACTCATATTCATGGGATCGGCAAGGCAATGGACCGCACTTGCACTGGCGCTGGCCTGCGGCGCCTGGGGCCTCGCCTGCGGAGTTCCGGCGCGCGCGGGCGAAATCACGCTCTCGCCTGCCGAAGCGCAGCACGTGGCGGCCCGCCAGCTGCTCATCCGCGCCACCCTCGACAGCTCGCAGCGCCGCGGAACGGTACGTGCCGCGGTGCGCATCGACGCCCCGCCTGACGTGGTCTTCCAGATGCTGACGACCTGCGCCGACGCGATGCAGTACGTGCCCCACATGCGGCTGTGCCGGGTCAGGGACCAGGCCCCCGACAACAGCTGGCAGCTGGTCGAGCACGAAGTCGACTTTGGCTGGTACGCGCCGCGAATCAAATATGTCTTCCGTGCCGACCTGGTCGCCAATCGTGTGATCGCCTTTCGCCAGGTCAGCGGCGACTTCAAGGCCAACGAAGGTCGCTGGGAGCTCGAGCCCGCCGAGGATGGCTCCTATACGGTGCTTCTATACCGCGCCTACCTCGATCCTCCGGGCTACATTCCCAACTGGGTCTTGCGCTCCAGGTTCCGGCGCGAAATGCCCCAGATGCTGACCGACCTTCGCAAGCGTTGTGAGGCCGAACAAACATTGCGGGCCAAGGCGGGACCTCTCTCCATAGACTGATTGCGTAACTCTGCCGCATGGCGGCAAGATGCCGGCCCCGCATGAAAGCCGCCATCGATCGCAAGTTCGAACAAACCCTGGCAGCGCTGATCAACAGCGGCGAGCCGCAGATCGTCCAGGGCGGCCGCAAGGGCGTGGAGAAGGAATCGCTGCGCGTGACGCCCGACGGGCACATTGCGCAGACACCGCATCCGCGCGCCTTGGGATCGGCGCTCACCAACGAGCACATCACCACGGACTACTCCGAGGCGCTGATCGAGCTGGTCTCGCCCACCTTCCGCACCTCGTGGGAGCTGCTGCAATACCTGCTCGACCTGCACCAGTTCGTCTACCAGCATCTGGGGGATGAGCTGCTGTGGGCCACTTCGATGCCGTCCATCATCGATGGCGACGGGAGCATTCCCATCGCACAGTTCGGCAGCTCGAACATCGGCCGCATGAAGACCGTGTATCGCGAGGGGCTGGGCCTGCGCTACGGCCGTGTCATGCAGGCGATCTCGGGCGTGCACTTCAACTATTCCTTCCCCACTACCATGTGGGATCCCTGGGCGGATCTCGTGCAGTCACGGATACGCGGCCAGGATTTCATCTCCGAGCGCTACTTCCACCTGCTGCGCAACTACCGCCGCCATGGATGGATCGTGCTGTACCTGTTCGGCGTGTCGCCGGTCGTGTGCAACAGCTTCCTGCGCGGCCGCAACGTGACGCTGCCCAGGCTTTCGAAGGACACCTCGTACGAGCCGTACGCCACCTCCCTGCGCATGAGCGACCTGGGTTATCGCAATCGCAACCAGTCGGGGCTCTCCGTCTCGGTGAACAGCCTCGACGAATACATGCGCGACCTGTCGCGCGCCATCACCACGCGGCACGAACCGTACGAAAAGTTAGGCGTGAAGGTCGATGGGCAGTACCGCCAGCTCAACTCCAACATCCTGCAGATCGAGAACGAGTACTACAGTTTCATCCGGCCGAAACGCGTGGCGCGTTCCGGCGAGCGCCCGACCAAGGCATTGCGCCGCGCCGGCGTCGAATACGTCGAGGTGCGTGCGCTCGATGTCAGTGCTTTCGATCCGGTGGGCGTCAACCAGAACAAGCTGCGCTTCCTCGAAGTCTTTCTCGGCCTGTGCCTCATGAAGGACTCGCCGCCGATCAGCGTGTCCGAACAGGAGGTGCTGGATGCCAATCACGTGACCGTGGCGCGACGGGGACGTGAACCCGGACTGATGCTCGAGCGTGACGGTCGCAAGCTGCCGCTGCTGTCCTGGGCCCAGGAGCTCATCGACTCGATGCAGGGGGTGGCCGAGGTATTCGACCGTGGCGATGCGTCGAAGCCGTACTCGGGGGCGCTGGCGGTGCAGGCGGCAAAGATCGAGAACGTGTCGCTGACTCCGTCGGCGCGCATGCTGGCCGAGCTCGAGAGCACCGGCGAGTCGTTCTTCGACCTGGCGCTGCGCATGTCGAAGCTTCACAAGGACTATTTCCTGGCGTTGTATCCCCCCAACGTCGAGCGCCTGGCGGAATTCCGGGCCGAGGCTGACGAGTCCCTAAGGGCGCAGACCGCGGTGGAGGCGGCCGACAAGGTGAGCTTCGAGCAATACCTCGCGGAATATGTGTCCGGGTAAAACTGTGACGCAGGTCTAAGTCTTGACATATACCGGAAACATCGGTTTTTGAAGCGTATTTTTCATCTTCGGCGTACTAGAATCCCTGCCCAGACGAACAAGTCGAAACGTTCAGGGATCGACGAATGAAAACCAAGAACCAGACCGAGCAGACACTGCTCGAGTTGGCGACTTCAAAAGCGGCGAACGAGGAAGGCTTCATTGCCCCCGCAGCCCGTGATTCGGTCCCGGCCCGCAAGCAGGCCTGGAGCCCGATGGAAGTCTGGCGCACGCGCATCAAGGCTGAGCTGACCCGCAAGGAAGCCGCACCTCTGTAGTGCCTTTCCAGTACCCGCGCGCGCGAATGGCGCCCGCTGGCGGTTGCACGGTGCGCCTGTTCTTGTAGGCGCGATGCGCTTCTTTATCATGATCGCGCCTTGCGTCGCGGGCTCCGAACACATACAAAGCTGACCTGATCCAGGGGATACCCGTCAGGCGCAGGAAGCCATGGCGCAGAACAAGAACTCGCCAAACAGCCCGGACGCGTCGCGTTTGCTCGCGAATGGCTTCCGTTTTCTGCGTTTCCCGGAACCGCTCGAAACCGAATTCCGCAGTGAGCATCGCGCGCGCCTGCGCGGCTGGAACCGCATCGCCATCTGGATCGCGGCCTGCACCGTGACCGGATACGTGATCCTCGATCACTTCGTACTGTCGGCCGAGCATGCGCGCATCACCAACATGGTCCGCTTCGGGCTGCACATTCCGGCCGTGATCCTCATGCTGGTGCTCACCACCAAGCGCTTCTATGGCCGCTGGTACGACCTCGGCATTGGCATCGTCGCGCCGCTGTTCGGCATCGGCACGGTGATCATGGCGGCGTTTTCGCCGCCGGCCGAGGTTCCGCTGGTGGGCGGCCGGGTGCTGCTGGCGTCGTTCTTCTTCTACTTCATGATGGGCCTGCGGCTGCGCGAAGCCCTGCGCGTGAATCTCATCGTATACGCCGCGCTGGTGGTGGCGTTCCTCGCCGGTACCATGCCTACCGCGACGGCTACCTACCTGATGTTCACGCTGTTCTGCGCGAACATCATCGGCTTCGCCGGTTCGTACTCGCTCGAGCTGGCGAACCGCAAGGCCTTCCTCGAGCACCGCCAGCTCACCGAGGTGGCCACGCACGACGGCCTGACTACCCTGCTGAATCGCGCCGCTTTCGAAGACCAGATCCGCCGCGTCTGGCAGCAGGCGCAGCGCGACCGCCAGACCGTGGCGGTCATCATGATCGACATCGACTGTTTCAAGGCTTACAACGATCGCTACGGCCACGTGGCCGGCGACGACTGCCTGCGGCGCGTGTCGAGCGCGCTGCGCGATGCGGCGCGCCGGCGCCCGCTCGATTTCGTCGCGCGTTACGGCGGCGAGGAACTGATCGCGGTGCTGTACGGCGCGGACAAGGCCTACGGTGAAAGCATCGCGCGCAGCCTGCTGTCCGCGGTGCGCGAGCTGCAGATCCCGCACGCCAGCTCGCCGACCCAGCCCTACGTCACCATCAGCGTGGGCGTGGTCGCGGTGGAGGCCTATCGCGTGGCCACGCATGACGCCGCGGTCGGCCTGGCCGACGAGGCGCTGTACCTGGCCAAGAACCAGGGACGTGACCAGTACGTGGCGCTGGATCCGGGCATCGCGCGCGCGGATCCGGCCGCCACCGCGGTGTTGCCGCTGCGCGAAGCCAGCGGAAGTTAGTTTCGCAGCAGCTTCCCGCTAGCGGTAAATGGCGATTTCGCGACGGCCTTTCGAGGTCGCCACGCCGCGGAACATCCCTTCGCTGTTGAACTCGAGCACGACCTCGCCCTTGCGGGTCGATCGCGATCACGCCGCCATTGCCACCGAGTTTCTTCATCCTGCCGTTGAGCACGTTGTCGACCGCTTTCGAGAGCGGAATCTTCAGGTATTCCACCTGCGCGCAGATGTCGTGGGCGACCACGGTGCGGATGAAGTACTCGCCGTGCCCGGTGGCCGATACCGCGCAGCTCTCGTTGTTGGCATACGTACCCGCACCGACGATGGGGGAATCGCCGACCCGGCCCCAGCGCTTGCCGGTCATGCCGCCGGTGGACGTGGCGGCCGCGAGATTGCCGTGCAGATCCAGTGCCACGGCACCCACGGTGCCGAAGGCCTCCAGCTCGTTCTCGCGTCGCGATGGCGCCGCGCAGGCTGCGCTCCAGCTGACGTTGACGGGCGGGCGTGCGGAAATATTCGTTGGGCACCATCTCCATGCCCTGCAGCTTCGCGAATTCCTCGGCGCCAGCGCCCACCAGCATGACGTGCGGAGACTTCTCCATGACGAGGCGTGCGAGGTCGATGGGGTTCTTCACGTGCTGCAGGCCGGTCACCGCGCCCGCGCCCAATGTCCTGCCATCCATGAGCGAGGCATCGAGCTCGGCCACGCCGTCGCGATTCAGGACAGCGCCGCGTCCGGCATTGAACAACGGGTTGTCTTCCAGGACACGCACGGCCGCGATGACGGCGTCGAGACTGGACGCGCCGCGACCCAGCACCGCATAGCCCGCATCGAGCGCGGCCGCGAGACCGTCGCGATATTCCTTCTCCTGCGCGGGCGTCATCTCGCTGCGCGACAGGGTTCCGGCTCCACCATGGATAGCTAACGCAAACATTTTTCCTCCGGTGGCCGGCGCCACGTCGGCACGCACGCTCCAAGTGCACGAGAGCGCTACCAGCACCGCCATGGAAATCCGGCGCGCGTTCGTTGAGTTTCCAGCCATTCTCTTCGGCATTCCGGGGGCTCCTGCGGCTATGCTTTGCGGCCCCCGGATCATATTAGAAGTACGAACACATGCTGACCCGTATCCGCAGCCTGCTGGTCGCCAATCGCGGCGAAATCGCGATTCGCGTGATGCGCGCGGCCAGCGAGCTGGGCATCCGCCACATCGGCATCTATTCGCAGGAAGACCGCTTTTCGTTGCATCGGACCAAGGCCGACGAAGCCTATCTCGTGGGTCGCGGCAAGGCGCCGGTGGACGCGTATCTCGACATCGAGGACATCCTGCGCATCGCCCTCGAGGCGAAGGTGGACGCCATTCATCCGGGTTACGGGTTCCTGTCGGAGAACCCCGAGTTCGTCGAGGCCTGCAATCGCGAGGGCATCATCTTCGTCGGCCCCACGCCCGACATCATGCGCACGCTGGGCAACAAGGTGGCGGCGCGCAATCTAGCTACTTCGGCCAGGCGTGCCGGTGATGCCGGCCACGTCGCCGCTTACCGGCTGATATAAAGGGTGCCACCGAACTTGCCGACGAGATCGGTTACCCGTCAATGCTGAAGGCCAGCTGGGGCGGCGGCGGCCGTGGCATGCGCGTCATCGAAAGCGACGCGCAGCTCGCCGAGCTGCTGCCGGTGGCGCGGCGCGAGGCCAAGGCGGGATTCGGCAACGACGAGGTGTATCTCGAGAAGCTGGTGCGCAAGGCGCGGCACATCGAGGTGCAGATCCTCGGCGACACCCATGGCAACCTGGTTCATTTATATGAGCGCGACTGCACCGTGCAGCGTCGCAACCAGAAAGTGGTGGAGCGTGCGCCGGCGGCCTTCCTGACCACCGGGCAGCGCAATGAGCTCTGCGGCTACGCGCTGCAGATCGGCAAGGCGGTCAACTACCGCAACGCCGGCACCGTGGAATTCCTGCAGGACGCCGAGACCGGCAAGTTCTACTTCATCGAGGTGAATCCGCGCATCCAGGTGGAGCACACGGTCACCGAGGCGGTGACCGGCATCGATCTGGTGAAGGCGCAGATCCGCATCGCCGACGGCGCGAGGATCGGCGACGAGTCGAGCGGCGTGCCGGCGCAGCAGGACATCCACCTCACCTCGCATGCGCTGCAATGCCGGGTGACCACCGAGGACCCCGAGAACAACTTCGCGCCCGACTACGGCAAGATCACCGCGTATCGCTCGCCCGCGGGCTTCGGCATCCGGCTCGACGCCGGCACCGCCTACGCCGGCGCCATTCTCACGCGCTCGTACGACTCCATGCTGGTGAAGGTCACGGCGTGGGCGCCGAACCCCGTGGAGGCCATCGCGCGCATGCATCGCGCGCTGTGGGAGTTCCGCATTCGCGGCGTGGCCACCAATCTGCGCTTCCTCGACCAGGTGATCACGCACCCGAAGTTCGCGCACGCCGAGTACACCACCAAGTTCATCGACGAGACGCCCGAGCTCTTCAAGTGGGAGAAGAAGAAGGATCGCGCCACGCGCATCCTTTCCTTCATCGGCGACACCATCGTCAACGGCAACCCGGAGGTGAAGGGCCGCCTCAAGCCCAAGCAGATGACGCTGGCGCGGCTGCCGAAGGTCAACGTGGCGAAGGCGCCGCCACCGGGCACGAAACAGAAGCTCGACGAGCTCGGCGCCAAGGGCTTCGCCGACTGGATGCTGAAACAGGACAGCGTGCTGATCACCGATACCAGCATGCGCGATGCCCACCAGTCGTTGCTGGCGACGCGCATGCGCCAGCAGGACATGGTCGCCATCGCGCCTTACTACGCGCACATGCTGCCGCAGCTGTTCTCGGTGGAATGCTGGGGGGGCGCCACTTTCGACGTGGCCATGCGCTTCCTGCGCGAGGACCCCTGGTCGCGGCTCGAACAGTTCCGCGCGGCCATGCCCAATCTGCTGCTGCAGATGCTGCTGCGTTCGGCGAACGCCGTCGGATACACCAACTACCCGGACAACGTGGTGCGCGCCTTCGTGAAGCAGGCCGCCATCTCCGGCGTCGACGTGTTCCGCGTGTTCGACTCGCTGAACTGGGTGGAGAACATGCGCGTGGCCATCGACGCGGTGCTCGAAACCGGCAAGCTCTGCGAGGCGGCCATCTGCTACTCGGGCAATCTTTCCTCGCCCAACGAGAAGAAATACACGCTCGACTACTACCTGAAGATGGGCCGCGAGCTGAAGGCCGCGGGCACGCATATCCTCGGCATCAAGGACATGGCCGGACTGTGCCAGCCGAATGCGGCGTACACGCTGGTCAAGGCGCTGAAGGACGAGCTCGGGATCCCGGTGCATTTCCATACCCACGACACCTCCGGCATCGCGGCGGCGAGCGTGCTGGCGGCGGTGGCCGCCGGCTGCGATGCCGTCGACGGCGCCATCGATGCAATGTAGCGGATTCACCTCGCAGCCGAACCTCGGTTCCATCATCGAGGCGTTGCGCTACAGCCCGCGCGATCCGGGCATCGACCATGCCGCCGTGCGCTCGATCTCGATGTACTGGGAGCAGGTGCGCAAGAACTACCTGGCCTTCGAGAGCGACATGCGCTCGGGCGCCTCCGAGGTGTACGTGCACGCCATGCCCGGCGGGCAGTACAC
Organism: uncultured Pseudomonadota bacterium; assembly: GCA_963711635.1. GTDB lineage: Bacteria > Pseudomonadota > Gammaproteobacteria > Steroidobacterales > Steroidobacteraceae > CADEED01. The sequence goes on from CAVQEZ010000012.1 coordinate 113,980, forward strand.
CAACCTCAAGGAGCAGGCGCGTTCAGTGGGTCTCGATGACTCGCGCTGGCCCGAGGTTTCCCAGACTTACGCCGACGTCAACGAGATGTTCGGCAACATCGTCAAGGTCACGCCCTCGTCGAAGGTGGTCGGTGACATGGCCTTGCTGATGGTCTCCAGCGGACTCACGCGCGAGCAGGTGCTGGACCCGAACTTCGAAGTGGCGTTCCCCGAGTCCGTGGTGCAGATGATGCGCGGCGACCTCGGCCGTCCCGAGGGCGGCTGGCCGGAGGGCATTCAGAAGAAGGTGCTCAAGGGCAAGCCGCCGCTGGCGACCCGCCCCGGAGCGAACATGGCGCCGCTGGACCTGGTTGCCGAACGCAAGCAGCTGGACGGGAAGTTAGGCCGCCCCGCGACCGACACGCAGTTCGCGTCCTATCTCATGTACCCCAAGGTGTTCCTCGACTACGCGCGCGATCGCGCGGCCTTCGGCGATTGCGCGATTCTCCCGACGCCGGTGTTCTTCTACGGCATGGAGCCGGGCGACGAGGTCAGCGTCGACATCGAGCGCGGCAAGACACTGATCGTGCGATTCGTCGCGGTCTCCGAAGTGCGCGACGACGGCACGCGCCAGGTGTTCTTCGAGCTCAATGGCCAGCCACGTTCCATCGTCGTGGCCGACCGTTCGCAGGTGGCGAAGCGGCCACCGCAGCGCAAGGTGGAGGCGGGTAATGCCAGACACGTGGGTGCGCCCATGCCTGGAACGATTGCTACCGTGAAGGCGACGGTCGGTCAGAAAATCGCCAAGGGCGACTTGTTGCTGACCATGGAGGCCATGAAGATGGAGACCAGCGTGCGTGCGGAGAGCGACGGCACCGTGGCCGAGGTGCTGGCCAAGCCGGGACTGCAGGTGGACGCGAAGGACTTGTTGATCGTGCTGGGCTGAGCGTAGTCGGGAGGGACTGTGACCGGTTTGCGAATCCAGCTATGCGCATCGATCGCATTCGCGGGAAGCGCGTTCGCCGCGGATACGTGCGAGTGCCCCGACATCGCGGACCTCAGGAACCGCGAAGCCGAATCGCGCGCGGCGATCCAGGCCTACCGCGATGCCATTGGCCGCTGGTCCGGCAACGCACCGGCAATCAACGAGTCGGTGCGAAAACATTTCCAGGACAACGATATCCAGCCCGCGATCAACACCGCGACGACCTCGGGCACCAACAAGGCGAAAGGTGAAACCGACCCGTCCTGCCGGACCACCATCGAAGAGACCACCGCCTGCATGCGGGAGGTCACGGCGCAGCACGAGAATCGTCACGGTGCCGCCTGTCACGCGCACAATCAGAACCATCCGCTCTCGCTGGCGCGATGGTCGACCCTCGAGGACTATGCACGCGAGGAAATTTCCGCGTACGAGGCCGAGGCTTCCTACGTGCACGGCGCCATCGTCAACCTGCAGTCGAAATGCCAGCTCCAGATCGAAATGAAGTCCGAGATCCGCGGCGGTACGGAGGTGGCCATTTCGAACGCGACCGGCAACGTCCTCGCCACCTACAGTGCGCCGGATCACCAGCCCACGACTCCGTACAGGGGAACCGGCACGCTTCAGTATCAGACCCGCGACACGGGCCCGCCGAAGAAGACCGGTGACCGGATGCTCATGAAACTCGCGCCCGTGTGTTACGCCACGGCCGTGGGCAGCGGCAGCACGCCTTTCAACGTCGTCGATGGGTACCTGTGGCGCAGCAATGTTCCGCCGTATGAACCTCGGCTCGACCTGGTGTTCGAGATTCACCAGACCAACGAGAATCGGATACTCAAGGGCCAGCGAGGTTGCCCCAAGAGCACCGAGCCGTATCCGTTCTGGAGCGAGCTCTTCATCACGGCGAAGACCGCCACGACGGCTGTCAATCACATTCTGATCGACGGCTGGAGCTTCGAGCCACGCGGCGGCGTGTATGCCGAAAAGGTCATTACGGGGACCTGCGGGCCGATGGCCACGCTTCCCGGTCCATTGGCCGCTTACGGACCCTTCGCGCGCTGCGCGGAGCAGACCACGTTCACCGTGAGATTGAAACGCTGAGGCGCCAGCGGTTGCGGTCAGCGATATCGATACAGCCGCACCTTCTGAATCTGCGGTTTGCCCGGCGGCAGGCGGATGTGGCGGCCCTGATGTGTCTGGTCGCCATTGAGCCTGCGGCCCGGCACCCAGGCACCGTTCACGAATACACCCTCTTCAGCGAACTCGATGCCGACGCGCACGTTGGCTGAATCCGCTTCCTTGAATGTGATCGTGATTCCCTGGCCCGCGAACCAGAAATCCTTGCCCGAGTGAATCAGCATGCCGCCGTGATTGGCGATGGTCTGCTGGTCCTTCGGTGTCCATGGATCGATGAACGTCACGGTGAACTCGATGCCGCCCATCGTGACCTTCGCGGGCGAGTCGATGACACTGCCGTCCTCGTTGAGCGTCGCGCGGAATCCCGCCATGCGTCCCTGTCCGCGATTCGCGAGAATCAGCGGTGTCAGTTGTTCGAGCACTTCGTACGACTGCGACAGCGGATTCGGCGCATCGCCCAGCGATTCGATGGAGAACGGCGAGAAGCCGAGCGAATCCAGCGCACCGAAGGAATAGAACGCATTGGGCGGTCCCTGCGGATTGGTCGCGTTGTTGGCCTCGGGAATGAACAGCAGGTTGTCGCCGCGACGATAGCGCGCGGCGAGCTGCGAGAAGTTGGGGAAATAGATGTCGGGTGCCAGGAAATCCAGCGACGGAGCGCCGGCCTTCCACACGTCGATGAGATGCGGCAGGGGTCCGCCGCTGGGGTATTCGCCGGGTTTGCGGCCGGTGCGATTCAGCGCGACGTTGGCGAACATCGGTATGTCGTAGCGCGCCTTGCCCGCCTTCACCAGCGTCTCGACGAAGCGCGCGTAGTGCCAGGCCGTGAACACTTCCTGGCCCCATTCGTCCGCGCCGAACACCTGTGCCCAGGTGCCGGATGACTTCATGCCGTTCTTTTTCCACCGCTCGAGCAGCTCGGGTTCGACTTTCTCGCCGCGCGCCGCGAGCGCACGCATGAGCTCGGCCGGCACCGCCGCGCCATAAGCCTTGTCCGCCACCGCGCCGCGCTCGCGTGCGATGGGTAACATGCCGATCTCGTTTTCCACCTGCACCATGAGCACGGTGGTGTCGCGCGAGTCGGTATTGCCGAGATGATCCATGAAGGCCGCGAACGCGCGTGCATCCGCATCCAGCGTGTTCTTCGAGAACGCCGAGAGAATCTCCACGCTCGTGCCATCGGCCACCTTCACGTGCGGAAAACGCACGGAATCGAGCTTCACCCACGGCGGCACGTAGGTGGACATGCTGTTTTTCCACGCGCCGAACCAGAGGATCACGAGTTTCAGATCGTGCGCGCGCGCATCCCGCAACAACGCATCCACCGAATTCCAGTCGTACTTGCCTTCGGCTGGTTCGACCAGCTCCCAGTAGACCGGCGCGAGCACGGTGTTGAGATGCATGGCCTGCAGGCGCGGCCAATGCGGGCTTCATGTAGTCCGCGCTCGAGGCGCTGGAATTGCCGAGCTCGCCGCCCAGGATCAGGAAGGGCTTGCCGTCGACGAGAAGTTGTTGGGTGTCGCCCTGCTTCTGAAGCTTCGGCGGTGCGGCCACGGCCATTGCCGCGAACGTCGCGGCCACGAGCGTCATGAGGTGTTTCACGCGGCGCATCTTAGCAGGCGCACGCCGGACCTCAGTTCATCGACTCCCGCAACTCGACCAGCGCGAGATCGAAGCTATCCACCCGGATCACGCCCACGCGCGGGTATTCGAGGTCGATGATCAGGTAGAGCGCGAGTGCGGTGGTGGCCGAGAAGCCGAGCATGTGAAGCATGCTCTGGCGCGCGACCTTGGCCTGGCTGAAGCCGACCAGGAATGCGCTGACCAGCACGAGCACCAGCAGCAGGCCGAAAATCGCGAAGTGTGGATGTTGCCGCGTGGCCAGCACGCGCGCCGTGGCGATGTCGAACATGTCGTTCAGCGCGGGCAGCAGCGATTGCACGATGGGTTGCGACTTGTCATCACGGGACTGCGCCAGCGCCAGCTCCCAGATCTGCGTCTGCAGCGCGGCGACGGCGGCGAGAGACTTCTGGGTGCGCACCGTGTCGGTCACGTCGCTGTAGACATCGAGGCGCTGATCCAGGTAGCGGCGAAACAGATCTTGCGCCTGCTCGCGAGGGCCCTCGCGCAGCAGATCGAGACGCAGCCACGCGGTGCCGATGGCGTTGGTTTCCTGGACGATGAGGTCGCGGCGCTGGTCGAAGCGAGATGCGGCGCCGGTGAACGTGAAAGCCAGCAGCAGTCCCATCATGCCGAAGATGGCGCCATCCACCGCGCCCAGGCCTTCGTTGGCGCTGTCGCCCAGTTTCGCGAGGCGTCGCCGCCCGGCAAGCCAGCCGCCGCGCATGCAAAGCGCGATCAGCCCGAACAGGGACAGTGCGATGGGTAGCCAGAGAAACTGCATCCAGGGCGTGTATGCACCCGACCTTCGGGGCCGCGCCACGCCCCTTCGTCTCATTTACTTCAACAGGCAGGTGCAGGGATCCAGCGCGAACAGCCCGGCCGCCCAGTCGACGAACACGCGCACCTTGGTAGATAGATGCCGGTTGGCAGGGTAGAGCACGTGTACCGGCAGCGCGGCCGGTTGCCAGTCCGCGAGCACGGACACGAATTCGTCCTTGGCGCCGTTCGCGGAGACGATGAACGACAGGATCTGGCCCAGACCGACGCCGGCGCGCAGGCTGGCGAAGTGCGCCGAGCTGTCGTTGACAGCTACGCGTGGATTCGGCTGGATCTCGAAGCGTTTCCCGTCGCGCTCGAACGTCAGGGGCCGCATGCGGCCGCTGCGCGGGAAGAAATACGCGGCCAGGGTGTGGCCGGACTGCAGGTCCGTGGGATGCGAGGGCTGCGCGTGCCGCTCGAAATACGCGTGCGTGGCGCAGGTCATCCAGCGCAGGTCGCCGATGTGCCGCGCCACCAGCGAAGGCTCGAGCAGCGGGCCGCCGCGGATCACGCAGTCCACGTTGTCGCCGATGAGATCGGCGGGTCGATCGCTGACGCCGAGCTCGACGTGGATCTCCGGATACTTCGCCAGGAAGCCGGGCAGCGCCGGCAGCAGGATGAAGTTCGAGATGGCCGCGCCCGCATCGATGCGCAGGCGGCCGCGCGGCCGCTCCTTGGCATGCGTCACGCTGGATTCGATGTCCTCGAGATCGCCTAACAACCGCACCACGCGCTCGTAATACGCCGAGCCGTCGGGCGTGACGGTGACGCGCCGCGTGGTGCGGTTCAGCAGCTTGATGCGCAGGTGGTTCTCGAGCCCCTGGACCAGCTTGGTCACCGTGGGCTTGGGCATGCGCAGCGAGTTGGCGGCGTTGGTGAACGTGCCGGCCTCCACGACCCGCACGAACACCCGCATGGCCAGCATCTGATTGAAGTTCGGGGCGACCGCCATGGGACCGGATTATTCCCTATTAGAAATAAAGTTGTCACTTTGGAGGTATTTATCGTCGGTATGACTGGGTAATACCTTGTCTCCATCGCGAATCAACGCGCCAAATGCACCGAATCAAGGAGAAACACCATGAACAAGAAGCTCTCAGGCAAAGCCGCGCTGGTCACCGGCGGGTCGCGCGGCATCGGCGCCGCCATCGCCCGCTCGCTGGCCGACGAAGGTGCCGACGTCGCGATCAGCTACGTCAGCAACGCGGACAAGGCCAAGATCCCTGGTGCGCGAACTGCAGGAAAAGGGCGTGCGCGCCGTGGCCTTCCAGGCCGACCAGGCCAGCACCGATGAAGTCGCCGCACTGGTGCGCAAGGTCGCCGCGCACTTCGGCCATCTCGACATCCTCGTGAACAACGCCGGTGTGTTCATCACCGGACCCGTGGGTGAGGTGAAGGCCGAAGACGTGGCGCGGCAGTTCGCCGTGAATGTCGGCGGCGTGAACGCCGCGGTGCGCGAAGCCGCGCAGCTCATGAAGGAAGGCGGCCGGATCATCTCGATTGGCTCGATGGGTGGCACGTCTTCGCCGTGGCCTGGCATCGCGGATTACTCGGCCACCAAGGCTGCGGTGGCCGCTTACACGCGGGGCTGGGCACGCGATCTCGGACCCAAGGGCATCACGGTGAACGTGATCGAGCCAGGACCCATCGATACCGACATGAATCGCGACGACGAGCGCGATTTCGTCAAGGTGCTGAAGAGTGGCACGGCATTGGGCCGCTACGGCCGGCCGGAGGAGATAGGCGCGACCGTGGCCTTCCTCGCGGGCTCGGGTGCCAGCTACATCACCGGCGCCACGATCGCGGTGGATGGCGGTTACAACGCCTGAGTCGCCACGGCACGACCCGCCAGCCGTGGCCGCGCTTCACACGCGCGCCTGCTCGATGCGCGCGCGCAGCCGCGGCGTGGCGAAGTCGAGGAACGCACGCAATTTTCCGCTCTCACGCCGCTCGCGCACGTAGATCAGGCTCACCGGCACCGGCGCGGGTTCATACCTGCGCAGCACCACGACCAGCTTTTTCGACTGGACAGCGTCGGCGACCTGGTAGGTCAGGAGCCGCGTCAGGCCGACGCCGCACAATGCCGCGTCCAGCGCCGCCTCGGCGGTACTCACAACCATGCGCGAGCGGACGTGAATTTCATTTCCGTCCGGAAAGCGCCAGCTGTCGCCCGAGCCCAGCGCCGAGAACGTCACGCAATCGTGACCCGCGAGCTCCTCGGGAGATTCCGGAACACCGCGGCGCTCCAGGTAGCCCGGACTCGCGCATATCACGCTACGCACTTTGCCGATGCGTGAGGCCAACAGTGAGCTGTCCGGCAATTCACCTACGCGCAGCGCCAGGTCGATGTGATCATCGACGAGATTGAGCGGCCGGTCGGAGAGCACCAACCGCAGGTCGACGCTGTCATGAGCCGCGAGAAAGTCCGCTGCCACCGGGATGACGTGCAGCCGGCCGAAGGTGACCGGCGCGGTGATGACCAGCTCACCCTGCGGCGCGTTGTATTCACCGGCCGCGCCACGCTCTGCTTCCGCCACCGCTTCCAGGATTCGCCGGCAGGACGCGAGGTAGGCCTCCCCGGACTCGGTGAGCGCCAGCTTGCGGGTACCGCGCACCAGTAGTTTGGCCGCGAGGTGCGATTCCAGCTCGGCCACCTTGCGGCTCACCGTCGGCAGGGGCATGCGCAGCTCGCGGCTGGCAGCCGACAAACTGCCGGCCGTAACCACGGAAACGAACACCGACATCGCGCCGAGACGATCCATCAGACCCTTCCGGAATTCAAGAGGAAGCCTCCATAAGTTACCGGCTAGTTCCGCCGAGTGAAAGCCCATAGTTTGCTGCCCTCGAGCAACACGAAGGAGGAAATGCCCATGTCACGAATCCCCACCCCGGCCTCGATCGAAGATTCGCCGCAGACCGCGCGTCCGCAACTCGAAGCAGTCAAAAAGCTGCTCGGCAGTGCGCCGAACCTGTTCCGCATGGTGGCCAACAGCCCGCCGGCGCTCGAAGGCTATGTCGGCATGCTCGGGGCCCTGTCGAAGGGAGCGCTGGATCCGGCCACGCGCGAGCGCATTGCCCTCGCGGTCGCCGAAGCCAATGCATGCGCCTACTGCCTGTCCGCCCACACCTGGCTGGGCGAGCACGTCGCCAGACTCGATGCGGCGGAAATGGCGGCGAATCGGCGCGGCACATCCACCGATGCGCGCGCCGATGCCGCGGTGCGCTTTGCGCGCCAGGTCATGGAACGCCGCGGTCACGTGACCGACCAGGAACTGCGGGCGGTGCGCGACGCCGGCTACAGCGACGCGCAGATCGTCGAGATCGTGCAGCACGTCGCGCTGAACACCTGGACCAACTACATCAACAGCGTGGCGCAGACCGCCGTCGATTTCCCGGTGGTGTCGGCGCGCAAGGTGGCGTGAGATGGAAATGGAAGCCTCGGCCTCCAGCGATGTGGCCTTCACGCCCGCGGTGAAGGTCATCCAGGAGCAGCGCGGGTCGCGGACCGCCTACGCGCGCATGGAGGCGCGCGGCGGCTTCAAGACCGCGATCTCGACGGAGCTGGCCGGGTTCATCGCGGCGCAGCGCAGCTTCTTCATCGCCACCGCGAATCTCGAAGGCCAGCCCTACGTGCAGCATCGCGGCGGGCCGCCGGGATTCCTGCATGTGCTCGACACCCGCACGCTGGCATTCGCGGACTACGCGGGCAATCGCCAGTACATCAGCCTGGGCAACCTCGCCGACAATCCGCGCGCGCAATTGTTTCTCATCGACTATGCCGAGCGACGGCGCGTGAAGATATGGGGCACGGCGCGCGTCGTGGAGTCGGACGAGAAACTGCTGGCGAGACTGATGCCGGCGGGATATCGCGCGCGCCCCGAACAGGCCATCGTGTTCGATGTGAGCGCATGGGATGCGAATTGCCCGCAGCACATCCCGCGACGCTTCGAGGCCGAGGACGTCGAGGCTGCGCTTCGGCAGCGCGACCAGCGCATCGCCGAGCTCGAGGCCGAATTGCGCGTACTGCGGCGAAGGGGGCCCGTAACGACGAATCCCGTCCACTTCAAAAACTTTTTCACGAGCAACTCCACAAGATGTTGACAACCCCGTTACGAAAAACACAACATCTTGTCGTGCATCGGTTCGCGCGCGAGCGCGATGAAAAGGGAATGCGGTGAGCCGGGTAATCGCCTGGCGACTCCGCAGCTGCCCCCGCAACTGTAGACCGCAAACGAGCTCCGCAATCTTGAAAGGTTGTTAGGCCACTGGGGAAAACCCCCTGGGAAGGCCGGAATCGTGATCGAGCGGTGAGCCAGGAGACCTGCCGGGCACATTTGGACTTCTGAACGGACGGGGTGTGCCGGCAGCAGCGTCGATCTTCTGCCGTCGGCAGAATCCGCGCCGCGCCTTCTCATCCCATGGGCCGACCACCTGGAGAGAGAGCAATGGCAGGCGAATCGATACCCGCAATCCGCAGCAAACTCGCGCGCGCGGCACGCAACAGCGCGCACAAGATCACCGGCATCCAGCCAGCCACGCCCGGCATCGATGGGGCCAAGGCGGCGCGCGCGGCCATCCACGTGGAGATCGATCCCGTGCGCGACGCGCTGCTGACGAATTTCGGCCGCGCGACGCTGGTGGATCGTTACCTGCTGCCCGGCGAGACCACGCAGGATCTGTTCGCACGCGTGGCGCGCGCCTATGCCGACAATGCGGCGCACGCGCAGCGCCTGTACGACTACATGTCGAAGCTCTGGTTCATGCCGGCGACGCCGATTCTCTCCAACGGCGGCACGCAGCGTGGCCTGCCCATCTCCTGTTTCCTGAATTCGGTCGAGGACGATCTCGACGGCATCGTCGGCACCTGGACCGAAAATGTCTGGCTGGCGTCGAATGGCGGTGGCATCGGCACTTACTGGGGCGGCGTGCGTTCCATCGGCGAGACGGTCAAGGGCTGTGGCCAGACCTCGGGAATCATTCCCTTCGTGCGCGTCATGGATTCGCTGACGCTGGCGATTTCGCAGGGCTCGCTGCGGCGCGGATCGGCGGCCGTCTACCTGGACGTGCATCACCCGGAGATCGAGGAGTTCATCGAGATCCGCAAACCGTCGGGGGACTTCAACCGCAAGAGCCTCAACCTGCACCACGGCGTGTGCATCACGGACGAATTCATGCAGTCGGTGCGCGACGACCGGCCGTTCGCGCTGCGCAGCCCCAAGGACGACAAGGTGCTGCGGCAGGTCAACGCGCGCGAGCTGTGGCAGAAAATCCTCGAGACGCGACTGCAGACCGGCGAGCCGTATCTGTTGTTCAGCGACACCGCGAATCGCGAGCTGGCCGCGCACCAGCGCGACCTGGGCCTCAAGGTGCGCCAGTCGAACCTGTGCAGCGAAATCCTGCTGCCCACGGGCAAGGATCACCTCGGCCGCGCCCGCACCGCGGTGTGCTGCCTGTCGTCGGTGAACTTCGAGACCTGGGAGGAATGGAGCGGCGTTCCGGGTTTCATCGAAGACGTGCTGCGCATGCTGGACAACGTGTTGCAGGACTTCATCGACCACGCGCCGGCGTCGATGGACGGCGCCCGCTATTCGGCCATGCGCGAACGCTCGGTGGGGCTCGGCGCCATGGGCTTTCATTCCTGGCTGCAGACCAACGGCATTCCGTTCGAGAGCGCGCTGGCGCGCGCCGCCAACCTGCGCATGTTCAAACATCTGCGACGCGCCGCAGATGCCGCCTCGCGTGCGCTGGCCGAGGAGCGCGGTCCGTGCCCGGACGCCGCGGAGCGTGGCGCGCTGGAGCGGTTCAGCCACAAGCTGGCCATCGCGCCCACCGCCAGCATTTCCGTCATCTGCGGCGGTACCAGCGCCTGCATCGAGCCCATTCCCGCCAACATCTACACGCACAAGACGCTGTCGGGCTCGTTCAGCGTGCGCAACCCCGCGCTCACCAAACTACTCGCGGCCAAGGGACTGGACACCGAAGACACCTGGCAGTCCATCCTGGCGCACGAGGGCTCGGTACAGCACCTGGAGGCGTTGAACGAGGACGAGAAGTCGGTGTTCCGCACCGCCTTCGAGATCGACCAGCGCTGGGTGGTGGAGCTGGCCGCGGACCGCGCTCCGCTCATCTGCCAGGGCCAGTCGTTGAATCTCTACCTGCGCAGCGACATCCACAAATGGGACCTGCTGATGCTGCACTGGACGGCCTGGGAGCGCGGCGTGAAGTCGCTGTACTACTGCCGTTCGAAGAGCGTGCAGCGCGCCGGCTTCGCCGGCGTGGAAGCCGACAACACGCGCTCATGGCCCAAGAAACCGCTCGATGCGGCTAAAGACGACAAATACGACGAGTGCCTGTCATGTCAGTAAACCCGCAGATCGAACTACTCGCCACTCCCGGGCTGCTGACGCCGAGCCGCAGCTACAAGCCGTTCCGGTACCCCTGGGCCATCGAGTACTGGCGGCGCCAGCAGCAGATCCACTGGATGCCCGAGGAAATCCCGCTGGGCGAGGATTGCAAGGACTGGAGCAATCGCATCACGGACGCCGAGCGCAACCTGCTGACGCAGGTGTTCCGGTTCTTCACGCAATCCGACGTCGAGGTGCAGGACAACTACATGGAGCGTTACGCGCGCGTGTTCCGTCCCACCGAGATCAAGATGATGCTGGCGGCCTTCGCCAACATGGAAACCGTGCACATCGCCGCCTACGCGCTGCTGCTCGAGACCCTCGGCATGCCGGACAGCGAGTTCACCGCGTTCATGGACTACCAGGCCATGCGCGACAAGCACGACTTTCTTCAGAATTTCAGCGTGGAGACACACGGCGACGTGTTGCGCACGCTGGCCATGTTCGGCGGATTCACCGAAGGCGTGCAGTTGTTCGCGAGCTTCGCCATCCTGCTGAACTTCCCGCGCCACAACAAGATGCGCGGCATGGGGCAGGTGGTTTCGTGGAGCGTGCGCGACGAGTCTCTGCATTGCGAGGGCATCATCCGGCTGTTCCACGCCTTCGCGCAGGAGACCGGCGCGCTGACCGGTTCGGTGCGTGATGACATCGTCGATTGCGCGCGGACCGTGGTGATGCTCGAGGACCGTTTCGTGGACCTGGCCTTCGAGATGGGTCCCGTGGAGGGCCTGTCCGCCGCCGAAGTGAAGGGCTATATCCGCTACATCGCCGACTGGCGGCTGAAGCAGTTAGGCCTGCCGCAGGTGTTCGGCGTGAAGGAACATCCGCTGCCCTGGCTCACCGCCATGTTGAACGGTGTCGAGCACGCGAATTTCTTCGAGACGCGCGCCACGGAATACGCCAAGGCCGCCACCGGCGGCGCCTGGCATGGCCACGAGGGCGCCTGGGGCCTGTTCGACCGGCGCGTCGCGCGGCGTGGGCAGCTGGATCTGATCGATGGACGCGACGCCAGTTAGCGCAGCGGCAGCCGCGCGCAGCGACGCGGCACATGAACCATCAGGGAAACTCCTCGGCCAACGGCACGTTGTAGGCACCGCAGGGCGGCTGGCACTTGCCGTTGATGTAGATTTCGAACCCGAAACGGTCGGCGAGAAACTGCGTGATGCGCGGACGCAGCGCGTACGGATCGAAGTCCTCGGGCGCGGCGATCCGGGCGCGGATGCGCAGGTCGTAATGCGTATCGACCAGCCAGGATTTAGCCTCCGGGTCGTCGTCGTACATCATCTGGTTGCCCCACACGGCGTAATGGTTCACGCCGTAGGCCAGCGCGACCAGGTCCTGCACGTTGATGTTGCGGATCAGGACGCCGTCGGAACGGACCTCGATGCGCGAGCGCCCGCCCATTCCCCGCGCCGCCACGTTCAAGGTGATTTCCGCGCCACGCAGTGCGCGCGCATGCGTGGCCAGTAGTTCGAAACGCCAGCGTCGGTCGGCAATTGCGCCGCCCAATAGCACGCCGCCGACGATCGATGTGACGCAGAGCGCCAGCAATGCGCCCTTGAAGAATCCCAGCCCCGGAGGCGCGTCGTCGGGATCAGCCGCACGGCGCGACGACTCATCGTGTGCCAGCCACTGTTCGATGCCGAGGCCCCGCCGCACCTGCAATATGCACAGCCAGATCGCGGGCAGCGCGGCTAACAAGCACAACGCGGTCGCGCCCAGCCCGAGCTGCGCCGACTGGACTGGCGCAAGCAGTGGATTCAGCGTATCCGCGGCGCGCAGCAGCGGCCCGGGTACCCGGTCTGCGCTGTGATAGGCGGGGAAGCCGATCCAGCGGCCCAGCGCATGCAGCAGCGCGAATGGCAGGACCAGCTTGGCGGCGCAGATGCGCCACATACACAGGCGCACCCGGGCCGAGTTGCCGCGCACCAGCCAGGCCAGCGAGGCGCACAGCGAACAGAACAGCAGCGATTGCCACAGATGGTCGGTGAGAGCTTGCAGCACAAGCTACCGCGGCAGTGGAATCCACGAGACGAGCGGGCACGATCCCACGGACGCGACGGTGCGTCGGACTTTCATGACGAAACTCCAGGCTTGGGGAGCGCGCTACTTCACGCGGTCAGTATTCACGGGCGGTACGCCCGCAGGGACCCTGGCACTCCTGGTTGACGTAGATCTCGAGATCGAAGCGCGAGGCCAGTAGTTTGTTGACCAGCCCGCGCAGTGCGAAAGGATGGAGGTCTTCGGGCTCGGTGACCGCGACGGGCACCAGCGCACGGATGTCGTAGCGCGGTGAGTCCAGCCATTCGCCCGAGCCCTCGACCTGCCAGCTGTGCACGCCATAGGCGACGGCGACCAGCTCGCGCAGCGAGGTATTGCGAATCGTGACTTCATTGCCGGTGGCGTACATGCGCATGCGTTGGCCGGCGCCCGCCACCGGGTTCACGAGGATGTCCGCTTCCCACAGTTCGCGCGAGTTGTTGGCCAGCAGTTCCTGCCGGTGCAACGCGTCGTCCATGGCGCCGGCGGCGAACGGCACGGCGGCCACGATCAGCGTGCACATCGACAGCAGGAAGGCCTTGATGAATCCCAGCGCCAGCGGTGGCCGGCTGCCGAGGATGTTGCGGATGCGGGTGGTCAGATCGCCGGCCAGCGCGGCCATGGCGTGCTGCGAATGCACCGTGGCGCAGTGCCTGCACACCGCGAGGATACCGGCCGCATATTCGGCCGGATCGTGGCCGCGTTCGATCACCGCCTCGTCGCAGGCGCGCTCGCGTTCTTCCATCAACTGCCGGCCTATGCACCACACCAGCGGGTGAAACCAGAACAACGTCTCGACCAGCCGATGCAGGTGCGCCTTGAGATTGTCGTGGCGCGCGATGTGCTCGCGTTCGTGCGCCATCACGGCGTCGAGCTGCGAGCGGGACAACCTCCCGAGCAGCGCGGACGGCAGCAACACCACCGGATGAATCACGCGCGCGACGGATGGTTCGACATCCGCATCCGTGACGCGAGCATCCGGCAATGCGCCCGGCGCCGGCCGCGCTGCCCTGGACAGTAACTCCGCGGCGAGCCAGCCGCGCAGCCAGCGCCACGCGAGAACGCAGGCCACCACGCCCCACAGGCACAGCAAGGCCGGCAGCAGCAGCGAAGTTGCCTGCGGCTGTGCCGGGCTCAGCGTGAGCGAGGGCGAAATCATGGGAGTCGCGGCCTGCATCGCCGCTCCGAAGAAAGTCGGCTGGGTCCCGACAGGGGTTGCGAGCCCAGCCGCGGCGCCAGCGAGATACAGCGCCGAAAACGGTACGAGGAACTTGACTGACGCCAGCAGCCACAGCCAGTGGCGCACGGACGCGGAATTGGAGCGCAATGCCAGCGTGATCGACCAGATGGCGCCGCAGAACAGCGTCGACTGCCAGAGGTGGTCGATCAGCGCGCGGATCATTTGCCCTTGTCCTTCGAGGATTTCGCCTCGTGAGCGTCGAGCAGCTTCTGCGCGTCTTCGATGTCCTCGTGCGAGATCTTGCCCATCTCGACCAGGTGGGCCATGACCGGGCCGGCATTGCCGCCGAACAATCCGAGCAGCTCCTTGAGCAGGCGGGTCTGCACCGAGGCGCGCGAGGTGGTGGCTTCGAACACGTGGGCATTGCCGATCTTCTTCGTGCGCCGCACCGCGCCCTTGGCCTCGAGCCGGTAAACCATGGTTTGCACCGTGGTGTAGGCGGGCTGGTCGCGTCTTGCCACGGCTTCGTGGATCTCGCGGATCGAGCAGGCACCGCGGCTCCAGAACTCGGACATGATTCGCAGCTCGAGCGCGCTCAACTTGGGTTCGGACACGGGCATACCTCTACTACAACTGGGGCCGAGTCTATGACACGTGTAGTAGCAAACGCAAGTGCGCATCCCATGCCGCCCACACTTCTATATAGATAGCCCGCAGAGCGGCCTCGCGGTTTCCTGCGTGGAGTCGAGACAGAACGGTGCCTGGGATGCCAGCTACCTGGCGCGCGCCATCCGCACCAAGTATTCGTTGAGTTGAGAGGGTGTTTCCCTAGGTGCCGAGTTCGGCGACGGGCGCCGCATCGTCCTTGCGACGACCGCTGAAACCCGCGACGCGATTGCGACCGGCTTCCTTGGCCGAGTACAGCGCCGCGTCCGCGGCGTCGAAGAGCTTGTCGGCGGAGGTGAACTCCTCACTGGAAAGCGAGGCATAGCCAACGCTGACCGTGATGCCGTGTCCTTCGCTGCCGCCGGCCTGCACGCTGGCGCGCAGTCGTTCGGCCACGGCGGCCGCGGTGTCCACGCCGGTGCCCGGCAGGATCACGCAGAACTCGTCGCCGCCGTAACGACAGGCCAGCACAGGTTTGCGCGCATAGCGACGCAGCGCGCCACCGACCATCTTGATGGCCTCGTCGCCCACCGTGTGGCCGTGCCGGTCGTTGTAGGTCTTGAAGTTGTCGATGTCGATCACCAGCAGCGACAGCGGACGGTTGGCTCGTGCGCGGCCTGCGAGAATTCGATCGGGCAACCGGTCGTCGAACAGGCGGCGATTGCCGAGCAGCGTGAGCGGGTCGGTGCGGCTCTGGTGCTTGAGCTCGTTCATGCGGCTGCTGAGCGTCATGGACAGCAGGATCATTTCCAGCAGCGAGCCCACCTGCCAGGCTGTGCTGCTCATGAAGGTGTGCGGCACCAGCGCCGAAGTTCTTCAGCAGGAAGATGATGCGAGCCGGCGAGGAACGCGCCCCAGGCCATCGACGTAGAAACGCGCGGGTCGCGAACCTGCCAGCAGGCAGATGATGCCGAGCGCGATCATGAAGATCACCGAGAACAGGATCAGGAACGTGACCGGCCTGATCAGCACCGCGTATTCGATGAACGGCGTCAGCGCGATCGCGACGCCGCCAGTCACCTGCAGCACGCGCGCCACGGTATTCAGCCGCGGCGTGTAGTCACGCGCGCGCAGGATGGTGGTGGAGAACTCCAGCGCCGTGATCAGCGACAGACACAGCAATACGATAGACAGGCGTTGGCCCAGCGCGGGCTGTCCGGCCAGAGGAACTGGAACGCGAAGCCGGTGTTCACCGTCATGTACACGCCGAAGAGTCGCGACGTAGCCGAAATACGCCAGGAAGGCGTGATCGCGTACCGCGATGAACACCAGTCCGCTCCACACCAGCAGCATGAGCACGCAGCCGAAGTACACGCCGTAGGCGATTTGCTCGCGGCTCAATGCTTCGGCGAGCTGGTTGGGCGCGAGCAGCGACAGATTGATGTCGACGGGACCCTGCGAGGCGTAGCGCAGGTACAGCGTGGTTTCGGCTGAGCGCGGGCAGCGTGAGCGGGAACAGGAAGTCGCGATGCGCCACGGGCGCGTGATCCGAACGGGCGCCGGTCGCCCGTGGCCTCGTGACGCCAACCGCCATCCGACGGGCTCGTACAAATCCAGCAGTCGATGAGCGGATAGTCCTGGCGCAGGTAGAGCTGGCGCGGCTGCGTGTCCGGATTGCGCAGCGTCACGCGCACCCACCACGCGGAACGCGAGAAGCCGACGTTCGCCTTCTCGGGTGAACCGGCCACGAAGGCCGAATTCGCCGGCGGCCTGCTCACCGCGGCGATGTCGAGGCGCCCGTCGCGATCCTCGAGCATGTCGATGGACGAGCTCAGCGACTCGATTCGCACGGATTCGTCGGAGGGCAACGTCGTGACAGTCGGGGAAGCCCCCAGAGCCACGGGTGCCAGGCTAACTAACGTGAACGCGAGAACCCTTCGAAGCAATGAAACATTTGCAACGTCCTTGAGCGCGTACACAATCGCCATCCTGTCGCCTGGTTGTTTGTTTGTAGTATGCGACAGTTCGCGCAGGGAGTAACGCGATGCGTCGACTGATGAAATGGATTCTTGGCACGGTCACTGTGCTCGTGGGCCTCGCCGCGGCGGCTTATTGCCTGGTTCGTGTGGTGGCCGGTCCACACCATTCCGCCGCTCGAACCGGTCGAGTGAATACGTATGGCTCGACCAGGGCTGGGGCAGCGGCCAGGACGCGGCGCTGCGCCAGCGCTACTACTACACCGCGCAGGGCACCTCGGTGCCGCAGGGCGCCTCCGACGGTGCGGTGCGTTATGACTGGTTCGTGAATCTCGAGCTGCCGCTGTCGCGCGAGCGTTTCGCCGCGCCCGACCACATGCGCCGCTACCGCTTCGTCGTGGATCCGGCGCCCAGCGCCGCCAACCCTGACCAGCTACCCGTAGGGTTCACGAAGCATTTCGATCCGCGCATCGGAGAATACGTGCTCGACATCACCTGCGCGGCCTGCCACACCGGCGAAATCCAGCACACGAAAGACGGAAAAACGCGCGCAATCCGCATAGACGGCGGCCCCGCCATGCACGCCTTCACCGACATGCAGCGCGGCAATTTCGCGCCGGTGCTGCTGGCCTCGCTCATGGGCACCACGATCAATCCCGCGAAGTTCGACCGCTTCGCGAAAAAGGTGCTCGGCACCACGTACCCCGACGCCAAGCCCCGGCTGCGCAGCGCGCTGGTCTCGTCCATCTCGGCGATGCTGGGCAGCGGCCAGAACAAACCCTGGCGCGCGCGCAAGCTCTACCCGGTACGCGAGGGTTTCGGCCGTACCGACGCGCTCGGCCGCATCGGCAACACCGCCTTCGGCGACCACCTCTCGGCGTCTAACTATCAGCCCGGCGATGCGCCGGTGAGTTACCCGTACGTGTGGAACATCTGGAAGTTCGACTGGGTGCAGTACAACGGCTCGGTGGCGCAGCCGCTGGCGCGCAACATGGGCGAGGCGCTGGGCGTGGGCGCGATCGCGCCGCTGGTGAGCGGCATGCACGGGCCGCTGCCGCCGGAGGCGCGCTTCCGCAGCTCCGTGGACATCCCCGGCCTGCAGCGCATCGAGCACACGCTGCAGCTGCTGCGCCCGCCGCCGTGGCCCGAGGAGATCCTGGGCACCATCGACCGGACCAAGGCCGCACGCGGCGCCGAACTGTTCCAGCGGCACTGCCAGGAATGCCACGGCCCGCATGTCGCGGAACCCGCGCGCCAGCAGGCGAGCGCGCCACTCAAGCTGTCGAATGAGCTCGAATGGCGCATCGAAGTGATCCCGCTGGATCACATCGGCACCGATCCGAACGCCGCCATGGGATTCATGAACCGGCGCTACGACCTTTCGACGACGGGCCTGCAGAACGCCGAGCTGCAGGCCGCGTTGCGGCCGCTGCTGATCCGCTCGCTGTTGCGCGACGTGCGCTTCCGGCTGCGCGAAATCGTGCGTCTGCGCACCGAAGCCAAGGCACCGCTGGGCCAGCTGCCGGCACTGCTCGCGGCGTATCCGGATCCGGACGGCTCGACCACTCCTTCGATCCCCACCGAATCCTTCGCCGCCATCGAAGGCGCGCTCACCAGTCTCGTCACGCCGCTGCCGCAGATTCCCGGCGCGGAGTCCCGTCCGGCGGATCCGCTGGGCTGCGCCATCAATTGCCATCTGCGCAACCTGCTGTGGGATCTGCGCGAGGGCAACAACAACATCCAGCTCACGCTCGCCTCGCTCGACGTGACGAAACTCACCGAAGGCGCGGCGCTGAACCTGGTCGGCATCCTGCTCAAGAACAAGTTCTACGCCGACAACGGCGTCGATTACGCCACGCAGCAATGCCTGGAAGGCTTCGGCGCGCTCGACCTGCCGCAACAGATCGCCGGGTACAAACCGCGGCCGCTCGAAGGCGTGTGGGCCACGGCACCGTTCCTGCACAACGGCTCGGTGCCCACGTTGTACCAGATGCTGTTGCCGCCGGAGCGTCGCGACAAGCGCTTCTTCGTCGGGCGGCGCGAATACGATCCCGTGCACGTGGGCTTCGTCACGCAACCGGACGCGGATGGCGACGACGACGGTTTCTGGCTGGACACGAGCATCAAGGGCAATCACAACACCGGCCATGCGTTCACGGCCGATGCCGCGACCTGGGCGAAACACGTCGCGGACTGGAAGGCGAATCCGCTGCCGCCCGGTGTGATCGGCCCGGAGTTCACCGACGAGCAGCGCTACGAGCTGGTCGAATACCTCAAGGTGCACCGCGATCTGCCCGAGACGCCGCCTGACTACCAGCCTCCGGTCTGCCGGTTGTTCGGAGAAGCGATGTGACCGCGGGCGAGTCCGCGCCGTACACCGAACAATTCTCCGAAGTCGAAGCCGCCGAGCGCGCCTGGATCCGCACGCGCCGGACCGCGGCCGGGGGCGTCGCCGACGATGCGCTCGTCGGACTGGCGCTTTCCGGAGGCGGCATCCGCTCGGCGGCGTTCAACATGGGCGTGCTGCAGACGCTGGCGCGCACCGGCCTGCTGACGCGCATCGACTATCTATCCACCGTGTCTGGCGGTGGCTACATCGGCGCCTGTCTCTCCTGGCTGCGGGCGCATGTACCGGTGTCGCAGGCGCAGCGACTCGGGGCGATTCCGCTCGCCGACGGCACGGGCACGGTGCTCGACTGGCTGCGGGCGCATGGCCGCTACCTGATCGCCGGCAAGGGGCTGTCGGGCTGGACCCTGGGGGCCAGCATTCTGTCGGGCACTTTGCTGAACCTGTGCGTGCTGCTGCCGGTTTTCCTGTTCCTGATCGAAATCGCGTCGGCCGACTGGTTCGAATTCGGCTGGCCGCCGTACCTGAGATTGCCCGGAGCCGGATCGGTGCGTGCGCACGACGGATTCATGCTGCTGGCCATCGGCGGCGGTGTGTTGCTGGCCTCGTACCTGCTGGCGACGCTGGCGTTCGCGCTCAGCACGGTGTTGCCGCCATTGCGCGCGCTGAGCGCGGGGAATTTCATCCGGCAGCGGCTCGGTGTGCTGCTGGCGGCGGCATTGAGCTGCATTGGCATCGGACTGTTGCCGGTGCTCGCCGGCATCGAGGAAACCGCCGTGTCGCTGGTGAACCTGGAGTACACCAAGGATGTGACGCGCTACGGCACCTGGCTGGGACCATTGATCACCGGTCTGTTGTCCGTGCGCCAGGCCCACAAGAAGGGCGCGCATGCCGATACCTTCGCGGTGGCGGGACTGGTCCTGTTGTTAGCGGGCGGATTCACCGGCCTGTATCACCTCGCCAATCACACCGCCCTGCTGCAGTCGCCGGTGTTCCTGGGCTGGACCGTGCTGTCGGTGGTGCTGGCGTTCGCCTGCGACATCAACGCCATCTCCATGCACAGCTACTACCGCAGCCGGCTCGCCGAAGCCTTCCTGCCCGAAGTGGGCGGCGAATCGCATGATCGCCGTCACCCGCTGACGTTCCGGCTCACGGACCTCGAGGCAACCACCGGTGCGCCATTCCACATCATCAATGCCACGCTGAACACGACCAGCTCGAAGGACGCCAGGCTGCGCGCGCGCAACGGCGAGAACATGATTCTCTCGCCGCTGTATTGCGGCTCGGCCAGCACGGGCTATCGCCGCACATCGAGCTACCTGCGCGGCGAGCTGACCCTGTCGACGGCGTTCGCGGTGTCGGGCGCCGCGGTCGACCCGGACACCTACGCCACCAATTCGCGGCCGGTCAGTTTCCTGATGGCGCTGCTGAACGTGCGGCTGGGAATATGGGTCCTGAATCCGCGCCACGAGCCGCGGCGGCTGCGCTGGCCGGCCTGGTACCAGCTCATGCTGCGCGAAATGCTCGGCATGGGACTGGACGAGAAAGATGCCCGCATTCACCTCTCGGACGGCGGTCACTTCGAAAATCTCGGCGTGTACGAGCTGCTGCGCCGCCGTTGCCGCTACATCATCGTCAGCGATGCGGGTGCCGATCCCGGCGCCACGCTCGCGGACCTGGGACAGGCCGTGCAGCGGGCGCGCGCCGATCTCGGCGCCGAGGTGGAGATCTGCGCCGATCCGATGTTTCACGGGGACGGCGCGAAGCTGCGCAAGCAGGCGCATCTCGTCGGCAACGTGACCTACGCGGATGGCTCGCGCGGCGAGATCCTGTATCTGAAGGCGCTGCTCACGGAAAATCTCGGCGCCGACATCTACGGCTACTGGCGCACCAACCCCGAGTTTCCGAACCAGCCCACGTCCAACCAGTTCTACGGCGAGTTGCAGTTCGACTGTTATCGCGAGCTCGGGCGCCAGCTCATGTCCGGAATCGCCGCCGACGCCGGTTCCGATATCGAAAAAATGTTCGCGCGCTGGCGGAGTCCGGCCTAGGCAGCCTGCGGAACCGCGCAGGGCCGGTCGCCGAACTTCTCGACCATGATGTCGATGAGCACGCGCACCTTGCAGGGCGCGCTGCCGCCCGGCGGGCGCACCACGTAGATGCCGGCTTCAGGCATCGGGTAGTCAGGCATGACGGCAACCAGCTTGCCGTTGGTCACGTGTTCGTAGATGAGGAAGTCCGGCAGCAGCGCGATGCCCAGGCCCGCGAGCGCGGCCGGCACGAGCGCGGCACCGTTGTCGGCGGTGAAGCGCGCGCGCGGATGCACGTTGATCACGCCGCCCGCATGCTGCAGCGGCCATTCATCGTTGACCCGGTTGATGGTGTCGTGGCTCAGCAGTTCCTGCGGCGTCCGCGGCGTGCCGCGTTTTTCGAGGTAGCCGGGACTGGCCACCAGCCGGCCGCCGAAAGTGGTGATCCGCCGCGCCACCAGTTTTGAATCTTCGAGAATTCCAAGCCGGATGGCCGCATCGAAGCCTTCGGCCACCAGGTCCACCCGCCGGTCGCTGTACGAAGCCTGGATCTCGAGCTCCGGATAACGGGCCGCGAGGTCGGCCAGTACGGGCGCGAAATGCGTGGCGCCGAACGACAGCGGCGCCGCGACGCGCAGCCGGCCGCGCAACTTGCCGTCTTCAGCGATGGCGTCGCGCGCGGCATCCGCCTCCGCGGCAATGCGTGTCGCGTGTTCGCGGAAAGTGGCACCGGCTTCGGTCAACGAGGCGCCGCGCGTGGTGCGCGACAGCAGCCGCGTGTGCAGCGACTTCTCCAGGCGGGCGATGCGACGGCTGACGATGGACTTGCTGACCCCCAGACGCTTGGCCGCCGGGGACAGGCCGCCGCTGTTGGCAACCTCCACAAAGGCCTGAATATCCTCAATTTCCATGTGAGTGTTCCTGTTTCTGCGACGCCGAGTTGCTATATCAGTGGCTACTCAAGCGTTTTCCGGAACGACAACATGCCGCCACGGTAAGCAGAAATCAACAGGAAGGAACGCTCATGAAGTCCCTACTCGTCATCAACAGCAGCGCGGCGCGCGAAGGTTCGGTTTCCAGGACCCTGGTCGAGGAAACCGTGGCGCGACTGCTCGAAGCGAATCCTTTCGCGGAAATCGTGCGCCGCGATCTGGGTGTCACGCCAGTTCCCCACCTGAGCATCGAGACGCTGGCCGGCGTGCGCGGCGTGCCCGCGACGCCGGAGGAACTTCGGGCCCGTGCGCTTTCGGACGAGCTCATCGAGGAACTGCGTGCCGCGGACACCGTCGTCATCGGCGCGCCCATGTACAACTTCGGTGTGACGACGAGTCTGCGTGCCTGGTTCGATCACGTGCTGCGCGCGGGCGAGACGTTTTCATATTCGGAGGCGGGACCCAAGGGACTGCTCGGCGGCAAGCGCGTCATCGTCATTGAAAGTCGCGGCGGCTTGTACAGTGAAGGACCCGGAAGTGCCTACGACTTCCAGGAGCCCTATCTGAAGCACCTGCTCGGGTTCATTGGAATCACCGATGTGACCTTCGTGCACGCCGAAAAGATCGGCTTCGGACCGGACGCACGGACTGCGGCGCTCGCACAGGCCAAGGCTCGCATCACCGTGCTGACGCAGCCCGCCCTGGCTTCAGCGGCCTGAAGTTCAGACTGTGTCCTTGAGCGCGATGGCATCGTTCGCGAGCCTGGCCGGATCCGGCCGGGCTCGCGCCGGGATCAGCTTGCGCGCCGCCATCTGGTCCTTGATGTGGTTCACCGACTCCACGGCGATGAGCTCGCCGCCCTTGAGGTAGCACACGCTGAAGGCGCGCGTGGCCGGATCGCCGCGCACGATCACGCGGTCATGGCCGGCCGCCAGGCCGACGATGACCATCTTGAGGTCGAACTGATCGGACCAGAACCACGGCACCCGGTCGTGCACGGTAGCTAGTCCGAGCATGTTGAGCGCGGCGCTGGTGCCCTGCTCGAAGGCGTTGTCGACGGATTCCAGCCGCACCGACAGGTCGAAGTGGATGTTCCGCTGGCGCGTGCAATCGCCGGCAGCCCAGATGGCCGGGTCCGCAGTGCGGCAATGTTCGTCTACCAGGATGCCATCGGCGCAGCCGAGTCCTGCGGCCCGCGCCAGGGCATCGTTCGCCCCCACGCCAACGGCGATCAGCACGAAGTCGGCCGGCAGCTCCCGTCCATCGGCAAGGCGCACGGCGGCGACTCGTTGAGTGCCCTCGGATCCGTGGCCCAACAACTCCTGCAGCCGTACCCCTAGCAGGATGTCGACGCCGTGCTTCTGGTGTTCGGCCTGATAGAACTGCGACAGCACGGGCGAGACCACGCGGCTCATGACACGGTCGGCAGCTTCCAGCACCGTGATGTGAACCCCGGCTTCGCGGCAGGTGGCGGCGACTTCCAGCCCGATGTACCCGCCGCCGACGATGACGGCGCGGCGCCCGGGATGAACCTCCCGCCGGAGCCGATCGACGTCCGCCGCGGTTCGCAGGTAGTAGACGCCGGCCAGTTCGGCGCCGGGCACCGGCAGCAGCTTCGGCCGGCTGCCGGTGGCCAGCAGCAGCTTTTCGTACTCGAAGTGCGACCCGTCCGCGAGATCGACGCGATGTGTGGCACGGTCGAGGCTGGTCGCCGGGAAGCCCAGCCGCAGGTCCACGGCATGTTGCGCGTAGTGATCCGCATGCCGGAGCAGCAGGCGATCCTTCTCGAGGGAGCCCGCCAGATATTTCTTGGACAGCGGCGGACGTTGATAGGGCAGCATGTCTTCATCGCCTACCAACGCGAGCGGACCGGCGTAACCGCGCTTGCGCAGCGTCTCGACCGCTTGCGCAGCGGCCTGGCCGGCTCCGACAATGAGGATGGGAATGAACATGCGGTTGAACCCTATATATAAGACTGCACCGGGGCCGCACCATTGTTGGGCGACGTACGATCTGGCGCGCTAAATTAGTGCCGTGTTTTTCCTCGTCCAGAGGCCCAAGACTGAAATTGCCGCTATGTTGGGCTTTCGGGATACTGGCACGGAAGCTGCACTGCGATTAAGGCTCGCCGATGTCGGCGTCCCCGTTTCAACGAAGAATTGGCACTAAAGAATTGGGAGATAACGAAATGAAATTGGTCACCGCCATCATCAAGCCTTTCAAACTCGACGACGTGCGCGCGGCGCTGTCGGAGATTGGCGTTTCCGGCATGACGGTGACGGAGGTGAAGGGTTTCGGTCGCCAGCGCGGTCACACCGAGCTGTACCGTGGCGCCGAATACGTCGTCGACTTCGTCCCGAAGACCAAGATCGAAGTGGCCGTTCGCAGCGATCTCGTCGATCAAGTGGTCGAAGCCATCCTCAAGGCCGCCAAGACCGGCAAGGTCGGCGACGGCAAGATCTTCATCACCGATATCGACCGCGTCATCCGTATCCGCACGGGTGAGACGGACAACAGCGCGCTGTAAGCAGCGAAGAACGACTCTTAAGCTTTCGTGTACGACGGCCTGCTGCCCTTCCGGCGGCAGGCCGTTTGTTACGTCTGCAGTGACAGCTGCAAAGAAGCCCACGCTCAACTAGGGCAGCGGGCCGGCGTTTATGAGTGGGGCGCAAGCCCCTGACAGAGGGGTAGGAAAAATGAGACTTGCTATCTACCGGGTGCCGGCGGCACTCGGCTTGCTGCTGTGCCCGTTGATTTCGTTTGCCCAGGACGCGCCTCCGGCCGCCGACACGGGCGACACCGCCTGGCTGATCACGGCCACCGCGCTGGTGCTGTTCATGACGCTGCCCGGACTCGCGTTGTTCTACGCGGGCCTGGTGCGTACCAAGAACGTGCTGTCCATCCTCATGCAGTGCTTCGCCATCACCTGCGTGGTGTCGCTGCTCTGGCTCGCCGTGGGCTATTCGCTGGCCTTCAGCGACGGCGGCTCGGCGCAGGCTTTCATCGGCGGCCTCGACAAGGCGTTTCTCGCCGGCGTCGCGCGCGAGTCCGTCTCGGGGCACCATTCCCGAGAGCGTGTTCTTCATGTTCCAGATGACCTTCGCCATCATCACGCCGGCGCTGGTGATCGGCGGCTTCGCCGAGCGCATGCGCTTCTCCGCGGTGCTGTGGTTCACGGTGCTGTGGCTGCTCATCGTCTACGTGCCGATCGCGCACTGGGTGTGGGGCGGCGGCTGGCTCGCGAAGCTCGGCGTCATGGACTATGCCGGTGGCATCGTGGTGCACGTGAGCGCCGGTGTGGCGGCACTGGTGTGCGCGCTGGTGCTCGGTCCAGCGCCGCGGTTTCCCGCACACGGCCATGGCGCCGCACAGTCTGCCGCTCGCCGTCGCGGGCGCCGGCATGCTGTGGGTGGGCTGGTTCGGCTTCAATGCCGGCAGCGCGCTCGCGGCCAATGGCTCGGCCGGCATGGCCATGCTGGCGACGCACATGGGTGCCTCGGCCGGCGCGCTGGCCTGGATGATCGCGGAGTGGACGCGCTACGGTAAGCCGTCGATGCTAGGCGTGGCCACCGGCATGGTGGCGGGACTGGGCACCATCACGCCCGCATCCGGCTTCGTCGGACCGATGGGCGCGGTGGCCATCGGGCTCGCGGCGGGCACCTTGTGTTTCTTCGCCACACAGTTCCTCAAGCGCAAGCTCAACATCGACGACTCGCTGGACGTGTCGCCGGTGCACGGCGTCGGCGGCGTGCTCGGCACGCTGCTCACGGGTGTGTTCGGCGCCGTTGCGCTCGGAGGCGTGGGCTTCCCGGTGCAGAAGGACATCGCCGCGCAGGTCGGGGTTCAGGCCCTGGGAGTCGGCGCTGCCGCATTGTGGTGCGGCGTGTTCACCTGGGTGATCCTCAAGGTCGTGGCGTTGTTCTCGAAGCTGCGCGTCGTCGAGGAACAGGAGACCGAGGGTCTCGATCTCGCCGAGCACGGCGAGCGCGGATACTCTCCCTGATCTTTCCGGACTGAAGGACTCCCGTGCCGCGAGCCATCCGCATTCACGAAGTCGGCGGGCCCGAGGTGATGCGGCTCGAAGACGTCGAAGTGGGATCGCCGGCGGAAGGCGAGGTGCAGGTGCAGCACTCGGCCATCGGCGTCAACTTCATCGACGTCTACGACCGCACTGGTTTGTATCCGCAGAAGGGCATGCCCGGCGGGCTCGGACGCGAGGCCGCCGGTGTCGTTTCCGCGGTGGGCAGGAAGGTGCGCGGCCTTCGCGTTGGCGATCGCGTCGCCTATGTGGTCGGAGTTCCCGGCTCGTACGCCGAGGTTCGCAATGTGCCGGCCTTGCGCGTGGTCAAAATTCCCGCCGGCGTCAGCGACGAGCAGGCGGCCGTGCTCATGCTCAAGGGACTCACGGCCTGCTATCTATTGCGCCACACCTACCGCGTCCGTCGTGGCGACGTCATCGTGGTACACGCGGCGGCGGGTGGAGTCGGCTCGCTGCTCGCGCAGTGGGGCCGGGCGCTGGGCGCAGTGGTAATAGGCGTGGTCGGCAGCGAAGACAAGGCGAAGCTGGCGAAGAAGAACGGCTGCCGGCACGTCCTGATTCGCGGCCGCGAGCCCGTCGCGGAGCGCGTGAAGAAACTCTCCAGGGGCAGCGGCGCACACGTGGTGTATGACGGCGTGGGCAAGGACACCTTCCTCGAATCGCTGGATTCGCTGCGCATGCGCGGACTCCTGGTGAGTTACGGCAGCGCATCGGGCCCCGTGCCGCCGTTTTCCACCTCCGAGCTGGTGAAGCGCGGTTCGCTCTACCTCACGCGGCCGACGCTGTTCGACTACACGGCCGGGCGCGCGGATCTCGAGTCGATGGCGCGCGAGACCTTCGGCGCGCTGAAGAAGAAATGGATCCGCATCGACATCCGCCAGCGCTACAAGCTCGCCGATGCCGCACAGGCGCATCGCGACCTCGAAGGCCGCAGGACCACGGGCGCCTCAGTCATCCTGCCCGCGTGATTTCCGCGGCCAGTAGCCGCGGCGGATGACGGTGGTCAGCGCCTGCTCGACGATCTCCTGGGCTGGCACCGTCGATGCGTTGCCGGTGAATGAGATGGACAGCTGCCGGGCGGGAAAGTGATACACGGCCGCGCTGAAGCCGCCGCTGCTGGCCTGCAATCCCTCGGCCGCCTGGCCGCCAATGTCCCGCGACTCCAGCGCCATGCGCGGACCGGCCTCCGCGCCGCGCAGCGTGGCGAGACTCTGCGCGCTGACCAGCTTTCCGGCGAACAATGCGTCCATGAACTTCACCAGATCGCCGGCGTTCGATACCACGCCCGCCGCGCCGCCCAGTACCGTGGGATCGCTGGCGGGAATCTCGATCCAGCCTTCGGCGGACTCGCGGTAGGCGATGCTCTCGAGCGTGGACCTCTGCGTGCCGGCAAAGTAGGTGCGTGCCAGGCCGAGCTTGTCGATGCCGCGCCGCAGGATTTCGTCATACGAACGGCCCTGGACTTTCTCGAGCACATAACCCAGCAGTAGATAGTTGCTGTTGCTGGGTTCGACTCGTTCGCGGGGGGCGAACCTCGTGCCGCCGGCGGTGATCGCGGCGAGCATCTGCTCGTGCGTCCTGGTTTGCGCGTGCCAGCCCGGGAAATCCGCGGCCTCGAAATAGTCGGACAGGCCGCTGCGATCCTGCAGCAGGTCGCGATAGGTCATGGCCAGCGCGTTCGGCAGGTCTGGGTAGAACTCCGCGACCGGAGAGTCCAGCGTGATGCTGGCCTTCTCGACCACTTGCATGGTCAGCGCCGCGGTGAATATCCGCGAGAGCGGCCCGATTCGATAGCGGGTCCCGGCGTCCGCGGCTTGCGGTATGCCGTTTTCGATGCGCGCGAATCCCACCGAGCGCTGGTAGCGCAGCCAGCCTTTCTCCGAGATGGCGATGCTGCCGCTGATGTGCCGGTCCTTCGCCAGCTGGTCGAACCAGGCATCGAGCCGCTTCGCGGGTGCCCAGGTATCCGCCGCGCTTGCGGCGAGCGGCAGCAGAAGTCCCAGGATCCAGATCAGCGCACGCATGTCGCGACCCAGGAAGTGGCTGAAACCGCGGGTATTTATCTAACTACGTGCAGCGCGCGGGCGCTGCGCCCGACGGCCAGTGCGCCGGAACGCACCACCTCGACGATCTCGGTGCGCTCGCCCAGGTCGTGCACGAACTGGTTGACCTCGGCTTCCGAGGCGGTGAGCTCGACCACGAAACTCTCGGGCGAGGGCGCCAGCACCCGGCCCCCGGCGCGCACGACATAACCGCGCACCGAATCGATGAGCTGCGGCTCGACGCGTAGTTTGAGCACCGCGAGCTCGCGCTCGATGTGCTCGCCGCGCGTCAGGTCCTCGACCGCGACCACGTCGATCAGCTTGTTGAGCTGGTTGACGATTTGCAGGATCACGCCATCCGCGCCCTGGGTGACCAGGGTTACACGCGACACCGAGGGGTCATCCGTGGCGGCTACCGAGAGCGACTCGATGTTGTAGCCGCGGGTGGAGAACAGCCCGGTGACACGCGTCAGCGCGCCGGCTTCGTTCTGCAGGTGGATGGCGATGATATGACGCATGTTTTTGAGGCTTTTCCGGGGGACAGACACGGCGGCCAGAATAGCCGTAAGCCGCCAATCCATTCAATGAAACAAGACAAAATGCTAGGCTCGGAACCCCATGGCTAACCCCCCAAAGATCCGCAACTTGTCGCCGGCAAAGCCGGCGAACCCCTCCATTCAGCACCCGCTGGCCGGCAAGCAGATGACCGGTGCGGAAATGATCGTGCAGGTACTCGCGGACGAGGGCGTAACGACGATTTTCGGCTACTCGGGTGGCGCCATCCTGCCCACCTACGACGCGGTGTTCTGTTTCAACGAGGAGCGCAAGGCGCGCGGCGAATCGCAGATGCCGCTCATCGTGCCCGCCAACGAGCAGGGCGCGGGCTTCATGGCCGCGGGGTATGCGCGCGCCAGCGGCCGCGTGGGCGTGGCCATCGTCACCTCAGGTCCGGGCGCGACCAACACCGTGACCCCCATCCGCGATTCCATGGCGGACTCCATCCCCATCGTCGTGATCTGCGGGCAGGTGCCCACCAGCGCCATCGGCTCGGACGCGTTCCAGGAAGCGCCGGTGCCTTCCATCATGGGCTCGGTGGCCAAGCACATTTTCCTGGTGACCGACGCCAGCAAGCTCGAGGCCACGGTGCGCACCGCCTTCGAGATCGCGCGCACCGGTCGCCCCGGCCCGGTGGTCATCGACATCCCGAAGGACGTGCAGAACTGGTCGGGCGAGTTCAAGGGCTCGGGCACGCTGCCCATGCCCGGCTACCGCCGCCGGCTCGAGGCTCTAACTACCGACATCATCGACGGCACCGAGGCCAATCACTTCTTCGAGATGCTGGGCGAGTCGCAGCGCCCGCTGATCTACGCGGGCGGCGGCGTCATCAACGGCGAGGCCTCCGAGGAGCTGCGCGAATTCGCGGCCGCTTTCGACATCCCGGTGGTCACCACGCTGATGGGCATCGGCGCCGTCGACACCACCGACCCGCTGTCCATGCGCATGCTGGGCATGCACGGCGCGGCCTTCGCCAACTACGCGGTCGACGACTGCGATTTCCTGATCGCCATCGGCGCGCGCTTCGATGACCGTGTCGCCGGCAACCCCGCGAAATTCGCGCCGGGCGCCAAGGCCATTGCGCACTTCGACATCGACCGCGCCGAGATCAACAAGGTCAAGCGCGTGCAGTGGAGCCACGTCGGACTGCTGCCCGAGGCGCTGAGCATGCTCACCGCGCACGGCAGGCGCGCCGGCTTCAAGCGCGACCGCTCGCGCTGGCTGGCCTATCTCGCGGACTTCAAGCAGAAGTACGCGATGAACTACGACCGCGACAGCGCGCTGATCCAGCCCTACTACGTGATCGAAGAGATCAACCGCGTCACGAAGGGCGAGGCCATCATCTCCACCGGCGTGGGCCAGCACCAGATGTGGGCCGCGCAGTACTTCGATTTCCGTACGCCGCGGCTGTGGCTGACTTCAGGCTCCATGGGCACCATGGGCTTCGGTTTGCCTGCGGCCATCGGCGCGCAGTTCGCGCACCCGGACAAGCTGGTCATCGACATCGACGGCGACGCCTCGGTGCGCATGAACATCGGCGAAATGGAAACCGCGACCACCTACAACCTGCCCGTGAAGGTCGTCGTGCTCAACAACAACGGCGACGGCATGGTGAAGCAGTGGCAGAAGCTGTTCTTCAAGGGACGGCTGTCGGCTTCGGAAAAGACGCTGCACACCAAGGACTTCATCAAGGCCGCGCAGGCCGACGGCTTCAAGTACGCCGTGCGGCTGGACAAAAAGGCCGACGTGCCGACGGTGATCGAGCAATTCCTCGCGTTCAAGGGTGCGGCCTTCCTGGAGGTCATCATCGATCCGGATGCGGGCGTGTACCCCATGGTCGGTCCCGGCCAGCCCTACGAGGCCATGATCACCGGCGACTGGATCCCGTCGCGCAAGAAGGTGGACGTCAAGCCGCCGGGCGCCTCCGAGATGTTCTAACGAGTCGCGCGCGAGCGCCTGATGAAATACCTGCACACCATGGTGCGCGTCACCGACGTCGACGCCTCGCTGAAGTTCTACTGCGACGCGCTCGGCCTCGAGGTGCTGTCGCGCAAGGACTACCCGCAGGGCAAGTTCACGCTCATCTTCCTCGCGGCGCCGGGTGACAGCACCGCGCAGGTGGAGCTCACGCACAACTGGGAGCCGGAGCCGTACGGCGGCGGCCGCAACTTCGGGCATCTCGCCTACGCCGTGGACGACATCTACGCCGCCTGCGAACGCCTGCAGAAACACGGCGTGACCATCAACCGTCCGCCGCGCGACGGCCGCATGGCCTTCGTGCGCTCGCCCGACAACATCTCCATCGAACTACTGCAGAAAGACGGCTGCGCTGGCGCCGCGCGAGCCGTGGGCGTCGATGCCCAACACCGGCGCCTGGTGATACCGACCGACCCCGAGCGTCGCGCGGCGTTTCACGCCGGTCAGCGCGCCATCCTGCAATCCTTGCCCGGCTCCGCGGCCTGGGGCCTGGTCAGCGGCGTGGCGATGGTGAAGGGCGGTCTCGCAGTGCCCTGGGCCATCATGATGTCGCTGCTGGTGTACGCCGGTTCGGCGCAGCTCGCGGCCCTGCCGTTGATCGCGGCGGGCATGCCGCTCTGGGTCATCGTCGCCACCGGGCTCATCACCAACCTGCGCTTCGTGATCTACAGCGCGGCGCTGCGCCCGTATTTCGCCGCCGAGCCGCTGCGCAAGCGCGCCGCGCTCGGTTTCTTCATGACGGATTTCACTTTCACCCTGTTCATGCGCACCGCGCAGGACGGCACGCTGCCCGAGCGCCATCGCGATGCCTGGTTTGCCGGCGTGTGTGCCAACAACTGGATCACCTGGCAGGTGTGCGCCGATCACCGGCATCGTCGCCGCCAGCTACGTGCCCACCGATTGGGGCCTGGAATTCACCGGCACGCTGGCGCTGGTGGCGCTGGTGGGGCCGTCGTCTGAATGCGCGCCCGGCGCTGGTGGGCGCGCTGGTCGCCGGCGTGGTCGCGCTGCTGGCTCATGGCGCTGCCGTACAGGCTCGGCCTGTTCTGTCGCGCGCGATCGCCGGCATCGTGGCCGCGACGCTGGCGGACAGCTGGAGCACGCCGCGTCCGCCGCAGGAATCCGGAGAAGCCTCTTGAGCGCGCCGGTCGAGGGCATTGCGCTGGCCGTTGCCATCGTCGGACTGGCGCTCTCGACTTTCGTCACGCGCACCTCGTTCCTGCTCGCGGGCGCGCGGCGCGGCTGGGTCATCGCATCGAGGTGGCGCTGCGTTACGCGCCGGTGTGCACGCTGACCGCGATCATCGTTCCCGACGTGCTGATCCATGCGCCACGACACCGCCGACTTTTCACCGCTCAATCCGCGCCTGATCGGCGTGCTGGCATCGGCACTCTGGCTTGCCTGGTCGCGCAACATTATCGGCTGCCTGGCGCTCGGCATGGCCGCCTATTCGCTGGCGAGACTCTTTCTAGCATGGGCTTGCCTAGTGTCCCGGCGCGTCGATCGATAACAACAACAATCAGGGGGAAACATGCAAAGTCTCGGCGGATTCCTGGTGCTCATGGGCGCCGGCTCGTTCGTGCTCAGATTCCTGAACATGGAATTCATCGTTCTGAGCTGGGTCGACAACTGGGGAACGGGCGTCGGCAACGGCATCCGCATCGCGTGCATCGTGGTGGGCGCCATTCTCTGGCTCCTCGGCAACAAGAAGCGCCAAACAGGACTCGCCTCCGGCAACCTGAAGCGGGCGCGCCGGCCGCATCAGTTGCGGCCGGCGCCTCTCATCAGCCACGTACAGCGCGAGCTGCACGAACCAGACGATCGCGAGGCTGGCCAGGTCGTGCGACAGGAAGTGCGCGCCACGCGCCTGTTGCCCGAGTGAAAACACTGCCCACACGAGGCCCGCGGCCAACAGTGCCCAGCCGTGCGGCGCGGCGTGAGCGGTCGCGGAACACGAAGTAGAAACACACCAGCGCAAAGCCCGACGAAGAATGCGCGCCGGGAAAACATTGCGCGCGCGGCAATGAGTCCGGCCGGTCGGCGAACAAGGCGACATAGGGACGATCGCCGCCGAACCCGGCCAGGTCCCACGGACAATCGACATTGGTCACGGCTTTGAGCCCGCCGACGATGGCGATGGAAGTGACCATCGCCAGGAACACGAATCCCGCCGTGCGACGCCAATGACGCGCGCCCGCCGATACGAATGACGCCAGCCACAAGGCGAGCGCGGAGCCTGCGATGGAGCGGGCCAGCCATCGCCCGCCGTCGTGAATCAGTCCACGCGCCCACCAGTCTCCCGTTCCTGCGCCCAGCCACTGATCCGCAGCCGCGTCGTAGAACAACGCATGCGCGACGACCCGGTCCAGGTCCAGCCATTCGATGAGAAAGAACAACGGAAGCAACAGCGCCAGCGGCATCCACGCGTGGGCGATCCAGAAGTCGTCGGTAACAACTGCGCTGAGTCGGGCGCGTCTGCGCCCGTGTCGGGCGACGCCTGTACGAGTTCGGTCATGCCAGGAAGTCGTCCGGAGCCTAAGGGTCCATGGCCTTAGACGGCAGCCGGGAGGAGAATCCGTCGCAACGCGCAACGGGTTTCAGACCGAAATGACGTCTAAGCTGACAGACGTGCTGGACGAGCAAGAACTCATCAACCGGATGCGCCGTGGCGAGCAACGAGCCTTCGATCATTTTTCGATGCCTTATGCCGCGCGGCTGGGTGCGTTCGCGGCGCGGCGCAGCGCACTCGACGCCGCCGCGCTCGAAGACGTGGTGCAGATGACCATGATCAACGCCATGCGCAGCCTGGGAACATTTCGCGGCGGTTCCGCGTTGTTCACGTGGCTGTGCCAGATCTGCCGCAATCAGCTGGCGGATGCTCGCCGAAAGGCGGCGCGCCAGCCCAGACCCAGAGCCTCGATCAGCTCGAAGCCGCGAAACCGCCGGCGAAGGTGGTGCAGCTCACCGATTTCCGCGATCCGCTCGATGAGTGCGCCGCGGATTCCGAGCGCGGCGCCGTGCGCCGCGCCATCAACCGGCTGCCCGCGCACTACGCGCGCATACTCGAGCTGCGTTTCGGGGACGAACTCACGGTTCCGGAGATCGCGACGCGTGCTGCAGGTTTCGGAGAGCGCCGCCGAGTCGCGACTGGTCAGCGGCACGGCAGGCATTTCGCGACGAGTGGCAGCAGCAGGATGCCGCCGTCGGGGAAATTTCATGAGCAACTCGAACGACACGGACGAACCGAAGATGCCGCGGAGCAGCCTTGCGCGAGGGCTTGCGAGCGCCGGCCTTGCCCGGAGGCCTTGCAGCGCATCCGGCGCGGCGGCCCAAGCGGAGTGGCGCGAGCCATCCGGCGGGAGGCCGCCGCCCCGCACGCCGCTGGATTGCGCGCGCGGCCGCCGCCGTCGACGACAGTGTCGCGCTGGCGCTCGGCTGGAAGATTCATGCGAACGCGGCGGGCGATGGCGCCGCGCTTGGCACGGTCGCGCGTTTCGAGGCGCCGGGCATCATGGAGATGCATGCGTTGCGGCTCCGACATCCGCTGACGGCAGATGCACCGTTGCGAGCCGGGCAGACGCTCGAGGTCGCGTGGCGACTCGCTGCTCGCGCTCGCGGGCGGCGGCAATCTGCGCGTCGCGCCGCGTCGAAATCTCGAGGTCGATGGCCGCCAACGCGGTGAGGCTCGAGCGCGGCGAGACTGTACGTCGACATTCCGCCCGGCGTGCGCGCCGACGCGACGATTCGTGGCGCACACCCGCGCCGGCGAATTCCGCCACGTGGGCACGCAGTTCGCGGTCGCCATGGTCGACGGCGCGACGCGCCTGCGGGTGCGCGAGGGCAGCGTTAATGGCGCGCGGCCGAAGGCGATTCCACGGTCGACGCGGGCACCGAAGTGGTCATCGATCGCGATCGTGACGTGACGCGCACGGTCGATCGACAGCGCCGGACCGCACTGGGCCTGGGCCGAAACGATGGCGCCGGAAATCGAAATCGAAAACCGGCCGCTCGAAGGAATTCCTCGAATGGTTTTCGCGCGAGACCGGCCGAAAGCTCGTGATCACCGATGAAGGCGCGCGCAACCAGGCGGCACGATACGCATGCACGGCAACGTTCGCGGGCTGCCGCCGATGGAGGCGCTCAGGCCGTGATGGCCGCCACCTCGCTGCGATTCGAATTGCCGGAGGGCTGATCCGGGTAAGCTCCGCGCGTGAGTCCGCCACCCCGCCTACCTAGCCTCTACCTGCTCCTGTCGCTTGCGTGCTCGCGCTCTGCTGCGCGGCGGCCGGAAAACTCCACGGTAGATAGTCGTGCTGCACGAGCTGCGGCGCTGGGCGTCGACGTCATCTACAGCTCGGAGCTGGTGCCCGCGGATCTGCTGGCGCCGCCGCCGGGCGCCGGCTGCACGCCGCTGCAGCGGGCGACGCGACGCGCTCGCGGCGAATGGCTCGCGCTCGAACCGCTGGCGCCGCAGAAATACGTCGTCGTGCGCGTGCCACCCGCGCCAGCCGCCACCGTCTCCGGCTGCCGACGCGCCGCTGGAGGAAATGTCGGTCTACGCCAGCCGCTATGCGATCGAAGGCGGCCTGTCGCCGAGCCGCGCGAGCTCTCCTCCACCGACATCGACGCGTGCCGGGCAGTCACGACGATGCCTTGCGTGCGCTGCAAGACACTGCCCGGGCTGGCGAGCAATGCTTCCGGCCGTCCCTATATCCGCGGCTCGCTGGAAGAAGACGTGCTGGTGCGTTACGACGGCATCACGTTGCTGGATCCGTTTCATCTCAAGAATATCCAGAGCCTGATCAGCGCCATCGATCCGGCCGGCATCGAGCGCATCGAGGTGTTCAGCGGCGGATTCCCCGTGCGCTATGGCACGCGCTCGGGCGGCGTCATCGACATCACGCCACCCGCGCGCAATTCGGGTTACGAGAACCGCGCTGCCGCCAGCCTGATCTCGGCCGGAGTGTCGAGCGATCGGCACGAGCGAGCGCTGGCCGCTGGAATGGTTGTTTGCCCTGCGCCGCAGCACGCTCGACTTGCTGGAGCCGGTCGAAACGGGCTTCGGCCAGCCGGAATTCAGCGATTCCTCGGGCCGGCTCAAATGACGCACCAGCAACGGCGCATGGACCCTGGGCTGGCTGCTGCTCGACGATGAAATCGAGCTGGGCACGCACGGACGACGAGGAGACCGCGACAGCGCGCTATCAGCGATGAATACCTCTGGCTGGCGCGCGATCACGAATTCAGCGACAGGCTGCGGACGCGCGCCACCGCGGTGATCACGGCGTCCCAGCGCGACCGCACGGTCTGCTCGAGCAGCCGGGCGTGGCCGTGGGCAGCCTCGAAGACAGCACGAATTCGATCGCGTGGAGCTGACCAACCTCTGGACCTTCGAGCGACGCGATGGCGTCACCGATACTTTCGGCGCCGAGCTTTCGGCGTCGCAGGCCGAATACGACTACGCGCGCTTCGCGAGCTACGATCCGGCGGTTGCCGCGGCCTTCGCGCGCCGGCTGACGAACGACCTGGTGTTCGCGGCGCGGCCCAAGGTCTTCACCTATGCGATACATGCCGCGAAGCGCCGCCAGTGGAAATCCTTCGAGGCCGAGCTCGGCCTGCGATTCGATGGCGAGCACTACAGCCTGGGCGGCGATCACACGCAGGTGAGCCCACGACTGAACCTGCGCTACGACGTGAGCGATCGACTTGCGTGTGTACACCTCGATCGGCCGGTTTTCCCAGGCCCAGCACGTGGAGGAGTGGCGCGTCGAGGAAGCGCAGGCGACGGCCGACTCGGCGCAGGTTTCCATCCACACCATTCTCGGCGTGACCTTCGAGCCCTCGAGCGCGACGCGCTGGGGAGTCGAGGCATATTCCAAGCGCTGGACCTCGATCGCGCCGTATCTCGACAGCCAGCTCGACCCGCTGTCGCTGACTGCCCGATCTGCAGCCGGATCGCGTCCGTATCGCTCCGGACGAGTCCGAGGCTGCCGGCCTGGAACTCAGCGCGCGCCACGAATTCTCCGATCGCCTGACCACCTGGGGCACGCTGAGCTGGGCCCGCGTCGCCGATGACATCGCCGAGTGTCGACATGTTGCGCAGCTGGGACCAGTCGCTGGCTCTCACCGCGGGATCTGTCCTGGCAGGGTTCGCACCTCAATCTGTCCGCGCTCGGCGGGTGGCATCGCGGCTGGCCGCGCACGCCGTTGGGTTTCGCGGGGCCGCCGCTGACCGCCGAGGTGAATCCGATCGTCATCGGCACACGCAACGCCGACCGCTGGGGAGATTTCTACTCGGTGGATCTGCGCGGCAGCCTATGATCTGGCCGCTTCGACACGGCGATTTTTCCATCGTCCTCGAAGTCACCAACGCCACCAATCGCCGCAACGAATGTTGCGCGGTGCTCGAAGCTGGCGAAGGCGGAACTTTCGACGCCGAAGTGGATCACTGGCTTTCCGACCATCGTGAATCTCGGCTTTTCGTACCGCTGGCGAAACCGCGACTGACGTTCGACGGAGAGCCGCGCGCGCCGACGTCTAACGGCGCATGGTGCGATTGTCTCCGCGCCAAGCACGCGAAATCGCTGGCGTTAACAGCACTGCTTGGCAGCCGCCTGCGCGCCACGCCGTGACCTGGGCGCGCCTGCTGCCCAGCGCCAGTGCGCGCACCGACGCCGCCCGAACTGCAGCGCGTCGCGGGCCTGCCATCGGACGCCGAGCTGGAGAGCAGCGGCGCGCGCATCGGCTACATCCATCTGAACGCGCGCCCGCTGTTCGACGTCGAGAATCGCGGACGAGAGACACCGCGCTGTCGCGCACCGCCAATCGACTGCACATCGCCACGCGCGAGGCGACCATCATGGACCAGCTGCTGTTCACGAGCGGCGACCGTATCGGGCCTGGGCTGCTGCGATGAGTCGGCGCGCATCCTGCGCGATACGCGCTACCTGCGCGACGCGCTGATCCGCCCGGTGTCGTACCGTGACGGCGTCGTCGACGTCGGAAGTCACCACGCAGGATGTGTGGACGTTCAACCCCGGGTTCTCCTTCGGCCGCAAAGGCGGCAAGAACACCGGCGGTATCGAGTTCGAGGAGCTCAACTTCCTCGGGCTGGGCACGCAGTTCGGCCTGGGCCTCAAGTCGCGACGTCGATCGCGACTCGAAGACCATCGCCTACCGCGACCGGCAGCTCGGCTCCTCGTGGTGGGATCTCGCGACGCGCTACTCGGACAACAGCGACGGGCGGCTGGCGGAATTCGCACTGACGCATCCCTTCTATGCGCTCGACACGCGCTGGGCCGCGGGCGTGGCGCTGGCCGACGACCTGCCGCACCGACTCGCGCTACGACCTGGGCGAGGTCATCGACCAGTATCGAGACCCGCAGAAGCTCGCGACTATCTACTGGGGATGGTCCGACGGCCTGCGCGGACGATTGGGCGCGCCGCTATTCGGTGGGGCTGAGCTACGACGACCACCAGTTCGGCGCCGTGCCGGAGCGAGGCTGCACCGCGATTGCTGCCCGCCGACCGGCGCCTGGTGTATCCGTGGTTATCGGTGGAGTGGGTACAGGACGACTTCCGCACCGATCGCAACCGCGACCAGATCGAGAAAACCGAGGACTACTCGCTGGGCTGGCGGGCGCGCGCGCAGCTCGGCTACGCCAGCACCGCCATCGGCTCGGATCGCGACGCGTTCATGTTCCTGGGCGGCGTGTCGAAGGGCGCGGCGCTGAGCGAACGGCAGACGCTGCAGTTCGACCTGGATGCCGCCGGCCGTTACGAAGACGGCGCACTGCACGCCGGGAAGTTAGGCGTCGGCACGCGCGTATTACTTCCGGCAGTCGCCGCGCCGTCTGTTCTTCATGGACTTCGGCCAGGCCGGCCACAACCTCGACATCGGACCAGCAGATCCTGCTGGGTGGCGACACCGGCCTGCGCGGCTACCCACTGCGCTACCAGGCGGGCGAAGGCCGCTGGCTGTTCACGGCCGAGCAGCGCTTGTTCACCAACTGGTATCCGTTCCAGTTGTTCAACGTCGGCGCCGCCGTGTTCTACGACATGGGCGGACCTGGGGCCGCGATCCGCTGGGCACGGCGCCCCTGGGCCTGCTGAAGGACGTGGGCTTCGGCCTGCGCTTCGGCAACAGCCGTTCCGCGCTCGGCAACGTGCTGCACGTCGACGTCGCCTTTCCGCTCGACGGCGATTCCTCCGTCGATCCCTCCAGTTCCTGGTCGAAACAAGGAAGAGTTTCTGATGTTCGTTCGCAATCGTTTTCGCCCGATGCTCCGTATCGAAACCTCGTGCTGTGGTCGTGGCCTGGATGATCGCGACGGCGAATTGCACCTGGTGGGCGCTGTCGGGCAGGGCGCAGCTGGACGCAACCCGCCAACTGGATTTTTCTGCTGTGCTGTTTCACGGCGCTGGTCGCGCTGCATTTCGCGTTGCTGGCGCCGCTGGAATCCGCTGGACAGTGAGGCCGTTGCTCACCGCCATCGTCGTGGCCAGTGCGGCCGCGGCCTGGTACATGCGCACCTACGCCGTGATGCTCGATCCCACCATGGTCCAGAACATACTGCGGACCGATTCGCACGAGGCAGGCGAGCTGCTGAACTGGGACATGGCGGGCTGGGTGATGGCGTGGTCGGCGTTGCCCTTGGCGGCATCTGGCTGGTGCGCCTCCACGCCGGCCAAACCGCTGCGTGCAATGCTGCTGCGCGCCGGCAGCGTGTTCGCCGCCCTGGTGATCGCAACGCTGGCGTTTCTCGCCATCTCGCGCGACCTGACTTCCTTCATGCGCAATCAGCGTGAAGCTGCGCTATCTGATCACGCCCGGCAATTACCTGTACGGCCTGGCCGTGCAATTCCGTGCATCACGTGGAGGACGCGCACCAGCCGCGCGAACCTGTCGGCACCGACGCGCGGTTCATGCGCGTGTCCAATGGCGGCGAGTCCGCGAGTATTGGTGCTGGTGATCGGCGAGACCGCGCGCGCGGCGAATTTTTCGCTGCTCGGCTATCCGCGTGAGACCAATCCCGAGC
This sequence comes from uncultured Pseudomonadota bacterium, assembly GCA_963711635.1. Taxonomy (GTDB): domain Bacteria; phylum Pseudomonadota; class Gammaproteobacteria; order Steroidobacterales; family Steroidobacteraceae; genus CADEED01. The sequence goes on from CAVQEZ010000012.1 coordinate 153,686, forward strand.
TTGCGCGACTCGATATCACCGCGTTCAGCAACGTGACTTCGTGCGGCACATCCACCGAGGTGTCGGTGCCCTGCATGTTCTCGCCCTACGGGCGCGCGAACTACGACGAACGCCGCATCCGCAATTCCGAAGGGCTGCTCGACGTACTGGCGCGGGCCGGGCTATGCGGTGAAGTGGCTGGACAACCAGTCCGGCTGCAAGGGCGTGTGCAAGGGCGCGGGCATCGAGTATCGAGAATGAGCCTGCCGAATCGTGGCCGGACGAGTGCCACGACGAAGTCCTCGTGCGCCGCCTCGCCGAAGAGCTCGCGCAGGTGCGAAGGCAACACGGTGTTCGTGCTGCACATGATCGGAAATCACGGCCCGGCCTATTTCCGGCGCTACCCGGCGGAATTCCGACGCTTCCTGCCCGATTGCGAGACCGCGCAGCTGCGCGACTGCACGCGCGAGCAGGTCGTGAACGCCTACGACAACGCCATCCTGTACACCGATCATGTGCTGGCGAGCGTCATCGGCACGCTGAAGCGCGCGCCGCGCCGCTTCCACAGCTCGATGATCTACGTATCGGATCACGGTGAATCCCTGGGCGAGCACGGGCTGTATCTGCATGGCATTCCCTACGCCATCGCCCCGGAGCTGCAGACTCATGTGCCCATGCTGGTGTGGGTGTCGTGGCAGATGAGCGCCAGCGGTGACGTCGATGTGAGCTGCCTGCGGGGCAAGTCTCGTGACGCGCTGTCGCACGACAACCTGTTCCACTCGGTGATCGGGCTCATGGACGTGAGAACCGCGGCCTATCTTCCGGCCCGCGACATCTTCGATGGATGCCGTGGCGGCGTCGCGCGCTCGTACGCCCAGGCCACGGCCGACAAGGCGCGCTGAGCGCGACTAATGCTGGAGCGATGTCGTAAGGTATGGGCATGGAAAAGCCCAGCCTCAACATCGTGCAAGCCGCCGACATCGCGGCACATGCCCAGGAATTCTCCCATCCGTGGAATCCGCAATCGCTGATGCGCGGTACGCAGCTCGGCCGCAGCGTCGGGCTCAAGCGCACCGGCGTGAATTTCATGCGCGTGCCGGCGGGCAGGGAGTCTTACGTCTATCACTCGCATCGCTATGAAGAGGAGTGGATGTACGTGCTCTCCGGGTCGGGAATCGCGCTCATCGATGGCCAGGAGTTTCCGATCTCGGCCGGCGATTTCATGGGCTTTCCCGCCCCCTCGGTGGCGCACCTGCTGCGCAATACCGGAACCGAGGATCTCGTCTATCTCGCGGGCGGAGAGAATCGCGAATTCGAGGTTGCCGAGTTCCCGGCGCTGAGAAAACGCATGGTGCGCATGGGTCAGCAGGTCGACGTCTACGATGTCGACGACGCCAAGGCGTTCGGGCCCCTCTAAATTCCAACGAAGAGCCGCAAAATCCTTGCTGAAATTCGCCCCTCGTTGAACCAGACGTCGCAATAGAAAAGGAAGACGATGCCGAGGTAGGCCGCGTAGGTGAAGCCTAGGTAATCCCGGTGAACGATCGTCAGCAGCCAGTTCTGCTGGAAGACATATAAAAAGGCGCAAATGAGCGTGCTGAGCGCCAGCAACAGCCCCGGAATGAACAACGCTCGCACGGCCTCGGGCCGCAGCAGGGAAACCAGCACCAGCAGCAAAAAGGCGATTGCATTGCTCGCCGTGAACAGACGGATCTCGCGCTTCAGGTCTCTGACCATGTCGAGATAGCCGGACTGGATCAGCGAGATCAGCCGTGAATTGTCGAGCTGCAGTTCGCCGATGCTGAGCTTGGCCCCTTCTTCCACCCAATGCTCGAGCCTGCGCCGCTGCTCTTCACTCAGCGCGCGAACCTGCGGAATGCAGATCGCAAGCTGCTCGTGAACTTTGCCCTTGAGCAATTCCTTGTACTCGGAGATCCTCGCCTCGTTCTTGCGGTACAGCTCCGCGGCGTAGCGCGACAGCGCGCCGTCACCCGCGGGAGGCCCGAGGTTATCGATGGTGGCTTCCACTTTCTCCGCCACCTGGCTCTCGATGTAGCTCGCGGCGAAGTCCTCGACCCACGTGGGTGTGTGATACGTCAGCGCGAAGAAGAACGCGAACAGCGCCGCGCCTGCGACCCCGATGATGCGTAGTACCAGTCGTTGAGTCGCTGAACCCTCCATGTGGTGGGAATGTTAGCCGCTGGCCGGCTTCGCCTTCCACGCGGCGAGCACTGCGGCTTCCTTGTCCGGCGCGATGCCGGCCTTGAGCTTCTCTCGCTCTTCCGCGGGGCGGGTCAGATGCCAGGCCAGCGTGTCGTCGACTGTCTTTTTCAACGACGTGATCTTGAGTCCCTTCGCCAGTGCCGCGGCGTTGCTGGTGCTCGCGAACGCCGCCTCGTCGCCCTTGGCCGGCAGCCACACCGGCATCTCGCTCCAGGGCTCGACCTTCTGCGCCTCGAGAAAATCAGGCGGGATCCAGGTGGCGCGTGGCGCGTCGCCGGGCTTGGCCTGTTTGTTGGCAGCGGCGATGCAGGCATCGGTGAGCTCGCCGAACTTGAAGCCATTGACGTTCGACACCAGGTTGTAAGTGCCGGTGATGTTTTCCTCCACGACCTTGAGCGTGAAAGCCGCGAGGTCGCGCACGTCGATGATCTGGAACGCATTGCCGGGCGCGCCCGGAGCGATGAACTCCCCGCCACGCGCGGCGCGCGCCGGCCAGTACGTGAACCGGTCGGTGTTGTCGTCGGGCCCGACGATGAGTCCCGGTCGAATCACGGTGGTGCGGCCGGGCAGGGCCTTCTCGACCGCCTGTTCGCACAGCGCCTTCAGCGGCCCGTAGGTATCGCCGTCCACCTTCTCGACGCTCTCGTCCTGCAGCTTGCCCACCGGCGATTTCTCATCGCGCGGCTCGGCAAAATTGGGATAAACGGAGATCGACGAGGTGAACACGTATTGCCGCACGTTCGGTGCCAGCAGCTCGGCGCTGGCGCGAACGTGCCGCGGCACGTAACCGGAGTTGTCGATGACCACATCCCATTTGCGATCCTTGAGGCCATCGATCTGGCCGTTGCGGTCGCCCTGGATGCGCTCGATCTCGGGATAACGATCGGTGTGTGTCTTGCCGCGGTTGAAGAAGGTCAGCTTGTGACCGCGCTCCAGCGCGAGCGCCGTCATGTGCAGCCCGATGAAGCGCGTGCCTCCGAGTATCAGGATGTTCAGCGGCTTGATCTTGCGGCCGAAGGCCGGCAATGCGGCGGAGACGGTGCCGGCGGCGGCCAGCTTGAGCAGTGTTCGTCTTTTCATGATCGTCTCCTCTCAATACGCGCCAGGCTTGGCATAGGTTGCGACCCAGTCGCGCACGGTCTGGTACCAGAACAGCGAGTTCTGGGGCTTCAAAACCCAGTGATTCTCGTCCGGGAAATACACCAGCTTCGACGGCACGCCGCGTTTCTGCAGCGTGTTGAACAGCTCGATGCCGTGGTTGACGGGTACACGCAGGTCCTGCTGGTTGTGAATGACCAGGGTCGGTGTCTTGAAGTTGCCGGCCGAGGTGTGCGGGGAATACTGCGCGAACTCTTCGGGTTTGTCCCAGTAGTTGAAGAAGCGTTCGGTCTCGGCGCCGTAGTCGGCGCCGATCTGCGTGAACTGGTTGTAGACCGCGGCATGCGCCACCAGCGCCTTGAAAGGATGCGGCCGGCCTAACAAGGTGGTCGCGAGGAACCCGCCATAGCTCGCACCCGCGGCCGCCATGCGTTCGCGATCGACGAAGGGCCTGGCCATCAGCCAGTCGGCGGCCTTGATGGTGTCTTCGTAGGGCAGCGAGATGCGGTCGGGATTGATCGAGTCGGCGAAGTCGTTGCCGAAGCCGCTCGAGCCGTGGAAATTGTGCCAGGTCACCACGTATCCCCAGTTCGCGAACACCTGGGCATTCCAGCGCCACTGCACGGCATCGACGATGGAATTGTGAGGCCCGCCGTGCAGCAGCATCAGCACGGGGTATTTCTTCGTGGCGTCGAAGCCGGGTGGATAGAACACCCACATCTGGATGTCCTCGTTCTTCGCGCCCTTGTAGGTGACGCTCTCGTAGCGGCCGAAATCCAGCGTCGCCAATGCCGCGTCGTTGAAATCGGTGAGTTTGGTGGCGGCGCCGCTGCGCGCGTCCAGTCTCACCAGCGTCGGCGGCTCGACGAAGCTCTGCCGGATGGCCACCAGCGCCTTGCCGTTGCCGGACAGCGCCAGCGAGCCGAAAGACGATTCTTTCGTGAGGGCCGTGGGCTTGGAGCCATCGAGCCGGAAGCGGTATACGCGCAGCGTGCCGGCGTCGTCGATGGACGCCAGCAGGCTGCGCGAGTCGCGCTCCCAGATCAGACCATCGGCCGAACGATCCCAGTTTTCCGTGAGGCCCGTGGTGGCACCCGACTGCCGGTCGTACATCATCAGGCGCGCGCGGTCGGCGTAGAACCCGACGATGCGCTGCTGCGCATACGCCAGGCGGCGGCCGTCCGGGCTGTAGCGCGGCGAATAGTCGTCGGCCTTGCTGCTGGTGGAGATGTCCTTCGCCGGTTTGCAGCCGCAGGCCGGCAGCAGAATGATGTCGTAGTTAGGATCGATGCCGCTGCGATCCACGTTGGCCGCAAACGCCACCTCGAGCCCGTCGGGCGAGATGTCGTAGGAAGTCCCGTCGACCTCGGTCTTCGACAGCCAGTAGCCGGACATGCGCGTGATCGCGGTCGTCTCGCCACCGTCGATGGAGATCGAGAACAGATGCGGCTGGCGATCGTCGAGGAAGTGATCGAAATAGGAGATGGGCGCCTGTGTCCAGACGCGCGCCGTCATCTTGGGCGACTCGCGTTCCTTGCGGCGCGCCGCCTGGTCTTCCCACCGCACCAGGTCCGGCCACACGCTGCTGACGAACGCCAGGCGCTTGCTGTCAGGAAACCACTTCGGCGCCGACGCCCCGGTGGGCACATTGGTCACGCGCCGCGCCTCACCACCGTCGGTGGCAATGACGTAGAGCTGGCCTTCAGTGTCGTCACCGCGCCGGGAAACGAACGCCACCCACTTGCCGTCCGGGCTGACGGCGGCCTGGGTGTCGCTGGCCTTGTCGCTGGTGAGCTGGCGTGCCGCGCCGCCCGCGACCGGTACGAGCCACAGGTCGGTGAGGCCCTTGTTCTCAGCGACGTCGTAGCTGGTGAGAGGGACCACCGCGAGCCGGCCATCCGGTGTGATGGCGGGATCGCCGAGGCGTTTGAGCGTCCACATGCGCTCGGCGGTGAATGGCTCCGCGCCGACATTCGCGGAGCAAAAGAGGAGCACGAGCACGAACCCGATGCGTTGCATGAATGTCCCGAAGCTGGTTGCGCGGAGCGCGGATGAATCGATTCTGCCGATCGTCAATTTGTCGAGGCAAGCTTTTCACGAACGTTCCGCCGTGGTGGCCCTTCGCTTGAGCGAGCAGCGTGCGAAAATGCCGCGCATGAAAGAGTCGTCACGCATTCCACCACGTATCGATGAGTTCGGTCAGCCCGTCGGTCGGGACCTGCCGGGCTGGAGTGCGCCGCCATTCCCGCCGCGCGTGGCGCTCGCCGGACGCCATGCCCGCGTCGAGCCCCTCGATGCCGCGCGGCATGCGCGCGAGATCTGGGAGGCGCAGGGTGACGATCCGCAAGGCAAACGGTGGACCTATGGATTCCACGGGCCCTATCCGCAATTCGAGTCCTACCAAACCTGGTGCGTCGGCGCGCAGGCTTCGCGCGATCCGCAGTTCTACGCCATCGTCGATGTGGCCAGCGGCCGCGCCGTCGGCAGTTGCGCTTACATGCGCATCGACCCGCCGCACGGGGTCATCGAGATCGGCAACATCCATTTCACGCTGCGGCTCGCGCAGACACGGGCGGCCACCGAGGCCATGTACCTGATGATGTCCAATGTCTTCGCACTGGGCTATCGACGCTACGAGTGGAAGTGCGACAGCTGCAATCTGGCGTCGCGCGCCGCAGCCACGCGGCTGGGCTTCACCTATGAGGGCATGTTCCGCCAGGCCATCGTCAACAAGGGTCGCAACCGCGATACCACCTGGTTCGCCATCATCGACGGCGACTGGAACGGCGGACTCCGGGACGCCTATCTACGCTGGCTCGATCCGGCGAACTTCGACGCGCAGGGGCGCCAGAAGCACAGGCTCTCGCAGCTGACCGCACCCTTCGTCGAGCGGGATTCGGCCGATGCCTGGCCGCCATTGCCGCGACCTTCAGGTCAGGAAGCCTGATACGTGCCGCGCCACCAGCTCGGGAGCCTTGTCGAGCACGTGACGGTCCTGGTCGGGCAGGTCGACCACCCTGGCGCCCGCCACCAGCCGGCTGACGCGGCCACCGGCCTCCCAGAAATTGTCCTTAGGTCGAAGTACTAACAAAGGTTGTTTGAGCAGCGGCAAACGGGAATCACCGTCCCAGTCGATGACAGCAGAGCGCGCCCAGAGCGCGCCGCGTGGCGTGCCCTCCGGCGCCGACAGGTCGCGGTAGCTGCGGCGCGCATCCGCGTCGAGGGCCGGCGCGCCCACCATGACCACGCGCCGCACCTGCTTGGGGCGGGAAATGGCGAGCTCGGCCGCCACCGCCGCCCCGGAATGCGCCCCTAACAAGTCGACCTGCCGGAAGCGCATGGAGTCGAGGAAATCACCGATGGCCTCGGCGTAGCCGGAGACCGGCATGGCACCGGGCGGGGGGTCGGATTCTCCGCAGCCGGGCGTATCGGGGCTGTAGATCGAGCGGCTGGTGCCCAGCAGTTTGGACAGCTCGAGGAATGCGCGGCCGCTGCCGCTGCTGGCATGCAGGCAGATGAGGGTGGTCAGCTCGTCGAAACCGCCGCCCGCCGGAATCGCGTTATGCACGTGCAGCTGGCCGTGCCGGCACTCGAAATAGGCGCGGCGCAGCCGCGGCGGGGGAGGTGAATGGTGCATCGGGGCGCAACGATACCCCAAAGCGCGATTTGGGCCGCGAAGGCTGGTAGAGGCGTCGGATCCAGGCCCGGCGTCAGCGGCTTCCGACGGCCGTGCTGGCGTCCCGGTGCCAGATTTGACAGAAATGAGAAACGCATTCGCATTTCGCATCGAGCGCGAAAAGTCTTCAACCCCGCGCTTTCCGACGGGGGCTAGAATCCCGCCACAAGAACGATTCAGGGGATCTCCCGCGATGCCACCGGTCAAGACTGTCGCGTCCTCGACGGACGTCGACAACGATGCCACTGCTGAGCTGCCGGTGCTCGACGTTGCCGCCTACGAGGCGACGCTCGACGAGTCGGAGTCGATCTCCAATACCGATACCTGGTCGGTGCCGGCCATCGCGGCCAGTGCCAGCGGCGAGCCGGGCATGCCGGTGGCCGAGGCCATTCCGACACTGCGTCCCGCCGAACCCCAGAGCCTCATCGACCAGGGCATCCTCGAGGATCGCAGCCTCGATCTGAGCGCCACGCACGAAATGCCGGCGGCCTTCAAGCCCAACAAGGCCAGCCCTAACAAGATCACGAAGGTCACGGCGGTGTCGGCGCCCATGTCGCCAACAATAGTCGCGGCGCCCGCCGCCGCGCCGGTGGCGCGCGTCGTCGCGACGCCCGTGCCGGTCGTCCTGCCGCCTCATCCGCCGCTGATCGAGGAGCTGCGCGGCGCGCTGGCGGCCGCCGAACGGCGCATCGAGGAGCTCAACGAGCGCGCCCGCATCGCCGACGCCGAACGCAGCGTCGCGGTTGCGCGCGCCAACGCCGAGAACGCCCAACTTCGCGAGCAACTGGACCAGCACCTGGAATCGCTGCAGTCCGTGCGGGGGCGCCTGGACCTCGAACGCTCCGACCTGCCGGCGCTCGAAGACGAGTTGTTCACGCGTGCCGATCGCATCGTCACGCTGGAGCGTGAGCTCGCGGCGCAGGCACAGATGCTGGCGCAGGTGCGCGCGTCACTGGATGGCAGCGAAAAGCGCGGCCTGAGCCTGGACGCCGACGGCATGAACCTGCGTGCCGCGATTGCGCGGCGCGACGCCCAGATCGCGACGCTCGAAGCCGATCTTGCCGCGCGCCAGCAGCGCGAGGCTGAGCTGCGGACCCGACTCGATGACGCGCTCGCGTCCAGCGACCCGCAGGTCCCGAAAATGCGCGCGCAGATCGTCGCGCGCGACGAAAAGATCCGCGCGCTCGAAATCGAGCTGGCGGCCGTGCAGGCGATCGCCGTCGACAAGAATGCCGATCTCGAGGTGGCCGAAGAGAGCATCCGCAATCTCGAGATCGAAGTGCGCGACAAGGCCGGCAAGCTCGAAGAGGCCAACGTCACGGTCGAAGAATGGCGCGCGGTCATTGCCGAGAGCCAGCGGTCCATCCTGCAGCGCGACGGCCGCATCCAGCAGCTCGAATCCGACCTGGAGAAGCGTCTGGCCGTGGTGGCCGACAGCGCCCCCAACTCCAACAAAGATGGGACCGGCGAGGAAGTGGCGCTCGAGGGCCCGGCGAGAGTGCTGATCCGCAGCGACGGCAATACGGATTTCGTGCACGTGCTCGGCCGCCGTACGCGCATCGGCCGCGGCCCCGACAACGAACTGGTGCTCGACACCAAGCACATCAGCCGCTACCACGCGGTGCTGCTCGCCGGCCCGGTGCATACCTCGATCGAGGACCTGAACAGCACCAATGGCGTGTTCGTCAACGGCAAACGGGTCTCGCGCCAGGCACTCAAGGATGGCGACCGGGTGACCGTCGGCCGGACCCACTTCCGCTATTCGGTGCGCACGTAGCGACTGTCGGCGGCTAACCGCTACTATGTCGGTCCTTTTATGGCGCCCGACAACTACATCGAGAGAATCCTCAAGGCCCGCGTCTACGACGTCGCGCTGGAATCGCCGCTGGAAGGCGCGCCGCGCCTGTCGCGCCGCGTCGGCAACCAGGTGCTGCTCAAACGCGAGGATCTGCAGCCGGTGTTCTCGTTCAAGCTGCGCGGTTCCTACAACAAGATCGCGCACCTGTCCGAGTCGGTGGCGAAGCGCGGTGTGATCTGCGCGTCCGCCGGTAACCACGCGCAGGGTGTGGCGCTGGCGGCGCAGCGCCGCGGCATCCCGGCGCTCATCGTGATGCCGCAGACGACCCCCAGCATCAAGGTGAGCGCGGTGCGCAACCTCGGCGGCGAAGTGGTGCTGCACGGCGACGACTACGACAGCGCTTACGAACACGCGCAAACCATCGTGCGCGAACGCAACCTGGCCTTCGTGCATCCCTTCGACGACCCGGACGTGATCGCGGGGCAGGGCACCATCGCGGTGGAAATTTTGCGGCAGTCGCGCGGCGATCTGGACGCGATCTTCGTGCCGGTGGGCGGCGGCGGCCTGATCTCGGGCATCGCCGTGTACGCCAAGTACCTCAACCCCAAGATCCGCATCATCGGCGTCGAACCGGTCGACGCCGCCGCCATGCATGATTCATTGCGCGCGAAGAAACGCATCACGCTGGAGCGCGTCGGCATCTTCGCCGACGGCGTGGCGGTGAAACGTGTCGGCGAGGAAACTTTCCGCCTGTGTCGCGAGCACGTCGATGAGGTGGTGCTGGTCGACACCGACGAAATCTGCGCCGGCATCCAGGACATCTTCGAAGACACGCGCTCCATTGTCGAAGGCGCGGGGGCGCTCGCGGTCGCCGGGCTCAAGAAGTACTGCGCGCTCAACCAGTGGCAGGGCAAGCGCATCGTCGCCGTGAACAGCGGCGCCAACATGAACTTCGACCAGTTGCGCTACGTGGCCGAGCGCTCGGACATCGGCCAGGCGCGCGAAGTGCTGCTGGCCGTGGAGATCCCCGAGCAGCCGGGCAGCTTCCTGCGTTTCTGCGAAGTGCTCGGATCGCGCGCGATCACCGAGTTCAATTACCGCTACGGTACGCGCGAGCGCGCGCAGATCTTCGTCGGCTTCGGCATCGCGCGCGGCCGCGAGGAGCGCGACGAGGTGATCGCCAGCCTGCGCGCCGCGGGTTACGGCGTCACCGACATGACCGACAACGAGATCGCCAAGTTGCACGTGCGTTACATGGTCGGCGGTCACGTCAACGGCAACGTCGCCAATGAGCGACTCTATCGATTTGAATTTCCGGAACGCAAAGGCGCGCTGCTCGAATTCCTGAAAGCCGTGGGAACGCGCTGGAACATCACCCTGTTCCACTACCGTAACCATGGTTCGGACTACGGGCGGGTACTCGCTGGTATCGACGTGCCGGCGTCCGACACCAGTGAATTCCTCGATCACCTCAACGTATTGCATTATTCCTACAGCGACGAAACTAACAATCCGGTTTACCGGATTTTCCTCGGTAACTAAGTTGCCTGGCGTGGGAACCGCGGGCGGTCGCCGCGTGTCTCACGTAAAATGCCGCCCGCAGCCGTCATCAGGTCTCTATTGGTGTTCGACGACAAGCACCCCCTGTTCGGGACATACAAGGTCGCCAAGCGCATCGCCATCGGCGTCGTGGGTGGCACGGTTCTGGCTTTGGGCATCGTCATGATGGTCACGCCCGGTCCCGGCATCGCCGGCATCCTCGCCGGCCTCGGCATCCTCGCCATCGAGTTCGCCTGGGCGCGCATCTGGCTCAGGAAGATCAAGACCAAGGCGCAGGGCATGGCCACGCAGTTCCAGGCAAGTCATCAGGCAAGGAAGGCCGGCGGCAAGAGCGCGCCGGGCAAAGACCCGCCGCCGCCGTCCGCGCGCTAACTACTCGATCGGCAAATCGAAGAGTAATTCGCGCGCAAAGCGCACCGGCGGCGAGCCGAACGACAACAGCTTGTCGTGATACACCTTGGGATCGAACGCCGCGCCGGCACGCTGTGCTGCTTCGGCGCGCAGCGCGAAATGCTCCTGCGCACCGACGAAGTACACCGGCAGCTGCGCCGAGGTCAGCTGGGCGCGGGTCCACTTGCCGGCCGCCTCGCGTTCCTCCTGGAAGCCCGTCTCGGTCATGAGCTTCATGGCGGCGGCGCGCGAGATGCCGTCGACGTGCACGGCCTGGTCCAGCAATGCGTTGACGATGGTGCGCAGGTACCACTTGAGCTGTACCAGTTTCATCAGCGGATCGCCGTCTCCGTAGCCGGCGTCGACCATGAGTCTTTCGGCGTACACCGCCCAGCCTTCCACGAACGGGTCCGAGCCCAGCACCGCGCGCAAGGTCGACGGATACTTGTTGGCATGCGCCAGCTGTAGATAGTGGCCGGGCATGGCCTCGTGCACCGTGAGATTGCGGATCGAACGCGAGTTGTATTCGCGCAGGAAGGATTCGGTCTGCGCGCGCGTCCAGGACTCCGGAATCGGCGAGACGGCATACAGAGTCTTCTGGCCAGCCTCGAGCGCGCCGGGTGCATCGCAATAGGCCAGCGCCACGCCCTGCTTGAACGCCGGCATCTCGATGATTTCGACGGGTTCGTCGGGCAACGAAACCAGATTTTTCGCGCGCACGAAATCGGTGGTGTCGACCAGCGCGGCGCGGGCTGCTCCGAGCACGGCGTCGCGCGCCGGACGCTCGGCGTTGGCCAACTCGAGTGCGGCGCGGATGGCACGCTGCTGCTGTGTGGCGCTGGGCTTTTCCGGCAGAGCTGGCGCGCCGCGGCGGCCCTTCAACACCTGGCGCGCAATGTCGTACATGGCCCCCCGCGTCGCGGCCAGCTCCGCTTCCGCCCGCGCGCGGATCTCCTCGCGCGACAGTGGCGAGAACAGCGCGTACGCGAGCTTCTCGTCGTAGAGCGTCTGGCCCAGACGGAAGTCGCCGTGCGCTTCGGGCGCGAGACGTTTCTCCAGCCAGATCTGGTGTTGCGACAGCGCGCTGCGGGCGCGAGTCACGCTGGCGCGCAGGCCTTCCTGGTCGGAGGCCGGCAGCGCTGCGATGCGCTGCGCGACTTCGCCGTCGAGCAGCGAAATCAGGCCGGCGTTCTGCTTGACCGCGGTCTCGGCATGCACCTTCGGCACGCGCGCCGGCACCAGTGTCTCGCGCACCTGCGACAGGAAGCGCGGCAATTCGTCGAGACGCTTGCCGAGCTTCCGCAGGCGTTCCGGTTCGGGCGCGAAATCGCGCGCGATCAGGCCGTACAAGGCGTCGCCGGCGAGCCGCGTATAAATGAGTGGATTCCAGCGCCAGTCCTCGAGCGTCGCGAGGTTCCAGCGCTGGTATTCGAGCTCGTGCGCCAGCAGCAGCGCGTCCACCTGGTTGGCGCGCGTGAGCCTGCTGCGATCGATGGGCTGGAGTGCGGCAAGGTAGCGCGCGCTGAAATCCAGTTGTGCCTTCCATCCGTCGACACTGACGTCGTCGATCCGATCGTCGAAGCGATGATCGCCGAGACTGGTGGCATCGACGGGCGACTGCTGTGGGAATTCGTCGAGATAACGCCGCGCCAGCTGTTCGAACACCTGGTCGGGTGTCGGTGGTGGAGGCGGCGGTGGTGGCGCCGGAGCCGGTGGTGGCGGCGCGGCCGCGCAGGCGCCGAGCAGCAACGCGGCGATCCCGATAACGATCCGACGGTTCATCGAATGCCCTCGAAGAAAAACCGGCTGGCGAGCCGATGGAACGCGACGTTACCAGCTAAAGTACGCATCCCCCAAGACCTCGACCGACCTTGAGCAGTACCTCCCTTTCGCCTGCCCGGCAGGCGCTGAGCCACCCTGATTTCGCGCGCTATGCGTATGGCCGCTTCGCCGCCACGCTGGCCTGGCAGATGATCGACGTGGTTCTCGGCTACCAGGTGTGGGAGCTGACGCACAGCAAGGCTTACCTCGGCTACATCGGTCTCGCGCAATTCCTGCCGTTCGTGGTGCTGCTGCTGCCGGGCGGACAGATCGCCGACCGCTTCGACCGGCGGTTGATCATCGCCTTGGCCTACGGACTCGAGCTGGTCGCCGCCGCGGCGCTGCTCGTCTTCACGTTGACGCGGCACTCCGAGGTGATGCTGCTGTTCCTCATCGCCGCGTTGTTAGGCGTGGGCCGCGCCTTCTGGGCCCCGGCGGGACAGGCAATGGTGCCCAACCTCGTACCCAAGGAGTTGTTGTCCGGCGCCATCTCGTTCAACACGCTGCTGTTCACCATCGCCACCATCGCGGGTCCGGCGGTCGCCGGACTCACGCTGATACTCGGCATCGACTGGTCATACGGCATCGCGGTGGTCCTGCTGATCGCAGCGATGATCCTGATCATGAGATTGAACCCGGTGCGCGCGAAGTCCAGCGCCGAATGGCAATGGAGTGATTTCCTCGGTGGCTTCGTTTTCGTGTGGAAGAAGAAGCCGGTGCTCGGCGCCATCTCGCTGGACCTGTTCGCCGTGCTGTTCGGTGGCGTGGTCGGGCTGCTGCCCGCGTACGCGGACGAGATCCTGCACGTCGACACGATTGGACTCGGCTTGATGCGCGCCGCGCCCGGTGTCGGCGCGGCCATCGTCGCATTCTCGCTCGGCGTGCGCCCCATCACCCGACATGCAGGCACGTGGATGTTCGGTGGCGTCGCGTTGTTCGGCCTGTGCATGATCACCGTGGGACTTTCAACCAGCCTGTGGCTCTCGATCGCCGCGCTCGCCATGGCCGGTGCCGGCGACATGGTCAGTGTGTTCGTGCGCGGCATGCTGGTGCAGCTCGAGACGCCGGATGCGATTCGCGGGCGTGTGAGCGCGGTGAACGCGATGTTCATCGGCGCGTCCAACGAGCTCGGCATATTCCGCGCGGGAATGCAGGCCGCGTGGCTCGGGGTCGTGCCGTCGATGGTGTGGGGCGGCGTGTGCACGCTGGCAGTCGTCGGCAGCTATCTCGGTTTGTTTCCGCAGCTGCGCAAGCTCGACAAGTTTCCAGAGCCCGTGCACTAGCGGTGCGGGGAAAAAATTCCGCGCAGCCGGCACCTCGAATTGACTCGAGCTTTATCCAGTACTCCGTGCCTCGTTGCACTGGATTTACTGACCGACTGTATGCAAATACAGTCTCAGCATGGCCAGCTCAATCAAAGGCAGAGGGGCGCTTTCGAACCCGCCGGGTCGCTTCGACAAGCTGACGCAAACGCTCGAGCACGACGGCTGGTACGAAGAAGAAGCGCCTAACAAGATTGAGACCGTCGTGATGGCCGAGCCCGCGCGCTCGATCATCAGTCGAAACAATTCCCCCGACATAGGTTTCGGCCAATCGATCAATCCGTATCGAGGATGCGAGCATGCGTGTATTTATTGCATGTCTGGCGACACACCCCTCCTCATGGCAGATGGATCAACGAAGACGATCGCAGAGATCAAAGTTGGAGACGCGATATATGGAACCAGACGCGTAGGCAAGTATCTTCGATACACAAAGACGGAGGTGCTCGCACACTGGAGTGTCATCAAGCCGGCGTATCGGATCACACTTGCCGATGAGACGACGCTGGTCGCTGGACCAGATCATCGTTTTCTCACCGATCGCGGCTGGAAGTTTGTCACCGGCAAGATGAGCGGAATCGGGCAACGCTCGTACCTCACACCGAACAACAAGTTGATAGGCACCGGCAAGTTCGCGTCAGCCGTGGTGAAGGACGCGGACTATCGTCGCGGCTACCTGTGCGGAATGATCCGCGGAGACGGATTGATAGCTTCCTACCACTACGAGCGACCGAGGGGCGCCGGAGGGAAAGATCAGCATCACTTTCGCCTGGCGCTTTGCGATTTCGACGCGCTCGAGCGCGCCAGAGAATTTCTGCGCCAGTGTCGCGTCGAAACCTTTGATTTCGAATTTGCTGCTGCCACTGCCAACAGGCAAAGAATGCGCGGCATCCGCACATACGCGCGGTCAAATGTTGAAGAAGTCAGGGCGATCATTGCATGGCCGGATGCACCGACTCGCCAGTGGCACGCGGGCTTCCTCGCCGGATTTTTCGACGCCGAAGGCAGCTACAGTTGCGGCGTGATCCGAATGTCGAACACCGACAAGCAGATCATTTCCTGGCTGGAACGATCGCTGACCGAGTTTGGATTCAGATACATCGTCGAACATGTACACCGCACGCTTACAAAGCCGATTGACGTCGTCCGACTCCCAGGCGGTCTCGTGGAGCATCTGCGTTTCTTCCATACCGTCGATCCTGCTATCACGCGCAAACGTGACATTGCAGGGCAGGCCGTAAAGAGCCAGGCGCAACTCGGCGTCGTCGGCATCGAGCCCCTCGGCAAAGCCATGCGGCTTTACGACATTACGACGGGAACCGAAGATTTCATAGCCAATGGCGTCATCAGCCACAATTGCTTCGCCCGCCCCAGCCACGCCTACGTCGGCCTCTCCCCCGGTCTCGATTTCGAAACCAAACTCTTCTACAAGGCCGACGCCGCCAAACTACTCGAAGCCGAGCTGGCCGCGCCGAAATACCGCTGCTCGCCCATCATGCTCGGCGCCAACACCGATCCCTACCAGCCGCTCGAAAAAAAGCTGAAAGTCACGCGCTCCATTCTCGAAGTGCTGGTGCGCTGCAGGCACCCGGTCAACATCACCACCAAAGGTGTATTGGTTGCCCGCGACGTCGACCTGCTCGCGACGCTGGCGCGCGACGACCTCGTGCGCGTGATGTTCAGCATCCCGACGCTGGACGACGACTTGAAGCGCATTCTCGAGCCGCGCGCCGCCTCTGCGGCGGCCAAGCTCAAGGCCATGCGCGTGCTGGCGGATGCGGGGGTCACCGTGGGGGTGTTGGTCGCACCCATCATCCCGGTGCTCACCGAACATGAAATCGAATCAGTGCTCGAAGCCGCGCGCGCCGCCGGCGCGTCGCTGGCGGGCTACACCATCCTGCGACTGCCCTGGGAGGTGAAAGACCTGTTTCGCGAGTGGCTGGCTGAGCATTTCCCTGAGCGGGCCGCACATGTCATGTCGCAGGTGAGGGCCATGCGCGGCGAGCGCGACAATGACCCCGACTTCGGGACCCGCATGCATGCCACCGGACCCGTCGCACAGCTGATTCGCCAGCGTTTTCAACTGGCTTCCCGCCGGCTCGGATTCCCCGCCGAGCGAAAATTCGACCTGCCCACGAATCTCTTTCGGCCGCCGCTACGTACTCACCCACAGTTGACGCTGGAATTGCCCATGTAAATGGGAACAATGGCTGATCGCGGCGGGTCACAAAGAGTGGATGCTGCAACGTGGCATACTTGCCGCGCCTATTGGAAAAGCCGCGTCCCGTACTGGGAGAGTGTCATGAACGCAATTCGGCTGTCGTGCGCGTGTCTCGGCGTGGTGTTCGCCAGCGGTTGCATGCAGGCCCGTATCGAGGAATCGCGTGAGCTCGCGACTCCCGTGGCCAAGGGCGAGCGCGTGGTCATCCTGGCGAAGCCGCAGATCGAAGGCGCGGGCGCGGAAGACGCGTTCATGGATTGCGTCAGCGACAGCATGGCCGATGGTCGTCATGGCATTGCCGTGCACGACAACAACGAATTCGTCGACAAGATGTTCCCCTGGTTCGAGCCGAGCACGGCTCCCGGAAAACCCGAGGCATTGAGCGCACTGCTGGCGCGCCCGGGCGTGGCTGAACGGGTCACCGAAAGTGGCGTGCGTTATGTAGTCTGGCTCGACGGCAGCACGCGCAAGACGGACGGCGGCGGCAGCCTGGCCTGTGGCGCGGCGCCCGGCGGAGCGGGTTGCATCGGTTTCGGGTGGTGGCAGAAGGAATCCGCCTACGAGGCCACGATTTGGGATTTGAAACAAGCCAAGTCCGCGGGTAGCGTCGGCACCAACGTCACCGGAACTTCTGCCATCGTGGGGGCCATAGTTCCATTGCCGTTCATTGCGCGCGTGCAGGCAACGGCATGCAATCGCATGTCAGGCCAGTTGCGCAGCTTTTTCTCGGGAACCGACGGGCAACCCGCCGGAACTCATTGATGACCGCAGGAGGTCGCATGCGCACTCGACACCTCTTTTTGACCGCTTTCGCAGCGGCAGCGCTTGCGCTCGGGGGTTGTGCGTCAACCAGCGGTGGCGGTGGCGGCGGCGGAATGCCCAGCCCCCCATCGGGCGGTGGTGGCGGCGGCGGTGGCATGCCTTCTGGCGGCGGCGGGATGCCCGGTGGCTCCAGCGGTGGCGGAGGCGGAATGCCTTCGGGTGGCGGTGGAGGCGGAATGCCTTCCGGCGGCGGATCCAGTGGCATGCCCGGTGGCAGCAGTGGGATGCCTGGCGGATCGAGCGGCATGCCCGGGCTCCCGGGCGAGAGCGGCGGACCGCAGTCTTCGCTGCCCGGATTGCCGGGTGAGTCTGGTGATGGTGACGGCGACGGTTCGAGCGGCTCCAGCGGAGATTCATCCTCCGGCAAGGGCGACAAGTCCGGCAGTGCCGGTACCGAAGGCCCCGGTGGCACCAGTGGTGGCGCTGCGGGTGGCGCCGCGGGTGGCGCGTCGACCTCGGACGAACGCCGCCAGTCGGGCGAGAAGGCGCTGGACGATTCGCTCGGCGATTTCGACAGCACGCTGAAGAAAGAACAGGAGCGCGTTGCCAAGGAGCGCGATGCGCGCGGCACTGCCGAAGGTGAAGGCGGCAGCGGTTCGGCCGACAGCTCCGGTGACGGTGGCAACAGTGGCGGAGCACCGGGTGGCCGTGAAGGCGACCTCAAGCAGGCCGGCACCGCCGGTTCGTCGGGCTCGCCCGATGGCAATGGAGACGCGAGCCAGGCTGGCAACCAGCAGGGCAACAAGAGTGGCAAGAGCATCGGTGCCGGTGGCGGCAGCGGCGGCGGTCCGCAGACCAGCGGCAGCGACGATGACATCGTGGCGCGGCGCCTGCGCAAGGCAGCCGAGGAAGAAACGGATCCAGAGCTGAAGGACCGACTCTGGAAGGAATACAACGACTATAAAAAGTCGGCGAAGTGACGCAAGGACGCGTGTATTCGAGGTGAAGTCATGAGCGGCAAACTACTCGCAGGATCAGTGCTCGCGGCGGCACTCGCGCTCACCGGCTGCGTGACCAGCGAAACCAGGCCGATTCCGAAGGTCGAGGCCAAGCAGGCCACGGTGCACATACCCGAGTCCGAGTTGTTGGACGTCGGCATCCGGGTGCTGGACCCCGGCATTCCGGAGAACCTCAAGGACAACGAAGAGGCGCTGGCCAAGAAGCGCATTTATCCCGACCTGCGCAAGGCCGAGGCGCGCTACATCCCGACGCTGCTGCGCGAAACGCTCGAGGCCACGGCGCAGTGGGGCGCGGTGCGCGTGATTCCCAACAATGCGGAATTCGTCGACGTCATCGTCACCGGCCAGCTGATCGACTCCAACGGCGGCTTCCTGGCCATCGACGTCACGGTGAGCGACGCGGCCGGGCGCGTGTGGATCAAGGACAAGCGCTACTCCAGCCTCGTGGATCTCGGCGCCTACAGGACCAGCGCTTCGATGAAGGCGCGCGATCCGTTTCAGAATGTCTATTCCGAAATCGCCAACGACATGGTGCTGGCGCGCGACAAGCTGACCGCGCTCGATCGCGAAAACATCCGCAAGGTGGCGAGCCTGCGCTTCGCCGAAGACCTGGCACCGGACGCCATGGCCGGCATGACCGCCAAGGACAAGAACGGCGTCACGCAGGTCGTGCGCCTGCCCGCCGACGGCGATCCGACTCTCGGCCGCATCGAGAAGATTCGCGAGCGCGACACCGCCGTGGTCGACACGGTGAACGATTACTACGCGAGCTTCCACGACAACATGGAAGATTCTTACGGCAGCTGGCGCCAGACCAGCTTCACCGAGCTTGAGAAGGAAATGCGCGCGCGCTCCGCTGCGCGCACGCGCACCGTGCTCGGCGCCGCGGCGCTCATCGCCAGCATCTTCGCGCCCAATTCCTGCAGCACCTACGACAGCTGCCGCATCGCCGACGCCGCGCGTAATGCCGGCGCGATGGGCGGCATCGCCGCCATTCTTTCGGGCGTGAAGAAATATGCCGACGCCCGTACGCATGCCGACGCGCTCAAGGAACTCACGACCAGCTTCCAGTCGGAGGTGGCTCCGCAGGTGGTCGAAGTCGAAGGTCACACCCTGCGACTGACCGGCACCGTGGAAGACCAGTACCGTGAGTGGCGCAAACTGCTCAAGCAGCTGTATCTGGAAGAGACCGGCGCTGCCGCCGCTCCGCCGCCTGCGCCTCCCGCGCCGGCACCGGCGAGCACCACCACCACGACGGCCACGTCGGGTGGTGTCAAGCCGTCGAGCTGAGCTGAGCCGAGCCACCAGATTTGTGACAAACCAGAACCAGGCCGGCACGAAGCTGTGCGGCCGTTTCGTGCTGATCGAAAAACTTGGTGCCGGCGGTTACGGCGAGGTCTGGCGTGCGCGTGACGAACTGCGCGACGTCGAAATCGCGCTCAAGATTCTCTATTCGCAGTTCGCGAATTCAGAACCCGCCTGGCAGGTGTTCCAGCGCGAATTCACGCTGACCGCGCGACTCAACCATCCGGGCGTCCTGCGCGTGTTCGAGCCGGTGCGCGCGGGTGACGCCACGGTCTTGCCGATGGTGCTGGCGCCGGGCGGCGACCTGCGGCAGATGCGCGGCGCGTCGTACACGAAGATTCTGCCCATGCTCATCGATGTGGCCGCGGCGCTCGAGCACGCGCACGCGCGCCGCATCGTGCATCGCGACCTCAAGCCGTCGAACGTGCTGCTGGACGGCGCAGGTCGACCGCTGCTGGCGGATTTCGGCGCGGGCGCCTCCGAGGGTGACGACACCTCGGGCCCGCCGGGGTCACCGTTCTCGGCCAGTCCGCAACAGCTGGGCGGCGAGCCGGCGCGACCGGCCGACGACATTTACGGCCTGGGTGCCCTGGCCTACGAACTGCTTTCCGGTTACCCGCCGTTCTACCCGGCCTTCGATGCGAAGAAGATCGCCACCGAACCGGTGCCGCGACTCAAGCCGGTCAAGCCCATCCCGCCGCGACTCGAACTACTGGTCTCCTGGCTGCTCGCCAAGCAGGCCCGCGAGCGTCCGCCGTCCATGCGGCACGTGGCGGATGAAATGAACGCGGTGCTGCAGGACACGCTGGGTCTCGAGAATGCTCCCGCCGAAAGCGCTTCGGAGTCGGAAGCGGCCTTGCTTGGCGCTGCCGCGGACAACCTCACGCCGGCCGTCATGGCGGGCGAGGACGATCCGCCGATCGTCAGCGACGTGCGCGAGCTCGAAGAAATCGATCCGGGACTTCTGCCCAAGGTCGACGAGCTGCGCGCGCAGGTGGTGCGCGAGCAGCGCACGCGCAATCGGCGCCGCGGCTGGGCCATCGCGGCCGGCCTGGTGGTGGTGGTCGGCGCCGCCTATTTCCTGCTGCCCAAGCTCGCGAGTCAGCAGAAGGTGGACGTCACGACGCTGAACGTGCCCGCCGGTCCCACTGACGACGACGTGGCGGCGGAAAAGAAAGCCAGCGACCTCGCCACCCAGCACGAGGCACTGGCCAAACGCATCCAGGACCTGGACGCGCACGCCGCCGCGCAGTGGGGCGGCGACGATTTCGCCGCCGCGCGCAAATCGCTCGACGACATCGGCGGCATGCTCGAGCGCCGCAAGTACGAGCAGGTGGAAGCGCCACTCACGGCGCTGGACAAGGCGCTCACCGAAATCGAGGCGCGCCTGCAGGCGGCGCTGGCGGCGAAGATTTCCGAGGGCGCACGGGCGCTCACGGCCGGGGAATTCGAGAACTCACGCCAGGCCTACGAGACCGCGCTCAAGATCGAACCCGGCAACACCGCGGCCACCGAGGGGCTGGGCAAGGTGGCCGCCGCGAGCGGCGTGGTGCCGACATTGGCCGACGCCGAAAACGCGGAGAACGCCAAGGACCTGGCCAAGGCGCAGACGTTGTTCGCCGATGTGCTCAAGCGCAATCCCGGCAACGTCGCGGCGACCGAGGGCCTGGCACGCGTTCGGCGCGCCATGGCCGACAACCAGTTCAACGCCGAATTCGGCGCCGGCCTCGCCGCACTCAATGCCGGCCGCCTGCCCGAGGCCCGCACCCATCTCGAAAAGGCGCGTCAAATGCGTCCCGACAGTGCCGAGGTGGGCGCGGCCCTGCAGCGTGCTGCGGATACCGGCTCGGGGCGCAGCCTCGCGGAGCTCGAGCAGCGCGCCGCGCGCATGGCCAGCGAGGAACGCTGGACCGAGGCTCAGGCCATCTACGACGAAGCCCTAGGTCGCGATCCAACCCTGGTGTTCGCCATCGAGGGCCGAGCGGCCGTGGCGCCGCGGGCGGAACTCGGCAAACGCCTGCAGGCACTCATAGACAGGCCCGAGCGGCTGGCGGAGGAGCCGGTACGGGCGGAAGCCCAGCGCCTGCTGGCCCAGGCCGATGCCCTGCCGAAGAAGGGGCCGGTCATCCGCTCGCAGGTGTCGCGCCTGGAGTTGTTGCTGCCGACGTTCAATCAGCCCGTCATGCTGGCACTCGAATCCGACAACGCCACCGAAGTGGCCATCCAGCGCGTGGGCTTCTTCGGTGCCTTCGACCGCCGCGAAGTCACTTTGAAGCCCGGCAAGTACACGGTTACCGGCAAGCGCGCCGGTTTCCGCGACGTGCGCCGGGAGATCACGGTGGCGCCGGGCCAGTCCGAACAGACTATCGTCATCCGTTGCCTGGAACCGATTTGAAGTAGCCGCTTTCTAACTGCCCAGATGGAACCCTCGCCCTCATTCGACGCCACCATCGTTTTGCGAAGTTCGCAGGGCGAATCGCATTACGGCGCGCGCGTGGTCATCGACCCGGGCTCGGGCGCCCTGCGGTCGGATCACCTCGATGCGCCCGCGCCGGTCGACGCACCGCCGCTGGCCTCGCTGCGCTCGGTGGGCGGACGCTGGCTGTTCGATGCCTCACCCGAGGGCCGCATCTTCATCAACGGCGTGCCCGTGCAGGGCGCGCGCATCGTCATCGCCGGTGATGTCATCACCATCGCTGGCTCGCAGTTGCTGGTCGAAGAAGCCCAGCCGCGCCAGCTCGCGCTGCGGCGGTTCGAGCTCGAAGGCACCGACACCTTGCCGCCGGTCGGCGACAGCGTGCGTATTGTCGAAGCGCCGGCCGAAGACTTGTCCATCGATCTCGGCGAAGTCCCCAGCGTCGAGGGCGCCGCCACCGCGCGCCCGGCACGCGGCGTTCCGCGCAGCACGCTGAACTACATGGCCTGGGGCATGGGTGCGCTGCTCGTGGCGGTGCTCGCCCTGTTCACGCTGCTGCGGCCCATCGCGCTCGAGCTGCAGCCGGCCGATGCGGACGTGCGTTCGCTCGGCAGCTTCTCGTGGCAGTCGGCCTCGAGCGTGTTCGTTTTTCCCGGCGAGCACACGTTGCGCGCGGAGCGCACCGGCTACGAGCCGGCCGAATTCAAGGTGGTTGCACGCGGGCCGGTGCAGGCACGCGCGCTGATCCACCTGGTCAAACTACCCGGCAAGCTGGAAGTCGACAGCCGATGGCGTCAACGCGGAGATCTCCGTGGACGGCAAGCGCATCGGAAGGGTGCCGGGCACGGTGGACGTGCCCGCGGGCGAGCGCACGCTCACCTTCACGGCACAGCGTTACCTGGACCACGTCGAGCGCGTCAACATCGCCGGCGGCGGCGAAAAGCAGAAGCTCGAGGTGGAGCTGAAGCCGAACTTCGGCGTGATCAGCATCAGCTCCGTGCCCGCGGGCGCGCAGATCGAAGTCGACGGCAAGCCGGCCGGCGTCACGCCGGCAAAGGTCGAGATGGATTCCGGCATGCGGCGCGTGCAGGTGTCGTCTCCCGGGTTGCGGGTCTGGACCTCGAGCGTGGTGGTGAACGCCGGCGTGCCGCAGAACATCGGGCCCATCGCACTCGGCGCCGCCGACGCGCAGCTCAGCGTGCGCTCCGTGCCCTCGGGCGCGCAGGTGACCACCGGCGGCAGTTTCCGCGGCGTCACGCCCATCACCATCGAGCTTGCGCCCGGCGTTTCGCACTCGATCACCGTGGCGCGCGCCGGCTACGCGCCATGGACACGCGAGGTGTTCGCCGAGGCCGGCAAGCAATCGCAGCTCGACGCGC
Organism: uncultured Pseudomonadota bacterium; assembly: GCA_963711635.1. Classification (GTDB taxonomy): domain Bacteria; phylum Pseudomonadota; class Gammaproteobacteria; order Steroidobacterales; family Steroidobacteraceae; genus CADEED01. Next base: position 176,655 of record CAVQEZ010000012.1, read on the forward strand.
GGCTCTCGGCGCTGCTGGTGCCGGTCCGCATCCAGGGCCAGCCCGCCGACGCGGAAGTATTCGTGAACGGCAATGCGCGCGGACCCGCGCCCACTTCGATCGAGCTGCCGGCCGCGCGCCATCACATCGAGGTGCGCAAGGAAGGCTACGACCCCTTCATCACCGACGTGGTGCTCGCGCCCGGCATCGCGCGCACTCTGGAATTCAAGCTGGTGAACCCGAAGGACATCGTCGGCAATTCGCCGGCGCGGATCACCACCAAGTCGGGCATCCGGCTCATCATCGTCGCCGGCGGCACCTACCAGGCAGGTACCGATCGTCGCGAGCAGGGACGGCGCCCGAACGAGGGCGCGCACAAGGTGACGCTGGTGCGGCCGTTCTACATGGGCGAGCGCGAAGTCAGCAACGCGCAATTCCGCAAGTTCAAGGAGTCCCACAACTCGGGATCCATCGGTAATCAGTCGCTGGACCTCGACAAACAACCCGTCGTGCGCGTGACCTGGGACGATGCCGCCGAATTCTGCAACTGGCTGTCCGCGCAGGAGGGCCTGCCTCCCGCGTACGTGGCGAGCACACCGGGCGAAGAAGGCACCAGCAGCTTCTCGCTCATCGTGCCGGTCACCAATGGATATCGACTGCCCACCGAGGCCGAGTGGGAATTCGTGGCGCGCGCCGCGGGGGCCGGCAAACCGCTCAAATACCCCTGGGGCCAGGACCTGCCCGTGGTTTCGGGCAGCGCGAACTTCGCCGGCAGCGAGGCGCTGGGGCTGGTCGGCGCGGCGCTCGATGGCCACCAGGATGAATTCCCGGCCGCCTCCGCGCCCGCGCTGTTCCCACCCAATGCCATGGGCTTTTACGACTTCGCCGGCAATGTGTCCGAGTGGGCCAACGACAAATACCTTTCATTCGTGGCTTCGTCCGCGGTCACCGATCCACTCGGTCCCACGGACAGCAAAGGCCACGCCTATCGCGGTTCGAACTGGCGCTCGGCCGCCACGTCGGAGCTTCGTTTCCCGTGGCGCGAAGGTGCCAACGAAGCCAGCGATGTCATTGGATTCCGTGTCGCGCGTTACGTGGCGCCCCCGGCACCTCAGTAGGAGATCTTCATGCGCAATATCATTTTCAGCGTGTTTGCCATCGGCGTAGCCGCGGTTGCCGCGATGACCGCGACCACGGCCATGCTGAATACACCGGTGCGACCGGCGCCGGCCGTCATCGCGCAGAACGTGCAGGCCGATCCGGCCACGCCGCCCGCAGCGGAGGGCAAGCCCGCGACCTCGGAAGGCGCTCCTCCGGCCGCCCCCGGCGGTACTCCGGACGCCGGTGCCAAGCCCGCCGGCGGCACGCCCGCGGTCACCAAGGACACGGCGGCCGACGAGGAGGTCGACAAGGACCCCTACGAAGGCATCGCGCCCGAGGAACTGCCGCCCGATCTGCAGTACAACGCCGATTCGAGCGTGAGCTTCCCCACGAACATCTGAGCTAACTACCCGTGTACGGCATCCACTTCGACCACCACACCCTGTCCATCGCGCGCGACGGGGAGCTGCTCGCGAGCGAGCCGCTGGCGGTCGAGACCGTGGCTCCCGAGCCGAGTGCCGGCAGCGCGGCGCTGGCGGTGGCACGTGGCCGGCCCGACGAAGTCTCGCTGGGACACTGGCGCGAGCTCGGACGCAATGAAGCGGCAGCGCGCAACGTGGCACGCGAGATGATCGCGCAGCTGCGCACACTGGGTGTCGGCGAGCGCATCGACGCCGTGATCGCCGTGCCCGCGGATCTCGACGTCACGGCGCTGACCAGCCTGCGTGGTGCGCTGCATGCGGCGGGCGTCGACGCGCGCGACTTTGTCGATGCCGGCGCACTCACCGCCGCGGCGGTCGCCGAGCGCGGACATTACGTGTTGCTCGAAGCCGGCTGGCGTTCGGCCACCGCGGCGCGCGTCGCCGGCGGGCCGGAGTGCCTGGTCGAGGAATCCTTCGTGAGCGAGCGGGCGAACCTGCTCGACGTCTACGACCTGTGGCTCATCGGCGTGTCTGCGCTCATGGTCAAGAACACGCGCTTCGACCCGCTGCTCAGCCTTGCGGTCGAGCAGAGCCTGTTCGCGGCACTGCCCCAGGTGGCGGCGCGTGCGGCCACCGAGGGCAAGGCCGAGGCCGTGCTGGAAGAAAACGGCTCGCGTTTCGCGGTCGAGGTGGATGCGCAGTTGTTCGCCGATGCCGCGCAAACGTTTTATCGCGAGCTGGCGCGATTGGCCCGCTCCGCGCGCATCGCCGGACAATCCGCCGCGCTGGTGCTGCCGGCCGAGTCGCGGCGCTGGCCCGGATTTCTCACGCGGCTGCTGGAGAATGAGCGGGATGGCGTGGTGATCGTGCCCCCCGGCCTCGCGGCCGTGGCCGCATCGCTGCAGGCGGCCGACCCGGCCGCTGCGCCGCGCCTGCGCCGGCGCGTGGCGCGTATCGCCGATCACGCGCTCGCCTCGGCCATCGAATACGTGTCCTCGGTCACCACCTCGCCGGGCGGAGCGCTTCCGGTCACGCACATTCTCTTTGGCGGCGATTCGATGCGCTTCCCCGAGACCGGCGTGGTCATCGGCACGGAAGAGGTATCGAACACGCCGCACATCACGCTGCCGCGCGCGGCCGCCGGCGTATCCCGGCGCCACTGTTCGCTGCGTCGTGAAGGCGAACGCACCATCCTCATCGATCACAGCCGCTACGGCACCTGGGTGAATGGCGCGCGCGTGCGCGAGCGCGCGGCCGTGCGCGCGGGCGACCGCGTGCGCGTGGGCACCCCCGGCGTCGAATTCACGCTCATATCCGCGGCGGCGTTCTCACGCGAGGTCTCGCCGACATGATTACGAGTGCAAGATGAGAAAGCGCCGCGCGTTCGAAGTATTCACGCTGTCGTTCCTCGACTGCATCTGCTGCGGCTTCGGCGCGGTGGTGCTGTTCTACACCATCGTGCAGGCGCAGGCCGGCGCGCAGGAAATCCTGCGGCTCGATGAGCTCACCGGCGAAGTGCGCAAGCTCGAGGAAGAAGTGCTGGTCGGACAGAAGAACCTGGTGCTGCTGCGCAATGCGCTGGAGAAGACCGACGAGGACGCGGCGGCGGCGAAGGCGCGCGCCATCCGCGTGGCCGCGGAGCTGAAGAAGTTGCAGGAGACCTCGGTCCATCCGAACGACACGATCGCGACACGCGAGCACATCAACAAGCTGATCGCGGACATCAAGTCACTGGAGGAAGGAAACAAGCGGCTGGCAGGCGGCGCGCTCGACAAGGGCCCGGCGGGCGATCGCATCAAGGCCTTCCGCGGACGCGGTGACCGCCGCTACATCAGCGCGCTGCGCATCAAGGGCAAACGCGTGCTCGTGCTGCTCGACACCTCGGCCAGCATGATGGAAGACGACGTGGTCAAGATCATCCGGCTGCGCAACCAGCCGGAGGCCGCGCGCAAGCTCGCGCCCAAGTGGCGGCGCGCGCTGGACATGGTCGAATGGGTCAGCGCGCAGCTGCCGGCCAACAGCCAGTTCCAGGTGTACGGCTTCAATGTGAAGACCAAGGCCGTGGTGAACGATACCCACGGCAAGTGGCTGGACTCGAACGACCCGCGCGCCATCAACAACGTGCTGACCGCCGCGCGCGGCATCGTGCCCAGTGACGGCACCAGCCTCGTGAACGCCTTGCTCTCGGCGCGCACCATCAATCCGCAGCCCGACCAGATCATCCTGATCACCGACGGCCTGCCTACCCAGGGCTCGGTGCCGCCGTCGCGCAAGTTCATCAACGTGCGCGAACGCGAGAAGCTGTTCGACGACGCGTTGAAGACCGTGAACAAGGACCTGCCCATGGACATCGTGCTGCTGCCGATGAAGGGCGACCTGCTCGCGGCGCACGCCTACTGGCGCCTGGCGCGCCGCACCGGCGGCTCGTACGTCATCCCGTCGCGCGACTGGCCGTAGGAGAGAACGATGCCAATCGGCAAACGGCGCGAATTCGAAGTTTTCACACTCTCGTTCCTCGACTGCATCTGCTGCGGTTTCGGCGCCATCATTCTGCTGCTGGTGCTCACCGACGTGGGTCAGCCCATCGTCATCGAGCGCAGCGAGAGGGATCTCAAGGGCCAGATCGACGCGCTGCAGCGCCAGTTGTTCGACCTGCGTGGCGAGACCGACATCCTCAATCGCGAGATGCAGGGGCGCACCAAGGAGCGCGACGCCGAGAAGACCAAGGCGGCGATGCTGGCCGGCGATCTTTCCAAGATCCGCGGCGAGTTCAAGGCCAGCATGGGCGACGCCGCCGTGGCTAACAAGGTGGAACAGGAGCTGGTCGCCGTGCACCAGACGCTCACCGCGGAAATGCAGCGGCTGCTCAAGAATGCGCCGAAGAAGATCGATACGGTGCCGGCGGTGGGCGGCATCCCGGTGGACAGCGAATGGATCATCTTCGTGGTCGACACCTCGGGAAGCATGCAGGCCGACAACTGGGAAAACGCCCAGATGGTCATGCGGGAGATTCTCGACATCTATCCCAAGGTGAAGGGGTTGCAGATTCTCGACGACGAAGGCAAGCCGATGTTTCCGAGCAGCAAGGGCCAGTGGCTGCAGGACTCGCCGGCGCAACGCGCGAAGATCAACTCCGCCATGGTCAACTGGAAGGCCTACAGCAATTCCAGCCCCGTCGAGGGCATAGGCGCGGCCGTGCAGGGGTGGTGGGCCGCCGACAAGAAAATCAGCGTGTATGTCATCGGCGACGACTTCACCGGGGGTTCCATCGAGGCCGCGCTGTCGGCGGTGCGGAAATACAACCCTATAGACCGCCAGGGACGCCACCGCATTCGCATTCACGCCATCGGCATGCCCGACGGTCCTAATTCACCGCCGTTTATCAATTCGCGTTTTGCTGCTCTAATGCGTGCCATGTGTGACGACAACGAAGGCACCTTCGTCGGTCTCACGATCGGAGGCCCGAGCTGTGCGATCAAGATCGACGTGCTCGGGCAGCCCAGGTGCGTCAGCTGAGAAAAGGGCGCTAGTTAGGAGCAACATGAATCGCGCAAACATTACGCTCGGCCTGGCGACCTGTGTGTTGGTGCTGGGCGGCTGCGCGAAAGTGGCGGTACGCCCGGAAGGCGACCTGCCCAAGCCGCTCATCGTGCAGACGCCGGCCAAGGTCGGCGTGGTGGTGACACCGGAAGCCGGCAACTACACACACAAGGAATCACGCGCCAGCGTCGACTACGAAGCGCAGCTCGGCCCCTCGCACAAGCACCTGGTCGAGGAGATCTTCAAGGCGGAATTCAGCGAGGCGAAGATGTTCGAGAGCGTGGATGCCGCGCGCCTCGAGCCCGGCCTGCTCGCCATCTTCGAGCCGCGCATCGAACAGTTTTCGTTCGCCAACGCGAAAGAAACCGGTGGCGTGTACTGCGCCGTGACCATCCGCTACAACATCTCGATCTACGCGCCGAACGGCCAGATCGTCGATACGCTCACGCTGACCGGCTACGGCAGCGGGCCGGCGCCCAAGATCGGCAACGGCGAGGAAGAGCTGGGAATCGCGGCCTATGCGGCCATGCGCGATGCGGCCGCGAAATTTCTCACACAGTTCCCCAGCCTCGAGATTGCCAAGCCGCTGCTGGCATCGCATGCGCTCGAGCCGCGGGTGCAGCCGGTACCGGGATCCGCGGAAGCGGTGGCCGCCACGGCCGAGATGACCATCGAAGCCGTGCCCATCAACGATCAGCCGGTGGTCGCGACTACGGTTCCTTCTTCTCCGCCGGCTGCTCCTCCGGAGCAGACTCCTTCGGAGCAGATTCCTTCGGAGCCTCCGGCACCTTCGCAGGCTCCGTCGCAGATGGCGGCGCCGTTGTTGCTGACGACGAAGATTTCGACGCCACTCTGACCAGCACCCGCTCGACGAATACCACGTCTTCGGTCGGAACTGCCGCGCCATTCTCGATGCGCGGCGCATAGCGCGATCGCTTCATCGACATCGCCGAGCTCTTCACGACGTTTTCCGGAACGTCCGTGGTCGGCGAGGTGACATTGTCGACGCGTCCGTCGCGATCCACCGAGAAGTGCAGCTCCACGGTCTTGAGCACGGCTTCCTCCGGCTCGAGCTGCGAGCGGTCGATGGAGCTGATCGAGGGCCGATAGGCGAGAATTCGCGGCGCTTCGAGATACCTGGTGTTGTTCACCTGCGCGAAGGCCTTCCAGGCTTCGGCATAGGTGTCATATGCACGTCGCAACGCATTCGCGATCAGATACCAGTCGCCGAGATCGGTGAGCACCTCGCCGCGCATTTGCTGATCCACCGGTACGTTTGAATCGATGATGGCCATCGCCGCGTTCAGGGCGCTCTCGCCGCGTCGCTGCTGCGTGCCGTCCGTGAACACCGGCGCGCCCGTGCCCGGGTTGAACGTGCCACCGCTGCTGTCGGCACCTTCCACGCCGTAGAACGACTCGAGGCGGAAAGCGCGCGCGATGCCGCGCAGCGGCCCCACGCGGCGCAGGTCGTTGGCGGGCGCGTTCTTCTGCAGGATGGCGATCGCGCGTTCGTAGGTATTCCGTTCGCTGGTGTAGCGGCGATCGGCCTCGTACCAGCGCGCCAGCTTGTCGAGGCGGTCGAGCAGCTTGATGGAGGTGCGGCCGTGCGCGGCTTCCTCGATGCGCAGCGCGTAGAGCGCTTCCTTTTCCGCCTCCGGCCAGCGCCCGGTGGCCGCGTAGGCGCTGATCAGCGCATCGATGAACTCGATCTGGTTGATGTTGAACAGGCCATCGGTGTTGCGCGACAGGTCCGCGGCGCGCTTCAGCGCCACCACCGCGGACTCCGGATCGTTCGCGCCCATGAAGCTGATGCCGAGGCCGTGCAGCGGGCGGATCTGCTGCTTGTCGGCGAGTGTCGACTTGGCCTGCAGGATGCGCAGCGTGCGCTGGTAGTTCTCGATCGCCACCGGGTAGTTGCCGAGCTTGTAGTTGACCGTGGCGAGATTGGTCAGAGGATTGGTCAACACCAGCTCTTCGGGACCGTACTGTTCCTCCGTGAGCTGCACCAGCTTCTCCGCCAGCGGCTTCGCGGCGGCGAACTGCCGCGCGTCGAACTGCGTACGGAACTCCTTGTAGACGGCCATTCGATCCGAATCGGTGACCGCGACGGCGGGTGCCGCGGGCAGCACGAGTGCAATGGTGAGAGCGGTGGCGCCGAGCCACCCCAACAGGTTGGTACGCATGGCGGAGAGCCTACCGCTTTTCAAAGAGGTAATGCGATACCAGCCACTCGCGGCCGCCCGCGTAGCCCCAGAGTTCGGCACAGGACATGAAAAATACGCGCCAGTAGACCCACCAGCGCAGCGCCTGAGCTTCTCCGTAGGTGCGCGCGAGGATGGGCATGAGCGTGGCGCGATTCCGGTCCATGTTTTGTAGCCAGGCTTCGCTGGTCAGCCGGTAGTGCCAACCCGGCACGTGCCAGTGTTCCCTCAGGACCACGTCGTCCTGGAAATACAGCAGCAGGTCGTCGCTCGGCATGATGCCGCCCGTGAAGAAGTGGCGGGCCATCCAGTCGCTGTCGTCGCGCACCTCGAACGGGTACGCGAATTCGCGATGCGTGAAGATGTGTACGAACAGCGTGGCAGCCGGCGCCATCCACGAGGCCACGCGTTGCAGCAGCGCGCGGTAGTTGCGCATGTGTTCGAACATCTCCACCGACACCACCCGGTCGAAGGGTGCGCCGGGCGGCAGGACCAGAAGGTTGACGTCGCAGGTGATGACGTCGAGGTTGCGCAGCCCGCGCACCACGGCCTGCCGCTCGATGTGCAGCCGCTGCGTGTTCGAGTTCGAGACGGCGGTGATGCGCGCGCGCGGGTAGTTAGCCGCCATCCACAGGCTCAGCGAGCCCCAGCCGCAGCCCAGCTCGAGGATGCGCTCGCCGTCGGCGAGCCTGGCGCGCTCGCAGGTCAGCGCCAGCATGCGTGCCTCGGCCGAATCCAAGCCGGCGGGCGAGGCATTCGGGTGCGGAAAGTAGGCACTCGAGTACTTGAGATGTTTGCCGAGTACGCGCGAGTAGAACTCGGTGGGCACTTCGTAGTGCTGCTGGTTGGCCGCCCCCGTTTCGACGGCCACGGGGCTGCGGGTCAGGGAATGTATGAGGGCACGCAGGCGCTGCTGCTGGCGCTCGGGGTCGAGCTGGTCTTCCTGGCGCAGCCGCGCCGCCAGCAATGAGCGGATGCGGCGGCGGATCAGGAAGTCCGGTACCAGGTCCCGCTCGAGGAGCTGCATGGCCAGCGAGGTCACGGATTTCTCACCGCGAGCAGGGAGCCTGGCGGGTCGGTGGGGCCAAGGCGGTGCAACTGCCGGAGCACGTAGGCCGACACCGCGATATTGCCGAGCAGCATGATGGCGACGAACCACAGGACACGTGGGCCGTAGCGGGTTTCCTTCCAGAGCACCCAGACGTAGAAGGTGAGGAAGCCGAAGTACGCGTCGATCAGCGTCGCGATGGTCCAGAGATTGTCGGGCGCGGTGGTGAGACCGCCCCAGTCGAGCACGGACTGCCGGGTGCACACCCACAGGTTGTACGCGGTCAGCGAAACCAGGATGGAGCCGAACAGCCATTGCAGCGTGCGTTTGTGCATCGCAGGGATATACGACGGATCCGGTAGTTCGGATGCGCCGCCGCATTGCCCTGCCTTCCTACAGAACAGCCGCGCGGATTTGCGATGATGGGTGCACAGAGGAGTCGTGAATGACGAAGCAGATTGGTTATGTCATCGGCAGCCTTCGCAAGGATTCTCACAACCGCAAGCTGGCGAATGCGCTCATCAAGTTCGGCCCGACGGATTTCAACTTCAAGGAACTCAGGATCGGGGACCTGCCGCTCTACAACCAGGATGATGACCGCAGCCAGGCGCCCGAGGTACAGCGGTTGAAGAGCGAGCTGCGTGCCGTCGATGCGGTGATTTTCTTCACGGCCGAGTACAACCGCTCGATCCCGGGCGTGCTCAAGAACGCCATCGACCACGCCTCGAGGCCTTATGGGCAGAGCGCGTGGGCCGGAAAGCCCGCCGGCATCATCGGTGCCTCCATCGGCGCCATCGGCACTGCCGTGGCGCAGTCGCATCTGCGCACGGTGCTGGCCTACCTGGACATGCCCACGCTGGGTCAGACCGAGGCCTACATCCAGGTCAAGGATGGCTTCTTCGACGAGACGGGCAATTTTTCCAGCGCGGAGACCCGCAAGTTCCTGCACGGCTGGATGGACAAGTACGCGGCCTGGGTCAAGCGACTCACCGGCTGAGTGAATAATTCGGCCTTTCGCCTAGATATATAAGTGTCGGGCGGGCCGGGTGCCGTGGCAGAAAGGCGGCGGTGCCCCCGCCAGATCTCGAACAAACCCTGAGCGAGTTACGACACCTGGCGCGCGCGGCCAGGCGGCGTCCGGCAAGGATCGGCGAAGCGGCGCTGTTGCTCGCGAGAATACTCGCCAGCGGTCGAACCGTGGGCATCGAGCAGCGGGCCGGCGGCATGGCGTTCCGGCTCGAAGCTCGCGACTCTTCTGGCGCCTGCCTGTTGACCTGCGTGATCCACGAAGCGCACGCAGGCACGACACTGACGGCATCCGAACGCGAGGTGGCAGATCAACTCTGCGAAGGCCGGACGCTCGCGCAGATTGCCAGTCTGCGCGGCGTGACCATCAATACCGTGAAATCACAGGTGAGGCAGATATTCCGCAAGCTCGACGTCGATACGCGCGTGGCGCTCGTGCGCCGGCTGTGTCCGTGACTACCTCGACAACTTGCGGAAGAACACGTCGACCATGAGGGCCCGGCCAGGCCTGACGGTCTGCATGGCCCAGGCCCACAGGGGGATGAGATTGCCCGCTGCATCGACGTACCGTCGAAACTTCGGAATCGTTTCGAGCGCGGTGATGCCATAACTCTTCAGTGTGCGCATCTCGGCGTAGGTCGCGACGCCGTCGGCGTCGAGGTCTACCCAGATACGCAACTGCGGCCAGATTGCATCGGCTTCGGTGATGAGGCCGTCGTCGTTGCCGCCGAGCTGCCGCGCGTCGTATTGCGCCAGCCCGACGAACCCATTCGGAGCGTTGCGCCCTTCGAGGATCATCGGCGTGCCCACCCCGAACAACTCGGCGCCGTCGTCGATCAGGCCATTGCCGCTGCGGTCGAGCGCGAGGAAGCCTTCGTCACCGCCGCGTCGTACCCACTGGATGTGGTCGCGCACCCCGTCGGCGTTGATGTCGAAGTACACACCGACGCCAGCTTCGCCGAGGTTGATGCCGTTGTGCCCGAGGTCGATGACGATGGGGCTGCAGCGCACGAGAGCCTGTGCAGGGTTCAGGACGCACAGCAGTGCGCCCGCCTGCAAGAGGCGTTTGAGAATTTTCATGGGAACCGTCCTTGGTTGTTGAGTTAGCGAATGCAGCCGTTGTTGTCTTGTTCGCTGCCGCCGGGCTTATACATCTCGAATGTCACCGACCTGCCGTCGCTGCCCCGTTCTCCACCGATCTGTCATGTTGAAGCCCAGGAACGCCGACCGTATAGGTTGCTTCCTCTGGCATGTGCCGTCCAGTTGTAGCTGCACATGAGCGTCGTACCGCCCGGTACGTTTTCGAAGCCCGGCATCTGGCGCAATGCCGGCAGCCACTCCGGGAACAGTGACGTAAAGCTTTGGTGCCTCCAATGAGCGCTGAGGCCGAAAGTGTTCGCTGCTCGTTGATCGTGCCCGTGTAGCTGCTCGGGCAGCGTCGCTTCGAAACGTGCCACCGGCGATCAGGCGATTCATGCTGGTACTTGCCATGACCATATGGCCGAGATATACGCCTTGACGTGAAGCCGACCTGCTGCCGGATCGAAGCACTTGGCGCTGGCGTCAAGGCGTGAGCGGACGGCGAGCTGCAGGCAAGGATGCGATCGCGGCGATCCACGCTGAAGCGGCAAGTTCAATGTCGCGAGTTCATGGTGCAATCTCCTCTTGCTTCGCCCGTGGCGCGTTTTCGAAATCTGGCAAGCGGGTGTTCGCCAGCGTCTGGCTGATGCCGGCTGTTGGTGCTTTCGGGTACCCATTGCCTGTGGTCCCGTAATCTCCAGAAAAGTACGACATCAGCACGCGCGCTCTGTGAGCGTCGAATGCCTTCAAAAGATCCTGCGGCCCAGGCGCGATTTGATTCGACTGACGCGCGAGAGTGATCTGGTAGAAGTAGCGAGATACCAGGGCGTCCGGAACCGGCCGCTTCGAGCCTTGTCGTATTCCTGAAGTACGCGGCAAAGCCCAGTGCAATCGGCAGCGCCGCGGTCTTCGATGCGGCAGCACCGCGATCGTGAGTTCGCGATGTAGCTCATGAGCGTCGTCACGTCTTCAGGGCGAAACCCTCGCTCGATGAGCGCCGGACCTGTCAAACTCGGTGCCGGTCGACAATAGGCCGACAATGTCTGGGCGAATGTCGCCACTCCGGATGCTCGTCAAGGTCGATGGAGTAGCTGCCATCGCCACGGTTTACCAAGCCGAGCTGTCGCGAAGCTCGTCCAGCGGCTCGGCCTTCGTTCACCGCGCGCTCGAACTGCCATGTCAGATCGAACTGCTGTTGCGCCAGCGAGGCATTGGTGATCAACTGCGCGGGAGTGGCGGCGCGGATCTCGCGATACTTCGTTGCAAAACTCTTCGCCTGCGTGCGCATATCCGCGGCGCTCTTCATCATCGGCGCCTTGAGCTTCTCATCGAACTCGACGGCTTGCGCGGCGCCTCCGAAGCCCGCGAGCGCGAGCATCAACACTGCCGCGAGCGGTGGCCGTTTCAAACGGCGCCAACCCTGGCAGTTACTGGTGACTGGCATGTCTGTTCTCCTTCCTGGTGAATGTTTTCTGCGGGGACTCCTTTCCCCGATGCGCAGCTTAAACGGCCCCGTTTGAACCGCATCACCCGACCGGGTGACAAGACAAGTTTGCAATGTAAATCGCCAGCTCCGCCTCACAAGACTTGTTGGGACGAACCCCGACGCCGCAAATATCGAATCTTGTTAAGCTTGCGCGCGTGAGCACGACCCCAAGAATCGCGCTGGTCGCGGGCGCCAACGGCCTGATCGGCGGCTATCTGATCCAGGCTTTACTCGAAGCTCCCGATTACTCCCGCGTCTATGCGCTCACGCGCCGCCCCTATGGGCGCGAACACCCCAAACTGGCCAACCGCATCGTGGTGTTCGCGCGCATGGCCGAACAACTCAAGGGATTGGCGGCCAATGACGCGTTCTGCTGTCTGGGTACGACCATCGCGGCGGCTGGTTCGCAGGAAGCATTTCGCGAAGCCGACGTCGACGCGGTGCTGCTGTTCGCGCAGGCGGCGCGCGCGGCGGGGGCGACCCGTTTCGTGGTGGTGTCGTCGGTGGGGGCGAGCGCCAAGTCCAGCAAGTTCTACCTGCGCACCAAAGCTGAAATGGAAGACGCCATCGGCGCCGTGGGTTTCCCCTCGCTCGACATCATGCAGCCCAGTCTCTTGTTAGGTCCGCGCAAGGAATCGCGCCCGCTCGAGTCGCTGGGGCAGTTGTTCGCGCCCTTGATCAACCCGCTGCTGACCGGCTCGCGCGAGGCGCTGCGGGCCATTCCGGCCGAGACGGTGGCGCGGGGAATGGTGGGTGCGGCACGGCGCGGCGGGCGTGGCATATACCGCTACACGTATGCGGCGATCTGCCAGCTGGCGGAAATCCGTCCACAACAGGGCATGCCTGCGCAATCTCCGAAAAAGACGCCCGCCTGAGCGTGGTGCCGCCGCAACCGTGACGCGCCGCGCATTTGCCCCGGGCTTCATTCCGTAAAGTCGCGCTCGTCTTCAGGGATGCGTTCTTTTCGTTGCAGGGAGGCAACGCAGCTGTGGGATCTGGATGAGCGGCAATCCGTACAACTCGGTCTTGCGCAGCGGCTTCACGCGCCGGCTCTGGCTCATTATTTCCGTGGCCATGCTGGTCCCCGTGGGTCTTGGCCTGCTCACGCGCTGGTTCGAAACCGAAGAGCGGCGCGCCTCGCTGCAGAACCAGGAACTGACCGCGCTGTCGCGCGACAAGGCATCCACGCTGATATTCAACGACCACAAGGTGCCGACGGATTTCGCGCGCGGCCTCGAGGGCCGCTACCTGGTGGTACTGGACGAAGCAGGGGGCGCGCACTTCAGCAGCAGCCCGGTCCCCGAAGAACTGGTGCAACTGTTCGCGCGCCGCGCCATGCATGCCGTGGACGCGCCAGGCGGTACCACCATCCTTTCGTGGTTCGCCTCGGGTCGCGAATGGCGCGGGGCCATGACCTATGTGCCGCCGGTGCACCAGGACGGCGTGCTTGCGGCCGCCACCGTCGTGGCGTTCGCCCCGGAAATCAGCTTCGGCACGTCCTTCACGGATCAGGTGCCCGCCGCGCTGGGCCTGCTGGCGCTGGTGTTGCTGTTGTCCTTCGCGGTGGCCGCCGTCATCGCGGAACGCTATCTGCCGCCGCTGCGGGCGCTGCATCGCGGGCTTTCGCGCCTGCGCGAGCGGCGCTTCGAAACCATGCCGCGCCTCGCGGTCAGTGAATTCGCGGCGCTCGAGCGCGAGTTCAACCTCACATCGCTGTCCCTGCAGCGCGACTGGCGTGGCTTCGAAGTGCTGGGCGAAGTGGATCGCGCGTTGCTGGCCGCGAGCGAAATCGACCGCGCGCTGGATATCGTGCTGCCCAAGTTCCGCGAGCTGACCCGCGCGCAGTGCGTGGGCGTAATTCTCCTCGACCCGACCGCACACTCGCACGGACGGCTGTTCACGGCCGCGCTGGGTGCCGACGAGCTGCCGGTGCAGCGTGTCACGTTTGACGGCGCGATGATCGCCACGGTGCGCGAAGCGCCTGAAGGCCTGACTATCGCGCGCGTGGAAGAGACACGCCACGGCTTCCTGGCCTCGATGCGGGATTCCGGCGCGGAATTCTTCTGGATCTGGCCGGTGCTGGACGACGAGCGGCTCTCGGCCATGCTGATCGTGGGCTACCACGGAGAACCGGCGCGCGATCCGGCGGTGGCCGACTACGGCGCGGCCTTCGCGGAGCGGCTGCGTGCCGCGTTATCCAATTCCGCGCGCGACGAACGACTGTATCGCCAGGCCCACTACGACCCGCTCACGCAGCTGCCGAATCGCGCGCTGTTCCGGGACCGCCTCGCGCAGGAGCTGGCCGCGTCCGCCTCGGGGCTCACGCGCGGCGCGCTCATGTACGTGGACCTCGATCACTTCAAGCGCGTCAACGATTCGCTCGGCCATTCGGCCGGTGATCAGCTGCTGTCAATCGTCGCGCATCGTTTGAAAGCCTGCACCAAGGAAGGTGATACGGTCGCGCGCCTGGGCGGCGATGAATTCACCGTTCTGCTGCGCAACGTCGGCGACGGCGAAACCGCGCGACAGATTGCCGATCGAGTCATCCGTTCGCTGGCACTGCCGGCGAACCTGGGTGGCCGCGATTACCAGATGCGCGCCAGCGTCGGTGTCACGCTGTTCCCCGACGACGGCACGGACCTCGAGGAAGTGATCCGCCAGGCCGACCTGGCCATGTACCGCGCCAAGGCGCAGGGCCGCGGCCGTGCCATCTTCTTCGAGCACGAGATGACGCAGCGGCGCGCCAGTTTCACCGACAGCGGCCTGCATCGCGCGTTGCGCCGGCGCGAGTTCGCGCTGTTCTACCAGCCGCAGTTCTCGCTGCACGACGGGCGCCTGTGCGGCGTCGAGGCGCTGCTGCGCTGGCAGACGCGTTACGACGGCATCAAACTACCCGGCGAATTCATCCCCGCGGCCGAGCATTCCGGCCTGATCACCGACATCGGCGGATTCGTGCTCGACTCGGCCTGCGGGCAGTACTCCGAATGGTTGCGTGCGGGCATTGCGCCGCGCTGCTTTTCGGTCAACGTTTCCGTGCAGCAGCTGAAGGACCATAGTTTCGTGTCCATGGTGCAGAAGGCGCTGCATCAGCATGGCATCCAGCCCGGCTGCCTGGAGCTCGAGCTGGTCGAATCGGTGCTGGCGGACAGCGAGGTCGAGGAGCCGCTGTTGGCCATCGCCAATCTCGGCGTGAAACTCGCGCTCGATGACTTTGGCACCGGCTACTCGTCGCTGAACTACCTGAGGCGCTATCCGGTACACACGGTAAAACTCGACCGCAGCTTCCTGGATGAAGTCCCACAGAACGATTCCGCCGGTGCTCTGGTCGAATCCGTCATCACCATGGCGCATACGCTTGGAAAACGCGTGACGGCCGAGGGCGTGGAAACCGCCGAGCAGCTCGAATTCCTGCGTTCGCGCGGCTGTGAGGCGGCGCAGGGCTTCTACCTGGCGCGGCCCATGTCCGCGGCCTCGCTCTCCGAGATCCTCGAGTCGCGCCGTCCCGGATCGGAGATCGGCGATGAGCGCGCCGCGGGCTAGCGCGTTTCTGCTGCGTCGCAGTTCTCGCCGGATGCAGCAGCGCGCCTGAAACGCGCACGCCCGAACCCGCTGCACCGCCGCCGGCGGAAACCGGGGCATGGGACGGCAGCGGTGGTGCGTCGGCGATGCGCAACCGCGGCGAAGCGCTCGCGAAGTTCGCGCTCACTCTGCAGGGCACGCGTTATCGCTACGGTGGCGCGACGCGCGACGGTTTCGACTGCAGCGGCCTCGTGTTCTATGCGCATCGGCACCTCGGCCTGGAGGTACCGCGCACCTCGAGCGATCAGGCCGAGGAGGCCGAAGAGATCAAGCCGCGCAAGCTGCGGCGCGGCGACCTGGTCTTCTTCAAGATCGATAGCCGCAAGGTCAACCATGTCGGCATCTACATCGGCAAGCATCGATTCGTACACGCGCCCGGAGCCGGAAAACCCGTGACCGTCAATTCGCTGGACGATGAGTTTTATGCCGAGACTTTTTCGTCCGCCGGCCGGTTCTGGGACCGTCTGCCGCATTGACGCTGTGCGTCAAAGATCCTGCAGCGCTTATGTCGTATTTCTCTTAACGAGATGCACATTTAGGTCTGCGTTCTGCGACAGCGTGCTCAGTTCGCCCGTTGACCGTATATCAGACGATTCGCACACTCCTGAGGGAGTGAAAAGGATCGCGATCCGGGAAGGGAGCGCGGTGCCCTCGGGCTTTTCGGGGAAGACCACCACATGAGCGCCAAGCCAGATTACGTCGTGAATACGTTGTCGAGATCCACCGGTGCAACCGCCGCGGGCGGTTATGTCATCAATTTGACCTCGTCAACGACGCCGATGGCGTTGTCGCAGCCCAAGGACCCGACTCTCGCCCAATACACTTTTTTCGTGAGCCGTCGCCTCGAAGACGGCCGCGAGCGCTTCCGTCTGCACATGGGTTACTTCGAGTCGATGCAGGCGGCCGAGGATATGTTGTCGGTGGTGCGCGAGGTGTATCCGAGCGCCTGGGCCGGCGAAGCTCCCGGCAAGAAACTCCGCGCCAACAATTCCGCGAACACCGCGCCCGCCGCCGCGCCGCGCGCTGCCGCACCCGCCGCGCAATCCAAGGCTGCTGCTCCGGTCGCTGCCGCGCCGGCTCGTGCCGCGGCTCCTGTGCCCGCTGCAGCCCCGGTCGCCGCGGCTCCCAAGCCTGCGGCCCCTGCCGCGCCGGAGGAACGGCATCCGTTCGCATCCACACCGCTGCCGGCTCCTACGCCAAAATTCGAAGAGCCCTTCGTGCTCAGCGAGGACAACACCGAATTCAAGCCGCTCGACGTGCCCGTGGTGCATCCGCCGGCCGCGCGTCCGGTAGTTAGCCCGCAGCCGCAGGCCGCTGCCAAGCCGGCTCCGAAACCGGCTGCCAAACCGGCCGCGAAGCCCGCTGCCAAGGCGGCACCGACCAAGGCCGCAGCACCGCAGGCTCCGGCCAAGGCGGCCGCGAGACCGGCAGCACCGGTCAAGCCTGCGGCGCAGGCCAGGCCCGCAGCACCGAAACCTCCCGCGCCGGCCAAGCCGGCTGCCACGCGTCCCGCCCCGGCAAAACCGCCGGCGATGGCGCCGAAGATCGCCGCCCAGGTCAGTGCCCCCGCGCTGACAGCCTCCGTGCCGAAGCCAGCTGCGCCGGTGGCCCCGCCGATGCAGGCCGCAGCAGCGCCGGTTGCTCCGAAGGCGCGGCCGCCGGAACCGACCGTGCAGATGCCCGCGATGTCGGCCACGCCGTCGTTGACCAGCGTGCGCCAGGCCATCGACGAGCTCGACGATCTGAGCGACACGCAGACCATTCGCCTGCTCGAGCGTCATTCGCCGTACAAGCAGGGCTCGCGCGAGGCCGATGTCGACGAGGCCATTCGCGTCGTCAAGCCCGAAGACACGCAGTCGATGTTGGCCATCAAGAGCGACGTGAAGCGCAATGCGCCCGTGCTCTTCGCCGTGCAGCTCGACTGGTCGGTCACGGCCTTCGACATGGCGAAGGTGCCGCCGCTGGCCATTTTCAATGCCTACACGCTGTACACCACCGAAGCCACGCGTGAAGGCCGCACCTGGTTCGGCCTGCGCCTCGGCTTCTTCAGCGACGCGGTGTCGGCGAAGCAGGTGGCGTATTACGTGCGGTCGGATTTCAAGACCGTGTCGGTCGTGCCCGTGACCACCATCGAGAAGGAACGCGCCACCGACCTGAATGCCGCGCGCAGCGGCATCTACAAGGCCGCGAACATCAAGGAAGTGGCGGCGCCGACCCCGCAGTCGATTTCGGCGTCCAACAGCGGTGTGTTCAAGCTGCTCGACGACGACATGCCGGCGCACATCGAACAGGACGTCGACGGTGAGATGTCGCCGCGATTCAGCAAGCTGGCCGAGAAAGCTTCTTTCACAAAACCCGTGGCCGCGGCACCCGCGGCGCCCGAAGCGCCGAAGTCAGCCTCGAAGTCGCGCAAGCCGCCGTCCAAGGGCGCGAAGCGCGATGCGCATGCCCAGGTGGACGAAGAGACCCTCGACCAGACGCTGGAAATCCTCGGCGCGAACTCGCTCGAGATCACCAACGACAGCGCCGGCGACACCGGCGTGCGCCACCTGCGCGTGAAGATCGACAAGAAGGGCTCGAAGTTCGCGTCGCTGATCGATCGCCTGTCGGGAAAGAAATAGTTTCCCTCTGACCGAGGGCGCGAGATCCGCCGACTGCGCGGGCGGGACGCTGGTCACGGAAGCGAACTGAGCGGAGATGGACCTACTCCCTAAGATATGGAGTCCTCTTTTGGGACGAGCGCGCGGTAGATGGGCTCGTTCCACGCATCCTTGTCGATGTCGTAGACAATGAAGTTGCTGTCGAACTGCCAGTAGGTCCACGCCCAGCCGCGTTTCTCCGCGGCGCGTGCCACGGCGCTGGTGTACTTGATGCGGTCTTCCTGCGGCGCCTTGTCGTAGGCGCCGAACTCGCCTAACAGGATGGGGCGGTCGTTCTGCTTCGCCCAGGCCTGGGCCTTGTCGAAGTCCGCGTCGAGCTTCGCGAGATCGGCGGGCGTGCCCCAGTGGATGCCCGAAAGTTTTCGCCACTCCGGGTCACCCCAAGTGGCGCCCTGGTGCGTGAACGGGTGCGGTTCGTAGTAGTGCACCGTCACGATGATGTGCCGGTCCTCTTTCGGCAGCCGCAGCTCGGACAGATGCGAGATGTTGTTCCAGAATGCCGGCCCGATGACCACGTTGCGCGTCGGATTGGTCTTGCGAATGATGGTCAGGGCCTCGGCGAGGATGGAATTCCAGACCGTGTCCATGGCGCGGTTCGGCTCATTGAGAATCTCGAACATCACCTTGTCAGGGGCGTTCTTGTAGTGCTCGGCCACCTGGCGCCAGAAGGCGAGCACCAGGTCGCGGCAGCGCGCCGTGTCGTCGGGGCAGCGCTCGTAGTCATGCTCGTCGAGCACCACGTTGAGATCCTGCTCGAGCGCTTCGTCGACCAGGCCGTCGAGTGTCTCGAACCAGCCGGGATCGAGCACCAGTTGCTTGTTCATCTGCCTGAAGCCGTACAGATTGATGCGCACGGTGTCGAAGCCGCCGTCCTTGATGATCTTGAAGTGCCGCGGTTTGAAGCGACCCTTGACCGGGTCCTTCCAGATCGGGTCGTACCCGACGATGTTCACGCCGCGTTTCATCTGCGCGACCTGGTCGGCGGCTGAGAGCGGCCCATCAGCGAAGGCGAGACTGGCTCCGAGCGTGAACAGCGCGGCCAGCAGCAGGGTTCGTACTCTCATGGTTTTCCTTTTCTGGGCAGGCCGATGAAGGCGCCGATCAGCGCGAACAAGGCTGCGGCGCCGAACGCAATCGCCCCGGCGCGCAGGCTGAGACCCGGGCGCGCGACGATCAACAGGATGGCTTCGAACGCCAGCGCCGCCAGCAGCGCCGTGCCAAAGGCTTTCGCCGGTTGAATTCGCGCGGCCGCGACACCGCAGGTCACCGTCCCCGCAAGAAACGCCAGGATCAGCGTGAGGCCTAGCGCATGTCTCTCGGGGTCATCGCCCTTGATGAACAATGAAGCAATGCCGTAGCCGAGCAGCGCCGCGATCGCTCCCGCAACCAGACCCGCGAGCAGCACCTTGCCGAAGGGAATCATTTCTTTCCAAACAGCGCATCGAGCGCGGCGCGCGCCGCATCGGCTTCGCCGGTCGGCGCGGCGTAAGCGCCTGCCTTGGGCTTGAAGTGATCGCAGAAGTTGGCCTGGATCTTGTCGCGCACTTCCTCGGCCGTGGGCTCGCGGCAGTGCTTGGCGACGCGCGTGTCGTACTCCACGCACATCCTGCACACGTGCAGCTCGGAGCGGCAGGCCTTGCACTCCTCGAGCCGCCGCAGCGGCAGCGTCAGCGCCTCGAGCGAGGCGCCGCATTTCCAGCAGGTGAGGCCGTGAGCCATGACGACCGAGCTTAGGACGCCGTACGCCGTTCGCTCAAGAATTCCTTGAGCACCGCGCCAGTGTGGGACGTTGCCGCCCTGTCGATGACCGCGGCCGGAGGTCCACAGGCGATCACCTTGCCGCCGCCCGCACCAGCCTCGGGGCCCATGTCGATGATCCAGTCGGCCTCGGCCATGACGTCGAGGTTGTGCTCGACCACGACGACGGTGTTGCCGGCATCGACCAGCCGATGCAGCACATGGATGAGCTTTTCGACGTCGGCCATGTGCAGGCCGACCGTAGGCTCATCCAGCACGTACAGCGTGTGCGGCGCCTTCTGGCGCGGCGCGCGCCGCTCCTCGCCGCGCACCTTGGCGAGCTCGGTCACCAGTTTGATGCGTTGCGCCTCGCCGCCCGAGAGCGTGGGCGAGGGCTGGCCGAGCGTCAGATAGCCGAGACCCACGTCCTGCAACAGTCGTAGCGCGTGGTGAATCGACGCATGCGCCGCGAAGAACTCCACCGCGTCGTCGATGTTCATCTCCAGCAGATCGCCGACCGACTTGCCGCGCCAGAGAATCGACAGGGTCTCGGTGTTGAATCGCCGGCCGCGGCAGGAATCGCACAGCACTTTCACGTCGGGCAGGAAGTTCATCTCGATGGTCTGCATGCCCTGGCCCTCGCAGGCCGGGCAGCGTCCTTCGCCGGTGTTGAAGGAGAAGCGGCTGATGGAGTAACCGGCGATCCTGGCCTCGGTGGTATTCGCGTATATGCGCCGGATATCGTCCCAGAAGCCGATGTAGGTAGCCGGGCAGGAGCGCGGCGTCTTGCCGATCGGCGTCTGGTCGACCTCGAGCACGCGGTCGATGTGCTCGATGCCGCGCACCGCTTCGACGCCTGTGAGCTCGGGTTGTTTGCCCCGGGCTGCCTTGCCCACCAATCGCTTGAGGTTGGTGTACAGCACGTCGCGCGCCACCGTGGACTTGCCCGAACCCGACACGCCCGTGATCACCACCAGGCGGCCCACGGGCACGGCGATGTCTTCCTTGCGAACGTTGTGCAACTCGACATTGTCGAGCGTGAGCCTGGCTGCGCGCGTGCTCGTCGCGCGGCGCGGCTCGCCCGAGTGCAACAGCGGGGTCTTGAGGAAACGGCCGGTCACCGAGGCGGGATTCTTCTTGAGATCCTCGACGGTGCCGACGCCCACGACTTCGCCGCCGCGCACGCCCGCACCGGGGCCGAGATCGATGACGTGATCCGCGCGCCGGATGGTGTCTTCGTCGTGCTCGACCACGACCAGCGTATTGCGGTGTTTCGCCAGCTCGGCCAGCGCATCGAGCAGCACGCGGTTGTCACGCGGATGCAGGCCGATGGTGGGTTCGTCGAGCACGTAGCACACGCCCTGCAGATTGGAACCGAGCTGCGCCGCGAGCCGGATGCGCTGCGCCTCGCCGCCCGACAGCGTGGGCGCCGAGCGATCCAGCGGTAGATAGCCCAGGCCGACGCGCTGCAGGAAGGCCATGCGCGACTTGATCTCGGCCATGAGGTCGCGCGCGATCTCGGCCTCGCGCTTCGAGAGGCGCAGCTTGTTCACGAACGCCACGGTGTCGTCGATGGCCTGGCGCGTGAGCTCGGCGATGTTGAGGTCGCGAAAGCGCACGTGCAGCGCGATCGGATTCAGCCGTTGGCCATGGCAGGTCTCGCAGTCTTGTGCCGCGCCCTCCAGCCATTCGTTCCAGCTGATTTCCTCGCCGGACTGCTCCTCGTTGAAGCCCTCGAGCTGCAGGCCGGTGCCGTAGCAGTCCCCGCACCAGCCGTGCTTGGAATTGAACGAGAACAGCCGGGGATCGAGCTCGGAAAAGCTGGTACCGCAGGAGGGACAGGCGCGCTTGATGGAGAACACCTGCACCTTCTGCCGTTTGGCGTCGAGGTCCAGCACGTGTACCAGGCCCTTGCCGAGATCCAATGCCTTGATGACGTTGCGCTCCAGCGTATTGTTGTCGTTCTGGGCGAATTCCTTCTGCACATTGATCTGCGCCACCGGCAGCTCGATGGTGTGTTCCTTGAAGCGGTTGAGACGCGGCCACTGGTAGGTGGTCAGCATCTCGCCGTCGACGCGCAGTTGTTTGTAGCCGCGCTTGTTGGCCCACCTGGCGAGCTCGGTGTAGTAGCCCTTGCGCGCGACCACCAGCGGCGCCATCAGCAGGATGCGCGAGCCCTTGTGCTGTTTGAGCAGCCGCTCGGCGATGCTGGCCGCGGATTGCGGCTCGATGGGCACGTCGCAGGTGGGGCAGTACTGCGTGCCCAGCTTCTGGTACAGCAGCCGCAGGAAGTGATAGATCTCGGTGAGCGTGGCCACGGTGGATTTGCGGCCGCCGCGGCTGGTGCGCTGCTCGATGGCCACGGTGGGCGGAATGCCATAGATGGCATCCACGTCCGGACGCGCCGCGGGCTGCACGAACTGGCGTGCGTAGGCGTTCAACGACTCGAGATAGCGCCTCTGGCCCTCGTTGAAGATGATGTCGAAGGCCAGCGTCGACTTGCCCGAGCCGCTGACACCGGTGATCACGGTGAAGGCCTCGCGCGGAATCGTGACGTCGATGTTGCGCAAGTTATGTTCGCGCGCACGATGGATGACAATAGAATTGCCGGGGTCTGACCCCATTTCTCGGACGCCGCCGCTTCGGCGGCGTTTTCCGTCGTGGGCGGCAGCCCTGTATAAGTCTGACCCCGCTCCGAGCGACGCCTCATATTCCCGCAACGCCTTGCCCGTGTGCGAGCGCAGGTCGGCCTCGACCTGCGCGGGCGTGCCGGCGACCACGATCTCGCCGCCGGCATCTCCGCCCTCGGGACCCAGATCGATCAACCAGTCGGCCGCCCGTATCACGTCGAGGTTGTGCTCGATGACCACCAGCGAGTGGCCGATCTTGAGCAGCTTGCGGAACGCACGCAGTAGTTTGGCCACGTCGTCGAAGTGCAGGCCCGTCGTCGGCTCGTCGAACAGGAACAGTTTGCCGCGGATCGACGGCGTGTCGTCGGCCGCGGCCTCGGCCAGGTGACCCGCCAGTTTCAATCGTTGCGCCTCGCCACCCGAGAGGGTGGGCACGGGCTGGCCCAGCTTCACGTACTCCAGGCCCACGTCCACCAGCGGCTGCAGGCGCACCGCGGCGTTGGAGACGTCCTTGAAGAACACCAATGCCTGCGTCACCGTCATGTCCAGCACGTCGGCGATGTTGCGGCGCGTGCCATCCGCCCCCTCGCGGCGAATCTCGAGCGTCTCGGCGCGATAACGCTTGCCGTCGCAGTCCGGGCAGCGCAGGTACACGTCCGACAGGAACTGCATCTCGACGTGCTCGAAACCATTGCCGCTGCAGGTGGGGCAGCGGCCGGTGCCGGAATTGAAGCTGAACGTGCCCGGTGTATAACCGCGCGCCTTCGCGGCTCCTTCGCTGGCAAACAACTCGCGCACCACGTCGAAGGCGCCGACGTAACTCGCGGGATTCGAACGCGTGGTGCGGCCGATGGAGCTCTGGTCGATCATCACCACGTCATCGACCTGCTCGGCGCCTTCGAGCCGGTCGAACTCGCCGGGTGCCTCGCTGGGCTGACCCTTCGCCTTGCGCAATGCCTTGTGCAGCACATCTTCGATGAGCGTGGACTTGCCCGAGCCGGATACGCCGGTGATGCACACCAGTCGCCGCAGCGGGAACTCCACGTCGATGTTCTTGAGGTTGTGCTCGCGAACGCCGCGCAGCTTCACGCACCGGAGCGCGGGCACCATGCGCGCCCGGGGCGCGGTGTCCACCGGATCCTTGCTGGCCTGGGGCGGGGGTGCGCGCGGCGCCACCTGCTTCGCGCCCGACAGGTACTGGCCCGTCAATGAGCGTGGATTCGCGCGGATGGCCTCGGGCGTGTCGAAGGCCACGATTTCGCCGCCGCGCTCGCCCGCGCCGGGGCCGAGGTCCAGGATGCGGTCCGCCGCCAGCATGATCTGCGGGTCGTGTTCCACCACCACCAGGGAATTTCCCGCATCGCGCAGCCGATGCATGACCTGGGTCACGCGCTGCATGTCGCGCGGATGCAGGCCGATGGACGGCTCGTCCAGCACGAACAGCGTATTCACCAGCGAGGTGCCCAGCGCGGTAGTCAGGTTGATGCGCTGGACTTCGCCGCCCGAGAGCGTGCGCGACTGGCGGTCCAGCGTCAGGTAACCCAGGCCCACTTCGCAGAGATACGCAAAGCGTGCGCGCACTTCGGACAGCAGCAGGTCCGCGGCCTCATCCAGCGGCGCAGGCAGCGTGAGTCCTTCGAAGAATTTCCGCGCGCGACTCAGCGGCAGCAGCATGAGATCGTGAACGTTCTGACCCGCGACGCGCCACAACAGCGCATCGGGTTTGAGCCGCGAGCCACCGCAGGCCGTGCAGGGTGTGTAGGCGCGATACCGCGACAGCAGCACGCGCACGTGCATCTTGTAGGCCTTGGTCTCGAGCCACTCGAAGAAGCGCTTGGCGCCGTACCAGACTTTCTTCTCCCACTTGCCTTCGCCCTCGATGACCCAGTTGCGCTGTTCATCGCTCAGCGCATACCAGGGCGTGTCCAGCGGGATGTGGCGCTTCTTGGCGAACTTGATCAGGTCGTCCTGGCATTCCTTGTACGACTTGGTCTGCCAGGGTTTCACGGCGCCGCCCGAGAGCGTCTTGGACTCGTCGGGAACCACCAGGCCGTAGTCGATGCCGATGATGCGGCCGAAGCCACGGCAGGTGTCGCAGGCGCCGACCGGCGAATTGAACGAGAACAAAGATGGCACGGGATCGCGATACGAAAGATCGCAGTCCGCGCAGTGCAGCTCGATGGAATATTTCCAGCGCTCGACGCTCCTGGGCCCTTCTTCCACATCGGAAGGGCTGTCGTCGACCACGTGCAAATTCACGCGGCCGCGACCCACGCGCAGCGCGGTTTCCAGCGACTCCATGACACGCGCACGTTCTGCGCTGCCCAGCCGTACACGATCCTGCACTACTTCGAGCGTATCGCCGACGCGTTCGTGAATGCGCGTGTATCCCTGCGATTCCAACAAGCCGATGACTTCTTTCTCCTTGAAGTTCTTCGGCACCGGGATCGGGAAGCAGATGTAGACGCGCGGCTCGCCGGCCGCGGCGGCGCGCTGCGTGGCATCGGCGTAGATGCTCTCGGCCGTGTCACGGCGCACGGGCTTGCCGCAGTTCCGGCAGTGCAGGGTGGCCGCACGCGCGAACAGCAGCTTCAGGTGATCGTTGAGCTCGGTCATCGTGCCGACCGTGGAGCGCGAGGTGCGCACCGGGTTGGTCTGGTCGATGGCGATGGCCGGTGGAATGCCGTCGATGCGATCCACCGCCGGCTTGTCCATGCGATCCAGGAATTGGCGCGCGTAGGGCGAGAAGGTCTCGACGTAGCGACGCTGGCCCTCGGCGTACAACGTGTCGAACACCAGCGAGGACTTGCCCGAACCCGAGACACCCGTGACCACCACCAGCTCGTGCAACGGAATGTCGAGCGAGAGGTTCTTCAGGTTGTTCTGCCGCGCACCGTGCACGCCGATGCAGGCATGCGAGTGCACGTGCGCCCGCGCCTTCACTGGTGTGACGCTTGCAGGCTTGCGACGTGTGACGGGCTTGTCCATGTAGCGAAAGGAATTCAGGCTCGCGGATCGGTTATTGTACCGACCGTGTCAAGAGGCGGCGCCCGGAATCGTCCGACACCAGAATAAACAGGCGGGGGAATTCATGATTGAGAAGGCTACTGGGGGTATCGACCCGGCGCATCGTCGCGTCATCTTCGCATCGTCGCTGGGCACGGTATTCGAGTGGTACGACTTCTACCTGTACGGCTCGCTGGTCGCGATCATCACCAAGAAGTTCTTCTCGGGCATGAACGACACCACCGCCTTCCTGTTCGCGTTGCTGGCCTTCGCGGCCGGATTCTTCGTACGACCGTTCGGCGCCCTGGTGTTTGGCCGGCTGGGCGACATGGTCGGCCGCAAGTACACGTTTCTGCTCACCATCGTCATCATGGGCGCGTCGACGGCGCTCGTCGGCGTCCTGCCGACGTACGAGACGATCGGCATCACGGCGCCCATCCTCTTCATCGTGCTGCGGTTGCTGCAGGGCCTCGCGCTCGGTGGTCAGTACGGTGGGGCGGCGACCTACATTTCGGAACACGCCCCGGAGGGCAGGCGCGGCCTCTACACGAGCTGGATCCAGACCACGGCTACTCTGGGCTTCTTCCTCTCGCTACTCGTTATCCTCGCGTGCCGCTTCGCGATGGGCCCCGAGCAGTTCGATGCCTGGGGCTGGCGCGTGCCGTTCCTGCTCTCGACGGTGCTGCTGCTGATCTCCGTGTACATCCGTCTGCAATTGCAGGAATCGCCTGAATTCCAGGAGATCAAGGCCGCGGGACAGTTGTCGAAGGCGCCGCTATCCGAATCTTTCGGACAGTGGTCCAACCTGAAGATCGTGCTGCTCGCCTTGTTTGGCGCCGTCGCCGGCCAGGCCGTCGTGTGGTACGGCGGTCAGTTCTATGCCTTGTTGTTCCTCGAGAAGACGCTGCAGGTCGATCCCACCAGCGCGCAGCTCGTGATGGCGGCCGCACTGCTCATCGCGACGCCGTTCTTCGTGGTGTTCGGTTCGTTGTCGGACAGGATCGGGCGCAAGAAGATCGTGCTCGCGGGTTGTTTGATCGCGGCGCTCACGTATTTCCCGATCTTCAAGGGCATCACGCACTTCGCGAATCCGGCGCTGGATGCGGCGGTGAAGACTGCGCCGGTGGTAGTGGCATCCGATCCCTCCAATTGCAGCTTCCAGTTCGATCCCGTCGGCAAGAAGCAATTCCAGAGCGGCTGCGATCTCGCCAAGGGCGCGCTTGCGCGCATGGGCGTGTCGTACTCAAATGAAACCAGCGCCACCGGCCCCGATGCCTGGGTCAGGATCGGCAATGAACAGCAGGAGATCGAGAGTCTCGCGGGCACGCTCAGCGCCGCCGACTACAAGAAGGCGCAGGACGCGGTCACCGCGAAGATCAAGGATGCGTTGGCCAAGGCCGGCTACCCCACCAAGGCCGACATGAGCCGGTTCAACTACCCCATGGTCATCTTGCTGTGCACGATCCTCGTGATCTACGTGACCATGGTGTACGGACCCATCGCGGCGTGGCTGGTCGAACTATTCCCCGCGCGCATCCGCTACACCTCGATGTCCTTGCCCTATCACATCGGCAACGGATGGTTTGGCGGCTTCCTGCCGGTGACCTCGTTCGCCATCGTCGCGGCCACGGGCAACATCTATAACGGCCTGTGGTACCCCATCGTGGTGGCCGCGATCACCGTGGCGGTGGGCGCGCTGTTCCTGCGGGAGACTGTCAAGAAGTAGCAAAACCGAGACGTCCAAAAGTCCTACTTTTAATGGCCGCCTGACACGAGGATACTTTGCTGCAACAAGTGCGGCGGGCGTGGGGTTGGTCGCTCCGTGCTTCGGCTCGTCGCTCAAGAAGACAGAAGGAGTGGTCGCATGAAGACAGGGATTTCGCGCGGCGCCGCCGCGCTGCTCTTGGGCCTGCCGTTCGCCATCAACGCGCAGAACACAACGCCACCCACCGACGACGAGATC
The DNA here is from genome assembly GCA_963711635.1 of uncultured Pseudomonadota bacterium. Classification (GTDB taxonomy): domain Bacteria; phylum Pseudomonadota; class Gammaproteobacteria; order Steroidobacterales; family Steroidobacteraceae; genus CADEED01. Next base: position 204,113 of record CAVQEZ010000012.1, read on the forward strand.
AGCGAGGAAATCGTGGTCACCGCGCAGAAGCGCGCCTCGTCGATCCAGGAAGTGCCGTTCTCCGTGGCCGCGGTGACGGCCCAGGACATCAAGGAATCGGGTGCCACCAACATCGTCGAGGTCGCGCGCAATGTGCCGGGCCTGTACGTCACGGATCTGGGCCCCGGCCAGAGCCAGGTCGCCATCCGCGGCATCAGCGCCGGACAGGTGGTGCGCGACCAGGCCGGTGTGAAGGAGTCGGTCGGAATCTATCTGGACGAGTCGCCGATCTCGGTGGCCTTGTTCACACCGGACCTCGATCTATACGACCTGGATCGCATCGAAGTGCTGCGCGGCCCGCAGGGCACGCTGTTCGGAGCGGGGTCCAGCTCGGGCACGGTGCGCTACATCACCGCGCAGCCGAACCTCGAACAGTTCGGTGGCTCGGTGGAGGTGGGCGTCGACGGTCTCACCGACGGTGACTGGGGCGGCTCGGTGCGCGGCGCGCTGAATGCGCCGCTGGGCGGGAACGCCGCCATGCGCGTCGTGGGTTACTACAACGACCTGCCGGGATTCATCGATTCGGTGTATCCGAACCGCGCCACGCGTGAAGACGTCAACAGCGGCACGCGCACCGGCGGACGTGTCACCTTCCGATTCGAGCCCACCGAAAACTTCAACATCACGCCGCGACTGATCTACCAGAAGCTGGAGACCGACGGCTACCCGCGCATCGACGCCTACAACATTCTCGGCAATCCCTATACGAACACGGAACCCGCCATCGCCGTGGGTGAGCGCGATCAGGTGACGCAGTTCCGCGAAGGGCTCACCGATGAATTCTTCATGGGCGACCTCAAGCTGGAACTCGGCTTCGGCGACGACCTCGGCCTCACCTCGGTGACCACGTACATCGATCGCCAGGTCGAAGTGGTGCGCGATGCCAGCCAGCTCACCGGCAGCGTCAGCGTCGACTTCGCCGTGGCAACTCCCGCGGAAGTGCGGCTCGACTCCCCGCTGATCGACAGCACCGACCTGCAGGTGTTCAGCCAGGAGCTGCGCCTCGCGTCCACGGGCGAGGGACCGTTCCAGTGGCTGGTGGGCGCGTTCTATCAGCAGGCGGATCGCGAGTACGGGCAGAACCTGCCGACGCCCGGCTACGACGCCATTCTGCTGAGGCGCACGCCGCCGGGGCGCGACAGTGCGTTCTACAACGCCCCGCCCGACACGCCGTACTTTTCCGATCTCAACTACGACTTCAGCCAATTCGCGCTGTTCGGCGAGGCCACCTACCGCTTCACGCCGGCGTGGGCGCTGACGGCGGGTTTGCGCTACTACGACTTCAGCGAAGACCGCACGCTGACCTTCGCCGGCGCTTTTGCCGACCAGGGCTACACCGACGCGCCGGGCTCGACGGATTCGGACGGCTTTTCGCCGCGCGTCATCCTGGCTTTCAGCCCCGTCGACGACGTGCAGATCAATGCGCAGGTGTCGCGTGGCTTCAGATTCGGCGGCATCAACGATCCACTCAATGTCGGGCTGTGTTCGCCGGATGACCTCGTCGTGTACGACGGCCATCCCACCTGGGATGACGAGGAGGCGACTAACTACGAGATCGGCGCCAAGACACGCATGGCCGACGGCCGGGTCACCCTCAACGCCTCGCTGTTCATGACCAAGGTGGATGGATTGCAGGTGATCGCGGATGCGGGCAGCTGTTCGTCACGCATCATCCTGAATGCCGATGCGGAGACCCAGGGCGCCGAGGTCGAGCTGTTCGTGCGGCCCGACGAGCATTGGGACCTGGGCCTCTCGGCCACCTACGTCAAGGCGGAAATCACCGAGACGCAGGCGGATGCCAACGGCAATCCGATCGCGGGTATTCGTGACGGCAACCGCATGCCCACCTCGCCCGAGCTGCAGGCCGCGGCCACGGGTGCTTACACCTGGGGATTTGGCGATTCGATGGAAAGCTTCGTGCGCCTCACCGTGCAACATGTCGGTTCATCGTTCACGCAGCTCGCCGACCAGGAGCCGAACTTCGGCCTGATCACGTCCCGTGGCGTCCCCGGTGCGGCGCGCCTGATTCCCTTCGGTGGGGTCACCGTCACTGATATTCCATTCAACGCCGAGCTGCCGTCGTACGACATCGGCAACCTGCGCTGGGGCATTCGCACGGATCGCTGGGAAGGCAGCGTGTACGTCAACAACCTCTGGGACGAGCGCGCCTTCCTGTCGGTGGACCGCGAGCGTGGCCGCAGCGCACGCGTGGGTTATCTCACCAATCCGCCGCGCACTTACGGCGTGAGCTTCCGCATGAACTTCTAGAACGGGGTCAGACCCCATTTGCTAGCAAATTGTGCCAGACCTGAGTTTCAATGGACGGCGCGATTCTGCTGTTCCGCCTTGGTTGCCAGGCTGAAGCGCGATTCGGGACGCTCGAGCTTGCCCGTCAGCAGCTCTGCGGCATAACGGCCCACCTCGGGACCATGCTTGAAGCCGTGGCCGGAACCGGCGCCGACTAACAACACGTTGGGCGCCGTCGGATGGCGGTCGATCAGCAGGTCGCCATTCGAGCTGTTCTCGTACTGGCAGACGCGCTCCTCGTTGAGCTGCGCATTGGCCAGCGCGGGAAAACGTCGCGCGAGATAGGCGCGCGCATTGGCCAGCGCGCCCGGTGAGGCCACGCGGTCGCCGCGATCCGGATCGATGGGCGGGCCATGCTTGTCGTGTGCGACCTTGAAGCCGCGCGATTCCAGGTCCGGCATGCCGTAGAAGATGTCGCCGTTGTTGAAATCTGCCCAGCCGGGCAGTGCTCCGCCGGCAAAGCGCGCATCGCCGGGCGGCGTCGCGAAGAAGAAGACTTCCTGGCGCGTCGGGAAGATCCGCGGCCCCAGCAGCTGCGCGAACATCCTGGGCAGCCAGGGCCCGCAGGCGAACACGTAGTTGGTGGCCGAAATCGAAGAGCCATCGGTCAGCTCGATCGCGGCCAGCGGTTTCGATGCATCGGGTGGTTTGACGCTGGCGGTCCGATACTCACCGCCGGCCTTCACGAACTGGCGCAGCAGTGACTGCACGGCGCGGCGCGCCATCAGCACGCCGAACCCGGGCTCGAGCAGGCCGACCTCGACGTCCTTCCAGAACACCTGCGGATAACGCTGTTCGAGCGCGGCGCGATCCAGCTGCAGCGTGGGCAGTTTCAGCCGGCCATGCACCTCGAGTGACTGGTCGACGTAGGCCTCGCGTTTCTGAAAAAAGAACAGCACGCCGATCTGGTGCAGGATGGGCAATCCGCTCAGGTCCGACAGCCACTTCCACTGCGCCAGCGAATCGAACGCCATGCGTGTGTAGATCTCGTCCTGGCCGTACGAGCCGCGCGTGAGGCGCGATTCGCCGCCGGACGAGGCACGCGCATGCGCGGCGCCGAAAGCGTCGAGCAGCAGCACACGCTGTCCGGACTTGCGCAGATGCCAGGCGGTCCAGGTGCCGAACACGCCGGCGCCGACGACGATGGAATCCCAGGCGGGTTTGGCGGCGGCCTTGCTCATGTGCGTACCTGCGAAGCTGGCGGCGAGCGTCGTTCCAATCGCCGCTCGCCGCGTGATGCGCTTGCTCATGCACCGATGGTGCCGAGGTCCGGCACCTTTTGCTAGGAAATGGGGTCTGACCCCATTACGGCATTACGGGTGGCCACCCGCCGCGCCTTCCTTCGCTGCCGATTGCATGGCGCGATTGCTGCTGCCGAAGCTTTCCTCCGCCCCTCCGCCCGGGCCGCGCGAACCGTCCAGTGCCTTCATGAACGCGACCATGTCGCGCAGTTGGGCGCGCGACAAAACCTGTCCATAGATTTCGGGCATGGACGACGGCGCAACCACGCGCTGCTTCACCTGTTTCGGATCCAGCGTGACCTGCGACCCGTCGCCGCGCTTGAGCACGATGCCGGTCGCTGACTCGCTGACCACACTGCCGCTTTCGGAATTGCCGTTTGCAAGCGTGAACGTCACCAGGTCGAAGCCCGGCGCGATGTGCGCGCTGGGTTTCACGATGGCCTCCAGCAGATATTCCGGGGGATGCTGCGCGCCGATACGCGTCAGTTCCGGACCTGCCTCACCGCCATCGGAGCCGACCCGGTGACAACGCGCGCAGGGCAGCACGTTGTTCTCGAAGAACTCGCGCGCACCGCGCCGGGCGTTGCCGCCATTGAGCGCGAAACCATAGGCCGCGAGCGGATCCTTGCCCGAGCTCCAGCCGGCCTGGGTCTTTTCCCAGCGCGCCTTCACCGTCGGTGCCGTGCTCTTGCTGACTGCTTCCAGCAATTCGACCTGCGCACCCGGCCGCACCTTGCCGGCCGCGAGCTGGTCGAGCGCCGCCACCAGCAAGCCAGCGGCTTGCGGCGAATTGATCTCGCCCAGGGCCTGGAACGCCGCCTGTTGCTCGGCCTCCGAGCCCGAAGTCGTGAAGCGCCTGATCACGGGCAGCGCACGCTCCGGCGCGCGCTGCGCCACGATCTGCAAGGCCGCCAGGCGCAGCGCCGGCACGCTGGATTTCTCGGCGGCCGCAACGGCCTTCAGCACATCGTCGCCGCCGAATCCATCCAGCGCCTTGAGCGCCGCACTCCGCACAGGCTCGGACATCGCTTCATTGCTCACCGTGCCCACCAGCGTCGGCGACGCGGATTTCACCTTGAGCGCACCCACGGCGTCGATGGCGGCGAGCTGCACCGGCTCCGGAATTCCTGCGCCCAGCAAGCGGGCTACTTCCGGCTCCAGTGCATTCACGGCATCGGCAGCGTCGCGGGGTTTCATGGGCCTGAAGATCCCGACCACGCGGTCGCGCTGCGGTACGTCGCCCCACAGCGCCAGCTGTTTCAGCGCCTCGGCACGCATCTCGGCCGTGGCCTTGTCGTTGAGCGAGTAGTTAGCCAGCGCCATGGCGCGCGGCTCGCCGCCGAGACGGTAGTTCGCATTCAGCGCGCGCACCACCAGCGCCTCGTCGGCGGGCGGAGCGCTGGCCAGCTTGCCGGCCAGCGGCGGCAGCCCCAACTCGACGGGCGCGTCGTTGATGGCTTCGGCCGCTTCGCGCACGATGAACGCATCGCCGTCCTGCAGGAAGCCCGCGATCGCGGGATCGTACGAGTACCGATAGGCCAGCAACACGCCCAGTCGCACGGCCGCGGACGGATCCCTGGCCGCCTTCGCCAGCGCGGCATTCGCGCCCAGCTTCGAGAGGGCATTGGCGGCGGCGAAGCGCAGGTACTGGTCCTTGTTGTCGTTGGCGCGCAGCAGGGCGAGCAAGGGTTCGGCGGACGCTTCGTTGCCGAGCTTGCCCAGGCTCTGCGCCGCGAAGAACTGCACGCGAGGTTCGGAATCGGTGAGTCGCTGTTCCAGCGGGCCACGCGCGCCGGCGAGCTTCACGTCGCCCAGCCCTTTGGCCGCCTGCGCACGCACTTCGGCGTCGGCGTCGCCCAGCAGCTTCGCGAGTAGCGGCGCAACCTTCGGATCCTTGCGCGCGAGCTGCGTCAGACCCCAGACCGCGTGCAGGCGCGCCAGCGGCGCCGCGGACTTGTTATTGGCCACCTTGCCGAAGGCCGCGACGCTCTTGCCACCGCGCGACGCCAGCTCGAGCTGCGCTTCGAGGCGCGCGCGGCGGTCCGGATGCGCGAGCAACGCGACCAGTTCCTTTTCACTGCGCTGCGTGAATCCGTCGGCCAGCAGTCTGGCCAGGTCGGCGCTGGCCTTGGCCTGCGCGGGATCGGCATTCTGCGGCGCGATGCCATAGATGCGGCCCTTCTGCGACTTCGGCCAGCCGTCCACCCAGTCCGAGATATACAGCACGCCGTCGGGCCCGAAGGTCACGTCCGTCGGCAGCACGCCGCCCATGAACTGCTGGCTGCTGGTGGGCGCGAAGGTCGCGCCGTTCTGCTTCAGCGTGTAGGTCTGGATGCCGCTGCGCGCAATGCTGCCCTTGAAATGCGTGATGAAGAAATGCCCGGCGTATTCGGGCGAGAGGCCCGTGCCCGGGTAGTAGGTGAGGCCCGACGGGCCGTCCTCGATGTTGCACACCGGTGGCAGTAGATAGGCAGGACGACCTTCGAAGCGCGGCCTCCACAGCCCCTCGCGTAACCACGGTCCGCCCCTGCCGAGCGGGGCGTGCTGGTAACCCACGCGCCAGCCGCTGTCGCCGCCTTCCACCAGATACACCAGCCGCTCCATGTCGGCCTGGTCGCTATCGTTGTCGCCGGTGAACAGGTTGCCGTGCTCGTCGAACACCAGCTCCTGCGGATTGCGCAGGCCGCGGTGCACCACCTCGAGCTCGGTGCCGTCGGGGTTCGAGCGGAACACCGCGCCCTCGTCGGGAAACGCGACGCGCCGGCCCTCCTTGCTGGGCACATTCATGCCGCGATCGCCGATGGAAAAGTACAGCTTGCCGTCGTGGCCCATGGCCAGGCCGTGGAAATCGTGGCCGGTGAAGTTGTAGCGCACGCCGAAGCCGCGCAGCAGCTCGGTCTTCTTCACGCTGCCGGCGTCGCCTTCCAGCAGCCACAGGCTGGGAATGTTCGTGAACCAGACCTTGCCGTGGCGCGCGAGCACGCCCGAGGCGATGCCGTCGAGCTCGCTGTTGAAGCCGTCGGCGTAGACGCTGCTCTTGTCGGCGACGCCGTCATGATCCGTGTCTTCGACCAGGCGGACGATTTCGCCTTCGATGGCGAAATCCTTGGCCTGCTCGCCGAATACCTTGCGGTGCAGGAGGGCGCGATCCTCGATGCTGCGCGCGGCGAGATCCAGTTCCAGCATTCCCATGTAGTCGCGGATGTCGAGCACGCTGGTGCGATAACGATACGTCTCCGACACGAACAGCCGTCCCTTCTCGTCGAAGTCGATGGCCACGGGATTCGCCAGCATGGGCTCGGCGGCCCACAACGAAGCCTTCAGTCCCTTGGGCAAGGAGAATCGCGTCAGCGCCAGCCTGGCGTCATCCGAGGCCGGGTCGATGACCGGCGTCGGCAGCCGCTCGACGGGTTCGAGCTGCAGGGTTTGGGAGGCGACGGTGGAAATTCCAGCGATGAAAAAGACCGCGAGGCGGGACAGCAGAACGGAAGGTTTCATGGTTTCCCGGGGTAAGTGTGAAAGTGCCCTGAAAAATCAAAGTGGGCGCGCGAACTATAACTTGATGTGAGGCGGTTGCCTGCCGGAGTAATCTTCAAAACGTGACGCCGCTTGGATCGCATAAATCGAAAGTCGTTCTCGCAATCCTGGTGCTGGGCGCGCTGCTTGCCTGGTTCTCCCTGCGCGGGGACGACGCGCCCGTGCCGCCTGCGGAGCCCGCGAAGGCCGCGCCCGAGAAGGCCGCGACCGCGAAACCGGCCAGCGGCGCGAAATTCGATTTCTACCTCCTGGCAATGACCGTTCATCCCGCCTTTTGCGCCGATGGTCACCAGCGCAAGGCCGAGTGCCGTGCGCGCGGCCAGCGGCCGCTGGTGATCCACGGCCTGTGGCCCGAGAACCTCACGCCGCGCACGTATCCGCACGATTGCCCGGCGCCGCGCCTGCAACTCGATCCCATGCTCGAGCAGCAGCTCCGGGAGCTCATGCCCGGCATGGCGGACGGCCTGCACGAGCACGAATGGCGCGAGCATGGCGGCTGCAGCGATCTGGACGATGACGTGTACTTCTCGCGCACGCTGGACCTGGCGCGCGAGCTCGACGCCGCGCTGGCCGCGAAACTAACTACTCTGGCCGGCCGCGAGACCAGTGCCGCCGAGCTGCGCGGGATCGCGGACCTGTTCCGTCCCGGTATCGGCGCCACGTTCACGCTGCACTGTCGCACGCTGCGCGATCACGGCAGCACGCCGGTGCTCTACGAGCTGCGCCAGTGCGTCGATAACGACGGGCCCGGCGGCGCGCCTGGCACGCTGCTCGACTGCGTGCGCGTGAAGCGTCGCGACCAGGGCTGTGGCAAATCCTTCCTGATCGCCTGGAAAAATGGCAGCGGAGGCGGATGAATCGCGCAGATCACGGCCTGATCATCGCGTATGGCGTCACGGCCATCGCCATGCTCGCAGGTCTGCTGTCATGCGCGCCGACAGGCGCGCGTACTGGCGATGGCCGGTGTATTCGGCCATGACCATGGTGCTCGGCGTGGTGTTGTGGTCGCTGCTGCGCAAGCACGTGTTTCCGCCGGAGTGGGAATCACGAGGTCGCGCATGCTGCTGTATGGCGCACTGGGTCTGTACGCGCTGATTGGATTTGCGGCAGGAATCTTGTTGGGAAGGCTGACACGCGCACGCACAAACCTCGATTGATAGTCGTCCCGCCTCTCTATTAGAGTCCGCCGTCCGTCAGTGCAAAGGAGTGCACCATGAACCCTGTCAGCTTCCCGCGTTCGATGCTCGCCGCCGCGTCCGTGGCATTGGCGGTCTTCTCCCAGTCCGCGCTGGCGCAAACCTATGTCGAAGTGACTCCCGGTTCCGGCGGCGTCACCGCCAGCACGCACGATGGCAACGTGCCGGCGAACACCGTCGACAACAATCTGAGCACGCGCTGGTCCGCCGAAGGCGACAATCAATGGATCGCCTACGACCTCGGCAGCGCGCGCACCGTCGGCTACCTGCGCATCGCCGTGTACCTGGGCAATCAGCGCCGCAACGTGTTCGACATCCAGACGTCCGGCAATGGCTCGTCGTGGACCACGATCTGGAGCGCCGAGAGCAGCGGCACGACGACGCAGGAGCAGACCTATGATTTCCCAGACGTGCAGACGCGATATATCCGTTACCTCGGCCATCGCAACAGCATCAACAACTGGAACAGCCTGACGGAAGTCAGCATCTTCGCGACACCCTCGACCACACCGCCACCACCTCCGCCGCCGGGCGGCAACGATCAGTTCGGCATCAAGATGCTGAATCCCACGCTGGCGGGCGGCAAGACCTGGTTCGCGAAGTGGAACACCGCGCGGACCTTCACGGGCATCGATCCGCAGGATCCGTGGTTCAACGCGAATCACGGCAATGCCACCTATCGCACCACCGGCGACGGCATCCTGCGCATCTCCGGCTCGGTGCCGCGCATGTACATCCACGAGCCGGCCAAGCAGGACCAGTTCCGCAACGTCGAGATCACCATGTACTTCCGGCGCGTTTCCGACAGCAGCACGGCCTGGGGCGGCATGGTCGCGATCGCGCGCTCCAACCACGGCACCACCGGCAACGAGAACGTCGACAAATGCGACACGCGCGGCATCGGCGCGCGCATGCGCTACGACGGCCGCATCGATTTCGAGAAGGAGACCAACCATCCGTCGTCCACCGCGGTCGCCAGCAAGACGCAGTTCTCGGGCGGCATGCCGTTCAACACCTGGATCGGCTACAAGCACGTCGTGTACGACCTGCCGAACGGCAACGTGAAGCAGGAGCTGTGGATGGATCAGACAGGCGGCGCGAACGGCGGCACCTGGACCAAGCTCAACGAGTTCACCGACACGGGCTCGAACTTCGGCGTGGGCGCGAGCGCCTGCAAATCCGGCATCGATCCGGCGCTGCGGCTCACGGCCGCGTCGTCGCGCGCGGGCTCGGAGTCGGGCAAGCCGAACATCACGGTGTACTTCCGCAGCGACAACGTGAACACGGATGGGTTGCACTACCGCTGGGGCAGCGTGCGGGAGATCGTGGCGCCGCAGTGAGCCTCAGTTCGAACGCGGCAGCGTGAGCCCGGCGAAAATCGGGTCGCGCTGCATTTTCCAGGTGGCGCGCCACCCATGGTCCCAGGCGGTGTCGAGCGACTTCTGCGCGTTGGCCTTGTCGCCGCGCACCGCGAAGGTTTCGGCGCGCAATGTATACAACCCGAAATGACGGCCACCGCTCTTCTCATAGGTATCGAGCAGCCGCTCGAAATCGCCGAGCAGCTGCAGGCCGCGCGCGCGGTCGCCGCCGCCGATCAATTCGATGCGCGCACGGATCAGTGCCCCGGAGAATTCGTGACGCACCTGGCTGCCATCCACCAGGTTGGCGGAGATCTGCGGCAGGATGCGATCGGCATGCACCATGGTCTTGCGCGCGGCCAGCGGGTCGCCGCCCACCAGTTGCATGCGCGCCAGCTCGATGAGCTCGGAGCCGGTGCCGGCGCGTTCCGTCACGTGATTCGCGGCCATCCAGTCGGTCAGCGCCTGCGGGCCGCGGTCTGCCAGCACGATGGCCCCTTCGCGCGCCAGCGAAAAGAAGCTCCCGTCCTTCGGCAGCTCGAGACGCACCGCATGCGCATCGGCGGGCCGGCGCAGCGTCAGCAGCAGATCGATTTTCTGATCCGCCAGCCAGCTGTCGAGCGGAGCGAGCTTGCGTGCCTCGTCGATCCAGCGCATCGCCTCGAGCGTGTTGCCCTGCGCGCGCGCGATCCACGCGGTGGCCAGCGGGCCCCACAGGTTCGAGGCATCGAGCTCGCGCGCCCGCTTGCAGGCCGCGTCGGCTTCCTTGAAGTCGCCGAGGTCGATGAGCTCCTGGCAGCGGAACACCTGCGAAATGAAATCCAGCGGATCGAGGCTGGCGGCGGCGGAGTAGCTGGTCAGCGCCTCGTTGGGCTGGCCGCGCCGGTCGTAGAGATTGCCGAGAAAGCGCAGGCTCGCGGCATCGTTCGGATTGCCGGCGATGGCTCTCTGCAGCTGCACGAACGCTTCGTCGAGCTTGTATTGCTCGGTGTACAGCCAGCCCTGGACCGCCAGCGCATCGGGCAGGTTCGGACTGATGGCCAGTGCGTGGTTGATCAGCGGCTCGACCGCGGCCGTCACGTCCTCGAGCGGCGCGCGATTCAGCGACAGGCCATTCAACAGTGTCTCCGCCAGCGCCACGTGCGCCAGCGCGAATTGCGGATCGGCGTCCACGGCGCGCCGCAGGAATCCCACGGCCTTGAGATTGTCCTCGGCGGTGCGCTTGCGCTGGCGCGCCTTGCCTAACAAGTAGAGCTCGTAGGCTTCCATCTTGGCCGGCTGGCGCTGCGCCCATTGTTCGGCCGTGGTCGCGGAAAGCTGCAGGTGCAGCGCCTCGGCCACCGAGCGCGATACCGTGTCTTCGATCAGGAAGATGTCGCCGATCGGCAGATCGAAGGATTTCGACCAGACGTGCAGGCCGCTGCCGGCCTCGATGAGCTGCGTGGTGATGCGCAGCTGGTCGCCCGAGCGGCGCAGCGAACCCTCGAGCACGTGCGTGGCATCGAGCTGCCGCGCGATGCTGCGCACGTCGGTGTTCTTGCCCTTGAAGGCGAACGCCGAGGTGCGGGCCACCACGCGCAGCGTCGGAATGTGGGCCAGCCAGTTCGACAGCTCCTCGGTGAGCCCGTCGCACAGCGCCTGCTCGTTCTGCTCGATGGACATGTCGACCAGCGGCAGCACCACCACCGTGGGCAGTGCATTGGCGGCGGATGTCTCGGACTGAAACAGCTTGCCCGGCATGCGCGAGGCGACGATCGCCAGCGCGATGGCGGCGAGGATGCTGCCGAATCCCCAGGCCAGTCGCTTGAGCGGCTCGCGCCGGTCCGAGGCGCGCCGGCCGGCTATCGGGCCATCAGGGATCGCGGCGGCCGGTTCGGCCAGGGCGGCTGACGGCGGCGGGCCGGGCGTGCTGAGCGGCGCAATGAATCGATACCCCTTGCGCGGCAGCGTCTCGATGTAGCGCGGGGTGTCGGCGTCATCCCCCAGGGCGCTGCGCAGCTTGCGTATGGCGGTATTCAGCCCGGTGTCGAATTCGACCACCCCCTTGGGCCAGAGCCGCGCGATCAAGGTCTCGCGGGTCACGACCTCCCCGGGGTGGCGGCTGAGCTCATCCAGGATCTGGAGGGGCTGGTCCTGGAGACGATGGGTGCGCCCGTCCTTCGAGATTTCGCCGGACGCGAAATCCACGCGCCAGCCATCGAACCGGATTTCCCGCTTGTCCATGCAGCCGCCGACTTTTACCGAACTGAATCATAGACAAGTCAGCGGCGAAACATCGCCCGTCCATCGCCTCAGCCCGGCCGCTGGGCGAGTCTCGCCCCGCCGAATCAGGCGGCAAGTACCGCTCAAGGAGGGAACGATGAATGTAACCGCGCATCGCAGCATGGTCCCCGGCCAGGCAGGTCCGAAGCCCCCGCCTAAGCACCTTTCGGCGCGGGCGCTGACCGCGCTGGTGAGCCAGTTGACCACGGGGTATCCGCATCCAGACGGCCCGGAGGAACCTCCGGGCCCGCTCGACCCGTACATCCGCAAGGCGCTGGAACGCTCGGTTCTGGGAGCCGGCCACAGCACCAATTTGTGGCGTGTCATCGCCGAGAAACATCCGGAGATCTGGGACGTCATCGGCGGGGACCCGCATTCCCACGTGGCGCTGAATCCCCAGCCCCTGCCGCCGAGATCGGCCTTCCTGGCCTCGGTGATCCTCGAATTCACGGAGCGCATGACCGATGTCTGCGAGCTCGCCGACCTCATTCCGCGTGCCGGCGGCGAGCGCGGCACGATTCTCGTGGCCGGCCACGTCGCGAGATTCGTCGACGACATCTGCGGCAACGGACTCAAGATCAAGTGGCCGCTGCCCTGGCCGCCGCCGTCCTGGTTTTCGACCAGTCTGAGTGGCGCGGATCTCATCGTCATGGGCACGCAATTCCAGCAGTGCTCGGTCATCGCACTGGACCGTGACCTCGGACGCACCTTCGGCGATGCGGCGCATGCGCTGCTCGAGGCCGGCGCCGCGCGGCTGGTGTAGCTCACGAGTTTTTTGACAGGCCGCGGGCCGAAATCAACTATGCGGTGCTCTAAAAACCTCCGCCAGGAAGCCCCGTGGCGTTGCGGCCGTCGAGTTCCGACCTCAGAAGGCCGGCTCTGCCGGCCGCGCCTCGCTTTCGGCGACCCTGCAAGGTCTGCCCGCCTACGCGAGAGTAATGCGGATGTGCCGGCGCAGTCACACCTTCTTCGATAGCCAGCAAAGCTTTCGGATTCACCGCCTTCTGCGCCCGTAGCGCGATCACGCTCGGCACGATGATCGGCTTCACGATGGACCTGAAGCTCGTTTGGGCACGCGCGATCACATCCAGTGGAAAGGAAGCCCGTGCGAGCGGGATGCGGTACGTCGGACAGGTTCGCGCAGCGCATGCAGCGGGAAAGTCCCCGCGCCTCGAACAGGTATCCCTGGATCTCGAGGGGCGCGGCCATGAGTTGGTGCTATATCGCCTTTATTCAGGTGCAGTGCGCAATGCGAAGTCGATCGTCGATGAGAACAGCGCGTTCAGCGTCGAGCCGAATCTGTTCCTGGAAAGGTCGATTCGACTCATGTCGTCAAGCGTCGCGGGAGATCAGTTACCGTTTATCGGGGACGTGATCGTGTACGAGGGAGTGCCGTATTTTCTGAAATGGAGTGGTGGCAGCGTACTCATCTATGCCGCATTTGTGCATCGTAATCGGCCGCTGATTCCCGATGAACAAAGACTGGGTCGTACGTTCATCATTCCGACCCTGCGTTGCGTATTCGAGTCCCGTCCAACCCACTAGCGAAACGAGATGATCGAGCCCGCAATCGGCAGCTCGCGATGCCGCGACAAGCGCGTGCCGGCCAGACCACGGTGAAGTCGTCGATCACATAGGGAACGCCTTCGCCGCGCATCGCTACCGGCGATGTGGTCACTTCGAAATGCAGATGCGGCTCGAAGGACGACCCTGAGTTCCCGACCAGCGCGATGACGGCGCCGCGGCTGACCCGTTGGCCGACCTTCACGCGCAGCGAACCCGGTTGCAGATGCGCGTAGTAGGCGAACTGTCCGTGTCCTAGATCGATGACCACGATATTGCCGGCGATGGTTTCGAGCGTCAGGCCCAGTGCTTCCGCGCCCACGTGGCCGGGCTTGTTGTCCGGGATGCCGTCGCGGATCGCGACCACTTTGCCATCCGCGACCGCGAGGACGCGGCTTTCGTAAGACAGGTAGGAACGAATGTCGTCCTCGGGGCCTTTGAAGCTCGCCTCGTTCTCGGTGCGTACCCAATCGATTGCACAGCGGTTGGACTGGGTGACGTCCCCGCCGAGGACCATGAATTGGCGGCGGTGGTGGGAATCATTTTTCGCCGCCCCGGACTCTGCCGCCCATGGGCCTCCCTGCAGCGGCGGCCCGAGCTCGAGTAGTTTGACGCCCGCGGTGCTGGTGATGGCGCCCTCGAGGCTGGCGTCCGACGTGTACAGGCGATGCTTCAGTGACTGGACGCCGCGCGTGCGATCTTCGAGCGCGATGGTCAGGAACACGATGACAGTCTCTCCGGCGGCGAGTTGCCGGTGGCTGTCGTCCGCCGTGGGCATCTGATCGCCGACCGCGGGATTGCCGAAGTGCTGCAGGACCGGGTCGAGTTGCGCGCCCTCGAAGATGGCCACCGGAGCGGCGCTACCCTCGGCCGCATCGATGACTTCCAGGCGCTCCACCGAAACCTGCTGCTTCGAAAGATTGGTGATGCGCAACTCGTAGACCAGATAGGTGGCGCCCGCGGCCGGAAATGCGGTCGGTGCAAATTGCACCCGCATCTCGATCAGGGGCTCCGGCGGCCACTGCGACTTCCCGGCAGCCGGGACGCACACGGACAGGAGAGCAACTACGAGGGTGTGGAGGGTTCGCATCGCATTCAGACGAGCGGGATGCCTGCGCGGTTGCAGCGGGATGCAAGTTTCGCCATGGATCATTTGAACTCAGCTGCTAGGCTTGAGCCATTCGGGGGTGCAGATGCGCAGGTACCGCACGATGATTCTTGCTTGCCTGCTCGTGTCAGCGGCGGCAGGCGCGACTTCCGTGACGCCACAGGCCGTAGTCACCAGTCCGGACAGCCGCATCGTGCTGGTCGCCAGCGTCGCCGGCGATGTCACTTACACCGTCAGCCTCGATGGCCAGGAAGTACTGCGCAAGTCGCGGCTCGGGGTGATTCGCGATGACGCGGATTTCACGCAGGGCCTGAGGCCACCGCCAACTACAGCAGCGCCTGGCGCGGCTCGAAAAAGTCGAGGACATATACGATCTGGCCACCATCAAGCGGCGCCACAACGTCTATCGCGCCAATCGCCGGGTAATCGAAGTGCAGGGTCCGAAAGGCGCGCGCATGGATATCGAATTCCAGGTGTCGAACGACGGCTTTGCTTTCCGCTATGTGTTCCCAGAGACCGACGCGACAGTCCGCCGCATCACGCGCGAAGCCACGTCGTTCAATTTTCCGGCCGGCGCGCGCGCGTTTCTGCAGCCGCTGGCGGCGCCGAAATCCGGCTGGAACGAATCGAATCCATCGTATGAAGAGGTCTATCAGCGCGACCAGGTCATGGGAACGCCGTCGCCGCTCGGTGGGCCGTACATATTTCCGGCCTTGTTCCGCGCCGGCGATACCTGGCTGCTGGTGAGCGAAACCGGAGTCGGACGCAACTACTGCGGCGCGCGGCTGCTGCCACAGTGGCGCAGCAGCGAGTACCTCATCGACTTTCCCACCGTCCTGGAATCGGTGAACGGCGGGCCGGCCGCTCCCGAATCCACGCTGCCGTGGAAGACACCGTGGCGCATCGTGGCGCTGGGTAGTTTGAAGACGTTGGTGGAGTCGACGCTGGGCACGGACCTGGCGGAAAAACCCGCGGCGAATGCACGGCAGTTCCCCGGAGGGCCGGGCAAGGCGTCCTGGAGCTGGCCCTTGTTAGGCGACGACAACACCGTGATCCCGGTGCAGAAGACTTTCATCGATTACGCCGCGCGCATGAAATGGCAGTACACGCTGGTGGATTCGATCTGGGACCGGCAGATCGGCTACGACGGCCTGAAGGAACTGGTGGACTACGCGCGACCGAAGGGCGTGAAGATCCTCATCTGGTACAACTCGGCCGGTGCGTGGAATACCACGCCGCTGACGCCACGCGACCGCATGCTCACGCACGCCACTCGTAGCGCCGAGTTCGCGAAGATCCGCGATATCGGCATCGCGGGCGTGAAGGTGGATTTCTTCCCCGGCGACGCGCAATCGACGATGGCTTACTACCAGGACATTCTCAGCGACGCCGCCGACGCCGGATTGCTGGTCAATTTTCATGGCGCGACATTGCCGCGCGGCTGGCAGCGGACCTATCCGAATCTCATGACGGTCGAGGCGGTGCGCGGCCTCGAGTTCGTGACCTTCGAGCAGAGGAATGCCGACGACGCAGCCCTGGCACGCCGCCATGCTGCCGTTCACGCGCAATGTGTTCGACCCCATGGACTTCACGCCCGTGGTGCTGGATCGCATTCGCAACATCGAGCGGCGCACCGTCGAGCGCCTTCGAGCTGGCGCTGTCGGTGTTGTTCACCTCCGGCATCCAGCACTACGCGGAAATCCCTGACGGCATGGCAAAGGCACCGGAGTATGTGCAGGACTTCCTGCGCGATGTGCCCGCGAGCTGGGACGACGTGAAATTCATCGACGGGTTTCCCGGCCAGTACGCGGTGATCGCGCGCCGCGCCGGCAAGCGCTGGTGGATCGCCGGCATCAACGCCGATCGCGAGCCGCGCAAGGTGAAGATCGACTTCTCCGGAGACCTGATCACCGACGGCGGCGACGCGCTGGGATTCAGCCGCGCGAAATTTTCCGGCGGAGAGCTGGAAATCCGCGGGCGCGGCGGGTTTGTGCTGACCACCGGTGCGCGCTGACTGCCGTGCGCACGGCTGGTGACGATCGGCTGATCCCCGTTTGTAGTTAGGTGGCCCGCGCCCGGGGCGGCCCGCGTGCAAATTGACATGTGACCAAAAGGTCACATATAGTCGCGCCATGATCGACGAGGACCTGGTGTTCAAGGCGTTGGCGGATACCTCGCGCAGGTTCCTGCTGGACCTGCTGCGCAAGCGGGACGGCCAGACGCTGGGCGAGCTCGAATGGGAGCTCGAGATGACCCGCTTCGGGGTCATGAAGCACCTGAAGGTGCTCGAAGAAGCCGGTCTCGTCATCACGCGCAGAGAAGGGCGCGAGAAATTGCACTTTCTCAACGCCGTACCGATCCGCCAAATCCACGACAGATGGATAGACAAATTCAGGGAACACCAGGTCTCGGCCCTCGTCGATCTAAAAAATTCACTGGAGAAAAGAAAATGGACCCCGGCAAGAAAGACAGCGTGACCTATGTTCATCAGATCTACATCCGCGCGGCGCAGCAGGCCGTCTGGGATGCGATCACCAGTCCCGAGTGGAATGGGAAATACGGCTACCAGGCCGTGAGCGAGTACGAGCTCAAGCCCGGCGGAAAATACCGCGCGCTGGCGAATCCGCAGATGCGCTCGTACGGCCTGCCGGAGGTCATGATCGACGGCGAGGTCATCGAGGTGAAGCCGCCGGTGAAACTCGTGCAGACCTATCGCTGGCTGTTCAACGATCAGCACAAGGCCGAGGGTTACACGCGACTCACTTTCGAGATCGAACCCACCAGCGCCGGCTTCTGCCGGCTGACGGTGACGCATGACGTGACCGGCGCGCCGATGATGGCGCGCGGCCACGCAGTCCAACTTCAGCGAGCAGGGCGGCGGCGGCTGGAACTGGATCCTCAGCGACATGAAGTCGATGCTGGAGACCGGCAAGATCATGAGCGCCTGATCGATCGAACCGCCGGCCTCCCGGTGCCGCATAATCCGGCGCCGGGAGGTTCGCGATGATCACGCTCTACACGTTCGGTCCGTTTTTCGGTCTGCCCGATCCCAGCCCCTTCGTCATGAAGGCCGAGATGCTGCTGAAGATCGCCGGCCTGAAATACGAGACCAGCACGCGCGGCTTCCGCAATGCGCCCAAGGGCAAACTACCGTACATCGTCGACGGCGAGACGCTGGTCGCGGACTCGACGCTGATCCGCCTGTATCTCGAGCAGCAGCACGGCATCGACTTCGATCGCGGGCTCAGCGCGCGTGAGCGCGGTATCGGCTGGGCGGCCGAGAAGATGCTCGAGGATCACCTCTACTGGGTCATGATCTACTGGCGCTGGCTCAACGAGCCCAACTTCTCGCGCGGCCCCAGGAATTTCTTCAAGCGCGCGCCGGCCATCATCCGGCCGTTGGTCGCAGCGTTTCGTGCTGCGCCGGATTCGCCGCAACCTGCATGGCCATGGCATCGGGCGACATACCGAGACCGAGACCACGACGATGGCCGACCGCGGCATCGAGGCGCTGGCGCAGATTCTCGGCGACAACCGCTACTTTCTCGGCGCGACGCCCACCGGCGCGGACGCCACGGTGTTCGCCTTCGTGGCCGGCGCGCTCACGCCGCACTTCGATTCGCCGGTGCGCAACAAGATGCAGAGCATGGAGAATCTCGTGGCCTATCGGGACCGAATGATGCGTGAGTACTTTCCGCAGTTCGCCCAGGAGGTCAACCAGTGAAGCTGATGAAATTCATCGTTGCCGCGCTGCTGGCGCTGCAGATTGCCGGTCGCCGCGGCCGCGGATTCGTCTTCGGATACCCGCGCGGCCTATCTGGCCGTCATCGACCGGCCAAGGGCACCCCTGAAGCCCGAGCTCGCGGAGCTGCCGCCGGTCGAGGGCCTCAGGAAATTCCACCTGTGGTTCTCGGCGGATGACACCGAACGCGTGCCGGGCTATCTACTGCTGCCGGA
Organism: uncultured Pseudomonadota bacterium; assembly: GCA_963711635.1. GTDB lineage: Bacteria > Pseudomonadota > Gammaproteobacteria > Steroidobacterales > Steroidobacteraceae > CADEED01. The sequence continues at coordinate 222,681 of CAVQEZ010000012.1, forward strand.
TGCGAAGCTATTCAAGGGCGCGCGTCCCGTGGTCATCGCGCTGCACGGCACCGGCGGCAACAAGGATCAGATGGCCGCTATCGTTCTCAGGATCGCGCGTGCCGGATTCATCGGCGTCGCCATCGACGGGCGCTATCACGGCGAGCGAACCAAGGCGGGCAGCGGGGCGGCCGAGTACAACCAGGCCATCGCGGAGGCGTTCAAGCAGCGGCAAGGCCCATCCGTTCTACTACGACACCACGTGGGACGTGATGCGGCTGGTCGACTACCTCGCTACTCGCAAGGACGTGGACGCGAAGCGCATCGGGCTCACGGGAATCTCCAAGGGCGGCATCGAGACCTATCTCGCCGCCGCGGCCGATCCGCGCATCGCCGCCGCCGTGCCCTACATCGGCGTGCAGAGTTTCAAGTGGTCGCTGGACAATGGCCAGTGGCGCGCGCGCATTGCCACCATCCAGGATGCCTTCGACGCTGCCGTCGCGCATGCCGGCAAGACCGACAATGCGGATTTCGTACGCGAGTTCTATGCGCGCGTGGTGCCGGGCATCGATGGCCAGTTCGACGGTCCGGCCATGCTGGCGCTGATCGCGCCGCGGCCGCTGCTGGTGGTGAATGCGGATTCCGATGCCAACACGCCCATCGCCGGTGTGCGCCTCGCGGTCGAGACCGCGAAGCCCGCCTACGCGGCGGCGAACGCCGCGGACAAATTACAGCTCATCATCGAGGAGAACACGCCGCACCGCGTGAACCCCGAGGCCATCGACGCCGGCATCGCCTGGTTCGTGCGCTGGCTACAGCCTTGATGCCGTCTCACTTGTAAGTCAACGCCACGATCGAACATCGCCGATTCCTGATTCTGTCTCCGGGCCGCGGCCCGGTTCGCGCGTGGGTTGCGAAGTCATTAGCATCCCCACCCCAAACAACTCGGACGCGCGCGACGGCGCCGGTCGATTCGCCGGCAGAACGGGCATACTCCACCTCGTCCGGGGAGAAGCAGGTCCAGGATGCCAGGGAAACGAGCGATATCCGCCAGCGAGCTTGCGCGCGACTATGCCGTGAGTCTCAACAAATTCGCCGAAGAGGTGATGGCGCTGTTGGCCAGGATCGACAAGGATCCGCTGCCGGCGCGGTCGAGCATGCGCCGGCGCGAGGTCTGCGCGGCCGTGTCCGCGGCCATGACGGCGGCTCTCGATGCCTCGACGCTCACGGCGGAAGAACGCGAGAAGCTCGATCCGCTGCTCAAGGAAGTGCTGCTGCCGTTCTGGAACAAACACTGTGCCGCCGATGAGAGCGCGGCCTGCTACATCGTCGAACGCCGCGCGCACTATCTCGCCACCCGCGTTGCCGGCAGCCAGCTGAAGTCGGCGGTGAACATCGTGGCCACATTGCTGGATGCGCTGGAGCTCAGCGAAGACCAGAAGACCGAGCTCACGCTCACGCTGGCGCCGTCATTCGCGCATCGCATGGTGGCGGACGTCTATCACATCAACGATGTACGCACGCGCCTGGGTCTGCAGTTGTCGCTGCTCGCCATGGTGTGCGCGATGCTGGAAATGTCCGTGAGCTACGACTCGATCCTGCGGCTGCTGCGAGTCGGCTGAATCAGGCCGGTTCGTTCAACAGCCGGCTGACCTCGATCGCGACCATTTCGATGGCGGTGGTCGCGCTCAGCAGGAAATGCGCATCGAGCGCGGCCCCGGCGAATTTTTCCTCGGCCAGCGCCGCGAGCTCGGCCGCGCAAGCGCCCAATACCCCGAGCTCCAGGCTCTTCGCCATGCCCGCCGCCCGTTGCGCGGCAAAACGCACTTCCTGCCAGGCCGCGGCGTCGCCAGCAATCAGTTGCGGTACGTTGCGCCTCATCTGCTCCACGTCACCGAGGGTGCGTTGCAGGAAGAGCTGGATGAGTTGTTTGCGCTTGTCGTCCGCGGATGAGCCAGGGTCGGGCGCCTTGGTCATGGGAGCGCGGTGGGAATGCCCGACTCGCAGGGCAACCGGTCGCGTATGTTGGTGTCGGATCATTGTTAGGACCATACCCGCAACGCGCGTTTCGACGAACCGTCGGACATTAGCTCCCGCGGTACGTTGAATCCGACAAACAATGTCACTCGACTTCGCCCTGTAATCGCAGGCGCCGCGCCAGCGCCTAAGAACCGTAGCCGAACGCAGACGCAGCGCAGCAGAACGGTGTTTCAGCGCAGGAAAACCACTGCCATGGGTTTCTGAATGGCGACAGGGTCTCCGTGCGCCGACAGCTCGCCGCTCTTCGCGTCCACGCCGAATACCGACACGTTGCCGCCCTCTTGATTGCTCACGAGGAGCCACTTGTTAGAAGGGTCGAAGGTGAAATAGCGCGGCACCTTGCCGCGTGAGGGCACGCGTTGACGCAGGGTAAGCTCGCCGCTGTTGGCGTCGACGGAATACACGGCGATGCTGTCGTGGCCGCGGTTGGAGACGTACAGAAATTTCCCATCGCCGCGCACGACAATTTCAGCGGCGGTGCTCGGGTCGGTGAAATCCGCCGGCAGCGTCTTCACCTGCTGGAACTGCGTGAGCTCGCCCTTGCGGCCATCCCAGTTGAACGCGACGACTTCGTTGGACAGCTCCTGCACCGCGTACAGCCACTTGCCGTTGGGGTGGAAGGCGAGGTGGCGCGGGCCCGAGCCGCCATTCAGCTTGGCGAAGGGAGGGTCGTTGGCCGTGAGCTTGCCGGTCTTCTCGTCGAATTTGTAGACCACGATCTTGTCGGTGCCCAGATCCGCGACCAGCGCGAACTTGTTGGTGGGATCGGTGCGGATCCAGTGCGCGTAGGGTTTGTTCTGGCGCGCATGCACGCTCGAGCCTTCGTGCTGCAGGAACGCTGTCTGCTGGTCGAGCGAGCCGTCGGCCGCCAGCGAATGGATCTCGATGAACCCGCCGCCATAGTTGGCATCGAGCACGTAACGGCCGGTCTTGTCGACACTGACGTAACTCGGTCCCCGGCCCTTGGATTCCTTGTAGTTGAGCAGCTCGCAGCGCCCCGGTCTTCTTGTCTTCGACGGCAAAGGCGCTCACGCCGCCCGGCGTGCCCGTGTTGCACATGTACAGGCGCTTGCCATCGGCCGACAGCGTGAAATGCGCGGGATCGCGCGTCTCGGTGACCAGCCTGGGCGTCGAGAGTTTGCCGGTGGTCGGAATCGAATTCCGCGACCGTGATACCCATCTTCTCGGGATTCTGGGTGGCGATGTAGACGAGCGAAGTCTTGGCCATGCTGTAAGAGCTCAGGCAGAGGATAGATAGGGAGATGGCGGTGCGGAGCAGTGCGGATTTCATCGTGCATTCCTGGCCCGGCGGGCGGCAAGCATGCCACATTGGATGTGGCGCGACGCCGAAAATTCCGCTACGGCAGATAGCCGATTTCCTGCTGGTGGCGCAGCGCCAGAACGCGCACCGTGTCTTCCTGCACCGCGAAGCGATACAGCGCGATATAGCCTGTGACGCCGAATGAGATGACCAGTTCCCGCAGATCGGCTTCGATGCGCCTGCCTACGAGCGGATGGGCCGCCAGTGTATTGACGGCGGATGCGATGGCTTCGGCCGCCGCTTCTGCGGCCGTCGGATTCCCGGCTAACAAGAACTGCAAACGCGTGCGCGAGGTTCTCGATCCCGCGCGCCGAATAGACTACTTCCGCCACGGCTTCGGTCGCGGACTGGCCACGCCCTGCGCGATGCGCCGCGCCCAGGCGTGGACGTCCTCCGCCCGGGAGACCTCGCCGGTGCGGTCGATCTCGGCATCCGCCGCGAGCGCCTCCTTCACGAGGCTGCGCATCTGTTCTTCATAGGCCGCGTGCTTTTCCACGGCCTCGATGATGAGACTGTGCACCGACCGGTCGGTTTCCTTGGCGATCGCCCGGAGGCGGGCGCGCAGCTTGGGCGGAAGGCGGATGGTGGTGGTTTCTGCCATGGCGGCACAAACGTAGCACGCGCACACGCGGGCGCCAATCGCCTGAGCGGCTGAACGCTTCCGGATATCGCAGGGAACGGCTCGTCCGCCGCCCACCTCTATATAATTCCCGCCCTCTCAGGAAACCTGCTCCGGGATCGCTCATGCAAAAAGTCTTCCTCAGCCTCCTCACGGCCTCCTTCATGATTTCAACAATTGCTGCCGCCCAGGCTCCGGCCACCGCGGCGGAGTCGGTCGCGGGCGCCAAGCTCATCCCGCGCTCCGCGTTGTTCGGCAATCCCGAGAAGGCGCAGGCGCGTGTGTCGCCAGACGGCAAGTACATTTCGTTCATTGCTCCGCGCGATGGCGTGCTGAACGTCTGGCTCTCGGAGCGCGGCAAGCTCGATGCGGCCAAGCCCATCACCAACGATCGCAAGCGCGGCATCCGCCAGCACATGTGGTCGTTCGACAATCGCCACGTGCTGTACATGCAGGATCTCGACGGCGATGAGAACTGGCACGTGCATGCCGTCGACGTCGTCAGCGGCGAGGACAGGGACATCACGCCGTACAAGGGCGCGCGCGCCGAGATCGTCGACCTGTCGTGGAAGAAGCCGGGCGTGGTGGCTGTGGGCCTCAACGATCGCGTGCCGGAATGGCATGACCTCTGGGAGATCGACATCGCCACCGGCAAGCGCACGCTGGTCGAGAAGAACGAAGCGGAATACGCCGGCTATCTGGTCGACTTCGACCTGAAGCCGAAACTCGCACAAAAGCAGAATCCGGACGGCACGGAGATCCTGCGCCGCGTCGGCGACAAGTGGGTGAGCCTGCTCAAGTACGGAAAGGAAGACGGCCTGACCACCGCGCCGCTGGCCGTCGAAGCCAGCGGCACCACGGCATTGCTGCAGTCCTCGGTGGGTCGCGACAAGGGTGCGCTGGAACGCGTGGACCTCGCCACCGGCAAGACCACGGTGCTGGCCTCCAGCGAGGTCGCCGACGTCGACCAGATCTGGCTCGAGCCGAAGACCGCGAAGCCCCAGGCCTACGCGGTCAACTACCTGAAACGCGAATTCAACGTGATGGATCCTTCGGTGAAGAAGGACGTGGAACTGCTGAAGAACAAGCTGGGCGACGGATTCCAGGTCACCAACCGGACGCTCGACGATTCGGTGTGGACCGTGGCCTCCGACGATCCACAGGCACCCGCGGTCGCCTATCTATATGACCGCAAGGCCGGCACGGTGACCAAGCTGTTCGAGCAGCGTCCCGCGCTCGCGTCAGCGCCGCTGGTGCCCATGCAGTCGCTCGAGCTCAAGTCGCGCGACGGACTCACGCTGGTGTCCTATCTGTCGCTGCCGCCGGGTTCGGATACGAACGGCGATGGCCGTCCCGACAAGCCGGTACCACTGGTATTGAACGTGCACGGCGGTCCCTGGGCGCGCGACGGCTATGGGTTCAACTCCGAGCACCAGTGGCTGGCGAATCGCGGCTACGCCGTGCTGGCGGTGAACTTCCGCGGCTCCACCGGATTCGGCAAGGGCTTCGTCAACGCGTCCATCAAGCAGTGGGCCGCCAAGATGCATGACGACCTGATCGACGGCGTGCAGTGGGCCATCAAGGAAAAGATCACCACCGCCGACAAGGTCGCCATCTACGGCGGCTCGTATGGCGGCTACTCGACGCTGGTCGGTCTCACGTTCACGCCCGACACTTTCGCCTGCGGCGTGGATCTCGTCGGGCCGTCGAATCTCAACACCTTGCTGACTTCGATTCCGCCCTATTGGACGGCGTTCATCGAGGAATTCACGATGCGCGTCGGCGACCATCGCACCGAGGAGGGTCGCAAGCTGCTGGCCGAGCGCTCACCGCTCACGCGCGTCTCCGCCATCAAGAAGCCATTGCTGATCGCGCAGGGCGCCAACGACCCGCGCGTCAAGCAGGCCGAGGCCGATCAGATCGTCCAGGCCATGAAGGCCAAGAACCTGCCGGTGACGTATGTGCTGTATCCGGAAGAGGGCCATGGCTTTGGACGGCCCACGAATCGCACATCGTTCTATGCCATCGCCGAAGGTTTCCTGAGCCAGTGCCTGGGTGGTCGCTACGAGCCCATCGGTAACGACTTCAAGGGCGCGAACCTCAAGGTGCTCGAGGGCGCGGACCACGTACCCGGCCTCGCCGACGCACTGAAATAGGGGCATTCCTCCCACTCTTTCAAACAAGACTGGCAAATGGGGACGGGCCTTCAGGCCCGTCCTTTTTTTGTGCAGGTGCTAAGGCGCACCCGTAAGTCGAGTGTAAGCAACTCAGGCGCAGACTCCTCCCATGCATCGCATCTGCGTCCAGGTTTGTTTGTTCGTGGCCTCCTGCGTCGCGCTGCTCCCCCCGGCAGGCGCGCAGGACGGCCGCGAGCATTCAATCCGTGCCTATGCGCCAGCGCGCCACTACATCCGGCACGCCAATGCGCTGGGGTTCATCAGCGAGATCAACGTGGAGCTCGACAGCCGCGACGCCCGTTTCAAGACGGTGCGCGGGCTGGCGGATCCCGACTGTGTATCGCTGCTATCTACCAACATCCGCGACCACTACCTGCGGCATTCGGGCTTCCGGATCATTCTCTCGCCGTACTCCAACGACGCGACCTTCAAGAAGGACGCCACGTTCTGCATGGAATGGGGCCTGCGGCGCGTGGGCAACGAGAAATCGGTGAGCTTCCGCTCGTTCAATTATCCCGAGCGCGTGATCCGCCATCGCAACTCCGAGCTGTGGCTGGATCCGGTCGAGAACACGCCGTTGTTCCGCACCGACGCCTCCTTTTTCGTTGAACCCGTACGCGCAGCGCCGGTGAGAATCGACTACGACGCGGGCCATCCCGCCAACGAATAATGGGGTCAGACCCCATTTGCTGGCAAAAGGGGTCAGACCTCGGGTAGCTTTCGCGGGCCATGAAATTCATCGCGCGCCTCGCTGCCATCCTCGTTCTCTCCACCGCCGTACCGGCCTTCGCCTGCACCGAACCCGTCTCGGTTTGCGTCAAGCCGGCGAAGAGCAGCTTTCCGCTGATTCGCAACGGCCAGCCCACGGCCGTGCTCATCGAAGATTCCGCCAACTCCGCGGTGAAACTCGCTTCCGCCAGTTTCGTCACTGACCTGCAACGCGTCAGCGGCGGGGCGCCGGCGCGACTCTCCGACATCCGCGCCGCGAAGGGCGAGCTGATCATCGCCGGCGTGGTCGGGCAGAGCGCGCTCATCGACCAGCTCGTGCGCGCCCGCAAGATAGACGTCGAGGATCTCACCGGCCAATGGGAGGCGTTCAAGCAGATCGTCGTCGAGAAACCCTTCAAGAATGTGCCGCGCGCCCTGGTGATCGTGGGTTCCGACCGCCGCGGCGCCGTGTTCGGTCTCTACGATCTCTCCGAAAACATGGGTGTCTCACCCTGGCACTGGTTCGCCGACGTCCCGGTGGCGCGCAAGACCGATCTGTATCTCACGGCCGGCTCGCGCCGCGATCAGCCCAAGGTTCGTTATCGCGGCTTCTTCATCAACGATGAAGCGCCGGCCTTCAGCACCTGGGCCGCGAAGAAGTTCGGCGGCGCGAACTCCAAGCTGTATGCCCACGTGTTCGAGCTGCTGCTGCGCCTGAAGGGCAACTATCTATGGCCCGCGATGTGGGCGCCGCGTGCCTTCAACGACGACGATCCGCAGAACATGGTGCTGGCGGACGCCATGGGCGTGGTCATGGGCACCTCGCATCACGAGCCCATGACGCGTGCGCAGGCCGAGTGGCACCGGAACAAGGAGCAGGGCGTCACTGGCGGCAAGTGGGACTTCACGACGAATGCCGACAACCTGCGCAAGTTCTGGCGCGGCGGCATCGAGCGGATGATGTTGAAGGGCGAGACCTCAGCGCCAGTCGGGACAGTTACGAGACTCTCGATAACCGTCGGCATGCGCGGCGACGGCGACGAGCCCATGTCCGAGACCACCGCCACCCAACTACTCGAATCCATCGTCGCCGCGCAGCGCGACATCATCCGCGACGTGACCGGTCGGCCCGCGGAGCAGCAGCCGCAGGTCTGGGCACTCTATAAAGAAGTGCAGGACTACTACGACCACGGCATGAAGGTGCCGGATGACGTCACCTTGCTGTTCGCCGACGACAACTGGGGACAGATCCGCCGCCTGCCTACCGGCGACCTGAATCGCAAGGGCGGCTACGGCGTCTACTACCACTTCGACTACGTCGGCGGCCCGCGCAACTACAAGTGGCTGAACACCAACCAGATCGAGAAGATCTGGCAGCAGATGGACCTGGCGTATCAGCGCGGCGCGCGTGCGTTGTGGATCGTGAACGTCGGCGACATCAAGCCCATGGAATTCCCGTTGAGCTTCTTCATGACGCAGGCCTGGGATCCAGAGGCCATGACACTGGACGTGATGACCAACTACCCGCGTGCCTGGGCGAACGCGACCTTCGGCGAGAAGCAGGCCAAAGAGATCGCCGATCTCATCACGCGCTACGGCCAGCTCGCCGCGATTCGCAAACCCGAGTTGATCGACGCGTCCAGCTTCGCGCTGGGCGAGGGCACGCCTGACAAGCTCGACGGCGGCGAGTTCGGCTTGCTGATGACGCGCTGGGCGAACCTGGTGCGCGATCTGCTCAAGGTCCGCGCGCAGGTGTCGGCCGAGCAGTACGACGCGTTCTTCCAGCTGGTCGAGCAGCCCATCATCGCGCTGTCGAATCTGTATCAGCTGTACTACACCGTGGCCTGGAACCGCCGGCTGGCGGCAGCGGGCGATGCGCGCGCCAACGAATTCGCCGATCGTGCCGAGGCCGCGTTCAAGCGCGACCAGGAGATTGCCGACCAGTACCACAAGATCGCCGGCGGCAAGTGGGACGGCATGATGTTGCAGACCCACATCGGTTACACCACCTGGCAGCAGCCCGACAAACAGGTGATGCCCGAGGTGAAGCGCGTGAGCGCGGGCGCGGCGCCAAAGCCCATCGAGTTCGCGAGGTCGAGCGCAAACAAGGAGGGTGTCATCACCATCGAGGCGGCAAGCGCCGCAAAGAGGCACGACGCGAAGGGCCTCGCGTGGCGCACGATTCCCAACCTTGGCCACGCAACGGGCGCGTTGACCGCGTTTCCGCAGGGCAGGCCGTCCACCACTCAGGGCGATGCGGTGTACCTGGAATATCCGGTGAACCTGATCGCCGGCGATGCCACCGTGCAGGTCCATCTACTGCCAACGCTCGATACCAGCGGCGGCGTCGATGTGCGCATCGGTGTTTCCATCGACGATGGCGCCATGCAGACACTGTCGATGCGGCTCACGCCGTCGCCCGGGCCGCCGACCATGCAGGAGCAGCACAACTGGGAAAAGGCTGTCATCAACAACGAATTCGTGCTCGAGGCGAAGTTTCCCGCGATGACTGCGGGCAATCACGTGATCAAGGTCTGGCGCATCGACGACAACGCGCTGCTGACGCGGCTTGTCGTGAAATGACTGCAGGGAATGGGGTCAGACCCCATTTCCCTGGAAATGCGGCCTGATGCGGGCCCTGATGGCCTGGATTCCGTGTTTTTTGACTTCCGGCGCCCGGTCCATAAACTCCCCGCCCATCCAGCCTCTGGCAGTAGGCGGTGTTTGACACCGCCCAACCTCGAGGTGTCCTGATCAAGCAGGAATGGTGTTGGCCGGCGTAAGTCCCGGTTAGTTCGAGCCCCAGCGACACATATATATGTGTCCCGGCGTGGCGCGACTCCGACTCCATTCCCGTGGAGTTGTCGATGTCCGCCGTTGCCAAAGATCTCACTTCGTACCGCAAGTACTGGGCCGCGCGCTTCGGCGTCGCGCCGTTCCTGCCCATGTCGCGCGCCGAGATGGAGCAGTTAGGCTGGGATTCCTGCGACGTCATCATCGTCACCGGCGATGCCTACGTCGATCACCCCAGCTTCGGCATGGCCATCATGGGCCGCCTGCTCGAGGCGCAGGGTTTCCGCGTCGGCATCATCGCGCAGCCGGACTGGCAGAGTGCGGACGCATTCAAGCAGTTAGGCCGCCCGAATCTGTTCTTCGGTATCACCGCGGGCAACATGGACTCGATGGTGAACCGCTACACCTCGGACAAGCGCATTCGCAGCGACGACGCCTACACGCCCGGCGGCATGGGCGGCAAGCGCCCGGACCGCAGCGTGGTGGTGTACGCGCAGCGTGCGCGCGAGGCGTTCAAGGACGTGCCCATCGTCATCGGCGGCATCGAAGCTTCACTGCGCCGCATCGCGCACTTCGACTACTGGAGCGAGAAGGTGCGGCGTTCGGTGCTGCTGGACGCCAAGGCGGACCTGCTGGTCTACGGCAATGCCGAGAGGCAGATCGTCGAGATCGCGCATCGCATGGCTGCGGGCTCGAAGATCTCCGACATCACCGATCTGCGCGGTACCTCCTTCGTGCGCAAGTCGCACGACTTCATCGAGATCGACTCCACTCATATCGATACGCCCGGGAAGTTGAATCCGCCCATCGACCCGTATGCCATGGAGCCGGAGATCCGCAAGGCGAATGAGCAGGCGCGCAGCGGTCGAAGCCGGCGAGGCGGCGCCTGGTCAACGAAGTCGTCGTGAAGTTCGCGCGCCGCGTGAAGAGTGAAGACCGCGAGCGCAGCGTGATCCGCATGCCCAGCTTCGAGCAGGTGACGAACGACCCCGTGCTTTACGCGCACGCCAGCCGCATCCTGCACCTGGAGAGCAACCCCGGTAACGCGCGCGCCCTGGTGCAGCGCCACGGCGACCTCGACGTGTGGCTGAACCCGCCGCCGGTGCCGCTGACTACCCGCGACATGGACTACGTGTACGAGCTGCCGTACGCGCGCGTGCCGCATCCGGCGTACGGCAAGGCCGAGATCCCGGCCTACAAGATGATCAAGTTCTCGATCTCGATCCAGCGCGGATGCTTCGGCGGCTGCACCTTCTGCAGCATCACCGAGCACGAGGGACGCATCATCCAGAGCCGGAGCGAGGCTTCGATCCTGCGCGAGGTCGAGAAGGTGCGCGACACGGTGCCCGGCTTCACCGGCGTCATCAGCGATCTCGGCGGTCCCACCGCCAACATGTATCGCATCGCCTGCAAGAGCCGCGACATCGAGAAGGCCTGCCGCAAGCCGAGCTGCGTGTTTCCCGGCATCTGTCCGAATCTGAATACCGACCACAGCGCGCTGATCCAGCTCTACCGCAAGGCGCGCGCGCTGCCCGGCGTGAAGAAGATCCTGATCGCCAGCGGCGTGCGCTACGACCTGGCCATCGAATCGCCCGAGTACGTCAAGGAGCTGGCCCAGCACCACGTCGGTGGCTATCTGAAGATCGCGCCCGAGGCCATCGGCGAAGGGCCGCTGTCCAAAATGATGAAACCCGGCGTGGGCACTTACTACAAGTTCAAGGAGCTGTTCGACAAGTACAGCAAGGCCGCCGGCAAGGAGCAGTACCTCATCCCGTACTTCATCGCCGCGCATCCGGGCACCACGGATCAGGACATGCTGGATCTGGCGCTGTGGTTGAAGCAGAACGGGTACCGGGCCGACCAGGTGCAGGCCTTCCTGCCCGGGCCCAATGGCGACAGCGACGGCGATGTACCACACGCTCAAGAACCCGTTGCGCAAAGTGACGCGTGAGAGCGAAGAGGTGGTGATCCCGAAGGGCATCAAGCAGCGCCGCCTGCACAAGGCCTTCCTGCGGTATCACGACCCGAACAACTGGCCGGTGCTGAGAGAGGCATTACGTCGCATGGGCCGCGCCGATCTCATCGGCAACGGAAAGAACCAGTTAGTCCCCAGCTATCAACCGGCGGGAACGGGAGATGCGTCCGAGGGGAAGCGGGGCGGGAGCCAGCATCGGCCGTTCAAGACGCAGCACACGGGGTTGCCGAAGGTACCGCGCAGACCCCCGCGAGCGCGCTGAGCCCGCTTCAAATAGCCTTTCGCACATGCCGGACGCCGGGTAGCATCGCGCCCATCCATGCGTTCAGTCCTTACTACCACCATGGCAGCGGCCAGTCTGCTCGTGGGCCTCGCTTCCTGCGCACGCGACCCGGTTGTCGCCGGCGAGGCGGTCGTCCTCGACGAACGCCTCACGTTTGTGCGCGGCCCGGAACTCGACACCGTGAAACGTGAGTTCAGTGCGCCGGCGGACGGCACCTGCGTCGCGATCGTCGAAGAGGACGACGGCGACCTGCTCCTCGAGATGCAGGCAGCCGCGGACGGCGCCGCGCCATCGAAGATTGAAGTCGAGTCGCTATTCGATGGCGACGGCGTCGAAGTCGCGGCCATTGCCGTTGTACGGGGATCAAAGATCGCGGCCACCCTTTCGATGCCGCCCGATATGCCCGCGCCGGCCCGCGCGCAGACGCGGATCCTGTGTTACGACGCAGCTGCGCAGACACCGGAAATCCTGGCGCGAGTGGCGGCATATCGGGCCTGGAGCGAAGCGACCCTGCGCAGTGCGACGTCGTCGGAGGAATCCATAAAGCGGCGCCGCGAGCTGCTGGATGGCGCGATTGCCCGGCTGGAATCGGACGGCCGCGACGCGCGCATGGCCGCATGGGCTCACCTCGTGAAAGGCAACATGCTTCACGTTCAGCATGTTGGACCTGCGCGGCGCCCTCACGGACTTGCGTGCGGCCGAAAAGTCATTCGCCGCGCTGCAGCCTGCCGAGCCGCGCAATGTGGCTCGCGCCCGATTCCACGTCGCCGGCACCTTGACCGCACTGTTGAACGACGCCACGTTTACGAATCCAACGCCCGCGGAAGCCAAGGCCGAGTCGGAGAAAATATTCAACGAGTTGGCCGCGGAGTCGTCGCCGTTGAGCGCGCTGGAAAAGACACGTGCCGTCGCGGGCCTCGGCGTGGTCTGTTACTACGTGTCGGACTACGACTGCGCCACTCGCTACATGGAGGCGGCGGCGGAAGCGGTTCACAAGATCGGACACCGCCGCGAAGAAGTGAACCTCCTGAACAATCTGGGCGTCATCGCGCTCGATCTCGGCAACTATGCGAGCTCGGCCAGCTACTTCGATCGTCTCCTCCCACTGGTGACCAAGGCCTACTCGCCCGCCTACGCGTCGCACCACCTCAATGCCGCAGAGGCGTACTCCGATGTCGGCGATACTTCGCGCGCCATCAAACATCTTCAGCTTGCGCTGGAGGACGCGCGCGAAAAACAGTCGGCAATCGATCTGGGGCGCGTCATGACCGGTCTCGGTCTCGTGTACTTGCGACGTGGGGACGTGCAGCAGGCCGAAATCTTCTTCGTCGAAGCCCTCAAACAGCGGCGCATCGCCACCGAGACCGACGGCTTGATCATGACTCTCAACTTCGTGGGCAGGTTTGCCCGCTCCCAGGGTCGCACTGATGAGGCATTGGCGATGCATCGCGAAGCCTTCGAGCGCGCCTCCACACCCGAAATGCGGACGGCCGCAAGATACGAGCTGGCGCTCGATCAGTCCGGGGCCGGGCAGATCGATCGTGCCATCGCGCTTTGCCGCGATTCGCTGCGTGAGCCGAACAGCCCGGTGCCGCCAATCCGACGCTCGCAAACTCAAATCCTGCTCGCCAACTACCTCATTGAGCGTCATCCGACTGAAGCGTCGCTCGCTGAAGCGGACCAGCTCTCGCAGGCGGGGTTGACCGTGGCGCTCGAGAAGGCGGACATAATTCAAGAGATGAGTGCGCGTCGGGCACGGGCCAGAGTGCTGGCGGCCCGCCGGCAATACGGTGATGCAAGGCGCGAGTACGAGTCCGCGATCGCGCTCATCTTCGATTTCCGCGGCGGCATCGCCAGCCCCGATCTGCAGGCGTCGGCGCTCGAAATCGAGCAGAAAACCATCCGCGGATACGTCGATCTGCTGATGCGTGCCGCAGTCGGGCGAGGGACGGATCGCTTCGCGCCGGCATCGCCGGACGACGAGGCTGCGCTACGCATTCTCGAGCTGGCGCGATCGAGCGGTAATTCCGCGACTCAGGACGTGAGTCTTGATGCCGCTTCGCAGGCGAAAATAGACCAACTGCTGCAGCAGATGGCGGCGAAACGCGTGCGCATCGCCCAGCTCAACAACAGCGCCTATCCGGACGGAAAGTTGTCCGACACGTTGCAGCTCGAGATGTCACAGCTGCGCGTGGAGGTTGACCGGCTTCGCGGCGGCAGCACCGCCGACCGGCGCTCGAACAAACTACCTGGGGCCATCAACCGGCCATGGCCGGCCATGACACCAGGCGTGGCTCAGCTCTCGTACGCGCTGGGTGAGCGTCACGCCTATCTTTGGGCGCGCGATGCGCACGGATTACGCGTGGCCGTGCTCGCAGAATCGCCGGCTCGGCTCGAGCGCTCGCTCGCGGAGTTCGGCGAAATCAACCCGGTGCGTTCTGCCGCAAAGCTCGAGCAGGCGCTCGCGGAATTGTCGGCAAGTCTGTTGCCGGCCGGCACCCTGAGCGATGCATCGAGTTCGCTGGAAGTCGTCGCCGAAGGACGCGTCGGAACTCTGCCGTTCGCGGCGCTGCGCGTGCCGGGGAGCGGAAAGCGTATCGTCGAGACGCATGGCGTGCGGATGATCTCTTCGATGTTCGACGGCAGTGCGGCGGCCTCCGGCAAGCCGCGTGCAATGGCATTGGTCGGCATCGCCAGCAACACCGGTGCGATACGGTCGGCGGCGCACGAGTTCCCGAGCCTCGGAGGCGCACGCGCCGAGGCGCGCGCGATCGCCGAGCTCTTCGCCAAGGGCAACACCGCGGCCCAGATCAGGCTGCTCACGGCCGCGGACGGCGACGAGCAGACCATCCGCACACTCTGGACCGGCGGCTCGGACGCGGTTCACTTCGCGACGCATGGCCTGGCCAATCTTCGCTACCCGTCCGCGTCGTTGCTGCTGTTGCCCAAGGGTGGCGGCCAGGAGGCGGCCTACCTCACGGCCGGCCAGGTGCAGGAATGGCGCGGCGATGTCGGCCTGGTATTCCTGGCCGCATGCGAAACCGCGGCAGGACCCGCGCGCTTCGCCGAGGGCATGTCGGGCCTGCCTCGGTCATTCCTGACCGCCGGCGCCCGCGGCATCGTCGCGACCCTGTGGCCGGTCGAGGACGTCTACGAAAGCGAATTTTCGGTCGCGTTCTACCGCCGGTTCATCGTCGGCCGGGATGCGGAAAGCGCCCTGGCGGAGACCCAGCGCGAATGGCTGAAACCGAGGCCTGCCGAGAGTGCCGGCAATCACCAGCAGCGCCTGGCAACGGCCTGGGCCCACGTATTTCACGCGAGGCCGAAGAGCCGCTGAGCACGTAACCTTTTCCCGGCCCGCCCGTCCTAGTTACGTGCTTACCCTTCTCAAATCCTGGGCCCAGCCGGACGCCTTCCAGACCGTTCTCCAGGAACGCAGCGCGCGGTGGTACAACGCCTGCCTGCGGATCACGCGCGATGCGGACCTGGCCGCGGACGCGGTGCAGGAAGCCCTGCTGAAGGCCTGGCACCGGCGCGGCGATTTCCGCGGCGAGGCCGAGCTCAGTTCCTGGATTCATCGCATTGCACTCAACGCGGCGATCGATCTGACACGGCGTCGCAAGACGCGCGCCGAAGATGATGTCGACGTCGACAGCCTGTTCGCCGAACCCTCATCGGCGCCCGAAGGCGAATACACCCAGCAGGCGCTGGGCAAGGACCTGGAAGCCGCCATGCAGCGCCTGTCGACGCGCGAGCGGCAAACCTTCCTGCTCAAGCACATCGAAGGCTGGCGTCTCGACGAGATCGCCGAAAGCCTGCAAACCAGCACCAACAACGTGAAGAGCATCCTGTTTCGCGCGGTCCGCAAGCTGCGCGTGGACCTGCACGTCTGGCGAGGTGAATCATGATCTCCGACGACGACCTGCTTCTCTATTACTACCGCGATGGGCTCGATGCGGCCGAACGTGCGCGCATCGGCGCGGCGCTCAGCGAGCAGCCCGAGCTGGCGCAGCGGATGCAAGGCCTGGTGGCGCGTCTCGACGCGGCGGCGGCCATGCCGGAAGTCCCGGTGCCCGCGGCCGTGCAGCAGCGCTGGCAGGACGCGTTGGAGCGTGCGGTAGTTAGCAAGGCCGCATGGCGCGTCCGCTGCGATCCGGCCGCCAACTGGACTTATGGATGGATGGCGGCGGCGGCGGTTGCGGTCGTCGCACTCATTGTCTTCCAGGTGACGACGCAGTCTCCGCCGGACCGCACGGTCGAGAACCAGCCCGAAGCGACCCAGCCTGGCGACGCCGGCGATGGATCCGCCTATGAGCGCGGCCTCAAATGGCATCTCGCGAGCACCGAGCAGCAGCTCGCGGGACTCGACAGCGCCAAGCCCGAGGAGCGCGCGCGTCTCATCGAAACCATCATCGCGCAGAACCGCATCTATGCGCTGGCGGCCGAGCGCGCCGGCGAACCGCAGCTCGCTCGCGTGCTGCGCGCCTTCGCGCCCGTGCTCGAAGGCCTGGAGCACGGCGACTCCAGCGCGAGCATCGCGCAGCTCACCTTCGAATTACGGGTGATGCAGGGCCGGCTGAGCGCCGGCGCCGCATCCACCGACACCGAATCCACGACGCTTTAGTTAGAGGAAATCATCATGCGTTTTGCAATCACAATTCTGGCCGCGTTCCTGATGGCCGGCACGGCCTACGCGCAAAAGCCGCTGCCGCCCGAAAAGGCGGCAGCGAAGGTCGACAAGGCGGTGGCGAAGGCCGAAAAGGCGGTAGCGAAGGCCAATGAGTCGGCCGCGGAGCGCGCGCCCACCGACGACGAAGAGCTGGCGCTCGCGGCGATGGAAGGCCTGATGGCGCAGCCCGCCGGAGCGTGCCCTGCCCATCATCAAGAAGGTGCTGGCCGGGTCGCAGTCGACGCTGGTCAAGCGGCGCGCGCTGTTCGTGCTGAGCCAGATCAATGGGCCGGAAGCCCTGGACATCCTGACTCAGACGGCCCGCTCTGCGGACGCCGACATGCGCGGAGAAGCGATTCGCAGCATCGGGATCGGCGGAGATCCGAAGGCGCTCGATGCCTTGCAGCCCATCTACGCCGCCGGCGACGCCGACGTGAAGCAGGAAGTGCTGCAGGCCTGGATGATCGCCGGGCGCAAGGAGTCCGTGTACCAGGCGGCGCTGAACGCCAAGACGGAAGAGGAAGCGAACGACGCGATTCGCATGCTTGGGGTCATGGGCGCGGCCGATGAGCTGCGCAAGCTCGGCGACAGGCCGAATGCCGCGGGCGGGCTGGTACAGGCGTACGCCATCAGCGGCGATCTCGCCAGCCTGCGCAAGATCGCCGAGGGCAACGGCGAACGTGACGTCCGCATCGATGCCGTCCGCAGCATCGGCATCATTGGAAACGATGCCGCGCGCGCCGCGTTGCGCGAGATCTACTCGCGCAGCACGGATCAGGAGATCAAGGAGGCCGCGCTGCAGGGCATGTTGATCTCGGACGACGAGCAGGGCGTGCTGACGCTGTACCGGGCGTGCGAAAACCAGCGAGGAGAAACGGTCGCTGATGCGGATGCTTTCGATGATGGGTGGTGATGCCGCGTTGCAGGCCATCGACGCCGCACTGGAGAAAAAGTGATGAACATCCAGAACATTTGCAAAGTCGCGTCGTGCCTGGCCGGGCTCGCGCTGGCGTCGCAGGCCAACGCCGCGGAACTCACGCCGCCGCCGGACGGCTGGGCGAGCTGGCAGGTCGAGGCCGTCGAAGGCGCGCCGGCCTTGTGCTGCTGGAGCAATTGGGACAAGCGCGCAGCGTCGAATGCGTCCTGCAAGCTCGACGACGACCGCGGCAACTTCGGCACCCGCGACAACGCGACCACCGATGCCGTGCGCGTGTATGCGCGCATGGCCGGCGGCAAGGTCGAGCGCTTGCGGGCCTTTGTCCGCGACCTGTCCGGTGGAAGCCGCAACACCGATTCGCGATCTCGGCAACGTGGCCACCGACGACAGTACGCGCTGGTTGATCAAACTCACCAGGCGCGAGGCGAACCTGAGCCAGGATTTTGGCCATCACCTGCTGGCAGCGCTCGCCATACATCGCGGCGACCTTGCGCAAAACGAGTTGACTTCGATCGCCCGGGGAGATGGTGAGACCGAGACTCGCAAGAACGCGGTTTTCTGGCTCGCGCACCTTCGGGGTGTTGCCGGCGCCGAGGTCGCGACATCCGTGATGTTCGACGACAAGGATTCGGAATTGCGCAAGCACGCGGCCTTCGCGATTACGCAGTCCAAGTCGCCACGTGTCACCCAGGATCTGATTCGGCTGGGTAACACCGACAAGGACGGCGATGTCCGTGCGCAGGCCTGGTTCTGGCTCGCGCATACCGGAGCTCCGGGTTCGGAAGACGCCATCGGCGCGGCGCTCGGAAGGACGGCGACGAGCATGTGCGCGAGCACGCCATCTTCGCGCTCTCGCAGCTGCCGGACGAGCGTGCGACGCGCGCGCTGATTGCCGCGGCGGAAGATAGATCGTTGTCGAGCGAGCAGCGCAAGCGCGCCGTGTTCTGGCTGGCGCAGTCGGAATCGCAGGGGGCGCAGACATATCTGGAGAAGGTGCTGGCGGGGAAGGGGCGCTGACTGAAAGCCTCGAACCGAGGCGCGCGCGGCTCCACGATCGCCTCATAACTAACAAGATAACCGGCTTTCTTCGCGGCCTCGTGTTGCTGCATGCATGTGGTCGCGAGCCACTTCGTGTAGGACAAACGCCTCGCTCGATCGCAAACGACCTCGCCGGTGGCTCGCGGGGTCGATTGCGTTTGCCACCGCCGTTGTGTGCTACGGTGGGGAGTTACATCGGACCCGGCGCTCCACACTACTGTGGGTCGCAGGGTTCAAGGATCAACATGCACAACCATTCACGCACTGTTGGCGCACTCAGGGCGCAGCACAGGCGGCGCGCAAGCGCCGCGAGAATCGCGTGGCACATGTTGGTCCGCAAAGGGCAGGCAAAGCTCCCGCCCTATTCATCGAGTCAATATTCGCTTTCGGAGAATTTTCATGTTCATGCAGAAACGTAATTTACTGGTGGCCTCGGCCATCGCGGCCGCCATTACCGGCGCTGCTTTCGCCAATGCCAAGCCGTCGCAGGAAGTAGTCGAGGCACGGCAGGAATCGCAGATCTGGACCACCTACGCGCTGAGCCCGTACCTGCGCGCCAATGACCTCAAGGTCTCGGTGCACGAAGGCAAGGCAACCCTGACCGGCAACGTCGCCGAGGATGTCAACAAGGACCTCGCCAAGCAGATCGCCCTCGGTGTCGACGGCATCAAGACCGTGGACAACAAGATCGAAGTCGTCCCTAACTACAAGGCGCCGGCGCAATCCAAGGATCGCACCTACGGCGAAGTGGTCGATGATGCGTCGATCACCTCGGCGGTGAAGTCGAAGCTGTTGTGGAGCCGCCATGTCGATGCACTCAACGTGGATGTAGACACGGCGCGGGGCAAGGTCAAGCTTACGGGCACCGCGAACAGCGCGGAAGCCAAGGAAGCCGCTGGCAAGCTGGCGATGAACACGCACGGCGTGCGCGCAGTAAGCAATCAGCTCACGGTCGAAGCCGGCAAACCGGAAGTAGCCAAGGCGGCCGCCAAGCCTGAAGGCACCGATGTCGCCGATGGCTGGATCACCACGAAGGTGAAATCCACCTTCATGTACTCCAACAACGTGAATGGGTCCGATATCGCGGTCAGCACCAATGCCGGTGTCGTCACGCTGACCGGAAAAATGGATAGCGGCGCCGAACGCGCACTGGCCATCGAGCTCGCGCGCAATGTGCGCGGCGTCAAGAGCGTGGATTCAGCCTCCCTGACGATGTAATCGCATCGTCCACAAAGGAGAAATCAATGATGAATCAGAATCAGACTGGACAGCCGGCGTCGGCTACCGTGGTCGACATCGCGGCCGCGAGAGCCGCGTCCGCATCTGCCAGCCCTTTGCAGGACATCATCGCTGCACGCCAGGAATCGCAGATCCTGACCGCCTATGCGCTGAGTCCCTACCTGCGTGCCAACGAGCTCAAGGCCTCGGTGCACAACGGCAAGGCCACCCTGACCGGCAAGGTCGCCGACAGTGTCACCAGGGAGCTTGCCGAGCAGATTGCGCTCGCGGTCTCCGGCATCCACGGCGCCGAAAACAACCTCGAAGTGCAGGCTAACTACAAGCCGGCGACGCGGTCCGCAGAGCGCAGCTTCGGGGAGCTGGTCGACGATGCGACCATCACCTCGACGGTGAAGTCGAAGATGCTCTGGAGCCGCCATGGCGAAGGCATCAATGCGATTGTCGACAGCGTGCGCGGCGTGGTGACGATCTCGGGTTCCGCGGATAGCGCGGAAGCCAGGGACTTTGTCGGCAAACTCGCCGCGACGACCTACGGCGTGCGTTCGGTGAACAACCAGCTGGTGGTCGATCCCGCGCAGGCGGAGGTCGCCAGGACCGAAATTGCCGACATCACCGATGGATGGATTACCGCGAAGGTGCAGTCGACCTTCAAGTACTCCACCAACGTGGATGGCGCCAGCGTCGCGGTCAACACCAATGGCGGCATCGTCAAGCTGGCCGGCAAGATGGATAGCATCGCCGAGCGTGCGGCGACCATCGAGCTCGCCGGCAGTGTGCGCGGCGTCAAGAGCGTGGATGCGAGTGCACTGACAATGTAAGTGAGGGGGAGGCGGGCGCCACGCGAGCCGTTTACCGGCACGCGTGGCGCCTTTTTCATTTATGGCTGTTGATGGGAGCACTTCGAATCAGGTTGTGCATTAGCTGCAACGGTCAGTCGATTCTCACCCGTCCGCAGAAGTAGCCTATCGGCGGTCGCGTCATCGTCCCGCTGCACGGCACCGCGTGAGCGCCCAAGCTCGTGCCCATGGCCTCACCCCAAGTGCGAACTGAACGCGGCGTGCCGCGTCCACGGCCCCCGGCAGAGCTACTGACGCCGGATTCCGTCCTTACGTTGCGAACCGGCCGCGAAATCCCGGTCATCGGTCTCGGATCGTGGATGTTGACGTCCCATACGACCGAAGCTGTCCAGCACGCGTTCGAGCTGGGCTACCGGATGGTGGACACCTCGTCCGACTACAAGACTCAGCCCGGCATCGGCAAAGCCGTGCGTCGCTACAATCGGCCGCGCGAATCGCTATATATCGTCATGAAGGTCGAGCCGGAGGAAAACGGCTATGACGCGACGAGCCGGAATCTCGAAGAACTCAAGCTGGCCTACGCGGATCTGGTCCTGATTCACCGGGCGCCCGAAAAGGGCGTCGGCGAGCGATTGTGGGAGCAGCTCATCCGGGCCCGTGACGAGGGGCTGACTCGCGACATCGGCGTCTGCAGTTACAAGATCGAACAACTGAAGACGCTTGCCGAGAACACCGGTGAAATGCCCGCCGTGCACCAGCTCGAGTGGAGTCCATTTGGACACAGCCTCGACATGCTGAGCTTCTGCAATGGGCACGAGATCGTGCTGCAAGCCTACAGTCCGCTCACGCGTGGCAAGAGACTCGAGGACGAACGCCTGGCGGCGATTGCGAGCAAGTACAGCAAGTCGCCGGCGCAGGTGATCCTGCGGTGGAACCTCCAGCACGGTGTGATTCCCATCCCCAAGGCTTACCGCGAGGATCACCAGCGCGACAATCTCAACATCTTCGATTTCATGCTGGATGAAATCGACATGGGCACGCTCGACGGTCTGAACGAGCAATTCTCGGCGCTGGAGAAGCTCGACTACCTCTGAAATAGAGAATCAGCCCATTAAATCGCCGGGTGGTGAGTCTTTTCACCCCTAGGCGACACCTTTATTGGATAGAAGAACTCCAATAGGCGCCTGATGCGCTACGGCGCGGGCACGTCCTCGCGGGAGAATCCAATGAAGAAACCTGACGCCGATGCGCGGCGCCTGCATCCCCGGCTCCGCGTCTACGCGAATTGCGATGACGAGGTAAACGCGGTTCGCGCCGACCTCAGCACCGCGGTCACATCGACGATGGCGCCGAAGACTGCAACCCAGGTGCATTCGCTGGCGGACGACGACCCGAGCGACGCGCAGCGCCAGCAGCTCTTCCTGGCTCCCAATGCCGTGTCTGAGACTGCGCTCAAGCTGCGCAAGGCCCCCAAGCTGCGCACGCGGCCTCCCGCAAAGCACGCCTACGTCAACGTGTTCGTCCAGTTCACGCCGGAGCAGACGGGTGAAAGAGGGCGCCGGCTGATCGAGGCCCAGGGCAAGGTCGTGAAGCGCATGCAGCGGTCGCTTTCGGCCAAGGTGGCGAAAGAGGTCGGCGGTGCGGTGTTGCCGCGACGAAACTTCGTCAGCGCCACGATCCCGGTCACCATGCTCGACGAGCTCAAAAGCAATGAGTCGGTGGCGTTCGTTCACCCGGCAGAGCCGCTCAAGCTCGATGTGCCCGCCTCATCCAGGGCGACGGCTCCGCCCTCGCGCGCCATCAATACGGCAAACAACATTCGCAAGGTCAAGGGCGTACTCGTCGGCATCATCGACGTCGGCGGCTTCGATTTTGCCCACCAGGATTTTCTCAACAAGGATGGCAAGACGCGCTTCCATTCCATCTGGGATCAAGGCGGAACTCTGCGGCCGCCGCCGAAACCGTTCACTTACGGTTCGTTGATCACCAAACAACACATGGATGCGGCCATTTCCGCCGCGAAGAAGCCGGGTGGTTTACCCGCGCAACTGCTCGAGTCGCAGTCGCAACAGGTGCAGGGTTCCCACGGTACGCATGTCGCCAGTATCGCGGCGGGCAACAAGGGCGTGTGCCCGGGCGCGATGATTGCCGCCGTGCTCATCGATATTCCGCAGCCCGACGATGAGCGCGAGCGCCGCCGTACGACCTTCAGCGACTCGAGCCGCATCGTTCACGCCATCGAATACCTGGTGGGCGTCGCCGAGAAGGAAGGTTTGTCCCTGTCGGTGAACATCTCGCTCGGAACCAATGGCGGCGCGCACGACGGGTCGAGCGGCGCCTGCCGGTGGATAGACGCGCTGCTGTCCACGCCGGGCAGGGCGGTGTGCGTCGCCGCGGGAAACGCGGGGCAGGAGTCCGCCGAGCGCGCTGATGACTTCGGCTGGGTCATGGGGCGCATTCACACCAGCGGCTCGGTGCCTTCAGCCGGTCTCGAAGTCGATCTCGACTGGACCGTCATCGGCAATGGCATCGCGGACGTCTCGGAGAACGAGCTGGAGATCTGGTACAGCCCGCAGGACCGGATTTCGGTACTGCTGCAACCGCCGGGCATGGACCGCTGGTTCGAAGTCAAACCCGGAGAGTTCATCGAAAACCACCGGCTCGCGACCAACACGCGAATTTCGATCTACAACGAGCTGTATCACCCGACCAACGGCTCCAACTACATCGCGATCTATCTCACGCCCAACCTGCAATTGCGGCGCATTCGTGGGCGTTCAGGCGGGCGTCTGGCGCGTGCGTCTGCGCGGCGACGATATCCGCGAGGGCGGGTTCCACGGCTGGATCGAACGTGACGATCCCAACGAGATCGGGCGGCACAGCGGGCTGCGGTTGTTCCGCTTTCCATCCTTCTTCTCGACGCGTTCCAACGTGGACTCACACTCCATCAACTCACTGGCCTGCTCGTACCGCGTCATCGGCGTGGCGAACATCGACGACGTGCGCCAGAAGATCCACATCACGAGCAGCCAGGGACCCACGCGCGACGGCCGGCCGAAGCCCGACATCTGCGCGCCGGGGACGGACATCACGGCGGCCAATGGCTTTGCGAGAGACGGCAGCGCGTGGATCAAGATGACCGGCACCAGCATGGCGAGTCCGTACGTGACGGGTGTCATCGCCCGCATGCTCGAAGTGGAGCCGAACCTCACGGCCGCGCAATGCCTCGGCATCCTGCAGCGCACGTCGCAACCCATTCCGGGGGCCAGCTACAAGTGGCAGAACGACGCCGGCTTCGGCCGGATCGCGCCGGAAAAGGCCATTGAAGAGGCCAGTCGCCTCAATCTTCGAACCGAGCTGCGCCTGGAGGGTCGATCATGAAACTCAAGATCTTCGACGGGCGGGATGGGGATTGCCTGCTGGTCGAGAGCAAGGACAGGAAGAAGTTGATCCTGTGCGACGGTGGACGCACCGCAAGCATGCGCGGGCAGGTGAGTGGCGAACTCGCGAAACTACGAAAGGCCAAACGCAAGCTGGACATCGTCTATGTCTCTCACGTCGACAACGATCACATCACCGGCGTGCTGGCGCTGCTGGAGGACGAACTGCAGTGGCGCATTCATGAGCATCGCAGGAAGACCGGCCTCAATACCGCGCCGCCCAAAGTGCCGCGGCCGCCGGAGATCGCAACGCTCTGGCACAACGCATTTCGCGATCAGATCAAGGATGTCGACCCGGATGACATCGAATCGCTGCTGGCCGCGGCGGTGCCCACCTTGAATGGCACAGGGGTCAAGGACCTCGAAAAGGCCGCGACCGAGCTCGGGGATCTGGCCACGGCCGTCACCGAGGCTTTGAAAGTGTCGCACCTGCTGTCGGCGGACCTGCTGAACATTCCCGTCAACAAACTACCCGGCCAGGCTGGGGAACCGAAGCTGCTGATGCTGCGACCGGGCCAGGCAGCATTCAACCTCGGCACTCTCAAGTTGACCATTGTCGGTCCGGGAACGAAGGAGCTCAGCGATCTCAACAAGGGCTGGAATAACTGGCTGCGCGTCAACGAGGAGACGGTGAAGAACATCCGCGCGCAGATGAAGAAGAAGATCGAGGAGTTCAGCACGGAAACGCTTTCCGGCCCGTTGTTCAGTCTGGGCGGCTGGAACGGCATTCCACCCTTCAAGAGCGTGACCACGCCCAACATCGCCTCATTGATGCTGATGATCGAAGAAGATGGCAAGCGCGTTCTCATGACTGGTGACGCGCAGCAGGACTTCGTGGTGAAAGGGCTCGAACAGACCGGCTTTCTGCAGCAGAACCAAGGTGTTCACCTCGATGTTCTCAAGGTGCAGCACCACGGCTCTGAACACAACATGGACGCTGCCTTCTGCCGGCGCGTATCCGCGGATCACTATGTGTTCTGTGGCAATGGATCGAGCGGCAATCCCGAACCCGAAGTGATCGACCTGGTTTTCAATTCGCGGCTCGGGCCGCCCGCCAAGCGCACGCTCGCGCCCGAGGCGCACAACGCGCCGTTCACCTTCTGGTTCAGTACCTCTTCAAAGGCGCAGACGGTGGATAGCGATGAGCAGCAGGCGTTCGCGGAGCTGGAAACACACGTCAAGAAACTCCAGAAGACATCGAAGGGAAAACTCAAGGTGCGTTACAACAAGGGGGTGTTCACCACGCTCACCCCATAGGGCCGCTTCACAAAACTTTGCAAACGCTTGAAACGCGCGCAACGCCACGCGCGCAATCTGACTCCGTCGCAACCTCACGGAGTCAGGCCATGCCACGTTTCAAATTAGCCGCGCTGATCGCCATCCCGCTCGCGATTCTCGGCGCGGGCGTCATCTACGCTCACCAAGGCGGCTCGCATCACGGTGGCCCCATGCGCGAGCACCGCATGGAGATGCATCTCGAGCATCTGAACGCCATGCTCAACAAAGTCGGTGCCTCCGAGGCCCAGAAAAACCAGGTCGAGGGCATCCTCAAGGTCGCGTTTACCGAAATGGGTGCGGCCCACGGCGCGCATGACGCCGCTCTCGGCAAGTTACACGAGCTGCTGCTGGCACCGACCATCGACCGTACGCAGATGGAAACTCTGCGCGTCGATACCGTCCGATCGATGGACGAGGCGTCGAAACGTCTGATCACGGCCTTCGGTGACGCCGCCGAAGTGCTGACCGCCGAGCAGCGCGCCGCGCTGGGACAGGAGGTCCGCAAGCATCACGGTGGCTAGATGCGCGCACCCGGGCTGGCGCATCATGCGGTTCGAATGACTGCGAACCGCATCCTGCTGGTCGAAGACGATGCCCGCCTCGCCACGATGGTCTCGGACTATCTGGGCGAGGCGGGCTTTCGAACCACGCGCGCGGGCACGGGCGCCGCCGCGATGCAGCTCGTTGCCGCGGAATCCTTCGACGCCATGATCCTCGACCTGATGCTGCCGGACTCCGATGGCCTGGATCTCTGCCGCAGCCTGCGTGCGAAGTCCGACATCCCGGTGCTCATGCTCACGGCGCGCGGCGATCCGCTGGATCGCGTCGTGGGACTCGAGCTCGGCGCGGACGACTATCTGCCGAAGCCATTCGAACCGCGCGAGCTGCTGGCGCGGCTGCGCGCCATCCTGCGCCGGCGCCCAGGACAGGGCCAGTCGCAGGGCCGGGCGCAGGTGCTCCGCTTCGGCCGCCTCGAAATCGACAAGGACGCGCGCGAGGTGCGCCTCGATGGCCGGCGCAGGTCGCTGACCGGTCATCAGTTCGCGCTGCTGGTGGCATTGGCCGAGCGCGCGGGTCGCGTGCTGTCACGCGACGCACTGATGGACCTCACCAAGGGCGCGGCGCTGGAGGATTTCGATCGATCCATAGACGTGCACATCTCGCGGCTGCGCGCGGCCATCGAGGACGACCCGAAGCGGCCGCGACGCATTCTCACATTGCGCGGCGCCGGGTATGTATTCGCGAAAGAGCAGGATCGCTGATTGCGCCGCCTGCACGTAAAGCTGTACCTGATGACGGTCGTAGTGCTGGTGTTGTTCACCGTCACCGTCGCGATGATCTGGCATTCGGCGAGTATCGGTTCCCGGATGGTGCTGCATGGCGCTCATGCGGTGATGATGCTGGGCACGGTGGCCGCGGCCCTGGCCCTGCTCGCCTATCCACTGGTGCGTGGCCTCACGGCCCGTCTGGGCCGCCTCAATGAAGGAGTGCGCAGGTTCGGCGCCGGTGATCTGGCGGCGCGGGTCAACGTCGAAGGCAACGATGAAGTCGCCGCGCTGGCGACGAGCTTCAACGACTCCGCGGCGCGCATCGAACAGCTGGTACGCGCCAACCAGATGCTGCTGGCCAATTGTTCGCACGAGTTGCGTACGCCGCTGACGCGTATGCGCCTGGCCATCGAGAAACTCGGGCCGGACGGTCGCACCAATGCGGAACTGGCGCGCAACATCGCCGAGCTCGACGCGCTCATCGGCGAGCTGCTGCTCTCCAGCCGCCTCGATGCGGCGAAGCGTCCCGATCGTATCGAGCC
Source organism: uncultured Pseudomonadota bacterium (assembly GCA_963711635.1). Lineage (GTDB taxonomy): Bacteria > Pseudomonadota > Gammaproteobacteria > Steroidobacterales > Steroidobacteraceae > CADEED01. The sequence continues at coordinate 249,784 of CAVQEZ010000012.1, forward strand.
GCTCGATCTGCTCGCATTGGCAGCCGAGGAGGCCGCTCACTTCGACCGCGAGGTGACTGGTGCCCCTGTGACGATCGCGGGCGACGCGCTGCTGCTGCGCCGCCTGATCCGTAATCTGCTGGAGAATGCGCGCCTGCATGCCGGCGGCGCCAGCGACATCCGCGTCACGAGGCAGGACGGCGGTGCGCGGCTCGTCGTCGAAGACACCGGTCCTGGTATCCCGGCAGAGGACCGCGAGCGCATCTTCGAGCCGTTTTACCGCCGCCGCGAATCCGGCCAGGCGGCCGGCGCCGGGCTCGGTCTATCTATCGTGCGCCAGATCGCGCGGGTCCACGGAGGCGAGGTGACTTGCGAGGTACGCGAAGGCGGCGGCAGTCGCTTCATCGTGACGCTTCCGGCGGGTGCTACTGGATCGTCGGCAGAATCACGTCCCGCATGAACGCGTACGACCGGTCCGGCTGATTGCAGTTGGCTCTCCGGCACGACCGGCGGCCGATCGATTCCCGCCCTAGCTAATTCAATGACTTGTGCCGCGTCCGAATCCGGGCGGCCATCCGTTACCTATTCGTATGTCGGAGGTGAGAGAAATGATGGCTATGTGACCATCTTGTTAGGCAGATGCGAGAAAGACGAGGACGCCATGCGCATCAACGACGCGGACCTGCTCGAGCCCGATGGGGCAGACATCGAAATCGAAGATTCCCCCAACCAGGGCGGGCCAATCGTTCCCGAGTACCTGGTCATCCACTACACGGCGGGAAGGAGCGGCGCCTCGTCGGCGCACCATTTCCTGGACCCGGAAGCCAAAGCCTCCGCCCACATCGTGCTGGATAGGAGCGGAAAGATCTGGCAGCTCGTGCCCTTCAGGCGCAAGGCCTGGCATGCCGGCATCAGCGCCTGGGCGGGCCGCCACGGTCTCAATGGGTTCTCGATCGGTATCGAGATCGACAATGCCGGCAAGCTCACCAAGGTCGGCAGCAAGTACCAGGCATGGTTTGGCGGCTCGTACGGCGAAGACGAGATCATTCACGCCAGGCACAAGAGCGAGCAGGCGGAGACCGCCTGGCATGCGTACACGGAACCGCAGCTGACAAAGTTGCTGGAGCTGTCGAAGTTACTCGTGTCGCGGTATCGGCTGAAGGACGTCGTGGGCCACGACGACATCGCGCCGGGTCGCAAGGTGGACCCGGGTCCGGCCTTCGCGATGAACAGCTTTCGATCGGCGCTGTTCGGCCGCGGCAACGTGAGCAGCGCGGACTACGTAGTCAGCGTGCCGGCACTCAACATGCGCAGCGGTCCCGGCACGGAATTCCCAGTCATGACCACGCTGGCCACGCAGACCCGCCTGTGCCTGCTCGAGATGCGCTCGCTGTGGGCCAAGGTCGTGTTGCTGGAAGGATCACAGGCCGAAGGCTGGGTGCGTAACTCGTTCGTTACGCCGGTTGCGGCATAGGAGAACATTCATGACTGCTGTCGAATTGCTTCCGATACTGACGCTGGGCGCATTGTTAGGCGCCGTCGGACAGGTGCTGCGCTCCATCGCGGGCCTGAAGAAATTGAAGGAGGATCCGGCCGGCAAGTTCGATCCGATGCAGCTCTTGATGAGCGTCATCATCGGTGCCGCCGCGGGTGTGATCGCCATGGTCACGCTCGAGATGACCTCCAGCAAGTCCATCTCGACGCAGGACATCATCACGGTGATTGCCGCGGGCTACACCGGCGCGGATTTCATCGAGGCCTTCATCACCAAGAACATGTCGGCCGGCGGCGGACTCCCGCAGCAGCGTGCCGCACCGGTTGCGCTGATTGGCAATTCGCCCAATCCGAACTTTCCGACGCCGAACACGCTCATCGCCAGCGTGTCAGCCGCGGGGCCGATTCCACCGGTAGGTGCCGATGGATCCGCCAACAATCCAGTGGGTTGAGGAGCAGCGATGAGCGACGTACCTCCTGTATTCAACGGCGAAGCTTTTGCGCTCACGTCGATGGACCCGATCTGGTTCGCGATGCGGATTACCGACGGACTCAACGCCGGCCTGCTGCTGATGCACAAGGATCCTCCGAATGAGCAATGGGCCAGGATCGATCAACGCGTCGGCAATACCTTGATCCCGGTCAACCTGGACGTGCAGACCCTGCACGGCGACTCCCTGGGCTGGGTGGTGCAATGCCACTCGGTACCGGCTACCAACCTGCCGGTCTTCGTGCAGCTGTGCCAGGGTCCCGATGCCAACCACCTGCGGCCCATCACGCGCGTGGCGCGTTACGACGTCGAGCTCACCGCGAACCAAGCCCGGATCATCTCCGATGCCGTGCAGATCCAGTAGTTGGGCGGCGCTTGCCTGGCTCGCGCTGCCCGCGCTGGCGCAGGCCGACGTGCTGCTGCGCTTCGACAGCAGCAAGGGAAGTTGCGAGCTGCTGGATCGTGCCGGAGTTCCGGTGCTGAAGTGCGATGCCGCGGCCAACCCGTCGGTGGCGCTCGGCTCCAGCCCGTTCACTCGCGAGGTTGTCGGGAAGTTTGTCGAGTTCCGCTTCCCGGGCGCCGGCGAAATCACGGTGACGCCCGAAGGTGACGCGCAGCGCATCAGTTGGAAGGCGCCCGCAGCCCCCGCAATGCCGCCGGCTGTCGCCGCAGTCGTTCCGTCCGAAACGACAGCGATCACGCCACCAGCTGGCACGCCTGCGGCGCCGGCGACCCTAGTCAATGATTCCGGAACCCTGATCGTTCCGACCGACGGTACGCCGGCCGCCGCCGCGGAGTCGTCGACGCCTACCGGCTTCGCCGGAATCCTGGCTCTCGAGGCGGCGCTGAAGGACCTGCTGCCCAAGAACCAGAAGTTCATCCAGGACAAGTACGACTACAGTATTCCGGAATCGCCGGGCTTCACGATCATCGGAATGACGCCGGAAGATGTGGTGCACCCGCGCACGCTGCGCGATTTTGCCGTGGCGTTGAAGGACGGCGTCGATGAGTCCGGCAAATTCAAGACGGGCATCGCGCTGGATTTCACACCTTTCCAGTGGTTCGTGCGCGATCAGACCATGGCCAGGTATCTGCGCCTCGACAGCGGCGATCTCGACATCGATTCGCTGCGGGCCGACGCGAACAAACTACCGAAGCGCAAGTACTTCAACAGCAACATGCTCGCCAGTACGTCGGTGTCGCTCGGAACCACGCAGGGCACAGGCGACGGTGATGAATCCGTGAAGCTGGGCATCGGCCTGCACGTGCCCATCATCGACAAGTCCGATGGTCGCGAATTCGCGAATGACTGCTTTGCCAGGACGCTGTTCGCAAAGGCGCAGATCGTTCCCGGTGGACTCATCCCCGTCGTCAGGAACGCGGCTGAAGTCAACAAGATGACCAGCGAGTGCATGGAGCTCGCCCCTCGCTGGAACGACACCATCTGGACCGCGAGCATCGGATACGCAACCACTTCCGAGGATGGAAGTTTCAGCGACATGGAGAGCGGCGCATACGGCATCTGGTCGTCGTTTGCGTACGGCTTCGACGGTTCGATCCGGCAATTGCGCGACAACGCGCAGCTCATCCTGCACGCCAAGGTGCTCAACAAGCAGACGGTGCAGGATCCCGACGTCGAATCGCTGCTCATCGAGCAGGACAGCGAGACCTTCGGCGCGGCCTTCAAATTCGGCAGCGAACGGCTCAACGCGGCGTTGCAGGCCAGCTATTCACGGCTCAAGGACCGCACTCACGACACCAGCGACCGGATCCAGAAGCTGTCGGTCGGACTCGAATACAGGCTGGCCAAGGATCTGTGGCTGGTGGCGACCCTCGGTGGTGAGGGTGGCCGCGAAAACGGCAAGAACAACAGTTTCGTACTGGGTTCGTTGAAGTACGGAACGGCCACGGCACCCTCCGGGAGCCTCAAGAAGAAATGAGTCTGGGCAGTTAGTGGCCTGGACCGGGTCCGAAAGACAATGGTCATAGATTGGTCATGTCGCGACGGCTGTTAAATCCGGCCTCTCCATCCGTCCCGCTCCGATAAGCTGTCCCGGCGTCGGGGGGCAGGGACAAGCAAATGTTTTCAAGAATTGGGGTGCCGGCACTGGGCATTCTCGTGCTCAGCGCGTGCGCACCGCACTCTTCCATCGAGAGTGGTGCCGTCGTACTGGAAGAGCAGGTCGCACTCAGCCGTGGTTCCGTCACCGACGGTGCCATGCGCGAGATCGAAGTAGATAGCGACAGCATTCTCGTCGCCATCGTCGACGAGAATCTCACCGACGTGCACGTCAGCCTCGCGGTGCCCGGTGCCGAATCGATCAAGCCAATCGAAGTCGAGAACACTCTTGCCGGCGCGGGCATCGAGATCGCCGCACTGGAAGTGCCGGAGGGATCCCGTGTCACGGTCACGGTCACCGGTCCGCAGAACACCGTCACGCCAGGCACCGTGCATCTGCGAGTGCGCCAGTTCCTGCGCGATGCGCCGAGAGATCCGAAGCTCGATACGCAACTCGCAGGATTTCGGGCCTGGTCGTCGGGCACGAATTCAAACAATCGCCCGGAAGAATTCCGCAAGTCCGGACTGGCCGAGCTCGATCGCGCCATTGCCAGCTTCGCGCGACCTGAAGGCGACCCCCGTCTCGCCGCCGAAGCGTTGCTGGTCAAGGCGAATGTGCTGCTCGCCTACTACATCGACGTGCGCCAGTCATACGACACGGCACGCCGCGCGGTCGCGGCCTTCAGCGCGCAGGGCGGGTCCGCCACGCTGCAGACGGCACGCGCTCGCCTGCTGGAAGCGAACGCGCTGTCCGAGCTCGCGGTGAATCCGATATCGAAGAATCCGAGTCCCCAGGAGGCCCGGGCCGGATCACAGCAGATCCTCGAGGAACTGCTCGGCGATACGTCGCCGCTGGGGCCCATCGAGCGCGCGCGTGCTCTCGAAGGGCTGGGGTCACTGTTGCAGACGGGCACCCAGATCGACGAGGCCACGCGTCGTTTCGAGGAAGCACGCGCTATCTACCAGAAGCTCGGCCACGTCGCGGGTGAAACCGAGATGCTGGCGTCGGTTGCGCAGATGTTTGCCGAGCGGGGCCAGTGGGACCAGGCCGCGGAAGGCTTCGCGCGCATGCTGCCCAACGTGCAGAAAATCTCCAACCCGGTGCGACGCGCGAAGATCCTGCTCAGCGCGGGCCATGCGGTGGGAAGAACCAGCGATCCCGACCAGGGCATGAAGCTGCTGCACGACGCCATCCGGCTGTCACGCGAGTACAAGCTGACAGCTCCCGAAGGCGAGGCCACCTGGGAGCTGGCCTGGCTCTATCTGTTCCGCGGCGATGACCTGCAGGCCAAGGTGATGTTCACGCAGGCGCTGAAGATCGCGCGCACGCTCGACAATGAATACGGACTGTCGTCGAACCTGCAGACCGTGGGCATGATGGCGCGACGCGAGGGCGACTATGCCACCGCGATCGCCCTGCACACCGAGGCGATCCCGGCGACGCCGACGCCGTTCCATCGCATCCGCGCGTTGCGCGATCTCGGGCTCGATTACGCGGGCGCCGGCAGGTACCCCGAGGCCATCGCGCAGTTCCGCGCCGCCCTCGCGATCAAGCTGCCGGATCCGCGGCATCACATTTTTACCGACATCAAGCGCGATCTGGCGGAGACGCTGCTCGAGCACGATGGGTCGCGCGCGGCCTATACCGAGGCTGAAAAGCTGCTCGCGGACTCGATGGAGATGTCCGCGAAGATGAACGACGCGCGCAATCTGATCGCGGGTCACCGGGTCAGGGCGCGGCTGTTGATGAAGCAAGGCCAATACGTGGCCTCGCGCGCCGAGTTCGAGCGTTGCTTCGAGCTCATCTTCAAGTATCGCCAGGCGAGCGCGAATCCCCAGCTACGCATGGAGGCGCTCGAGGAAGAGCAGGCGGCGTTCCGCCGCTATTTCGATCTCATGATGCGCACCGTCACCGCCGGCAAGCCGGGTGAGCCGCAGCCGGCATCCGCGGATGCACAGGCCGCGCTGCGCATGCTGGAACGCTCGCGCGAAACGCGCTTTGGCCTGCCGCGCTCCGTGAGCCTGGACGTGGACGCCAGCAAGCGCATCGACGCGCTGCTCGAACAGATGGCCGATCGCAGCCTCAAGATCTCCACACTGCTGGCGCGCAAGCTCGACGACCAGCAGACGATGCAGCTCGACACGCTGCAACTGGAATTGTCACGGTTGCGTATCGAGCTGGATCGCGAACGCACCGTCGCGTCGGCCAGGCAGAGCTCGCGCGAGCAGCCCGCCGCGGTGGTCGCACGACCCTGGCGTGACGTGGCATCGCACACCGTGCAGCTCTCGTACGCCCTGGGATATGAACGCGCCTATGCCTGGATTCGCGATGCCAGCGGTCTGCGCGTGGCCGTGCTCAGCGAGACTCCCGAGTCGATCGAAGGCGATCTCACGGAGCTTGCCACCCTCGATGCGCAGCGCGCGGCAGTCAGGATCGAGCAAAAACTCGCGGCGGTGTCGCAGGTGTTGCTGCCTCCGGGCCTGATTCCGGCGGACTCCAACGCGCTGGACATCGTTGCCGAAGGCCGCATCGCCAGCGTGCCGTTCGCCGGTTTGAGTTCGCCCGTGGCTGCCGGACGTCGATTGGTCGAGACCCACGCACTGACGGTGATCACCTCGATGTACGCCACCGCCGACCCGCTGAACTCGGCGCAGGCGCGCCCATTCCAGCTGGTGGCGCTGGCCAGTGGCAGCGGCACATTGCGTTCGGCGCCGGTGGCCGATCCGATCCCCAAGCTGCAGGCGGCGACGGCCGAGATTCAGTCCATCGCCGATCTGTTCGAGGCGCGCGATCGCGATGCCAAGGTCAAACTATTCGCCGGTGATGACGGCGACGCGAACACTCTGCGCACCTTGTGGAGCAGCGGCGCGGACGTGGTGCACTTCGCGACGCACGCGCTCGCGGACCTGCGCCAGCCCCTGGCGTCGTTGCTGGTGCTGCCGGCCAAGGATGCCGCGGGAGCGCCTGCCTACCTCACGGCGGGCCAGGTGCAGGAGTGGCGCGGCGACGTGGGCCTGGTGTTCCTCAGTGCCTGCGAGAGCGCCATCGGCCCGCCGCGTTTTGCCGGCGGCATGCCGGGGCTGCAGAGTGCCTTTCTGCGCGCGGGTGCGCGCGGCGTCATCGCGACCTTGTGGCCCATCGAGGACGTGCTGGCACGCGAGTTCACCGCGGATTTCTACCAGCGCTTCACGCGCGGCAAGTCGGCGGTTCAGGCGCTGGGCGAAACCCAACGCCTGTGGCTGGCGCCGAAGGCGGGTGCGAGCGAGGCCGAGCAGGTCCGGCGCCGCATCACCGCCATGGCGCACGCCTACTTTTCGATCTAGTCGATGCCGTGAACGCGCAGCGCGACGAGCTTGTCGATGCTCAGGTCCTTGAGCCCGCGCGATTTCATCTCTGAAATGAACTCCGGCGTCACGCCGTGCACCCGCATGGCAATGAGCTGGTCCGGCTCGACGTCCTTGAATCCCATTCCCTCGACCTTCGCGGCGAATTCCGGCGTCACGCCGTGCACGCGGAAGGCGATGAGCTGATTCTCGTCGACCTCGATGCCGGCCCTCTTTATCTCGCGCACCATCGTGGGTGACACGCCGTGCACACGGAACGCGATCAGGCTGTCGCTGTCCGTGGCCGGCAAGCCTTCGGCGCGCATCTCGCGGATGAACTGCGGATTGACGTCGAAGATGCGGAAGGCGATCAGCTTCTCGGTGTCGAAGCCGGACAGCTTCTCCGCCTTCATCCTCTTCGCGAACTCCAGCGTCACGTCGTGCACGGCCATGGCGAACTGCTTGTTCTCGTCGATGCCGTCGAAGCCCAGGTCGCTCATCGCGCGCGCGAATTGCGCGTCATGCGTGAAGCGGAAAATGCCGGCGCCTTCGCCCTCGCTGAGATAGCCGTCGCAGTCGAAGCGGCCGGCATCGCGCGTGATGGTGAACTTCACGTCATGCCGTGCGCGGGTGGCGAGATCCAATCCCTGGAAGGCGCTCACCGCCCAATCGTTTTCGCTGTGCGAATTGCCGCCGTCGTGGCGATGGAACAGGCCGAACTGCACCTTGCCGGCTTCCTTCGAGGGCATGAGAGTCCAGTTGCCCTTGAATTCCCCGGCCGCGAACACGGCGGCATTCAGCATCCAGGCGCAGATCGCGGCCGCGAGCAGCGTTTCTACTTTCTTCACAGGACCTCCGCATGCTTGAGCTGAATGATCTGTTCCATGGTCAGATCCTTGAATCCATGCGAGCGCGCCTGGTTGATGAACTCGGGCGTCACGTCCATGACCTTGGCTTCGATCACTTCTTCCACGGTCAGTTTGTAGCCGGTGGCCTCGAGCGCGCTCCGGTACTCGGGCGTGATGTCATGCACTTTGAGCGCGATGATTTCCTCGGCATCCGGATTCATGCCCATGTCACGCATCGACTTGACGAACTCCGGCGTGATGTCGTGAACCTTCATCGCGATGACTTCGTCGGCGGAAGGTTTGAAGCCCATGGAGCGAATCTGTTCGATGTACTCGGGCGTGACGTCCTGACTCTTCATGCCGATGACCTCTTCAACGTCCGGCTCGAAGCCCGCGGCGCGCAGCGAGCGCACGTATTCGGGCGTCACGTCGTGCACCTTGAGCGCGATGAGGTTGTCGACGTCGATATTGTCGAAGCCGGCCGACTTCATCTGCGCGATGAAGGAGCCGCCACGCGGCGCGACGGCCGGCGTGGCTGCGCTCGGAGGTTTGGGCGCAGCGGCCGGCTTGGGGTTTGCAGCCACGCGCGGATGCGCCGCTGCGCGTGGAACGGCAGCCGGCGCGGGAGCCGCGGCGGGGGCGGGTGCCGCGAGCGCGGGCACGTCCAGCTGGGCAACGCGCTGTGAGAACGGCGAGGTGGCCAGCGCGGGATTCGCGATGCCGATCGATACCGCGCCCGCCATCAATGCCGCCATCAGCACCAGCGATGCGGTGAACACCCCGGCGGAGCGCGCGCTGGTCTTGCGCTGGCTGATGCCGAGCAGCCGCGCCACGCGCGTGCCCACATCGCTGCCGGTCGCCGCCATCGCGAGAGCCGGTGCGTCGCGCCACTCTTCCATGGTGGCCAGTGCGCGCGCGTAGCTCACCTTGCGGCCGCAGGCGGCAATGGCCACGTCGTCACAACAATCCTCACGGTCGGCGCGAATGCGCTTGTTGAGCCACCACACCGCCGGGTGGAAGAAGAACAGCGTCTCGGCGATCACCTGGAAGAAATTGACGGCCACGTCGAAGCGCTTGACGTGACCGAGCTCGTGCGCGATGACGGCCTCGAGTTGCTCGGCGCTCAAGCCGGTCAGTGCGCGCATGGGCAGCAGCACGATGGGCCGAACGAAGCCGATGACCGAGGGAACCGTGACCAGCCGGCATTCGCAGTAGCGCACCACTCGCGAGATTCCGAGCCGCTGCTGCAGCGCGCGGCACCTTTCGACAATCTCGACAGGGAGGGCCGAAAGATTGCGACGGCGCAGTTGCTCGAGCAGCAGCAGCCCGAAAGCGATGCGCAGCGCCAGCAGGCAGACGCCGGCGAGCCAGCCACGCGCGACCCACGCGAAGTCACGTTCGGGACTGGCCGGCCGGTCGATCGCCGGCGTCATGAAGGCGGGCGAAGGCGAGGTCCGCGCGACGTCCGCGTTGCCGGGCGAGTAGTCAGCGGCCATGGTCAGGCCATTGGTCATGCCACTGCTGATGTCTCTTGCAGGAGTTTCGCTCAACAACGCGAACGTCACGCCGAACGACATGAACATCATTGCGAGCGCGCCAACGCCGATGAGGTAGCGCGTCGTGGACTCGCGAAACAGCGACATGGCGGCGGCAGCCAGCGCCGCGATGGCGGCGCCCTGCCAAAGGAAGTGCAACAGCGACCAGGTCAAAGCTCTCATGGAAGTTTCCTCTCGTATTCGTCGAGCATGCGTCGGATTTCTTCGATTTCCTTCTTCGAGCCGCGGCGGCCCGACAACACGTGCTGCATCAGCTGGCTGGTGGAACCGCGGAACACGCGCTGCAGGACGTCCGCCGCGAATTGCTGCTTGGTGGTCTCCGCGGGTAGCGAGGCCTCGTAAACATGCGCGCGCTGCTCTTCGGTGCGCGTGACCAGACCTTTGGTGGTCATGATCTGCAGAAGTTTCAGCGCGCTGGTGTAACCGAGATCCTTGTCCTTCGACAGCACGTCGTGGATCTCGCGCACGGTGGAAGGGCCGCGATTCCAGAGCACGTGGAGAATCTCCAGCTCGGAAGGCGTGGGGTTGATCCTGGGGTCCTGCTTCATGGGGCAGGAAGCTACTACGAAGTATTTCGTACTGTCAACGAAGATCTTCGTACATGGCAGTCAGCAGCGCCCCCGTCCAGCCCGAACAGCTGAACGTGGCGCAGAACGCGCCGTTCTGACGGTTATTGCTGCGAGGGCGGCGGATTCACCGTAGGAATCTTGTAGTACTCGTGTGCGCGTTTGCGGAATGCCGCGACCCCATCACCGCGCGTCAGCTCGGAGATGGTGTCCGCGGGCGCCGCCATCAGCTGTTCCTTGTTGAACGGAATGACGTACGCGTCAACGGCTTCATCGAAATGCAGCGCTGCCCAGGGTAGCGGGTGGTACTTCTCGCCAATGCCGAGAAACCCGCCCATGCCGACAATGGCGAACATGATGCGATCGGAAGTCTTGTCGAGGATGACGTCTTCGATCTCGCCGACACGCTCGCCGCTGATGTTCTTCACCGGCGTACCGATGACTTTGCGGGCGCGAATGGCGGTGGTGTGACCGGAAGCGGTGGGCATGGCCGTACTCCTGCGATGATTTTCGAGGGACCAGACTAGTTGCGAGGCGGGTCCGCCGGCATCGGCGCATGACGATGCGGGATGTCAGCCGGTCGCCGTCAGCGTGTGGGCTCGAGCAGCACCTGCCACACGTCCAGCTTCTTCGCGCGGAAGGCCGCGGCGCTGGCGCTCAGGTAGTAGTACCACATGCGCCGGAAGCGCTCGTCATAACGCACGGCCATGCGCGACCAGGAGCGTTCGAAGTTCGCCCGCCACGCGAGCAGCGTTCGCTCGTAATGCGCGCCGATGCTCTGCCAGCTCCTGATCGTGAATACGCCCTCGATGGCACGCTCGATCTGCGCGCGCGAGGGGATCATGGAGTTCGGGAAGATGTACTTGTGGATCCACGGATCGGTGTGATTGGTCGAGCGGAAGCCACCGATGGTGTGCAGCAGGAACTTCCCGCCGGGATGCAGGCAGCGGCGGATCACGCGCATGTAGCGGCGATAGTTGCGCATGCCCACGTGCTCGAACATGCCGATCGAAAACGCGTGGTCGAACTTCTCGCGCATCTCGCGGTAGTCCTGCAGCCGGATCGCCACCGGCAGGCCCTCGCAGTTGCGCCGGGCGTACGCGGCCTGTTCCTTGGCAATGGTGACGCCGACGCCGGTGATGCCGAATCTCCCGGCAGCGTACTTGAGGGCGCCGCCCCAGCCGCAGCCCACGTCGAGCACGCGGTGAGCCGGTCGCAGGCCTAACTTCCCGAGCGTGAGCTCGAGCTTGGCTTCCTGCGCCTCGTCCAGGGTTGTCGCGTTTTCCCAGTACGCGCAGCTGTAGATCATGCGCGCATCGAGCATGGCGGCGTAAAACTCGTTGCCCAGGTTGTAGTGACGTTCTCCAACCTCGAAGGCGCGCGAGTGTCGCTGCAGGTTGATTGCCGCCGCCGTGAGCCACGCGAGCGCATTGCGCCAGGTCCTGACCTTCTCGTCGGCGTTTCCCGCAAACAACCGGTAGATGAAGCCGTCGAGATCGCGCACCTCCCACCAGCCTTCCATGTACGACTCGCCCAGCCCGAGCGAGCCGTCGGCGAGCACGCGCGCATAGAAATCTTCGTGATTCACCTGGATGTCCCAGGCATTCGGTCCGTCGATGTCGATGCCGCAGCTCGACAGAAGACTGGTGAGGCGCGCGCGCACGCGACTGGGTTTGAAACCGTCCTGGAGCTGCTCGAGCGAGGCCTCGCGTTTCATGTGAAGAGTATTCCCAGAATCCGCAAGTGCAACGATCCCGGCGTATTCCGGCGCTTCGCGTAGGAATTGTCCGGCCCGGAACTCAGCGCGCGCCGGCACACTCCAGCTGCCACAGCACACCATTGGTCCAGCCGAACCCATCCTGGTTGGGATATTCCCCGCCGCGCGCATCGTCTTCGCCCGTCACGTCATACTTTTCCGTCAACTTGCCGGTCCGCTTGAACACTTCGACATTTTCCCGGCGCCAGCCGAGCGCGATGGCTTCGGCGAGCTCGCGTTCGCCATAGCGCCGCAGTCCTTCGATGGTCAGCCACACCAACGGCGCCCATCCATTGGGAGCGTCCCATTGCTCGCCACTGACAACGGCGGCGGGAACGACGCCTTCCGGACGCAGCAAGCTCAGCCGCAGCGCGCCGGCGGTCTGATGGGCCTGCTCCGTTTCCGCAACCCCGAAGTACAGCGGATACAGGCCGGCAAGGGTCACTGCCGTCGTGAGCTTTTCCTCGCGCCACAGGTAGTCCGTGAACATGTGCCGCTTTTCATTCCAGAATACGGCGCGAATGGCCTGGGCGCGCTGCTTGGCCAGCTCCGCCCAGCGCTGCGCGCCCGCCGCGTCCTGCCTGGCGGCATGTCCCTGCGATATGACGCGTTCGAGCTCGTACAGCAGGCTATTCAGATCCACGGGCAACAGGTCGACGGTGCGGATGGTGGACAGCGTGTGGCCGTCTGCCAGCCAGCGCGAGCTGAAGTCCCAGCCGCTCTCGGCGGTGGCGCGCAGATTGCGATACACCTCGGCAGCCGGCCGTTTCGATTTCGCGGCCGTCTCGATGTCCTCGCGATAAGCCTCTTCACGTGGCGTGGCGCGATCGTCCCAGTAGCGATTGAGCACCACGCCGTTGCGCAATCGCACGACGCGTCGATGCGCGCTGCCCGGCGCCAGCTTTTCCGCGCCCTCCATCCAGAACCGGTGCTCGCGCAGCAGCTGCGGCAGGTAGCGCGCGTACGCGGCGTCGCCCTCACGCGCCGCCGCGCGTGCCACCATGGCGGCAAAGAAGGGCGGCTGCGAGCGGCTCAGGTAGTAAGTCCGGTTGCCGTTCGGAATGTGTCCGTAGGCATCGATGAGATGCGCGAAGTTCGCGAGCATGTCGGCGGCCAGCCCGCGCTGCTCCGGTCCTTCGAGACCTAACATCGTGAAATAAGAGTCCCAGTAATAGATTTCCTGGAAACGCCCGCCGGGCACCACGTAGCGATGCGGCAGCGGCAGCAGCGAGCTGCCGGCCACCGGCTGATCCGGTTGACGGGTCAGCACCGGCCACAACGAAGTGATGTGCGCGCACACGTCTTCGCCTGGCTTGCTGCGATAGGTGCTCTCCGCGGTCTCCGGCACCGTGAAATGGGCGGCCACGAAGGCGCGCAGGTCGAAATCCGCGGAACGACGCGCCTGTCGATAAGCCGCCATGATGGCCTGTGGCGAATCTTTCGGAGTGGCGTCCGCGAAAGTCTTGCTGTCGCTGAATATGCGCGCGCGCTGCACGGCATCGAACAGCTCGCCATAGACGATCGACGGTGGCTGGGGCGCCGGGGCTTGCGCGGCCAGCGCCGCGCTGCTCATCAGCCAGAGCGCCCAACTGAAGAAGAGGCCGGGTTTCCTGTTCATGCGCCCGAGCCTAACCCGGCCGCGGCCGCCAGGAATGTCAGCGAAGTGAACGGTTCAAATCGTCGATCGATGCATCGAGCACGTGCGCGTTGACCGGATCCTTTTCGTCGAGCAGCGATCGGGTCTGGATCAGCAGATCGCGCACGCGCCGCAGCCCGGACGGGTGGCTGCTGCGGATTTCGTCCTCGAGAGTTCCGCCGCCGGTGGCCGCGAGAAACAGGAACAGCGGTACCGCGGTGCGCAGCTCGTAGTTGGCGTTGACCGCGGTGATGATGGCCCAGCGATCCGCGTCCACTTCGCGCAGGCGGCGCTGCATGAAGTTGTTGCCGACGCCGCTGACGTGTTCGAGCACGTGGTGTGCGATCTCGTGCAGCAGCACCATTGCCGTCACGGAATCGAGGATCTCGTCACGCAACTCCTGCTGGCGTTCGAGGTCGAGCGTGTTCGTCAGTCCACCTTCGCATTGACCCCGGACGTTGACCGCGTACGACGTGAAATCGTAGACGTGGCGGCGTTGCTTGCCTTTCCACATGCGTTTCGAATTGTGGCCGACCAGCTCCGCCAGGTAATCCGAGTATTCGGCCAGACAACCGTCGTGCCCCGCCCAGTCGGCGATCATGGCCTGCGCCAGCCAGTCGGTCACCGCGAGAAATCCGGCGTTGAATTCCACGATGCGGCGGCCGCCGAAAGCGCGGTGCGCCTCGGCATTCGTCGACCAGGATTGCGGCGCCTCGAAGTCGATCGCGTCGAGGATCTGCTGCGCGTGTGGTGCGAGTGTCGGACGGATGTCGGCGACCAGCTGGCGGGCCACATCGTCGATGCGCTCGCTGTAGACGCTCAGATCGACGTCGCTGGCAACGACAGGGCCACTCGCAAACATGGCGATGGCGAGGGAACCCAATATTTGGTGCCTGAGCACGGCCTGATGATGCACGTTTTTCAGGCTGGATCAATCGGCTTTTTACGGAACCTAACTGTGCACTCGCGACACTCATCGCCATCGGGGAATGACAACAACGCAAGGAGCTATACCAATGAAGATGACGCATATCCTGGCGGTAGCCGGGCTGGCCGCGGCGGGGACCGCGGTCGCACACGGACCTGCCTTCAATGTTCTTTTCAAGTTCGATGGCGGCACCGGCGTTCAGCCGTTCCGCAGCAGCGCCACCGGACCGGTGGCCAATACCGTCGCAGGCGTGGCCCCCGGCGGCGCCCCCTGGCTGATTCGTACATTCGATGCGGTGATCCGCAAGAACGGCGACGTGCGCGCGCACGGCGAAGGCGTATTGCTGGCGGGCGCCGATGGCATCGGCTCGCGCGCCGGCCCGCGCCAGGTCGTGCTCTCGCTGTTCTGCCGCAACGCGCCCGTTCCGCCCGCGGTGGCCGGCACGCTGCAAACCACGCCCTTCAACTCCGAGCCCGTCGATCTCGATGAACACGGCGACTTCGACGTGCGCAGCAAGCTGACCGACGCCAATGGCGCGACACCGCCGCTGGATTGTGGCGACACCGTCGACAATCGCCCGGTGCTGCTGATCCGTACCATGGCGGGCAATCCGGCCGCTCCCGGTGCCTGGTTCGCCGCAGGCCTGCTCGCGGACGAGCGTCGCGGTGACCACAACGGACGTGGTGATCACAATGGCGGCCGCGACTACTGATAACTAGTTAGACGATCGAGCGTGCGAAACATTCGTGGCAGGGACGCCACGGATGTTCCGCGCGCAATCCGCATTTGCCACTGTATTGCGGCGCAGCGGATGCAACCCGGGCCGATATCGGCGCTCACTCACACGCCGAATCGACCAAGGACCTATGGTTTCGCGCCGCGCCGCACCGTAGCGTTGGGAACATGAACGCACTGGCCCAGCATGCGCTCCGTCCGGGAACCTGGCGCTCGGACGAGCTCACGACGCTAACGCCGGAAACCTGTCGCCTGCTTCCTTCGGGCAATCGCATGCCGTTGATGGGACTCGGGACCTGGGACCTCACCTTCCACACCGTCGACACCATCTGCAACGCATTCGAGCTCGGCTTTCGCATGATCGACACGGCCGCCGATTACCACACGCAGCGCGGCATTGGCGATGCCATCCGTGCCTGTGGCTTCGAGCGCGAGGCGATCTTCGTCATCACCAAGGTCGAGCCCGACGAAGACGCCTACCAGGCGGTGCGCAGGAATCTCACGCAGATGCGGCTCGACTACGTCGACCTGGCGCTGGTTCGCGAGCCTCCCGAACATGGCCTTGGCGAGCAGGCCTGGCAGGGCCTGCGCCGCGCGAAGCGCGAGGGCATGGTGCGCGACATCGGTGTCAGCAGTTACTCCATCGAATGCATCGAAGAGCTGGTGTATCGCACCGGGGAACTGCCCGCGGTCAACCAGATCGAGTGGACGCCGTTCGGGCACAGCCCACTCATGCTGGATTTCTGTCGCGAGAACGAAATCATCATCCAGGGCTGGAGTCCATTGACGCGCGGCAAGCGGCTCGGCGACGACAAGGTCGGAGCGATGGCGGCGCGCTATGGCAAGACGCCGGCGCAGCTGCTGCTGCGCTGGAATCTGCAGCTCGGCGTGGTGCCGCTGCCCAAGGCCAACCACGTGCAGCACCAGCGCGAAAATCTCAACGTGTTCGACTTCGAGATACTGGCGCAGGACATGACGCGGCTGAACGCGCTGAACGAGCATTACTCGGCGCTGGAGAAGCTCGCGTATCTCTAGCTCTGACTACCTGAGCCTGGCCATCATCGCCTTGAAGCGTGGTTCCTCACGCAGCGCATCGTAATCCGGATCGTTCTCGATCCAGTCTTTCTTGCCCCAGCCCTTGTTGAACATGCGCTCGAGGCGGTCGAGCGCCTGCTCCTTGAGTCCGAGGCGCACATGGACCAGCGCCGAGTTGATGACCACGGCCATGTCATCGGGAAACAGCCGTTCGGCCTGCAGCACCCACTCGACCGCGCGCTGCGACTGGCCATCCTCGAGCAACGCGCCCGACACCAGCGACAGCGCGCGCGCATTCTGCGGGTTGACCTCCAGCATCCGTTCGGCGCGCCGAATCGCCTCGCTGTTGATGGGCCGCGCCTCTTCGTGCCGGCCGAGTTTGCGCAAGGATTGCGCTTCGAAGAACGGGCACTCGAAATCCTCGCGACGTACTTCGGCGCCGCGATGCCAGAGCTCGATGGATTTCTCGGTGTCTCCCGCGGCGAAAGCCGCGCGTCCGTAGTAGTAATATGTGTCGAAAAGGTTGGGATTAATGCGCATCGCGGCTTCGAAATGCGCGCATGCGTCGGGGTAGCGACGCATGTTCGAGAGCGCGTAGGCGCGCGCCAGGTGCGCTTCGGCGAGTTCCGGCGCGAGCTCCATCGCGATGCCACTGGCGCGGTCGGCGGCCTGCAGGTCCGCGTCGTGCGAGCCCCACCACTCGTAGAGCAGCGCATGCAGCATCGCGAGCCCGGCCCAGGCCGGCGCGTATTCGGCGTCCAGCTCGATGGCCCGCTCGAACAACGACCTGGCCTCGTCCATGTGCGGCTGCTGCATGGTGTGCATGCGCATGCGGCCGCGCAGGAAGCGTTCGTAGGTCTCGATGGCGGTGGGCTGGCGGTGCAGCGCGCGGCGTTCGCGCGCGTTGAGCGCACCGCCGCGCAGTAGTTGGGCCACCTTTTCGGCGATTTCGTCCTGCACCGCGAACACGTCGGCCGCCGACCGGTCGAACTTCTCCGACCACTTGTGATATCCGGTGGCGATGTCGATCAGCTGCACGGTGATGCGCAGGCGGTCGCCGGCCTTGCGCACGCTGCCTTCGAGCAGACTGCCCACGCCGAGCTTGCGACCGATCTCCTGCAGATCGTGACTGCCGCGGAACTGGAATGACGAAGTCCGCGCCGCCACGCGCAGGCCTTCCACGTGCGTCAGCGCGTCGATCAACTCCTCGGCCAGGCCATCGCACAAATGCTCCTGGTCGTGCTCGGGGCTCATGTCCGCGAACGGCAGCACGGCGATGGTCGCCGTGCCGGCAAGTACCGTACCGGTCGCGGTCCGGGCGACCGGCGCCAGGAATCGATAGCCGAGGCGATGCCGGGTCTCGATGTAGACCGGCTGCTTCGAGTCGTCGCCCAGCGCCCTGCGCAGCTCCTGGATGCAGGTCACCAGCGCGTCGTCGCTGACCACCGTGCCACGCCACACGCTGGCGAATAGCTCGCTCTTGGACACGGGTTCGCCCGGACGTTCCAGCAGCGTTCCGAGTACCAGCGCGGCCTTGCGCGTGAGCTTGATCTCGGCATCGTTCTGCCAGAGCCGGGCGCTCGCGGTCTCGAAGCGAAAGTTTCCGAAGGTGTAATTCATCAGATCCCGGCGAAATCCCGGCGTAGTCCCGGGATTCGCGGACCCCGGCGCCCGTAGGCTTTTGGCACATCAAAAGCGGCGAAACAAGGCGCGTCTGGGAGGTTTTGTGAAGCGTGTGAGCATCTTCTTCTACGGCGTCGCCAGTTACGCGCTGTTTTTCGGCACTTTCCTCTATGCGGTCGGATTCATCGGCAATCTGTGGGTGCCGAAATCGCTGGACTCGCCGCGCAATGTTCCCCTGGGCGCGGCGCTGGCCATCGACCTCGGCCTGCTCACGCTGTTTGCCGTGCAACACAGCGTCATGGCGCGTCCGGCCTTCAAGCGCTGGTGGACGCGCATCATTCCCGAGGCTGCCGAGCGCGCCACCTATGTGCTGTTCTCATCATTGGCGCTGATTCTGCTGTTCTGGCTCTGGCAGCCCATGGGCGGTGAAGTGTGGAAGGTCACCTCGCCGGCGGGCGTCAGATTTCTCCACGGTCTCTACGCCTTCGGCTGGCTGCTGCTGTTGTACGTGACCTTCCTCATCAATCACTTCGACCTGTTCGGGCTGCGCCAGGTATGGCTGCAGCTCATCGGCCGGCAGTACACGCCGGTGCCGTTTCGCACGCCCTGGCTTTACCGCGTGGTACGCCACCCGTTGTACATCGGCTGGTTCACCATCGTCTGGGCGACACCAACGATGACGGTGGCACACCTGGTGTTCGCGGTCATGTGCACCGGGTACATTCTGTTCGCGATCCAGCTCGAGGAATACGACCTGATCGCCGCGCATCCCGAGTACGCCGAGTATCGCCGGCGCGTGCCCATGTTGATCCCATTCCTGGGGAAGCGGCCCGGCAAGCGCGTGCGCTCGCCGGACGTGATCATCGGGCGCAGTTCGCCATGAATGCCAACGTCGATCTCTTCTACAACGCCTACGCCAACTTCAACGAGCAGGTGCTCGCCGCCGTACGCGAAGCGACCTACGGCCAGGACATCGGCCAGAACAGCTGGCTCACTGCCGAGGAACTCGAGCAATTCATCGGGTGGTTGGACATCGATGCAGGCTCGCACCTGCTCGAAGTGGCCAGCGGCGCGGGCGGCCCGGCATTGCACATCGCGGACAAGCACGGCTGCCGCGTCACCGGGGTGGACGTCAATGCCCACGGCGTGGCCACGGCGCGCCGCGCGGCGGTGGCCGCCGGGCTCACGCACCTGGTGAAGTTCAAGGTGGCGGATGCCACCGACGCGTTGCCCTTCGTCGATGACAGGTTCGAGGGATTGATGTGCATCGATTCGATGAATCATTTCCCCGATCGTGTCGCGGCGCTCAAGGAGTGGCGCCGCGTGCTGAAGCCCGGCGCGCGCGCCGTGTTCACCGACCCGGTGGCCGTCACCGGGCCGGTGACCAGCGAGGAACTGGCGCAGCGCAGCTCCATCGGATTGTTCGTGTTCGTGCCCCGCGCGGTCAACGAGGAGCTGATCGCGCAAGCGGGCTTTCGCATCCTGCGCCAGCTCGACGTCACCGGGAATGCCGTGCTGGTCTCGCGCCGCTGGCGCGAGGCGCGCCAGCGATTCAGCGGCGACCTGCTGCGCATCGAGGGGCAGGAGCGTTTTGACGGAGTCCAGAAATTCCTCGCTGCCGTGCACCGGCTGAGCAGCGAACGGCGGCTCTCGCGCATCGCCTACCTGGTGGAGAAGTAAACACCCGCCACCCGAACTACCCTAAGCTCTGCTCCAGGGACTCGGGGGCAGGGAGCGATCGATGCGGGGGTGCGGGATTTCGCACGAGGTGGGCGCGCGGCTGTGGCTGGCGCTGGCACTCGTTGCGATTTCATCCTGCGCGCAGCGCCCGGGCGAGCCCATCGATGGGCTCGTCGTGTTCGACGAGGATGTGCAGCTGGTACGCGGGGAGAAGCGTGACAGCGCGCAGCGGGAAATCCGCATCGACTCTCCCGCGTCGTTCGTCGCATTCGTCTACGAGGAAGACTGTGACGTAACCCTGCGGCTCGAAGTTGGCGGCGAAACGGGCGCGCCCGCGCGATTCAGCGCCGTGAACAACTCCATGTATGGCGAGTCGCTGGAAGTCGCCACTCTCGATGTGCCGGCGGGCCCACGCCTGATCGTGAAGCTCGAGAGTGGCCAGGACTTCGACGTGCCGTGTCACTCCCGGGTGCGACTGCTGCGTTTCGATCAGGCGATCACTGACGATCCGCGGGTCGCGGCCCGTCTTCAGGCGCTGCGCGCCTGGGCCAGCGCAACCGATGCCAGTCGGACCACCGCCGACACGAAGACCACGGGCCTTCGCGATATGGAACATGCGCTCGCGCATCTCGAATCGCCGCAGGGCGATCGCTGGCTCGCCGCGTGGGCGCGCCTGGTGCGCGCCGACCTCAGCTATTTTCCCGAAATCGATTTTCAGGGTTCGGTGCGCGATGCGCGTCGAGCCTTGCGCGCCTTCAGCGAGCTGCACGATGCCCGCAATGCGGCGCGCAGCCGTTACGTGATCGCCAATTCCATGGTCGAAATCGCGATGGACGCGAAAGCGACGGATCCGACCGCCGAACAGGCAGCTCGTGAAGCGCAGAACATCCTGAAAGAGCTTGCACGCGAGCCTGCGCTGAGCGCGGTGCAACGCGCGAGAGCGGTGAACTTCCTCGGAATTCGCGGCTTCAACCTGGGCCAATGGCGCGAGGCCGAACCCTATTTTCGAGAGGCCCTGGAGGCATTCCGTCGTCTCGGCGATCGCCAGGGGCAGCAGATCGCGCTGAACAACCTGGCCGCGGTGGCCAACGAGCTGGGCAATTTCAAGGTCGCCGCCCAGTATTTCGACGAGCTCGTGGCGAAGCTCGACCGGGTCGCCTTGCCAAAATCCCGCGTGCTGCATCTCTATAACGCGGGCCTCGCCGACGTGAACGCGGGAAATGTGGATCGCGCCATCGAGCGAGTCATGCTGGCGCTCGAATGGAATCGCGAGCTCCACGAGCCGCTGCAGGATGCGCGACTCATGCATGTACTGGGACACGCGTATTGGCGTCGCGGCGACCTGGCTCAGGCATCGGCATTTTTCGGCGAAGCGCTGCGCCTGCGGCGCACGCTGAACGATCCGCGCGGCCTGATCAGGAGCCTGCGAACT
This sequence comes from uncultured Pseudomonadota bacterium, assembly GCA_963711635.1. GTDB lineage: Bacteria > Pseudomonadota > Gammaproteobacteria > Steroidobacterales > Steroidobacteraceae > CADEED01. The sequence continues at coordinate 270,925 of CAVQEZ010000012.1, forward strand.
GCCGGAGACGTGGCGCGCGAAGCGGGCCGGATGAAAGAAGCCCTGAAACTGCACCGCGAAGCGCTGGAACTGGCGGTGCTCGACGACATGCGCCTGCGTGTGTTGCTCGATCTCTCCCTCGACTACGCCGCGATTCCGGATCTTGGCCGGGCCGTCGCGGCCTGCCGCGAGGCGCTGGAACTGAAAGCAGTGGGTCCGGAGTACTACAAACGGTTCGAGGTTCAGCTCAAAAACAGCGGCACACAACTGGGCGCCAACACCCGGGTGACCTGATGCACGACGCACGGGGCCATCGCCAGGGTGCGGCAGCCGACATCGACCACCACCAGCAGCTTGCTCGTGGGGTCCATCGCCGTCCATACCCAGGAGGGTGCACGGTCCAGACGCGTGATGGCCGCGTCCTCGCTGATCTCACCCGCTTTGCGCGCTCGTACGCTCATAAACAATAACTTGGCAAGCAATCAGAAAAACTTGTCAAAGGGCGGAGCACGTAATCTTCGCGAGATGCAGAATCTCATGAACGAAAATAAGAATGAAAAAAATCTCAGGGAGGAGAGAAACAATGAGCAGTGAATTACACCGCAGAAACAAAGTCTTCGCGTTTGCAACCTGGGCTAAAGCAATCGTTTCGGCTGCCGGCATTTTTATGGCGATGACTTCCTATGCCAGTGCTGAGGTCAAGACGCTTGAAGCCGGAAAACTGACAGTCGGCATCAATGGCGATATGCCGATGACCCAATTCAAGGACGGCCAACTCAGCGGCACCGATGGGGAGTTGATGGTGTTTGTGGCCAAGCAACTCGGCCTCGAACCGAAGGTCGTGCAGATGGACTGGGCCGCATTGATCGAAGCAACCAAGCAGGGCAAGACCGATGTCATGCATGGTGCGATGGGTTGGCTGGAAGCGCGCTCGAAGATCATGGTCCTCACTGAGCCGATTTACTATTTCGGCACAATGCTCGCCCAGAAAGAGGAAAATAACTTTACCACTTTCGCCGATATGAAGGGCCGCAAGGTTGGCACGGTCACTGGATTCACCCTGGTGCCGGAGCTGAAGACCGTGGAGGGAATCGGCGAGGTAAAGCTCTATGACACGTCGGATGGCGTCATGCAGGATCTGATCGCTGGCCGCATAGATATAGCGATTATCGATCCACCGCTCGTCCAGTATGGCATCCACCAGCATCCGGAGTGGAAGCTGAAGCAACTGCCGCTGACATCGGAGATGGATAAGTATCCGGTTATGTCAGCCAAGTATAACATCATATTCGGCGTCAATAAGAATGAACCGGAATTGGCAGAAGCCATGAATGGTGCCATTAAGCAGATCTGGGCGGATTGTATGAATGTTAAGGCCATGGCCAAATACGGTCTCGGTGACAAGGCCTGGTTCGTGCCACCAGAGGTGAACTCGCGTAGTGGTGTCGATCGTCCCAAGGACTACAAGGCCCCGAATGCCGATCACTGTTTCTAACTGACATTGCATATTGACACATTGTCGTCGCGGCGCTGGATAGTCTCCAGCCGCCGCGAACACTTTGCTGTCAGCTGACTTCGCCATTTTTATCATGTGAGATAAGGGTGCGAATGAACAAGAAGCCAAATGTTGGTCCGCTGCTTCGAATAGACAGTATTCATAAGCAGTTTGGAGCCACTGAAAGTGCTTACCGGCGTCAGCATGAATGTCGAGCGCGGCGAGAAGGTATCGATCATTGGCCCTTCCGGTTCCGGCAAGACGACATTACTGCGATGCATCAATTATCTTGAGAAACCCAGCGCCGGCCACATCTACATCGACGACAAGCTGATCGGGGAGAAGGAGACGGGGGGCCGCTACGTTCACCTGAGCGACAGGGAATTGGCCAGGGAGCGACAGGAGATTGGTTTTGTCTTTCAACGATTCAATCTGTTTCCGCATTTGACGGCCCTTGGCAACGTGACGATCGCTCCTCAAAAAGTGTTGGGGCTGTCTCGGGAAGAAGCCGAGGATCGAGGTCGCAAGATGTTGGAAAAGGTGGGGCTCGGTCACAAGATCAATGAATATCCGGAACGCCTGTCAGGAGGGCAACAGCAGCGCGTCGCCATTGCCCGCGTACTGGCCATGCAGCCCAAGCTGATGTTATTCGACGAAGCGACATCGGCACTTGATCCAGAACTCATCGGCGAAGTGCTGCGCGTGATGCGCCAGCTGGCGGAAGAAGGCAGCACCATGGTAATCGTAACCCATGAAATTCAGTTCGCCAGCGAGGTTTCCGATCGCGTTGTTTTCATGGATCATGGCAACATTGTTGAACAGGGAAACCCACGTGAGGTTTTGTTCAAGCCCAAGGAAACGCGCACACGAGAATTCCTAAAACACATTCAAGAACGGTAGCGATCGGGCGGGATGGGCTTCTGGGAAATTATTGAAGAGAGGGGCTGGTACTTCCTTACGACCCTTCTGGATGGTTGGCCGGAAACTTTGACGGTTGCCATTGGAGCACTGATTTTCGCGCTGATCTTCGGACTGGTCGTGGCGCTGCTGCGTCTTTCGAGGTGGCGGATGCTGCGCTGGGTCTCTACTGCATATGTCGAATTCTTTCGCGGCACGCCGGCCTTGGTCCAGCTGTTTGTCATCTATTTCGGTCTTCCCGATGCTGGCTTCAATCCATCGCCGATGCAGGCGGCCATTGTGAGCCTTGGCCTCAATGGTGCTGCCTATCTTTCTGAGGTCTATCGCGCCGGAATTGAATCGATCCACAGAGGCCAGATGGAAGCAGCCCTGTCGCTGGGCATGACCCCTGTTAGCGCCATGCGCTACATCGTGTTGCCGCAAGCGATCTGGACCATGCTGCCGCCGATAACAAACTTTGCGATCGTGCTCTTGAAGGACACGGCAATAGTTTTTGCCGTAGGCGTGGTCGAAGTTATGGCGCTGGCTCGCTTCTTGGTTACGGAAACATTGCAGAGTGCTCCTGTTTATCTGATGGCCGGTGCTCTCTATCTGTGTGTGACGATCCCAATGGCGCGAATAGCCGCAAGGCTTGAACGCCGGCGCGACGCTTGGTTATAGGGGCGCCGTTCATGCTTCAGCTTCCCCAGCTTTATGCAGAAAACATCCACAGATGGCTCCCTGAACTGCTTTACTATTCGCTCACCACGCTCAAAATTGCCGCCGTCTCCTTCATTTTGGCGATTGCCTTTGGTGTCCTGTTTGCGCTCATGCGAACATCGCCCAACCGTTGGATACGTGGCATCGCCGTCACTTATATCGAGATCGCCCGTGGTCTTCCGATTGTTGTGCTGCTCTACATTGTTTACTTTGCTCCACCGCAGCTTTTTCCCGATATCAATTGGCAATGGTTCAACGCTTTCTCCGGCGCTGCTCTCGGACTTGCTTTGCATGGCGGTGCAATCCTTGCTGAAGTTTTCCGATCGGGCATCGAAGCACTGCACAAAGGACAGCGAGAGGCCGCCCTTACACTTGGCATGACGCCTGCACAGGCAATGACCTACATAGTCGTCCCGCAGGCAGCCCGCATTGTTCTGCCGCCGGTGGCCAATTATGCGATCGGTCTTCTCAAGGATACATCGCTGTGTTCGCTGATCGGCGTGAATGAATTGATGAACGGCGCCAAGAGTATCGCGTTCGCCGACTACCAGCCGATGGCTGTATTTGTGCTGGTCGCAGCCATCTATTTCGTCATGAGCTATCCACTCTCATTGATGGTTCGCTATATGGAGTGGCGAATGAATGTCGCGGGCTGACGAAAGGGTCCAATGAAAGTCCAAAAGGTCGAAGTCATCACAGTGCGCGTACCCTATAAGCGCGTCGAATCGAGCTCGCTTATCAATCGCGGCGGCATTACCGATGTGATCGTCAAGATAACAGCCGATAATGGTCTGATCGGTTGGGGCGAGTGTACGCGCGCCGCAGACACTGCAGGTATCGAGAGCGCAGTCAGGAATATGGCGCCGCTCATCGTCGGCCGCAGCCCATGGGATAAGGAGGCCATGCACCGCGACCTCGGCATCTATGCTGTTTGGGCATTCCAGCCTATGACCGGAAATTTCGCTTTTGCTGGCATCGACATGGCCTTGTGGGACCTTTGCGGCAAAGCCTGCGGCCAGCCGCTCTACCGAATGCTTGGCGGTGCCATGCGCGAGACTGTCGATTATTTCTATTACATGGAATGGGGTACGCCCGAAGGAGATCGAACAGCAAGGCAAGGACGGCGTCGCGCGCGGCTACCAGGCTTACTACATCAAGGTTGGCGTTGATGAACTGAAAGAGGAAGCAATGCTGGAGGCACTGCGCGGTGCTATCGGGCCAGAGGGAAAACTTCGGATTGACGTCAATCAGGCCTGGACCATCCCACAGGCAACGCGCCTGCTCAAACGGTGGCATCAACGCTACGATATCGATTTCGTCGAGGCGCCGGTGCCGATCGATCCAGTTGAGAATATGCACGACTTGCGAAAGCGAGTTGATGTGCCGTTCTGTGTGAATGAGGGTCTATGGCGCGAGGCCGACGCCTACAGAATTATCAAAAGCCGTTGCGGTGACTATCTCTGCTACAGCGTCTATTGGGTGGGCTCCATCGGACGTTGGCACGCGCTCAATCAGATCAGCCACATGGAAGGTTGGCGGGTCATCAAACACACGCATGGTGAGTTGGGTCTCACCGCGGCGGCTTGTCAGCACGTCATGTTGGCAGCGCCCAATGCAGGCCTCGGCAATCAGCAGACATCTCAAGTGATGGAGGATGACATCCTCACTGAGCAAATCCCAATCGTTGATGGCCCAAGCTGGGGCCGAATAGAGCGGCCAGGGCTCGGCGTTGATGTCGATGAGGACAAACTCGCGCGCTTCCACGAAAGTTACCTCGATTTGGGCGAGTTCCCGACCTATGCCGGCAAAGTTGAAGTCCCCAAAGTGTAACGTGAAGTATAAAGACGAGAACCTCTATGCCTTTGAAATTGCTAGCATTAAGCCGCTATTGGGGTCGTGCTTGAGCTTTGTCCTGGGCCGCTGAGGGAAATGTCGACTCTTGATCCGCAAGCGGCCGGCAAGAGGCATGGCGGACTCCGCGTCGGGCCATGGTTTTCCTTGTAGACAAGCGGTACCGTCTTGCCGAGGGATCACGCCAATGGAGCGCCGGCTTGCCGCCATTCTTGCAGCTGACGTAGTCGGCTACTCACGCCTCATGGAGGCAGATGAGGTGGGTGTGCTTGGCATGCTCAAGGCCCATCGGGAAGAGCTGATCAATCCCGCAATCTCTCGCCACCACGGCACTATCGTCAAGCTGATGGGTGATGGCGCGCTCGTCGAGTTCGCCAGCGTGGTTGACGCTGTCGAATGTGCGCTGGCGATACAAAAGGGCATGGCCGAAAGCAACGCCGAAACTACCCGATGAGCGTCGCATCGATCTTCGGATCGGTGTGCATCTAGGCGATGTCATCGTCGAAGGCGAGGACATCTACGGCGATGGCGTCAACATCGCGGCACGCTTGGAGGGTCTCTCCGAACCCGGCGGGATTTGCATCTCGCAGCAGGTCTTCGACCAGATCGAGACCAAACTCGATCTCACCTACGACGATCTCGGCGACCAGCGAGTGAAGAATATTGCGCGTCCAGTGCACGTGTACCGCATTCGCCTGGACGGCGCACGATCGCGCCGAGCATTTTTTCGCAAGGTACCACACAGGAAAATTGGAATTCTCTCGGCATTGCTCGTGCTGGGACTGGCTGCTGTCATCGGTTTGCAGTTCTGGTCGTCTGAACCGCCGAACGTCAGGTCGTCAATTGCGGTCTTGCCATTCGCCAATATCGGCGGCGAGGAGAGTACCGGTCGGCTTGCCGACGGCATCACCGAGGACATCATCACGGATCTCGCGCGTTTTCCCGAATTCGAGGTCGTTGCCCGCCACTCGGTTCAAGCCTACAAGGGCAAGGCCCTGGATATCCGGGAGGTGGGCAGGGCGCTCAATGTCGGTTACGTGTTGGAGGGTTCGATCCAGCGTCAGGAAGGTCGAGTCCGCATCACTGCGCAGTTGCTCGACGCGGCATCGGGAACCCACCTCTGGTCCGAGCGGTGGGACCGGCTGGCCGAAGACGTCTTCGCAGTGCAGACCGAGATTGCCGAACTCGTCACCAACCGGCTCGGCGGTGGTACGGGTCTGGTCGTAGGAGCCGAACGCAGCTTGGCGCGTCGAAAACGGCCAGAAAACCTGACTGCTTACGAACTTTATCTTCTCGGTGGTGAGAAGATCGAGCAGTTGACGTCCGAAAGCATCAAGGAATCGACCCAATTGCTCACACGCGCCGTCGAGCTGGACCCGGGGCTCGCCCGCGCCTGGGTCGAACTCTACCATGCGCACAGATCTTTCAAAAATTTTCGGCGTCGAAGACGTCAAGACGGCGATCGAGGCAGGGATGGATGCGGCCAGGCGCGCCGTTTCGCTGGATCCGCGCGACGCTGAGGCGCATTCCGTTCTCGGATCAGCGCTGGCTGAACGGGGGGAGTTCGCGCTCGCCAAAGCCTCGTTCGACACCTCCTTGCGCCTGGCGCCAAACGCGTTCGAGATCCTGACATTCTATGCCGGCTGGGCCGATAGTTTGGGCGAGACCGAACGTGGTGCCGAGATGGCCGACAGGGCAATTCGACTCAACCCAAACTATCCGGCATGGGCGGCCGGGATCTTTAGCTGGACTTATTTCGCGGCGGGTCGCGACGCTGATGCTTTGCAAATGCTTGGTCGTCTGAGACCGGAGAACTACGGGGAGTTCTCGCTGGGTGGTGCGTGCAGCCGCCCTCGCGTCGCTTGGACGCACGGCAGAAGCCAAGACGACGATGCGCCAAACTCTTGAGCGGTTTCCCAATCTGACGATCGAAGGTTACATCAATGAGCAACAGCATCAGCGACGATCTCCGTGCACATCTTATCGAAACCATGCGCCTTGCCGGCTTTCCGTCCTGCGCCAAGTCTCCGGCCGATCTGGCTGACTAAGTCGGGACGCCTGCCCGAGTGCATGGCTGATCGTGAGAAGCAAAATTGACCGCCGGCTTCCCGCGTGGCCCTTGGGGGAATTTCGACTTGGGTCAATAGCGTCGCATCGGCCAGGTCCGCAGGATGTCCGCCAAGCGTTAACGAAAAGATTCTCTGCTTTGCCACGCATCTTGCGGGGCGAGATCATGCGGCAACTCAGGGAGAATTGCAGCTCTCACTCTGAACGCCAACAGGCTTGAACTTGCATGGGCTCCATATTTCTCTTTGCGAGAGCGTACCTACGAATTAAGTGGCCTCGCGGGAGATCCGATCCAATGCGGCTGAAACTGCTCCTCCTCAGTGTCATCAGTCTGGGCATGACTATTGCCTTGTTGGGTTTGCCCCAGTCTTTTGCCGCGGAGCAATCCTCAGATGTCCCGGCATGGCTGCGATCTCATGTCGGCCAAGGCCCAAGCCAAATCGCACAAGTCGTTTTGCAGAGGGCACGCGCGCTTTACGCGCAAAAAGTGAGCCAGGGCGTGGTCAAGAATCCATGCTACTTCGCCATGGACGCGACGCGGCCTGGCGGTTCGGGGCGGCGGTTCTACACTATATGCGAAGCCGATCAGACCTTTCGCGCGGTTCCAACGGGCCACGGCAACGGGCGTCATTTGAAAGGCATAGTTAATTTCGCCAACGGAATACGGTGCGCGAAGAACTTCAGTAATGCGCTGGATTCCAAACTGACGACCGGGCGGCGCTTATTTGACGGGAGAGGAGATCACGTCCTTCAAAGGCTATTATCGAACCTCATCCGGGAAAAGAGCGGCTTTGAATCGCACATTCGTCCAGTTTGATGGCGAAGGTGACACCGCAAATGCGAGGCTTCGACTGATCGGGGGGCATCCGGCCGTGCTGCTGAGGGGAGTTTGCCTCAGAAAAGATCCGAACAATCCTGACGCGAATCGAGACGGTTACGTTCCGTTCGGAAAGCTGGTGGACTACTCTCTCGGCCGCAGCAACGGCTGCACCAGTTGGTCGCCTTCGGACGCCAGACAGATCATCCCGATGATGAAGGATAAGCCGACGACGCTCTATATCTACCCTGAATCAGAGGACATCGAGGCGGTCGCACGGGTCGTTAAGGCCGGCCAGTCGCCAGCCCGCGAGGAATTATATTGGAACGCCTCTTGCTTGAAGGAAATTCACTCGCCGAAATTCTGGGCCCGAAGAATCTCTCGAGCCGATCCTGATTCAATACCGCAAGGATCATCCGGAACCGCCGCCGCGGCCGATACCGATCTGTAAGGGGTCGTGAAGATCCTCTTTGCTGGTGCTTGCTCCTGTCCGGCTGGTGGAGGACAATCTCAGAAAACCGCTCCGCAGGCAGACTAATTGCCCGGAACTAAGTCCTCCGGCGGGCCTAATCGGCGAGGCAAAATTGAGAGTTGCCTTGGGGAAAGAAAGTCTTAAGCTTCGTCGGCGCAAATTTGACGTTAGGACGGGTCGGGGATTGCCGATGGCGCTTGATCGATACCGCATGGCGGTTATTGCCGTTGCCGTGGGTGTTTTTGCCGCAAGCTTGGGCGCTGGGGCTGCACTTTCCCGCACGCTCTCGGACAAGAAACCACATCGAGGCGTCGCCGCGGCCCACGCGATGCCGGTCCAAGGCATCGACGTTTCCTATTACCAGGGCGACATCGACTGGAAGAAAGTCGGCGATGCGGGAGTCCATTTCACTTACATCAAGGCGACCGAAGGGGGTGACCGCCTGGACCCGAAATTTCTCGCCAATTGGCAGGCGGCGAAGCTAGCCGGCCTCGCCCGCGGCGCCTATCATTTCATGTATTGGTGCCGGCCCGCGCGTGAGCAGGCGTCATGGTTCATGTTGAATGTGCCGGAAGACGGCGACGCGCTGCCGCCGGTGCTCGACGTGGAATGGAACAGCCACTCCAAGACCTGCCCGCACCGCATTGCGCGCGCCAACGCTATCGCCAAGATTAAGATCATGCTCGAGGCGATGGAAGAGCATACCGGCAAGCGGCCGATCATCTACACTGACCCGAAGTTTCACCGCGAGGTGCTCGAAGGCGAGTTCACCGACTATCATTTCTGGCTGCGCTCGGTGGCGGCGAAGCCGGAAGCGAAGTACCGCGAGCGTGACTGGGCGTTCTGGCAGTTCACCACAACTGGGCGCGTGCACGGCGTCGCCGGCCCGGTCGACCGCAACATCTTCAACGGTACGCGCGCCGATTGGAAGCGCGTGTTGAAAAAGCGATGCATTTGCAGGACCGCAGCATCAAAATCATGGGACGACTAGTTCCCGCCGGGACGAGCAGGCACCCCTGGGCATTGGCGCTATGTTGATTTCGACGATCGCCTGGACATCCGCTGGCTTGTTCGTTCGGGTTCTTGCCTTTGATACATGGAGCACCATCGTCTGGCGCCCGGATGTGGTTGAGCGAAGGCCCTTTCCCACCCTTTGTGGCGGGCGCCATAGCGCCCCTGATGACGTTACGACAGTTTGACGCGATGACTAATCCTAGTAATGATGATCTCAGGGAAGTGGCGGCTGACCAGGGGAGGGGCAATATGACTTTGGCTCAGAAAGATCCCGCGGCGACGGGCGTGGTGGTTGCATGTGCGGTTGTGACGGGCGCCGGCGTGGCTGCCGCGGCTGATGCGGTCCCCATCGAATCAGATGCTTACGACTGGAGCGGGGTTTATATCGGCGGTGCCGCAGGGATGATCCTTGGGGGTGAATTTCCGGTCGGCTTTGACCCCGACTACGATGCCGATGAAGATTTCATTTACGGTGGGTTCATCGGCATGAACCATCAGATGGGCGATTTTGTCGTCGGCATGGAGATCGCCGTCCAGAGCGGCTTCGACGGGGTTGGCGAGGACAGCGACACGGACGAGTATGACGTGAACTACATCGTCGATGGCAAGGCGAAGGTTGGCCTGGCGATCGATCCGGTGCTGCTCTATGCCTTCGGTGGTCCTTCTTGGGTCGATGCGTGGATCGAGCATCCGGATGCGGATTATGGCTTTTCGGGCGTGAACTTCGGTCTGGGTGTCGACTGGATGGTGATCGAACATTTATCCTTGGGCGCTGAGATTATGGGTCGGACCGTTTTCGACGCCACGGGTACTGGCGGCAACCATGCTGAGGATCATACCCACTGGCAGGGCATGCTGCGCATGGCCTTCCACCTCTAATTCTCGAACTCTGCACAAAAAGCCGGTCTGTGCGAAGGCTGGCTTTTTTCGTTAGACCCTCACCAAAGGCTGCCCCATACGCGCGCGCCAATGCTCGCTCGCGCAGTACCTTTGCCATTGGGCTTGGTTGGACCAAGGGCCAACTACAGCGATTTCAAGCGCGCTGCTATTGTTAGCTCTGTCGCCCGAACCTTCTTTCGGGGGCATTGCTTTGCTGGGAGCGAGTATTTGGAGGTGAGGAAATGAAGTATTTGGGAATTGCAGGCCTAGCGGCATTGCTCGCGACGGTCAGTCTTGGCTCCCAGGTTAACGCAGTCTTCGCCCAACAACATTTGAGTGATCAGGATATCAGCGATTCATATATCTACCTGCTCGGCCGCCTTCTCGTAACCCGTCAGCAGCAGCTCGACTTCCAGGAGGGCTTCAAATGGAACGAGTTCGTTCACCGCAAGCCAGGCGAAGTGGATTGGCCCAATCCCAATCTGGACGTCGCCTACTCCGAGGCATGGGTTGCAACCGACGAAACCAGTTGCACAATCGTAAGTGTGCCCAGGGTTGAGGGCCGCTATTACACGGTCCATTTTCTCAATGGCTGGGGCGAGACCGTCGCCAATATCAATGAGCGCCTCTTTCCCAATCGGCCATTCGGCGACTTCGCTGTTTGCTTTCGGGGCGCGAACGTCGCGGCGCCGGCAGGCGCGACGCGTATCGACCTACCGGTAAAGCATTCCCGCGTGCTGGCCCGGGTCGAACTCGGCGCCGATCCGGAGGCTGCCATCGCGTTGCAACATGAATTCAAGCTTCGGGCGACCGGCACACCGAAGCTTCCCGAGATTCCGAAGACACCCATATTCGAGTTGGAGGCGCTGCCGGGCGTGGAAGCCTTCGAAGCCGCTGGCATTGCGCTGGACAGCGAACCGGATCTCAGCGTCGGCCTGGAAGGACTGCAGGAGAAAGCCCGCGCTATTGCAGAAGCCATCAAGGACCCTGCCGAACGAACTCGCGTCGACCAGGTGATCCGCAATCGCGCCTTCGCCGATCTGGGCAAGGCCGGTGGCATCATCGGTCACGGCACGCTGCAAAATGGCTGGGCACGGCCCGGAGTTGTCGGAGAATACGGCCTTGATTATGTGGCGCGGACATTGGTCAACAATGGCGGCATTTGGGCCAACATCAAGCCGGAGGTGCTCTACTATCGCGGAAGCAAGGACCAGGCCGGAGCCGATCTTGATAGCGACAACCTCTATACGCTGACCTTTCCGAAAGGATGTTACCCGCCCAATATGCGACGTTCTTCTGGTCGGTGATAGCCGTGGACAGTCATCGTTTTCGCGTGCTCCCCAATCCGCTAAACAGGTTTCTGATTAACAACCAGTCCGGGGTCCAATACAATTCGGACGGCTCGCTCACGCTTTATTTCGCCGATCAGAAGCCGGCTGGTGCGCCAGACAGCAATTGGCTGCCCACGCCGAAAGGACAAAAGTATCGCCTCACCTTTAGGTTCTACAGGCCAACGGAAGGCGTCGCCAACGGTACTTATTATCCACCGCCTTTGGTGAAGATGAACTAGCCTGAGGAGCGTGTCATGCAGCTTGGCGCGCGTTTCGCGAAATGGGGGCTCGGCCTCTTCATCTTCGGCGTGTTCCTGACCTTTGGCATCGTCGCGCACTATTGCGTCGGCGCGCGCTGGCCAACCGGCGAACTTTTCATGCAGAACATAACGCTATGGTGGGCTTGCCCGTGGACGCTTTCGGTTGCCGCGGTGCAGGCTGGCGGGCTTGGTATGGTGGCGCTGGGTCTGACCGCCATGCGCGGCGCTGCGTTCGGAGGCGGCTACCGAAGCGCACGGCTCGGGCGCGCTCTGGCTCTGCGTAGTGGGTCTCTTGGGCGTCTTCGCCGTCGGCTATCCAGGCTACTTCGTCTTCGACGCGATCTGGCCAGGCTACTATTACTCCCCTGTCTTGGTGGGAAAGAATGTGTGGCTGCTCGCCCAGGCGTTCTTCATCGCCGTTTATTTTGCCGGCACCATCGCGATGTTCAACGGTGTCCGACACGCGCTCGACACCGTTACGGCGAAGGGTACATGAGACTTGGTTTTGTCCACGCGCCCCGTCTGTTCAAATTTTCGCCAGCGACTTTCGACAGTAAGGGAAGAACTGGCCTGTCCATTAAAAGCCTGATATTGCTTGGGCTCTGTTGTTTCCGTCACCGCATTCGCCCGCGGGCGCCCGTTCGGAGCGTTGTCGGCCTTCCAAGATTCCAGTCCGTAGTTGTAGTATGAGATTGTGTCGTGCATCCAGGGAAAGTTCTGATCCCAAATGCCTGCCCATAGACGCCATCTCACGATCATGAGTTGCGATATCGTCAACTCGACGGTCTATGCGGATGCGATGGATCCTGAGGATTTCGAAATCCTCATGACCAACTTCTTCGAAACGAGCAAGACGGTCGTCGAAAGGCATCGGGGCGCATTCGCCCATCATACCGGGGACGGATTTACCGCCTATTTCGGTTCGCCGCGAACGCAGGGTCGCAATGCCCAGGAAGCGATTGAATGTGGCCTTGCCGTCGTGGAGGCGCTGTCGCGACTTACTGTCGGCGAAGGGAGCGAGCTTCTCGTGCGCATCGGGATTGCGACAGGTCTGGTCGTCTTCAGCACGATCAATCGGCAGAACAACGCATCCGACATTTTCGCGGTCGGCGCCTCCGTGCACCTCGCCGCACGCGTACAGGCTCTGGCTGCCCCTGGATCGGTATGGGTCGATTCGTCCACATACGATCTGGCGCAGCGAAATTTCGAGTTCACGGATCGCGGCACTCATAATCTTAAGGGTTTTTCCGAGGCTAAACACGTCTGGGAGGCTGGGCCTCCGCGTGCGCTGGAGTTTCGCTTTGAAGAACGACAAGAGCATCTGACGCCGTTCGTTGGTCGCGTTCGGGAATTGCAGATGCTGGATGAATGCTGGCGGCTCGTCGAACAGGGTACGGGGCAGGCTGCGTTGATTTCAGGGGAGCCCGGCATCGGCAAGTCACGCTTCGTCTTCGAATTCATCAAGAGAGTAGCTTCCCGCCCGCCGCTGGTCTTTCAATGCCTAGAGGATCATGAGAACGAACCGCTGCATCCCTTGATAAATCATATGCGGCACTTGGCCCAGATCGTACTCAACGAACCAATCGAGGAAAGACGCTGGAAGGCTGGCAAGTTCCTCGACGAGTCATTTCCTGGCCTCGGTTTGCTGCGACCCGTAGTGCTGTCACTCATCGCTCAGGATGGCGATGAACTCGATATGCAGTACGATTCGAACCCCGCTTACAAGTTCGATGCGTTGCGCTCGACGATCGTTGATCTCGCTGTTGTGCTCAAGGGAGAGTCGTCATCCATCGTTGTCGTCGAAGACGTCCAATGGATTGACCCTTCCTCGGAGGAGGTTCTCACGTCATTGATCAAACGTGCGCACCAACTACGCATGTTGGTGATCGCTACGTCGCGAAATGAAGGCACTCTGAGCAAAGCTTCCCTCCCTCTCAAGCGTCTCCCCATCGTGAGACTGAGCACAGTCGAGGCTGTGAATCTTGCCAATCACGTTTTTAAAGGAATGACGATTGGCGAGACTGTGTTGGGCTCCGTCGTAGAGCGCTCGGATGGCATTCCGCTTTATGTTGAGGAAATGGCTCGCGCTGTGTCGGAAACGGTGCGCGCCAAAGGGAGCGAGACACTGGACGGACAGGATGGCGACCAGACGTCCGATGGCGATATGCCGATTCCAGATACGCTGCACGGGACTTTGCTTGCCCGACTGGATGGGCTCGGAGAAGCCGGAGAACTTGCCCAGATCGCATCAGTGATGGGACAGGAGTTCGACGTCAAGGTGCTGTCAAAGCTGGCCGGGTGGCCAGCTGAGGCTTTGCAGAGAAACTTGGGAACGCTCGTCGAGTCAGGCGTGGTCAGGGTGCTGCACGCCGCGTCTTCCGACAAGCTGGAGTTCAAACACGCGCTGATCCGCCAGGCCGCATATAACAGCCTGTTGAAACGGGATGTCGTGAGGCTCCACTCCGACCTGGCGCATATCTACGAGCAAGACTTCCCGGATATTAAGAGTACGAGCCCCGAAATGCTTGCGCAGCACCTCACGGTATCGGGTCGGTCGCTCGATGCCGCCTCGCTCTGGCTGCAGGCAGGCCTCCTGGCAAAGGACATGGGATCGACAATCGAAGCGCTGGCTCGGCTGGACCGCTGTCTGCGGTGCCTCGAATTGACTGATACGTCGCCGGAAGGTCTGGCGATCAGGATGCGGTGCCAGATGGTGCGTGGAGCAGTCATCAACGCGCATTTCGGGCCGGTTGAGCCAAGCGCGCAGGAAGCGCTTTCGGAAGCGGTAACGCTGGCCACGGCACTTCAAGATGGTGAAGCGATGGTGGATTCGCTGACATCCCTTTCGATCGTCAAGTACTATGCCGGAGATTTCTCCGCAGCCATTTCTGTCGCCAAGCAAATGATCGACTACGGAACGGAGCACAACAACGAGCGGGCATCCACTGCCGGCAAGGTCTTTGCCGGGATGTGCCACTTCGCGACAGGGCAGTTTCAGAAGCCCGAGGCGGACTTCGAGGAAGCGCTGGCATTGCTGGGCGGCGGGAACGAGAGGGCAGAGCCCGCTGAAGTACGTGCGCTCGTATACTTGGCCAACACGTTGCATATACTTGGGAAGTTCGGAGAGGCAGCTCAACTCAGCGCCGTAGCCCTTGAACTCACGCGCCATCGGCGAGCCCTTGATCACGCTGTCGCCCTCGGCAATTCACTTTATCTGTACTACATGCAAGGCAGTCTCGAGCAGACAAGACGAGCCGGCACTGAACTGGCTCATTTGGGGGCCGAAAAGGGTCTGCTGATGTGGTATCATCATGCCCGGTTTTTTTTGGGCTGGGCAGATGCGGTGGACGGCGATCGCGCTGGTTTGGAGATGATGGAAGCGTCGATGGATCGCTTTCGCAGTGCCCATGAGCTGGTTGAGCAGAATTCTCTTTTACGGGATACTTGCGGAGCGCTATCTTGCTGCGGGCGTTCGCGAGCGAGCGCTGGAAAACGTGGAACGCGGTCTGGCGCTGGTGAACCGGCTGGGCGAGAGGTTCTTTGAGGCTCCGCTTGTTCGAATCAAGGTGAAATGTCTAACTGGCTCTTCCGACGCCAAAACCGTGAAAGAACTGGCGGAGCTATCGGTTCGAGCCGAGCAGCTGGCAAAGCGACAATGGCGCCCTTGCGTGGTTCCGGAAGGAGTTGGCATGACTGCCGCCGAAATGGGACTTGAGCAGTGGGTTGCAATGCGCGATATAGTGTACCGCGCGATCAATGGGGGCCCCACATCATTTAGCGCAGGAGGAGGAAGCAGTGACAAGCGCCGTTGGCATTAATATCGAACACGTCAACAACGAGGTCCAGAAGCTCGGCAGTGCTATTCGAAGCATGTCGACGCAGATCGCCAGCATGAGGGCGAGAGTTGCCGATCTGGAGGGCTGGGACTTTTCAGCGAAGCGGTGGGCAAAAAGTGCCCCTCCCAGGCCAAAGCCAAAGGGCAAGCCAAAGGGCAAGCCAAAGGGCAAGTACAAGGGCAAGCCCAAGGGCAAAAGCCGCAAGCGCTAGCGGCGTTATGTCGGATCGCTGCGATTCGTGCGCATGAATCTTGCTGATTCGTGCGTCATCGATGCATTGGCATATCTTCAACGCAGTGGAGTCTTTGGCGGTGTCCCACCGGCATAGCGAACTCATCGAAATAAGGCAGGTACCGAAGAAGGGGCGAGGGGTCTTTGCAAGAACCCATATCAAGAAGGGCGCGGTGATCGAACGAGCGCCGGTGATCACAGTACCGGTGCGAGACATTTCAGGGCGACTTGCTGACTATGGTTTCTGGTGGGGGCGCGACAGCGTTGCGATCGCGCTGGGTTATGGATCTCTCTATAACCATAGTTACAAACCGAATGCGCGCTTCCAACGCGATCGCCTCACGCAGGTATTCATCGCCATTCGCGACATTCAATCGGGTCAGGAAATAACAGTGAACTACAACGGAAGTCCCGGATCCCGTTCGAAGGTCGGTTTCGTTGTCGTCTAGAGCATCGGACCGAAAAGTGTGAAGCGGTTTTCGGATAATCCGATGCGCAAACAAAAGATAGAGCGTCGCGCCGATTTCAGGAGAACGTCCGGCGCTCTAGTGGCCGTGTCGGATTTCGACAGATTGCAAGCGACCGTCGATCGGCGGAGCATCGGATGGGTCATGGTTAGGCAGCTGTCTCATTTCACCTCTACGCCCGAGCATCTCTGGTCTGCTGTTGAAGCCGGGCGCCAATACGACCCGACACTGGAGATTTCCCGGCGCGCATTTTCGAAGATGCTGCGGCGTTACGTGCCGCCCATGCCATACGCCCGAGAAACACTCTTCGAGCGGATGCTCTGCGGACAGCCGAGTGTGTTGGCGGGCCTGCCTGCACCGCTCCGCTCCCCACTCCGCGACCTTCCACCAGCAGAGATGGGGCCCGCGCTCATCAATTGGCTGGAGACGCGAAGGAGCGGCGAAAAACATCGAGTCAGTATCGGACCCAGCGGAATACGACGGTATCTGACGCTAAAAGAAATCGCACAGAAATGGCGTGCAGATCGGACACGGTTTGGCGTGACCGATATGCACATCAGAGGGTCGAAGATGGAGAACGTCGCCGCGCCCGATCTGCTGAGCAGCTTCAATCTGCTGCCTCATTCCAGCGTTCTCGCCCGCGAGCAAGAGATGTTCAGCTTCGTCATCAGCTCCCGCGGGCAGGTAACCGACTTCTCATTCCGATGCCCCAGACAGCAGCAATTTCTGCCTCTCTGGAAGAAAGCTGTGGCTGGCCTGGGATACCTACGAAGGAATGCGGCGTGGAACTCGATGACGTGGAACGAACCGTCGTTCAAGGGAAAGCAGCCTTCGACATGGACAAATGGCTTTCTCTGCGCAGCGCCTGCTGGCTCCTCGTCAACCCTGGCCAGACTTTGTTCCTGCCAGCACATTTGACTCACAAAGTGATCACACTGCAGCCATACATCGGTTTGGGCGGGTTCTTCGTTGCCCTGCCCAATAGCCTAAGGCTTCTGTCGCATTGGATTGTGAGGGGTCCACTTTGGTCGAAGCGTGACTCGAAGGGACATCGCGACGAGCTCCTGGGCGAGATCTCGCAATCGGTACGCGAGACCGTGTTGCGCTTGCGGGATGCGTCGCTGAAAGAGCGTCAACAGTGGGGGTACGACTACCTGGAGCGGTCGGCGCAGCACTTCATGAAAACATGTTCAGCCGCCCAATTTCGCGCAGTCTGGGAAGATCCACGATTTCGCTGTGTAGCCGAAACAATTAGCGGGTTCAGGCCATCGAAACATGGATTCAGGTCTGCATGATTTCGCTCTTTCGACGGGCCAAGCCGAAGCTCCGGAAACGATGAAGGAGTTCGAGCATTCCTACTTTCGCCACTATGGCGGATATAACAGGCCATACAGGAAAACCTTTAAGCAGTATGGCAATTCTCCTGTCGAGTTGCGCAAATTCCTTCGAGCGACTGGCCGCCGGTTTCCCGAAACCATTCTCGATCTTGGAGCAGCAGACGGCTCGGCGTTAAAGCGATTCGGCCGCTTCTTCTCCGCCCGGATTCTTCATGGCGTAGAGCTTAGCCGCTATGCCTATGCTAGAAGAGTTGTCGAGGATATTTTCCTGGGCGACATGTGTGAGTTCGCAGTCGATCGCCCGGCCGGTTTTCTGCCGCAGTACGACCTCGTTCTTGTAAACTCGGCTATGTATCTGCAGCCCGATGAGCTGCCATCGTTTCTTAGTTCCCTGGTGAGCTTGTGCCACAGACGGACTATGATCATGTTCGTTCTGCCCAGCTACTATCCTTCCGGGCTGTACACGTACTTGCCTGAATTCAAACGTAGTTGTCCGGGCATGAGCGTGCCTATCATTCGGCCTAAGGGCTGGTGGATTAAATCCGTTTACAACGCGGGGTTCGAGATCATTTGTGATCTCGAAGGAAGGGAATTGCTTCTGGCCTTGCCCAGAAAGGGGTTCTCACGCCCCCCTACTTTTGGCAACCCGGTGAATGTCGCTCTCACTTATGAATTTGACCGCGAACACGTGTCCGGGAAGCCTGCTCAAATCTCGCTGCAGCATCTCGAAACGGGTTTCCGGCTGCGCTTCAGTCACCGCAAGTCCGGTTCCACCGCAGGTTTCGTAGAGCAGGGGGAGCCACGCAACCGCTCATCCAGTCAGGCGCTTCGAAAAAGCCTTCCGGATATTCTTGCATTCTTTCGGAGCGGAAGAATCGGCGAAGATCACCAAGTGGAGTTTTGCCGCCTATCGATACCCATTTACGTGCCCGGAACACTCTGCCGGCCGACGCGCAACGGGTTTTCGCTGCGAACGGACTACAATTTCTAGGCCGTCACTTTCATCTTATGCGGAAGAGACGCAGCCCATCGGATGGCCTGGCAGCGACTGGGCAGGGACTTAGCGTGTCCGCCAAAAGTATGGCAGCATGCCGGATTGAACTCCAGCGGACGGAGGCGTCACTGCAATGACGAAACCTTTCGTGTTTTGCCCGGCGGTCATGGTGGGACTGTCTCCAAGCTTGTTTGCGGTCTCGCTGGCCTGGGCCATCGATCCTTTCTTTCCGGCTTACGGCAACAAAGGCTACGACGTCTTGCATTACGATCTCGACCTTACTGCCGATCCTGCCGCCCAAAGTCTCGAGGGCGCGGCGAAGGTCAGCATCAAGGCAACCCGACAACTGAGGACGTTTCAGCTGGATTTATTCCGCCTCAAGGTTGCGAGCGTGACACTCGATGGCGACCGCGTTCGCTTCTCGCAGACCGAGCGCAAGCTGACCATCGAGCCAAAAGGCGCAATTGCGCGGGGACGGCCCATCGAAGTTGTGATCCGCTACGGCGGCACGCCGACGCCGATCCCTGATCCGACGACGCCTGGGCAGGGGGTTTGCCGCTCGGCTGGCTACATCTCGAGGACTCGACCAACGCGCTGAGCGCGCCGGTCGGCGCCTCGAGTTTCTTTCCGTGTAACGATCAGCCGACCGATCGCGCCACTTATACGATCTCCGTCACCGTGCCGAAGCCGTACACGGCGGTTGCCAACGGTCTGCACACCAAAACCGACGATCTCGTTAGTTCACAGCGCTTCCACTACACCATGACGCAGCCGATGACGACCTGGCTCGCCACCGCGCATATCAGTGCATATCGGATGATGGATCAGGACGCGGCAGGGATCCCGGTCCTGCACTACGTGACGAAGAACGTCACTGATGCACAGATATGACGAACTATGAAGACGCCGCAATACATGATTGGCTGCTAAGCCTGTTCGGGGCCATATCCATTCGACTCCTATGGCAGCGTTACCGTCGACGATGAGAGGTCTGCGCTACGCGCTCGAGACCCAGGCGCTTTCGACTTTCCCCAGTTCGACCGTTGAGGCCAATTCATCGCGCCGAGTGTGATCGTACACGAGTTGGCTCACCAGTGGTTCGGCAACTCCTTGGCGGTGGCCCAATGGCGCGATGTCTGGATCGCCGAAGGCTTCGCGACCTATTTCGAGTTTCTCAACCAGTCGCAAAGCTTCGACGACGATATCGCTGGCGCTTTACGACTACCTTCGCGATAAGAAGGTCGGCCCCCGCCGTTGTCAGCCGGCCGGAGGATCTCTTCGCTGACAACACTTATTACCGCGGCGCGGTAACCCTCTTCGCGCTCCGGCAACATGTAGGCGACCCGGTCTTTTGGGAGATCATTCGAGAGTTCTACGGCCGCTACAAATTCAAGAGCGTCACTTCAGCCGAATTCATCGATGTGGCGGTCGAGGTCAGCCACAACCTCTCGGTCAGGAAGCTCCTCGAATGCATGGCTTTTCCGGAAACCCGTGCCGCCTCTGCCGAAAGTCCCTATCGACCGCGCTAGCCGCGTTGAAGAAGGACGCGTTCTCGTCGCCAACCACCTGGCCCGTCGCGTGCACGCGAAGCGCTGAACGCTGGGCGCCACTGTCGGGTTTACAATTCGAACGAGCGGGCGTACACCGCTGGTCGCAAGAACGCCCCGCCGGGTCGGTGACGACGAATTGCTCCCCGTCCGAGTGGGCTTCACCACAGCGCGCGCGTGCAAGGTGATGCTTGGCCGTCCGAGATCCAGACGCGATGAAGCGTTGTCCTTCCGCCGAACTTGGCGCGTGGATCGTCCTGTAACGGCCCTCAATGCCGGAATGAAGGTCCAGAAGGCTCCTAAGCCTGGTAGACAGCTCCGCAAGCTTTCTCTGCCGTTGCCCGCGATCTGCGTCTTCCTGAGTTGTCGCGCCGTTCCTGACCGCCGCTATGAGCCTCCTCGCGTCACTGGCACTGGCCACTTATGAGAGTACTGACGATCCTATCCGCTCCCCGGCTTTCGACTATGGCAAGCTGCCCAGGGAATTTCGCCGCGCGGTCGTGCCTTACAAGGGCCGGCACCTCGTGAAGTTGGAGCACTTCCAGCCTGTCTTAAATCGACCTAGAGGCGGGTCGAGCCAAGCAGATTCCCGCCAAGGCTCGGATGGCCTATTCGGCGGTCGCCGACGACATTGACGAGCGCGGTCTTGCCGGATCTCAATGCACGTTCGAGGGCAGGGGCGAAACTCCTCAGGCCGCTCGACGTGCTCACCGTGACAACCCATCAGTTCGAACATCCGGTCGTAGCGTTGGTCCGGCAGCATATCGAACGGATCGGTCCGACCCTTCAGGAATGGCATCTCGTCGAAGCTCGGTCCCCAAGAACTGTTGTTCCACAAAACCGCGACGATCGGCAGGCCATAGCGCCGCGCAGTTTCGAGATCGAAACCGCTGATGCCGAGACCACCGTCGCCTATGACGAGCACGACCTGTTTTGCGGGCCGTGCAAGCTGAGCGCCGATGGCCATGCCGACGCCGTGGCCGACGGGTGCGAGCGGGCCGGCGTCCAGAATTTGGCCGGGAAAGCGAGCGTGAAACCATTGCGACATCCAGCCGCTCATCGTGAAGCTATCGATCACGATCGTTGCGTCGGATCGATCACTTCACAAAGCTCCCGCGCAACCCTCGCGGGATGTATCGGCACGTCGTCGTGGTGCGTGCGCTCGTGTTCGCGATCGCCCGATCGTAGTTGGTGCGCACGTCGGCGATCTCCTGGAGCCAGGCCGAGCGGGCGGAGACTCCAGTCGTGCCGCTCGGCTGCGTCCGAAAGCTGGCCGAGAACGAGTTTCGCGTCACCGACCATGGCAACCTCTGCCGGCACATGGAGGCCGATCCGCGTCGGCGTGGCGTCGGCCTGAATGTAGCGTGCGGATTCATTCCAAGTGGGTGCCTCGCCGAACTTCTCGCCGCTCCAGAACCGAAAGCCAATCGCCAACACCGCGTCGGCGCGCCCGGTGAACGGCTTCTTCCATGGACCTCGGATCGCAAGCGGATGGTCCTCCGCCACGGCGCCTTGCCCGGTGCGCCGGGCGTAGACCGGTATCCTGGTGAGCTCAACGAATTCGCGTAGCTCGGCTGCCGCACCCGACCAGAAGACTCCGTCACCTGCTGCGATTAACGGGCGCTCGGCGGCAAGGAGGATCTCGATCGCCTGCGTCGATGCTGTGCGGGTCCGCTCCCGACCGAAGCTCGCCGGCGCATAGACCTTCGCGCCGCGGCGTTGAGTGCTCTCAAGCCCGCCTCCGGTAGAGAATGTTCGTCGGGATTTCAACCAGGGCGACGCCCTGCGGCGGATCCGTCGCATCGCGAAACGCCTGCCGCAAATCGAGTTCGATCGTCGACCAGTCGATTACTCGCTTGGTGAACTTCGAGAAGGAGCGGCACATTTCGCTGCCATACGCCTCCTGAAACGAGCCCAGCCCGTCCTCCGTCGTCGGGTGCTGGCCGGCAATGCACACCACCGCGCTCCCGGCGAGACCCGCGGCACAGAGGCCGGTTACGGCGTTAGTCAGTCCGCAGCCGGCTGTGACACTGCAAACGCCGGGTGTTGCGGTGGTTCGCGCCCATCCGTCCGCCGCGTAGGCGCATGACTGCTCGTGGCGCATGTGGATGAGTTTGATCCCATAGTCGCGCAGCGCAGCAAGGATCGGCCAAGTGTGGCCGCCGTTGACCGCAAATAGGTATTTCACGCCTTGGGACTGGAGCACGCGGGCGACCAGGCCACCGCCATCAATTTCCACTGCCGTAGACAGCCCGGATTCAGTCGCTCCTTCCCCTTCCAACGCTGCGCCCGCGGTTTTTCCCATGACGACGCCCGAGAGCGCCTCGCTTGGTTCTGGCCCTGTCACGGCGCACCCCCTTCCGCGCTGCGCGCTTCGTGATTGGCGTACCTGCTCCGGAGAACCCGGTGCAAAAGCTTTCCGGTGGCAGTCCTCGGCATTTCGTCTTCAGCAATGAACGAGATCGATTTTGGCCGTTTGTATCCGGCGATCCTATTTTTGCACCAATCGAGGATTTCGGACTCCGATACGCCTTGATCTTGATGTAAAATCACCACTGCATGAGCGGCCTCCCCCCATTTCTCGTGAGGGACGCCAATGACGGCTAGATCCTTGATCTTGGGATTAGTGCCAAGAACCTGCTCGACTTCGGATGGATAGATCTTCTCCCCGCCGCTGTTGATCATATTGCTCTTGCGGTCGGCGAGATAGTAGTAGCCGTCCTGTCGCGACGGGCCATGTCGCCTACCGTGCAATACGTCGCCGCGAAACGCCTCAGCAGTCTTCTTCGGCGAGCTTCCAGTAGCCCTGAAACGCGTAAGGCGTGCGCGAATACAGGTCACCGGCTTCGCCGTCGACGACCTCGTTGCCTTCTGAATCAAGGAGCTTGATCCTCCCGGTACCGGGCATTCGCGACCGATGGAACCGAGCTTGGTCAGCTGCTCTTCGGGACGCAGCAAGGTCACCCAGCCCGTTTCAGTCGAGCCGTAGCCTTCATAGAGCCGGGTCCCCGGAAATATTCCATCAGCGCCAGCTTGGTGTCCTGGCGGGCTGGCGCGGAGGAGATGAGGAGTTTAGTGACGCTCGTCGACATTGATCTTACGCTTCACGGATTCGGACAATCCCAGAATCATGATGTAGTGCGTTGGCACCAGCGAGGTGAAGGTGAATCGGTCGCTCGGCGAGCGTTCTCAGCAGATGGTCCGGTTCGAAGCTTTTCCGGTCGTAGACGCAGGAGGCGGCGCCGCAGGCGGCAAAGGCGAACACGAAGAAGAGAGAGTTCGCGTGGCACATGGGCATGACCAGAAGGCCGAGGTCATCGCGACTGAAATCCGAAATCGACCTGGATGAGATACGGCATGCAGGACGAGGCTGCCGTTATTGCGGATGCGCCCTTTCGGGCTTGCCGGTAGTGCCAGAGGTGTAGAGAAGGGCAAAGGGATCGTCGGGCCCACCTTCGATCAACGGCTCGGACCGCGCGCCGCGCCGCGATCAAATCCTCGTAGGAGCGGTAGCCGGGGGCGTCCTTGTCGCCGCCGAAATGGATGTACGTCGTTCTCCGATCGGCAGCTCGGCTCGGATTGCTTCGATGCGGTCGAGAAGATCGTCCTGGACGATGATTGCTGTCGGCTTCCGCGTTCTCGACGATGTACTGGATCTCTGGACCAACCAGCCGAAATTGACCGGCACCACGATGAGGCCGGCCTTCGACGCCGCATAGATCTCCAGCCATTCAAGGCAGTTATACGCGAGGACGGCGATGCGATCGCCTTCTCGAGGCCCAGTCCGATCAAGCGCATTGGCGAGCCGGCAGGAGCGATCGTTCCATTGGCGGAAGGTCATGGATCGTGTCAGATCGCGCCCACCTAGCTTGTCCGGAAACAGGCGCGCGTACATCGCGATGATTTCGCCGAGATGAAGCATCGGACTCATCGAGGGTCCTCCCGAATATTAGCGGCGGTTCCTTCGAAGTTTCCGTTCTCGTTCCGGTTAGTTTCCGCGCTAAGCTCGGCATATATGCTTGCTCCTGCTATTTCTGCATGGGCGACCGCTGCCTTCTCGGCGCGCGCCGGATCGCCAGCAAGAATGTGCTTGGTTATCTCGACGTGTTCAGCCCATACCGCCTTTCGTCTTGCGCGATTGACAAGAGCGACACCCATGCCGCGCTTGAAGTGCGGCCAGCGCTCGGCGACGGTCTCACCAATTGCCGAATTGCCCGACAGCGCATAGATAGCGGAATGGTAGGCGACATCCGCTTCGATCCATTCGTGGTTGCTCGCGTCCGTGTTGAGGGCGCGGCCGGCCGCAAACGTTGATTTGAAAAAGCCGATTTCGACAGGTCGAGCGTCGCCCTTTCTGATCCGGTCGGCGGCAAGTCGCGAGGCGAGGCCATCGAGAGCTGCACGAACTTCATAAAGATCACGGATTTGGTCTGCCCGCACTGGCGCGACGACCAAGCCCCGCTTGCCCTCTTCAACCACGAGTCCCTGGCGCTTGAGAAGCTGCAGCGCATGGCTGATGGGCTGCCGCGAGACGGAGAGCCTTTCTGCGAGGTCGCTTTGGGTTAACCGCTCATTGGGCGCCAATGTGGCGTCTGCAATGGCATCGACAAGCCTCAAATATACCTGGTCGACCAGTCGAGGAAGCGCGGAGATCGGTTCCATGAGAATACTCAACTCCGTGTGCCGAATTCAGAATTCCGAATTTCTGTGCAGATGTCAAGCCCAATTGGAGCCCGAGCTTGGAGAGGTTACGAGCTCGTCGTCGTATTTGCTGCGTCCTTTTCAAGCCACCAGGAGGCCGGCGCCGCGCAAATCTCCTTTGCCCATGACGGACGCACGTCCGGGATTCCTCCGCAGGAAGCAATCCGCGCTCGTTCCTCCAGCCCGCACGACACCAAGTTAGCGGAACAGCCGCTTGAGCTTCGGAACGAAGCGGCCGGGCCGTTCGGGATCCAGTATTTGCACGTCGACCAGCCGCTTTTCGGCCTCGTTCAGTCCCGGCAACTTCAAGGGTTTGAGCGTCCGGCCACGAGGCCGGGCGAATTTCTCGATAGCGCCTATGAGCGTCCCCTTGGCCTTCCGTACCGCGGCAATGTCGCGCGCCTCGACTGCGAGATGTTCGGCCAGGAGATCGTTTGTGATACCGGCAATGACCGCGCGTATACGCTTGTCTGTGCGTCGGTCCGAGGCCTCGATGGCCAAATCACACTCGGTGTCGAAACCCATGGAGCGGTTGTTAAGGTTGGAAGAGCCGACCTTCAGAAGCCTGTCATCTACAATCATGATTTTGGCATGCACGTAAATGGGCGTGCCGTCGGCTGCTACAGGGTAATATATCTGGAAGCGACCCTCGTGGTCGCTTTCGCGCAGCATGCCGACTACGAGCGCGCGGGCCGCGCCCATGACTTCCTCCTCAAGCCAGCCATCTGCTGTCTTAGGATTGATGATGACGATTTCAGGGCCCTCCATTTTCCCTCAGGCGGCGAACCAGCGCCTCGCCGATTTTCCGGGAAGCGCAGTATTGGCTCTCAATGTAGATTGATCGCCGCGCTGCGCCGATGGCCGCGAGATACAGCGCTTCAATCTCGTGCGCGGCTCTCTGGTCCTCGTAATGGGGCTGGGTGCGGGCGATTCCGATCATGACGTTTGTCAGATTTGGCGCGAGTGTCGGCGGCCAGGCATCATACCCTGGCTCCGCTGGCGCCACCGTCTCGCCCGTCGCCAGACGCCAGCGGTCTCGCGCCAGGAAACCTAGAGCTTGGGCCGCCTCGCCATCTACTGCGGCGGTTGCGTCGTGCCATGGGCCCTGCGAGAAGCCCCATGCACTGTCGCGACGCTTGTCCTTACCCCGGTGGTCACGGGTGTCCCATCGTCCCACTGTCGCATCTATGCCGCCGCAAAAGGCGAAGGCATCGTCGATCACGACAATCTTCTGGTGATGGCAGGCACCAGCGGGGTGAGCATGGTCAAGGCTGAGATGCATGCGCCGTTTCGCCATCCAGCCGACGATGTAAAGCGGGGTAGTACCGCGCCCCAGAGTCTTTAGCGCGCCCAAATCCCATTTCAACAACCGGATTTCGAGCTCGGGCTTGCGCTTTACCAACGCGTTGAGGAAAGCGCCGAGCTTGTCGGGCCACGTCTTGTCGCGATTTCCAGGATCTAGATGGATGCGGAAATCGAAATCCCAACCGATGAGGAAAATGGTTTTCTCGGCGCGCATCATGGCGACCTTGAGCGCTGCGAAATAGTCCTCTGCATCGATGATAAGCGCGAACCGGCCAGCGAGCGCCTGGCGCCAGCAGGTCTGGCCGGACTTTAGGATGGGTGCGCCACGCCCACCGCGGTGGGCACCGGGACGAGTCATGGAAGAATTTCCATCACGCTCCATGTCTACTGTCCGTAAACCGACAAATCAACATGGCGGTTCAGCCGCGTGACGCCAAGACCCCGGTACAGCGACGAGCGATATGGAGTCACCGGCATTGTAGCCAAGGCCACCCATGACATCCCAGGTGAACTCGGAGGAAGCAGGCGGGAGAGCCGGACATCCCTACATGCAGTGCAAATGGCGATCGAAGTTACACTTAATCACAAAATCCATCCCGTCGCAGGAAAGCTTTGTTGATAGCGACAGCCGCCTGCGCTCCCTCCGCGATAGCTACCGCGACTAGAAGAACATCGCGCGAGACGTCACCTGCGACATATACGCCCGGGACGCTCGTTTCTTCCGTTGCTGGGGTTGATAGCAACGCCTCCTTTTTCACCACGCTTGCAGCAAAGACGCTCGGAAAGATCAGACGCCTGATGGCAGCCGGTCGAAAAAAACAAACCGCGCCGAGCGCCAAGTCCTCTCCGCTCTCAAATACGATTTTTGTAAGCTGGCCATTTGTGCCTTCAAGAGATCTGATGGGCTCCGCGCGAAGACGGGATGTTGTGGATCCTCCAGGTTTCGCATCGCTTCCGGGCTGACCGCCGTTCCATCGCTGCAAGCCACCACATCCGCAATCCAGTGCTTCATCATGACCGCTAGCTCCGCGCCTTTATCCCCCTTTCCATACGCAGCGACGGCTTTGCCCGCGTATTCAAAGCCGTCGCAATACAGACAATGATGGACAGAGACTCCGTACATGGGCTCGATGCCGGCGAGCTCAGGAACCTCGTCGACAAGTCCTGTCGCAAGCAGCACTTTTGTAGCGCTGCCGCTGGTTCCGTCGGCGCAAGTGAAACTCGAATTCCTGGCCGCTGGGCGTGATATCGGTGACCCCTGTCGCTCGCAGAGAGACAGACTTGTAGCGGGTCAGTTCTAGTCGCGCCTCATCCAGAAATGCTGAGGGGGCCCGGCCCTCACGTCCGAGCAAACCATGAATAGCCTGTGAGCTCAGGTTACGCTGATGTCCTTCATCGCAAAGCAAAGCTTTGCGGTGACACCTTCCCAGAATAAGTGCGGCACTCAATCCAGCCGCCCCGCCGCCTACTATGAGAACATCGAATTTCATCGAAAGCCTGTTCATTGCGTTAGCATATAGATGCGCAAGGATGCCATAATCCTCGCACCGTTCGAGCGTCAACAGGTCGTTGGGCAGACCTCGACGTTGGAGGAGCGCCTCAGCGGAAACGACCGATCGCGCCGGTCATTGGTCACAACATTGTCCCAGCTCAGTTTCCTTCGCTCGCGTTGGCCAAGAGCTAGGAGGTCGCCGCGATATTTGGTTGGCCGTCGAGCGCGTCCAGCAGCCGTTCCATGTCCGCTAAGTCAACGTCTTGCTGGGTGAGGATCTTCATCAGTATTGCTCTGGCCATTGTGGCATCGATGCCTCGTCGCTCCAGGGCAGTCACGACCTGGTTCTGAGCCACGATATTGAGCTCACCTTGCAGGGCGCATTTCCGAGCGCGGGCGAGTGCGTCAGAAGGGTCACCTTGTCCATTCGCGCCTATCGTTGACCTTTGCCATCGGCGGCCGGGTCAATCATCGAGAAACGGTACGCGAGATTGTCGTTCGCTTTGCTCTCAACTCTCGACTGGTAAAATAACTCGGCCCGGATCGCGTGCTCTACCAGAGCCCCAAATCCCCTCTCTCCCATCTGCGCCTTCGACACAATCCTTCGTCCAATGGTCATTTTTTGGAGGTCGTCCTGGATGTGCTGGGCTGTGCAAACATAATTTAGCACCGCAGTTAAAAGCGCCAGATCATCAGAATATAAGGTCGAATCCTGCATCTTTTCCTCCAGGTTGTCCCCGCAGGCTCACCTCTCCCGGTGATGGCGCACTATGTCATTTTCAATTGCAGTTCCTTGAGCAATATTGAACACCTGCGTCGCATTCTCTATGTTTAATATGCAGTTCGCAACCTTAAGGGTGAGGGTGGGATGGCTAAGGTTAAATGTTCAAGATGCAATGTTTGACCGTGTGGGGCTGGAGCGCTCGCTCACTAAATTTGCAAGGCACGGAAAGATTTTCTCGCAAGGCGGGCCATGCGATGCGGTCTTCTATATTCAAAGCGGCCAGATAAAGCTGACTGTGATTTCCGAGCAGGGGAAAGAAGCTGTCATTGCCATCTTGCAGCCGGGTTCTTTCTTTTGGGGAACAATGCCTGGCGGGTCATTCCGTGAGGATAGCCACTGCCACTGCCTTGGAAGCTACTACCTTGGTTCGCATCGAGAAAAGTCACATGCTTCGGGAGCTTTCTGAGAAGCGGGAGTTTTCCGACTTTTTCGTAATCTCTTGCTGAAGCGGACAGAGCGGTACGAGGAAGATCTGATCGACCAACTTTTTAATTCTAGCGAGAAACGCCTGGCCCGACTTTTGCTCTTATTGGCCAATTTTGGTAAAGAGGCAAAGTCCGAGCCCGTTCTCGCCAATATAAGTCAGGAAACTCTGGCTGAGATGATTGGGACGACCCGCTCCCGCGTCAACCACTTCATGAACAAGTTCCGTAAGCTGGGTTTTATCGAATACAACGGCCTCCTGATGGTCAATAGTTCTCTCTTGAATGTTGTGTTGAATGAAAAGCCTGCTATCGAGCCTACGGAACACGACGCGCCATAATTGACATCAGAAATTTCAGCCCCTTCCAGAAAAAACAGCCTTCCCTGCGCAAAAGTATAGAACTCGCCTTGAGACTCGTGGGACGCTTCCCAAAATCGTCGGCCCAACTGACGGCTAAAGTCCTTCGAGACCCCCGTCTTAAAAAAGGGGAGTAGTTTTCATGCCCCAACGCAAACATTCCAGTCGTGGAAAAGGGCGACTTCGACAACCCGACAAAGTCGTCCACCTCGTCACCCAGCTGATGAGCTCGTCGGCTGGCTTCTCAATACGGGTCGGATCTTGTTGGTGATCTCTACGAACTTCATGCGCAACTCTGTCAGCAAAATGCGGAGAACCTGCACCAGCGTCGCCGCCAGCGGGGGGCAAAAGGAGATAGTGATGCATAACTCCTTTAATCCGTATGAAGTCGCTCTTCTCGCAAAAGTCATCGAAGACGCCTGTGCCAAGCTCGGATGCGACAAGGTTCAAAAAGAAACTGTAGCGGAACGTGTGGTGTCGTTCGCTGCACAAGGAACTCGTGACTACGAGACATTACTTGCAGTTGCGACCTTGCGGCGAGACGCGACTGATGCACTGATCATCAGCGGTCAATACCGTTTGGACTAATATGTTCGCAATTCCTGCAGAAGAATCAGACCGGGTGATGCTCTGTCGCCTAGGGAACTTACTGGGGACTCGACAGCTTGCGCTCTGAAAAGGCGCTCATGCGCCTGTTTCGCTATGAGCGGCGCTAACAGGTTTGAGACTCTGGAGAGTTTTTGTACCGTAGGAAAATCGAGAGGACGACGAGAGCAGCGGTCGAAAGGAACTCCGATTGCCAGTTTTGAAAAGACTCAAACCAAAACTGCGCGTCGCCCAGATACGAGAGCGCCGACTGAACAGTCTCGCGGTGAACTAAAGCCTCTTGATTTGATGCTTTGAGGCTTCCCGCCCAGTGTAAAACAAAGCTGATAAAAAAAAGAGCGAACAGTGCCAGGCCCAACGAGTGTGCATACACCCAACGCTGAACTGCGCGCCTTGATCGCCAGCTTTCTGGCAGCTCATCGCCGTCTCTTTCCGGCTCGTCAGGGTCACGCGATTCCGCAGAGCCGCGCTGGAACAAGATGGCGGTTAGCGTAACGTAGGCGCCCATCTGCAGAAACTCACTTTCCCAGTTTTCAAACAGCGCTGACACGAATGCTCCTGACAGAATGTAGGAGAGAAGGCCAATCGGAGGCTGACCGTGGCTGACCAACAGCCTGTTTCGACCGCCAGCCCGGAGGTCATCATGCCAGCGATGCAGGCAACCGTCAAAACGACGAGCACAATCGTTAGCCCGTTGTCGCGCAACCACTTCATACTGTCTCCGATTAATGTTGTTGCGCTCAATCCGAATGCTAGTTGAACAAACGAAAAAATTGCGTGTGCCGCTTCAACGCCGCCTACGGCTCGGCACAATGCGTTCCGCATAAATCGGATGCACCACACCAGACCGGCCACCAAGCCGCCGGCGACGGCCCCTAGCACCAATGCGATAAATGCAAGAATGGCTCCTGTCGACACCACCGAGGCTGTGGTCTGGGCAGCGGAAATTGCTTGCTGCTTTGCGGAGTCGACAGCAGCATGATACTCGAGCCTCCATCTCGGTGACCTGCTGAGTTGCTTGGTCCACGGGAATACCCCTGGCAGTGGCTAGCGCCTGAGCAGCCGCAGTCCGCGCTTCATCCGCGTCTTCCAATTTTCCCATGACCAGTTGGCGCATTGCATTTACAGCCGCCGCCGTTTGAGCTTCCGGGCTCGACCCAGACGCCTAATCTGCGAGCTAAAAGCATCCAACGGATTAGAATTTGCGAGCATCGGCGCAGCTGTTTGAGCGATCGTCTGACCCGCACCTCCAATTGCAGAGGAGATCCCGCTAAAGGCACCGCCAACAAGGCTGCCGACCGCGCTGGTTAAAAGGTACAACACAATCAATGTCGTAAGTGCCCAGGTGGTCAGGCCGTGCAGTGCACCCGTTGTTGGTAAGATCTTGCCCGACATGCGAGAGGCGACGTAGCCTCCGGCAAACGCCGCTATGAGACCGCTTAGGACATACCACGCGCCTGCTGCCATGGAGAAAGTTGAAGCGGCTGGATTGTTGGAAGCTCCGGATCGATGCTGGCAATCCCGATACCAACCCCCAACATCGTCAACAATACTTGTGTGATCAACGCGACTACGACACCGGCAAAAATGGCGCCCCAGCTGTACTTATCGAGCTGAATTGCTTGGTCTACGGTTTCAACGTCGTAAACGCCTGGAATCGTATCGGCCTAATGTTTGAAATGCTTGAATTGATGGTTTGTAATCCTTGATGCATGGGACGTCCCAACTCTCGGACTGCCTTAATATCCTAGCAATGACCGCCGTCTTGCCGGACCACAAACAACCTTGAAATGCTTATGTTCCTCATCGGGTGCACATTCATGTTGACCAACAGTAGCAATGTGAAAAGGGCCGGAAGTGCACTGTGCCATAAAGTATGGCCAGAGTAGTACATCGCAAACTGGCCAGGAACTCGGCCTCAAAGAAGCAAGAGTTTGTGCCGGTTTCGGGTGTGCAGAGAGTACAGATAGACCTGAGAACCACGCGATGGCTGCTTACACCGTCAGTATATCGGAAGTTCTCATCACCCAGGCAGTCTGGCCGCGTAGAATTTTCTGGCCTCACCCATAATTTTTGGAACATAGGACGGCCAAAGCCTTTCATAGAAGACAAAGGAGAGGCGAATGTATCATCACGTTAAAAAGCTAATGTACACTGTCCGGGTAGATGCTCCCGATCCCCGTTTCGGGAACATGTTGCTTGAGCAATTCGGTGGCGCCAATGGAGAGCTGGCGGCGGCGATGCAATACTAAGTCCAGGGTATCAACTGCGAAGATGCGGCGCGTAAAGATCTCCTGATGGACATAGGGACTGAGGAGCTAAGCCACCTTGAGATTGTCGGTTGCCTCGCCCGTATGCATTTGGCGCCAATGAAGTACAAACGCGACGCCGCCGAAGCTGATCCTCTGATCGCAATTGCTGGCGGAGGTGGTGTAAATTTGTTCAACTCCATGGGTAACCCTTGGACCGCTGACTACCTGAAAGTGACCGGGGAGTTGGATGTGGATTTGCGTAGCAATATCGCCGCTGAAGCTCGTGCCAAAATTGTCTACGAGCGTTTGATTAACTTCTGCGATGATGCGGGCTCGAAGGATGCGCTCCAATTCCTCATGTCGCGCGAAATCACTCATATGATGGCCTTTACGGCTGCATTGGAAAGTATGGAGAAGCCCCGCTTCTCGATCGGCAAAATCGCCCCGACAAAGGGACTGGTAAACCAGTACTTCGATGATTCGACCGGCGAAGGTGATCATGGAGAGTTTGATGCAAAGGGTCCATGGAACCAAGGTGGCGACTGGGAAATTGTGAATGCGCCAGCGTTCAGTGGAGGCGATGTCGAAGAAAAAAATGGCCAAATGGCGCTGGAAAGTTCGACACCCGGCAGACGACCAAGCAATTGCAGCTGTGCTCACTGACAATCTGCGCGACCTACTCCATGCCGAAAATCAGCTACTCAAAGCACTGCCCAAAATGGCGAACGCCGCGCGTTCGTTGCAACTGAAATCCGCTTTTAAATCCCACTTCATGGAGACTGAAATTCACGTCGAAAGGCTGAAGTCCGCCTTTGAGCTGATCGGAGAGCCGGCTCGAGCCAAGACCTGCAAGGGCATGATGGGCCTTATAGAGGAAGGTGAAGAGGTCATTAGCAAAGGTAAGAAGGTAAGCGCTATAGCAGCGGATATGGCTCTCATTGGTGCAGCGCATAAGGTGGAGCACTACGAAATTGCCTCATATACAGCTGCTCGTAATCTTGCGCATCAGCTTCACAACCATGAGGTCGTTCATCTTTTGCAGCTAACGCTGGGCGAGGAGAACAACGCTGATCAGTTATTGGATCAGATTGCACGTCCGCTGATGTCGCTGGCGAAAATGCCGGAAGCCGTTGAGTAGACGGCACCCGCCGGAGGTTAGCCCTGGTCACGGTCGGTGGATCGGAACTACTTCTAGACTGCCTGGAGCGAGACGTTCCTACCGCCTTACAGCGTACCCTGAACGTCCCGTAACCAGTTCAGACGCAGGCCTATACGTCCCGACTGGCGGGGATTCTCTCGGACGGAGAACTGTCGTCGGAGCGGTGTGGGATGATGCGTTTCGTTCGCAGGCCTGCGCATGCGCCTCAAGGAGGTCGGCGACGAGCGTAGATCCAAACCCGGCGGCAAGAGTTCGTGCCCGCTGAGCCTGCGATAGGCAATGTAAATCGCTGCTCCGAAAGTTTCGCTTTTCAAGTGGCATGGAAGAGCACCCCGCCGTGGTTAATGCGTTTCGTTCGCAAATCTGCACATTTAATTGCCAGGGCTCCGCGATTCATAGCGCAGGGCCTTTCTCGTCAGTATTGATAGCGCGACAAAACAGCCTCGCTAGGAAAAATGGTACCGCTACTGCTGAAACGCCGGCGAGGCGGCGACACTGCACAGGGATAAACTTCGAACTCCCGCTCATTCTCAATCCCGAAGCGCCTTCTGAAAAGACGTTCGTACAAAGTGGCTAGGGAAGTATCAGGGGTGACTAAGTTCACGAGATCCTCCGGCCTGTAGGGCGGGAGAAGCTATCTCTCTGCTATCGGTGGGTGCCAGGGGTCGGCCGATGGTAAGCTGAATATGGGGGCTAGTGCCAGGATACCTAGAGAATTTTTGTACGCGGAGGTCGGCTTAACTCTCGGACCCGGACCGAACCATGGATGCTGCAATAACCGGCCCGCTTCATGCCACCGGGATCATGCTTGGAGACAGATTCTACCGCTGGAAAACGTTCGCCAATGCCGCATAGCAGCTGTCTATGAGATTCGCTTGTGAGACAACAGTGTCTGCGCCTCTGACGAAAGCTGACATCCTATTATCATATGTCCGGAAGCGGCCGCAGATTGCGACCACGTACGGGTGTTTGTTTCAAGAACACTGGAACATCGGCGGGGCTATCGACTTCCCTTGTTACCTCGCTGCGTTTAGCGAGCAACTTCATCAGCGAGAAATCCCATGAAATCGATATTCCTGGCAGCTGCGGCTTGCCTTGTCTTGACCGCTCCGGCCCTGGCGATGAGCGACGCCGATTGCACTGCGATGTGGACCACGGCCGACGCCAACAAGGACGGCACCCTCAAGGATGCCGAAGCAACACGCTATGCGGCATGGATGCGGGTCAAGGACAAGACCGCGTCGAATGACAACCACATCGAGAAGACCAGTTTCCTCGAAAATTGCAGGTCGGACACGTTCAAAGCGGCCGCCTTGGACGAAGGCGCCCCTTGGAAGGCGCTAACAGCTTCACCGAGGGCCAGGCGCAGGATCGCGCGCTCGCCGCGGGCTTTTCGGACGTCTCCGCGTTGCAGAAGGATGACAAGGGCATTTGGCGCGGCAGTGCCAACAAGGAGGGAAAATCCGTCAAGGTGGCCGTCGATTACAAGGGCAATGTCGTCTCAAACTGATCATCATTACAAAGGATACTTTCATGCAAACCATCACCAAAGTCTACGACAGCCACACTCAGGCGCGCGACGCGGTCAAGGCATTGGAGGAGGCGGGTATTGCGTCCTCGCAAATCAGCCTGCTCGCCAACAAGTCCGTGAGCGAGAAATATGACGATGTGGACAAAGCATCATCGACTGCCACAGGTGCCGGCATCGGCGCGGTGGTCGGAGGTAGTGCCGGACTCCTCGCTGGCCTCGGCCTTCTGGCCATTCCGGGTGTCGGACCCATTGTCGCTGCCGGATGGCTTGCGGCAACGGCGGCCGGCGCGCTCACCGGCAGTGCGGCGGGAGGAATTGTAGGCGCCCTGGTCGATTCCGGCGTGCCCGAAGACCATGCTCATGTTTATTCTGAAGCGGTTCGGCGCGGCGGAACCCTGGTTTCCGTCAGAGCCGATGGCGCGGAAGTGGAAACTGTTAGCGCAATTCTCGATAGTCATCAGCCCATCGATCCGGATCGCCTGGGAGCTGATTATCGCGAAGCCGGCTGGAAAAACTTCGACCCGAGCGCTCAGCCTTACGACGTGAGCAAAATCGAGCGTGAGGGCATGCGGCGCTAGACACGCGCGCATCCGTCCTAATCATTCTCGGCTCGCTGGGTTTCTCCCGGCGGGCCGATGCGCGGGGAGCTGCCGTGGCCCCAAATAGGCATCAAGCTTTGAAACGGTTGGTTTCGACCAAATGCGGCGTGATCGCTCGCAACGGCAAGTTTCCTGGCAGACAATTTTCACTCATGAATTTCAGTACTCGATCAGTATAGGTCTGCCGGCGTCAATGTGTAGGAACCTTCACGGCGCCTTCCATAGACCTGCACCGCTGCCGCGCAGATTCGATCGCGGTGGCGGTCGAATGTCGCGAGAAGAGCAGCTCCGCCGTTCCGTGCCATGGAATCAAGGCCCCAAAGCGCTTCTTCCTCGACGAAGAACGGCCTTTCCAACGCACCGTCATAGCCAGAAAACCGTACGCAGCGCCGCGTCGCATCGTATCGTCGGCTGAGATTGGGAAATTCGAGTGCCACTAGGACATGACGCCTTCGCGTCCTTCGTAAACGAGTTTTCAAAACCCGGTATTGGTCCAGTCGTTCTGAAATCGGCACGATCCGAATTCAAGTGGGTTAACAGTATCGGGATGCGGCTTCCGTCGCTGATCTGCAAAGTATGCTCGCTGTCCATGTAGGTTTGATGGAGGAGATCCTCATTTCCCCACATCAACCCCTCTCCAACCTGAGTGCCATGCGCCTGCCGGACGGGAAGATGGTATCGCATTGCGCCTACTTCTCCAGTGCTTGAATGAAGACGGCCCAAGCCGCTAAGAATGGCGAGGAGATGCTTCTGGTCGCGGGAGGTCGCGCTAACAGCTCCCGGAGATGATTGCGGCCGCCGCGAGGATGGGTAGCGCCTTTTCGGTGATGATCCCTGCGTCGGTCCATACCCAGCCATTTTCATGGAAAAATCCTTCCTTGAAACATATGGCTACGCCTGCTCCTAACTACAAGAATGAAAGGCGGATTGTAGAGTTGCGGTAGCTTCACAGGCTTGTCCTTCTCGATTTCGACTCCTTGGTAGACCTGGCCGACGATCCTGGAAGAGGTGGCCCTAGATGACAAGCGTTCGCAGATGCTCCGATCCGGCGACATGGAACACATGCGGCCGGTATCGCTACTACCAACCGTGAATATTGGCGCAGCCCAGATGGTCTACATCTCAAAGGCAAGGCAATCCGACTGGATCTTCGCGACGAGGCACGGCGCCACTTCGCAACTACATTGGTTACGCATCTGCGACGTAGCAACGTGCAGTTCTCGGTAGGAACCAGAGAAGGCAGCGAGAACTGCTGGAGTTGAAGGTCTTCACTTCCACGATCTGATGCGGGAGCGGATGCCAGCGTCCTTCCACTCTTAATCATGTCCGCTGTACGGCAGCTTGCCCCCCAAAACCGGACATCGCTACTTTTGGCCGGCATGTGGCCTCAGG
>CAVQEZ010000013.1:0-164199 GCA_963711635.1 uncultured Pseudomonadota bacterium
GTGTGCGTCCCAAGCCCTGCAAGCTCATCCAGCACCGACGCTTGCAGCGAGCGGTGGCGAGGAAGCTAGTGCGTAACTGGTCTCCGCAACAGATCAGCGCATGGCTTGAGCGACGCTACAACGCTGATCAGACTATGCGGGTGTCGCACGAGACCATTTATCGCACGCTGTTCATCCAGGCCCGCGGAGCCCTAAAAAAAGAGCTCCTGGCCCACTTGCGCTCGCGTCGCCAGATGCGTAGCTCGAAGAAGCCGGGCCAAGGCGGCGGGCAGATCAGCGAAGCGATCTCCATCCGTGAGCGACCCGCCGAAGCGCAGGATCGGGCGGTGCCAGGGCACTGGGAGGGCGATTTGTTGTGCGGGGGGAAGAGCTCGCAGATCGCAACCCTGGTTGAACGGCACTCACGCTACGTGATGCTCGTGAAGCTCAAGAGCAAAGATAGCGAGCAGGTAGCTAGAGTGCTCAGCAAGCATGTGCTCAAGTTACCGGCAACGTTGCGACGTTCGATCACCTGGGATCGAGGCAGCGAACTGGCGGCGCACCAGGACTTCACCATCGCCACCGACGTGAAGGTCTACTTCTGCGACCCACACAGTCCCTGGCAGCGCGGCAGCAACGAGAACACCAACGGCCTTTTGCGCCAATACTTTCCCAAGGGCAGCGATCTATCGGTCTTCAGCCAACGGCATCTGGACCGTGTGGCACACGAACTCAACCAGCGGCCTCGCATGACCTTGGGCTGGGACAGCCCCGGCAGATACACTCAACCGGGCTGTTGCGTCGACCGGTTGAGGTCAATCTGACCCCATTACATCTTCGGCCAGAGCCATCCGAACGTGCCGGCCAGCACCAGCGCATAGATCAGCCCGTCGAACGCCAGCTTGAACGTGGTGCTCCACTTGCGCGCATACCAGATCGAGTCGTGGGCCAGGCCGAGCGAGAACGCCATGAATGCCACGGTGCCGACGACGCGGAACACGGTCAGGTAGTGCGTCCCCGCCGGAAGCGCGATCGCCGCGACATAGCCGGCGAAGACCGTGATCACCAGGATGTAGACGAACCACTGCAACAGCGCCTTGCCCATGCCCCAGCTGCCGTTGGGCCGCACCGTGATGAGCCACACCGGACCTTCGGCCAGCTTCTGCAGGAATTCCGGCGAGCGCATTTCCGCCTGCGTCTTGCAGCGAGGCAGCATGTATTCGCCGGGCGGAACTCCGAGCGCGCCGATGGCGGCGCGTGCGCGGTTCTCATCCGGCAACTGCGGGAAGTCGTTCTTGTGCCAGAGCGGCGCCATGTGAATGATGGAACTGGCCACGAACACGAAGACGGCGCCTAACAGGATGGGCAACCACAGGGCGGCAAGCATGGTCATGACGGTCTCTCCTGCGTTGTTCTGATTCTGGGACCGGGACGCCGCGCATTCTGCCGCCGAATCCATTGCCAAACAACCGCTTGCACGAAAGGCCCCGTTCACGGCCGGCGCCGCTGCAACGCACCCAGGGCATCCCTGTCAGCGCCGTCCCACAACGACAGGTCATGGTGTCCCGGATGCGCCCCGCCGGCGAACCCGTTTTGCTACCGCGCTGTGGCCGACGAGACGGCGGCGGAGCGAGGCGCAACGAGAATACGTAGTTAGGCGTCAGGGAAGGCGCCAGGGAATCCGCGGGACCTTGCGGCGCACGTTTACCATGCGACTCGCCCCCGCCGTCTCGTCGGCTGGTTTCAATGCGGGGCCGGAACTTTCACACGCCGCGTGTCAAACTCGCGGCGTGATTTCTTTCCGACCCCTGCTCGCGGCCACCGCCGCCCTTGCCCTCGTCGCGCAGGCCGAGACTGCGCCGCCGCCCAAGGTCATTCCGCAGGAGCTGGTCGATCGCCAGCCGGCCATCATCGACGCGCAGGTCCAGTCGATATCCGAGCACTCCCCGCCCGGCTCGCAGGCCTATTTCCTCGGTTTCGCCGGTGTCGGCGAGGAGCGCGTGTTCGCCGAGGAGATCGACCTCGCGGCGCGGCGCTTCGCGGACCGGTTCGGGCTCGAGAAACGCTCGCTGCGCCTGGTGAATGATCAGCGCGACCTCGAAAAGTATCCGCTGGCCTCGGCGGCGGCGTTGCGTTACGCGCTCGAGGCGCTCGGGCGCGTGATGGACGAGGACGATGTGCTGTTCCTCGCGCTGTCCTCGCATGGCTGGAAGGACGCGACGATTTCCGTGTCGAATGCCGGCATGCGGCCCACGACGCTGGGCGCAAAGCAGCTCGGCGCGATGCTGAAGGACTCCGGCATCCACTGGCGCGTGGTCGTGATCTCCGCCTGCTATTCAGGCAGCTTCATCCAACCGCTGGCCGACAATCACACCATCGTGATCACCGCCGCTTCCAAGAGCCGGCCGTCATTCGGATGCGGCGTGGAACGTGACCTGACCTACTTCGGCGAAGCGTTCTACCGCGACGCGCTGCCCTCGGCACCGACGTTGCGCGCCGCCTTCGAAGCGGCGCGTCGGGAAATCACCGCCCGGGAAAAGGCCGAACGCCAGCGGCCGTCGCACCCGCAGGGTTACTTCGGCCCGCTGATGGAGTCGAAATTGGAGGAGCTGGTGCCGGGTGGCGAAAGTGCGGAGAGCGCACGATGGTCGCCCTAGCAAAGGAGCAGCCGAACGCTCTTCCCCACTTTCCCCACCCGGCACCGTGTTACGGCAGTTCCGTCGCGCCCATGAGGTAGCGGTCGCACTCGCGCGCGGCCCCGCGGCCCTCATTGATGGCCCAGACGACCAGCGACTGTCCGCGGCGCGCATCGCCGGCGGCAAACACGCCGGGCACCGTGGTGGCATACCGTCCGTATTCAGCCTTCACGTTGCTGCGCGGATCGGTCTCCACCTTCAGGTCCTTGAGCAGTGCCTGCTCGGGCCCGAGGAAACCCATGGCCAGCAACACCAGCTGCGCCGGATGTTCCTTCTCGCTGCCCGGCTGTTCCACCGGCACGAACCCGCCCTTGTCGTTCTTCTCCCACGTGATGTTCACCGTGACCACGCCGGTCAGATTGCCGGCGGCGTCGCCGTTGAACTTCTTGACGGTAGTTAGATAAACGCGCGGGTCGGCGCCGAATTTCGCGGCGGCTTCTTCCTGCCCGTAGTCCATCTTGTAGACCTTGGGCCATTCCGGCCAGGGATTGTCCGCGGCGCGATCCATGGGCGGCATGGCCATGATCTCGATCTGTTGCA
Organism: uncultured Pseudomonadota bacterium; assembly: GCA_963711635.1. Taxonomy (GTDB): domain Bacteria; phylum Pseudomonadota; class Gammaproteobacteria; order Steroidobacterales; family Steroidobacteraceae; genus CADEED01. The sequence continues at coordinate 3,216 of CAVQEZ010000013.1, forward strand.
GCGAGCGGCAGCCCTGGCGCATGGAAGTGCCCACGCAGTCGGTGCCGGTATCGCCGCCGCCGAGCACGATCACGTCCTTGCCCACGGCCGTGATCGGCGAAGCATCGGGCTGACCCTTCAGCACGGACTGAGTCGACACCGTCAGGAAATCCATGGCGAAGTGCACGCCCTTGAGACTGCGCCCCTCGACCGGCAGATCGCGCGGCTGCGTGGCGCCGGTGCAGATGATGGTGGCGTCGAAGTCGCGGATCAGCAGCTGCGGCTCGACGTTCTCGCCCACCGTGGCATTGCACAGGAACTTGATGCCTTCCTTCTCCATGAGCCCGATGCGGCGCGCGACCACCTCGCGCTTGTCGAGCTTCATGTTGGGAATGCCATAGGTCAGCAAGCCGCCGGGACGATCGGCGCGCTCCAGCACGGTCACGTGGTGGCCGGCCTTGTTGAGCTGCGCGGCGGCTGCCAGTCCCGCGGGACCCGAACCGATCACGGCCACTTTCTTGCCGGTGCGCACCGTCGGCGGCTCCGGAACGATCCAGCCTTCATCCCAACCCCTGTCGACGATGGCGTTCTCGATGTTCTTGATGGTCACCGGCGGCGCGTTGATGCCGAGCACGCAGGAACCTTCGCAGGGCGCGGGGCAGACGCGGCCCGTGAACTCCGGGAAGTTGTTGGTGCGATGCAGGCGCTCCAGCGCCTCGCGCCACAGGCCGCGGTACACCAGGTCGTTCCACTCGGGGATGAGATTGTTGACCGGGCAGCCCGAGGCCATGCCGGAGATCAATTTGCCCGTGTGGCAGAACGGAACGCCGCAATCCATGCAGCGCGCGCCCTGCTGGCGCAGGCGCTTCTCGTCCATGTGGTGATGGAATTCGTTCCAGTCGCGCACGCGCTCGGCCGGGGAACGATCCACCGGCAGCTCGCGCAGATATTCTATGAACCCTGTTGGCTTTCCCATCTAACTTCTTCTATTTCTACCTGGCTCAGTTTCCGCCGACGCGCGACAGATCACGCGCGTTCTCTTCGAACGCGGCCATGATGGCCTCGTCGCCCGACAAGCCCTGGTCATGGGCACGTTTGAGGCAGGCCAGCACGCGCTTGTAATCCTTCGGGATGACGCGCAGGAACCGCGGCAGCTTGGTAGGCCAGGCTGCGAGGATGTTCTCGGCATGACGGCTGCCGGTGACCTTGACGTGTTTTTCGATCAAGGCACGCAGCTCTTCGGCCTCCGCGGGATCCTCGACGCGGTCGACTTCAACCATCTGCGTGTTGATGCGCGACAGCGCGTCGCCGCTCTCGTCGAGAAGATAGGCGATGCCGCCCGACATGCCCGCCGCGAAGTTGCGGCCGGTGGGGCCGAGCACCACCACGCGTCCGCCGGTCATGTACTCGCAGCCATGGTCGCCCACGGCCTCGACCACGGTGTCCACGCCGGAGTTGCGCACGGCGAAACGTTCGCCGGCCATGCCGCGCACGAATACCTCGCCCTTGGTGGCACCGTACAGCGCGACGTTGCCCACGATCATGTTGTTCTCGGACGCGAACGTGGCCTTCGGGCTCGGGAAGACCGCGAGCTTGCCGCCCGACAGCCCCTTGCCGAAGTAGTCGTTGGCGTCGCCCTCGAGCGTGAAGCTCATGCCATTCGGCATGAAGGCGCCGAAACTCTGGCCCGCCGAGCCCTTGAACTTGATCTGGATGGTGTCGTCGGGCAGGCCCTGGGCGCCGTGCTTCTTCGTCACCTCACTACCCGTGATGGTGCCCACGACGCGATTCACGTTGCGCACGTCGAGCTCGGCGGAAACCTTCTCGCCGCGCTCGATGGCGGGCTTGCACAGGTTCAGCAGCGTGGTCACGTCCAGCGATTTGTCGAGGCCGTGATCCTGCGTGATGGTCTGGAAGCGGCCGATCTCGGGGCCCGCGTCCGGCGCATACAGGATGTTGCTGAAGTCGAAACCCTTGGCCTTCCAGTGATCGATGGCCGCCCTGGGCTCGAGCATGTCGACGCGGCCGACCATGTCTTCGAGCTTGCGGAAACCCAGCTGCGCCATGATTTCGCGCAGATGCTGCGCCACGAAACGCATGAAGTTCACCGCGTGCTCGGGCTTGCCGGCGAACTTCTCACGCAGTCGCGGATCCTGCGTGGCCACGCCGGCCGGGCAGGTGTTCAAGTGACAGACGCGCATCATGATGCAACCGATGGTGACCAGCGGCGCGGTGGCGAACCCGAATTCCTCGGCACCTAACAAGGCGGCGATGGCGACGTCGCGACCGGTCTTCAGCTGGCCGTCGGTCTCGACCACGATCCTGGAACGCAGGTTGTTGATGACCAGCGTCTGGTGAGTCTCGGCCAGGCCCAGCTCCCACGGCAGGCCGGCATGCGTCACCGAAGTCAGAGGCGAAGCTCCGGTGCCGCCGTCGTACCCCGAGATCAACACCACGTCGGCGTGCGCCTTGGCCACACCGGCCGCGATGGTGCCCACACCGACTTCGGCCACCAGCTTCACGCTGATGCGCGCGTCGCGGTTCGAATTCTTCAGGTCGTGGATCAGCTCGGCCAGGTCTTCGATCGAATAGATGTCATGGTGCGGCGGCGGCGAGATCAGGCCCACGCCCGCGGTGGTGTGCCGCGTCTTGGCGATCCACGGATATACCTTGGTGCCGGGCAGCTGGCCGCCCTCACCGGGCTTGGCGCCCTGCGCCATCTTGATCTGCAGCTCCTTCGCGCTCACGAGGTAGTTCGACGTGACGCCGAAACGGCCCGAAGCCACCTGCTTGATGGCGGAGTTCTTGGAATCGCCGTTCTCCATCGGCACGTAGCGATCCGGATCTTCGCCGCCCTCGCCGGTGTTCGACTTGCCGCCGATGCGGTTCATCGCGATGGCCAGCGTCTCGTGCGCTTCCTTGGAAATGCTGCCGTAGCTCATGGCGCCGGTCTTGAAGCGGCGCATGATGCTTTCCACCGACTCGACTTCGTCGATGGAAATCGACTCACCCTGCTTGAAATCCAGCAGGCCGCGCAGCGTGGAGAGATTCTTCGCGCGATCGTCGATGAGCTCGGCGTAGCTCTTGTACGTGGCGTACGAGTTGGTGCGCACCGACTTCTGCAGTCGGTGAATGCTCTCCGGGTTGAACAGGTGGAACTCGCCATCCGAGCGCCACTGGTACTGGCCACCCGAAGGCAGCTCGGTCTGCTGCGCGCGCTTGCGCTCGGCGAACGCGGCCGTGTGGCGCATCAGCACTTCGCGCGCGATCACGTCGAGGCCGACACCGCCGACGCGCGATGAGGTGCCCGTGAAGTATTCGTCGATGACGTCCTGGCGCAGTCCCACGGCTTCGAACACCTGCGCGCCGTGATAACTCTGCACGGCCGAGATGCCCATCTTGGACATGACCTTGACCACGCCCTTGACCGCGGCCTTCGCGAAGTTCTTGCAGGCCAGCTTGTGCTCGACGTCCTGCAGCATCTGGTCGCGGATCATGCCGTCCAGCGTCTCGAACGCGAGGTACGGGTTGATCACCGAGCAGCCGTAGCCGATCAGCAGCGCAAAGTGATGCACCTCGCGCGCGTCGCCGGTCTCCAGTGCCAGCGACACCTTCATGCGCAGGCCCTGGCGGATCAGCGAGTGATGCAGGCCCGAGACGGCCAGCAGCGATGGAATCGCCGCGTACTCCTTGTTAACGCCGCGGTCCGTGAGGATGAGGATGTTGACCTCGTCCTCCTCGATCATGCGACGCGCTTCGGCGCGCATCTTCTCCAAGGCGTCGACCAGGCCGTCCTCGCCGCCCTCGCGTCACGAGGGCGCGAAACAGCATGCTCAACGTGCCCACCTTGAGTCCGGGCAGCGAGATACGCCGCACCTTGGCGAACTCCTCGTTGGTCAGCACCGGGCCGCTGAGCTCGAGGCGACGGCAGTCGCTGGGTCTCGGATCCAGCAGATTTCCTTCCGAGCCCAACCAGACGTCGCTGGACGTGATGATCTCCTCGCGGATGCAGTCGATGGGCGGATTGGTCACCTGCGCGAACAGCTGCTTGAAATAGTCGTACAGCAGGCGCGACTTGGAAGACAGCGCCGCCAGCGGCGTGTCGTTGCCCATGGAGCCCACGGCCTCGACGCCGTCGCGCGCCATCGGCGCCATGAGAATGCGCTGGTCCTCGAAGGTGTAACCGAAGGCGACCTGGCGCTTGGCCAGCGCCACCGGCTCCGGCGCCGGCAGCTCGGGCGCCGCGGGCAGATCCTTGAGATGCACCAGGTGCTGCTTGAGCCACTCGCCGTAAGGACGCTCGTTGATGATCTGCGCCTTGATCTCTTCGTCTTCGACGATGCGGCCCAGCTCGGTGTCCACCAGGAACATGCGGCCCGGCTGCAGCCGGCCCTTGCGCACGATGTGCTCGGGCGGGAAATCGAGTACGCCGGCCTCGGAGGCCATCACGCAGATGTCGTCCTTGGTCACGTAGTAGCGGCCGGGGCGCAGCCCGTTGCGGTCGAGCACCGCGCCGATGCGCTTGCCGTCGGTGAAGGAGATGTCCGCGGGACCGTCCCACGGCTCCATCAAACTACTGTGGTACTGGTAGAACGCGCGGCGTGCCGGATCCATCGAGGCGTGCTTGGACCACGGCTCCGGGATCATCATCATGACGGCGTGCGGCATCGAACGGCCCGAGAGCACCATGAGCTCGAGCACGTTGTCGAACATCGAGGAATCCGATCCGTTCGGATTGATGATGGGCGTGATCTTCTTGATGTCCTCGCCGAACACCGGCGACTCGAACAGCGCCTCGCGCGCGCGCATCCAGTTGATGTTTCCGCGCAGCGTGTTGATCTCGCCGTTGTGCGCGATGCAGCGGTACGGGTGCGCGCGGTCCCAGCTCGGAAACGTGTTGGTGCTGAAGCGCGAGTGCACCAGCGCGATGGCGGACTCCATCAGCGGGTTCTGCAGGTCGACGAAGTACTGGTCGAGCTGCATCGTGGTGAGCATGCCCTTGTAGACCAGCGTCTTGTGCGACAGGCTGACGATGTACCAGAACTCCGCGCCACCGATGGTGGACACACGGATCTCGTTGTAGGCGCGCTTGCGGATCACGTAGAGCTTGCGCTCGAACTCGTTCTCGTCGGCGGTGTCCGGGCCGCGGCCGATGAACACCTGGCGCACGAAGGGCTCGGAACCCTTGGCCGTCTCGCCCAGCATGGTGTTGTTGGTCGGCACGGTGCGCGCGCCCAGGTACACCTGGCCCTCGGCCTGCACCACGCGCGCGAACACTTCTTCGATCTTGCGGCGCTGCGTCGCATTGCGCGGCATGAAGATGTTGCCGGCCGCGTAGTGGCCCGGCTCCGGCAGGTTGATGCGCGAGTCCTTCTTCGCCACCTTCTTGAGGAAGGCATGCGGCAGCTGCATGAGAATGCCGGCGCCGTCGCCGGTGTTGACCTCGCTGCCGCAGGCACCGCGGTGATCGAGGTTCTTGAGGATCTGGATGCCTTGCTTGACGATGGCGTTCGATTTCTTGCCCTTGATGTTCACGACGAAGCCGACGCCGCAGGCGTCATGCTCGAACTGAGGGTCATAGAGCCCCTGCTTCGGGGGCGGTCCCAATCGAATCGCGGTCATTTTCTCGTCCTCCAAACACAAACGCGCGGGGCGCAACTTCCCCGCGCTATGGGCCCGGCCCATAACTTCCTCTTTGCTCAATTGGTTACATCTGGAGGCGCGGGCCCGCGGGCGCGCAAATCGTCAGATATATATGGAGTCCGATCATACAGACCGAGGCCCGTCGGTCAATCATTGCGTGAGACGGTTTTGCCTCATTTGCAGCCATCCGTGGCCGAAGACCGCCGCCAGCACGATGGCCACGCCCACGAAAAACGCCGTATCCAGATCGCGCGCCTCACCTAGGAACAGAATGGCAATAGCGATGGCATAAACCGGCTCCAGGTTGACCGCCAGCTGCGTGGTGAACGCGGACAGATGCCGCAGCGCCGCCAGCGCCAGTACGAACGGAATCAACGTGCAGAGGATCGCCAGCACCAGCAGCAATGCCCCGTCGCGGACATCGGGCAGGACAATCGACCAGCCAGCCGGCGCGATGAACGGTCCGAGCAGCGCGAGCAGCAGAAATCCCGCACCAAGCTCGAGCCAGGTCACGGCCGCTGCGTCGTGATGGCCCAGGTGACGCTTGTTGAGCGCGTTGAACACGGCGGCCAGTGCCGCGGAAGCAACGCCCACCCAGAAGCCCAGGTGCATGTCACGGGGAATGCCGCCGACCACCAGCGCCACGCCCGGAATCACCAGGACGCCGAGCAAAAGATTATGTCGTTCGAAGCGCGAGCCCGTGAGCCAGGGCTCGATCAGCGCCGTGACCACCGGCGCCAGCGCCATGCAGGTGGCGGCCACCGAGGCGTTCGCCAGCTTCACCGAGCCATAGAAGGCCAGCCAGTGAAGGGCCACCAGGCAGCCGATGCCCGCATAAGTCAGCGCGAGCCGTGGTGGAATTCCCCGCAGGGCGCGCCACACGCGCGGAAAACACGCCAGCGCCGCGGTGACTAACAACATGCGCCACCACACCAGCGCCAGCGCGGGCAGCGTGATCAGCTTGCCGAGGATCGCGGTGAAGCCCCACAGCACCACGCAGAAGTGAATTTGAATCAACGCGCGGCGGTGGGCGTCCATGGACACATTCTAGATAGACGCGGCGCGCGAGGAGCCTTAATTTTGGCGCCATGAACTTGAAGACAGCGAAGGCCACACTCGCGTTGATGGCCGTGGCGACGGTGGCGACCGGCGGCGAACCCGCGCCCGACGTCGATGGTTTCAATGCCTACGAATTGCCGGGGTACACCATCGTCACGCACGACGAGGGCAACGCGCGCCAGGTTCCGCAGGTAGCCGCGCAGATCGACGGCGTGCTCTCGAAGCTCCTCAATCGCGGCGCGCTGCTGCCGAGCGCACCCACGTATATTTCCTTCATCCCCGACGGCACCTGGATGCGATACCTGGAGCCTGGACCGGGAATCACCGGCGAATTCATACCGGCGCGATTCGCCAACTACCTGGTCCTGAGCAACGCGCGCGATGAATCGGAGGTCAGCACCGGCATCTTTCACGAATACACGCACTGGTTCCTGCACACGCAGTTTGCCGGCGTCCAGCCGCTGTGGTTCGACGAGGGCCTCGCCAAGTTTCTCGAGACGGCCGAGCTCCGCGGCTCGCAAGTCTCGCTCGGCGAGCCGGGGATCATGCGCCCCATGGGCTGGATACCGATGGAACAGTTGCTGCGCATGGACAAGTCATCGCCGGAGTATCGGCGTCGTGACACCACGCAGGTCGTGCACCACGAGTCGTGGGCCATGGTGCATCTCGGGTTCGTGGGGGATCCCGCCAAGTTCGGCAAGCAGATGTTCGCCTATTTGAACGCCGTCAATGCGCAGCGGCCGGTGGACGCGGCCGTGCAAGACAGCTTCGGCATGACGGTCGACGATCTCGGCAACCTCGTCCATTCGTACGTGATGAAGAGCAGCCAATACCTCATTTCCAGCGGCTACAAGGTGCTGCGCTTGCCGGTGAATCCTGCGCCCCATGTGAGGCTGCCGGCGGGCCGCGCGATGAGCGAGCTCGAGTCCCTCGAGTTCATCGCCGACATCATGCTGGCCTCCGGATTCCATGGCGACAAACTCCAGGAAGTCGCCGATGCGATGCAGCGCGTGGCGCCGAACACCGCCAGTCCCGCCACGTTGACCATGCGGATCGCCGCTCGCGCCGGTGACGACGCCAGGCTCGAACAACTGCTCGCCAGCGTCGCGCCGACTGCCAGCGGGCAGAAGTTCCTGCGCGGCGCGGGCCTCGCGCTGTTCGAACGCAGCGGCAACGCGCTGCGCGAAGACTTTTTGATCAAGGCGCTCGAGCTGCTCGATCGCGCCATCATGTCGCGTCCCGACGATGTCGAGGCCATCTGGGCGTACACGGTGTTGTCCGCAAACCTGAAGCGCGACATGCCGATCGCCCTGCGCCGCATCGCCAATGCGCGCGCCATCCTGCCGTCCAATCCTGATCTCGCGCAGGCGACGGCGCTGCTGGGCACGGCGATGGGCGATAGCGTGCTGACGAAAAAGGCCCTGACCGACACGCTGCGCTATGCAAAGAAGGCGGACATGGCCCTGTGGGCAAATAAGCGCCTGGAATCGACCACACAATGAAAACGACAGCGTGGCGGCTGGCGCTGGTCGCCACGTGGGTGTGTGCATCGACTGCATTTGCCGGCGAACCGCGCGTCGGCAAGTTCGTGAAATACGACGCCGGCGAATTCGTGGTCGTCACATCCCGCAGCTCGTCGCAGGCGCGGCGCGTGATGGAAGACCTGGTCAAGTTCCGACTGACCTTGGAACGCGTGCTGGGCAAGCGCGCCACGTCGAACGCCTTTCCCACGACCATCGTCATCAGCAGTGCCAGCGACTGGAACAACTGGCTGCAGCCGTCGAGAGACGTGGCCGGTTTCTTCCAGAAGGCGCGCTTCGCCAACTACATGGCCATGAACGGCGACGCGCCCATCGAACAAGCGCTGCACGTCATGTTCCATGAGTACACGCACTACTACCTGGCCTCGCAATTCTCCGGTGAATATCCGCCCTGGTACAACGAGGGCATGGCCGAGCTCATGGGCTGGGTCAAGTTCGACAAGGGCATGGCGCTGCTGCGCGTGCCGATGCACCAGGTGTACGAAGCGCGCGATGGCGACTGGATCCCATTCGAGCGGTTGATCCGCGTCGATCACAGCGATCCGGAATACCAGTCGCACAAACTCGCGCCCTCCTTCTACGCGCAGGCCTGGCTCACCGTGAATTATGGCCTGATCGAGAACCGCCAGTTCGGCAGCCAGATCTTCGCGTACCTCAACCAGCTCAACAGGCTGGTGCCACAGGAGCAGGCCGCGAGCGCAGCATTCGGCGACCTGGCCGCCGCCGACAAACTACTGCGCGATTACTCGCGCGCCAGCAGCATCGCCGGAGGGGGCATCAACCTCGCCGAGGCTCCGCCCGTCCAGTTTGCCGCCGCCCAGCCACTGACGGAGTTCGACACCATGGCCACGCTGGCGGACCTGATGCTGGAGACGCGGCTGGCTCCCGGCCGCATCCGCCCGCTGGTGGAGTCGCTCGAGCGCCGCGATACCAACGTGGCGCGCGCGGCCATCCTTGCGGCACGGCTGGCCCAGGTGTCCGATGACGATCCGGGCTTCGACAAGGCAGTGGCCAGGGCCGAGCGCGCACTCGGCTCCGGCGATTGGGAACAGCGCCGCGAGCTCGCCAGCGTGCTGCTTACCAGCGGCCTCGACTCCAGCCTCATGAGCTCGCGCAAGAGCGAGGCCATGGAAGGCGACGTGAAGCGCGCCATGAAGTGGTTTGCCGAAGCCATCGCGCACAACAACCAGGATGTCGAGGCCCTGTGGGGCTTCGGCACCGCGGCCACACGGCGCGGCGAAAATCTCGACCTGGCCGAGCAGGCGCTGGTGGCGGCCTACAAGCGCGCGCCCTCCAGCGCCGAGATCGCCATGTCACTGGCCAATCTCAAGGGGCGGCAGGAAAAGCCCGACGAGATGATTCCCTTCCTCCAGGACGCGATCCGCCACGCGACGGATCTGCACACGCGCCGTTGGGCCGCGGAGACGCTGATCCAGACGCGCGAATTCATCGCCGAGCGCGACAGGATCGACGCTGAGAACCGCAAGCAGCGCGAAGCCTACGAGAAGATGCGCGACGATTACGAAAAGAAATACGGCAAGCCAAAGCCGAAGAAGAAGTGAGCGGCAGTCTCGGCTTCAGTAGAAGAATTCATTGCGGCGCGAGCGGTGATTTTCCGGCGCCGTGAAAGTCACCGAGCGGTGCGCGGCATTCCACTCGAACGGCTTCTCGGTGTAGGGATCACGCAGGTCCGAGTTCGTCACCAGCCCGCCCACGGCCTCTGGCGCGACGCCATTCGTATGCAGCTGCACGGCGAGCAGCGCGGCGCGGCGCATGCCTTCCACGCTGGCGGTTCGTAATGTGTAGTCCACGTAGGTCGAACCGTCCTCGATCTGAAGGATCATGTTGCCGACGGGGTTGTACAGGGCCATGCCGCGCTCCGTCCGCGCTGCGTCCCAGGACTGTTGCAGGCGCAAGTACTGGTTCATCGGCGCTTCGAACTCTTCGCAAAGCCGCAGGCGGCGGTCGGCAACGGCGTTCATGGTGTCCTGCAACTTGAACAACGGGTCGGTGAGATAGCCGGTCCACCTTTCGACGAGTGTTGGGCCGTTCGTCGGCACGAGCCGCGCCTTCGACACCCTGGCGCTTGTTGTACGCCATGACTCCCTTCCAGAACGCCATCTCGCCCGCCATCACGCGCACCATCGAGCGCTCGGCGGTCGAAAATTCGCGCCGCCAGTCGGCTGGCGTTGCCCGCGTCGCCTGCTCCGGAGACAGGCCGCGCAGAATCAGGTTGGAGTACGCAAAGTGCTGGCGCAGCGATGTGACGGCGATCATCTGGGCGATGAGACTGTCCACGGCGGGAACCGCTGTGCGCCAAAAGGCGAAATCCGTGTCGAGGCCTGCGCGAACTTCGTCCGCGCGACCTTGCGCGGCCCATTGCCCGAGGCGCAGCAGGTACAGGCGCTGCGCATGCATGACATTGCTATACGCCGGCCAAGGTGCGGCGACATCCATCGGCACCACGTCCCGCCACGCGCGGCGTGTCAGCAGCGCTTCGTAGCGACGCAATGCCAACGCATCCAGGTCGCTGGGTTGCCAGTCACGCGCCAGGGATTCGAACACGGAGGCGCACTGCAGTCGGTCGACGTCCTGGCCGCAGGCATTGGCGAGGTGCGCCACCGCCGGTGAACCATCGCCTTGGAAGCTCAATTCCTGGGGCAGCGGATCGGTGTTCGGGTCCGTGGTGTCGTTGAAAGCTTCCAGCCACGCCATGCGCCGCTTACCGGCTTCCACCGGATCGCCATCCGTCGGCGCGCCGAATCCCATGATGTAGACGACGGCATTGTCGTCCGCGGCAACCGCCGGGCGGGCGGCGACGATCTGCTCGAAACGAAGCGCGGCCGCCGACGGCGGCCGATCGTTCCAGTTGATCGCGACCAGGATGAGATAGAGCAGCGCCACCAGCAGGAGCGTGGCGAGCAGCAACCAGCCGATGACCTTCGCAACCTTCATGCGCGCGAAGACTAACGCGACAGTGGACGGAATGCGTGGCTGGCGAAACGCCCGGCCCCCGGGCCTGACTACTTCTTGTTGCCGAGCAGCTGGTCGAGCACGGCGGCCTTGTCTTTCGCGCCCGTGACGCCCTGGCGTTCCGCCGCCTCGCCCACGCGCTTGCCGCTGCCGCGCTGGTTGTACGGGTCGAAGCCACCGCCCTTGTCGCGGCCGGCCTTCTCGAGCGTCAGCACCGGCATGTCGCGCCGCGTGTCTGCGATCTTGAGATCGGCGACTTCGAGCTTCTTCAGGGCGCGCGTGGCGCTCAAGGTCTGGAATTCGCCGCTGGCCACCGCCCAGTCCCACACCGCCACGCCACGCTCGTCGTGGCGCACGCGGCCGGCGGGACCAGCGCCGCGGGGCATTTCGACAGAATCCGGCGGGTCCGAGCCGACGCGCTCGGCTTCCTGCTTTTCGTTTTCCGCGCGCCGCAGCCGCATCGACTTGAGCCGCATGGTGGTGCTCTCGATGCTGAAGCCGCCCGAATCAGCGGGCGCGGGCGGGGTCGCCTCCGGGCGACTGCTCCTGATTGACGGTTTTCGATGGTCTGGCATCGGTGTTCAGGGAAACGATTACTGCGTTCTCACTGTCCGTTGTCGGCTGAATATGATCCGGATTAAACCGCAAAAGGTGACCGAGGTCACAATATTCAGCGCGCGATGCGATCCGCGCGCTGCACGCGCCAGTCGCCACCGCTGCGGCGGAATTCCACCCTCAGGCGCACGTGATCCGGGTCGCTGAGCGAAACGCTGGTCACGGAAATATCCGCCCGCGCGAGACCGTCGGCCGGAAATTCCAGGCTCTCCACATTCACCAGCAGCTCGACCTTGGGATGCGCGAGCAACCAGCCGCGCAGGAAATTCTGCAGCTCGGATTTGTCGAGGCCGCTCGCGTCTTCGTAGTCGTCGGCGACGAACTCGATCACGTCGCTGGCGTCGCGCTCCTCGGCCGCGCTTTCGACGCCGGCGATGAGCTCGCGCACCTGATCTTCATCGCTCGATCGTGCTCCGCACGCGCTGAGCGAGATGACAGCGACGCAGACTGTGAGAAATTTCATGAAGCGTCCTATTGAAGTTGGAATCGTTAAGCCCTATCGTTCGCGCGCGTTGCGGGGTTGGGAACCGGTCGTGACGTCCAGAAATGGTGCTCCGGACCCAGTTGGAGGTGGACAACTGAAATGAAGAAATCTGTGCGGTCTAATGACACTGACCCTGGACCCCGTCTTCATACCGTCAATCAGTATCTAGAGAAGAATTTCCCCGACTTCTTTGCCGAAGCCCGTTTCCACGTCGGAAACGACGACTACTTTCTCTACGCCCGCTTCGGCAAGTATCTCGCCAGCTCCATCGAGCATCGGCGCATCAACAGCGACAAGATCTCCCGGGGCTTCACCGTCCTGAACAAGCTCGCGCGCAAGGCCGAGCGTGATCCCCAGGTGCGGAACATCCTCGTGAGCGGTCCGCTGGAAGAGATCGTCGACGAGCCCAAGGCCCGCGAGCTCGCGCGCAAGCGCCTGTCGGCTGTGGCTCAAGGCTACCTCGAAGGCCTCTGCGAATAAGAAAGTGGTGTCAGGCAGGGATTGTGGGGATTCGCCACGTCGCGAATCCCCGATTCCCCCGACCTACACTGACTTCCACAATCCCTGCCTGACACCGCTATTCGGCACCCTTCCACAAACCGCCGGTCTTCCAGGCGTTGAAGGCCCAGCGCAGCCATCCCACCAGCGCGAACGCCATCCACCCGGCCCACACGAAGAACAGCAGCCGGTAGCTCCACATGGGCACCGAGTACACGGCCGGCATCTCGAGCACGCCGGCCGTCTGGTCCTGGAACCACTGGAAATTGCCGTTCCACGATCCCGGTCCCTCCACGCCCATGTCGGGCGCGGACAGCAGGCCATTGCGGATGCCCGAGAACAGCAGCGTGCTGATGGCGGCCACCGTGAACGTCGCCAGCAGCAGCTGGGTGAGATTGAAGCGCAAGCTCGCGACGCCTTCGGGTTGCCAGTTCTCGCGCCAGCGCATGACCAGCAGCCACGCCGCGGTGAACGAGAACACCCACCAGGACTGCGTCGACAGTCCCAGACCGAGCAGCAGCCATTCGACGAAGCGCAGCGGCGAGAGCTTCGAACGTCCGAGTAGCCAGGCGATGGCGATGAACACCACCAGCTCGCCCCAGTACAGAAACGCCGGACCGACACCCGCACCGTGTGCGAACAGCGGCCAGCGCGAGGCGGGCAGTTTCACCAGCGTGGTGATGTTGCTGGCCGGCGATCCCAGGTCGACGGGCGACGGCCGCATGCGGAAGCCGTGCTCGCCGGACTCTTCCCAGTCCACTTCGACGAAGTGACTGCCGGGCGACAGTGCCAGCGGCAGCTCGCCCTTCTCCGGCCGCAACTGCACCGGCGCGTTGTCGAAGCGCACGGCGGTCACGCGCGCCTCGGGCGGAAGCTTCACGATGTGCCGCCCACCCTGCGTGCTGCGGTACTGGAAGGACAACGCGCTGTTCGCCGAGCGCTTGCCCACGTCGATGGTGTAGCGCACAGAATCGATGGCCAGCGTCGTGCCCTCGGCACCCTTGGGCCGTGACACATGTGCCACGAGTTTTTCACCAGGTCGTGGAATGAAACGGAAAACCCAGATCCCCGCGTCCGCGATCTCCGGCATGACCGCCGGGAAACCTTCGAAGTCCACATGCCATTGCGGATTGACCGTGAAGTTCCACACTTCGCCGCGTGCCGCATCTGCCGGCAGCGAGATTTCGAGAGTGTCGCTGCGCGCCAGGCCTGAGAACCACTGGGTACTGGCCTCTCCGGCCCCCAGGCCCACCAGCACGACGCCGTCATGCGTCTCGACTCCGGGCGTCAGTACCGATTCGCCTTTCACCAGCGGAATCTCCACCGATACCGCCGCGCGTTGCGGCGCGATGCGCCACACCCGGTTCTGCACCGTCCAATCGAGATCCAGGTTGAACAGGCGTTCCACGCGTACGAAGGCCGGAAATTCCGCGCCGGCTTCGAGCGCCTCGGCCGAGGTCAGACGCTCCGCGCCGCGTTCGCGCGCCAGCTCGAGCGAGCCGGAGACCAGCCGGCCGTCGTTGACTCCCGCGACAGTCCAGCCGCGAGCGCTGACTTCGATGACGCGCGGTGCCTGCGGGAATGCCACCTGGATGGACTCGGCGGACGCGAGCCGGCCAGCAAGGCGCACGGTGTGCGAGCCGGCCGTGAGCGGCACCCACAGCGAAGCATCGTTGCCGCGCGCGATCGCCAGCGAGCCGCGCCCATCGACCGAGACGTCGTCGAGCTGCCAGCGGTCGTTGGCATGCGGCATGGCCACGGCGAGATTGGCCAGCGCGCTCACGCGCATGACGATCTCGAGCCGGTCGCCTGCGACCACCACGCGCGCCTCGGCCAGCTCCGCGCAGTTCGGTGCGCAGGGCGGCGCAGCCGTGAGGCGCTGCTTCAGCTCACCGAGCAGCTCGGTACCCGGCGCTGCCTGCGCGGCAGACGGCGGGGACACGGACAACAGCCCCAGCGCGATCAGCACCGCGGCCATCGAGCCGCCGACGCGCGTAGCAGGGGCCGGCTCGTCCGGTGGCATCCCGGGCAGACGCCAGGTCCCGCCGTAACTCAGGCGTGCCAGCCACAGGAACAACAGCGCCAGTGCCGCCACGCCGATGAGGCGCCAGAAAAACAGCACGATGGGCCCGAAGTAGATGAAGCGCACCGTGTCACCCGCCTCCACCGGCCCTGACCAGCGATATAGATAGGAGATGTAGCGCCAGGACGGGATGCCGGGGCCGGCCTGCAGGCGCGTGCCACTGGCGTAGCGCTGCACCACCTGCTGCGAATTCACGCCGAAGGCGGTATTGCCGCGGGCCATCTTTTCCCGGACGCGGCCCTCGAAGGAATCGGATTCCGCCTGTGCCTCCTCCGGGACCACCGCGGGCGCGGGCGACGCCATGTCCTGCCTGGCGGTGGCGTCAGCAGCGGCGTCCGCCGGATAGCCCATCTCGCTGTTGCGAACCGCCGCACCCACGTAGGCCCAGGTGCTGGTGGATTCGAGCTGCGGATACAGCGCGAAGCGCACCTGCGTCCACAGGAAGGGCAGCAATGCCAACCCCAGCACGACAAAACTGGTCGTGCGATACCACTGCGCGAATTTGCGGAAGCGCCCTTCCGGCGCGGCGCGCGCGATGGCCAGTGCGGCGAGCAGATTGCCCCACAGCCAGATGTAGAGCGGCATCTCCTGGTACATCAGCAGCAGCGCCACCGCGGCGATCGCCGCGGGAACCAGGCCCGTGATCCAGTAAACGAACACCACCACCAGCGCGATGCCGAAAATGCTCCACAGACCCCAGCGCTCGAACCAGGAATCCGGTGCTTCGTCGGCGCCGACAGCGGCGATCAGGCGGTGTCCCGGAGGCAGATGCAGCTCGCCGCGCACCGAGTCGAAGCGCTGATTCCAGCCGGTGGCCGGCATCGAGCCTCCCGCGGCCGTGCGCGCCACGGCGGTGATCGACAGCTGCGGCGTGCGCAGCTCGAGCCCGGTGCGGCCTGCTTCGCCGGTCACCAGCAACGGTGCGCCGAGCGCGTTGGCGCTCTCGAGCTTGAACGGCGCCGACATTTCGAGGCGCCAGTCGCGCCGCATGCTGCCGTCGATACGATCCACGGCGATGAAGCCGTCGTGGTCGAAGTCCAGCCACAGGTTGCGATGCAGGTTCAGCCGGTTGTCGTCGGCGTTGCTCAAGCCGCGACCGCGTTCGACCACGGTGAGCTTCGAGTCCGCCGCCATGCGAAACGCCGGGAAGCCCTGCCACTCGCGCGGCACATTGGCCTGGGCGGGGTCGATGCCCTCGGGGCCTTCGGCCGCCGCCACGCGCAACGCGTCCATGGCCTCGAAACTCCAGATCTCCTCGCGTGGCCACTGGCCGCCCGGATCGGGACGCGCCAGCGTGTTGGTGACGGCGCTCGCGCGCGCCACCAGCGTGATGTCGTGGGAGCCGGCGCGCGCCTGCACGCGCAGGCGGCCATCGCGTTCCAGGCGCGCGGGCACGTCGCCTTCGAGGCTGAGCGGCGTGAAGCCGTCGGGCAGCACGCGCCCCAGCAGCTCTTCGCGCGCGTCGCCGGCGACGTTCAGGCGGATGCGCGTGAGTAGATAGGTGGGCACTTCGTCGCGCACCAGCCGGTAGACCTGGACTTCCATGGCGGCGGCCTGCTCGGCGCTGCGACGCTTGCCCAGCCACAAGGCTCCACCCGGCCGCTCCGGCTGCACCACGCGCTGGTTGTCGACGGTGAGATCGACCAGGGCGGTCAGGTGCGGCAGCGGCAGCGACTCCGGGCGCGTGCTCCAGCCGAAACGGCCGGCCACTGTGTAGCTGCCGGGCGCCAGGCGCAGGCTGGGCACGCCATTGCGCGCCACCACCGCGCCGGGCGCGCCATTCACGCGCACGTCCTGCGGCCAGTGCTCGAGATTGCCGGGCAGGCCCAGCCAGGTTTCGGCATACACCTGCCAGCGCTGCGTGAAGCTGCCACCGCGCGCGTCCACCGCCAGCGTGAGGCGCTCGGGCCAGGCACAGCGGAAAGCACCGGCGTCGATGGGTTGGCCGGGTTGCAGGTTGGTGGATGCGAGGAACGGACAGCGGCGGAATTCCTCGCCTTTCAGTACCCAGGCCTGCCAGTTGCGCAGCTCGGGCGGGATTTCCTGCGCTTCAGCGATGGAACAGCAAAACACGAGCGCGGCCAGAGCCGCGCGGATGAGATTGCGCATGCGTTGCCCTCTACCCCAGTTGGCGCCGAGTGTATCAACGCCTGTTAGACGGCACCCGGTCTGGCATCCTTGGGTCAATGGAACGCGCCAACGAAGTACTGGAGTTCTGGTTTGGCCGCGGGCCCTGGGATGCCGCGCGGCTGGCCGAGCGTTCGGCCTTCTGGTTCGGCGGCGAAGCTGCCGCGCCGGCGGCTGAGCGCGATACGCTGATCCGAACGACCCTTGAACCCATGCTCGAGCGGGCGTCGCGCGGTGAGTTCGCGTCCTGGTCCGCCAGCCCCAAGCGCCGCCTGGCGTTGATCCTTCTGTTCGACCAGGTTCCGCGGAATTCCTATCGCGGTACGGCGGCGGCCTTCGCCTTCGATCGCGAGGCGCTGTCGTTGAGTGTCGAGGGCCTGCAGCTCGCGGCCGACGCCGCGCTCGATCCCATCGAGCGTCTGTTCTTCTATCTACCGCTGGAACACGCCGAGTCGATGGAGGCGCAGGATACGGCGGTGGCATCGTTCCAGCGGCTGGTGGCGGATTCGCCCCAGGAGTTCAAGGCCTTCACCGAATACACGCTGAAGTTCGCGCACCAGCATCGCGACATCATCGCGAAGTTCGGACGCTTTCCGTATCGCAACCGCGTGCTCGGGCGCGAGAGCACGCCGGCCGAGCTCGAGTGGCTGGCGGCGCAGGCCGATCACTTCGGGCAGGGATAAATGGGGACATTCCTGATTTGCTAGCAAACGGGGACGGACCTGAGGGGTTGCGGTGGCGGAGGCGTGCCGTGCGGTCTGCGGGCAAACGGGGACATGCGAGGTTTGCCGATACGCCTGCCCACGGCTGACTCTCTTTGCTCCCTCAAGGTCGCGCGCGCTTCGAAAATTTCCGGACGGAAATTTTCGGCGGTCGCTCGTCGGAAGCGGACCGCCTTCAGATTTGCAGAAATGGTTGCGCGGAGATGCACCACGGCGGCGGTCGGGCGCTTCCTCCTCGCCGCGCTCCATTCGGTCGCAAAGAGAGTCAGCCATGGACAGGCGTACCACCCGACGCGGTCCGTCCCCGTTTGCCCGCAGACCGCACCGCACGCCTCCGCCGCCACGATCCGCAGCTCCGTTCCCTGTGCCGAGCCATCGCGCTGTGGCCCCGAGGGTGGAAAAGATCGCAAGACTCGGTGTTCTGGTTCTTGCCGGGCACTGGAGTCGTGCACTCTTTTCCCAGCAGCGGCAAATGGGACGCGCTGCTTCGCTAGCACGCGGGGACCGTGCGGTGCCGGTGGGCGCGCCTTTCGAGGGTTGACCCGCTATGCGACCGAATGGAGCGCGGCGAGGAGGAAGCCAATACGGCCGCCGCATTGCATTCCAGCGCAGCCATTTCTGCAGACCTGCAGGCCGTAGGCTTCCGACGAGCGAACGCCGAAAATTTCCGTCCGGAAATTTTCGAAGCGCGCGCGACCTTGAGGGAGCAGAGCGGGTCAACCCTCGGAAGGCGCGTCTACGCCCCAGCTCCGTCCCCGTTTGCCAGGAATCGAGGTATGTCCCAATTAATCGGCGACGTCGGGTTCGACGAAGCACCACGCGACTTCGGGAAACTTCGCCTTGATGTTGCGCTCGATCTTGTTGAGGCATTCCACGGCCTCTTCGATCGACAGGCCGGGCGTGATGCGAACTTTCACCGCCAGCATCACCTGCGGACCCATCTGGATGGTGATGGCGCGATACAGCTCGGCTATGCCGGGCTCGGTCGCGATCTGCGCCGCCAGCGCTTCCTGCAGGTCTTCCTCCGCGGAACGGCCGACGATCAGGCCCTTGATGCGGATCGCGATGAACACCGAGACGCACACCAGCACGACGCCGATGACCATGGAACCGATGGCGTCGAACACGGTATTGCCCGTGACCGCGGCCAGCGCCACGAAAATGAATGCCAGCACCAGGCCGAGCAGCGCGGCCAGGTCTTCGCCCAGCACCACGACCAGCTCGGCATTGCGGGTATTGCGGACCCAGTAGGCCAGCGAGCGTTCGCCGCGCAGCTTCTTGATCTCGCGCAGGCAGCCCAGCAGCGAGCCGTACTCCAATCCCACCGACACGGCGAGCACCGTCAACGCCACCCAGACTTTGTTCAGCGGCTCGCTCTCGTGCAGCTTGTGCCAGCCCTCGTTGATCGAGAACAGCCCGCCCATCGAAAACAGCAGCAGCGCGACGATGAAGCTCCAGAAGTACGTGACGCGCCCGTAACCCAGCGGGTGCTTTGCATCCGCGGGTTTCTGCGCCTGCTTGAGGCCGAGGTACAGCAGCACCTGGTTGCCGCAGTCGGCGAACGAATGGATGGATTCCGCCAGCATGCTGCCGGAGTTCGTGTACGCGGCCGCCGCCAGCTTCGCCAGCGCGATGCCGAGGTTGGCGACGAATGCGTAGAGAATCGCCTTCGCGGACGAGCCGTGGTCGGACATGTCTAGTTAGTTGGTGAAAAATCCGGATCCGTGATTTTCATTTCCGTTACCGGCCCGTACTTCGCGGCGGCCTCGCGGATCTTCGCGGCGTCGCCGACCAGCACGATGGCCAGGTCCGCGGGCCTGCGGGAATGCATCCGCGGTCACCGCGGCCGCCTCGGCCGCATCCACTTTCGCCACCGCCGGCGAATACCCTTCGATGTACTCCTTGCCGAGCCCGTAGAACTCCAGGTCCGCGAGCGTGGCGGCCCAGTGCGCCGCGGTCTCGAACTGCAGCGGGTACTGGCCGAGCACGTAGGCACGCGACGATTCCAGCATCGCGGCGGGCAGCGGATCGCCCTTCAGGTGTTCGAGAGTCTCCAGCGTGAGATCCAGCGCCTGCGCGGTGGTCTCGGTCTGCGTGAACGAGCGGATCAGGAAGGCGCCCGGCACGCTGCCGCGCTGGAAGGCCGAAGCCGCGCCGTACGAGAGCCCGGACTTGATGCGCAGCTCGGTGTTCAGAATCGAGGTGAATCGCCCACCGTACAGCGTGTTCACGAGGTCGAGCGCCGGGCGTCCGCTGTAGCGCTTGTCCACGCCCACATTGCCCAGCCAGAAATAGGTCTGCACCGAGCCCGGGGCATCGACCAGCAACACGCGACGGCCGCTGACGCGTGGCGCGGCCTTGATCTCGGGACCTTTGGCCTTGGACCTGGCCCAGCCTGCGAAAGCCTTGCTCAAGGCCTGCTTCATCCACTTCGCATCGAGATCGCCGGCGAACACGATGGTGGCGCGGTCGGCGCCGAAATTGCCGCCGTGCCAGGCCACCACGTCGGCGTGCGTGATGGCGGCCAGCGAGCGTTCGCTGCCGCCCTGCGGGCGTCCGAGGGGATTCTTGCCGAACAGCCAGGCGCGCCCATAGATGCCGATGATCTGCGAAGGATCGGAATCCTTGGCCGCCTTGATGAACTCGATCTCGCGATCGCGGATCGTGGTGAACTCCGCGGCCTCGAGATGCGCGCGCATCAATGCGTCGCCGAGGAGTTCGATCATCAACGCGCGATCACGCGCCAGGAACTGGCCGTTGAAGCTGATCGATTCCGAGCCGGCGGCCGCGCTGAAGCTGCCGCCCACGCCCTCCACCGCTTCGGCGAATTCGAAGGCACTGCGTTTGCCGGCGCCGCGATCCAGCAGGCCGGCCACCAGCGAGGCGACGCCAGGCTTGTCGGCCGGGTCGCTCAAAGAGCCGCCGCGCACGAAACCACTGAACGCGATCAGCGGCACGTCCTTCTTCGGCACCAGCACGATGGTGAGGCCATTGGGCAGCACGAAGCGCTGATTGGCGGGCACCTTGATGCCGGCCGCGGGCTCGGCCGCGAATGCGGTGGCGCCCACGAGCAGCAGCACGGCGGCGAGGCCGCGGAGTTTCATGACGTTCATGGCTTCGCCTCCCCGGCCGGCGACTGCAGCACGCCGACGGTGCGGCGATTCTTCTGGAATATCAGCGCGGCGGCTTTCTGCAAATCCTCGCGCGTGACCTTCTCGTAGGTGCCCGGCGCATCGAACAGCTTCTTGAAGTCGCCTTCGAAAACCTCGAACTGCCCTAACAAGCTGGCCTTGCCATTGATGGTCGCCAGTTCCTTCCAGAACGACGAGGCATGGAGATTCCTGGCGCGCGTGAGCTCGGCATCGGTGACGCCCTGGGCAATGACCTGCGCCAGCGCCTCGTCGAGCACGCGCTCGGCTTCGGCGATGTTCGCGCCTTCGGGCAGCGTCAGCT
Source organism: uncultured Pseudomonadota bacterium (assembly GCA_963711635.1). Taxonomy (GTDB): domain Bacteria; phylum Pseudomonadota; class Gammaproteobacteria; order Steroidobacterales; family Steroidobacteraceae; genus CADEED01. Next base: position 24,393 of record CAVQEZ010000013.1, read on the forward strand.
GCAACCACGTGAGGTTGGGATCGAAGCCTTCCTGGAATGAGCCGCTGACGTCGATGGCCAGTTTCTTCTCTTCGACCAGCAGCCGATGCAGGCGGGAGGAATTGCCTTCGGTGAGCACGGACATCAGCAGGTTGATGGCCGGGCCCTGCGGATCGTTGGCGGCCGGAGACTTGTAGGCCAGGTACAGCAGCGGCGTGGACGCGTTGCGCTCCACCAGCACGCGCTTCTCGCCGAGCTGCTCGGGTTCGACGGTGCGCACCGGCGGCGGCGGTTCCTGCCTGGGTATGGGTTCGAGGTATTTCTTCGCCAGCGCGAAGCCCTCTTCGGCGCTGACGTCGCCCACCAGGATCAGCGTGCAGTTGTTAGGCGCGTAGTTGGTCTTGAAGAACTTCTGCAGGTCTTCGATCTTCCAGCCCTGGATGTCGGCCGGCCAGCCGATGGTGGGGATCTGGTACGGGTGCGCGACGAAGGCCGTGGCCTGCACCTGCTCGACCAGAAAGCCCTGGTTGTTGTCCTCCACCGAGAGCCGGCGTTCCGAGTACACGACGCCGCGCTCGCTCTCGATGACCTTCGGATCGAAGGACAGGTTGGCGAGACGATCGGACTCCAGGTCGAATACCAGGTCCAGGGCCGTGCGCGGAATCCAGTCCTGGTAGACCGTGACGTTCTCGCTGGTGAAGGCGTTGTTGGCGCCGCCTTGCGCTTCCATGAGACGGTCGAACTCGCCCGGCTGACGCTTGCTGGTGCCGTTGAACATCATGTGCTCGAAGAAGTGCGCCAGGCCGGTGATGCCCGGCACTTCGTTGCGACTGCCGACGCGCACCCAGTTGTACAGCGCGACATTCGGGATATCGCGATCGGTCCAGACGATGACCTTCATGCCATTCGCGAGCGTGGTGGCTTGCACCTGCTCGGCGCCGGGTACGCGCTTGGCCGGAGCGGGCTTGGGCGTGGCGGCCCCGGCCGCGACCCCGAACGACAGCAGTCCGACACCCAGCGCGCGCGCGAATGAATTCATGGGCACCTCGAAAGAGAGTGCGCAACTTTACTGGTTACGGAAAAGAAAAGCGCCGCGGACGGGGGAAGTCGTACGCGGCGCGAAGAAGCGAACACCGGGGAAGAGTTGTTCGCAGTCCTTTGAGGAGGCTACCTCGAAACCTTGACGGCGGAGATCGCCGCGAGCTGCGCCCGCGCGAGTCGCGCATCGATGGGCGTGAACATCACGCTGCCACCGCGGCGACGCTTGACCAGCATTCCCGCCATCGCCGGCCGCGTGCTCGCGACGCCCTGCGCCTGGGGAAGGATCAGAGTCACTGTGGATCTCGCCATCACGGGTTAGATCAAAGCAACGCCTGTGCCAACGAGCAGCCTCGAAGGAAATCAGGTACTTGCGAGCGCTGGACCGGGTCTGCCGCGGGCGAAGTGACGTGCTGTGTCAGGAAGTGACGTACGGCCTGCGCAGAACCTGCCGTCGTTCTGTTAATGCCGCGGCGGGCAGCACCGGAACGCAGGGTTTGTTCGCCACCTTGAGTCCGCCACAGATGGCGCGCGCCTGCGCTTCATCGCGCACTTCAGCCTGCAGCCTGATAGATGGTCTTGCCGGCGGATTCTCCGACGACCACTCGCGGCTCGAGGCCATCGAGAGTGCCGGCGGCCTCGGCCTGCAGCTTTTTCCATTCGGCATTGGCGCGTTCGGCAGAGGAAAACGCCCCGAGCTGCACGCCGTAACCTGCGCCACCCATGGCAGTGACCGGCGGAGCTTCAGGAACTGACGCCCCTTCGCCGGCGGCTCCCGCGGCCGGAGCTGGCGCCGCCGCCGCACTGCTGCCCGCGGCACTCAGCGCGAAGTTCTCGACACGAATCTGGGCCTCGCGCGCCCATTTGCCGTTGGGATACTGGGCCAGGAATTGCTGGTAGGCCGCGGGCGTATCGAGTCCCGCCGCATTGCGCCAATCCTTCTCTTCGGCCAGCTGCACCAGCCGTTCGCGCGCCGTCGCGACCAGCGAGCTGTCCGGATGCGCGGCGACGAACTGCTCATAGGACTCCGCGGTGTCGGCGGCCTGCGCCGAGCGCCAGTCGCTCTTCTCCCGGCTACAGGCGGAGAGCGCGAGCAACGGTATTGCGACCAGCATCACGAGCGTGCGATTACTCATGGGTTTATTGTAAGCACATGGCAGAAGAACCCAAACGCAGACTCTCCGACCGGCTGGGCATGTCGCCCACCGTCATCTCCGAGAGCACTTCCATCGCCGGGGACGTCGTGACACAGGGGCCGCTCATGGTCTCGGGCCATGTCCAGGGCAATGGCCGCATCGGTGGCACCCTGTCCATGAGCAAGTCGGCGCACTGGGAAGGCGACATCAGCGCCCGCCAGGCCGTGATCGCCGGCAAGGTGGACGGCAAGATCGTCATCGAAGACAAGCTCGAGATCAGCTCGAGCGCGGTGATTCAAGGCGAGATCGTCGCCAAGGTGCTGGCCATCGCCAACGGCGCGCGCATCGAAGGCGCGGTCACGGTCACCAGCGGCAAGGCCATCGTGAAGTTCGAGGAAAAACGTGCCGCCGACGTCGAGGCGGACGCCGACGCGGCCTGAACGCGGCCCGCTACTGCTGCACGATCCGATGCAGCGTACCGCCGAGGTGCACGATGTACAGCTCGCCATCGGCATCCTGCGCGAACGACGCAATCGACAGGCCGGTGGGCGTCGCTGAGCTGGAATCCAGTGTCACGGTCGGCGTGACGTCCCGCGCGATGTGCCAGAGATTGCCGCTGGCAAAGTCACCGAATACGTAGCGACCCACCAGTCCGGGAATGGCGCTGCCCCGATAGACGAATCCACCCGTGGTCGACTGTCCGGCGCCGCGGCCGTACTGCGCGATCGGCGGAATCGGATTCGGATTGTTGCCGCAAGTGGCGTTGAAGGGATTGGTGCCCTCGAAGCAGCGCCAGCCGTAATTACCCCCGAGCGTGACCTTGTCCACTTCCTCGAGTGCGCCCTGCCCGACGTCATTGAGCCACAACTCGTCGCTCACTCGATCGAAGCTCCAGCGCCAGGGGTTGCGAAAGCCGTAGGCGAAGATCTCGGGACAGTTGGCCGCGCCGGTGCCACTGACATTACAACGCGCATTGCCGACGAAAGGATTCGACGGCGGAATCGTATAGGTAGTCGCCATGGTCGAATTCGCGACGTCGATGCGCAGCATCTTGCCTAACAAGGTGGTCAGCAGCTGGCCATTGCCGATGCTGCCATGCCCGGCGCCGGTGTCGCCGCCACCGCCGCCGTCGCCAATGCCGATGTAAAGGAGCCCGTCCGGGCCGAAGACGATGTTGCCGCCGTTGTGATTGGTATCCGGGTCGTCGACGTTGAACAGCTCGAGCTCGGGGGTCGGCGACAACGTCGTGCCGCCATCGGTGGTGCGGAACTCGGAGACGCGATCCACGAGCCCGAGCGAAGCATCGGTGCCCGTGTAGAAGAGATACGCGCGCGGATCGGTCGGGAAGTTCGGATGAAACGCCATGCCGAGCAGGCCGCGTTCATCGGTCTGGCTGCCGGGAGCCGAGTTCAGCCGCGAGGAAATGTCGATGAACAGGCGCGTGGTCGATACGTTGGCCGTGTTGTCGAACACGCGCACCTGCCCGGTCTTCTGCACGACGTACCAGCGCGCCGAGCTCCCCGGCTCCTGCAGCATCGCGATCGGCTGCGTGAAATTCGGCAGATTGGGAAATACGCGCTCCGTGTCCAGCACGACCGGGGGCGATGGTGCCGCACTGGTGGTGGCGCTGGCGGCGGCCGATGCCGCCGATTCATTGGCCGGCGTTGCCTGGTCGAAGGCGCGCACCGTGTAACTGTAGGTAGTCGCGGCCGTCAGATTGCCATCGGTGTAGTTGGTGGTAGTCACCGTGGTGATGGGCGTCGTTCCCGCATCCCGGAAGACCCGGTACCCGGCGATACCGGTGCCGGCATCCGTCGACGCGGTCCACGTCAACGCGATTTGTGTTGCGGATTGCGCGGTCGCGGTGAGTCCCTGCGGAACCGTGGGCGGCGTGCTGTCCACCGGTACCGGCCCGGGCGAAGGAGGCGGCGGGCTTGGCGAGGAACCGCCACCGCCGCCACATCCCGCGAGAAACGACGCCAGCGCCTGGCACAGCAGGCCGGTGGCAATTCCAGACGCGCGCTGGCGCATGCGAGAGATCTCCAAGCCGCGGGCGGGCCCGCTGGTTGTTAGCAGCTCAACACAGCGACGGACCCCTGCCTAGCTGTCCGAGTTCCGCGACAGAAGTCAGACGCCCGCCCGTGATGGCGTAGCCCGCGACTCCCTAGTTGCAGCTGGCGAGGCTGTTCACCCAGTCGGTGACGAGCTGCACCCCCGCGGTGTCGATGGCGTGTCGCGACAGCGGCGGCATCGCATCCGCGCCCGTGCGGTTGATGCGCGCGACGATCACCGAGCGCGCCGCCGAACCCGGCGCAATCAGGCGCGGATCCGTGATACCCAGGTTGCCGAAAGTAGGCGTGATGTCGCAGGCATTGGTCGCGCTCAGCGCCAGGGTGTAGCGCAGGTCCATGTCGCCCTGCGCCGGCCCGCCGTTGCGGTGGCAGTTGCTGCAATTGGTATGTAGATAGGCACGTGCGCGTTGCGCCAGCGGCGCGCTGCCGAAGGGATCGGGAATCACGGGCAGCTGGTCGGGCGTCTGCGTCAGCGCGGGAGTCAGCGTGTCGATGGCGTTGAGCGTCGTCAGCTGGTTGGCGGTGCGGCCCGGTGCCTGGATAACCGAAATCGCCGTTCAGCTGGCCGATCTCGAGACCGAGCGTGCGTCCCGCCGCCAGCGAGTGGCAGGTGCAGGCACTGCGCTTCGCTCGGGAATCTCCCAGGTCTGGCTGCCCACCTGCACGGTCTTGCCGCCGACCACGCGCGTGGCGTCGGTCTGCTGGGCGTTCCATTCATAGGTGTAGCCCGCCCAGTTGCCATCGTTGTGGCGCATGAACAGCCGCGTCTCGACCAGCTGGCCGCCGAGCGCGAAGTTCTTGACCAGCACGCTGCCATTGGGAAAATCGAAGTCGTTGTTGGCGTCGATGGTGATGCGTTGCCCGTCGGGCAGCGCCAGCCAGCGCGTCTTGACCGCGTTGTCGGAAAAGAACGGCGCGTTGGGCGCGTACGGAATGAGCCCGCTCGCGGGCTGCGTGGGATTGGCGGCGTCACGCAGCCCGTCTGCCGAGAGCTGGGTCGGAATGGTGCGGCCGCCGCCCGTGGCCGGCACGATCTTGTGCAGCGTGCCGCCCAGGTGAACGATGTACAGCTCACCGTCGGCGTCCTGTGCGAATGAGGCAACCTGCAGGCCGCTGTTGAACGCCGGCGACGTCGCGCCCAGCGTCAGCGTGGGCGCCGTATCGCGCGCAATGTGCCAGACGTTGCCGGTGACGAAGTCCGCGAACACGTAGCGGCCATACAGATTGGGGATGGCACTGCCGCGATAGACGAAACCGCCGGTGGTCGACTGGCCCAGCGTGCGGCCGTACTGCGCGATGGGTGGAATCGAGCTCGAGGCATTCGGGCCGCAAGTCGGGACGTCGTAAGGGTACGGTCGTGCCCTCGAAGCAGCGCCAGCCGTAGTTGCCGCCAAGCGTGACCAGGTCCACTTCTTCCATCGCGTCCTGGCCGACGTCGTTGAGCCACAGCTCGCCGCTGACGCGATCGAAGCTCCAGCGCCAGGGATTGCGGAAGCCGTAAGCAAAGATCTCGGGGCAGTTCGCGGTGCCGTTGCCGTTGACATTGCAACGCGGATTGCGCGGCGTAGGGATTCGACGGCGGAATGGTGTAGGTCTGCGTACTGCTCGAGTTCGACACGTCGATGCGCAGCATCTTGCCTAGCAAGCGTCGTCAAATCTGGCCGTTGCCGATGGTGCCGTGCCTGTCGCCACCGCCGCCACCGTCGCCGATGCCGATGTAGAGAAATCCGTCGGGGCCGAAGGCGATATTGCCGCCGTTGTGGTTGCGCCTGCGGGATCGTCGACATTGAACAACTCCAGCTCGGTGGCGCGCGACAGCGTCATGCCATTGTCGGTGCTGCGATATTCGCGACAACCGGTCCACGAGGCCGCGTCGTGGTTCCCGTGTAGAACAGGAAGGCACGCGGGTCGGTGGGGAAGTCCGGATGGAACGCCATGCCGAGCAGGCCGCGCTCATCGTTCTCGATGTCCGGCTCGGAATTCAGCCGTCCGGAGATGTCGATGAAGTCGCGCGTGGTCGACGCGTCCGGCGTGTTGTCGAATACCCGCACCTGAGCCGGTTTTCTGCACGACGTACCAGCGCGCGGGTCGCCCGGCGCCTGCAGCATGGCGATGGGCTGCGTGAAGGTGGGCAGGTTGGGAAACACGCGCTGCGCAGTGATCGGAGCTCCGCTGGGCGGATCGCCCGCGAGGCAGGTGGTGTTCGGGCCGCCCATCGAGACCGGCCACCGGGGTCGGCGGCGCCGGCGGGTCGTGGCGCTGGCGGCGGCCGAGGCCGCCGACTCATTGGCCGGAGTGGCCGCGTCGAAGGCGCGCACCGTGTAGCTGTAGCTAGTCGTGGCCGCCAGGTTGTTGTCGGTGTAGGTCGTGCCGGTGACCGTGGCGAGGGCGGTCGTGCTGGCATCGCGAAAAATCCGGTACCCGGCAACACCGCTGCCAGTATCGGTCGAAGCGGTCCAGCTCACGTGATCTGCGTGGGGATTGCGCGGTCGCGGTCAGCCCCTGCGGCACGGTCGGCGCCGTGGTGTCGGCGGCGGCGGAGGTGGTGGCGGCGGGGCTGGGCGCCGCATCGCCGCCACCGCAACCGCGAGGAATGGCGGCGAAGCCTGGCACAGCAGCCGGTGGCAAGCCGGGGCGCGTGAACGCGCATGCGAGAGACCTCCATACCGCGGGCGCGCGCCCGCAGTTGTTAGCAGCTCACACAGTCGCTGGAGTCTGCCTAGTTGTCAGGGTTCCGCGACAGCAATTTGACCGCCTGGGCGTCGATCCAGTTGATGTCGCCCAGCGATTCGATGAAGCCGCAGTGTCCGCCATGCGCCGTCGTCACGATATCCAGGTGCGGCGTGCGCGCCAGCCGCGCGAGATCCCTGGCGTCGATGATGGGATCGTCGAGCGAGGTCAGCACAGTGGCGGGCGCCGCCAGGGTTGTCAGACGATCGCCCGTGATGGCGTAGCCGGCGAGGTAGTCGTCCATGCTCGGGTATTCGGTGTGGCTCAGCACCAGCTGGCGCGTCATCTCGCGCAGGTTGCGAACGCGCAGCAGCTCGTCGAAATCGTAGTGGTCGGGCCAGGCCAGCTGCTTCCTCGCCAGGGAGCGGCTCCACTTGCGCACGAAATAGCTGTGGTAGAGCGGCAAGCCGCTGCTCCAGCGTGAGCATGGTCGCGGCCGGATCGAGCACCGGCGAGACGGCGAGCACGCGCTCGATGGGCAGATGCCGCGCCTCCGGGTGCGCGGCCACGCGCAGCATGAAATTGCCGCCCAGCGAGAATCCCGCCGAGCACCATCGGCATGCCGTCGAACTTCGTCGCCAGCGCGCGCACGGCACCGACGACTTCGGGCAGCCGGCAGGAATGAAACAGCTCGCGGTTCAGATGGTGCGTGGCGCCGTGATCGCGCAGGTTGAGCCGCACCACTTCGAAGTCCGCGGCAAACAAGGTCTGCGCGAGCGACAGCACGTAGGTGGAGTCCGCGCTGCCTTCCCAGCCATGCAGCAGCACCGCGAGCCGCTTGCCGGGTTCGCGCCCGCGTTTCGCGGGGCTGGCATGAAAGGCCTGCAGCGTGACGCCGTCGCCGCAATCGAGCAGCAGTTCCTCGCTGGCGGCGCGCATCGGGATGGCGCGCCGCTCGCACGCGCGCCCGCCGCGGCGGCAGCTGGGCAGGATGGTCTGGAAGTGCGGGCCGCGCAGCCAGCGCCGGGGTCGAAAAGAGGATGTCGAGCGGGAAGCCGGTCACTGCGCCTGGTTGAGGGGCTGCGCCGCGGGAGCGGCGGCCGCGGTGCGGCGACGGCCGGTCACGGCAGCCGGCGCTGCGGCGGCAGGCTCCGCGGCGGGCGGCACGATGGTTGCGCCGCGTGGCCGGAACCAGCTCCACGCCGGTGGTGCTCGCGGCGCGCGGCATCGGGCGCATCGCCGGCCGGCACGACGGCGTCGGGATCCGCGGGCCGCCGGTCGGCACTTCGGCCGGCGCGGCTAACTACCGGGCGGGCGCGCAGGGTTTCGAGCTTCCGCATAGGCCGCCTCGAGATCGGTGCGCAGCGCGGCGATCTCGCCGCCCTGTTCCACCACAGCCAGCCCATGGAACCGCGCGCCCGCCACGGCCAGCGAGCGCCAGCGTCCAGCCGACGATGGCGGACCAGGAGCGGCGCTCGGGCATCAGCGTCGGTGCGGCAATCTCGGGCGCGCGCGGTGGAACCAGCGCGGCCAGGTCGCGACTGCAACCGCTCGGTATGCGAGTCGAGCGAGCTGCCATGAAGCCGCGCAGCGCGGCGAGCTCCTTCTGCAGCGAAGCGTCGAGCGCAGCGCGAATTTCCAGCGACATCTGCGGCAGCAGCAGTGCGAGACTGCTCGGCGGGCGACGCGCGACCATCGGCTCCGGCGCGGGCTGGTCCACCGTGCGGCGCAATAACGATCGCCGATTCGTTGGCGGGCATCAGCTCGGGTCCCTGGGCCATGCGCGTGAAGGTGGATTGTTCGCGCGCCGCGGCGATCCGACACCAGCCGCAGCTGAAAGAGCATCTTGGTGACGTCGGCGTGCTTGATCTGCTTGGGCAACACGCCTTCCGCGCCCAGCGCGCGCGCCTGGCCGGCATACAGATCCCCTTCCTGCGAGGTGTACATCAGGATGGGAATGGTCGAGGTGCGCGGATTGTTCTTGATCGACTGCACGGCCTGAAAGCCATCCATGCCCGGCATCATGTGATCCATGAAGATGACGTCGGGCTTGTTGCGGGTCAGGTAGTCGATCGCGGCTTCCGCGGATTCCGCCGCATCGACGGTGATTTCGTGACGTTCGAGAATGCGTGACAGGAATGCGCGTGCGGACTTCGAATCGTCCACGACCAAGGCTCGCTTGGAGGACATCTAACTCTCCCAATTGATCACAACAGGCTTATGGAAAGTCTAGCGTCAACGCATCGGCGTTGTGAGCGTTCCAGCCCTCGGGCCCGGGATTTTTTTCACCTCGCGGCGGTGCCTGCACCTTTGACGTGCGCGCGGGCGAAAAAATCGGATGTGATCCAGCGCACGGAAGACGGATTCTCCCGCGATACCGCGCGCTCACTGCCCCATGGCCCGACGCATACTCGATCCGTCGATGTTTCCTGCGACAAAGACGTTGGTAAGTGCGTCAAGCAGGTCGAGGTCGGTCAGCAGCCCGAAGAATAATAGGGCCGGCTCGAAAGGGTATTGGCGCAAGCCGCCCTGGGAGGGACTGCGGTGCTCTTAAGAACTGCGTTCCACGCTCAACGGGGTCCCCATGGGACCCCGTTTATTTTCTGCAGCCTGCGGCGCTGAAGCTCGCACCTTTTCGTAGAACCCGATCAGGCGACGAGCCATGGCCTGCGATGCCCAGGACTCCGCGTGCGCGCGCAGCTGGCCGCGTTTCGCATCGTCCTTTGAAAGCGCGAGCGCCTCGGCGACCGCCTGCGCGAATGCCGCCTCATCTTCCGGCACGACGAACGCACCGCAGCCGGGCGTCAGGATGGAGCGTGTGCCCAGCTCGGCGGTCGACACCACCGGCGTGCCCTGCGCCATGGCTTCGAGCAGCACCAGTCCCTGCGTCTCCGTGCGCGAGGCGAATACGAAGGCATCGCCGGCGGCATAGCAGTCGGGCAGTTCAGTGGCGCGATCGAGGTAGCCGATGAAGCGCACCGCGTTCGTCGACACCCAGTGCGCGCGGCGAGCTTCACCAGGTGCTCGCGCGCCGGCCCTTCGCCCGCGATCACGAACAGCGCATCCGGACGCCGCTCGCGCAGGCGCACGAACATGCGCAGCAGGAAGTCGATGTTCTTTTCGTAAGCGACGCGGCCCACGTAGAGCAGCAGCGGCCGATCCGCCGGCAGCTGGAAACTGCTGGCGAAAGCGCGCGCCATCGCCCTGGACGATAGCTGTCGGCCGGCAAGCCCCGTGGGCAACACTTCGATGGGCGTTTTCACGCCGTAGGCCAGCAGCGCGTCGCGCATCGGCGCGCTGGGAGAAATCAGTGCGGCAACGTCGTCGCATTGCGAGCGAGTGAAGTGACGCGCGAGGAAGCGCCCGATACGGCGCGGCAGCACCGGCACGTAGTGATGCAGGTAGTCCTCGAAGAAGGTGTGATACGTCGCGACCAGCGGCAGCCGGTGCGCGCGTGCGAAGCGCGCGCGCGGCGTAGTGAGCGATGAACGGCGTGTGGATGTGCACCAGGTCGACTCGCGCCGCCAGCTCGGCGATTCAGCACGCGCTTCAGCGCGCCGCCGAATGAAAGCGCCGGTCTTCGGGATCGAGCGGTACGCCGCCCGAGGGCACGCGGATGATGCCGGGCTCGGTGTCGGCCGCGGCACCAGGATATTCCGGCGCCACGAGCATGGTTTCGACGCCTCAGCGCGCGAGGTCGCCGCGGAAGGTGCGGATCGAAGTGGAGACGCCGTTGACTCGCGGGAAGTAGACGTCGGAGACGAACAGTACCCGCATGCCCGCCTACGCGATGGCCGCGCCGATGACGCCGCTGGTCACGCCTAACAAGGCGCCGACGAGCACGTCGGTGGGATAGTGCAGGCCGAGCACCACGCGCGAGGCGGCGATGGCCAGGGCCAGCGGCACCAGCACGAAGCCGAGCTCCGGGAATGCCGCGCAGGCCTGCCAGGTGAAGGCCACCGCGTGCAGCGTGTGGCCCGATGGGAAGCTGTAGCGATCGAGGGGCGCCTGCGCCAGCGAGATGCCGGCATGGCGAATGAAAGGCCGCTCGCGCACGAAGGTGCGCTTCAGGAATTTGTAGGTGGCGAGATTCACGGCGCTGGTGGCCAGCATGATCAGGCGCCACCCGCAGACCCTGACTGCCGTACATCAGCGGCAGCGCCAGCATCAATGCATACCAGATGACGCCGTCGCCGAGACGGCTCGCGGTCTTGAAGAGCACACGCACCCAGGTGTGCTCCACACCGCGATTCAGACGGCGGCACAACCGATACTCGGCATGATCGAAGCGCGCCAGCAATGAGCTATGGGTCGCCATGGGGAAAGCAGTCTCGGCCGCTGACAAGGCAGATGCGTTACGCAGGTGTTAAGGATTTGTTGCCAAGTGTCTGAAATCGCTCAACCGAACGCCCGGCTCAACCACTCGGTGGCTACAATTCGCCACCTTATGACACGTCGCTCTAACCACCGCACCGGCGTGCTGGCCGGGCTCGGCCTCTTCTCATGGCCTGGGCACCTGCGTCGCAGGCGCTGGACGGGATCGTGCTCGAGGTGCGTGAGCTCAGTGTCGCCGGGATCACGGTGCACGACGCCAGCGCGCGCCTGGACCTGCCCGGCGGCGAGCGCGTGCGCGTGACGCTCGAGGCTGGCGACGCGGTGCTGCCAGAGCCCGCCGGCAAGTTCACCGCTCTCCAGTTGGTGTGCACACGACCCGTGATCGCCGAACCGCGTTTCGGTTGTGAGGAAGGCCGCTTCGCGGCGCGCGGCGGACCGACGGGTTCGGTGGACATGAGCATCGTTGCGCTGCTGCGCAGTGACACCGGCGTCACCACGTTCAGTGGCAAGGGGCTCAAGCTCGCCGGCACCAGCGCGTCGTTCGACGGCCGGCTGGATGACCAGGGCTGGCGGGTGAAGGCGGTCACCGGCCAGGCAGCGGTATCAGAGCTGCGCAAGTTCGTGGCGCCGTGGTTCGAGTTGCCGAAGGACATCACCGGGGATGGCAAGGTCGCGCTCGAAGGTTCGCTGGCCGATGCGGGCGCGGGACTCAGCGCCGACGTCACGGCGAAGCTCAGCGCCGTCGATCTGACCAACGAGGCCAGCACCATCGTCACGGACAAGATGTCGGCCGTGGCACGACTGCAGGCCGAACCTCGTGGCAAGGACACCTATCTCACCGTCAAGCTGCTCGGCACGGCGGGCCAGGTGCTGGTGAATCCCGTGTTGCTGGACTTCGGCGTGAATCCCACCGACCTCGAGGCGCGCGGGACGCTGCGCGGCGACGTGTTCGCGCTGGAGTCGGTGCGCCTGCAGCAGAAGGACCTGCTCGACGTCACCGGCAGCGGCATGCGTGAACCTCGCCGGTGAAGTGCCTTCGCTCAGCGGCGAGTTCAAGCTGGCGAAGGTCGAATTCCCGGCGGCGTTCTCGAGCTACGTGGCGATCACGCTCGCGGCCAGCGTGCTCGGCGACGCCAAGACCTCCGGTAGTTTGAGCGGCGAGTTGTCCATCGTCGACAACGGCGTCGGCTCGCTGCATGTGCTGCCGAGGAACCTCGACCTGCACGCCGACAAGGGGCTGCTGAACCTCGTTGGAATGAATGGCGACATCTTCTGGGCGCCGGCCGGCGGCGCCGATGCGCGCGTTTCAAAGCTGGCGTGGAAGTCCGGCGGTGCGTACGGCCTGTCGGGCGGCGCGGCGGAGATCGAGTTCATCGCCTACGACATGAACTTCGCGCTCACGCGCGCGGCCAAACTACCGGTGTTCGACGGGGCCATCGCCATCGAACACTTCGTCATGGGAAATCTCGGGGCGCCGGACATGGAGGTGTCGTTCAAGGGCGCGGTCGAGCCGATCTCCATGCAGCTGCTGGCCAAAGCCTTCGGCTGGCCGGAATTCAGCGGCACGCTGGCGGCGAGCATTCCCGGCGTCAGGCTCAAGAACGATGTCCTGACCTTCGACGGCAACGTGGAATCGCAGGTGTTCGGCGGACGCATCGAAGGCAGCAACATCCGGCTGCAGGACCCGCTCGGCAACTTCCCGAAATTCTTCGCGGACGTGCGCGCTCGCGATCTCGATCTCGGACTGGTCACCCGCACCTTCGAGGTGGGCAGCATCACCGGAAAACTCGAGGCCGACGTGCTGGGCCTGGAGCTGTTCGCATGGACTCCGCAGGCTTTCGATGCGCGCCTCGCGACTCCGAAGGGCGATAAATCCCGGCATCGCATCAGCGCGAAAGCCGTGAGCACCCTGTCGAATGTCGGCGGCGGTGGTGGCGGCGTGGTGCAGGCGCTGCAATCCGGCGTGCTCAAGTTCTTCGACGAATACAGCTACGACAAACTCGGCATCCGTTGCCGGCTGCGCGGCGACGTCTGCGAGATGTCGGGCATCGAGCCCGCACCCAATGGCTACTACATCGTCAAGGGCGCGGGAATTCCGCGTATCGACATCGTCGGCAACCAGGGCCGCGTCCGGTGGAGTCAGCTGCTCTCGTCGATCACCACCGCCGATTTCGGCGGCAGCACGGTCCAATAGGGCCGATAGACGTGGCGCGTATTCAGGCCAATAATCCCGCGCATATTTGACGTATGGTGTGATTCAGGGCGCGTTCATTGCCGTAACCCGATCATGCCCGCGTCCAGGCCTGCGCTTGGAAACAAGGAGTCAACGATGCGTCGCGTTTTGCCGCTGAAAATCGTACTGGCGAGTCTGATGATCGCCGCGTGCGTCACGATCAACGTGTATTTCCCGGCTGCCGCCGCCGACAAGGCCGCGGACCAGTACTGGAACGACGTCACCGGGAGTGGCGCCAAGGGCAGCGCGCCGGCGCCACAGTCGCCACCGCAGTCGAACCTCGTTCCGATCCGCGATGAGGAGCCGGGCGTGCTCGTTGCCGCCATCGGACAGGTGTTGTACGCGCTGGTGCCCGCCGCGCAGGCACAGGATGCCGAGGCCGCGCTCAACGTGAGTACGCCCGCGGTGAGTCGCATCAAGTCGTCGATGGCGTCGCGCTTCGGCGAGCTCGAAAAGTTCTTCGCGAGCGGCGCCGTGGGCGTCACCAAGGACGGCATGCTGGAAGTGCGCGACCTGAACGCCGTCGCGCTGCCGGACCGCGCCACGGTGAAGCGCCTGGTGGCCGAGGACAATGCCGACCGCGCCCAGCTGTACGGCGAAGTCGCGCGGGCCAGCAATCATCCCGAGTGGGAAGCCGACATCCGCAAGGCCTGGACGCGCTCCTTCGTCCGCAGCGTCGCCAAGGCGGGCTGGTACTACCAGGACGACGGCGGCGCCTGGAAACAGAAGTAATCTAGTTAGATGACGCTGGCTAGATGACGAGGGCGGGGCCCGTTCCGTCGCGCGGATCGGGCCCCTACTTTTTGAGGCGCAGACCCGTGCTCGTCACCCTCGGCCTGGTAGCGGCTTTTCTGCTTGCGGCGGTCGCCGCCGTGTTCTACCTGCAGCAGTTCGGAACGTTTCCGGCGCCGCCCGCCGCCGCGCAGCGCGCGCAGGCACTCGCGGCCGCGCGCGGAGAAGCACTCTGGCTCGACGTCGACGGCGAGCGCGTCGAAACGTGGCTGTTGCCGGGCGTCGCGCAGGGCCCCGCGCCACTACTCATCTATACGCATGGCAACGGCGAGCTCATCGATTTCTGGGCCGATCGGTTCGAGCCGCTGCGCGCCGCGGGCATCAACGTATTGCTGGTCGAGTATCCGGGGTATGGCCGTTCCGCGGGCCGCCCCACTGAGCTCAGCATCACTGCCACGATGCTCGCCGCCTACGATCGAGCCGCCGGCGACCCGCGCGTTGATGCGCACCGCATCATCGGCCACGGCAGATCGCTGGGTGGTGGTGCCGTCGCGCAACTGGCGGCGCGCCGCCCGATGGCGGCGCTGATCCTCGAGTCCACGTTCACGAGCGTGACGGATATCGTGCGCAGCTACGGCCTGCCCGATTGGCTGATCATCAAGCGATTCGATACGCGCGCGGTGCTGGACGGATACCGGGGGCCGGTGTTGATAATGCACGGGGTGCAAGACCTGAACATTCCGGTGACTCATGCGCATGCGTTGAAGGCCACCGCGCAGAATGCCGCATTGCAACTCATGCCCTGCGGGCACAATGACTGCCAGCCGCAATGGGAGCTGGTGCTCAGTTTCCTCGCCGAAAACGGGGTATGTAGAAAGCCTGAACAGGAGGCGACCGATGAAAAAGTCGACATTTGTTAGCGCGGGCGTTGCGTCGTTGTCTGCGGTGCTGCTCGCCGGGTGCGGTCTGGCCGAAGTCGGCGCCAGCGCCGCAACTCAGGGCGCCTCGGCCGCCGAGCAGGTGAAGCAGGGCAAGGAACTAGAGGCCAAGGTGGAGAAGCAGGTCGAGGACGCGCAGAAGGCCGCCAGGGAAGCGCGTGACGCAGCCGAGGCCGCGAGCAATTAAGAAGGATGGGGCAGTCCCCAATTCCGCGCGTCCCGCGCAAAAGGGGTCAACCCTCTGGAGGACTGACCCCTTTTGCTAGGAATTGGGGACTGCCCCCTTACTCGCGCATTCCCGTGCCGCGGTTCATGAAGAACACGGCGACCGCGAACAGCACCACCGCGGCGAGCAGCATGATGGTGAAGGCCACGTACACGTTGACGTCGCTGGTACCGAGAAAGCCGTAGCGGAAGGCATTGACCATGTGCAGGATGGGATTCGCGTACGAGACGTGCCGCGCCCACTCCGGCAACAGCGTGATCGAATAGAACACTCCGCCGAAATAGGTGAGCGGCGTCAGCACGAAGGTGGGAATCCAGTTCACCTGGTCGAAATTCTTGGCGAACAGCGCGTTGATGAATCCGCCGAGCGCGAATATCACCGACGTGAGCACCACCGCGGCGAAGATCACGAAGGCGTGGTGCACCTGCAATTGCGTGAATATCAGCGACACGACGGTGACCGCGCCGCCCACCAGCAGGCCGCGCACCAGCCCGCCGCCCACGTAGCCGAGCACGATGACCCAGTTGGGCAGCGGCGCGACCAGCATCTCCTCGACGTGTTTGCCGAACTTCGCGCCGAAGAACGACGACACCACGTTGCCGTAGGAGTTGGTGATCACCGCCATCATGATCAGGCCGGGCGCGATGTACTGCATGTACGGGACGCCGTCCATCAGCCCGACGCGGCTCCCGATCAAACTACCGAAGATCACGAAGTACAGCGCCGAGGTCACGGCCGAAGGCACGATGGTCTGGGCCCAGATGCGGACGATGCGGCCGTATTCGCGGATGATGATGGTCTTGAGGCCGGTCCAGCGGGCGCGCTCGAGCCCCTTGGGAGAATCGGCGGCGCCGGTGACCTGCGTGGCCGGGGTGCTCATGAGCGCGCACCTTTGGTCTCGACCAGGTTCATGAATATTTCTTCGAGGCGGTTCACCTTGTTGCGCATCGAGAGCACGCCGATGCCCTGCTCCGACAGCTTCGCGAACACTTCGTTGAGGCTTTGCTCCTTGGACACTTCCACCTCGAGCGTGTGCTCGTCGACGAGCTCGAATACGTAGCCTGGCACCTGCGGCACGCTCGCGACGGCCTCACGCAGGCTGAGCACGAAGGTCTCCGCCTGCAGCGTGCGCAGCAGGGTCGACATGCGATCGCGTTCGGCGATCAGCCCGCCATTGATGATGGCGATGTTGCGGCACAGTGCCTCCGCCTCTTCGAGGTAGTGGGTAGTCAGGATGATGGTGGTGCCGCTCACGTTGATCTCGCGCAGGAAATCCCACATCGAGCGGCGGATTTCGATGTCGACGCCGGCGGTGGGTTCGTCGAGTATCAGCAGCCGCGGCTGGTGTACCAGCGCGCGCGCGATCATCAGGCGGCGCTTCATGCCGCCCGACAGGCCACGCGCCATCTTGTTGCGCTTGTCGGCCAGCTGCAGCAGCGACAGGTATTGCTCGGCGCGCTCGCGTGCCAACGGGCGCGGGATTCCATAGAAGCCGGCCTGGTTCACGAGAATGGTCTGCGGAGTCTCGAACTGGTTGAAGTTGATCTCCTGCGGAACGATGCCGATGCAGGCCTTGGCCGCCTCGAGCTCGCGTTCGAGGTCGTGACCGAACACGCTGACCGTGCCCGAGGTCTTGTTCACCAGCGAGGTCAGTATTCCGATCAGTGTCGTCTTGCCCGCACCGTTCGGCCCGAGCAGCGCGAAGAAATCGCCCTGCTCCACGTCGAGATCCACGCCCTTGAGCGCCTGGACACCGTTCTTGTAGGTCTTCGTCAGTCCACGAATCGACAGTGCGTGCATGTTGCCGGGCAGCTTGAACCGGTTCCCGCTGAGAAATCTATTGTTCGAAAGAGAGGGGTCGAAAGGGGGGCCTACTTGGGAACGGCCGCGTCCATGACGGGCTTGAAGATTCCATCCCAGAATGGCGCGGTGGGATTGTCCTTGCATTGATCAGCCGCTTCTCGCAGAGCCTTGGGCGATGCCTTCCACACCTTGGCGTCGACATAGTCACCGGCTTCGCTGCGCATGGAGGCATACAGCGTGGTGGCGATGCGCGGCATGAATTCGGTCGCCGTGGCGTCGCCGGCCTCTTTGCGAATCACGTCCCACTCCCAGACGAAGTCCGAGCAGCGCATCTTCTTGATACGCGCCTTCTCCTTGTCCGTGAGCTGCGGATCCGGTTTGGCGGCCACCGGCTTGGGCTCGGCTCCGGTGGATTGGCGCAGTTCCACCTTCATCTCGACGCTGGCTTCGACCGGTCGTCCAGAGGCGTCGATAGCGGGGCGAAAGCGCGCGCTCTGCAACACCTTGACCAACGCCTGCTCCATGCCGTCGGTGGTGTTCTCGGTGACCAGCGCCTCGCGGACGCGCCCCTCCGCATCCACTTTCACCGTGGCGGCCACGTAACCGGCCAGCTTCTTGCTCCCGATGCTGATCTTGCCCGTGGAAGCGGCGGCGATGACCTGCGGATCGCTGGGTCCGGTTTGCGCGCCGGCCGCAGCGGGGAGGATGGTGAGCACCAAAAACGGTATCACTGCGCGTGCAGTCATCGGCATGTGTCGGCTGGCTCCTTGCTGTCGCAATATGACCGGGCTTCCCGCCGGACACACCGGCATCCGCCGAAGCGGATGCCGGTGCAGCCTGACTGGTTAGAAGCCGCGGGTCGCGCGCAGCGCCCGCTGCGCGTCCACGAATCCGAATCCGGTATCGAAATCGAACCCGTTGGCATTATCGACGCGTTGCGGGCCGATGTCGCCCCCGAAATTGCGTAGTTTCATGTCGTCGGCGGTCAGCCTTAGGGCCCAGTAGATCAAGTCAGGTGACAGATTCCTGGGACCAAAGAACCGCTTATGTGCAGCGATATCCCGGGCCCGCTGATCGAGCATCAGCGCGGCAACCGCGGCCACGTGGGGAGCCGAAGCCGAAGTTCCGAAGAAATTCGGGAAGCCATCCGGCTCGGTGGTACCGGGAATCTCGAAGTCGAGATCGAAGAAGAAGAACGAGGTGTTGCCACCGTCGGGTCCCGTGACGCCCGGCTTGATGCGTACCTCGGGCACCGCCAGGCGCCTGCCGTTCTTGCCGAACAGGATCGGCACGCCCCCGGCCGAGGAGAAGGAGTTCAGGCAGGCGGGGAAGCACTGCGGACGCAGCGGGCTGCCCCACTCCTCGGTCTGGTACCAGGCCGACGCGCCCACGGCTTCCGCGCCGGCGGCATTGGCATGACCATAGATCGTTGGGCTGGCGGTGTCGTACTCGTTGACCACGAACACGCCCGCGTCGAGGTCGAACCACACGTACTTGAGGTAGCTAGGCGCCGGCCCCTCGACCAGCTCGATGCCCATCTGCACTTCGAGGTCTTCCTCGCTGAAGTTCAACAGGAGCGGCAGTCTCACCCGCGTTGGCACCGACGTTGAAATCGAAGCCCGGAATCTGGCAGACCACCTGTTCGGGATCGTCGGTGCAGATATCGATGATTTCGCCGTTGGCGTCGTAGAACCAGACGTCGACGTCGCTCTGCGCGCCGCGCTTGCCGTTGGCGGACAGCGACGGCTGATCCCACTGCACGGCGACGTAGGTGGCGCTGAAGGCGGTCGCGGTGATGCTCTGCAGACCGTCGACGCGGCGGCCACTGTCGAAATCGTGCAGCTTGCCGAAGATGCCGTCCCGGTTCGAGAGGCGGAAGCGCGATTCATAGGAGAGCCGCGCGTCATTGCCCGCCGCGGAGAAGTACGCGACGCCGTCCTTGTACACGTCATCGACGGCCTGCGCGATGATGCCGTCTTCGAACATGGGTTCTGCGAAGTAGATGATGTCGTCGACGATCACTTTCGATCCCGCCTTGGCCAGCGCGCGGATGCCGTCAGCGAAATCTTCTTCGCTGATGAAGGCCGTATAGAACGCCTGCGGTGAACCCGGGGCGACGTCGTGGATGAGCTGCATCATCGCGCGACCTTCATCCGAGCAGTCTTCGTTGGGCTCGTCGAAATAGTCCTTGAGTACCAGTACATCGCGCGGCAGATCGTTCCTGGCGATGTCCTGTGCGGCGCGGGTAAACGGAGCACCCGGCTGGAACGCGCCTTCCGCGCAGTCGTAACTGTCGGACAACACGCCGACGCGTATGCCACGGCCATTGACGCCGCTTTCGGCGCGCGCGCGGTTGGCGCGCAGGGATCGGTCGCCCTGCGTGGTTACCGACCCGACCCGCGCCATGGCCATCGAAGGACGCAGGAACTTGAGCCCGCTGGTCGCCGCCATGTCCGCGAGGGCGGCCACCGGCGCTCTGCCCGACACGGCCGTGGCATGCACCTGCGCGTCCTCGAGTCCCTTGGCCACGAGCTGCGCGCGCAGGCTCTCGAGGTTGTCTCCATACGCGCTGACGGAAACGTAGCCATTGCTGGCGCGCAGCCCGGGCGACTTGCGGGTGATCGCCCGCGTCACATCGGATTGGGGAATTCGCCGCGCCGCGGCCCGCTGCAATACGGCCAGCGTCGAACCGAGCTTCGCCCCATTGCCCGAGCTGCGCCGCATTCTTGGCCGCCATGGCTTCCTGCCGCGTGGCGCCATGGGCACCGAGGGAAAACAACACTGCCACGGCGGTCACCGCCGCGATGGCTGACTTTCTGATGATCATCATGCTCCCCGAGTTGTGTTGACTGCGCACGCGCCCCTTCGTCCGTGAAAGGCTTTGCGGAAAGAATGCGTGCGGGATTTATCGCTCGGAAGCATGCGCCGCAAGGGTGTCTGCGGCAAGACGCTGGATGCCGCCCAGCAGCAGCTCATGCAGTCTGCCGTCGGCGCCGGCTGACGCCGTCGCCAGCAACTCGCGCCAGAATCCGAGTTGAGTCGCCCAGCGCGGACGCAAGGTCTCGGCATTGCGTTCCGCCGCCGCTTCCAGCGCGGCGAGCGAACATGCGGCCAACGACTCCACCGCCGCGATGGTCGCGCCGAACACCAGGCAGGCCGCGCGCGGCCGACTGCGCGCCAGATGCCAGCCGTAAACCAACATGCGCCGGGTGATGGAGCGCGCCGCAGCAAGCTCGAAATACGCGGGCGTACTGCGGTGGGTGGCGTCGTGCACTCCGCAGGAGCGCAGTTCCAGCCAGCGTGGTGCAAGCGCGAAGCCGGCGTCGAACAGGCTGAACGGCGCCGCCGACAGGCGTCGCACGGCGTGAGCCGGAAGTTCGGCCCATTGCTCGCGCAGGACTGCCAGCAGCGGCGGCAGCGCGTGGCTTTCGGTCTCGGACGCGCGCATGGCCAACAGCCCCAGGCACTCGGAGTTGAGCTCGGCCAGCGGCGCCGGATCCACCCCCTGGGAGGGCAGCCAGTGCCGTCCATCTTCGCGCGTCGGAGACGCTCCGCGGATCGCCATGTCATTCCTCCCTGTTCGCGCGAGATATCTTGCGCCCCGCCCTCTTGAAAGTCATACGCAAATTTGGGAAATTTTTCCCAAATTCGAAGGATCGCCAAATCCACTCCAGGGCAGGAAAGACCACATGCGAATCTCAGACGACCGTTACAGCCGCGACCGGCTGCGCCTCGACCTCGCGCTGCGCTTCATCCACCACGAGGCGCGTACCCACACCATCCGTGCATGGACCGGCCTGACGGACGATCGCATCCGCAAGCTGTACCGCACCTATCTTTACGAGGCGGGCGGCGCCGGCGTCGCACGCCATCGCGGCAAGTCGCCGCGCCAGGCGGCGTTCTTCACGCGCAGCCTGCGCATGCGGCGCGAAGCGGCGGTTTTCGCCAGTGTCAGCAGCCTGTTCGGCCTGATCACCCGCGACACCATCACCGTGGAACACGCGGCACAGCCGGCACCCACGGTGGCGCGCGGAGCCCTGCTCTGCGAGGCCTTCGAGACCTACCGGGCGCTGGTCGGCGAGCCGCAGATCTCCTTCGAGCACGCGGTTTACCTGCTGGGCGCGCTGCACGCCGGCGACGAGTTGCGGGTTGCGCATTGCCGCGATTGCGCCAGCGTGCTGGTGACCGACCGGCTGGCGCTGCGCACGCCGGTGTGCAACGAGTGTGGCGGCGTCCGCGGCCCGGCCGCGGTTGCCGATGTCGCGACCTGACCGCCGGGCCGCGGAGGGCCACCGGAGGATGATAGATTTGCGCCGGTGAGCATTCGCCCGACGCTTTTCTCCGGCCCTTTCCTCGAGCGACGCGCCGAGCTGCGCGACGACCCGGCCTGGATCGCGGCGGCACGCGCCGATCCGAACACGCGCTACGTACTTGCCGAAGGCGCGCGCCAGCTGGTCAGCGTGAGGTCGGGACTGGACATCGCGCTGCTGCGCAATGGCGATGCGCTGGTTTCGCTGGCCGACGACAGCTCCTTCACCTTGTTAGGGTGGTTCCGCGGCGAGCGCACCGTGCTGGTCGAATTCGAGGCCGACGCGCTGTCGCGGACCCCGGGCCTGCCCGAAGCCACCGAGCTGAAGGAGCTGCGGCCGCTCGCGCCCATGCTGCCGGACGATTCCGCCTCGCTGCTGGCCTATGCACGCGCGCTGGTGCTGTGGCGATCACGGCACCGCTTCTGCGGCGTATGCGGTGCGCGGAACCTGCCGGCTCGCGCCGGCCATGTCATGCGCTGCAGCCGTTGCAACAACGAGACTTTCCCGCGCCTGGATCCGGCCATCATCGTACTGGTGACCGACGCCAGCGGCGAACGCGCTTTGTTAGGCCGGCAGGCGAGCTGGCCCCCCGGCCGATACTCCACCATCGCGGGATTCGTCGAGCCCGGCGAAAGCCTGGAAGATGCCGTGGTGCGCGAGGTGCTCGAGGAAACCGGCGTGCAGGTCGGAGACGTCGAATACCAGTCCTCGCAGCCCTGGCCATTCCCATCGTCGCTGATGCTGGGTTTTCGCGCCGTGGCGCGCAGCGAAGCCATCGCGCTGCGCGATGGCGAGCTCGAGGACGCGCGCTGGTTCACGCGCGCCGATGTCGAGGCCGGCCATCCGGCGCTGCCTCCGCCCGGCGCCATCTCCGCGCGGCTGATCGACGGCTGGTTCCACCAGCACCGGCCGCGGGTAAGCGTCGATGTGCTTGTTAGTCCTCGCGTGGCGCTGCCACGCGCGCTATCGGCTGGTGGTCGCGGCGAATCGCGATGAATTTCATGCGCGGCCGTCCGCGCCACTGGCGCCTTGGGACGACATGCCGGGCCTCGATCGGCGGCCGCGACCTGCAGGCTTCGGGCGCCTGGTTCGCGGTGGACGGCCAGCGCCGCTTCGGCATCGTCACCAACTTCCGGGAATTCGGGCGCCGCCGGCGCAGCGCGCCCTCGCGCGGCGGCCTGATCCCATCCTTCCTGGCGGGCCACGCCGATCCCGGCGAGCACCTGCGTCAGCTCGAGACCGACGCTCCCGGCTATTCGGGCTTCAACCTGCTGCTCGCCGACCGTCATGCGCTCTGGTACGCGTCGAATCGTGCCGACCAGTTCGCACGCGAGCTGGCGCCCGGCATCTATGGCCTGTCGAACGAATTCCTCGACACTCCGTGGCCGAAGCTGGTGCGGGTCCGGGCGCGCTTCGAGGCCCTGCTCGAGGATCCACTGTCCGCGGATGGCGACCGGCTGACGGAGCGCTTGTTTGCCATGCTGGCGGATCGCGAGACCGCCCCGCCTGAGGCATTGCCGGCTGGCGACCTGCCCCCCGAGTTGGCTCGCAGGCTTTCCGCCCCGTTCGTGCTCGATTCGACCTATGGCACCCGCTGTTCGACCGTGCTCACGATCGGCGTGGACGACGCGCTGCGGATCGCCGAGCGCCGCTTCGCCGCCGATGGCTCACCGGCCGGCGAATCTGAATACGCGCTGAACGCCGCGGTAACTTGACCGCGTTAACACCGTCGCGCGGAACCCGCGCGCAAGTGGCCGACTCTCATTAGAATTCCTCACCTTCCGCCCCGTCAGCGGTGACATGTCGACGTTGCATAACAACCATCGCACGCGCCTGCCCGCATTCACGTTGATCATCGCGCTGCTGACCGGCCCGGCTCTCGCCGGGGTGCAGGTCGAAGTGCGCGGCGTCGAGGAGCAGATCCGCAACAATGTGCTCGCGTACATCTCGTTCGAGCGCTACAAGAATTCCGACGACCTGTCGCCGGAATTCGTCGAGCGCCTGCAGGAGCGCAGCGAACGCGAGGTGCGCCTGGCGCTGCGTCCCTTCGGCTACTACGAGCCCAAGGTCACGACCGAGGTCAGGCGCGAGGGCGGCAGCGAGCAGAACTACCGCGTCACGATCACCATAGTTCCCGGCAAGCCGGTGATCGTCGAAAAGGTCGACGTCAAGGTGACGGGGCCCGGCTCCACCGACCGGCACTTCACCGACATCACCAACGACCTGCCGATCCAGCCCGGCGACCGGCTCAACCACTCTAACTACGAGTCGCTCAAGGGCGGACTGCTGCGCGCCGCGGCGACCTACGGCTATCTCGACTCGCGCATGCTGAAGAACGAGATGCGCGTCGATCCGCAGGCGCGCATCGCCGACGTGACCATCGAGTTCGATACCGGGCAGCAGTATCGGTTCGGTGAGACCACGATCAGCCAGGACGCGATCGACGAATCGCTGGCGCGACGCTTCCTGCGCTACCACGAGAACGAGCCGTTCAACGCGACCGAGCTGCTGCGCACGCAGTTCGCGATGGACGACAGCCTGTATTTCTCCACCGTCGAGGTGCTGCCCGAGGACCGCGATCGCGAGGCGCACACCATTCCGATCGGCATCACGGCCGAACCCAATCGCCGTCATCGCTACCAGTACGGCGTTGGATACGGCACCGACACGCAGGTGCGCGGCACGATCGCCTGGGAAGACCGGCGCGTGAATCGCTCCGGTCATCGCTTCCGCACGGAAATCAAGGCCGCCGCGACGGCGCAGTCGGTGGACGCGCGCTATCTCATACCTATCGGCGACCCGGCCACGGAAAAATTCCAGCTGCAGCTCACCGGCGAACACGAGCGGCGCGCCGACATCGACGACCAGTCGGTGAATTTCACGCCGGGGTTCACCCACGTGCGCCGCTCCTGGTTCGGCCGGAACTTCTGGCAGCGCGTGACTTACGTCGAGTTGCTGGACACCGAGTCCGAATTCGTCGAGTCGCAGCGCACCGAAAAGCAGACGCTGCTGATTCCCGGCATCAGCTTCGCGCTGGTGCCGCCAAACTACCTGGGCGAGGCGCTGTTCAGCCGCACGCTGTTCATGGAGCTGCGCGGCTCGCACAGCGCGCTGGGTTCGGATTCGAACTTCATCCAGGGCCACATACAGGCCGAGCGCGTATTCGATTTCTCGAAGGCGCCGAAGTGGCACGTGTACGTGCGCGGCGAGGTCGGCGCCACCGCGGTGACGAGCACCACCGGACTGGCGCCGTCGCAACGTTTCTTCGCCGGCGGCGATCGCAGCGTGAGAGGTTTCGGGCTCAACGACCTGTCGCCGGTGGAGCAGGCCACGAATCCGGACGGCAGCCTCAAATACGACGAGGACGGCAACCCGGTGCTGGAAAAGGTGGGTGGCAAGAATGTGGTCGCGGCTTCAGTCGAACTGATCCGTGACCTTCCATGGAAGAACCTGTCGGTAGCGGTGTTCGGCGACGTCGGCAATGCCTTCGACAACTTCGGCGATCCGCTCATGTACTCGGTCGGCATCGGCGTGCGCCTCAGGCTGCCCGTGGTCTCCGTGGGCATCGACGTGGCGCAGGCGCTGACCATCCCCGCCGGCAGCTCGGAGCGGCCCGGGCCGCGCCTGCACCTGAATTTCTCGCCGAAGTTGTGATGAAGCGCCGGCTCAAGATCGCAGCCCTGGCTCTCGGGTTGTTGGTCCTCGTAGTGCTCTCCTTCCTGGCCTGGGTGATCAACACCGAGGCGGGCCTGCGCTTCGCCGTGGCACGCCTGCCCGAGAAGCTGGGCAAGGTCACGCTGAAAATCGAGGACGTACACGGCACGATTACCGGGGGATTCGGCGCACGAATGGTCGACGTGGACCAGGAGTTGACGCACGTGCGCGTCGAACGTGGCAAGGCGCGCGTCAATTTCTGGCCGCTGCTGGTCGGGCGCATCTCGGTGCGGCGCGCGGAAGCGGATCTGGTGCTGGTCGAAGTGAAGCGGCGGCCGAAGGACCGGCCGAAGACGCCGCCCAAATTCATGCCGCGCTTCCTGAGCATCAGTGCCGAACGCGCCGCGACTCCGCTGCTGGTCATCATCGCCCCCAACGGACGGCGCGCTGGAGTTCAACGACGTCAGCGGCGCCGGCATCGTGGGCCACAAGGTGATCCGCGTATTCGAAGGCAACATCATCTATGGCTTCCTGCACTCGCGCGCCATCGGCGAGCTGCAGGCTGCGGATCCGATGAAGCTGAGCGGCGAAACCACCACGCGCATGATCATCGAAGGCCAGCCGGAGTGGCGCGCCGACTTCACCTTCGACGGCGACCTCGACAAACTACCCTTGGGTGGCAAGTTGCAGGTGCCGTTCCGCGCCGACCTGCGCGGCGAGCTGCTCGAGCTCTCCAGCAATTTCCACTGGACCGGCAAGTCCGAGGTGCACAACTTCGACCTGCGCGCCTTCGGCGCGGGTGACGCGCTCGGCATCATCAGCGGCAATCTCGACCTGGGCGGCCGGATGAACGAGTTCCACGCGCGCGGTCCGCTCAAGGTGCCCGGCCTGGGTGCGGGTCTGTTCGACCTGGTCTTCGAGGGGAATTACGCCGACCGCGTGGTGAATGCCACGCACTACGAGATCACGCATCGCGCCACGCGCAGTCAGGTCGACGGCGCCGGCACCATCGAACCTGCCGACAACGGTCCGAAGCTCATGCTCGCCGGTCGCTGGCGCGAGCTGCGTTGGCCGCTCGCGGCACGCTTCACCGCCGAGACGCCGCAGATTTTCAGCAGCCCCGAAGGCAGCTACCGGCTCGAAGGTATCTGGCCGTATGCCTTGAGCGGCAGCGGCGACCTGTACGTGCCGCAACTCGACCCGATGGCCGTGTCCATGCACGGTCTGCTTCACAAGGATCATCTGCAGATCGACGAGCTCGAGCTGGGTGCGTTCGGCGGCAAGGCGCTGCTCGCCGGCAATGCGCGCTGGAGTCCCGAGCAGAGCTGGGCGCTCGAAGGCCCGGTCACGGAATTCAATCCCGGCACGCTGCGGCCCGGTTTCAATGGCGCGCTCAACTTCAATCTGAAGGCCAGCGGCGCGCCCTTCGGCAGCGACAATCTCGACGTCGCGTTCAGCAATCTGTCGGGGCGGTTACGCGGAAATTCGGCGAGCGGCGCCGGGCATGTGCTCAAACAGGGCGAGGACTGGACCTTCGAGTCGGTGCGGCTACGCGCGGGCACCACCGCCCTGGCCATCGACGGCAATCTTGGTCCCAACCGCACGCTCGACCTCACGTTCAGCATCGACGCCGACAACCTTGGCCTGCTGGCCGAGGATGCGCGCGGCACGCTGCACGCCCGCGGCAGGATCTCGGGATCCGCGGGTGCGCCGCTCATCAAGCTCAATGCCCAGGGCGCGGACATCGAACACGGCGACGTGAAGATGGACAAGCTCGCCGCCAACGTGGACGTCGACTGGCGCGGCCAGCGCGCATCGCACGCCGACATCGCCATCTCACGGCTGACCGTCGATCAGCACGCGCTGACGCAGTTCAACGCCGTGCTCGACGGCACGACCGCTGAACACTCTTTCAAGATGGATGCACTGGCTGCCACCACCAGCCTGCACCTTTCCGGCAAGGGCTCGTTCGTCGACAAGATCTGGAACTCGACGATCACCGACCTCCTGATCGATGACACCGCCAACCTCAACCTGCGGCTCGAAGCACCGGTGGCAATGACGGCGGGCGCGCAGTCCTTCAAGCTCGGGGCGCTGTGTCTGCGCGGCAAGGTGGCGCAACTCTGCGGCGAAGGGGCGTGGAACCCCTCGGCCTGGAATGGGCGCGTCGATGCGCGCAACCTGCCGATCGGCACGCTGACGGCCGGACTGACTCCCAAGGTCGAGTACCAGGGCACGGTGAACGCATCGGCTCGCCTCAGCGGCAGCGCCGGCGCGTCTTTCGTCGGCGATGCGCGCGTTGACCTGGTGGATGCGGCCATTCGGCACAAGCTCGCGAGTGGGCGCACGGACGTGATCAGCTTCGGTTCGGGATACGTCACGCTCAAGGCCGAGCCGGATCACGTGAACGCCGAGCTGCGGCTCGATGCCGCGTCACGTGGTCTCATCGTCGGGCGCTTGCGGGCCGAACGCAGTGGCAACGAGATGCTCGACTGGCCGATGCGCGCCCAGTTGCAGATGGCCACCGGCGAGCTCGGCTTCATCACCCTGTATGCCCAGGGAATCGACCGCGCCAGCGGGCACTTCGACGCGAATCTCAATTTCGACGGCACGCTCGGCCGGCCGAGCGCCACTGGCGTCATCAAGCTCAGCAACGCCGAGATGGATTTCTACCAGCTCAACCTCGCGTTGCGCGCGCTCCAGGCCGAAGCACGCATCGTGTCCAACAACCTCGAGTTCAGTGCCGCCGGCAAGGCGGGCGCCGGAACGATGTCCAGCTCGGGAAAGATCGAGTGGCGCGATCGCAAGCCCTACGGCGAGATCCGCCTCCAGGGCGAAAACCTGCGCATGGTGGACGTGCCCGAGGCGCGCATCGATGCCTCACCCGATCTCCAATTCCGCATCGCCGCGGACGAGATCTTCGTGAAGGGCGAAGTCAAAGTGCCGCTGGCGCGCATGCGCCCCGCCGATCTCACCAACGCCGTGCTGCCCTCGGCCGACGAAGTGCTCGTAGGCCCCACCGAACAGGTCGAGAAGGATCCATTCCGCGTGACCAGCGAGATCACCATGACGCTGGGTGAAAAGGTGACCATCGACACCTATGGTCTGTCAGGACATGTCACCGGCAGCATCACGGAGCGCACGATGCCCGGTGAGCCGACGCGCGCCACCGGCGAGTTGCAGGTCAAGGATGGCGAGTACGTGGCACTGGCACGCAAGCTCGACATCGAACGCGGCCGGCTCATCTTCAGCGGCGGCCTGCTGGTCGATCCGGCGGTCGACATCCGCGCGGTCAAGGAATTCCCGGACATCAAGGCCGGCGTCAACGTCCGCGGCACGCTGCGCGAGCCGCGACTCAGCTTTTTCTCCGAGCCTTCCGTGCCGCAGTCGCAGATCGTCTCGCTGCTGCTGGCCGGCGGCTCGTTGCAGTCTGCACAGGATCAGAGTCGCGCCGGCACGGGCCAGGCGTCCCAGGAAGTCGCAGGACAGGCCGCGGCACTGCTGGCCGCACAGCTCGGCAACAAGCTCGGCATCCCGGACATCAGCGTGGAATCGGACCTGTCCAACGAAACATCGCTGGTGCTGGGCAAGTATCTCTCGCCGCGCCTGTACCTGAGTTACGGTATCTCGCTGACCGAATCCATCAACACGGTGAAGATGCGCTACACGCTCAGCGACCGCTGGACGGTGAAAACCGAGGCCGGCAAGGAGCGCAGCGCGGACCTGGTCTATACGATCGAAAAATGAATACGCTGCAGTTATTCGCGGAAGGCGTCGATACCCTGACGCTGGGGCCGGGAATCACGCTGCTGCGCGGCTTCGCCGACTCGTCGCGGCTGATGCCGCAGATAGAAAGGGTTGCAGCGGCATCACCCTTTCGCCACCTGGTGACTCCCGGCGGCCAGACCATGTCCGTGGCCATGACGAATTGCGGCCCGTTGGGCTGGGTCAGCGATCGCAGTGGATATCGTTATGACGCGCGCGATCCGTTGACGGGCCGTGCATGGCCGCCGATGCCGCGGCAATTTCTCGACCTGGCGCTGGCCGCGGCCGAGCGTGGCGGATTCAGCGACTTCAAGCCGGATGCCTGCCTGGTCAACCGCTATTCGCCCGGCAGCCGCCTGACTGCGCACCGCGATGCGGACGAGCAGAACTATGCGCAGCCCATCGTCTCGGTTTCGCTCGGCCTGCCGGCGAGCTTCGCCTTCTATGGGCTCACGCGCGGCGGCAAGGGACGCAGCGTGCCGCTGGCCGATGGCGACGTGCTGGTCTGGGGTGGCCCCTCGCGACTGGTTTATCACGCCGTGCGGCCCATCAAGCCCGGCACGCATCCGGTGACCGGCGGCTTGCGCTACAACCTCACCTTCCGCCACGCCAGATAGAGGGCCGCGCGTCAGTCGCGTCGAATAGCTAGTTTCGCGCGTGCA
This sequence comes from uncultured Pseudomonadota bacterium, assembly GCA_963711635.1. Lineage (GTDB taxonomy): Bacteria > Pseudomonadota > Gammaproteobacteria > Steroidobacterales > Steroidobacteraceae > CADEED01. Next base: position 53,946 of record CAVQEZ010000013.1, read on the forward strand.
GCACGCGATACAGCGGGTCGCCCTTGAAGCCGTAGTTCTGCCGCGCGAACGCGTATTCCCACAGCAGGGGCGTGGAGTACAGCACCGTGCCCACGCCCGTGGTCGGATCCAGCCACAATGTCACGCTGGCCTTGCAACTGGTGCGCAGCCCGTCACCCACCGCCGGGCACCAGCGCCAGATGCTGAACTTGCGGTCGGCGGGATCGGAAGAGTCACCGTCGACGGTTTCGATGATCACCTGGCCACGCCGCAGGTAGCCATTCGGCCGTCCGTACTTGGCCAACAGCTTGTCGAGCACCTTGTCGTAGGTGGTCTCATGCTCCGCGGGTAGTTTGCGCAGCTCCTCGCGGCTCTCGCTCTTGAACATGAACTTCATGCCGCAGAACTTGTTGAGCTCGTCGAAATTCGGCGGCGCGCCCTTCTTGCGGTTGCCGGTCCAGTTGGCGCAGAACTGGTAGATCACCGGATGCAGCACCACGCCGTTGGTTTCGTCGCCGAAACGGAAGCCCTGCCCGTCGATCGCGTATTCGGAGAGCACGTAGGTGCCGCCGCCCTGGAATTCACTGCGCAGCCGCAGCAGCGTCTCCTGGAAGTTGCAGAAGTCCGTGGCGCCTGCCTGCTGCTGACTCACATTGGGCACGCAGGTGAAGCCGTTCTGTTTCTGCTGCGTGCGCATCCACGCGGCGCCCACACCCATCGGCTGTTCGGGCAGGCGATCGAAGCTGCTGCGCAGGTCTTCCCACTTGTGGCCGGCGAAACCCTCCGGCGGAACGTACTTCACGCGCTTGCCGGCTTCCGAGGCCTGGGCGGTCGTAAACAACAACAGTAAAACGAGCAAGCCGAATCTCATCGCGTCTCCACGGTTTCGAGCAAGGGCGAGGCGAATTGCGCGCCCGGCGAAATCACCGACTCGTCGAGCGGCACGTTCGTGCCGTAGCGCTCGCGCATCTTGGCACGCACCGCGGCATCGGTCAGGTCGAATTCGCGCAATTTCTGCAGCTCGCCCAAACTCACGCCCAGCGCGCGCTCGTAGATCTTCCAGACCAGCTCGGAGCAGTAGATGCGCTGGTCGGACCATTCGAAGTACAGGTCGTAGGGCTTGCCTTCGTACACTCGCGCAGCCGTGCGCAATTTCGACTTTTCGGTTCCGGTCAGGACGCGTTTCAGTCGTTTGACCACGAATCGTCCGCCCTCGCCACGCGCGGTCCATTTTGACAGCGGCGTGTACTGCACGGTCGAGATGGCCTCGAACACATACGGTTTGCCCTCACGAAAGATAATGACTCCGACATGGCTGTACGGAGAGTGCGTGGCCCGCTGGATAGCGACGCTCTGCGCCGACCGCGAGGTGTGAAAGATGATGTCGCCGTCGTGCAGTTCAGCGGCATCCGCCGCCGTGGCGAGGAACCAGGCGAGCAACGAAAATCGGGCAGCGCGCATCATTTCCCGGAATCTTTCACCTTGTATGCAATACGTGCGGCAAGGCTGGCGGCGAATACGGGAAGCGCCGGAATCGATGCAGCTTCAATACGCACGGCGCGCAGCATATCGCTGAAATATCATCGCGGGCATCACGCCAGGAGACGTCCCATGCATTTCCTCCTCTTCTATACATACGTGTCCGACGTGCTGGAGCGCCGCGCGCAATTCCGTGGACCGCACCTGAAACATGCCTGGTCGGCGCAACAGCGCGGAGAGCTGGTGCTGGCCGGCGCCCTGGCTGACCCGGTAGATGGCGGCGTGCTGTGGTTCTCGGCACCCGACAAGGCCGTGGTCGAGCGCTTCGCCACCGAAGACCCCTATGTCAAGAGCGGCCTGGTCACCAAATGGACCGTGCGCGAGTGGACCACCGTGGTCGGCGACGCCGCGATCAAGCCGATTCACCCCGAGAGCTGACCGGCGGCGTGCCGGCCAACCGGCGTCAGGAATTCACGAATTTTTCATTGACGGTGAGTGCATTTTTATGCACCATTCGCCAACTTTATGCATACCGACCACCATCGCGAGGCGCGTCGCAGCGCCATCGTCCGCCTGTTGCGCAGCTCGCCGGTGCGCCGGCAGCAGGAACTCGTGCGCCTGTTGCGGCGCGAGGGACACACCGCGACACAATCCTCGATCAGCCGCGACCTGCGCGAGCTGGGCGTGCTCAAGCACAGCGACGGCTACGTGCTGCCGGACGGCGCGGACCTCGAGGCGCGCACCCAGGATAATTTCGCCACCGTCGCGCAATTCGTGCGCGAGATCCGCACCGCCGGCACGTCGATCACCGTGTTGAAGACCACGATCGGCGCGGCACAGAGCGTGGCCGCCGCCATCGACAAGGCCGGCTGGGAAGATGTCGTCGGCACGGTGTCCGGCGACGACACGATGTTCATCGCAACCGCCGATGCGCGCGCCCAGGCGCGCGTGCTCGAGCTGCTGCACGAAGCTTTTGGAGTCTGAATAAAGATGAGTAGCTCACTGCCCATCGTCCTGGCCTATTCCGGCGGCCTCGACACCTCTTTCCTGGTGCCCTGGCTCAAGGACAACTACGGCCGTCCCATCATCACGGTCACCGTGGACACCGGCGGCATCGACGCCGCTGGCGCGAAGACCCTGGCGGAGCGTTCCAAGGCGTATGGGGCGATCGCGCACCACCAGATCGACGCGCGCACGGATTACTTCGAGCAGGTGCTGCGCTTCCTCGTCATGGGCAATGTGCGCCGCGGACAGCTCTATCCCTTGTGCGTGGGCGCGGAGCGCGTCATGCAGGCGCAGCAGATCGCGCTCATGGCGCGCAAGCTCGGCACGAATTCCATCGCGCACGGTTGCACGGCTGCCGGCAATGACCAGGTCCGCTTCGAAGTGGCCATGCGCACGCTCGCGCCGGAGCTCGAGGTGATCGCTCCCGTGCGCGACAAGGCGTTCAAGCGCCAGGAAGAGCTGGACTATCTGACGGCGCGCAATCTGCCGTTGCCACCGTACGGCGCCGCGTATTCCATCAATCGCGGCCTGTGGGGCGTCACCATCGGCGGCAAGGAAACTCTGACCTCCGAGGGCAGCATTCCCGATTCGGCGTGGGTGCTGTCGAAGGATGCGTTCACGAATCCTCGCGCCCCCGCGAAACACACCATTCATTTCGAGAAGGGCCGGCCGACCGGCATCGACGGCAAGACGATGTCTGCCGTCGAAGTGGTCGAAGCCCTGGAAACGCTGGGTGCGCCGTACGGCATTGGCCGCGGCATTCATCTCGGCGACACCATCATCGGCACCAAGGGCCGCGTGGCCTTCGAGGCGCCGGCCGCGGAAACGCTGCTCACTGCGCACCGCGAGCTCGAAAAACTCGTGCTCACGCCGCGCCAGCAGCGCATCAAGGAGTCGCTGGCGGGTCCGTACGGCGACTGGGTGCACGAAGGCCAGTTGCTGGACCCCGTGTGCCGCGACATCGAGGCGTTGTTCCTGTCATCGCAGGAACGCGTCACGGGCAAGGTCCACGTGTTGTTCCGCCCCGGTAGTTTGTTCGTCGAAGGCGTCGAGTCGCCGCATTCGCTCATGGCCGTTTCCAAGGGCGTGTATGGCGAGTCGCATGGCGAGTGGTCGCCTCAGGATGCACTCGGCTTTTCCAAGATCGTTTCGCTCACGGGCATGTTCCATGCACGTGCGGGAGACAAAGCAATGGGTACCGCCAAATGAGAACCGTAGTCGTCGACAAGATCGCGTCCGTGACCCAGGCGTGCGGCCTCGGCAACGAGGTGCGCGTCGCCACGGACAACATTCCCTCCGAGGAAGGCGTGGTCGTGGTCGTGGAAGTCCTCACCAACAAATCCACGTACAACACGCTCGAGCTCACCAGCGGCCGCATGGCCAAGGTCAGCCAGGGCGACGTGGTGGCGGGCGCGCTCGGCCATCGCAAGGCGCTGTTCGGTTACTCGGGACACGTGCCCGAGAGCGTCAAGCCCGGCGACATCCTGCAGATGCTCAACATCGGCGGCGTGCTCGGCGTGTGCGACTCGGTGAATCCCGACAAGGGCAAGCCGTTCGACTGTCGCGTCATCGGCGGGGTGCTGGATTTCCCGTATCTCGGCGAGCGCATCGGCGTGCCCGCGCGCGTGGGTTACCGCAAGTTCGATCCGGAAGCGAAACTCGAAACGAATGGCGTGCCCGTGGTGGCGCTGGCGGGCACCTGCATGGAGGCAGGCAAGACGGCCGCGGCGGCCGCCATCATCTCGCGCATGCGGCATCGCGGACTGGTCGTGGACGCGTTCAAGGCCACGGGCGTTTCCCTGCGCCGCGACATCATGGCGTTCGAGGACGCCGGCGCGCGCAATACGCTCATCTTCACGGACTTCGGCATCGTGTCGACCACGCGCAAGGTCGGCCCGGCGCTCACGCGCACCATGCTGACCGAGCTCTCGGAGAAAAAGCCCGACGTCATCGTGTTCGAGCTTGGCGACGGGTTGTTAGGCACGTACGGCGTCGACGCCATCCTCGAGCAGGAAGACCTGCGCAAGGCGATGACCGGCGTCGTCCTGTCGGCCAACGATCCGGTCGCGGCCTATGGCGGCGTCGACATCCTGCGCAAGCGCTACGGCATCGAGCCGATCGCGGTGACGGGTCCCTCCACCGACAACGCCGTAGGCGTGCAGATCATCCAGGAACAGCTCAAGGTGCCGGCGTTCAACGCGCTGGCATCCGGTGCCGCGCTGGGCGATTCCATCATCGATTCCGTGGGCCTGAGGCAGGCCCGCGCGCTCGATCGCGCGGCGAACGAATGAACAAACAGATCCCCGCGATCGTGCTCGGCGGCACCGGCTACGTGTCCGGCGAGCTGCTGCGGTTGTTGTTAGGCCACCCGAACTTCGCGCTCGCGGGCGTGATGTCCGACAGCGCACCCGGTGAGCTGGCGGGCAAGTCTTTCCCGCATCTCGCCGGGCTGCTGGGCGACACGGCGTTCAAGTCCCAGGCGGACATCGCCGCCCTGATCGCCAGCGAACCCAGCAGCGCGGTGTTCTGCGCCGCGCCGCATGGCGCCGCGGCCGCGCTCATCGACAACCTGCTCAAGGCCGCCGAAACCGCGGGCACCAAGCCGCGCTTCGTCGACATCTCGGCCGATTTCCGTTACTCCACCGCGACCGCCTACGAGGCCGTGTACAAGCATCACCACGGCGCGCCCCACCGCATCACGCAGTTCACCTGCGCCGTGCCGGAGCACCTGAAGAAGGTGAGCACGCCGCACGTCGGCCACCCCGGATGCTTTTCCACCGCCATCCTGCTGGCCAGTGTGCCGCTGCTTTCGTCGGGATGGGCCGAGCCCACGCTGTTCGTCAGCGGCGTCACGGGCAGTACCGGATCGGGCCGCAAGCCCGTGGAAGGTACGCACCATCCCACGCGCCACAGCGATCTGTATTCCTATGGCGCGCTGGGGCATCGGCACACGCCCGAAATCATGGCGCTGGCCAAGGCCGCCTCGGGCGTCGAGGCCGAATTCGCCTTCGTACCGCATTCCGGGCCGTTCGCACGCGGCATCCATGTCACGGTGCAGGCGCGCCTCAAGAGCGCGCGGGATGCCGCGGCCGTCATCAACCTGCTGCGCGAGTATTACGCGGGCGCGCCCTTCGTGCGCGTGCTCGATTCCGCGCCGCGTGTGAAGGACATCGTCGCCAGCAACTACGCACATCTCTCCGCGGCCGCCAATGGCAGGACCGTCGCCGTGATGAGCGTGGTCGACAACCTCAACAAGGGCGCGGCCGGCGGTGCCGTGCAATGGATGAATCGGTTGTTCGGCCTGCCCGAGACCGCGGGGCTGCTCGCGCCGGCAGCCGGCTGGACCTGATCGCATGAACGCCGAACTATCCAGCAACGCCCCGAAGTCGCCCGCCGACGGCCTCGCGCCGGTGTACGCGCAGTACCCCATCGAAGTGGTCGGCGCCGAGGGTGTGTGGCTGCACACGCGCGATGGTCGCAAGGTGCTCGATCTCTACGGCGGCCACGCCGTTGCCTCGCTGGGCTACGGCCACGCCGGCTGGACGAAAGCGCTGTCCGACCAGGCCGCGCAGATGAATTTCCAGACCAATGCCGTGCCCATGGAAATCCGCGCACGAGCGGCTCACAAGCTGTTGAAGTTTTCGAAGCTGCCCTTCGACAGCGTGTTCTGGATCAACTCCGGGGCCGAGGCCAACGAAAACGCCTTCAAGATGGCGTTCAAGATGCGGCCCGGCCGCACCCACGTGGCCGCGGTGGAGCAGAGTTTTCACGGCCGCACCGCGGCCTGCGCCTCCACCACGTGGCAGGCACCGCAGAAATGGTTCTTCCTGCCGCGCGCGCCTTTCGACGTGAGCTGGATCAAGCGCCGCGACGTGGCGGACATCGCCAACCATGTCACCGACAACACCGCGGCGGTCATCGTCGAGCCCGTGCAAGGGGTGGGCGGTGCCTTCGACATGGGCCAGGAATTCCTGGCCGCGCTGCGCAAGCGCTGCGACGACACCGGCGCGTTACTGCTGTTTGACGAGGTCCAGTGCGGCGTGGGCCGCTCGGGTACGCCGTTCGCGGCTAACTACTATGGCGTGATGCCGGACATCATCACCACGGCCAAGGCCCTGGGCAACGGCTTCCCGGTCTCGGCCATGCTGCTGACGCCGCCTATCACGGCCCAGCTCAAGCTGGAGAATCTCGGCACCACGTTTGGCGGCGGCCCGATGGCTTGTGCCGTGGCCGAGGCCACCATCGACGCCATCGAGAAGGAAGGCTTGCTGGCGAACGTGACGCGCGTGTCGGCCTACCTGCGGCAAACCTGCAAGGTCGGACCGGTGGTGGATTTCCAGGGCCTGGGGTTCCTGCATGGCCTGCGGCTCAACAAGCCGGCGAAGGACGTGCAGAAGGCGCTGCTGGCCAGGGACATTCTCGCGGGCACCGCCGGCGACCCCGCCATCCTGCGCCTGCTGCCCGCCTTCATCCTCAAAGAGGAACACATCGACCTCTTGCGCGCGGCCCTTTCGGATCTTTGACCATGAAGAATTTTCTCGATCTGGCGGACCTGTCGCGCGAGCAAATCGTCGAGCTCTTGCAGCTCGCCGAGAGACTGCAGAGCCGCCCCGAACCGCAGGCGCTGGCGGGGAAAATCCTCGGCCTGTTGTTCTTCAATCCCTCGCTGCGCACGCTCGCCTCTTTCCAGGCGTCGATGGCGCGCCTTGGCGGCACCTCGTTCGTGGTGTCCGCCGGCAATGGCACCTGGCAGCTGGAGACCCGCCGCGGTGCGGTCATGAATGGCGCGCCTGCGGAACACGTACGCGAGGGCGTGCCGGTATTGTCACAATATTGTGACGCTCTGGGCATTCGGGCCTTCGCGGGGGGAACCGACCTCGAGGCCGATCTCAACGAGACATCTTTCAAAGAGATGGTCGGGCTGGTGAACAAGCCCGTCATCAACATGGAGTCGGCGGCCAATCACCCCTGCCAGGCGCTGGCTGACTGGAAGACGCTCGACGATCTCACGGTGCCGCGCAAGGCCAAGTTCGTGCTCTCCTGGGTCAACCATCCGCGCGCCCTGCCGTTGGCGGTTCCAGCCGCGACCGTGCACATGGCCGCCATGCGCGGCATGGAAGTCGTGGTGTTGCGGCCGGAAGGATTCGCACTGCCGGAGCCCATCATGCAGAAGGCGGCGGCCGCGGCGGCCGCGGCCGGCGGCAGCCTGCGCGAAACTTCCGATCGCGATGACGCGGTCAGCGGCGCGCACGTGATCTACGCCAAGGAATGGGGTTCCACCTCGCACTATGGAAACGCGGACGCCGACGCGCGCGCCCGCGCGCAACTCGCCGACTGGTGCGTGCGCGACACCTGGTTCTCGCGCGCCGCCGTGGACTGCAAACTCATGCACTGCCTGCCGGTGCGGCGTAATGTCGCGGTCGCCGACGAAGTGCTGGACGGACGGCGCAGCGTAGTGCAGCGCGAAGCCTACAACCGGATGGTGGTGCAGACCGCGGTACTGCATCGCCTGCTCTCCTCACCGCCCACCTGACTTCCTCACGGAACGACACTCAATGATCATGCATCGCCCAGATCCCGCCGCCGCCATCCGCAGCCTGCGCTCCGCGGCGCCCTATATCCGCATGTACAAGGGCAAGACCTTCGTGGTGAAAGCCGGCGGCGGCGTGTTCGCCGACCCGGCCGCCGTGCACGGTCTCATCGAGCAGATCGCCATCCTGCATTACTTCGGCGTGCGCGTGGTTTTCGTGCATGGCGGCGGCCCGCAGCTCACGGAGATCACCGAGCAACTGGGCGTGCCCACGCGCATGGTGCAGGGCCGGCGCGTGACCGACCAGAAGGCCATCGACGCCACCTCGATGGTGCTCAACGGCCTGATCAACACCAAGTTGTTAGCCCTGTGCCGCGAGATGAACATCGACGCCGTCGGCATCTCCGGCGTGGATGCCGGCCTGATCAGGGCGCACAAACGCGCGCCCGTGAAGATCGACACCGGCGAGACCGTCGATTACGGCTTCGTGGGCGACATCGACGCCATCGACACCTCGGTCATCACCAAGCTGCTGGACAACAGCCTCATGCCCATCGTCAGCCCGTTGTCGGCCGATGACGGCGGCACGCTGCTCAACATCAACGGCGACACCGTGGCCGCGGCCATCGGTGCGGCGCTCTCCGCGGAGAAGCTGATGCTGTGCACCGGCGCGCCCGGCATCCTCGAACGTGTGGACGACCCGAGCTCGATCATTTCCTACACCGACCTGGCGGGGCTGAAGCGGCTGCGCGAGGAAAAGAAGATCGCCGACGGCATGCTGCCGAAGGCGCGAGCCATCGAAGACGCCATCCGCGGCGGCGTGCGCCGCGTGCACGTCATGTCGTACAAGTCGCCGGAAGGAATTCTCGCCGAAGTGTTCACCAACGAGGGCGCCGGCACGTTGATCGTGGCCGACGTCAACGCGTTGTCGCCCGCCGAGCAGCAGGTCGGGAAATAAGAGACCCGGATGTCGCGGCTCTGGGACAAAGGCGCCCCGCTCGATGAACGCGTGCTGGCGTTCACCGCCGGCGACGACTACGCGCTCGACGAAAGGCTGGTGAAATACGACGTGCGCGCCTCGATCGCGCACGCCGAAATGCTCAACGCCGCCAGGCTCCTGGACGACGCGGATCTCGCGTCCATCCGGGAGGGGCTGGGTGCCTTGGGCGCCGAACATGCGCTGGGCCGGTGGAAGATCGAGCTCGCCGACGAGGACGGGCAGACGGCACTGGAGAAACGCCTCACGGCGCGCATCGGGCCGGCCGGCGGCCGCGTGCACCTGGGCCGCTCGCGCAACGACCAGGTGCTCGCCGCGCTGCGACTCTATCTACTGGACGCGGGAGCCGAGCTGGCAGCGGCTGCGGAGCACTGCGCCGCCGCGCTGGACGTGCTGGCCCGGCGGGAAGCAAACGTGGCGCTGCCCGGCTACACGCACATGCAGCAGGCCATGCCGAGCTCCGTGGCGCTGTGGGCCGGCGGTTTCGCCGCCGAACTGCGCGATGACGCGGAGGGTCTGCGCGGCGCGGCGCGGCGCGCGTCCAAGAATCCGTTGGGTTCGGCGGCGGGTTACGGCACGCCGGGCCTGCCTCTGGATCGCGAGCTCACGCGCGCCGCGCTGGGCTTCGAGTCCGTGCATTCGCCCGTCACCGCGGTGCAACTGGCGCGCGGCAAGGCCGAGGCGCAGTTGCTGTTCGAGTGCGCGCTGCTGGTCCAGGACCTGGGGCGCGTCGCCTCCGACCTGCTGCTCTTCTACACGCAGGAATTCGCGTTCGTGACGCTGCCGGAATCCTTCACCACCGGCTCGTCGATCATGCCGCAGAAGCGCAACCCCGACGTGTTCGAGCTGGTGCGAGGCCGGACCGCGGTGGCGCACGCCTGCCTGTCCGAAGTGCTCGGCATCTTCGCCAAGCTGCCGTCGGGCTACCAGCGCGACCTGCAGCTCATCAAGCCGCCGTTGTTCCGCGGCATCGACCTCGGTCTCGCCACGGCCGCCATCATGGCGCTGGCCATCGACGGCGTGCGTTTCAAGGCGGGCGCGATCAAACTCGATCCGGCGATTCACGCCGCCGAGGAAGCCAATGCCCTGGTGGCGCGCGAGGGCATCCCGTTCCGCGAAGCGTACCGCCGCATCGGCGAGAAATACCGCAAGTAGCGCACGCCCTTCCCGCCGGCGGCGCCTCCGGCGTGTAGTTAGAGGTGACGATGGCAATCTGGTTCGGCAATCCGACGATAGAACAGACGCGCGCGGGCCACCTCGGCCTGCTGGCATCGCATCTCGGCATCGAATTCACCGAATTCGGGTCCGACTTCCTGCGCGGCACCATGCCGGTGGAGCCGCGCACGCACCAGCCCATGGGCTACCTGCACGGCGGTGCTTCGCTGGTGCTGGCCGAAACGCTGGGCAGCGTGGCGGCGAACTACGTGGTGGACCCGGCGCGCCAGCGCTGCCTGGGCCAGGAAATCAACGCCAACCACCTGCGCCCCGTGTCCGACGGCCTGGTCACCGGCACGGCGCGGCCGTTCCACCTGGGGGCCCGCAGCCAGGTCTGGAGCATTGAAATCCGCGATCCCCGGGAACGACTGGTGTGCATCTCGCGTCTCACCGTGGCCGTGGTGGAATGGCGGTCGGGTTCGGAGGCCAAGACATCGTGAATGTGAAGCGCAAGATGCTGTGCCTGGCAGTGGCGGCAACGCTGGCCGCCTGCGGCCAGAAGGGCCCCCTCTATCTACCCGACCAGCCCGGCGAAATCGTGACACGACCCACGCAGACGCCGGTGCCCGGCGAAACTCCCGAGGCCCCCAATTCGCCGCAAACCGTGGACTCGCCCGAAGGCGCCGCATCGCCGGCGCCCGAGGTGGTCGTGCCCAAACCCGGCGATCCGGACGAAACAGATAAAAAGAAGCAGGATGCGGCTCCGCCGCGCTGACGCATGAGCACACGCCCGGATCTCGTCCTGGTCGACGGTTCGTCGTACCTGTACCGCGCCTTCCATGCACTGCCGCCTTTCACGAACTCGCGTGGCGAACCGACCGGCGCGGTGTTCGGCGTGCTGAACATGCTCAACAAGTTCCTGAAGGACTACGAGCCGGAACGCATCGCGGTGGTGTTCGACGCCCCGGGCAGGACATTCCGCGACGACTTGTTCGCCGAGTACAAGGCGCACCGTCCGCCCATGCCCGACGACCTGCGCTCACAGATCGAGCCGCTGTTCGGTGCGGTCAAGGGGATGGGGCTGCCCATCCTGCGCGAAGCGGGTGTCGAGGCCGATGACGTGATCGGCACGCTGGCCTGTGCCGCCGCAAAGCAGAACCTGAGCGTACTGATCTCCACCGGCGACAAGGACATGTGCCAACTCGTGTCCGAGCGGATAACGCTGATCAACACGATGAGCAATACGGTGCTGGATCGCGCCGGCGTCAAGAACAAATTCGACGTCTGGCCCGAGCAGATCATCGACTACCTGGCGCTGGTGGGCGACAGCTCGGACAACATTCCGGGTATCGACAAGGTAGGACCCAAGACTGCGGCCAAGTGGCTGGGCCAGTACAACACGCTCGATGGTCTGATGGCCGACGCCGCCAATGTCGGCGGCAAGGTGGGGGAGAACCTGCGCGCCGGGCTGGCCACGCTGGAACTGGCCCGCAAGCTCGCCACCATCCGCACCGACATTTCGCTGCCGCTGTCGCTGGAGGATCTCAAGCGCCGCCAGCCGGATGTCGAGGCGCTGCGCTCGCTGTACGGCAAGCTGGAACTGAGGACCCTGCTCAAGCAGCTCGATGGGAGCTCGCCGGCGGGTGTCGAGACGGCGCCGGATGCGCCGGCTGCCAGCGGTCAGCCCGCCATCGTGGGCGCACCGGCGGCCGCGGGACTCAGCGGCGGGGCGCAGATCATCGCCGCCGCCCCGCGCCAGTACGACACCATCTCCTCGACGGCGCAATTCGACGAGTGGCTGGCCAGGCTCGAAAGCGCCGACCTGTTCGCCTTCGACACCGAGACGACCAGCCTCGAGTACATGAAGGCCGAGATCGTCGGAGTCTCGTTCGCGGTCGCTCCGGGCAAGGCAGCCTATCTACCGCTGCGCCACGACTACGCCGGGGCCCCGGACCAGCTCGATCGCGACGCCAGCCTGGCGCGCCTCAAGCCGCTGCTGGAATCCGCGAAGCATGCCAAGGTCGGGCACAACCTGAAATACGACGCACACGTGCTCGCCAATCACGGCATCGCGCTGCGCGGCATGCGCTTCGACTCGATGCTCGAATCCTACGTGTGGAACAGCGTGGCCATCCGCCACGACATGGACTCGGCGGCGGCGAGGTATCTCGGCATCCAGACGATCCACTACGAGGACGTCGCCGGCAAAGGCGCGAAGCAGATTCCCTTCAGCCAGGTGCCGGTGGACAAGGCGGCCGAATATTCGGCCGAAGACGCCGACGTCACGTTGCGGCTGCACCAGGTTCTGTGGCCGCAGCTCGGCAGCGTACCGACGCTGGCGAAACTGTACGAAGAGATCGAGCAGCCGCTGGTTCCGGTGCTGCTGCGCATGGAGCATCACGGCGTGCTGCTCGACCGCCAGATGCTGCGCGCGCAGAGCACCGAGCTGGCGAAGCGCCTCATGGAGATCCTGGCCGACGCGCACAAGGAGGCCGGCGCGCCATTCAACCTGGATTCGCCGAAGCAGCTGTGCACCATCCTGTTCGAAAAGATGCAGCTGCCCGTGCTGCGCAAGACGCCCACCGGGCAGCCCTCGACCGCCGAGGACGTACTCGAAGAACTGGCTGAGTCGTATCGACTGCCGAAACTGATTCTCGAGCACCGCGGCCTCTCGAAGCTCAAGTCGACCTACACGGACAAGCTGCCCGAACAGATCAATCCGAAGACCGGCCGCGTGCACACCTGCTACCACCAGGCGGTGGCCGCCACCGGGCGGCTGTCGTCGCAGGATCCCAACCTGCAGAACATCCCGATCCGCACGCCGGAAGGACGCCGCATCCGCCAGGCCTTCATCGCGCCCCCCGGGCACGTGCTGCTCGCCGCCGACTATTCGCAGATCGAGCTGCGCATCATGGCGCACCTGTCGGGCGACACAGGGTTGTTAGGTGCGTTCGCCAGCGATCGCGACATCCACCAGGCCACGGCCGCCGAAGTATTCGGCGCGGCACTGGACGCCGTGACCGCCGACCAGCGGCGCTCGGCCAAGGCCATCAACTTCGGCCTCATCTACGGCATGAGCGCATTCGGCCTCGCCAAGCAGCTGGGAATCCCGCGTGGCGCCGCGCAGGAGTACATCGACCTGTATTTCGCGCGTTACCCGGGCGTGAAGCGCTACATGGAACAGACGCGCGCGCAGGCCAAGGAACAAGGCTACGTCGAGACCGTGTTCGGCCGGCGGCTCTACCTGCCGGACATCAACGCGCGCAACAAGCAGTTCCAGCAGGCCGCGGAGCGCGCCGCGATCAACGCGCCGATGCAGGGCACGGCGGCCGACATCATCAAGCGCGCCATGATCGCGGTGGAGCATTGGTGCGGCACGAGGCAGCGCGGCGCGCGGCTCATCATGCAGGTGCACGACGAACTGGTGCTCGAAGTGCGAGGAGTCGCGCGTGGCCGAAGTGACCGCGGCGGTTCGCGAGCACATGGTCGACGCGGGGTCGCTGAGCGTGCCGCTCAAGGTCGACGTGGGGACCGGCGCCAACTGGGACGAAGCCCACTAGCGGCCGGCACGGCGGTAGCGCGCCGTGATACCCGTGGTATCCGCCACCACCTAACAGAGTTTGTTTGTCGGTGTCTGCCGACAGTTCCTGCAACGAAACGAGCAGCGCGTCACAATGTCGCAACGCGGTTCAGGAACCGTTAATGCTTTCGGGTCTCTAATCGGAACCCGCAAGTCTAACCACCGTAGGAGAGGTCTCACATGAACATGAAGTTCGCGGCAGCAACCGTGCTCGGTCTGCTCTCGCTCGCCGCCCTGGCGCCCACCGCCGCCGCCGCCGACAACGGCTTTTATCTCGGGGGCGGCCTCAGCAACACCAATTTCGACGTCGACGTGGATGGCGTCAGCGACGATTTCGACGACAACGGCTTCAAGGTCATTGCCGGCTTCCGGCCGCTGGACTGGCTGGCGTTCGAAGCTAACTACCTTGACCTGGGCGGCACGGATGACGACGGCCTTTCGATCGACTCCAGCGCGTTCACCGCGTCTGCACTGGTGCTCGCGGAAGTCGGCATCGTCGATCTTTATGCCCGCGTCGGCATGGCGAACTGGAAAACGGATTTCTCGGTCGATGGCGTCGGCAGCGCTGACGACGACGGCTGGGAGCCGACTTATGGCGTGGGTGTTGGCGTTCACTTCGGCAGCATCGGCGTGCGCGCCGAGTACGAGCGGTTCTCCACCGAAGCGTTGGACGATCAGATCGACACGGATGTCGACACCATTTCGGTCAGCGTCACGTACACATTTTTGTAGCATCGAAACCACAGGTCGCATCGTAACCACATGATTTCGTACCGAAGTTTTTTCGAAACTTCGGAACCTTTCAGAAGGGTCCGGTGTCTCATTACCTGAGCGGGTAAAACCGCTCCCCGCTTCCCTCCCTGAGCGGGTAGCCCGGTTCACGAGACCTGTGCCGGGTTAGTCTGGCCCCGGTGGTAAAACACCGGGGCTTTCTTTTTAGGCGTTCCGCCACGAAGGAAAACCCCGTCGAAGCGACGGGGCCCATCAGGTGAAAGAGCACTCATGGCCGAGCATCTGTAGCAAGTCGGCCTGCGCGGCTTGCACTCCGGTCTTGTCCTCGGCTGAAAACAACTGGGCACTCATGCTTTCCCCGAGCTGCTCCTGCGCCGCCTTCAACGCCGCGGCTCTTTCCCGCTGATTGAGCTTGTCGGATTTCGTGAGCAACACGTGTACCTGCCATCCTGCCGCGGCGGCCCATTCGACCAGCTGCTCATCCTGCGGCGTAATACCCCGCCTGATGTCGACGATGAGGAACAGGCCGACGAGGTATTCGCGCGCCGGCAGAGCCTCGATGAGCGCGGTCCACTGGGCACGCTCGGTGGCGTGCGCCTCGGCGTAGCCGTATCCCGGCAGGTCGATGAGTCGCCGGCCGGGTTCGAGCTCGAAGAAGTTCAGTAGTTTGGTTCGTCCCGGCGTCTTGCTGGTACGCGCCAGCGCGTTGCGCTGGACGATGGCATTGAGGGCGCTGGACTTGCCGGCATTGGAGCGGCCGGCGAATGCGACTTCGCGACCGGGCTCGGCCGGAAACTGATCGACACCGGCGACCGAGAGCAGGAAGCGCACCTTGGGGAATTGCACGGGCGCTAGTGTACAATTCGGCGCCTTCCAGGGAGCCCGCAAGACCATGATTGAGAGTCGATTTTCAATGAAGTTCGCTGCGACTTTGTTATGCATCAGCTTCGGCGGAATGGCCTACGCCCAGGCGGCCGCACCGGCGGCGCACCACGGGGTCGGCCGAGGCTGGCTCCGCCAAGGCAGCAGTCTGCACCGCCTGCCACGGCGTCAACGGCAACAGCGTCAATCCCGAGTGGCCCTCACTGGCCGGACAGAACGCCGCCTACATCCATGAACAGCTCCAGATGTTCAAGGCGAAGAAGCGCAACAACCCGGTCATGCAACCCATCGTCGAGCCGCTCACCGAGCAGGACTTCGCGGACCTGGCGGCGTACTTCGCCGCGCAGACACCGACCGGCCTGGAGGCCGATCCTTCGTATTGGAAGTCGGGCGAAGCGCTCTACAAGTCCGGTGACGTCGCCCGCAACATTCCGGCCTGCGCCGCCTGCCATGGCCCCTCAGGGCAGGGCAATCCCGGTTCAGGCTACCCGGCGCTGCGGGCCCAGCATTCGGTTTACACCGTGAAGCAGCTTCAGGATTACCTGACGAAGAATCGCTACCGTGATGCAACCGACGCGGCGACCGTCCACACCACGCGCAACAGCGCGATGATGAGCACGATCGCGGCGCGCCTGACGCCAGAAGACATCCGCAATCTCGCCTCGTACCTGCAGGGCCTGCGCTAACCAATGAACCGTGGCATCGTCATCGCCAGCGTTTTCGCCGCGGCCGCGGCCTTCGCGACTTTTTCGATGCGCGGTGAGGCCGCGTCAGCCACGGCACCAACAGCCAGCCAGTGGCGGCCGGGCGTGAATTACACGGTATTGGCTTATCCGGTGCCCGCCAACCTCCCGAAGGGCAAGGTCGAGGTCAACGAAGTGTTCTGGTACGGCTGCAGTCACTGCTTTGCGCTGGACCCGGTGCTCGAGTCATGGAACGCGAGCAAACCTGCGTACGTCGAATTCACACGCATTCCGGTGATCTGGGGACCGTCGCACCGCCAGCACGCCAGGCTCTTCTACACGCTGCAGAAACTGGGTCGCGATGATCTGCACCCGAAGGTGTTCGCCGCCATTCACCAGGGCGGCAAGACGCTGATGGCCAGCACCGATCAGGAAGCGCGTGCCATGCACCAGAGCTTCCTCGGGGAAAACGGCGTCAGTGAAAAGCAGTTCAATGACGCCTACGATTCACCGGACGTCGCGAAGCAGGTTGATCTCGCCGAGGACCTCACGGGGCGTTACGAAGTGGCCAGCGTCCCGACCATGATCGTGGCGGGGTCGTATTCGACCAGCGTTTCGCAGGCCGGCGGCGAAAGTCAGCTGCTCGCGCTCATCAACGATCTCGCAGCTCGCGAGCAGCGCCGGTAGCACGTCGCCTGCCCGATGCTCAGCGCCTTCGTCCCCCAACCTCAAGGACTGGCGCGCTTCGAACTGCGTGCCGGCGCCGCGATACCCGGCGAAGCCATCTGGCTCGACCTCCTCGAACCCACGCCCAACGAAGAAAAGCAGGTCGAGAGCTTTCTCTCGATCGATGTGCCGACGCGCGACGAGATGCGCGAGATCGAAGCGTCGAACCGGCTCTATGAAGAGGACGGCGCGCTGTACATGACCGCCACCGTGGTCACCAAGCTCGATTCGGATCTGCCCGAGAGCACGCAGATCACGTTCATTCTCTCGGCCAGCAAGCTGGTGACGAACCGCTACGTGGACCCATTGCCGTTCCGGCGCTTCATTGCGTATGCGGAACGCCATCCGAACTCCTGCAACTCGCCTTCGGCTGTCACTGCCGGCCTGGTGGAATCCGTCATCAACCGCGTGGCCGACGTCATCGAGCGCGTCGCTACCGACCTCGACGGTGCCTCGGTGGAAGTCTTCAGCGCTTCGCGGCGCAAGCGCGGCGTCATGCGCGACTTTCGCAAGGTGCTGGAGCGGCTCGGCCAGAACGGCGAGCTCATTTCCAAGGCGCGCGAAAGCCTCGTCAGCATTGGGCGCATGCTGACCTTCTTGCAGCAAAGCACCGTGGTTCCCATGTCCGACGACGTCCGGGGGCGCTTCCGCACCCTGTCACGCGACGTGCTGGCCATGAGCGATCACGCCTCGTTCCTCGGAACCAAGGTGTCGTTCATCCTCGATGCCACCCTGGGCCTGATCAACATCGACCAGAACAACATCCTCAAGATCTTCTCGGTGGTGACGGTTTTCCTGCTGCCGCCCTCGGTCATCGGCGCCGTGTTCGGCATGAATTTCTCGAAAATGCCCTGGTTGCACGACAACTGGGGTTTCTGGGCGGCCATGGGCCTGATGCTGGCCTCGGCCATCGGACCGTTCCTGTTTTTCAAGCGCAAAGGCTGGCTCTGAGCGGCTAAACTACGCGTCCTCGCGCCCGTAGCTCAGCTGGATAGAGTGGCAGCCTCCGAAGCTGCAGGTCGTTGGTTCGAATCCAATCGGGCGCGCCATCATTCCTCATCTGCAATGACAAGAAACACTTTGGGGATCGCGGCGCCCCGCGGATCAGGTCATTCGGAGCAGGATCGACGGCTGGCGATTGCCGTGGCGGCCGCATGCGCTTTCATCGGCCTCGCGCTCCGTTACCTGCGAGCGCGAGCACACCAACTACGACACCTTTCGGTACCTGCTCCCCTGGTACGAGTTCGCCCGGGACAATGGTATTGGCGGCGCTGGGCGAGGCCTTCACCAACTACACGCCGTTCTACAGCTACCTCTTGCTGATCGCGGTCCAACTCGATGGACTGGCTCAGCCACTTTCCCTGGTGAAGGCGATCTCGGCGGTCTTCGAGATCGGTTGCGCGCTCGTCGTGGCGCAAATCGTCTGGCGGATGACAAGAAAACCCATGCGCGCTTCGCTGGCGTTCTGCGGCGTCTGGCTTGCACCGACCGTGATTTTCAACGGCGCCATGTGGGGGCAGGCCGATTCGATCTGGGCCTTCTTCACGTTGCTATCCGTGTCGATGTTCATGCAGAACCGAAATGGTATTGTTCCATTCGCAGTGGCCGTCGCCGTCAAGGCACAAGCCGTATTCCTGGGGCCACTGGTGTTAGGCATCATTCTTCGGCGCAGGATTCACTGGGCATGGCTCACCGCCATTCCTGCGATTTATCTGTTGCTCGCGATTCCCGTCCTTCTCGCAGGCAGACCCATCGATTCGGTACTGATGATCTATTTGAATCAGGCCGGCGCATTCGATCGCCTCACCATGAACGCGGCGAATATCTGGGTGTTTGCGGGTGGCGTGCCGTATGCGATCGGAGTCGCTGTCGGACTGGCACTTGCGACTGCGAGCGGGATTGCCCTGTCGGCTTTAGTCGCGCGCTCCAGACGAGAGGACCCGGAGTTCATCCTGCTGGTCGCTTGCGCATGTCTCCTGCTGATGCCCTTCCTGCTGCCAAAGATGCACGACCGCTACTTCTACGCGTTCGAGCTCGCGTCCATCGCCCTGGCCTGCATCAATCTGCGTTATCTGCCATTCGCGGTGATTGCGCAGTGCGACGGTGTGTTGTCCTATTTCGTATTCGAGCATGGCATTGGGATGGGACTTGCCGCCGGCTGCGCTTTGCAACGCTTTACTGGCCTGGTATCTCGTGGCTGACGCGCGGCGAGATGAGCGTGGATTTCGCGTTCCACAAGTTGCATGGCTCGGCTTCCTCTTGTCGACATTCGGACTGTTCTCGTTTCTGCGCCTCACTGGTCCCGGCTGGGCCGTGTCCCCGGCCTACCTGGTCATTACGAGTCTTGCCGCAGGCATGGCACTCATCCTCGTGAAGAAGTCGCGCAGCGCATAGACCGACCGCAATGAAATCGCCCCCTACGGGCGCTGCCCACGCCCACCGTGTCGATAAGACCAACACGGCCGAAATGCCGCCTTTTTTTCAGGCGGGGCCGTTTGCTCATGTCTATACTTCGCGCCCATGAGCAAACAGGACTCGCATTTCTTCAACAATTTCAGTCTGGTCCTCGGCATCCTGGTTGCCGTGACCATCGGCCTGTTCGCGTTTGCGCGCCATGTTGGCGCGACACGTCAGGCTGCGCAGGTCACCACCGATCCGCGTTACGTCGCCAGCGTGGAACAGCGCCTGCAGCCGGTGGCGCGGGTTGCCGTCGCCGGGCAGGACAACTCGGCGCTCAAGATCGAAAGCACTGCCGCCGCCATGCCGGCCGCGGCCATTCCGAAGGACGGCACCGCCGCCTATGAGACTGCCTGTGCGGCCTGCCATGGCGCCGGCATCGCCGGTGCGCCGAAGGTGGGAGACAAGGCGGCCTGGGCCCCGCGCGTCGCGCAGGGCAAGGACACGCTCTACAAGCACGCGATCGAGGGCCTGAACGGCAAGACCGGCGTCATGCCCGCCAAGGGCGGTCGCACTGACTGGCCGGATGACCTCATCAAGCAGGCCGTCGACCACATCCTCGCGCTGAATCAGTAACCATCTTCAAACGACGCGCCGCAGCTGCAGGGCTTCGGCGATATGAACGGGCTCCAGTGAACGACGCACGGGGCCCGTTTCGTTTTCCAGATCGGCAATGGTCCGCGCCACGCGCAGCAGACGGTGTACGGCTCGCGCCGAAAGCTCGAATCGCGTGCGCGCCTGCGCCATCAGCAGCCTGCAGCGGCGATCCAACCCGCAGTATTCTTCAAGCTCGTCTGCGGTCAGATCGGCGTTGAGCTTGCCGGCCCGCGCGAGCTGGCGCTGGCGGGCGACGCGCACTCGCTCGCCGGCACGCGCGCTGGTGAGCCCCTCCCGCGACGCTCCACCTAACAACTCTTCGTCGGGAATCGCCGGCACTTCCACGCGCAGATCGATGCGATCCAGCAGCGGGCCGGATATCCGCGCGCGGTAACGCGCGATCACGGGCGGGGAACAACGACAGCGACCGGAGGCATCGCCGAGAAAGCCGCAGGGACAGGGGTTCATGGCGGCCACCAGCTGGAAGCGCGCCGGGTATTCCACTTGCAGCGCGGCGCGCGAAATGGCGATCACGCCGCTTTCGAGTGGTTCGCGCAACGACTCGAGCACGCGCCGGTTGAATTCCGGCAGCTCGTCGAGGAACAGGACGCCGCGATGCGCGAGGCTGGCTTCTCCAGGCCGCGCCTGCGGACCGCCGCCGATGATGGCTGCGGCAGAGGCCGTGTGATGTGGGGCGCGAAACGGCGGGTGTCCGAATTCGCGGGGCTCGAAGCCGCGGCTGCTGGCCGACGCAATCGAGGCGACGTCCAGTGCATCGTCGCCTTCGAGCGGTGGCAGCAGTCCTGGCAGACGCTGGGCCAGCATGCTCTTGCCGGTGCCGGGTGGGCCTATCAGCAGCAGGCTATGCGCGCCTGCCGCGGCAATCAGCAATGCACGCTTGGGAACCGTCTGGCCGCGCACATCGGTGAGGTCGCCACCTCCAGCCTGGGTTCTGTTTGTGTCTGCAGTCGGCGGTGCTGCGTTGCCGCTTTCGACGGCGGTGGCGCTGGCTGACAAAAGCGCGCACACCTCCAGCAAACTGGCGGCACCGAGCGCACCAGCCGTGGTCGCGATGCGCGCCTCCGCCAGATTCGACATCGGCACGATCACGCGATGCCCGGCGCGCGCGGCATGCGCCGCGGCCAGCAATACGCCGCGAATCGGCCTGAGCTCGCCGGCCAGCCCCAACTCTCCGTAGAACTCGCAGGAGTCGCGCAGCACGTCGGGAATTCGTACCTGCGAAGACGCCAGCAGGATCCCCAGCGCAATGGGCAGATCATATCGGCAGCCTTCCTTCGGGAGGTCGGCCGGCGAGAGATTCACGGTGATGCGGCCCGCGGGCCACTCGAAACGTGCATTGGCGAGCGCGGCGCGCACCCGGTCTTTGCTTTCCTTCACCGCGGTGGCCGGCAGGCCGACGATTGAAAACTGAGGCAACCCGCTGCCCAGATGCACTTCGACATCGACGCGCGGCGCGGATAGACCCAGCTGCGCGCGGCTCGCGACGCGCGCTACTTCCATGACGACAACTTGGCCATCGACCCCTCCCCTCCATGGAAAGTTGGTCTTATGTCCGGCGGCGTTCTGCGGCTAGCGTCCGGCTGACCCCGACACACGCGCCTCCAGCTCCGCGACGCGCTTTTCCAGCTCCTCGAGCCGTGCCCGCGTGCGTTCCAGCACCTTGCGCTGCGCGTCGAATTCGTCGCGGCCGGCCAGATCGAGCTTTCCGAGGTTGGCGCGCAAGACCGCGCGAAAATTGTTCTCCAGATCTTCTCGCAGTCCGGAAGCACCGGATGCGAGCCCCGGGGGCAACCCTTGCATCAGGCTGCGGAGCAATTCTTCGACCCTGGGCATATCCACCGGCGCTCCTCCTAACAAACTGTCGGCAATCTGCCCTGTTTTGATGCGTGGCCGTATCCCACGCGCCAATTTTGGGCGCCGGCCCGAGGGTGCTGCGTTCTTTCGCGCCGCAACGGGCCTCATCGCCAGCCTGAAGGGCTGGCATGGAACCTGCACTTCGAACTCGGAGCATACGCGCGCGCCGCGCGCGTGATCCATCGGATAACGATGCCAAAGCGATGAAAATGATCACTGCAATCATCCGGCCGTGGAAGCTCGACGACCTGCAAATGGCCGTCGCGCGCCTTGGCGTGCAGGGGATCACCGTCACCGAGGTCACCGGTTACGGACGTCAGCGCGGCCATGCCGAGCACTACCGCGGCTCGGAATACCAGGTGGAGTTCGTGCCGAAGTTGCGCGTCGAGATCGTGCTCGACGACGCGTCGGCCGAGGCCGTGGTCGAAGCAATCACCAATGTGTGCCGTACGGGAAAAACCGGCGACGGCAAGATTTTCCTGGCGCCAGTCGGCGAAGCCGTGCGAATCCGCACGCGCGAATCCGGCGCGGCGGCAGCCTGAGATGTCGTTGAGGAGTTAGTACATGCATCAAGATAATAAGAGAACGAAGGGTGGCAGCGTGATGCGCGGTCTCGGCGCGGCGCTGTTGATGATGTTGCCGGCGATGGTCTTCGCGCAGGATGCGCCGCCGCCGCCCAACAAGGGCGACGTTTCCTGGCTCATGACGAGCACCGTGCTGGTCATCCTCATGACCATCCCGGGCCTGGCGCTGTTCTACGGCGGCATGGCCCGCAGCAAGAACGTGCTGTCACTGCTCATGCAGGTGATGATCATCTTCTGCATCGGCGTGCTGATGTTCGCCATCTACGGCTACAGCGTCGCGTTCACCGAGGGCAGCAATGGGTTCTTCGGCGGATTCAGCAAGGTATTCCTGAAGGGAATGACCGGCGATTCGCTCACCGGCACCTTCAGCAAGGCGACCAACATCCCGGAACTCGGCTTCTTCTGCTTCCAGGCAACGTTTGCTGCGATCACGCCGGCCCTGATCGTCGGTGCCTTCGCGGAGCGCATCAAATTCAGCGCGCTGCTGGTGTTCATCATCATCTGGCTGACCTTCGCCTACTACCCGATCGCGCACATGGTCTGGTTCTGGTCGGGCCCGGATGCATTCACCACGGCCGAAGCGGGCGCCGCGGCGAACGTCAACGCCGGTTTCCTCTTCAACAAGGGCGCACTGGACTTCGCGGGCGGCACGGTGGTGCACATCAACGCCGGCATCGCGGGACTCGTGGGCTGCATGATGATCGGCAAGCGCATCGGCTACGGACAAGCCGCGCTGCCGCCGCACAACGTGCCGCTGGTCATGGTCGGCTCCGCGCTGCTGTGGGTGGGCTGGTTCGGCTTCAACGTGGGATCCAATCTCGAAGCGAACGGCTTCGCCACGCTGGTGTTCACCAACACGCTGCTCGCCACTGCTGCCGCCACGCTCGCGTGGATGCTCGGTGAATGGATCGTCAAGGGTTCACCCACGATGCTGGGCGCGGCCTCGGGCGCGGTCGCCGGTCTCGTCGCCATCACGCCGGCCTGCGGCTGGGTGGGTACGATGGGCTCGATCGCCATCGGCGTCATCGCCGCGCTTACTCTGCCTCTGGGCCGTGTCGGGCCTCAAGAAAATGCTGAGGTACGACGACTCGCTCGACGTCTTCGGCGTGCACTGCATCGGTGGCATCGTCGGCGCCATCCTCACGGGCGTGTTCAACTCGCCCGCGCTGGGTGGCACGGACGTGTATGACTACGCGATCAATGCCTACCCGGCGGCCGAGGCGTACAGCATCGGCACGCACGTGATCTCTCAGTTGTGGGGCGTCGTGCGTCACGCTGGTGTGGTCGGGCGTGGTCTCCCTGGTGGCGTTCAAGGTCGTCGACCTGACGATCGGCCTGCGCGTCACCGAGGAACAGGAACGCGAAGGCCTGGACACCGTGTCGCACGGCGAGCGCGCCTACAACGGCTGATCCCGTCACCGCCTGTGGGCCCCATCCGGGCCCGCAGGCGGGGCCTCGCAGGCGTAATTGCCACAGCGGACGCCGCCCCCTGGGCGGCGTTCATGTTTTGGGCCTGAAATTGTCCGCTTCCGCTGGGTTCCGGGCTTGTCTGTGATGGAGGTCAAGGGTTCTCATAGGCACTACCTGTGATAATCGGGTACCGGAGGAAGCGTATGCGTCACTCGACAATCCTGGCCGTCATTGCCGGCGTTCTGACCTGCACATCTGTGCATGCCGGGGACGTCTACAAATACATCGACGAGCGCGGCAACACGATGTACACCGATCGACCCATGCCGGGCGCCGTCAAGGTCTCGACCGGCTCGCAGCGTCCTCCGGAAACGACGGCGCGCAACTATGCCGCGCAGCAGGCCACCAGCAACCAGCAGCTCGCCGCCACCAATCAGCGCGTCGCGCAGGGCCAGGCCGATTCGCGCGCCGCCGCGACCGTCGCCAAGGATCTCGAAGCCTCGCGCGCAGCACGCTGCAAGCAGGCTCGCGACAACTACAACACCACCATCAATTCGCGCCGCCTGTACACAGACGACAAGGATGGCAAGCGCACCTACCTGTCCGACTCGCAGATCGCAGCCGAGCGCCTCGAAGCGGCCAAGGCAGTCGAGTCCATCTGCGGCCCGCAAGGCTGATCTCGGCTCTTAAACTTTCACGGACGCCGGCGCTTCGCCGGCGTTTTCCTATGTGGCGTTTACGCCTGACGATACTGATAATTTGCCTATGAAGCGCGTCGGATTCGCCGGTCTCGGTGCCATGGGTGCTCCCATGGCGAGAAATCTCCACAAGGCTGGGCTGCTGGCCGCGGTCTGGAACCGCAGCGCCGACAAGGCGCGCTCCCTGGGCGCCGAGCTCGGCGTCGCCTCACCCGCCACCCTGCCCGAATTCGCGGGCCTGATAGATGCGGCGGTGATGTGCGTCTCTGCCGACGCCGACGTGCGTTCGGTCATCGAGCTCATGGCGCCGGGCCTGGCGCGCGGGGCGCTGGTCGTCGACTGCTCCACGGTGAGCGCGGACACGGCGCGCTGGGCGAGCAAACTTCCTGGGCAAACACGGCGTGAGCTTCGTCGACGCGCCGGTGAGCGGCGGCGTCGAAGGCGCCAAGAACGGCGCGCTCGCCATCATGTGCGGCGGTGAACGCCCCGCCTACGATGCGGCGCACCCCCTGCTGGCCGCCATGGGAAAAACCATCGAATACTTCGGACCGAGCGGCGCTGGCCAGGCGACCAAGGCCACCAACCAGATCATGTGCGCCGGCATCATCCGCGCCTGCGCCGAAGCCATGGCGTTCGCCGGTGCACACGACCTGCCGCTCGATCGCGTGGTGGCCACGCTCGGCGCCGGCGCGGGTTCGAGCTGGTATTTCGTGCACCGCGCGCCCAACATGATCCGCGAGAGCTACCCGGCCGGCTTTCGCGTCAAGCTGCACGCCAAGGACCTGCGCATCTGCCGTGACATGGCGGCGCGTTTCGGCGTCTCGCTGCCGGTGGTGGAATCCATGCTGGCGGAGTACGCGGAACTGATCGAGCAGGGCTTCGGCGACGAGGACATCTCGGCCGCGCATCGTCTCAAGCAAGCGCTGTTCAAGGACCCGGTGCGGCGCTCTTCATGAACGCCGGCGCGCGAGAAACCACCGCGCACGACGTCGAACCGACGAAGCAGCTCTATCTACCCGACTTCTGCCGGGCACGCGCGGTGCTCGCCATCGTGATCATCTGCGAGCTCACTGCCCTGGTGCTGGCGCTGGCCCGCAACGAAGCCGTGCTCGGCTTCTGGCCCGACCTGGGGCGTACTTCCATGTTCCTGCTGTGGATCGGCCTGTGCGGCGCCGCGATGTTGTGCGTGCTGCGCGGCTATCTCAACCAGCAAACGGTGCGCAAGGGCTCGGTCATCGTGCTGGCGCTCACCGCCGCGCTGGTGGTGCTGATCTCCACGATTGCTTACTGGATCGGCAGCCGCGCCGGCTGGGTCAACGAGACCGGCATCGTGACCCAGGATCACTGGACCTTCCTGGTACGAAACGTCTTCATCGCGCTGGTGGTCACGGCGCTGGCGCTGCGCTACTTCTACGTGACGCACGAGTGGCGCCACAACGTCGAACTGCAGGCCAGGGCTCGCGTGCACGCGCTGCAGGCACGCATCCGTCCGCACTTCCTGTTCAACAGCATGAACACCATCGCGGCGTTGACGCGCAGCAACCCGGCGCGCGCCGAGGAAGCCGTGCACGATCTGGCGGACCTGTTCCGCGCGAACCTCAGCGAGAAACGCAACGAAATTCCGCTCTCCGATGAAATCGACGTGGCACGTACATACCAGCGCATCGAGCAGCTGCGATTGGGTGACCGCCTGCGCGTCGAGTGGAAGATCGACTTGCTGCCGCGGGATGCACTGGTGCCGGGCCTGACGCTGCAGCCCCTGCTCGAGAACGCCATCTACCACGGCGTGGAGCCGCGCGCCGACGGCGGCGTGGTCACGGTGGTGGGTGAATTCAACAAGGGCATGATCACGATCGTCGTTCGCAACCCATTGCCGGCCGCCAATCTCACCATGCGCGATGGCAACCGCCTGGCGCTGGCGAACATCCGCGAGCGGCTGGATCTCATGTATGGCGAACGCGCCACGGTCAAGGCGGGCCGTTTCGACGACGAATACATCGTGACGCTGCGCTTTCCGTTTCAATCGGCCGAGTCACGCCGCGCCAGCGCCAGGCCATGAGTCTGCGAGTTCTCATCGTCGACGATGAACCCCCGGCCCGCGAGCTGCTGCGCTCGATGCTGAAGGAGATCGAGGGATTCGAGGTGGCCGCCGAGGCCGAGAACGGCCGGCGCGCGCTGGAGATCTACGACTCGCTGCAGCCCGACATCGTGTTGCTCGACGTGCGCATGCCGGACATCGACGGCCTGGAAGTGGCCCGCCAGCTCGCCACGCTGCCCGAACCGCCGGCGGTGATATTCATCACGGCCTTCGACGAATATGCGATGCAGGCCTTCGAGTCCGAGGCGATTGCCTATCTATTGAAACCGATCCGCGCGGAAAAGCTGCGCACGACGCTCGCCAAGGCCGGCCGCCTCTCGCGGCCGCAGCTGCAGCAGGTTGCGACGGCCGCGCGCGAGAACCCGCGTCGCTCGCACATCGGCGTGCGGGGCCGCGACGGCCTCAAGCTGATTCCCATCGAGGAAGTGCTGTGCTTCCAGGCCGACCAGAAGTACACCACCGTCAAGCACAAGAACGGCGAGGACCTGATCGAGGACTCGCTGAAGACGCTGGAAGAAGAATTCGACGCCAGCTTCGTGCGCATTCATCGCAATGCGCTGGTCAACACCAGGTACCTGGAGCGCATCGCGCGCGACGCCAGCGGCCAGCACTTCGTGCACCTGAGAGGCCTGGGTGAGGCGCTCGAAGTCAGCCGTCGCATGGCGGGCGACCTCAAGGATCGCTTCCGGATCTAGAAGGCGCAGAGCACCGAGCATTCGGAATTCTGCAGTGCGCGCTGGATTCGTTCGCGCGGAGTCTTGAACTCGCGAGGCATGGTGCGCTCGCTCTTCTGCACCGCATCCAGCAGCCGCGCGCGTTGCGACAAGCTCAGAACCGAGGCGAGCGCCGGCGAAGCCTCCGCTACTGCCTCGATGACCGCCCCGCGATAGCTGATGGCCAGGCGTGTATCGCCGATGTTCATGAGCATGCCGGTGAGCAACTGCGCATATCCGTTGCGCATCTTTGTGAGGCCGTCGCGGCGTACCGGAGTCATCTGGTCGGGCGGCAATGCGCGAACGAAATCCTCGAGCAGGGGCATGCCCAGCCCCATGCACCGGATGTGGAATGGCTGCAGGGTGGTCAGCTCGGGCTGAAAGTCGATCGAGTTCTGCTCGATCAGCGGGGTCAGCTCCCGGACCTTCTCCGCCTCCGACCACTTTGGATCGATGCGGGATTTCACGCCAAAGAACAACAGGCTCATGTCATTGCGATTGGCCATGTCGCAAAGGTCCATGACGTCCTGCATGTCGGCCTGCGTGAATTCCTTCGCGCGCAGAAAGCGCTTTTCGTCGGACATCAAGGTAACGAGCCGTGCAAACTCCGGCGTCCTGAGATCCTTCGCGGCACCGCCATCGCCGGCGGCGAGCAGTTCCAGGAGTCTGGCATTCGCTTCGCGGTACGGCCGCAGGTCGAATGATTCGGCAGCCGTCGCCGCCGATGCGAACAACACGAGCACCAGTACGCGAATCGTCGACAACATGGTTTGCTCCGTCAGGATCAACGCGGACGATCGAACGGTCCCGCGAGCCAAAGCCGCGCGCCACGGGCCGGGCGGTTATCGAGCCACTGGCGCAATCGACTGCCGTCGGGAAGCGCCTCGAGATCGAGCTCAGACCCGTGTACATCGATGATTGCAAGTCTTTCCTGGTCGCCCGCCGCGTTGCGCAGATCGGTGAATTGGCCCGGCCGCGCCGCGAGTCCGCCGTCGATCAGCCGCGCGCGCACACGCAAGGCGTCGAGCGGCAACGGCTCGAGCAGCAGCAACTCGGCCTCGGTGAACGTCGAGGGGAGCAGGCTCGCGCGCCTCGATTCGATCACCAGGTCGCTGCGCGGTTGCGCCTGGCACAACAACACTTCGCCGCGCGCCGCTTCGGCGGCGACGATGCCGGGCGGCAGCCGGTCATCTGGATAGGCGATCACGCCGGAAAGCAGGCGGGCCTTGCAGCTGGCGCAGCGCCCGGCGCGGCAGCTGTGCGGCAGGGGAATTCCCGCCGCCAGCGCCGCACCCAGCACGTTCTCGCCGGCGGACACGCGGATGTCGTGGCCGCCGGGCTCGAGGTGAACGTGATAAGCCGGCGTGTCGGTCAGGTGGCGGCGTCCTTCTTCTTGCCGAGCAGTTTCGCGACGAGGCCGCCGACGGCGACCAGGCCGATGATGATGAATTTCTTGAATGCCAGCAGCAGGGCGCCGAGTTTGGCGAACAATCCGAGCTTGGCGGCAACGCCGCCGGCGATCAGCGCGCCGAGGCCGTACTCCGCCATGCGGTCGGTCTTCGAATTGAAGTCAGCATAGCGATGACCTTCGTTGAACGCGGCCACCTGGATCAATGGCCGCATGTCGCGGCGGATCTGCTCCAGCTGGTTCATGGAAGCCACGGCGTTCATCGACAGCACGCCTTCGCGGCCCAGCACGCGCACGTCGTAGTTGAGCGTGTGGAGGTCGCTGCCCTCGAAGTTGAGTTCCTTGGCCCAGTAGAGTTTCTTGGCGGCGGCATCGTAGTGCGGCTTTTCGGCCCATCCGAGCAGGTGCACTGCCTGGTAGCCATTCTGGGTGCGCGCCTCGTTGTTCTGTTCGGTGCCGGCCTTCATGTCCTTGAGCATGTCGTCGTAGTCGATCTCCGCGGCGTCCGCATCGTCGACGTGGCCGTCGTCGATGTAGGTGACGATCACCGCCCAGCCCTCGGTGTCCATGGGATCGACTTCATTGGGAACGATCGCGCCCTGGGTGTCGTTGCCCGGCTCGTTGCCCCAGGCCACCAGCAGCTTTTCGGTTTCGGCGGCATCGAGGTAGCGGTAGTTGCCAGCCAGGCGCAGCGTCGCCACCTTGTTAGGCAGCACGATGTTGCCGGTCTGGTAATTGAACGTCGGTCCCTCGGAAACCTCTTCGTCGGCGATGGCCGGCAGGCCGAAACCGAACAAGGCCCACAGTGCAACACTCGTAGTCGTTATAGTCGCAGCTCTCATCGTCAACCTCCCAGTTGAACGGCCGGGACGCTAGCACACCGTGAGGGCTGCAATGTTCGAGAACCCCACAAAATCCGAGATCGAGGCTTTCCTGAGGCGCATCCGCGTGGTTGCTGTACTGGGTCTATCGGCGACCCCGGGACGACCCAGCCACAACGTGGCGAAGGCCCTGCAGAAATTCGGTTATCGGATCGTGCCGGTGAATCCCGGCGCCCGCGAAATCCTCGGTGAGCAGTGCTGGCCGGACCTCGAGTCGGCCATCGAGGGCGCGGGCCCCATCGACGTGGTCGACGTATTCCGGCGTCCCGAGCACGTCGCGGCGATAGTGGAGGATGCGATTCGTCTGCGGGTGCCGGCGCTGTGGCTGCAGGAGGGCGTCATCGACGAGGCGGCGGCGGCCAAAGCCCGGGCCGCCGGCATGTTCACGGTCATGAACCGCTGCATGTTCCGCGAACGTTCGCTGCTCGGGCCCTGAGGCTCAGCGCGGCCTAACTACCTCGAGCGGCACGAGCCGCACCGGGCCCAGCAGGCCGGACGGGGCGGGCTGCCAGCCGGAGGCATCGAAGGGTTTGTAACGCAGCGTCACCAGGTTGATTTCCTTCATCACCTTCCAGTCGACCTTGCGCAGGTCGAGGTCGCGGATGCGATTGGCCGGCAGATTGGTCACTTCGATTTCGAGGAGATTGCCCTTCGGCCTGAGATTGCCCGGCAATCGCAGGGTGAAGGGCAGGCTCCAGGCATGGCCCGCCGGCTCACCGTTGAGCCTCACGCGCGCGGCCTCGCGCACGTCGCCCAGGTCGAGCAGCCAGGCAGCGGCGCGTTTCGCCGGCGCATCGAACTCGATGCGATAACGCGCCGTGCCCGCGAAGCTCGCCAGCGCCGGATCGTCCAGCTCCGTCCAGCTGCGCAGGGCCGGAAGCCGCACGGGTACCGGAGGCTCAAATGGCACCGGTAGCTTCAGACCGGCCGTCAGGAATTCCACCTGCCACTCGCCGGCCAGTGCCTGTCCCTCGCCCGCGCGTGCCGTGTATTGCCAGGCGGGAAGCCCACGCTGCTGCGGCTTCTTGCGATAGGTGCGCAGGATGATGGATTCGCCGCTGGCGAGCTGCAGATAGACGCGCGGCCTGCCCTGCTCACCGGCCCGTAGCGCGGCGACGCCGGTGCGCTCCGACAGCGGATCCATGATCAGGGCGGCAGCGGCTGGGGTTGCAAGCTGCAGCCAGCCGTTGAATGCGCTGGCCCCATGGTTCACGAAGAAATAGTCGTAGCCGTCGTCACGTGCGCGGCGCAGGTTTCCCAGCGGCACGCGGCTGGCCGGTTCGGGAACGATGCCGAGCTCCTGCAGCGCGGCGCTCACGTTCGGCCGCACCACACGATCGGCCCAATGCATGTCCGCCAGCGTTTTCACGAATTTCTCACGCCGGGTCTCGAGCTGCCCCAGGCCCGGAACATCCTCCGGCACGGCCTCGGCGATGAGCGGAGCGCCCACCAGCAGAGAGAGACTGGCCAGCGTGCTCGCGGAAATGCGACGAAGGCGCGGAATCACCAGTGCGCGGTAGCGGCCACCCGGCGCCACCAGCGCGCCGCCTTCCACCCGTAACTGCGCGATCTGTGCGTCGGAGATGAAATCGAAGCCGTAGCCGGCGTGCAGCAGCTCGATGGCCAGTCGCCCCGCCGATGATTCGATGAGCCACTTGTTCTCGTGCACGCCCAGCTGGCGCATCAAACCTTCCGGATCGTCGACCAGATCGTCGAACGGCCAGTAGATCAACACGTCGTTGTCGGGCCGGCCGGACTGCAGAACCGACTGCACGCGCGCCACGTAGGCATTCATCGCGGCGTAGTCCCGCCACAGCGGATTGTTCGGGTTGAGCTGGGTCGAGGCGTAGAAATACCAGCCGGGCCAGGGGACATCGGCGGGCGTGTAACTCGCACCGTGATAGAAGATGTGATTGATGCCGGCGGCGAACAGCCGATCGATCTGCGGCTTGGCGGCCCAGGGCGCCTCGCGAAAATTCTCGCGCAGCCAGGTCAGGGTCTCACTGGAAGCCAGCGGCCGGCCGCTCACATGCGCGGCCGAAGACGCAAAACGCGCGATGAGATTCTCGATCGGATCCGGGTCCGGATTGACGTTGTCGGCCTCGGCGCGAAATCCCGGAATGGGCAGCGGCGTCATGCCGTACGACTCGGTCTCCGGAATATCCGCGGCCGCATACAGGTCCAGCAGGTTGCCGGGTGCGCCATGCGCCTGGTTGCGCGCGTTGAAGCCACGCGCGTGCGACCACGACACCCAGGCTCGCACGTAGTCGAGATGCATCTTGGCCAGCGTGCGGCGGTAGTCGCCCTTGAGGCGGCCCAGTTTGTCCGCGTCGAGCGGCACTTCTCCGAGGAGCTCGCGCGCATGCGCCTGGACGTCGTAACCGTTCAGCGCGAGAAATTCCTGCGGCAGCGTCGGCGACCAGCTGGAGTTGTAGTACTCGAAGGAATCGTGGAACTGCCCGCGCAGGCTGCCGGCAGGCAGGCCTTGCAGGGCCGCGGTGAATCGTCCGAGATAGCTGTCGAGCGCATCGGTGGAATAGGGATCGAGCACCAGGCCCGCGCCACCGGGTGCCGCGCGCTTCACCTTCATCGCCGTGGCCTTACCGGCAAGTCGTCCGTCGATCAGTGCCAGCGTACTCGAGCCCTGCGCGACGCTGACTTCGGGTCCGCCGAAAGGCCAGCCCGTCCCCGTGGCCATGTCCACGCCCAGCCCCAGCCGCCGCGCCTCGCCGGTGGTGAACGACAGTAGTTCGGCCCAGCGGGATGATAAAAACTCCACGTCGCGCTCCTCACCGCCACGCGCGCCGTAGATAGGCGTGATCTCCACGCCCCCGATACCGGCGGCCGCGAATTCGCGCAGCTGCGCGGCCAGGGGTTCGCGCTCGACCGCGCTGCCCGGCCACCACCAGCGCGTCCAGGGCCTCGCGGTCTGCGAGATTTCGGGCCAGGTTTGGGTGGCCGGCTCGTCCGCGGCGACGCAGCCGCAGGCCAGGATGATCAGAGCTCTCGCCAGTATCTTCATGTGATCAACCCGCCGTGACTTCCACGCGATTTCCCTCGGGATCCAGCACCACGCATTCGTAGTAACCATCGCCGGTGCGCCGTGGACCATCCACCAGCGCCACACCCTCGGCCTGGAAGCGTGCCGCCAGCGCGTCCACCGCCGCTTCGTCGCCGACCGCGATGGCCACGTGCGCCAATCCCAACGACTCGGCGGGGCCGCGCGCGACCACGTCGCCGCGCGTCATGATCTCGAGGCGTGCTCCTGGACCGAGCTCGAGGAAGCGGGACTGAAAACCCTTGCGCGGATTTTCATAACGCGCACCCACGCGGGCATCGAAGTAGCGGGCGTAGAAGGCGGCCACCGCGTCGAGGTCGCGCACCCATAGCGCCACGTGTTCGAGACGCACGTTCACAAGGGGCACAACAGCACGTCGTCGGTCTGCGGATCGCTGCCGACCACGAAAACCTGTCTGCCCACCGGGCCGAATCCATGCTTGCGATAAAAAGCCTGGGCGCGTGCATTGCGCTCCCAGACGCCCAGCCACATCGTGGTCGCGCCGCGGCGGCGCGCGCGCTGTTTCGCGCCGTCCATGAGCGCCGCGGCCACGCCCTGCCCATGCCACAGCTTGTCGACGTAGAAGCGCCACAGCTCGATGCTGCCCTGGGTCGGTACTCCTGCAGACAGCTTGCCGGCGCGCAGCTGCGCAAAACCCGCCCAGCGGCCGGCCTCATCCGCGGCGATCAGCGTGTCGATGTCGGGGTTGCGGATTTCTGCGAGCTGCAATTGCGGGCTGAATGCCGACTCCAGGTGGCGGCGCATGTCCTCGGCCGTGTTGTCAGCCGCGAAGGACTCGTAGAACGTGCGCGCGCCGAACTCGGCGAGCTGTACGGCATCGGTGGCGGCGGCATCCCGCAGTTCAAATGCGCTGTTCACTTCAACACCCGTGCGGATGAAGCCAGCAGTATCTCGCAGGCTCCCGGTCCGGTGTCACGCCGCGACAGAGAAGTTGTCATGCCACCTTCGTGGCTTTCGATGTCCACCAGCTGGCCCTCCAGTTCGATCACGCTGCCCACGCGCAGATGTTCGAGGATCGAGCGCACGGCCTCGCTGCCTGGAATCACATGCCAGTTGGCCGAGTGCCTTTCGATCTGCTCGCGCGACAGCGGCCAGCTGTTGGTGCGCCAGAAATAGAAGCGATTCGCCTGGCTGATCTCGATGCCCTGCAGCACCGCGCTATCGGACATGGGTCCCCAGCCCACCGCGAAGTCCGTGGGCACCAGTTGCGCGAACGGTCCCATGGAATAGTCTTCGCGCCGCAGGATGCGTACCGTCGCGCTGAATCCGGCGCGCGGGCGCAGCGTGAACTCGCCGCGCTGAATGGCGGCGGCCTCGAGTTCGAACTGTTCGGGTTCGGCCCCGGCCAGCACGCCCGCCTGGTGTGAGATGTCGCGCTGCGAATACAGCCGCCATAGCGCGAACAACACAATCGCGACAACGATCCATGGAGTGAGGCGCATGCTGGAGCCAAATCGTAATGTATTCTTCCCGCCATGCAGCTCGACTTCACCAAGATGCACGGCCTCGGCAACGATTTCATCGTTTTCGACGCGCCTCGCGACGGCCGGCTGCCCACGTCGGCCGAGTGGCGCGCCCTGTCCGCTCGCCACACTGGCATCGGCTTCGATCAGGCCCTGGTGATCGAACCGCCGCGCCGCGCAGGCACGCAGGCTTACTACCGGATATTCAACGCCGACGGCGGCGAGGTCGAGCAATGCGGCAACGGCGTGCGTTGCCTGGCGGCATTCCTGCATGGCCGTGGCGTTTCCGAGAGCGACGGCAATGGTGAGATCGTGCTCGACAGCCCCGCGGGACTGATCCGCGCGCGCGTTCACGAAGCCAACCTGATTTCGGTGGATATGGGCGTCCCCAACTTCGACCCCAAATCCCTGCCATTCGAGGCTTCAGGCGAGGCACATGTCTATCCGCTGGCCGTGGCCGGCACCGAAGTGGAAATCGGCGCGGTCTCGATGGGCAATCCGCACGCAGTTCTGACCGTTCACTCCGTGGCGAGCGCGCCCGTGGATCGACTCGGGCCGGCCATCGAGAAGCACCCACGATTCCCGAATCGTGTGAACGTCGGTTTCATGGAAATCGTCGACCGGGCGCACATTCGTCTGCGCGTTTTCGAACGTGGGGTCGGGGAAACACTGGCCTGCGGCACGGGTGCCTGTGCTGCTGTCGCTGTGGGCAGACGCCATGGACGGCTCGATACCACCGTCGAAGTGGCGTTGCCGGGTGGAATACTCGAGATCACGTGGGCCGGACCCGGCGAACACATTTGGATGAAAGGCCCGACCGCTGTATCTTTCACTGGGCGCGTAGAGATTTAGGGGAGTTTTCCAGAAATGAGCACACAAACCGCACGGGGTCTGCCCGCTGGTCAGACCGATGAAGAACGCATCGAGCGGTATCTCACGCTGAATCCGGATTTCTTCGAACGTCATCAACCACTGCTGTCGCGCATGCGACTGCCGCACATGCGCACCGGTTCGACCGTGTCGCTGGTCGAGCGCCAGGTCGAAGTACTGCGCGACCAGAAGAGCGACGCGGATCGACGCCTCGCCGAGTTCATCGCGGTGGCCCGCGCCAACGACAATCTCGCGGATCGCATTCACCGCTTCACGCGCCGACTGCTGCGCGTACCGAACGCGTCCGAAGCACTGGCCGCCGTCGAAGCTTCGCTGCGCGAGGACTTCGATGCGTTCAACTCGGTGCTGCTGCTGACCGCGCCCATCGACTCGCTGCGCAACGTGGAGCTCGAGCCTTTCCTGCGCAAGCTGCCCGCGGAAGACGCCAACATGCGCACCTTCGAGGCGCTGCTCGCAACCGGCAAACCGCGCTGCGGACAGGTGCGCGATACGCAGCGTGAATTCCTGTTCGGCCCCGAGGCCGCGAGCATCGGCTCGGTGGCACTGGTGCCGCTGGGTGAAGCGGGGTCGCTCGGTCTGCTGGCGCTGGGCAGCGCCGAACGCGAACGCTTCCATCCCGGCATGAGCACGGAATTCCTGAAGCGCATGGGCGAGCTGATTACGGATGCGCTCTCGCGGTAGTCAGGTATTTTCACGGACGGCGCCGCCCCGGCGCCGATTTCCGATGTGGGGCGTAAGCCCCTGACAATGCTGGATCGCCGCTGGATCGATAGCTATCTCAGGCATCTCGCCAAGGAGCGGCGTCTCTCGCCGCACACCTCGTCTAACTACGCGCGCGACATCGGCGCGCTCGCGGATTTTCTCGAACGCGGCAACGTGGCCGACTGGAAACGCGTCGACAGCCAGCACGTGCGCGTCTTCGCCGCAAAGTCACACGCCGGCGGACTGGGGCCGCGCAGTGTGCAGCGCCGGCTGTCGGCGGTGCGCGGCTTCTTCGGCTACCTGGTGCGTGAAGGAGCGGCCGCAAGCAACCCCGGCGTCGACATTCGCGCCCCCAAGGCCGCGCGGCGCCTGCCCGGCACTCTCGACGTCGACCAGATCAACCAGCTGCTCGACATTCCGGGCGACGACGCGCTGACGGTGCGCGATCGCGCCATCATGGAACTGTTCTACTCATCGGGACTGCGGCTCGCCGAGCTGATCGGTCTCGCGCTGACCGATATCGACCTGGCCGACCGCACCGTGCGCGTGCTCGGCAAAGGCTCGAAAACCCGCATCGTGCCGGTGGGACGCAAGGCCTGCGACGCCATCCGCGCGTGGCTGCGCGAGCGCGCGGCACTGGCCGCCATCGATGAAACGGCCCTGTTCGTGGGACGTAATGGGGTCCGTCTCAAGTCGCGCGCAGTCCAGCTGCGAATCGCGCAATGGGCGCGGCGCAAGGGCCTGCCGAGCCGCGTCTACCCGCACCTGTTCCGGCATTCATTCGCCACGCATCTGCTTGAATCGAGTCGGGATTTACGCGGCGTCCAGGAGCTGCTCGGGCACGCCGACATCTCCACGACGCAGGTCTATACGCACCTTGATTTCGCCCACCTGGCCCGCACCTACGACGCTTCCCATCCTCGGGCAAAACGAAAAACGTAGGTTTGCATGTCAGAGAGTTTCAACCCACACGGCACCACCATCCTGGCCGTGCGGCGCAAGGGCGCCGTCGCCATCGGCGGCGATGGACAGGTCACGCTCGGTAACACCGTCATGAAGGGCAACGCCCGCAAGGTGCGCGCCCTCGGCGACGGCAAGGTGCTCGGCGGCTTTGCCGGCGGCACGGCCGATGCCTTCACGCTGTTCGAACGCTTCGAAGGCAAGCTCGAGAAGTTCGGCAACCTGACGCGCGCCGCCATCGAGCTCGCCAAGGACTGGCGCGGCGATCGCTACCTTCGGCGCCTCGAGGCGCTGCTGCTGGTCGGCGACACGAAGAATCTGTTCGTGATCTCCGGCAACGGCGACGTCATCGAGCCCGACCACGAGCTGGTGGCCATTGGCTCCGGCGGGCCGTTCGCCCAATCGGCGGCGCGCGCGCTGGCCGAGAACACCGAACTGTCGGCCCGCGAGATCGTCGAAAGGTCTTTGAACATCGCCGCCGACATCTGTATCTACACCAATCGCAACCTCGTGATCGAGGAGCTCAAGTGACACCGCGCGAAATCGTCTCCGAGCTCGACAAGCACATCGTCGGCCAGGCCAATGCCAAGCGCGCGGTCGCCATTGCGCTGCGCAACCGCTGGCGGCGCATGCAGATCGGCGAGCCGCTGCGCCAGGAAATCACGCCCAAGAACATTTTGATGATCGGCCCGACGGGCTGCGGGAAAACCGAGATCGCGCGGCGCCTCGCGCGGCTCGCGAATGCGCCGTTCGTGAAGGTCGAGGCCACCAAGTTCACGGAAGTCGGCTACGTGGGGCGCGACGTCGACTCCATCGTCAAGGACCTCGTCGAGGTGGCGGTGAAGATGGCGCGCGACGAGGAGATCTCGAAGGTGCGCGAGCGCGCCCGGGACGCGGCTGAAGAGCGTGTGCTCGATGCCTTGCTGCCGCATCCGAAGATGATGGGATTCTCCACCGATCAGGAGCAGTCGCCACGCGACCAGGAGACGCGGCAGAAATTCCGCAAGATGCTGCGCGAAGGCGCGCTCAACGATCGGGAGATCGAAATCGACCTGCGGGCCATTGCTGCCGGCGTGCAGATCATGGCGCCGCCCGGAATGGAGGAAATGCAGGAGCAGTTGCAGAGCATGTTCGCCAACCTGGGCGGCCAGCGCTCCAAGCCGCGCAAGCTCAAGGTCAAGGAAGCGCAGAAGCTGCTGGTCGAGGAAGAAGCCGGCAAGCTGGTCAACGAGGAAGAGCTGCGCGCCCGCGCGCTGGCCAACGCCGAGCAGAACGGCATCGTGTTCATCGATGAGTTCGACAAGATCGCGCGCCGCCAGGACAGCTACGGTGCCGATGTCTCCCGCGAGGGCGTGCAGCGCGACTTGTTGCCGCTGGTCGAGGGCAGCACGGTGTCCACCAAGTATGGACAGGTCAAGACCGATCACATCCTGTTCATCGCCTCGGGCGCGTTTCACATGTCCAAACCTTCGGACCTGATTCCCGAGATGCAGGGCCGTTTCCCGATCCGCGTCGAGCTCAATTCGCTGGGAGTGGATGACTTCGTACGGATCCTCACTGAACCCGATGCCTCGCTGACCTTGCAATACCGGGCGCTCATGAACACCGAGAACGTCGAAGTGAAATTCGTCGACGGTGGTGTGCGACGCATCGCCGAGATTGCATTCAGCGTCAATGAGAAGACCGAGAACATCGGAGCGCGCCGCCTGCACACCGTCATGGAGCGGCTGCTGGAGACCGTTTCTTTCGATGCCGCGGAAAATGGTGGCTCGGCCGTCGAGATCGATGCGAAGTATGTCGACCAGCATCTCGGCACGCTGGCCAAGGACGAAGACCTGTCTCGGTACATCCTCTGAAAATTGCCAAGCCATTGTTGTTAGTCATGACGCCGATCGGCGTCATCTGGGGCCTGGTCGAAGCCTGGCGCTTTCACTGGTGGCTGGCGCTGCTCATGGCCGTGCTGCTGGGCATCATCGGCTCGTTCACCTGGTTCACGGTGC
Organism: uncultured Pseudomonadota bacterium; assembly: GCA_963711635.1. GTDB lineage: Bacteria > Pseudomonadota > Gammaproteobacteria > Steroidobacterales > Steroidobacteraceae > CADEED01. The sequence continues at coordinate 92,510 of CAVQEZ010000013.1, forward strand.
GGCGCATCCGCGGCGAACGGCAATGTCGAACGAACTACTGACCTCCGCGGCCGCGGAGCGCAACAAGGATCCCATCCTCACGGTGCTGGAGTCGGTGCTGCCGGCGAGCGGCAGCGTGCTCGAGATCGCCTCGGGGACCGGCCAGCACGTCTGTTTCTTCGCCGCTGAAATGCCCGGCATTCGCTGGCAACCCACCGAACCGGACGAGGCGCACCGGGAAGCGATTGCAACGCGCGTCCGCGAAGCCGGCCTCGGCAATGTCGCGCCGCCCATTGCCCTCGACGTGCACGAGCCGCGCTGGCCGGTCGACGCCAGCTACGACGCCGTGATCTGCATAAACATGGTCCACATTTCGCCCTGGTCGGCGACGCATGCCCTGTGCCTCGGGGCCGCGCGTCACCTCGCTACCGGCGGCAAGCTGGTGCTCTACGGACCGTATCTCGAACACGGCACCGCCGCGCGGTCCAACATCGACTTCGATGCCACTCTCAAGCGCCGCAACCTGGACTGGGGGCTGCGCGACCTCGAGGAAGTGACGCGCACTGCCGCGCTTCAAGGATTGCAACGTCAGCAGGTGGTGCGCATGCCGGCTAACAACCTGACGCTGGTGTTTACGAAATCTCTCTAGGGACAACTGAGCCCGAGCCGCGGCTGCCGCGACCATTGATTGTGACCGCCCGGCAGCAGGTGGAACTTCGCCTGCGGGCGGCTCGCGGCCAGAGCGCGTGCGTGCTGCACGGGAATCACCTCGTCCCGCTCCGCGCCGAACACCTCCATGGGCCCGGTATATGCCGACAGCGCCTCGACATTGTTCCAGGTGCCGGCCAGCAGGAGTCCCAGCGGCGCATGCGGCGCGTAGCGGCGCCCCACCGATTTCAGATCGTCGAAGGGCACGAAGAACACCAGCTTGTCCGGCGGGGGCGCCGCCTGCGACAGCATCGATGCCGGGCCGGAGCCGAGCGACTCGGCCGCGATACATACGGGCGTTCCGGGGAACTGCGCGCGCAACAGCCGATAGGCTTCCAGTGCCGCCAGATCGAGGGCGCGTCGGGAGGGCTTGCCGGGCCGGGCACCGTAGCCCGGATACTCGAGCACATAGACTGAATCGCCCGGCGGAAACACCGGCAGCGCGTAGACGCGATCGGACGCCTGTCCCGTATTTCCATGCAGCAGCAGCCAGACATTCCGTGGCGCAGGCACTCGGTGCGCGTAGCCGATGACGGCACCGGCATGCTCCCAGGGATCGAGCCCGGTCGCGTGCCGGTGGTGCGTGGGATGAAACAGCGCGCTGCGCTGCATGGCCTGGCAGCCGGCGAGCAGCCCGGCTGCACACAGCCAGGCGAGCGCCCGGATCGCGGCTGGTCTAACTGTTTGCGCTGCCTGCAGTGGTCGCCTCACAACCCCAGCCATCGTAGTCGCCACGGTGCTCGCCGGCGAGGCGCACGAGCTCCAGCGTGATGCCGTTGATCGACTGCTTGTCGACGCTGTCGACGCGCGATACCAGCAGCGAAAACGGCAGCTGGTCGTCGTCCCCGTCGGAGATGCCCTCTTCCTCGATCGCAAAGCCGATCGCCAGCAGCGTGTCGCGGCAGCCCGTGCGGCCTTCCTCGTCGGTGAAGTACAGCCAATGGTCGACCTTGCGCGGCAGCTCGTGCACGTCGCCTTCGCGCGCCAGCGCCTCGAGCAGCCGGCGATTCTGCATGCGCTGCAGGTTCGTATCGGAGGGATACAGCAGGCGCAGGTAGTGGTCCCACTCGGGCTGGAAGGCACTGCCGGCCTGATAGCCGTAACCCTCGAACGCCTTCATGGCCTGCGCCGCCGCGTCATCCAGTCCGCCGGGCTCGGCGCCGTAGAAATAGAACTCGCGCCGTCCGCCGCCGGTGATGCGGCCGACGAGTTGCGCGCCGCAGATCGGTGAAATCATCGTCTCGAGGGCGTCGCCGATCTCCTTGAGCTTCGGCGCCTCCTCGGCCGATGAAAGGCCGTCGGGCCGCGGCGACTGCAGATCGACGATCACCCACAGCAGCCAGGGCCGCGCCTCGATGGGCACTTCGGCGCGTATCCCGAGGTCCACGAAAATCGAAGCGACCGCGTCATTGACGTTCGCGAAAAAGAAATCCCACTGGTCGGACAATCCCTTGCCTCTCTTCTGCGTGCTTCAGTTTGCCGGCCTGAGCCAGCGATTCAGCCAGGCGGCGATCTCAGCATAGAACAGGCGGCTGTCCTCACCTTTCTGCACCCAGTGATTCTCGTCGGGGAACACGATCAGCCGGCTCGGCACCCGCATGCGCTGCAGGGCGCTCCAGTATTCCAGCGAGTTGTTGAGCGGCACGCGGAAATCGTTTTCTCCCACGGTCACCAGCACCGGCGTGCGGAACTTGGCCGCGTAGCGGATCGGATTCTGTTCCTGCCACACCGGTGCCTGTTCCCAGGGCGGGCCGCCGAGGTTGACCTCGCGCGAGTAGATAGTGTCGCTGGTGCCCCATTGCGACTCGAGGTTCACCAGGCCCGCGTGGCTGATGAGGCACTTGTAGCGCGTGGTGGTGCCCTGCAGCCAGTTGGCGAGATGGCCGCCGTAGCTGGCGCCACCGGCGCACTGGCGGCTGCCGTCGATGAAGCGGAACTGGCGGATGGCGGCATCGGCCGCTTCGTTGATTTCGTCGGCCGGGCCCTTCAGCGGATCGCCCTGGATGGAGCGCGCGAATTCCTCGCCGAATCCCGTGGATCCCGAGTAGTTGGTCAGCAGCAGCACGTATCCCGGCGCGGCCAGCAGGTGATAGTTCCAGCGGATGAAGAACTGGTCGCGCCACATGCCATGCGGGCCGCCATGGATCACGACGAACAGCGGGTATTTCTTCGCGGCGTCGAATCCCGGCGGCCGCACGATGAAGCTGTGAATGCGCTTGCCGCGGCTGGAGGTGAACCAGAAATTCTCGATAGGCGGCAGGTCCAGCTGCGCGGCGCGCGCGCCGTTGAAGCGGGTCAACACCACGGCCTTGCCGTTCTGTGGCGCGATCAGCGCCACCTCGCCGGGCGTGCTGGCGCTCTCCCAGTTGGCGAACAGCAGCACATTGCCGGCGCGCTCGGGAATCACGAGGTTGGTGTACGAGCCGTGCCCGACGCCGAACAAGGCCTGCACGGCGCCGCCACCGATGCGCACCGAGTACAACTTTTCATTGCCGCCGTCCTCGGCCGTGAAATACACCGTGCGCGAATCCGGCGTCACGGCATAACTGCTGACGGCGCGATCGAGGCCGCCGGTGAGAATGCGCGGCTTGCCGGGATTGGGCCAGGAAAACGCCGCCAGGCGCTGTGCGTTGTAGACCAGCGGCCCCTGCTCCTCGATCACCGCCAGCAGCGTGCCGCCGTCGCGCGTGAAATACGGCAATGACCAGCTGGCCGTGCCCTGCGTGATGGCGCGGGGTTCGCCCCCGGCCAGGCTCTGCACGAACAGCTCCGCATTCGTGAACGCATAAGCGGCCTGGTTGCGATTGATGGTGGCCGCGAACACGATGGCCTGGTTGTCGGGCGTGAACTGGATTTCCATTTCCTCGCCGGTGTCGGTGAGGCGCCCGGCGAATCCCGGGTTGGCCAGCAGCTTCGTTCCCAGCAGCAGGTCGCGCGGCGCACCTTTCGCAAGGCCGTCGCCATCCAGCGCCTGCACGAAGATGCGAACCTGGCGTTCGTCGATCCAGTGGTCCCAGTTGCGAACCGGGAAACCGTCATAGATGCGCGCGTTCGATTTGCGATCGCGATGCGCCTCGATCTGCGCCTTGTTGCTCGCCTCGTCCGTGGTCCCCGGATACATGAGCGACACGAAGGCGATGTGGCCCCCGTCATGCGAGAACACCGGTACGCGCGCGCCGCCGGACATGTTCGTGAGCCGCTGAGCCTCACCGCCCGCGGCCAGGTCCAACATGTAAAGCTGCGGCACATCGTCGTTGTCGCGCTGTGCGCTGAACACGATGCGGCGGCTGTCGGGGCTCCACACCACGCTGCTTTCCGGCCGGCGCGTCGATGTCAGGCGGCGGCTCGAATTACGCGCGGTGGTATCGATCAGCCACAGGTCGCTGAGCTGCGCATTGTCGTCGTACGAGGGCTCGGCCACGGCCACCACGATCCAGCGGCCGTCGGGACTCACCTGCGGCGCGCCCACGCGTTTCATGAGCCAGATGTCTTCGTGCGTCGGAATGCGTTTCTCGGCCGCGACCGCCACAGTCGCCAGCCCCGAAGCTGCGAATAGAACCGCGCCCAACAGCAATGCCAATCTTTGATTCATGGGCGCACACGGTAACGCAACTTCGCCGCTGTTCACATCACTTGCCTCACACCTGCGCCGACGCGAGACTACGCCCCGTGAAAAAATCCATGAAGGCGCTGGCCATCGTGTTGGGTGCCGTGCTCCTGGGCAAGATCGTGTTCCTGCTGGACCTGTTGCGTTTCTCCGGAACATTCCACGCCTTCAATCCGGGCTTTGCGGGAACCTGCGCCGCGGTGTCCATCGCCGGGAGCAGCGAAGACATCCAGGTGGACGCGCAACGCGGCCTTGCCTATCTATCGGTCCTCGATCGGGCCAGCCTGGCGCGGCATGAGCCGGTCGATGGCACGGTGATGCTGCTCGACCTGAACCTGGCGGAGCCCGCGCCCCGAGCGGCCATGGCCTACGATCCGCCCGGTTTCCGACCGCACGGCCTGTCGATTTTCACGCGCAGCGGCGAACCCACCCGGCTGTTCGCGATCTCCCACCGTCCGGACGGCAGCCATGCGGTCGAAATCGCCGAACAGGATGCAAACGGCGCCTTCGTGCCGAAAGAGTCCATTTCCGATGCGGCCTTCGTCAGCCCGAATGCCGTGGCCGGCGCCGGACCGCGCCAGTTCTATGTCGCCAACGATCGCGGCGCCCAGACAGGAATTGCCGACCTGTTGCTCCGGCGTGCGGATTCGACCCTGGTCTATCACGACGGCAACCAGGCACGTATCGCGGTCCGGGGACTGAAATTCACCGCCGGACTGGCTCTGAGTCCGGACGGCACGCGGCTGTATGTGGGTGAGGCCCTGGGCAAACAACTGCGCGTCTATCGGCGCAACCTCGCCAGCGGAGATCTCGAGCTGGACGAGGTCGTGCCACTGGGCAGCGCGCCGGACAATCTCAAGGTCGACGCCGACGGGGTGCTGTGGATCGCCGCGCATCCGAAGCTGCTGGCGTTCGCCGCGCATGTGCGCCGACCCGGGCGACGCGCGCCCACGCAGGTATTACGCTTCGATCCGCGTGGCCCGAAACCCGCCGCGGGCGCGGCCGACGTGCGGCTGTCCCAGGTCTACGGCGACGACGGCACGCAGCTGTCCGCGGGGACCGCGGCCGCGCATTGGCACGATGAATTCCTGGTTGGCGCGTTATTCGATTCCAAGGTGCTCATTTGCAAACCCAGTCCGTGAAACCCCCCGCACCCGTGCGCGGTCTGCGCGCCGGCGCATTACTGATCAGCGGCCTCATCAGCGCCGGCGGTGCGTTGGGGGTGCTGTTCGGCATGGGTGGCGCCGGTGATGCACGCGTCGCCGCGAGCTGGGCCCTGGTGCAATTCCTCTCGGGAGTCTGGGCGGGCGTGTTGGGCGCCAACAGCCCGTTCATGCATGGATTGGCCGCGGGCGTGCCGTCGCTGGTACTGGGCCTGTCGATCGCCAGCGCGTTGCCGGCGCAATTCGTGGTGCTGTCGTGGTTTCTCGCGCCCGCGGCCGCGCTGCTCGCCGCCGCCATGATGCGATTCGTGCGGCACCGCAAATAGGATACTCAGGTTCTGCGCCGTTCCTGCGTGGTATCGCCGAAGGATTCCAGGTAATCCTCGCGCGCGGCCTCGATCACTTCCTTGGCGTGGTCGTAGCCGTACTTGCCGGCGATGTGCATCTTGTTAGGCTCGCCGGGCACCAGCTTGTAGGTGCTGAAGTAGTGCTCCAGACGCTCCACCAGCACCGGCGCGAGCTGGGAGATGTCCTTGACGTGATCCCAGACGTAGTCGCCTTCCAGCACGCCGATGATCTTGTCGTCGGCCTCGCCGCGATCGATGAGCTTGATGCCCCCGACCACGCGCGCGCGCAGCAGCACTTCCGAGCGCTCGATGGGCCGCTCGCTCACCACGCAGATGTCGAGCGGATCGCCGTCGCCGCGCTCGCAACCCGGCGCCAGCTTGGCGATGCGCGCACCGCAATACGTCTTCGGAATGAAGCCGTACAGGGCGGGCGGATGCGACGAGGAACGCTGCGGGCGGTCCACGCGCAGGTATCCCGAAACCTTGTCGATTTCGTACTTGATGACGTCGAAGGGCGTGATTTCGATGTAGGCGTTGACGATGCGCGGCGAGTCCTCGCCGAGATCGAGGCCGTGCCAGGGATGCGGGCGCCAGCGCGAAAAGTTGTGCTCTGCCATGGGCGGTAGTCTATGGGACCCGGTCGCGCCATGGCGAGTCCATCTCCGGGCGTCTATCCTCCGGTCATGCCATCCATGCGACACGCCGCCATCACCGGCTGGGGCAAGTGCCTGCCCCCCGCGGTACTCAGCAATGCCGACCTGGCCACTTTCCTGGATACCAACGACGAGTGGGTCTTCTCCCGCACTGGTATCCGGGAGCGTCGCATCTCGCATGTCTCCCTTGGAGAGATGAGTTACGTCGCCTCGGCACGCGCGCTGGCCTGCGCCGGGTTCGACGGAAGCAAGATCGAGCTCATCGTGTTCGGCACCACGAGCTACGACGACCAGGTCCCCAACATGGCATCCGGCATCCAGAAGCGCATCGGCGCCGACGGGTGCGCGGCGATGGACGTGAATACCGCCTGCACCAGCTTTCTGTATTCGCTCTCCACCGCGACGGCGATGATCCGCAGTGGCGTGGTCAACAATGCGCTGGTCATCGGCTCCGAGCTCATATCGCCGTACATGGACTGGTACGACCGCAATGTCGCGGTGCTGTTCGGCGACGGAGCGGCTGCCGTGGTGCTGCAGGCGACCGACCGCGAAGAAGGACTGTTGTCAGAACGGCTCGGCTGCTACGGCGAGTCGCGCGAGATCCTGCGCGTCCACGGCATGGGCGGCGGCTACGCCCACCAGAACCGGATTCTCGGCAAGACCGAATGGCAGTTCGAAGGCCAGGAAATTTTCAAGAAGGCCGTGCATGGCATGAGCACCGCCTGCGCGGAGGCGCTCGCGAAGATCGGCAAGAGCTCCGCGGATGTCGACCTCGTGGTTCCGCACCAGGCCAACATGCGCATCATCGAGGCCGTGGCCAAGAAGGCCGGTGTGCCGATGGAGAAGGTGTTCACCAACGTGCATCGCTACGGGAACATGTCCGCGGCCACCGTGCCGGTCGCGCTCTGCGAGGCGCTCGAAGAGAGCCGCGTGCAACCCGGCGCGCTGCTGCTGATGCCGTCCTTCGGCGGCGGGCTCACGTTCACGGGACACGTGGTGCGATGGGGCGGGCGGGTGGCGCCACTGGGTAGCAGCGACGTCGAGCTGCCGCCTAACAACCAAAGCGCGCTGGAGCTGGTCACCAAGTACCGCGCGATCAACTCGCTGCGTGTGACTACGGCTTGATCGTCACGGCGACTTTCTGAGCTCTGAATGAAAAGCCCGCGTCGCTTGCGCTCCGCGGGCACTGCTCTGAATGAAAAAGCCCGCGTCGCTTGCGCTCCGCGGGCTTTTTGGACCTGTGCATCGCCAGTCTGGCTAGGCTTTCTTCTTTGCCTTTGCGGCTCTTGCTTTCTTCTTCGCAGGATCTTTCGCGCGGGTCTTGCCAAACGAACCCGCGTACAACTTTCCGCGCCGCGTACGGCGGTCGCCCTTACCCATTCGCTTCTTCCTTGTTCTGCGAGATCCACAGCAGCGCGGCTTCGATATCCGACAGCTGCGCGGCAGTCATTCCCGGGATGCGGCCACCGCCGGCTTCCTGTTTGACGCGCGCAAGCTCGGCGGATGACACCGTGCTTACCCAGGTGAGCCCGCGGCGCACCTTGGACGTGAATTTCTGGGACTTCTCTTCGGTCATGTCGACTCCTGAATCAGCCGAATTCTCATTTTGCGGGCCGAAACATAGCGCGCCTAACGATATCGCGCCAGAACTTTCGCGAGAGCCGCCGACCCCGGCGACAGCCGACCATGGGGAATCTGATTGAGCGGAATAGCCGGTGTCTCATTGACTTCGTGGAACTCTTTACCACCCGTGTCGAGGTAAAGCAGCCCAGTCAGGAATTCACCTTTTTTCAACCGTTCCTGGATGGCTGCCGTCGCCGCACCGCGGTCGGCGGGGTCATAACTAGCGTCGAGTTTCCGCAGCAGGATGCGGCTGCCGTCATGCAGCACCACGGGCAGCACATCGCCCGCCGAATACTCGGCGGAGATCTCTTTCTGGAAGGGAACGAAGTCGGCGTTCACGGCCGCGTCGTAGTGCTCGCGCGTGTACTGATAACTCTTCGTGGATCCTTCGTGATCGTTGAAGGTCACGCAGGGCGACAGGACATCTATCAACGCGAAACCCTTGTGCCGGATGGCAGCCTGGATCAGCGGCACCAGTTGTTGTTTGTCGCCGGAGAAACTGCGCGCCACGAACGTCGCGCCCAGAGTCAGCGCGAGCAGGACGGGGTCGATTGGCGGCTGCTGGTTGACCTCGCCCTTCTTGGCCTTGGTGCCCACGTCGGCGGAGGCGGAGAACTGCCCCTTGGTGAGTCCGTACACGCCGTTGTTCTCGATGATGTACGCCATGTTCAGGTTGCGCCGGATGGCATGGCAGAACTGGCCGAGCCCGATGGACAAGGTGTCGCCGTCACCGGAGACCCCGACATAGGCCAGGTTGCGGTTCGCGGCATTCGCACCCATGGCGATGGACGGCATGCGTCCATGCACGGAGTTGAAGCCGTGGCCTCCGCGAGACGAAATATGCGGTGGTCTTCGACGAGCAACCGATGCCCGAGAGCTTGACCATGTTCTGCGGCTCGATGTCGAGCCCCCACGACGCCTCGATGATCGCCGCGGTAATGGAGTCGTGGCCGCAGCCCGCGCACAGAGTCGACAGGCCGCCTTCGTAGTCGCGGCGCGTCAGCCCCAGCGAATTCTTCGGCAGCGAGGGGTGGCGGACTTTCGGTTTCGGCAGGAACGTCATGCGGCACCTCCCGAGGTCTTCGCGGCCGGCGCCGCGACCACTTCGGGCTTGCGGGTCTTGGGTTCGACCTCGGCGAGCACGCCCTTGACGATGAACTCCGAGGAGATCGGCAGGCCGCTGTAATGCAGCAGCGAGCGCAGCTGGTGCTTCTCGACACGCGTCTCCAGCGTCAGCAGCGAGCGCATCTGCGCGTCGCGGTTCTGCTCGATGACGAATATCAGCCGGTGCGCCTCGAGGAACTTCTCCACGTCCTCGCCGAAAGGAAACGAACGCAGGCGCATGTAGTTAGCCGTGAGCCCATGCTCACCGAGTATGTCGCGCGCCTCGCGCACCGCGCCGTCGGAGCTGCCATAGGCCACCAGCGCGATGTCGATCTTGGGGTCCTGGTCGATGACGGCCTTCGGAACCAGCCGTTTCGCGGTGTGGAACTTGCGCACCAGCCGGTCGAGCACGATCTGGTACTCGGCCGAGTCTTCGGTGTAGGCGCCGTACTGCGTGTGGCCGGAGCCGCGCGTGAAATACGCGCCCTTGGGATGCACGCCGGGCAACGTGCGGTACGGGATGCCGTCGCCGTCCACGTCCAGATAGCGATGAAACTTCTCGAGCTTCGCGATTTCGTCGTGCTCGAGCACCTTGCCGCGGTCGGGAACGTAGTTGTCGTCCCACTTGAGATCGGGACACATCCAGTCGTTCATGCCGATGTCGAGATCCGACATCACCAGGATCGGCGTCTGCAGCCGCTCGGCGAGATCGAAGGCGTCGCGCGCGAAGTAGAAACACTCTTCGGGATCGCGCGGATAGAGGCATACGTGCTTGGTATCGCCGTGCGAGGCGTAGGCCGCCTCGAGGATGTCGCACTGCTGCGTGCGCGTCGGCATGCCGGTGGACGGGCCCACGCGCTGGATGTCGAACAACACGGCCGGGACTTCCGCGTAGTACGCCAGGCCCAGGAACTCGTTCATCAGCGAGACGCCGGGGCCGCTGGTGGCCGTGAAGGCGCGCGCGCCGTTCCACGCGGCACCCAGCACCATGCCGATGGCGGCCAGCTCGTCCTCGGCCTGGATGAAGGCGAAGTTCTTCTTGCCGGATTCCGGGTCGACACGCAGCTTGTCGGCGAACATCTTGAATGCGTCCATCAGCGACGTGGACGGCGTGATCGGATACCACGCGCCCACGGTCGCACCCGCGAACACGCAGCCGAGGCCGGCGGCGGTATTGCCGTCGATGAGGATGTGTCCCGCGGTCTTGCTGCTCGCGAGCTGGCCCGGCGCCACGTGCATGGGCAGCGGACATTTGAAGTTTTCCTTCGTGTACTTGTAGCCGAGCTCGATGGCCTTCATGTTCGAATCCACGAGCGCGGGTTTTTTCGCGTAGGTCTCCGCGAGCAGTTCGCGGATCTTCGCGATGTCGAGATCCAGCAGCGCCGCAAGCACACCGGCGTAGCAGATGTTCTTCATGAGAATGCGCGTGCGCACGCCATTGAAGTTCTCGTTGCAGAGTCGGGCGAGCGGCACTCCGAGCACCGTGATGTCGTCGCGCGCGAGCAACGCGGGCCGCGGCCACGTCGAGTCGTAGACGAGGTAGCCGCCCGAGGTCACCTCGCGCACGTCGCGCGCGTAGGTCTCGGCATTCATCGCGATCATGATGTCGATCTTTCCCGAGCGCGCGACGTAGGAATCCTTCGTGACGCGGATCTCGTACCAGGTCGGCAGTCCCTGGATGTTCGACGGGAAGTAGTTCTTGCCCATGACGGGCACGCCGCTGCGGAAAATGGACTTCATGAGCAGCGAATTGGCGCTGGCCGAACCCGTGCCGTTCACCGTCGCGATCTTGATCGCGAAGTTGTTTATGCGTTCTGGCATTTCAGCGCGCTCTTCGGGAGCTTGGCTGCGTCAGCGGCGGCCTCGTCCACTGCGTGCGGCCACTGGATCGACGACTTCTGCATGTCCCAGGCCGCGGTGGGGCAGCGCTCGGCGCACAGGCCGCAATGCACACAAAGGTCCTCGTCTTTGACCATGACGCGGCCCGTGTGTTTCAGCGCGGAGGATACGTACAAGGCCTGAGTGACATTCTTCGCGGGCGCCTTGAGGCGCGAGCGCAGATCGGCTTCCTCACCGTTGTGCGTGATGGTCAGGCAGTCCACCGGGCAGATGTCGATGCAGGCGTCGCATTCGATGCACAGCTTGGTCTCGAACACCGTCTGCACGTCGCAGTTCAGGCAGCGCTGGACTTCCTTCTCGATCTGTTCCGCCGTGAACCCCAGCTCGACCTCGATGTTGAGCTTCTTGAAGCGTTCCTTCAGCGACACATGCGGCATGAGGCGCCGCTCGGCCGGGTTGTAGTCGTTCGCATAGGCCCACTCGTGCATGCCCATCTTCACCGACTGCAGGTTGACTCCCGGCGCCAGCCGCTCGGCCACGGGCTTGCCCTGGCAGAAGTTGTGAATCGAGATGGCCGCCTGGTGACCATGCTCCACGGCCCAGATGATGTTCTTGGGACCAAAGGCGGCGTCACCGCCGAAGTAAGATGCCGGCGCGCGTCGACTCGAAGGTCTTCGCGTCCACCTTGGGCACATCCCACTTGTCGAATTCGATGCCGAGATCCCGCTCGATCCATGGGAAGGCGTTCTCCTGGCCGATGGCGAGGATGACGTCGTCGGCTTCGTGCAGCTCCTCACCGACAATACGTTCCGCGGTGATGCGCCCCTTGGCGTCGATATCGTATTCCATGACATCGAAAGTCATGCCCTTCAGCTTGCCGTTCTCCAGGACGAAGGCCTTCGGCGAGCGATTGATGATGATCTTGACGTGCTCTTCCTCGGCGTCCTCGAGCTCCCACTCCGATGCCTTGAAGAACTGGCGCGGCTTGCGCGCCATGACCTTCACTTCATCCGCGCCCAGGCGCAGCGAGGTGCGGCAGCAGTCCATGGCCGTATTGCCCACGCCGATGATCAGCACCTTCTTGCCGATGGACTTGATGTGCTCGAAGGCCACCGACTCCAGCCAGGTGATGCCGATGTGGATGTTGGCGGCGCCTTCGGCGCGTCCGGGCAGCTTGAGCTCCTTGCCCTTGGGCGCACCGGCGCCGACGAACACCGCGTCGAAACCGCCCTTGTCTAACAACTCGCGCATCGACTTGATCGGGTGGTTGAGCTTGAGGTCCACGCCCATGTCGACGATCTGCGCGATCTCGTCGTTGAGCACTTCCGCCGGCAGGCGGAACGACGGAATGTTGGTGCGCATGAGGCCGCCGGGCACGCCCCATTGCTCGAAGATGGTCACCGAGTAGCCCAGCGGCATGAGGTCGTTGGCCACGGTCAGCGACGCGCAGCCCGCGCCGATCAGCGCCACCTTCTTGCCGTTCTTGAGCTTGGGAATCCTGGGCAGCCGACCCGTGATGTCTTCGTCGCGGTGATCGGCGGCCACGCGCTTGAGGCGGCAGATCGCGACGGGTTTTTCCTCGACGCGGCCGCGGCGGCACGCCGGCTCGCAAGGGCGGTCGCAGACGCGCCCGAGGATTCCCGGAAAGACGTTCGAATTGCGATTCACCATGTAGGCATCGGTGAAGCGCCCCTGCGCAATAAGTCGAATGTATTCGGGGACGTCGGTGTGTGCTGGGCAAGCCCATTGGCAATCCACGACCTTGTGAAAGTAGTCGGGTTGCGAAGTGTCCGTCGGTTGCATATCCCCCCGGATAAGAAGCCGGTTTTCCCCCGCCGGCACGCTGGTGAGTATAGGCTTCGGGCCCCTTGAATGAATAACCCCGTTGAAATCAAGCTCCGAACCCGTTCACGCGTACTCGAAGTTGCGTACGAGGATGGTGCGCGCTATGAGCTTCCCTTCGAATACCTGCGCGTGCATTCGCCTTCCGCTGAAGTAAAGGGACATGGCCCCGGCCAGGAGGTTCTGGTCACTGGCAAGCAGAACGTCGGAATCCGCGCCGTGGAGCCCGTAGGCCAGTACGCCGTAAAGCTGGTGTTCGACGACGGCCACGATACGGGTTTGTATTCGTGGAATTACCTGCGCGAGCTAGGTGAGAACTATTCGCAAAAATGGGCCGCGTACCAGGCCCGTGTGCAGGCGACCCAATAGACGAGCCGGCGCAGGAGCGGAGCGAGCTGCGCCGGTAGAAAGAAAGGCCGGGCTCGTTAAAACCCGGCCTTCGTTGCAAGACCCCCGCTCGAATAGTTGGGCTTTGTATCGAATGCAGGTCTGAAAAGCCAGTGCTTTCTCGTCGTCCCGTGCCACCCGTCTATACTGCCCGCCCTGTGAGCGCAGAAGATAAATCCGAGACCGATTTCGGCTACCAGCGCGTCCCCTGGAGCGACAAACAGCAACGGGTGCGCGGTGTATTCGATTCGGTCGCGTCGAACTACGACCTGATGAACGATCTCATGTCCGGTGGCGCGCATCGGCTGTGGAAGGAGTTCACGCTGTCGCTGACCGGGCTGCACGCCGGCCAACGCGCGCTCGATGTCGCGGGCGGCACCGGTGACCTGACTACCGGGCTGGCCAAACAAGTCGGCAAGTCGGGGATCGTGATCCTCTCGGACATCAATGGAGCCATGCTCGGTGAAGGGCGCGACCGCATGCTCGACGCGGGCCTGGTCGGCAACGTGAATTGCGTGCTGGCAAACGCGGAAAAACTGCCGTTCGCGGACTCGCAGTTCGACTGCGTCACCATCGGCTTCGGGCTGCGCAATGTCACCGACAAGCCGGCCGCACTGGCCGACATGCGCCGCGTGCTCAAGCCCGGTGGACAGCTGCTGGTGCTGGAATTTTCGCACCCGGTGCTGCCGTTCCTGAAGCCGCTGTACGACCTGTATTCCTTCCGCGTGCTGCCGCTGCTCGGCAAGCTGGTCGCAAAGGATGAGGACAGCTACCGTTACCTCGCCGAATCGATTCGCATGCATCCGGACCAGGAAACCCTGCTGGGCATGATGCAGGGGGCGGGCCTGGAAGACTGCCGCTATCACAACCTCTCCGGTGGCATCGTCGCGGTGCACCGGGGCTACAAGTACTAGGTATCCCGATGTCCCCCTACGTCGTATTGGTGGCCGCGGTGGTCTTCTGGCCGGTACTGATCATCGCGATGGCCATGCTGCGTTCACCGTCACGCGCCTTCGTGCTGGCTGGCGCGTTCACGATCGGTAGCATGATCGGGTCCGGCCTCAGCCTGCTCGCGGCCACGCCGCTGTTCGATCACAGGAGCGGCGACACCCAGACGTATCTCACCTTCACCTTCGCCGCACTGGGCGCGATCGCGGGTGGGCTGATTGCGGTCCAGCTGCTGGGCAAGCTGGCCGGCCGATCGTTGTGGCGTCGGGAGTGACGGCGAAACTCAATCGTGCTGACCCAGGCCATCGAGAACCTGCTCAACCGCAACCTGCCGCGCAGTCCGCGCGCCCAGGAGCTGTGTGAAACGCTGAAAGGCAAGGCCGTGCGCATCGAGGCGCAGGGCCTGGGCTGGCGGCTGGACTGCGAATCGCTCGGAACCTCGCTGAAACTCACCAAAGCCGGGCACTCCGAGCGTACGCCCGACGCGGAAATCTCCGGTAGTTTGATCGGCCTGGCGGCGCTGGCCGGGCCCCATCCCGAGGAAGTCATCCAGCGCGGCGACGTGAGCATCCGCGGCGATGCCGAGCTGGCGCAGAAATTCCGCGAGCTGGCCATGCTGCTGCGTCCGGATGTCGAAGAGGAACTTTCGAAGATCATCGGCGATACACCCGCTCATCAGGCTCTCCGCCTGGCAAAGGCCGTCACGGGATTCGGCCGCCGCGCGGTGAACACCGGCGTGCGCAATGTGGCCGAATACCTGGCGCATGAGCGTGGCGACCTGGTGCCGCGTGCCGAGGCGGAAGATTTCTACCGCGGTGTCGAGCGGTTGCGAGAAGATCTCGACCGTCTCGACGCACGTGCGCGTCTCATCGAACAGGGCGAAATGAACGACCCCCAGAATGAAAGATAGTCAGTGATGAAGCTGCGCGTACTTGCCCGCCTCATCGAAATCCAGCGGGTGCTGGTCCGCCATGGCCTGGACGAATTCGTTCGCGCCACGCACCTCTATCGTCCGCTGCGCTTCGTGTTCCTGCTCAGCCCCTGGACCTGGGCGGTGCGCCGGCGCGACGAACCGCGTGCCGTGCGGCTGCGCGAGGCGCTGCAGGAGCTCGGCCCCATCTTCGTGAAATTCGGACAGGCGCTGTCCACGCGCCGCGACCTGCTGCCGATCGACATCGCCGAGGAGCTGGCCAAGCTCCAGGATCGCGTGCCGCCCTTCGACGGGCGCATCGCCCGCCGCGTCGTCGAGGACGCCTACGGCCGCGCCGCCGAGCAGGTGTTCTCGATGTTCGACGAGCAGCCGTTGGCAGCGGCTTCGATCGCGCAGGTGCACGCGGCCGAGCTGCGCGCCGAGGTGACGCTGAACGGCGCCAAGACACGCGAGGTCGTGGTCAAGGTGCTGCGGCCGGGCATGCACGAGATCATCGCGCGCGACCTCGAAGTACTGCACGCGCTGGCTTCGTTCGCGAACAACAACTGGGAAGGCAGCCGCCGTCTCAAACCCGTCGAAATCGTGCGCGAGTACCAGAAGACCATCCTCGACGAGCTGGACCTGATGCGCGAGGCCGGCAATGCCTCGCAGCTGCGGCGCAATTTCGAGGGGTCGACTCTTCTATATGTGCCCGCGGTGCATTGGGATTTCTGCCGGCCCGGGGTCATGGTCATGGAGCGCATCCGCGGCGTGCAGATCTCCAACATGGCGCGGCTGCGCGAGGCCGGTACCGACATCAGGCGGCTGGCCGAGAACGGCGTGGAGATCTTCTTCACGCAGGTGTTCAAGCACAATTTTTTCCACGCGGACATGCATCCCGGGAATATCTTCGTGCTGATCGACAACCCGGCGCAGCCCAAGTACGCCGCCGTGGATTTCGGCATCGTCGGCACACTGGACCCGCGCGACCAGTACTACCTGGCCGAAAATTTCCTCGCCGTGTTCGATCGCGACTACCGCCGGGTGGCGACGTTGCACCTCGAATCCGGCTGGGTGCCCGAGGGCTCGCGCGTCGACGAAATGGAATCCGCCATCCGCACGGTGTGCGAACCGATCTTCAACAAGCCGCTCAAGGAAATCTCCTTCGGCACGGTGCTGTTGCGGCTGTTCGAGATCTCGCGGCGCTTCAACGTCGAGATCCAGCCGCAGCTCATCCTGCTGCAGAAGACGCTGCTGAACATTGAAGGTCTCGGGCGCGATCTCTACCCGGACCTCGACATCTTCAAGACCGCGGGTCCCATCATGCGCGAGTGGGTGCGCGAGAAGATGAGCGCCCGCACCGTGATCGAGAACGCACGCACGCAGATCCCGGACATCATCTCCAGCCTGCAAACCCTCGCGCCGCTGGTTCGCTCGGCGGTGCAACGCGCGCAGGACGGCCGGCTGCGCCTCGCGGTGGAGGCGCCCGAGATCAACGCGCTGCGCAACGAGATCAGGCGCACCAACCGCCGGCGCGACAGGGTGACCATCGCGTGCGTTGTCCTGTTAGGTGGCATCGTCTGGACCGCATTGGCACGCGAGCCCGCGTGGATCGGCTGGGCGCTGGCCGGCACCGGCGTGGCCTGGCTGATCGCCGCCATCCGGAAGTAGTCAGCGCGCGGGTTTTCTTCCGGACGCGCTCCACATGATGGGCGACGGTATCGCGAACTCCTCGGTCTCGATCTTCGCCAGGTCCGCCTCCAGCTGCTGCTGCGTCAGCAACCCGGCCGCGATGACATCCTGGCCGATCTGCTCGAAGTTCACGCGCATGAGATCGTTGCCGCCGTTGTAGCGGTCGAACATGATCAGGCGCGCCTCCGCGTACACCTGCGTGAGTCCCAGCTCGCGAAAGCGGCCGTGCAGGCGGCGGCCGAAATAGCCGTCCTGGGCGCGCGTGAGGTAATGACGCACCGCTTCGGAGGTGCGTATCGGCGTTTCGGCGCGATTGATGCCCGCGTCCGGCTGGATCGAAGCCGAGTCGAAATCCTCGATGACCAGCCACCCGCCGGGTTTGAGAGCCGCGACCATGCGCTCCAGCGCGCGCTCGCGCTGCGGCACGTGGATGAGCACCAGGCGCGCGTGCACGAGGTCGAAGGCCGCATCCGGCAGCGGATCGTTCGCGATGTCGTGACACTGGACCTCGAGATTTTCCGGCGTGTTACCCCGATGGCCTTCAATGATCCGCGTGTTGATGTCCGTGCACAGCACGCGGCCTTTCGCGCCCACGCGCGCGGCCAGCCAGCGCGCCACGCTGCCACCGCCGCCGCCGACCTCCAGGCAATGCCACCCCGCGCCGACGCCCACGCGCTCCAGCGCGCGCTGCGTGGGCTCATCGTAGAGGCGCGCCAGCACATCCATGCGCGTATCGGCTTTCGAGTTGGCATTGTCCAGTAGATAGGTCGATTCGGCTGACACGATCAATCCTCCATTGCTAGTCATCGAGCAGTTCGGCGCTGGGTTCGGGCAGGTGGCGGCTCAGCAGCAGCGCACATATCGTGGCCACCACCGCGACCAGTGCCATGGAGTGCGCGAGCTTGAGCGTGGGCGTCGCACCCGGCATCACGTTGGAGAGCAAGGGCGTGACCAGCGCGGTGATCGGCGCCAGCACACGCGCGCCGAAGCTCATCGCGAAACTCTCGCCCGTGCCGCGCAGGTGCAGCGGAAACACCCGCGGCAGGTAGTTGCCCCAGAAGCTGTACTGCACGCCCACCACCAGTGTCACCAGTAGCACAGCGTACTTGAACGTCGATGCGTCACCCAGTGCCGGGCCCAGAAAAACCAGTGGAAACAGCGCCAGGCCCACCCACAACATCCAGCGCAACATCGGGCGGCGGGCCACGAACCAGACCACCAGGCCGGTCAGCAGGAGGCGTCCGAAGAGCGCGCCGAAATCGACGTGCAGGTGCACCCAGGTCACCCATTGCTCCTGCTGCTTGCGCGGCAGGACGGCGACCTGCGGCAATCCGGGCACCACGCGTGGGATGTGTTGCAGCATGCCGAAGGCCAGCGCGTAGCAGCAGGCCACGAGTCCCGTGGTTAGCAACGTCACGCGACGCAGCCGCGGCGTGAACAGTTCGCGAAAGCTGGGACGCTTGAGCGTGCCCGCGGCGCGTTTCGCTTTCCACAGCGGCGATTCGGGCAGGAAGGGACGAATGAGAATCAACGGAATCGCGGGCAGCGCTCCATAGAGAAGTGCATAGCGCCACGGCGAATGTCCGCCGTGGATCGCCGGCAACTGGTCTCCCCAGGTCACCGCCGCGTAGTAGGCGCCGGCGATCATGAAATTGCCGGCCGTGGCGCATACCTGCGCGAATCCCAGCACCGCTTCGCGCCGCCGGGTATCGGGAAAGAGCTCGGTCAACCAGGCGATGGCCGCGACGAATTCCACGCAGGCGCCCGCCACCGTTATGCAGCGCCAGAAGATCAGCTCGGGCAGCGATGTAGCGAAGGCCGAGCAGAAGGCGGCCGTGCCATAGAGCACGATGCTCCACACCAGCACGCGCTGCCGTCCGAGCCGATCCGTAAGATAGCCGCCGAAAAGGGCGGCCAATCCGCCGATCATCGTCGGCAGGAACAACATGATGGCGGTCCAGCGATTGAATATCGGCGTACCAGGCTGGAACGGACCGAGCTCCATCAACAGCGGCCGGACGATAATGGCCTGCACGACGATCTCGTACATATCGAAGGCGAAGCCGATACCCGCGGTGGCCAGGATCAGCCATTGCACGCCGGTCAGGGGGGCGGCGCGCGCGTTGAGTGTGGCTTCCATGTTGAACAGAATGTCGCAAATCCGCGGTGAAAGTCCTGCCGAAATCCTGAAACGTTCTGAACGCCTCCCATGAACGACGACGTCATATATGAGTTTTCCGGCCATCGTCTCGACCCTGCGCGACGTCAGCTCAGCCACGGCGGAAAGCCGGTGGCCATGTTTCCACGGTGCTTCGACGCGCTGCTGCTGCTGGTGGAGCACCGGGGCGAACTGCTCGACAAGGATTTCCTCCTGCAGGCGCTCTGGCCCGATGTGGTGGTCGACGAGAACAGCCTCGCCAAGGTGGTCTCGGATATCCGGCGCGCGCTCGGCGAAGGCGCCAGGGATTCGGGCTGCATCGTCACCGTGCCCCGTCGCGGGTATCGATTCGTCGCGGATGTCGGAGTCCAGCGCTCTGGCGCTGGCAGGCCGGTAACGAGCGGTAGCCCTCGCGAAGGAATCCGCGCCCTGGCCGTGCTGCCGCTGAATTTCCTGAATCCCGCCGCCGGCGACGAGACCCTGAGCCTCGGGCTCGCCGATGCGCTGATCACGCGGCTCGGCCAGTTGCGTCACACCGTGGTTCGGCCGACTTCATCGATCGCGCGATATGCCGGCGCGACCTGCAGTCCCGCGCAGGCCGGTCGCGAGCTCGGCGTCGACGCCGTGATCGCGGGAAGCATCCGGCGCGCCGGTGCCACGCTGCGCGTGAGCATGCAGCTCGTGGCGGTGGCGGGCGATGCCGTGGCCTGGGGCGAGAAGTTCGATGCCGAAGGCGCGGGCGCGCTGGCACTCGAGGATTCCATTGGCGAACGTGTTGCCACCGCGCTCACGCTGGCGCTGTCGCGTGACGCGCCGCCTGCCGCGCGCCGCCACCGCGCCGATCCCGATGCCTACGAACATTTCATCCGTGGCCGCTACCTGATCGCGAAGCGCACGCGCGCCTCGCTGTTCGAAGCGGTGGCGTGCATGGAGCGCGCCATCGCCATCGATCCGCAGTTCGCACTGGCGCACGCCGGGCTCAGCGATGCCTGGATCCAGCTTGGATTGCGCGCGGCGGTCTCGCAGAGCCTGCGGCCGCGCGAGGTCATGCCCAAGGCGCGCGCCGCGGCCGAGAAGGCGCTGGCACTGGACGACGCGCTGTCCGAGGCGCACGCCACGCTCGGCCAGGTGCTGTTCACCTACGAATGGAAACGCCCCGCCGGCATCGCCGAGCTGCAGCGAGCCATCGAGCTGAATCCTAACAACCAGAACGCGCACCACTGGTACGCGATGGCGCTGGGAGGCCTGGGACGATTCGACCAGGCGCTAGCGCAGATCCAGCGCGCGCTGGCGATCGACCCGCTGGCCGTCATCGTCAACGCCAACGTCGGATTCCTGTTGTACCGCGCCGGTCGCATCGAAGAGGCCGTCACCAAACTGCGGCACACGGTGGCGATGGAACCGGGATTCGTGATGACGCGTTACCGGCTGGGTCTGGCGCTGGAAGCGTTGGGACACTACGACGAGGCGATCGGCGAGTTCGAAGCCATGCAACCCTCGCCCGAGGACCCGCTCGGTCTCACCGCCATTGCGCGCACGCGCGCGCTCATGGGCCAGCAGTCCGAGGCCCGCCGCCTGCTGATCGAGCTCAACGACATCGGACGCACCAGCTACGTGCCGGCCGCCACGCTGGCCGCCATCCACGTGGCACTGGGCGAATACGAGCTGGCGATCGAGCAGCTGGAACGCGGCGTGGAAGAACGCGCCATCATCCTGATGTGGCTGGGCAGCGAGCCGCACTGGGATCCGCTGCGTAACCACCCGCGATTTCCGGCACTGTTAGAGCGCGTAGGACTTAAGGATTAGGGGATTCCAGACTCAATCTAACTAAATTGCGGCGCCACAGGCATTGGATTAGCTTGCCAGACATGGGGATTTCCGAGAGCGCCGACCCTGGGCGGAGTCTTGCGCGGTTCGCGGCGTTCGTGGCGCTCATCGTGGGCGTGTTCGTGCTGGCCGGATGGTCGCTGGACATGGAGCAGCTCACCAACATCGTGCCCGGCTGGCCGCGCATGGTGCGACTCACGGCCGTGGGATTCATGCTCGCGGGCGCATCGTTGTGGATGGCATGCAGCGGTGCCGCGCGCACGTCCATGAGCTTGGCCGGCGT
The DNA here is from genome assembly GCA_963711635.1 of uncultured Pseudomonadota bacterium. Classification (GTDB taxonomy): domain Bacteria; phylum Pseudomonadota; class Gammaproteobacteria; order Steroidobacterales; family Steroidobacteraceae; genus CADEED01. The sequence continues at coordinate 113,580 of CAVQEZ010000013.1, forward strand.
GATCGCGATGCTCGGTACCGTCATGGTGCTCGCGCACGGCTCGTACTGGGACGTCTATCTCGATCAGTTGTCGCTGGGCCCGATACCTCCGGCCGTCGACGGCATGCCGCCGCCACGCATGGCACCCGCCACCGCGTTCGGTTTCCAATTGCTGGGACTGTCACTGTTGTTTGCCGGGCCACGCCGCAGCGCGCTGCTGCACCAGTCGCTGGCCGTCGCGGGCCTGCTGGTGGGCTGGGCAGGGCTGTCGCGATTCGTGTTCGGTGGCGAACCGCTGTTCGCCTTCTCGGACATGGCGATCCACACCGCGCTGCTGTTCCTGCTGTCCTGTGCCGGTGCACTGACGCTGCGTACCGACGCCGGCATCGCCGCATTGCTGGTCAGCGATGGCGTCGGCGGTGCCATGGCGCGGCGCTTGCTGCCGGCGGCGATCGTCATTCCGCTCGCGGCCGGCGCGCTCACCGTTCACTACGAACGCCGCGCCACCTTCGGCTTCGAAGCCGCGGTGGCGGTATTCGCGCTGCTCAGCATGATCGTGTTCGTGGCCTTCGTGTGGGTGAACGCCGCGCGCGCCGACCGTGCCGATCGGCTGCGACGCCGGGCCGAGCGCGCGCTGCGGCTCTCCGAGGAACGTTACCAGCTCAACTTCGAAACGGCGCTCGACGGCATCATCATGATCGACCGGCAGGGGCGGATCACCGGCTGGAACAATCACGCGGAAAAGATGTTCGGCTGGTCGCGCGCCGAGGTAATGGGTCGCGAGCTGGCCGAGCTGGTGATTCCCGAGCGTGACCGCGAAGCGCATCGGCATGGCATGCGCCGCTACGTCAAGACCGGCATGGCGCGCGTGCTCAACAAGCGCATCGAGATGGCCGCGATACATCGCGAGGGCCACGAGTTTCCCGTCGAGCTGGCCATCACGCCGATCGGTTTCGGCGAGGAGCTGGTGTTCACGGCCTTCATTCGCGACATCACCGGGCGCGCGCGTGCCGAAGCGGCCTTGCGCGAAAGCGAGCTGCGCTTCCGCACCACGGCCAATGCCGCGCCGGTGCTGATATGGATGAGCGGACCCGACAAGCGCTGCACCTGGTTCAACCAGCGCTGGCTCGACTTCGTCGGCCGCGCCATCGAACAGGAGCTGGGCGACGGCTGGTGCGACAACCTGCATCCGGCCGACTTCGATCGCGTGCTCGACACCTACCACGCGGCCTTCGACGCGCGCCGCACTTATGAAATGGAGTACCGCTTGCAGCGCGACGATGGCGCGTGGCGCTGGCTGCTGGAGCGCGGCACGCCGAATATCGGCCCGGGCGGAGAATTCGAGGGCTACATCGGCACCTGCATCGACATCACCGAACACCGTGAGACCGTCGAGGCGCTGCGCGAGAGCCGCTCGCGCTTCAAGACGCTGACCGAGTCGCTGCCGCAGATGATCTGGACCTGCACGCGCGACGGATACACCGACTACCTGTCGCGCCAGTGGCTCGACTACACCGGCCGCAGCGAGGCGCAGCAACTCGGCAAGGGCTGGCTGGAGCAGGTGCACCCCGACGATCGCGTCAAGGTGGAGATGCAATGGTCGATGGTGGTCGGCACCGGCGACGTCTTCGACATGAGCTATCGCATCCGGCGGGTCGACGGCGTGTATCGCTGGTTCAAGACGCGCGCGGTGCCGCTGCGCGATCCGGCGGGCCGCATCCTCAAGTGGTTCGGCTCGAACACCGACATCGAAGACTTCGTGAACGCCAGCAACAAGGTGGCGGTGCAACTCGAGCGCATGCAATTGCTCGATCGCACAACTCGCGCCATCGGCTCGCACCAGCAGCTGCGCAAGGTGTTCGAAGTGGTGCTGCGCAGCCTCGAGGACAGTCTCGGCATCGAATTCGGCTGCATCGCGCTCTACGCGACGGCGCCCGCGCAGATCACGATTTCGTACGTCGGCACGAACAGCGGGCGGCTCGGCAAGGACCTTGGCATCACGGAGAACGCGCAGATAGCCGTGGACGCCGAGGCACTCGCACGCTGCGTGCGCGGCGAGCTCGTTTACGAGGAGGACCTCGAACACGCGCCCCGCTCGGCGTTCTGCGCAAGCCTGCTCTCCGGCGGCCTGCACTCACTGGTCGCGGCCCCGCTCATGATCGAAGACGAGGTGTTCGGCGTGCTGCTCGTCGCGCGCGCCGCGCCGCAGGCCTTCAGCGGCGACGATTGCGAGTTCCTGCGCCAGCTGTCCAGCCACGTGGCGCTGGCCGGACATCAGGCACGCCTGTACGACGCCTTGCAGGCCGCCTACCAGGACCTGCGCCAGACGCAGCAGACGGTGATGCAGCAGGAGCGCCTGCGCGCGCTCGGACAGATCGCCAGCGGCATCGCGCATGACATCAACAACGCGTTGTCGCCCGCGGCGCTGTACACGCAGTCGCTCCTGACCCACGAGCAGGCACTCTCCGAGCGTTCGCGCGAGCACCTGACCGTGATACAGCGGGCCATCGAAGACGTGGCGCAAACCGTGCAGCGCATGCGGGCTTTCTACATGCCGCGCGGCCTGGAGCTGACGCTCGCGCCCATCGACATGAACCAGGTGCTCGCGCAGGTCGTCGATCTCACGCGCGCGCGCTGGAGCAACATGCCGCAGGAAAAGGGCCTGGTGGTGGAGGTCAAGACCGAGCTGGCGGCGGATCTGCCCAAGGTGCTCGGCGCCGAGAGCGAGGTGCGCGACGCGTGCACCAACCTCATGTTGAATGCCGTCGACGCGCTGCCCGATGGCGGCGTGATCCGGCTGCGCACGCGGGCGGAGGGCGACAAGCACGTCATCGTCGAGATCGAGGACAACGGCGTGGGCATGACCGAGACCACGCGCAATCGTTGCCTCGAGCCGTTCTACACCACCAAGGGCGAACGCGGCACCGGGCTCGGGTTGGCCATGGTGTTTGGCATGCTGCAACGGCACGGCGGCGACCTCGAAATCGATACCGCGCTGGGCAAGGGTACGACGATGCGACTGGTTTTTCCGATCGCGCCCACCGGCGTGACCCTGCGCGATCAGCGACACACACCGCCGGCGCCGCCGTTGCGCATCCTGCTCGTGGACGACGACCCGCTGGTGTTGAGATCGCTGCGCGATTCGCTCGAGCTGGAGGACCACGATGTCGCAACCACAGAAGGTGGCCAGGCCGGCATCGATGAGTTCGCGGGGGCGATCGAAGCCGGCAAGCCTTTCGACATCGTGATCACCGACCTCGGCATGCCCTATGTCGACGGCCGCAAAGTGGCGGCACGCATACGCCAGCTCGATCCGAAGGTGCCCATCGTCATGCTCACCGGCTGGGGCCACCGGCTCATCGCCACCGACGACAAACCGGAGCACGTGGATCGCGTGCTCAGCAAGCCACCGAAGATGCCGGAGCTGCGTGCGACGCTGGCGGAGCTGACACGCCGACGAAAAGAGCGCTGAGCGGCCGCGGTCAATCCACGCAGCGGCGGTATTCGAAGGGGATGACCTCTTCCTTACCGTCCTTCCCCGGACCGGCGATCTCCGCGTGCAACCCGGAAGAGGTACGCCGAAATTCGATGCGCCTGGGGAAATCGTGCTGCGGATTCTCAAATCTTGCCCACTGCGCGCCCGATGCCGTCAGCCGAAACGGTGTGGGTGCCTGGCCTTCGAGCACCGCGACGAAGCTGGTCACGCCTTCACGCGTTTCGATGCGCATGAATTCGAACTCCGTGGTCCGGCCGCCTTTGATCGTGCGGCCGATCCCCAGCGCCACGTCGCCTTCAACCGGCAGCCAGAACTCTTCGCGCAGCTGGTCCCCCACTTCCGAGCACCAGTGGCCGCTCAGCCAGTCGAAGCGCCGCGCGGCCGGATCGTCGGCGGCCCAAGCATCGACCATGGCGGTGAAAAACAGCAGCGCGGCAAGCGCGGCGAAATTCCGGGTCTTCATGTGCGGACTCTGCCCACTTTCCCGTCGTTTCGCTTGAACAAATGCGCAAGGGTGGCCCACATTGTGTCGCGTGGACTACCGCGAATACCCACCACCCGCCGTGTTGGCCGACCACGTCGAATGCCTGTGGCATCTGCGGCAGCCCCGCTCCGCCGGAGCGGCGCAGACTATCTACCCCGATGGACGCTGCGAGCTCATCGTGCACCTGGCGACGCCGCCGCGCTGCTGGGACGCGGTGTCCGGCTGGCACGAGCAGGCACGCACGCTGTTTGCGGCGCAACGCGTGGTGGCGGTACGCCTCGAGGCCGCGGGCCCGCTCGACTGCCTCGGCGTGCGATTGCGGCCAGCGGCTTCGAACGTGGTGCTGCGCGGGGCCGCCGCGCGTTTTCGCGACCGCGTGGTCGATCTGGCCACTCTCGATCCGGTATTCAGCCGCTCACTGGCACGCGCCGCGCGGCGCTTCGCGGGCGGGTCGGAGGCTGCGCTGTGGAAACTGCTGGCGGCACGCTGTTGCGCCTCCCCCATCGACACCCGCATGGTCGCGGCCATCGAGCGCCTGCAGCGTGACGCGGGCCGTTCGCGTATCGACGCGCTGGCCCGGGCGGCGGCGCTCAGCATGCGCGGCTTTCAACTGCGATTCCGCGCCGCGGTCGGACTGGCACCGAAGGAATTCGCGCGGCTGACGCGCCTGCAGGCCACGCTGCGCGTGCTGGATGAGAGCGACGCGAATATTTCCGACGTGGCCAGCGACGGCGGCTTCGCCGACCAGGCGCATGCCACGCGTGAGCTGCGGCGGGTCACCGGCCACACACCGGCGAGACTACGCGCGGAGTTACGCCGCGATCGCGATGGTGACGCCGCCGTGCGGCTGGCGGCCGCTTTCGTGCGTGGTCACGCCGGATGACCCACGGCGCGCTCGTGCCAGCGGCGCGACAGGTACCAGCAGGTCCACGCGGCGATGGCATAGATCAATGACATCCAGGCAATCCAGTGCAGGTGGACCAGGACCTTGGGGGCCACGATGCCCAATGTGAACGCGGTGAGCATCAGCGCCATGAAGGACTGCGCGGAAGCCGCGGTGCCGCGCGCCGCGGGAAACAGGTCGAGCATGCGCAACGTCAGGAGGGGAAATGCGAATTGCGCACCGATGGCGCTGGTGAACAGCAGCGCCTGCTGCAACGGGATCGGCAGGTCGGTCATGGCCAGGTGCAGCAGCACGCGAATCAGCGCCACCGTGAAAGTGATTCCGAACCCGATGCGCACCTGGAAGACCAGGTCGAGACGGCCGGCCATGTACCCGGCAATGGTGGCCCCCACCAGGATGCCGCCGATCACCGGCAGGAACAGCATCCAGTACGAGGTCTCGCCCAGTCCCCAGTGCGTCTCGACGATGGCCGGGGCCGAGCCGATGAACAGCGCGATGGAATTGAAATTGAGCGCCGCGGCGCTCGCCAGCATCATGAACTCCGGATGGCGCAGCACCGTCAACGACGTGGATACGAGGTTGCGTCCGCTGAACGGGATGCGCGCCGTGACCGGCAGTGTTTCGGGCAGCTTCCACCAGGCCGAGAACGCGAACACCAGGCCGCACAGCACCATGAATGCGAACACCGCGCGCCAGCCGAAGGCCACGTGCGCCCAGCCGCCGACGATCGGGGCGACCGCGGGCGCGATGCTGAAGATCATGGTCGTGACGCTCATGAGCCGCTGTGCGCGCGCGCCTTCGTACAGGTCGCGGATCACCGCGCGCCCGATGACCACTCCGACTCCGGCGGTCGCGCCCTGCAGCGCGCGCGCGGCGATCAGCGACATGTAGTTAGGCGCCAGCGTGCAGGCGACGGATCCCACCGTGTACAGGGCCATGCCCCAGATCATCACCGGCCTGCGGCCGATGGCGTCGGACAGCGGCCCGTGCACCAGCGACGCGAACGCGAACGGCACCATGTACGCCGTGATCACCTGCTGCAGCTGCCAGGCGTCGACGTGCAGCGCCCGCTCCATGGCATGGAAGGCCGGGAAGAACGTGTCGATGGAGAATGGGCTCACCATCGACAGCCCGCCGATCAGCACGGCGAGCATCGCGTATCCAGGAAGTTTGTGTTGCAAGCGGAGGGTTAGTCTGCGCCGGGGCGCAGCGATCTCAGGAATTGAGCTGCATCCTGTCCGTTTTCCATGACTTCGACAAGCGCCGATCCGACGATGACGCCGGCCACGTGGCCGCGCAGCTGTTCGACCTGCGCGCGCGAGCGGATACCGAAACCGGCGCACACCGGTAGTTTGGCGGCGCCGCGCACCGCGTCGAGGTAACTGGTCACCTCCGCCGGCACCGCGGCGGTGCGCCCGGTGACCCCCGTCATGGTGACCGCGTACACGAATCCCTGCGTGGCGGCGCACAGCCGCGCCATGCGCTCGGGTTTCGTCACGGGCGTGACCATCTGGACCAGCGCCAGGCCATGCGGCGCCAGCGCCGCGCGGAATTCCTCGCTCTCGTCGTAGGGCAGGTCCGGCACGATGAAGCCGCAGACACCGGCGCGCTCCGCGGCCGCCGCGAGAGTCGCGAAACCAAAGGCCAGCAGCGGGTTCAGATAGCTCATCAGCAGCAACGGGGCCCCGGGCAATCGACCAGCACGCGACATGGCGCCCAGCTCCTCGAGCACCCAGCGCAGCGACACACCCTGGCGCAGCGCCTCGCGGCTGGAGCGCTGGATGGTCATGCCGTCGGCCATCGGGTCGGTGAAGGGCACGCCGATTTCCACCACGTCCGCTTCGTTGCCGACCTGCGTGAGGTGCTCTCGAAATGAGTCTCGCGAGGGAAATCCCGCCGTCACGAAGGCCACGATGGCGGTACCGCCACGCGCCTTGCGGATGGCGTCGCTGATTCTTTCGCTGGGGCTCATGACTTCTGGTCCGTGGCCAGCACGGTGCGCAGCAAGGTGGGCATGTCCTTGTCGCCGCGGCCCGAGAGTCCGATGAGAATCTTCCTGCCGGGATTTTGTCTGGCCCAGCGCTTCGCACCGGCAAATGCATGCGCCGACTCGATGGCCGGCAGGATGCCCTCGCTGCGGCAGCACTCGGTGAGCGCCGCGAGCGAATCGTCGTCCGTGGCGGCCTCGTAGCGCACGCGACCCGCCCACAGCAGCAAGGAGTGCTCGGGTCCGACGCCCGGATAGTCGAGGCCCGCCGATACGGAATCCGTCTCCTGGATCTGTCCCTCCGCATCCTGCAGCAGCAACGAGTAGGCGCCGTGCAGCACGCCGGGCCGACCGTACGCCAGCGTCGCGGCGTTCTGGCCTAACTGCTGGCCCTTGCCGCCGGCTTCGATGCCGATGATCTCGACGCCCGCGTCGCCGATGAAGGGATGGAACATGCCGATGGCATTGCTGCCGCCGCCCACGCAGGAAATCACCGCGTCGGGCAGGCCGCCCGATTGCTCGATCATCTGCGCGCGGGCTTCCCTGCCAATCACGGTCTGCAGCTCGCGCACCAGGTAGGGGAACGGGTGCGGACCCACGGCGGAACCGATGATGTAGAAGGTGTCGGTGGGATTGGCCACCCAGTCGCGGAAAGCCTCGTCGATGGCGGCGCGCAAAGTCTGGTCGCCACTGGTGACCGGCACGACCGTGGTGCCCAACAACTTCATGCGCCCGACGTTCGGCGCCTGCCGCTCCATGTCCACCGCACCCATGTACACGGTGCACGGCAGCCCGACGCGCGCGCAGGCCGCGGCGGTGGCCACGCCGTGCTGACCCGCGCCGGTCTCGGCGACGATGCGCTTGATGCCGAGCCGCTTGGCGAGCAGCGCCTGGCCCAGCGCGTTGTTGATCTTGTGCGCGCCGGTGTGCGCGAGATCCTCGCGTTTCAGCCACACCTCGGCACCCCAGGCCTTCGAGAGCGTGGGTGCATGCGACAAGGCAGTGGGACGTCCGACCCAGCTGCGGAGCTCGGCGGACAGCTCATCCTGGTAATCCTTCGCATGCAGGTGCAGCTTCAGCCCGGCTTCGAGCTTCTCGAAGGCCGCGACCAGGGTTTCGGGGATGTAGCGCCCGCCGAAGGGCCCGAAGCGGCCCCGCGCATCGGGGAATTTGCCGGCCAGCTCGTCGGCCAGCAGTTGGGCGGGATCGAACCCCGCGGCCCTTGTAAGAATCGCCTGTGATGAATCGATCATGCGCTCTCCAATGCGGCCGCGCGCGCGGCGGCCACGAACTGCTCTATCTTCTGCACGCTCTTGATTCCGGGACTGGACTCCACGCCGCTCGAGACGTCGACGCCAAAGGGCTGCACCCGGCGGATCGCGTCGGCGACGTTGCCGGCATGCAGCCCGCCGGCCAGGATGACTTCGGCGCGGCGCGCCAGCACGGCGGCCTGCTCCCAGTCGGTAGTTTGGCCGCTGCCGCTGACCGGGCCCTCATAAAGAATTCTCTGTGGCAGCGCGCAGGCGGGCGCCGGCCCCGGACGCATCACGGGTAGTACGCTCAACGTCCGCGGCAGGGCGAGCCGCTCGAGATCGTCGATGTCGGTCTGCAGGATGTCCGGCTTGAATTCGCGCAGGATGACGGCCACGTCGTCGCGCGCCGGGTGGCGCGTCACGGCCACGCAGGCCAGGCGGTGCCGCGCCGCAGCCGCGAGCTCGTTGGCGCGCTGGATGGTGACGTTGCGCACCGACGGCGCGAACACGAATCCGATGGCGTCCACCTGGCAGGCCAGCGCCGCCTGCACGGCCTCGGGCGTGGTCATGCCGCAGATCTTGATGAAGTTCACGCGCGCGCTCCGGTGCGCGCGCCACGTGCCGCCACCGCCGCGCGGCCTTCGGCCAGCATGGAGCGCGCCAGCGCCGCCGGATCCGCGGCCGACATCAGCGCGCTGCCCACGAGCGCCACGTCGTAGCCGGCCGCGGCCACGCGGGCCGCATCCTGGGCCGTGGCCACGCCGCTCTCCGCGACGCGGCGCACTTCGTGCGGCAGCGATGCGGCCAGCGCGTCGAGCCGGCCGGGAACCACCTGCAGCGTGGCCAGGTCGCGGGAATTCACGCCCACCAGCAGCAGATCGCGCTGCGCACGACGCGCATTCACCAGTTCGTGCGCGAGCTCGATGTCGCGCTCGTCGAAGGCCTCGAGCAATACGAACATGCGCAGCTCCAGCGCCGTGTCGATGAGCTTCTCCAGATCCGCGCGCGGCAGCATGCGCAGGATGGCGAGTACGCCACCGGCGCCGGCCACCCGGCCTTCGAGCACCTGGTAGGCATCGACCAGGAAATCCTTGCGCATGGCGGGCACGCCGAGCGGAGCCAGCGCGCGGCAGCCCTGCGCGAGATCGTCGAGCGAACCGTCGAAGCGGGTGGGCTCCGTGAGAATGGAAACGGCCGCGGCACCGGCATGCGCATAGGTGGCGACCCGTGCGCCCACATCTTCCTCCGCGGCCGACTTGAGCAGACCCACCGCCGGCGAACGAAGCTTCACTTCGGCGATGAGATCGAAGCTGGTCCGCGACAACGATGGGGCCGGCTGCAGGTCCGCGATGCGCGCACGCAGCTCGCGCGCGGGTGCGACCGCCTGCCCGGCCAGCGAGCGCGCGCGGCTCCGGGAGGCCATGGTGCCGAGAAAGTCCGTGGCGTCACTCATGCGGCACCCCGCGAGCCGAAGGCCATGATCGCATCGAGCGTCCGGCGCGCGGCGCCGCTGTCGATGGCCTCGCTGGCGATGCGCACGCCCTCTCGCGGGTCGGTGACGCGGCCGACGATTTCGAGTGCCAGCGCCGCACCTAACAACAATGCATCGCGATGCGCGCCGCGATCTTCGCCGCGCAACACCGCGCGCAGCGCGCGCGCATTCGATGCCGCATCGCCGCCGGCGAGATCCGTGGCGCCGCACAGCTTCAGGCCGTAGTCGGAAGGACTGCGAATTTCCGCGCGCACCTTGCCGGGACGCACGTCGAGCACGGTGAACGGCCCGAGCGGCGTGGGCTCGTCCCAGCCTTCCGCGCCGTGGACCACGAAGGCGCGATCGATGGGCAGGCCCGACATCGCATCGGCCATGAGCTGCGCGGTGGGCAGGTTGAACGCGCCGGTGAGCTGGAAGCGCGGCGCGGCGGGGTTGGTCAGCGGACCGAGGATGTTGAACACCGTGCGCACCCCCATGGCCTGCCGGATGGGCGCCACCGCCTTCATCGCCGGGTGGTAGTGAGGCGCGAACAGGAAGGTGAAACTCGTCGCCGCCAGGCAGGCTCCGGCGGCCGCCTCGTCGAGCGGTAGTTTGAGACCGAGCTGTTCGAGCACGTCGGCGCTGCCGGACTTGCTCGACACCGAGCGATTGCCATGTTTGACCACGTCGACGCCGCAGGCCGCGGTGAGCAGCGCCGCGCCGGTGGACAGATTGAAGCTGCCCGAGGCATCGCCGCCGGTGCCGACGATGTCGATGGCATGCGGGGCCGCGGGAATATTCGGCCGGCGCGCCAGCCCGCGCATGGCGCGCGCGAAACCGCGCACCTCTTCGGCCGTGACGCCCTTGGATCGCAACGCGGCCAGCAGCGCGCCCGCCAGCGGCGGCGCCATTTCGCTGGAAGTGATCGCGCGCAGCAGCTCTTCGGCCTCGGCCTCGCCGAGCGACTTGCCGGACAGCAGGTGCTCGAGCGTATCGCGCAGACTCACTGACGGCCTCCGCTCATGCGCAGAAAGTTGCCGATGAGCGCGGGCCCATCCGGCGTGAGCACGCTCTCCGGATGGAACTGCACGCCTTCCACTTTGAGCGTCCGGTGGCGCACGCCCATGATCTCGCCCTCGGGCGTGCGCGCCGTGACTTCGAGCTCGGCCGGCAGCGTGTCGGCCTTCGCGATCAGCGAATGGTAGCGGCCGACTTCGGTGTTGGCCGGCAGGCCGGCAAACAGCCCCTTGCCATCGTGCGTGACCGGCGAGGTCTTGCCGTGCATGAGCCGCCCGGCCCTGACTACCTTGCCGCCGAACACCTCGACGATGGACTGGTGGCCCAGGCACACGCCGAACACCGGCACGCTGCCGGCGAACGCGCGGATCATGTCCATGCATACGCCCGCGTCATAGGGCGTGCCCGGTCCCGGCGAGATGCACAGGTGCGTGGGACGACGGCTTTCGCCTGTTCGACCGTGATCTCGTCGTTGCGGCGCACGTCCACCTCCGCGCCCAGCACCATGAAGGCCTGCACGAGGTTGTAGGTGAACGAGTCGTAGTTGTCGATCAACAGCAGTCGTACATTGGCTGGCACGCTCATAAGCCCTCCGCCGCGAGCTTGAGCGCGCGCGCCATCGCGCCGACTCTTGGCGAGCACTTCTTCGTATTCGGTGGCGGGCACGCTGTCGGCCACGATGCCGGCGCCGGCCTGGTAGCTGTATTCGTCGCCGCGGAACACCAGCGTGCGGATGGTGATCGCCTGGTCCATGTCGCCGCGCGCGCCGAAGTAGCCGACCGTGCCGCCGTACAGGCCGCGCCGCACCGGCTCGAGCTCGTCGATGATCTCCATGGCGCGCACCTTCGGCGCGCCGACCAGCGTGCCCGCGGGAAACGTCGCCGCGAACAGGTCGAACGCATCGCGACCGGGCGCGAGCTGGCCTTTCACGCCGCTCACGATGTGCATCACGTGGCTGTAGCGCTCGATGACGCGATACGGATCGACGTGCACGCTGCCGGCGCGCGCGACGCGGCCGAGATCGTTGCGCGCGAGGTCCACGAGCATCACGTGCTCGGCGTTTTCCTTGGCGTCGGCGAGCAGCTCGCGCTCGTGCTGCTCGTCGGCCGCCGGCGTCGTCGGCGCGCGGCCGCGTGCCGGCGATGGGCCGCAGTTGCGCGTCGCCGCGCGCGTTGACCTTCACCAGCGCCTCGGGCGACGAACCGACGACGGTCACGTCGCCGAGCTTGCAGTAGTACATGTAGGGAGAGGGATTGATGAGCCGCAGCGCGCGATAGGCTTCGAAGGGATCGAGCGAGTGACTGCCCGAGAAGCGCGACGACAGCACGAGCTGGTAGACGTCGCCGGCCGCGATGTATTCCTGCGTGCGCTTGACGCCGGCCATGTACTCGTCGCGCGACAGCGATCCGACGGCCGGGGAGTAGCGCTCGCCGGCATCCGCGGGCCGGCAGACGTAGTTAGGCAGGCCGCCGCGCAGCGCCCGGATGACCTCGCGCCGCAGCGCCTGGCGCTCGGCTTCGGTGCCGGCATGCAGCAGCGCGATGCCGCGTGTCAGGTGGTCGAACACCAGCATGGATTCGGGCGCCACGTAGTGCAGGTCCGGCACCGGGTTGTCGGCGCGGGCCTTCGACGGCAGGCGCTCGAAATAGCGCACCACGTCGTACGAGGAATAACCCACCAGCCCGCCCGCCAGCGGCACGCCGGCCATTTCCGGCAGCGGCTTCGGTGCCGCGGCCAGCGCCTGGCGCAGCGCGTCTAACAATTCGTCGCGATCGCTTCGGCCGCGGCAGCTTCGCGTCGCCCACCGTGAGGCCGGCGGCATCGAGCTTGACCTCCAGGCACTTGCCGAAGCCGATGAACGAGTAACGCGCCAGGCGCTCGCCGCCCTCGACGCTCTCCAGCAGGAAGCGCGGGTTGAAGGCGCCCAGTTTGGCGAACGCCGACACCGGGGTGTCGAGGTCGCCGGCGATGTCAAATGGCGGTTTCACCGCGTGTATCTCCAAGTCAACGTCTGCGGCGCGCAGACAACAAAAAACCCATCTCTGGCATGTACCGGAGATGGGTTCCTTTGGAAGTCGATCTGATCAGTTCAGACGCAATAGCAGCCCGAAGGCCCTCTCCTTACGGGAGGCGCCACCACCAGACCTTGCGGATGCCGTTGTTGATCATGAGGGCGGCGAGTATCGGCGAGCGCCAAAGCGCTCGTCAAGGGCGTAGGATCGCGCTCTTCAAAAACGGGCCAACAACCAGGAGCAATTCATGGCGCGCCGACTGATTTCCTCGGGTTCCACGTTCGAAAAGAGCATCGGCTATTCGCGCGCCGTGGTCGATGGCGACTGGATCTTCGTCTCGGGCACCACCGGCTTCGACTACTCGCAACATGACCATCCAGGATGACGCCGTGGCGCAGTGCGAGCAGGCACTGCAAGAACATCGAGGCGGCGCTGAAGCAGGCGGGTTCCGGCTTCGCCGACGTCGTGCGCGTGCACTACCTCATGACCAATGCCGCGGACTTCGAGCGCTGCTGGCCGGCGATGGGCAAGGCGTTCGGCGACGTGCGCCCGGCCGCCACGATGATGGTGGTCGGGCTGGCGGATCCGCGCATGAAGATCGAGATCGAGGTCACCGCGCTGAGCGCGTCGCGCGGCAGCGAAAACCACGGCGCGCGCGCGCAAGAAGAACTCGCCGCGCCGCGCAAGAAAGCCAAGCGGTCAGCGACGCAAGAAATAGATGTCACCGACTACGAAAAGTTAGGCGCGTTCTACCTGGGTCGTGAGTTCGACCCGGCCGCGAACGCGCTCAAGGACGACCTCGTCCTCTACGACTCGAAGGACCTGACCACGCACGCGGTGTGCGTGGGCATGACGGGCTCGGGCAAGACCGGCCTGTGCCTGTCGCTGCTCGAAGAGGCCGCCATCGACGGCGTGCCGGCGATCTGCATCGACCCCAAGGGCGATCTCGGCAACCTGCTGCTGACGTTTCCGAATCTCGCGCCCGCGGATTTCGAGCCGTGGGTCGACGCCGGCGACGCCGCGCGCAAGGGCGTGAGCGCCGCGCGAGCTCGCCGCGAAGACCGCCGAGACCTGGAAGAACGGACTCGCCGAATGGGGCCAGGCGCCGGAGCGCATCGCGCAAGCTGCGCGCCGCGGCCGACGTGGCTATCTACACGCCCGGCGCCGAGACCGGGCTGCCGCTGTCGGTGCTGCGTTCGTTCGCGCCGCCCGGTCGCCGCGAGCTGCTGGCCGACGCGGGCGCACTGCGCGACCGCGTCGGCTCGGTGGTGTCGGGCCTGCTGAGCCTGCTCGGCATCGAGGCGGATCCCATCGGCTCGCGCGAGCACATCCTGCTCGCGAACATCCTCGAAGGCGCCTGGCGCGCAGGGACTGTCGCTCGACATGACCGGCCTTGATCCAGGCCGTGCAGAAGCCGGCCTTCGACAAGCTCGGCGCCTTCGATCTCGAGACTTTCTTCCCGGCGAAGGATCGCCTCAAGCTCGCGATGCAGCTGAACAACCTCATCGCCTCGCCCGGCTTCGCCACCTGGATGAGTGGCGAGCCGCTCGATGCGCAGCGCCTGCTGTTCACGGCCGAGGGCAAGCCGCGCATCTCCATCATCTCGATCGCGCATCTCAACGATGCCGAGCGCATGTTCATCGTGACGCTGGTGCTCAACGAAGTTGATCGCGTGGATGCGCGCCCAGTCGGGCACCTCGTCGCCTGCGCGCCATCTTCTACATGGACGAGATCTTCGGCTACTTCCCGCCGACCGCGAATCCGCCTTCCAAGCCGCCCATGCTCACGCTGCTGAAGCAGGCGCGCGCGTTCGGGCTCGGCTGCGTGCTCGCCACGCAGAATCCCGTCGATCTCGACTACAAGGGGCTCTCCAACTGCGGCACCTGGTTCATCGGCCGCCTGCAGACCGAGCGCGACAAGCTGCGCGTGATCGAAGGATTGAAGTCCGCGCTGGCCGGCGGCGAGTGACGGCGCGGATCTCGAAGCGCTGATGTCGAACCTGACGCAACGCGTGTTCCTGATGCGCAACGTGCACGAAGACGCGCCGGTGCTCATGAAGACGCGCTGGGCGTTGTCATACCTGCGCGGGCCGCTGACCGGTCCCGAAATCGCGCGCGCCATGGCGACGCGCAAGACGGTCATTGCCGGTTCGAGCGCCGGCCGCCGCCGGCCGCCGCGGCCGCACCGGCCGCGAGCGTCCCGACCCGCCGGTGGGCGCCGGAATCGCCGAATATTTCCTCGACCGCCACGAAGGGCAGCGGGCCCGGTTCTCTACAAGCCCATGGTCGCCGGCTTCGCCAAGCTGCATTTCGTCGATGCGAAGCTCGCGCTGGATGAATGGCAGACTGCCGGATGGCTGGCGCCCTTCGACGACGGCGGCGGCAATGCCTCCTGGGAGGACGCGACCAGCGATGCGCGCTTGAAGTCGCGCCTGACGCAACGCACCGCCGGAAGGCGCGGAATACGCCGAGATTGCCCGGCAGCGCACTGCGCGCCGCCAGTTATTCCGGCTGGGCAAAGACCCTGCAGGCGCATCTCTACGAAACTGCGCGTGCGACGTGTCGTGGTCTGCGAGACCTTCAAGGCTGGCGTCGCAGCCGGGCGAGTCCGAAGGCGATTTTCGCGCGCGCCTGGCGCTGGCGGCGCGCGAGAAGCGCGACGCCGCGGTGGCCGAGCTGCGCAAGCAAGTGGCAGGCCAAACTGCTGCAGCTCTCCGACCAGATCCGCCGCGCCGAAGACCGGCACGAGCGCGAGAAGAGCCAGCTCTCGCAGCAGAAGATGCAGACCGCCGTGACCATCGGCAGCTCGATCCTCGGCGCGTTGCTGGGGCGCAAGGCGATCTCCGCGACCAATGTCGGCCGCGTCGGGACCGCCGCGCGCTCGGCCACGCGCATCGGCCGCGAGTCGCGAGGACGTCGACGCGCGCCGAGGAAAGCCTCGAAGTGCTGCAGCCAGCGACTCGCGGACACGCAGCGCGAAGTCGAAGCCGAGGTCGCGCGGCTCGAAACCACGCTGGATGCCTTCCACGCATGGCGCTGCGCCGGTCGAAGTGCCGGCGCGCAAATCCGATATCGCCGTCGGCGAAGTCGCGCTGGTGTGGGCGCCGTGGCGCAAGGGCGCCGACGGTTTCCCGGCGCCCGCTTACGAGTGACACGAGGTCGAGCCATGAAAGAACTCATCGACATGTTGACCGAGCGCGCTCGGCGTGAAAGCGCAACCAGGCCGAAGGCGGCGCGGCGGTGCTGTTCAAGGCCGCCAAGGACAAGCTCGGCGCAACGGAATTCGCCAAGTTGCTGGGAGCGTTCCCGGCCTGTCCGATCTCATGAAGAAGGCGCCGGCCGCCGGCGGTGGCGGCCTCGGCGGGTTGTTAGGCGGCATCGCCGGCGCCATGGGTGGCAATGCCGCGCTGATCAGCGACGATTGTCGGCGGCTTCGGCAAGCTCGGCCTCGACCACCGACGACGCCAAGAAGTTCGTGCCGGTGATGCTCGACTTCCTGCGCACGAAGGTCGGCCCGGACGTCGTGTCCAAACTCGAGAAGACCCTGCGCGCCTGAGATTCCGAGACCATGCCTTCATTCGATGCCGTATCCGAGCTCGACACGCACGAGCTCACCAATGCCGTGGACCAGGCGAACCGCGAGCTGCTCGCAGCGTTTCGACTTCAAGGACACGGGCGCCTCCTTCGAGCTCAAGGAAAAGGAACATGACCGTGAGCCTGAAGGCGCCGGCGGAGTTCCAGCTCAAGCAGATGGTCGACATCCTCACGCAGCGGCTGGGCAAACGCGGCATCGAGGCGCGTTGCATGGAGAAGAAGGACCCGGTGACGCAATCTCGCCGAGGCGCGCCAGGACATCGTGCTGCGCCATGGCATCGACCAGGAAACCGGCAAGAAACTGCAGAAGATGGTAAAGGAATCAAAGCTCAAGGTGCAGGCGCAGATCCAGGGCGACAAGTTGCGCGTCACCGGCAAGTCAGCGCGACGACCTGCAGGCGGCGATGGCGCTGCTGCGCAAGGCGGAGCGTCGACCGTCCGCTGCAGTTCAACAACTTCCGCGACTAGTCAGCTGGCGCGCAGCTTGATCGCGAAGGTGTAGCGTCCCACCGGGCAATTGCGGTTCGGCGGCTTGCCGGCATGGCGGATGGCGCCATCGAACAGCAGCAGGCGCGCCGGCCGCGGACTCACGGCCAGCTGCGCGTCGCCGTCTTCGGTGTAGAACAAGGTCTCGCCGCCCCACTCGTGGTCCCATTTCTCGCACAGGTACCAGAGCGCGGTGAGCTCGCGCGCCGCGGCGACCGCATCCACGTGCGTGAGCAGCATGTCGCCGAAGGACGCGTAGTTGGTGTACACGCGATACGGCAGGAAACGTTCGCCGGGGCGCACGGCGGCGACGGCCGCTTCGGTGGCCGGCCACAGACGAAGCGCGCGGCAGGTTCTGCAGCGGCATCTCGCACACCCAGTGGCGGAACTCCGCCTCCGGCCGCGCGCTTTCCGTGCGCGTGAACGAAGCCTGCGAGATGGCCGCGAAGTAGCGCGCGGATTCCTCGACCGGCACCAGTCCGTCGAATACGAACACGTCCCGGCCCGAAACCGTCGCGGTCCGCGTGGGTGTGCTCACGCCATCCTCTTCTTCGAGCTCGTCCGAGGCGCAATTGCGCGCGAATCCAGTCGTCGTGCAGCGGGTATGAGCGCACGCGCTTTTCGACATCACCGCTCATCAGCGCGAAGCGGCGCGCGAGCTCGGTGTCCGAAGGAATGTCCGCGAACGGGTGATAACTGCGCGGCCGCAGGCCCTGTCCGTCGAAGACGGAGAACCAGCTCGCTTCCCTGAAGAGCACACCGGGATCGATGATGATGTTGCCGGATCGCTCGAACATCTCCCAGCGCAGCTTCAGCGAGTCCGGCTTTGCGATCGCGCGGCAATGTCGCCAGAACGGCGTGTCGTCGCGCTCGGTGGCCGTGTAATGCAGCACCAGGAAATCGCGGATTTCCTCGAGCTCGTTGCGCGCCATGCAGTTGAATTTGTCGATCGTGGACTGATCGAAGCCGTCGCCGGGAAACATGAACAGGAAGCGGGCGATCATCGCCTGGATCAGGTGAATGCTGGTGGACTCCAGCGGCTCGAGAAAGCCGCTCGCGAGTCCGATCGCCACCACGTTCTTCTTCCACACTTCCTTGCGCCGCCCGGCGACGAAACGCAGCGGTCGCGGCGCCGCCTGCGCCGCGCCATCGAGGCGGCCCAGCAGCAGATTCGCCGCCTCATCGTCACCGAGGAACTGGCTGCAGTACACATAGCCGTTGCCGGTGCGGTGCTGCAGCGGAATGCGCCATTGCCAGCCGGCCTCGCGCGACGGTCGATCGCGTGTAGGGCGTCGTCGCGGCGACGCGCTCGCAGGGCACGGCCAAGGCGCGGTCGCAGGGCAGCCACTGGCTCCAGTCTTCGTAACCCGGCGTGCAAGGTCTGCTCGATCAGCAGCCCGCGAAAACCCGAGCAGTCGATGAACAGATCGCCCGCGACCACGCGTCCGTCAGCCAGTTTTATGGACTCGATGAAGCCGTCTTCGCCGCTCTGCTGGACGTGCACCACCTTGCCTTCGAGGCGCTTCACGCCATCCGCTTCGGCCATGCGGCGCAGAAATAGCGGCGTAGAGCCCGGCATCGAAATGATACGCATAGGCCATGTCCGGCAGAGGCAGCCGGTCGTCGGGCCGGGTTTTTCCGAAGCGTCCCATCCGGCAGGCCATGATGTGCATGTTGAACACATCGGGCGACATGCGTCCCACCCTGCGCGCGGTGGCGCAGCCAGAAATGGTGGAAATAGATGCCGTGCATCTGCACGCCGAAATGGCCGAAGGGATGGATGTACGAGTGTCCGGGCCGGGTCCAGTCCACGAACTCGATGCCGAGCTTGATGCTGGCCTGCGTGGCGCGCATGAATTCGTTCTCGTCGATCTTCATGGTCCGGTTGAAGTCGCCGATCGGCGGAATCGTGGCTTCACCCACGCCCACGGTGCCGATCTCATCGGACTCGATGAGCTCGATGTCATAGGGCACACCCTGCGACATCCGCGCGAACGCGGCCGCGGCCATCCAGCCGGCGGTGCCGCCGCCGACGATCACGATTTTTCGAACTTTGCGCTGCATCTGGTCCTCAAGCCCCGGCACGCGGTTTCGATGAAGCCTGGTGACGCACGAAGTCGATGTGGCGCGGCATGGACTCGGCAACCTGCTGGACATGCGTGCGC
The DNA here is from genome assembly GCA_963711635.1 of uncultured Pseudomonadota bacterium. Lineage (GTDB taxonomy): Bacteria > Pseudomonadota > Gammaproteobacteria > Steroidobacterales > Steroidobacteraceae > CADEED01. Next base: position 132,427 of record CAVQEZ010000013.1, read on the forward strand.
AGGGCGTTCACCTCGTACGACGAGACCTTTTCGAGACGCAGGCGGATCTGCAGTTCGATGGCCTCCGGCCGGCAGCCGCTGCCGAGGAGCAGCCAGGCCCAGTCGGTTTCCTCGAAGCTCTCATGGTCGAGCAGATTGATGCGGCCACTGGCGGCATAGAGATCGAGCTTGTCCGCAAGGCAGCGCAGGCGCCGGGCACCGCACGGGTCGCCTCCCAGAACTCGCCCGACCGCGGCGGACCGGCGCGGTAGTGAGCCAGCGTGAAGTCGCGCAGTGCGTCGGCATGTTCGCCCATCAGGCGGTTGTATTCGGCGGCTTCGATGGCGCTGTCGAGCGTCAGCGGGAACAGCTCGATCGAACGTCCCGAGTCCGATTTGCGCGATGTGCAGGCGCGGCGCCCGCCAACGGCTCGAGCTCGACGGCGGAGTCCCCGAGCGCCACGCAATTGCGCTGCCAGAACTTTCGGCGGCGGCCGGCTGAAAACTTCGTGAGCACGGGATCGGAGCGCAGCGCCGGCGCGATGGCCTGCAGCGCCGCGCGCGCCTTCGCGTCGTCCGTGAATCGGCTGCGAGAACACATGGCCCACCATGGTTGCCTGCGCGAGCGGGGCCCGCCAGGACCATCCTTCCGGCGCCGCCATGGTCTGCGTCACGGGCGCGGGATCAGCCACGGCGGGCCCGATCCCCGACCACATGCGATCACAGGGCAGCCACGCCGACCAGTCTTCGCGATCGCCGGGCATCGCTGGACCGATCAGGCACGCCTGCGGACCCGAGCAATCGATGAAGAAATCGGCGCTGACCGTGCGTGCCGTCGGTGAGTCGCAGCGCCTGGATGTCGCCGGTCTCGAGCCGCAGCACTGCGGCGAACGGCGCCGACGCCTCGCGGACGCCGAGGGCCAGCGCATGCGCGCGCAGGTAACGCGCGTAGGCCTGCTCTTCGAGATGGAACCCGTACGTGAAACTCGCCGTGAGCGCGCGCCCTTTGCCCATGGGACGCGCGAACCTGCCGAGTCGCGCGGCCGCGCCGGCCACGGAAAATGCCTCGGGCATGCTGGCCCGGCCCGCGAGCGATTCGCTCTGCAGGAATTTGTAGAACGGCGCGCCGCCAAGCTCGGCGCCGATCTCGCCGTGCGCATGCAGGTAGCGGCTGCCCGCGCCCTGCCAGTCCAGGTGCTCGGTCGCGAGCTTGTAGGTGGCGCCGGTCTGCTGCACGAAGTGCGGTTCCGCGATGCCGAGCAGCGCGTGCATGCCACGCTGCGAAGGCACGGTCCAGCGCCCCACGGGTACGTCGGTGCCTGGGACGTCGACGACGAGCACTGCTGGCGGGCGCTGGCGATGGGCGCGCAACAGCGCGGCCGCGCTGATCCAGGCAATGGGTCCCGACCCCGCGACGATGATGCTGCGAATCTCGCTCACGCGCGCACTCCGGCACGACCGCTGACCGGTTCGGCCGGGCAGTACTGCCGCAGAAAGTCTTCGTGCGCGGGCATGCGTCCCAACGCCAGGACGATCTTCTCGCGCACGCGGGTCAGCGTGCTCGCGCGCCTCCGCCGGATCCTGCGCGTCGGCGCGCCGGTCGTATCCGCGCGGCATGATGCGTTGCCCGAAATACACCGCGAGCCAGCTGGGCTCCAGGAACAGGCCGTCCTTGTAGGTGACCACGCGCGCACGGGTGCGGAACAGCTCCATCTTGTGCGCCAGGCTGTCGGGAATGCGCATCGTGCGGCAGTAGTTCCAGATCGGCGCGTCGTCACGCTCGGTGGCGTGGTAGTGCAGGATCAGGAAATCGCGCACGCGGTCGTATTCCATCTCGATCCAGCGGTTGTATGCCTCGACCATGCGCGGGTCGAATTGGCCAGTGGCCACGGCCTTCTCGGTCAGGTAATCGATGAGCGTCGTGATGGCGATCTGGATCAGGTGGATGCTGGTGGACTCCAGCGGCTCCAGGAATCCGCCGGAGAGCCCGATGGCCACGACGTTGCGGTTCCAGGTCTTGCGGCGACGGCCCGCCGTGAAGCGCAGCGAAGCGCGGATCGGCCAGCGCCTTGCCGTCGAGGCGCGACAGCAGCTTCGGCGCCGCTTCGTCGTCGCTGATGAAATTGCTGCTGTAGACGTAGCCATTGCCCATGCGGTGCTGCAGCGGGATGCGCCATTGCCAGCCGGCTTCGCGCGCCGTGGCGCGCGTGTAGGGCGTCAGCGGGCCCGACGTTCTCGCAGGGCACGGCCACGGCGCGATCGCAGGGCAGCCAACTGCGTCCATTCGTCGTAGCCGGTCTTCAGCGCCTGCTCGATGAGCAGGCCGCGGAATCCCGAGCAGTCGATGAACAGGTCGCCCGTGATCACCGCGCCGTCTGCCAGCGTCACCGACTCGATCCAGCCGTCCTCGCCGCGCAGCTTGACGTCGACGATCTTGCCGTCGGTGCGCTGCACGCCGCGCTGCTCCGCGAAGCCGCGCAGGTAGCGCGCGTACAGCGAGGCATCGAACTGGAAGGCGTAGCCGAACGTCGACAGGACCGAGCGTCGGGATCCTCGGCAGGCAAGCGCGAACGGTTGCCGCACGCGAGGCGACGATGGGCAGCGAGTAGCTCTCCGAGTCGGCGTCGTGATCGCCGGCTAGGCTGCTGGCGCAGCCAGTAGTGATGGAACGGAACGCCCGCCATGCGCGAGCCGTAGGCGCCGAACGGATGGATGTAGCTGTCGCCGAGCCGCGCCCAGTCGACGAACTCGATGCCGAGCTTGAACGTGGCCTGGGTCTTGGCCATGAGCTCGCGCTCATCGATGCCGATGCGGCGATTGAAGAAGCGGATGTGCGGCAGCGTCGCCTCGCCCACGCCGACGATGCCGATCTCGCTGGATTCGATGAGCCGGACTGCCGGTGCGCCGGCTCTGAACACGGAGGCGAATGCCGGCGGCGGTCATCCAGCCGGCGGTGCCGCCGCCGACGATGACGATCCTGAGCGGTGAAGTCACGGGCGCGAACTCTCCTGGGACCGGCTAAAGAAAAGGGCGCGCCGTATGGTATACGGCGCGCCCGATTAGCGTCAGAAACGCGATTTACTGGAAGCGATAGCGAACGCCCAATTGCAAGCGCAGGTCGTTCGTGAACCACGAACGCGGCAGCATCAGGCCATCGGCAGTCACCTGCTGCAGCAACACCGTTTCCTCTTCGGTCAGGTTCTGCGCATCGAGGAAGATGTCCCAGCTGTCGCTTGGCTTGAAGTGGACCGAGGCGTCGAGCTGGCCGTAGGCGTCCTGCCAGATCGGCAGCTTGATGCAGCAGTCCGCCTGGCTGATCAGGTATTCATCGCGCCAGTTGTAGGCCAGGCGTGCCGAGAACTTCTGCTTCTCGTACATCAGCACCAGGTTGTAGGTCTTGTCGGAGAAGCCTTCCAGCGGCAGATCCGTGAAGGTGATCAGCGCGATCCTGGTTGGTGCTGCCATCACCCGAGACGGTGGTCAGGCTGGAGTTGCTCACGCCCTTGTTGTCGACGTACGTGAAGTTGGCCTGGACACCCAAGCCATTCCACGGCTCGGGCAGCGCGATCGAAGAACGTCTGGTACGCCACTTCGAAGCCCTCGACGCTTCGCGCCGTCGGCATTGATCGGGCTGCGTCACGTTGACCGTGCGCGTCACGCCGTTGATTCGTGAACTCCTGCGTCGTACGAACGCTCGTACGATGTAGTCGTTGAACTTCTTGTGGAACATCGCCGCCGTGAACGAACCAGCGCTCGAGAAGTACCACTCGTAGGTCAGGTCGAGCTGGTCCGCCGTGGTCGGCTTGAGCGCTCGGATTGCCCGTGTCCGCCGTGTAACGCGGCGTGTAGGCACCGGTGCAGCTGGTGCAATCGCCCGGAATCGGTCCAGGTGACCGTGCCGTCGGCGCAGATCGGCCGTCATCCGCCTCGATGGTGTAGTAGAACTTGTACAGACCCATGTCCGGCGCGCGACAGCGCCCGCGAGGCCGCGAAGCGCACGAACTGGTCGTCGGTGAGGCCGAAGCGCAGGTTGAAGCTGGGCAGCCAGTTCGTGTGCTTCGCCACCGTCCGAGTCCGCATACGAGCCGGCCGTTCATGAACGTCAGATCGTCGGGCGTGATCACAGCGTGCGCGGGTGCGCGTTGCCGTTCGCGCGCCTGGCCCGGCGGCGCAGTGAAGCGCGGGAACTGAACGCCGCCCGGCCGAGACACGTCGGTCGTCACGTAGCGCACGCCGACGTTGCCGCGAACGCTGATGTTGCCGATCTTGGTGTCGTCGCCGCCGAACTTCAACATGACGTACGCGGCGCGCGTGTCTTCGGTGACATCATGCATGTTCGACCGGGCAGTAACAGCGCCGTTCGGACTGCTCGGATCGGCGCAGTCGTCGCGATCGGCCAGCGCGACCCAGCTATTGCTGCGGCCGTTGCCGTACAGCGTCGCTGCGTGGCCTGGTAGTTGTCCACGATGTCGAAGCGCGGATGCAGGAACGTGCCGCCGGCGAACACGCCGCCACCGACCAGGTTGGAGCCCAGGTCCTGTGGCGCTGTAAGTGTCCTGCCAATAGCCCTGGTTGAGGAAGAACGGCTACGTCGTTCTGCACGCCCCAGAGCGGCTGCACCGCGCCCCAGTTGTAGGTGGACCAGTTGATGTCCTGTTCGCGATCGGCCGTGCGTACGCCGACGCGCAGCGAATCGAGCCCAGCCGCTCGCATCGAGCTGGATGTCCGCGTCGAGGCGCACGGCGAGCTCGTCGCCCTTGCTGTCTTCGGCGTGTTCCATCTCCCATTCGTGGAAGTAGTTCTGCGGATCGGCGAAGCCGCCGGCCGTGAAGCCGTAACCCGTCGGGGCGTCAGAACTGAACTTCGGCTTGCCGCCGCTAGATGTCGAGCATCGAGGTTGGCGAACGTCTTGTTGTTCGAGCTGTTGTCGAAGTTGACGACGTCGGAATCGATCTACTGCACGTCGAAGTTGAGGCCGAGCGCTCGTTGACGTCCCAGCGCAGGTTCAGCGACAGGTCTTCGGTGAGTGTTGGTCTGTCTCGACGAGCGCGTATCGGCGCCGAGGCCCGCGCCACGCGTGTTCGGGCAGGGCCATCCACGCCGTTGCAGGCGATTGCCGCCCCACGTGTAGCAGGCCCAGTCCGGGCTGCCGTATTGCGCCGCTCAGGGTCTAGCGCGAAGCCATTCGGATGCGCCATCGTCGGGTTGTTGATCGGCCCGCCCAGCCGTCAGCCACGTCGTTGATGATGCCGCGCATGAACACACCGCGGCTGTCGAACTCGTACGGCGGCGTGCCGGCGGCGGGCGCGCGAGAATTGCGTGTCTGAGCACCAGGTCCTGCGGCCGTCTGCGAGTTGCCGATGCCGGCGCGTCAGCGAATACTCTTCCCAGTTGTTCTCGTATTCGGAACGGTTGTACTGCAACGTGGCCAGCAGCGAATCTTCGGGGCTGCGCCACTGCGCGGCGAACGAGGCGCCCTTGCGCGTGCGGTCGTAGGTGTTGTTGCGGATGTCGACGCCGCCCGGGATCCACTTGGTGCCGCCGCCATAGGCCGCGACATCCGTCGGCGCTGAAGAAGCGCAGCGAGCTGCACGCCCTGCGATTCGGTGACGACCTGCGGAGTAAGCGGCGTTGGCCATGAGGCCGAATTCGCCGATGCCGGTATCCCAGCGATTGCTGAGCAGCACCGAGCCGGCGGGCTTGGCTTCCTCGGCGAGGTCGCCGTAGCCCAGTTCGGCCGAGAACGCGCGCCACGAAGCCTTCGGAATCGAAGGGCACGTGCGTGCGCAGGTTGACCGTGCCGGCGATGCCGCCTTCGATCATGTCGGCGGTGGAGTTTTTGTACGTGTCGACGCCCGCCATGAGCTCGGGCGAGACGTCACCGAACGACAGGCCGCGCGAGCTGTTCGCGTTGAAGCTGTCGCGGCCGTTGAACTCGCTGCGCACCTGCGGCAGACCGCGGATGATGACGCCCGAGGGCTCGGCCGAGAAGTGCGTGGTGTCGCCCGAGGCGGCGAAACGCGTGACCGTGATGCCGGTCACGCGCTGCAGCGCTTCGGCGACCGACTTGTCCGGGAACGCGCCGATGTCGGTCGCGGTGATCGAGTCGACGACGGTGTCGGCTTCTTTCTTGATTTCCTGCGAGGTCTGCAGCGCCTTGCGGATGCCGGTCACGAGGATCTCGGTGAGATCCTCGTCGGACTTCGTCGTCGTGGCCTTGGTGCTGGCCGCCGGTGCGCGTCCTGCGTCCTGGGCGATCGCAAATGGCGCGAGCAGCGTGGCGCCGATGCGAGAATGGATAATTCAGTCGCGCGCGACTTCGCGCTCGCGGCTTCACGCCGCAACCTTCTTCGATGCTTTGGACACTGCAATGCCCCCCCTGTATAGAAAATGCCTACGGTCTGACGAATTCGAAAACCGATTGTTAGTAATTTTTTTGGAGTGTAGCGAGATCGCGCATACAAGCAAGAGCCGTTTTGCCAATAGTTGCTGGCCGGGCCGCATGTCTCGGCGAGCCATGATTTGTCGCGTCATGAATGAAATTCCTTCGCCCGGGACCGCCGCCGGCGGCGCCGCCGCGCAGCTGCAAGTCATTGTTTCGCTTGCCTCCAGCGGCGACGTCGCGCGGGCGATGGCCGAAGCCCGGTTGATCACAGACAGGGATGTCGCAATCCAGGCGTGGCGGTTTTTGAGCGAAGTCAATGCAAATACGCAACGCTGGGCCGAGGCGTTTTCGGCTATCGAAAACGCGCTGGTTCATGCCCCCGATTCGCGCGACCTGAGGCTGAGGCGCGCGCAGTTGCTCGAGCAGCAGGGAAACGATCGCGCCGCGCTCGCCGAGCTCGAATCACTGGCCCGCGCGGCCGAGGATTCGCCGCAGTTGTTAGTGCACCTCGCTGCGCAACTGAGAGCGGCGGGACGTTCGGACGAAGCGGAAGCGATACTGATGCGGGCGCTGCAACGCTGGCCGGCGGATGCGCGCTGCACTCACAACTCGCGCGCGCGTTTGGCAGCGCGGCGCGGGAACTGGATGCGACGCGGCATATCGAGCGATGCGATCGAGCGGCAACCGCGCGAGCTGCACCTGCGGCTGGTGGCCGCCGACCTGCTGCGCAACGCCGGCGCCGCCGACCAGGCGCTGGAGTTGTTAGAGCGCGGCCTCGAGCTGGCGCCGGACTCCGCGATCTTCCTCACTTCCATCGGCGTGCTGCTCGAGGGCATGGACCGGCTCGACGCGGCGCTGCCATACCTGCGCGATGCGCAGCGGGGCGCGCCGCAGTCGGTGGCGGTACGCCGCAATCTCGTGCCCGCGCTGATGCGGACCGGCGCCGCCGGCGAGGCGCGTTCCATCCTGGACGGCCTGCTCGCGCAATTTCCGGATGATCAGCAGCTGATCGCCTAACGCGCCACGGCGCTGCGCCTGCTCGGCGACGCCGAATATCGCCGTGCTGCATGACTATCCGCGCGCTGGTGACGCGTATCGCGCTGCGGCCGGCGTGCGCCGTTCGCGGACATCGGGGAATTCAACGTCGCATTCGCGCGCGGGCTCGCGGCGCTGCATCGCGCCGCGCAGCACCCGCTGGAGCAGTGCTTGCGCGGCGGCTCGCAGACCGAGCGCAACCTGCCGCACGAGGCGCGGGTGGGCGTCGAGGTGGCTCAGCAGCTCTCGCGATCGGCGCGTGTCCTCGGCGGCAACGAGCGGCACCTCCCGCAACACGCGCGCCGCGCGAAGGGTTAGGTCCTCCAGGTTGCCGATGGGCGTGGCAACGACGTAAAGCGTGCCCATTGCCGTTGACGCCGCCTAGTACCGTGTCATGTGGTCGTATTCGGTATACCGCCGGTCGCGAGGAAAGGAAGAGTTAGCAACGGAAAACACGGAAGACACGGAAAGAAGAGGACGGTTACTCTTCCTTCCGTGTCTTCCGTGTTTTCCGTTGCCAATTCTTCATCAGCGTACCGCCGGTCGTCGTGCTAGTGCCGTGTTGTGTAGTCGATTCCGGTTGACGACGAGTAACGTACGGGCGAAGTTTTGGCCATGACACGGTACTAGGCGGCAACGTCGTCAGGCGAGCCGCCGCCGCCCTGGCGCAGCTCCGCCTCGAGCGCCGGGGAAGTTTCCACCGCGGATGGCGAGGTCGACTCGTCAGCCGCCGCCTCTTCGGAGGTCCCCAGCCTCGTGTCCACCGCCGGTACCTCCTCCTCGGAAGTCCGCCCACTGTCGGCCACGGCTAGCGGATCTTCCTCGGAAGTCTGCACACTGTCTGGCCCTCCTGGCACCTCCTCGGGTGTGATCCCGTCGGCCCCGACCGCCGGCGCCGTCTCGTCCGGGACCGGAGCGGTCGCGTCGGCGATCGATGCCGGCTCGGGCACAGCGGCGTGGACGACGGAGTTGTCGCTGCCGTAGGCGTTGGCGACGTAGCTGTCGGCGTTGTAGTCGTTCACCCAGTGGTCGTCGTCGACGAGGTAACGAAACTGGTAGTCGCGGCCCGCAGCGAGCTCCAGCGACACCCGCCAGGCGCCGTCGGCGTCGCGGCGAAGCGGGGTCGCCGTGCGGCTCCACTCGTTGAACTCGCCCACCAGGGTCACCCGCTCGGCCCAGATAGAGCTGGGCAGCTGGAAAGTGACGCGCACCTGGTTCGGGCCGACCGCCGGCGACTTGTCGATCATTCAGGCCTCCTCGCCGGTGGCAACCGGCCGACCGGCATCGGTGATCCATTCCGACCACGAACCGGCGTACAGTCGGGGCACGCCCAGCCCGGCATGCACCATCGCCAGGATGAGATGAGCCGCCGTGACTCCTGAGCCGCAGTACGCCGCGGACGCTTCGGGCGCGCTGCCGCCCAAGGCCGCCTCAAATCGTGAGGCGAGCTCCGAAGCGCTTCGGAATCGCCCGTCAGGCCCCAGGTTAGCGGCGAAGGGCAGCGAGCGGGCCCCTGGAATGTGGCCGGCGACGGGGTCGATGGTCTCGCTCTCGCCCCGGTAGCGATCGGCCGCCCGCGCGTCGAACACCGGCTGGCCGGCCGCGATCATGCGCGCCACCTCGTCGGCGTTCACGATCCAGTCGCTGTGCGGCTCAGCCCGGAACACCCGCGGCGCGTGCGCTTCGGGTCCGGAATGATGCCATGGGCTTCCGTTCGGAGCCTCACGCTGTCCGGGCGTGTCGGTGGCGTGGTCGGAGGAGTTCAAAGGGGAAGGTCCAGTTGAGAGCTCCGGTGGCGGGTGCGCGGCGAGCTCTTGCCAGGCCTGCCAGCCGCCGTCGAGCACGCGAACGTCATCGTGCCCCACCCAGCGCAGCAACCACCACAGGCGGGCGGCGGCGAGCGCACCGCCGGCGGCATCGTACGCCACCACCTCCACGCCGGGCCCGATACCCCAGGCCGCGAACGTCCTGGCCAGGGTGTCGGGCGACGGGAGCGGGTGGCGCCCGGTTTGGCCTGGCACCACAGGAGCAGAGAGGTCGCGGTCCAGGTGGGCATACACGGCGCTCGGAATGTGAGCTTCCAGATAGACCTTCTCGCCCCACGCCGGGTCGGCCAGGTTGAAGCGGCAATCGACGACCACCAGGTCGGGAGCGGCCAGCTTGCCGGCCAGCTCGGCGGCGGAGATCAGGGCAGGAGGGGGGAAAGTCATCGTTCGGGGCTCGTTTCTGGGTCGGCTCGCCGAATTATAGGCTCGAGTAGGCTACTTGGGTTCTCTTGGGGCCGGCGCTAGACTTGTGCCCGCCGCCCCACGAACGACACTCGAGGTTAATGTATGACGCAACGCGACGCGCGCCCTGGCGGCTCTTTCGCCAGGGCCACGGCTCTCTTTCTCGTCGTTTCCGCTCTCCTTGCCAATCCGCCGCTCGCGGGCCACGCCCAGCCCACCGCCGGCGCGTGGCGTACGTTCGCCAACGGCGACGAGGTCCTCGTCTTGGCAATGAACCCGGCGAAGGCGGGCGAGCTTTGGGCCGGCACCGAGGGCGGGGGGCTGGTGGTCTGGGATACGACCGCGCGGACGCCGGCCTTCGAGCAGTTCCTGCACCCGCAGCAGGCCGGGCTGAAGTCAAACGACGTCTACGACCTCGGCTTCGATACGCGCCAGGGCGTCGCATGGCTGGCTACCGGCGCCGGCGTCAGCCGGGTGGATGGTAAGCTCTGGACGTACTACGGGGAGGCCGACGGCCTCATGGCGCCGCCCATCACCAGCCTCGCCGTGACGGCCGACGGCACGGTGTGGGCCGGTTCGCGCGATGGGCTGGCCAGCCTGCGGGTGGGCGACAGCCGGTGGCAGATCGCCTCGGTCGACACTTTCATCCCCGGCGACAAGGTCCTGAAGAACGGACCCGGCGCCACGCGCGTGGCCGACCTGGCGGTCGACTCCGAGGGCGATCTGTGGGTGGCGCACGGAACTTCCACCAGTGACCAGCCGGCGGTGAGCATTGGCGATGTGTCCGGCAATCGCTGGCAGCACGTGACCACGGTGGGGGTGCAGGGCGACCCGACCGAGGGGCCTCGCACCGATCAGATCATCGCTTTAGCCGCCGACAGCGACGAGCGACGCATGTGGCTTGGCTCGTGGGGAAAAGGGCTGATCAGCTTCGACGAGCGGTCCGCCAAGTGGGATGAGGCCACCACCAGCCCCTGCCTGCCGCGCGTGTGGGCGGTCCGCGCCGACCGCGGCCGCGTGTGGGCGGCCTGTGCCGAGGGCGACGGCGGCAAGGGGGTGGCGACCTACGACGGCCAGACGTGGACGACCTATAGCGCCGCGACGGGGCTGCCGTCCGATGTCGTCACCGCGATCGCGATTGACGGGCCGAAGGCCTATCTCGGCACCAACGGTATGGGCGGCAAGCGCGTCGGCGACCTCGCGGGCTGGGGTATCGTGCCGGTGGACGGCCGCCCGCTCGAGCCCTGGCGCACCTTCCCGCAGACGCCCCTGTCCAACGACATCACCGCGGTGGTGGTCGATCCGTCGGGCGCCGTCTGGGCGGGCACACGCGGGCTGGGCGTCATGCACCTCACCAACGGTACCTGGGAGCATTTCACCCGCCAGAACACCGCGGGGCTGCTGGCCGGCGACGCCGTGACCGACCTGACGGTCGTGGCCGGCCGCGAGCTGTGGGTGGCCAGCACCCAATCCATCTTCCAGGGCAGCGGTTACGTCGACGGCGGGGTAAGCATCTACGACCTCGAGCGCCGGACGTGGAAGAACCCTGTGCGCGCGTCCAACGAGCCCGCGCTGGGCGACGACGACGTCAGCAGCCTGGCCCTGGGCAGCGACGGCATGGTGTGGGTGGGCACCGGCGTACCGCAGGGCGGCACCGGCGATTCGGACGCGCAAGCGGGCAACGGGCTGGCCGCCCACGACCAGCGGACCGGCCGCTGGCAGCACTATTCCTTCGAGGACCGCGCCGTGGCCGGCAACACCGTGACCGACCTGGCCACGTCGAACGCCGACCTCTGGGTGGCGACCTCCTACGCCACGACCGGAGGCGAACGGCGCGGCGGTGGCATCAGCCGGCACGGCGCCACCGGGTGGACGAGCTGGCTGGCCGGCGACGGCGGGCTGCACGGCTACCGGGGCAGCCCCCAGCGCGATCCGCAGATCACCGGCGACTTCAGGGCGGTAGCGGTCGACAACTCGGGCCGCGCCTTGGCCGGCAGCTACGATCTCGAAAACGGTGAGCTGATCACTACTTGGCCACGCGTCGACGCCGCGGTGAGCCGCCTCGACGGGAGCCGCTGGGACTCGCACCTCTTCAAAGGCGACGGCTGGATCTCCGCCCTCGCCGTCGACGACCTGAGCCAGGTCTGGGCGGCCACCTCGCGCGGCCACGACGTGACCGAGTTCTCGCCCGTGGGCTCCAGCGCGCAGCTGGACACGTCCTACGGCGGCGTTTACGTCTGGATCGGCCAGACCTGGGACGCGGAAGGCGACTGGTTACGCCTTACCCCGCTGACCAGCGGCATCGCCGCCAAGGCGGTCACCTCGCTCCACTTCGACGCGACCAAGCACGAGATGTGGGTAGGCACCGAGAACAGCGGCCTGTCGATGCACCATCTCGGCACGACGCTCCCGACCGCCACGCCCTGCACCAACTGCACGCCGACACCGGTCACGCCGACCAATACGCCCCGCCCCACCGGCGCAGTCATTGCCACCGCAACCCCCCAGGTCCCCAGCCTCGGCTCGACCGTCATCGCCCTCACGGCCGACCCCAACGCCACCCCCCTCCCGCGCCCCACCGACATCTCCGGTCAATCGCCTCCCCCTGAAGTCCCCGAGCCCAGCACCTGGGTGCTCCTGGCCGCCGGCCTTGGAGGCCTAGGCGCCTACCTGGCGCGGCGGAGGCGGCAGGTGTAGTAGAAGATGCGCTGGTTTACGGTTCCCCGGTCTTATAGGCGGAGCTAGTGGTGAGTTTCGTAATCCATCCGACTAGGCGGAGAGGAATCTGTCCGCAGATTACGCAGATTACACAGATTCAATCTGCGTCAATCTGCGTAATCTGCGGACACAACGTTTGTTCCCATAGTCGGATCATTTGCGAAAGCGTCCACTAGCTAGTAACTTCCCCGCCTTCCTCCTCGGCGATCCGCGACTTCTTGCGCGCGAACGCGAGGTAGCCGGTGTGGGCGGTGAGGCGATCATCGGGACGGACGCGTGCCGGCACCGGCTTGTACTGGCGGAGCATCAGCTCGCACAGCTCGATGTCGGTGAAGGGCAGTCGGCCGAGCCCGGCCACCAGCTCGATGGCCTGGTTCATGGTGGGCACGATGGCGCCGAAGCAGCCATCGCCGGCCAAGGCCTGCCGGGCCTGCTCCAAGTAGAGCCACGGCTCCCGGACGTCGAGGAAGATCGCGTCGGCATCCGACTCGTTGAAGCCCTCGGTGATGTCGCGCTGGGTGAAGGTCACCGTGTCGGCGAGCCCCAGGCGCGTCACGTTGCTTCGCGCGCGCTCCAGCATATCGACACGTACGTCGTAGGAATAAATGTGCCCGCCGGGTGACACGTAGCGCGCCAGAGCGCAGGTGAGGACCCCGCTGCCGCTCCCGGCCTCGATCACGCGGCGGCCCGGGACGATGGTGAGCTTCATCAGGATGTAGCCGATGTCCTTGGGAAAGACAATTTGGCTGTCCCGCGAGAGGTCCATCAGCAGGTCCTCCATCGACGGGCGCACCATGACGAACTTGCGCTCCTGGTGGCTGCGCACCGTCGTGCCGTACGGCGCGCCGACCAGGTCGTCGTGGTTGATGAAGCCCTGATGCGTGTAAAACCGCGTGCCCGGCTCCAGCCGGATCAGGAACGCCTTGGCGTCGGACGATATGAGGCGAACGATGTCGCCGGCGGAAGCAGTTGGCATGTATTTGCGGTTGTTCTCTTGCGCCTTCGGGGGCGTCAGTATAGCATTTGTGCTCTTTGGGCCCCCGTAGCTCAGGGGATAGAGCAAGGCACTTCTAATGCCTGGGTCGCAGGTTCAAGTCCTGCCGGGGGTGCTGGTCGAACAACAGAGGTCGGGCGGCGGTTTAGTGGCGCCGGGCGACCGCCCTCTCGGGTGAGTGAGGGATCGCGCGACGACAATCCGTCCAAGTGACAGCGAAAGGCCTAGACCATGATCCGAACTGAACCCCAAACGCAGTTTATCGTCAATAACCAGGGCGAGCGCACGGCCGTAGTGCTCACCATCGCCGATTATGAGCGGATGGTCGAGGACCTCCACGACTTGGCGCTGATCGCCGAGCGGAAGGATGAGGGGGCGATCACCCTGGACGAACTTAAACGGCGCCTTGGGTGGTAACTGCGTATCAGCTGTTCATTCGCCATCACCGGGAGGCTTACCGCAAACGGTGACACTGACCCGGACGACTAAGGCCCAACATCCTCTTCCTCAAGCGCATACGCGACCGCCTCTTCCCAGCTCATCGCCTGCCCTTTAGCCCAGGCGTCGTCGAAGGCGGTGTATGACAGTGCATCGCGGGCGGCGGCAATCGCTTGAGCATGTCGTGGCACTTCATCAGCCGGCGCAAGCGCCGCACCTATCGAATCCCGAAAGTCCTCAGCCGCTCCGAGCAGGCGGACGGCGCGCTGCGCGTGCCCGTGGCAGGCGGCGAGCCAGCCGTGGCCCTCGATGCACTCGGCGATGGCGGGCCTGGTGCCGAGTTCGAGCCCTATTGCCAGGCACTCATTCAATAGACTTCTTGCTCGAGCATACTGTGCTTGTTCGCAAGCCACAATTGCCAGGCTATAGAGCGACAATGCCGTCCCTTTCATGTCGCGAAGCTCGCGTCTGATTGCCAGGCTTTCGTCCAAGAGCAGCCGTGCCTCAGCGAGGTTCCCTTGCGCCCGCGCCACATCCCCTAGACTGCCAAGCGACGCTGCGACACCTTGTCGATCCCCCAATTCACGACGTATCGCCAGGCTTTCGACCTGGCATGCCCGGGCCGCCACATTATCCTCCTGACGGTGAGCCACCAGCCCCAAGCCTTGCAACGAACTGGCAATGCCATGTCTGTCTCCCAATCTGCGTCGAATCGCTAGGCTCTCTTCGTGAAGAGCCCACGCGGAGTCAAAGTCAAGCTGATCATTTGCCAATGATGCAAGGTTTCCAAGGCACCTCGCCATACCCCACTCATTTTCAACGGCGCGAAAGATGGCCAGGCTCTCTTCATAGAAGTCCCTGGCGCCCGAATGACCCCCTTGGTCGTGAGCCAGGTTCCCAAGATTAGCCAGCGTCGCGGCGACACCTTCATTGTCGCCGAAAAATCGCCGGGTTATCAAACTCTCCTCATAATATGCCCCAGCCGCAGCGTAGTCGCCCTGCATATACGCTAGACCGCCTGCGCCATTGAGAGCTCCCCCTCGCTCACGAAAAGGCGACCCGGCCGGAAGCGCGAGTACTTCCGCCAGTCGTGTCCGCCCTTCGGAGAGGTGCCCGCGGAGCATCCAGAAATACCACAGGGCCGTCCCCAGTCGCGCCCCCTCCTTGGATTGCTTCAAGCCCACCGCGCGCTCAACCGCCGCACGCAGGTTGTCGTGGTCTGCCTCCAACCGCTCTAGCACCCGCGCCTGGTCTGGTCCTTTCAACCCTGGCTCGCTCTCCTCAGCCACCCGCACGAAAAAGTCCAGATGCGCCAGCCTCAGCGCCTCCGCCTGTCCCGAACCCTCGAGCTTTTCACTTGCATAATGCCGAATCGTCTCGAGGAAACGGAAGCGTACTGACCCGTCGCTCTCCAACTCTTGGGCGACCAACGACTTGTCCACCAGATGGCCGAGCACCTCCAGCAAGTCCAGAGACGGTGTATTGATTTTCGAGGTCGCCTTGGAGTTGCGTCCCGGCCCGTCCTCTGACACAGTCTCGCCGCACACTGCCTCCGCCGCCTCCAACGTCCACCCCCCGCGGAACACCGATAGCCGCGCGAGGAGCTCTCGCTCCTTCTCGTCTAGCAGGTCGTAGCTCCAGTCGATCGCCGCCTGCAGCGTCTGCTGGCGCGGCAAGACTGTCCGGCTGCCACCGGTCAGCAGTCTGAAGCGTTGGTTCAGCCGCTCGGCGATCTGGTCAGGGGAAAGAAGTCGTACGCGCGCCGCGGCCAACTCCAAGGCGAGCGGGATACCGTCCAGTCGAGCGCAAATCTGCGCCACGGCCGGGGCGTTTTGATTCGTCACCTTGAAATTCGGCTGCACCGACAGGGCTCGCTCAATAAACAGCCGCACCGCTTCATATTGGGTCAGCGCTTCCACTGTTTGTGCAACGCCCGTCGTTGGAAGCGACAGCGATGGCACTGGGACACATGCCTCGCCGGCGATGCCCAACGCCTCGCGGCTCGTTGCTAGCAACGTCAGTTTGGCGGAGGCGCGCAGCAGTTGGTCGGCCAACCGAGCACAGGGCTCCAGGAGGTGCTCGCAGTTATCAAGCACCAGAAGGAGATCCCGGGGCTTCAGGTAGTCCGAGAGCGTCGCTTCGATCGCTCGGCCGGCCTCCTCGCGCAGCCCCAAAGCGGACGCCACCGTGGGTGCAACCAGCCCTGGATCTTCGAGCGCAGCCAACTCCACGAACCACACGCCGTCGGGGTAGGCAGCCACAACGTCGGCGGCGACTTGAAGCGCCAGGCGGGTCTTGCCGGCCCCGCCGACTCCGGTGAGGGTGAGCAAGCGCGTCGTGCTCAACATCGTCTTTACGTCGGCTGCTTCTCGCTCCCGGCCGATGAAGCTCGTGAGCTGGATAGGGAGGTTATTGGGATGGCTCGCCAAGGTCCTGAGCGGCGGGAAATCACCGGCCAGCCCGTCAGCCACCATTTGATAGACCCGCGCCGGACGGGCCAGGTCGCGCAATCGATGCTCGCCGAGGTCAAGCAGCTGCACGCCTCGAGGTAATTGGTTTGCGAGGACCTCTTCCAGCGCCGAGGAGATGATGACCTGACCGCCATGTGCCGCCGCTAGCAGGCGTGAGGCGCGGTTTAGCGGCGGCCCAAAATAGTCCCCATCGCGCAGTTGGGCTTCGCCTGCGTGCAAAGCCATCCGCACCTTGAGTCGCGGCATTTCGGGGCTGCCATCGCTCTCCGGCCAAGCGCTCCATTCCTCGCCCTGCAGTCCAGCCTGCGCTGTCGCTGCCGCCGCCACCGCCGCCGTGGCGCTGCTGAAAGCGGCGCAGAACGCGTCGCCGATGGTCTTAAAGACATGTCCGCCGTGTGCCTCGATCGCCTCGCGCACGAGCGCATCATGATGGGCAAGGACCGTTCGCATCGCCGCTGGCTGCTCGTCCCAGAGTCGGGAGCTGCCCTCGATATCGGTGAACAGGAACGTTACAAGGCCCGTCGCGTGCTCCGGTTGAACGCGATCGGCGGCATTGAAGGTGACCATGGCGCGCCATTATCGGCCAGTCGCCACTGACCAGCAAGCATTTGGCCACCTACGTCTGCAGAAACACCACCTTGTCCACCCAGTCTGCCGTGCCCTGAGCATCCCAAAGTTGCTCCAGCGCCCGAAGGATGCCGCCCACGTCGCTCGGGCGAAGGAAGTGGCGATGGATGAATACCACGCCTCCGTGGTGGACACCCTGCTCTGTCCAGGACCGTAGCAGCGGCGCGATCGTCCGCAGGTCATACGTCACGAGTGCCAGTCCGTCAGAGAACGCCGCGTTCAAGATCGTGGCATCATCAGCGCTCAAGAAGCTGCCGCTGTGCCAATGCTTCAACGCGAGCGACGAGATGTCTGGACGGCCGGCGGTCAGCTGCTCGGCAATGGCTGGCGACAGGTGTTCGAGAAGGAGGAAACGGAGCATGTCAAGCGGCAGGCGTGCTCTTGACGCCTCCAATGCTGAACGGTTGGGCCGCCGGCACCTGGCGCACAAGGTTGGCGAAGTCCATGGCATGGTTATCAGCGATGGCTGCTTCAACGGCGTCTGGATAGGCCGAGCCGTAATTCAGTGCCGCCTGAACCAGATGCCGCGGCCAGCTCAGGTAGCGGGCCGCGGCGTCGGCGTCGTTGTCATGATCCCGCACGATTAATACCACCTCCCAAACCGCCAAAGTGGACCCCTGGATGTATGCCTGCCGGCCCACCGGCGAGTCGCGGAAGTCGATGAGCGCGAACTCCGATCGCCGCAGGGCCTCCTCGACGAGCAGCGCTCCCGTCTCGCTTGGTGTACGTCCCATGCGGCGCGCGACGCGTCGCAGTCGTTCCACCTGGTCTTCCTTCAGGCGCATGCTGATCACTTGTGTCATCACTCGCTCCGTTTGTTTACAACGTAACTCATTATAGGTCATCCGCCTCTCCGGACCACGGCTCGCGCCCCAAACGCAACTTCGCCGGCTGCGGGGTGTTATAACGGTCGTACGGCAGATGCAAAGCTGCCGCCGCGTGCCTTATCCCCTTTCATGCACAGGAGAACTATCGCCATGAAACTCTCGCCCCCCAAACAAATCACCTTCTACATCGCCGCCCTGCTGTGGCTGCTCGGCCTGGTCAACGTGCTTGCCCCAGCCTCGGTAGCCATGTTGCCGGCGGTCGGCTGGTACGCAATCGTCGGCGGTCTGCTGTTGATCCTCGGTTGCGCCATAGACGGCCTATAGACGTCGTCCAAGCAGAGAGCGGCCGGCCGCGAGGCATTCCCTCGCGGCCGGCTGTTGTTTTGAGGTCGGGGCGCGCCCGCTATCATCTAGCCCGTGCTCGAAAGCCTCCCGCGCGCCGCCGGTGACTCGTGCCCTGCTCGTCCTGATCGCGCTGGTCTACGCCGGCCAGATGGCGGGCCGTGCCGTCGTGGGCGCCGACGTCCTTGAGTTCATCGGCGTGCGCTATAACCCGGACATTGCCGCCGGCCAGTGGTGGCGCCTGCTCACGCCGGTGTTCCTGCATGGGTCGCTTCTTCACCTCGGCGTGAATGCGCTCGCCCTCTATCGCCTAGGGCCGCAGCTGGAGGCCACGTATGGCCGCGGTCGCTACCTCGCTTTGTTCGTAGTGTCGGGGCTCGCCGGCTCGCTGGCCGGGTATGCTTTCAGCCCGTACCCGTCGCTCGGTGCATCCGGAGCCATCTTCGGTCTGCTGGGCGCGACGGCGGTGTTCTTTTTCGGCACCGCGCCCTTTTCGGCAGGCCGGCAGGGCCATCCAGCAGAACCTCATCACCATGGCAGTTCTGAACCTGATCATCAGCCTGACGCCGGGCATCGACGGCTGGGGCCACGCCGGCGGGCTCGTCGGGGGGGTGCTCATGGCGTTCGCCATCGGACCGCAGCTGGTGTTGGTCAGGCGCGGTCCTTGGGCCGGCGCGATGCCACAGGCTGACCTTAGGGTGATGGATCCCACCTCGGCGATGCCCGAGGCGTATCCGATGGCCTTGGACGACGGCGAGCTACCTATGCGCTTGCCCTTCGGTCTCGCCGATGCACGGCCGCCGAGTCAAAGGACGTGGACGGCGGTCGGCGCTGCCATCTTGCTTATCTTCGGCGCGACGTGGGTGATGACGCAGATGGCGATCTGGGCCCGGCCGGCGCTCCAATAGGGTCCGCTGCGGCGCGTAATCGCGCTCGTCCGCGAGGAAGGTCTCGCCGCCATGGGTGGACCGTCAGTTGGCGACCGAGTGGCGATGCGTATCCTTCTAGGCAGATGACTACCTTATACACGGCTCAGCCGGCGGCGACCGTCCGGCGCGCGGCCGTCATTGGTGGGGCGCTGATGACCGGGGCTCTGGGCCTCGCGTTTGCGCTCCACTCACTCTCCCCCCAATCGGTCGCCGCTCGGTCGCCCGGTCGGCTGCGGCTTGGCGTGGCGCACGTGGACGTCATGGACTTCCACCTCGAGCGCCTGCCGGACCAGCCGCCACGGCATCGCGAGGTGTTCACGGCGCCCGAGCTGGCCGCCCGGTACGCTCGCGCGCACGAGTTGGGCGTGGGGTGGCACCGCTGGTCGTTGAACTGGGACCTCGTCATCAGGGGCGGCAACTACGACTTCGTGGTCCCCGATGGCATCGCCGGGCGCGACGTTCAGGCCGGGCTGCGCACCTTGGCGGTGCTCCATGGCGTGCCGCCGGGCGAGCGATCGTACGTCGCCGCGCCGCCGAGCCTGGCCTTCCCGATCTTCAGGCGAGCCGACGGCGGCTTGACCGACGACCCGGGGCTGGCGGTAGCGATCAACGATCAGAACCTCTGGGGCGACTTCGTGGCGCGAGTCGTCGGGCGCTACAAGCCGGGCGGCGAGCTGGCGCGGGCGCGCGGTTGGGGCCCCGGGGTGGGGGTCAGGACCTGGGAGATGGGGAACGAGCCCAACTTAAAGGGCTTCTGGCCGGGGTCGGCCGCCGACTTCGTGCGCTTTCTCGAGGTGAGCTACCTGGCGGCCAAGTGGGTCGATCCCGGCGCCACCGTCGTCCACGGCGGCATCGCCGACCACGGCAACTCGACTTGGTGGTACACCCAGTTCGCGGAAGCCTTGCGGGCTCGGGCCGGCGCCAGCCCGCTGCCGGCCCGATACAACTACTACTTCGACAAGGCCGCCTGGCACTGGTACCAGCCGGCCGCCACCCTGATCACGCCGCCCGCCAAGGCCCGGTCCATCCTGCGCGATCACGGCCTGCCGGTGAAGCCGCTCTGGGTGACCGAGACCGGCCTCTCGATCTGGAGCGAGTACCCCGGGCCCTGCTGGGCGGGGCCCAGCCCTGGCCGCGGCACGTTGGAGGATCAGGCCGGCTTCGTGCAAGGCATTCTGGGCGAGCTCGGCCGGTCCGGCATCGAGGTGATGATCTTCTTCCAGCTCTACGACGACTGCGGCAACGGTCCGACCAGCTACGACGCGTTCGGTCTGGTGCGTAACTCCATGGGCCAGGAATGCTTCACCGCGCCCGGCCACGCCTGCTGGTCGCCCGACCCGGCCAAGGCCGGCCAGCCCCGCCCGGCCTTCTTCCTGGTCAAGGCCGCGGCGGGAGGGGCGATGCCCGCCGCGCTAGAGTCGGCGCAGAGCGACACCGATCGCGACGACTTGGGCGACCGGGCCGGCGATCCGGCCCTCGGCCGGGGGGTGCCCGGCTCCTTTGACATGGCGCCGCCGGCCGAGGTGCTGATCGCGGCGCCCGAAGTGGCCGAGGCTAATTTTACGGTGCAGGTCATGGCCGGCGACTCGAGCGGGCTGGGCGCCTACCAGCTGTTCTTCACCCGCGGCGCGCCGCCGGCCGGCGCCACTGGCTGGCAGGCCGCGGGCCCGCCGCGGCCATGGCCGGGGCGAGCCGCAGAGTGGCCTGGTGGCGGTGCCCTTCCAGGGGATCGCCGGCCAGACCTACTTTTTCGCCGCCCAAGCGGCCGATCGCTTCGGCAACTGGAGCGCCCTGCCGCCTATGCCGATGGCTGCGACGCGTACCGCCGCCTTGGTGGTCCGCAGCGATGCTTGGGCGGCCGCGGCGCCGCCCAGTCCCGCGGACGGGCCGACGAGCGGCCTCTCCAATTCCGCCGCGCGCCAGTCCTTGCCCCCGGCGACGGCTGGCCGCGCTAGGCGGCCCGGCTGGCTGCCGCGCGGCTGGCTACGCAACAAGGCAATAGATTGAGGCGTTGGATTAATGCGCCGCCAGAGGAAACCATAGGCCATGTTCGTCGATGAAGCCCAAATCCATGTGAAAGCCGGCGACGGCGGGAACGGTGCCGTCTCGTTCCGGCGGGAAAAGTTCGTCCCCCGCGGCGGTCCCGCCGGCGGGGACGGCGGGCGGGGAGGTCACGTCATCCTCGTCGCCGACGAGACAAAAACACGCTGCTGGCGTTCACTTCACGAAGCACCATGCCTCCGAACGCGCGGCGGGACGGCGGCGGATCGGACAAGTACGGCGCCAACGGCGAGGACCTGCGGTCACCGTCCCGGCCGGGCACGTTGATGCGCGACGCCGAGACCGGCAGCGGTGGCCGACCTGGTCCAGCCCGGCGAGGAGCTGGTCGTCGCCCAGGGCGGCCGGGGCGGCCGCGGCAACATGGCACTTCAAGACCTCCACCAACCAGGCCCCGCGGTTGCCGAGCCGGGCGAGCCGGGCGAGGAGCGGCGCTTGGCGCTGGAGCTGAAGCTGATCGCCGACGTCGGCCTGGTCGGCATGCCCAACGCCGGCAAGAGCACGCTGCTCGGCGCGATCTCGCGCGGCCCGGCCGAAGATCGCCGACTACCCGTTCACCACGCTCGAGCCGCAAGCTCGGCATCGTCGAGCTCGTCGGCGACCGACGCGATCGTCGTCGCCGACATCCCCGGCCTGATCGAAGGCGCCCAGCACGGGGCGCGGCCTCGGCCACGCTTCCTCCGGCACATCGAGCGCACGCGCGTCCTGGTCCACCTGGTCGACGGCTCGTCGGAGGACCGCTGGCCGACCGTGCCGTAGTGAACGCCGAGCTGGCCGCGTACAGCCCGCGGTTGGCGTCGCGGCCGCAGCTGGTGGTGGTGACCAAGCTGGACCTGCCCGAGGTGCGCGAGCGCTGGCCTGGCCTGAAGGCGACCCTGGCCGCCGAAGGCGTGGAGGCCCTGTCGATCAGCGCCGCCACCGGCGAGGGGCTGCCCGAGCTCCTCGCCCACCTGCACCAGCGCCTGCGGGAGCTCCCGCCCGAGGCGGTGACGCTCGAAGTGCCGGTGCTAAGGCCGTTGGACGTGGACGAGGACGCCTTCACCGTATCGCGCGGCGCCGCAGGCTTCGTGGTGCACGGTAGACGCATCGAGCGCACCGCCGCGATGACCGACTGGGAGAACGACGAGGCGATCCGGCGCTTCCAGCGCATCCTGGACGCCCTCGGCATCAAGGCCGCCCTGCGCCAGGCGGGCGTTGCCAACGGCGACGACGTGTCGTTCGGTGAAGTGGTGACGCTGGAATGGGTGGAGTGAGACAATGCATCGCCCGGCGCAAGACATGCGCCGGAGAATCGACGACACAACTCGGTACTAGCGCGACGACCGGCGGTACGCTGATGAAGAATTGGCAACGGAAAACACGGAAGATACGGAAAAAAGAGCAAGACCATACTCTTCCTTCCGTGTCTTCCGCGTTTTCCGTTGCTAACTCTTCCTTTCCTCGCGACCGGCGCAATACCGAATACGACCACATGACCCGGTACTAGCGTGATGGACAAAGTCGGGCTCTTCGGCGGGACCTTCGACCCCATCCATCACGGGCACCTCATCGCCGCGGAAGAGGCGCGTACCGCCCTGGGCTCGCCGAGGTCCACTTCGTGCCGGCGCATCGTTCGCCCCACAAGCTGAACCAGCCCGCGAGCGCCGACGCGGATCGCCTGGCGATGGTGCGTCTTGCCATCGAGGGGAACCCCGCCTTTCACCTCTCGGAACTAGACGTGCAGCGGGGCGGCGCCAGCTTCACCGTAGAGCTGCTCGCCCTGTTCGCCAAACAGCGCTCGAGCGAGGGGCGACCGGTCGAGATCCACTGGCTCATGGGCTCCGACAGCTTCATGGGGCTGGCCACCTGGCGTGATCCCGAGCGTATCCTCGAGCTGGCCCGGCTGGGGGTCCTGGCGCGGCCCGGCTTTCAGCCGGACTTCGACCGCCTTGAGCGCCGCCTACCCGGCATCACGGCGGCGACCTGCTTGATCGAGATGCCGGCGATCGGCATCTCGGCTACTGACCTACGGCAGCGAGTGGCGGAAGGGCGGTCGGTCCGCTACCAGCTGCCCGACGGCGTGGCCGCGTACATCGCCCAGCGAGGGCTGTATGCTCGGTAGCCGTCTGACAACGTCCCCGGCTGCCAAACCCGCATGAGCGAGGGCAGGTAAAGCTTGCCCCCGGTGTTGGGCGCTGGCGTCGGGCTTGGGCCGGGCGTCCGTGTCGGCCGCACTGCGGTGGGCTCCTCGGTGGGCAGCCTGGTCGGCCGCGGCGTCTCGCTCGGCAGGGTCGTGCTGGTGGGCTCTTCGGTCGGCATCTCCGGCGCCTCGGTGGGGGTCGGCCTGGGGGTGTTGGTCCAGGTCGGCGCCGCCTCCGGCGCGTAGATCTTGAGGTCGTCCCAGGCCACCTTCATGCCGGTCGGGTTGCCGCGGTTGACGGCGCCCAGGCCCACCCGTCCGTCACGGAGGAAGCGATCGCGCAGATCGGCCACCTTCACGTCGTTGATGATGAAGGTCATGTCGGCGCCGCGCACGGTGACGTGCAGCTCGTTCCATTCGTCCGACCCCGTCTCGAAGATGCCTGCGCAAGGTGCCGTCAACAGGGTGACGACCTGACCGCTGTTGAAGCGTTGGAAGCGGCATTGGTTCGGTGAGCTGTACGGATCGAGGAAAAGGGTGTAATAGACCGTCGTCGTATCGGTGGCGCCGTAGCGCCAGACGAACATGGCATAACCGTTGGCCACGTCGCTTGGGGTGATGAAGCGAAAGTTTACCGTAAGGTCGAAGTCCCGGAGGACCAGCGAGTGCGGGCCGAAGGCGGCATACGGGTTCGTGGTCTTCACGGTGATCACGTACTCGCCACCACTGTATTGGGTCGAAGCGAACTCGTCGTTGCTTTCCGGCCAACCGCTGTCCTTCTTCGAGAAGTCGTCCTGTAAGAGCAGCGTGCCCTGGGCGGCGACCGGTCCGACCCGGTCGCCCACGGCCAGCCCGCCCCCCACAAGGGCAAGCGCCAGCAGAGCGGCCAGGCCCCGGCGTGTGAACAGTTTGGACAGGATCATCTTTTATCTCCTCCTGCGAACGGGGAGGTGAGGCGCGGCCACCATCCCCGGGGGTCAAACGAAGGCCGAATGGAATCGTGAGGCGCGACGTCAAGCCCTGCGGCGACTGCGACCGATGCGTTGGCGCGGTTGGCGGTACGTGGCAAGTATGCTCGGCCGATGATGTGGAACAAGGGCGTGGGCAGCACGACCGCGGTAGCGTTGGGGTCGGGGGTGAACGTCACCGCCGGGCCTACGGTGCGGGTGCGACGATCACGCGTTGGTGAGGACGTGGGGATGATGCGCGGCGTCTCGGTGGGCAGCGTGGTGGCGGTGGGCGGGCCCGGCTTGGTGTTGGTCGGGACGGGGGTGTTCGTCGGCACGCTCGTCTTGGTGGGGGGCACGGTGTTGGTCCAGGTCGGCGCGGCGCGCACCGAGCGCACCTCGAGGTCGTCGATGTCCAGCGACCAGTTGGACCCGTTAAACTTGGATGCCCCCAAGCCGAAGTAGCCCCCCTGGAGGCTCTCGTCCCGGATGTCGAGGACGAGCGTGTCGTTGACGTAACAGCTAAACTCTCGGCCCCTTGCTGCCACCCGCAGCACGTTGACGGCGCCCACGCCGCTGCGCAGGCTGGAGATGTCGCGTACCACCGCCAAGGTGTCGGCGTTGTTGTGGACGACCCGCACGAACCGGCAGAATTGGTCGTAAGGGGCGCAGCCGAAGCCGTATAGGTTCGCCGACAGGTCGATCACCGTCGTCCCTTCGGAAGCCATGCGAAAGCCCAGCCAGATGAGGCCGTTGGCGTTGTCGCGCTCGCTGTTGGTGACATAGGTGGCCCTGACGTCGAAGTCGCTGAACTCGGTGCGGTTGTCCAGCACCGTCCAGGACGTGAACGGGGAGTGGGTGATGTCGGCCACCATCTTCCCGCCGCTGATACGCATGTAGCTGTCGACCAGCCACCCTTTGGCGTTGTTGTCGAAACGCTCTTCCAAGAGCAGCCCACCTTGAGCGGCCGCGCGGGGGGAAGCGCTCTGCAACATCCCCCAGCAGACAGCCAGCAACAAGGTGCCGGCCGTTATCCGGCCCCACCGTGAAGGTTCGTATCCGCGGCGCATACTATCTTTCCTCGACCTCGCAAAGCTGAATCGTCACGTTTGCCGTCCAGGGCCTGAACGGTTCACGGGGGAGCATCGTGACTTCAGTCCGAAGGATGGTCTGGCGCGGCCGCCGTGGCTGGCGATCTTATCGTGGCGCGAGGCACCGTCATTCTAGTCGGCCGGTATGGACGGCGCAACAACTACCCTACGGGAGCTAAAGAGTCAGTCTCGAAGCGCGAAGCCGTGCCGGGCGGCGGCGGCGTGCGAGGTGACGTTGGCGCGGTTCACCGTGTACGGCAGGTAGACCTGGCCGATGATGTTGAAGGACGGCGTCGGCAGAACGACCGGCGTGGCGTTGGGATCGGGAGTGAACGTTACCGGCGGCCGCACGGTGCGGCGGTCACGCGTCGGCGAAGCGGTTGGTAGGACGCGCGGGGTCTGGGTCGGCAGCGTGGTGGCGGTGGGCGGGCCGACCCTGGTCTTGGTAGGAGCGGGGGTGTTGGAGGGCGGGGGCGTGTTGGAGGGGACCGGCGTGTTGGTCCAGGTGGGCGCGGCATTCGCCGACCGCACCTCGAGATCGTCGATATCGATCGTCCACGCACCGCCGCTGAAGGTCGACGCCCCCAGCCCGAAATAGCCGTCGGTGAGGCCCTCGTCGCGGAAGTCCAGGACGTGCTGATTGTTGATGAAGAAGCTGAACTCCCGTCCCCGGCCGGTGACGCGCAGGATGTTGACCGCCCCGACGCCGGTTCTCATCATGTTGAGGTCGCGCATGATCGCCAGCCGATCGAACGGTCCGCCGGAGACGCGTACGAAATTGCAGAACCGGTCGTGCGGCGTGCAACCGAACCCATAGAGGAAGCGGTCCCCTTCGGCCATGCGGAACCCCAGCCACATCAGGCCGTTGCCGGTGTCGCGGTCCAGCTTGGTGATGAAGGTCGCCCTGACGTCAAAGTCCGAATGGATGGGCTGCGCTCCCATCCACGTCCAGCTGGTCACCGGGGCGTGGGAGTCGATCGTCAACTTATCCCGCCGATGCTGATGTCGCTGTACATGTACCAGTTGTTGGCGTTGTTGTCGAAGCGCTCGGCGTATAGCAGCCCGCCTTGGGCGGCGGCTTTGGGATTGGTGCTTTGCGTGCCTAACCAGCACGTGACAAGCAGGCAGGCAGAGACCACAAGACGGCCCCGCCGTGACAGTTCGGATCCGCGGCGCATCATGGCTTCCTCAACCCGGTAAAGTGGATTCGTCCCCTGCTTGCCTCTATCGGCCTGAACGGTTCACGGGGGGAGCACCGTGACTTCAGGTCGATCGGTCGTCGGATAGGCTGCCTTTGATGCTGAGCCCACCCGTAGCGCCAGGCGCGGTCATTCTAGTCAGCCGGGGTTTAGGGAGCAAAGATCGTCTGGGGGTTAATCCACCGCCCGGCCTATACTTTGGCCCATGATCGACCGAGTCGTCCAGTTCGTGCGCGGTCTGCGGGCCGCTGGCGTTCGTGTGTCGGTGGCGGAGGCCGAAGACGCCATGCACGCCGTGGAAGTGCTCGGCACGCAGGATCGGTCCCTGTTCCGGCATACGCTGCGCGCCACGATGGTGAAGGCGGCCGACGATTACCCTGCCTTCGACGCGCTGTTCGACGTCTACTTCGGCAGCGGTGGGCCGCCGCTGCAGAACGCACTCGAGGACCTGGATGAGGACGAGCAGGCGGCGGTGAAAGCGGCCCTCGGCGCGCTTGCCGGCCGCATGCAGCAGCTCATGGATTGGTTGACGTCGGGCCAGGGACCCACCAGGGAAGAGCTCGAGGCACTGGCCAAGCGAATGGGCCTCGAGCGCCTGGCGAACCCCCGCCAGGCGCGCTGGGTGACGAGCCAGATGTTGCGCGACCTCGGCTTCGGGCGCCTCGAAGAGTTGCTCGCCCAGCTGATGCGTACCCTGCAGGAGGCCGGCCTATCCGACGAGGCCATCGCCGCGCTCTTGGGCGTGGTGGAAGCCAATCGCGAAGCCCTGGCCGAGCAGATCGGGCAGTTCGTGGGCCTCACCCTGGCCCAGCAGCGCGCCGAGCAGCCGCCGGACATGCCGGGCGGCGAGCTTTACGAGCGTTCGCTGGCCGACCTCAGCCCCGCCGAGGCCGACGAGATGCGCCGCGAAGTACGGCGCCTGGTGGCGCGCCTGCGCAGCCGTGCCGCGCTCCGTCAGAAGCGCGCTGCCGCCGGGCAGCTGGACCTGCGCCGCACGGTGCGGGCGAACCTTCGTTACGGCGGCGTGCCGCTCGAGCTGCGCCGCCGCACCCGCCGCCTCAAGCCCCGCCTGGTCCTGGTGTGCGACGTATCGACGTCGGTACGCCCGGTGGCGGGCTTCCTGCTACACCTCATCTACGAGCTGCACGACCAGGTGGCTCACGCCCGGAGCTTTGCGTTCAACGAGGACCTGGAAGAGGTGACCCATCTCCTGAATCGCGGCAACGTGGAAGAGGCGGTGAACGAGGTGCTCTACGCGATCCCGCCCGGCTATTACGCGACTGACCTCGGCCAGAGCCTACAGACGCTGGTCGACACCGCGCCCGACTCGGTCGACCGCCGCGCCACGGTGATCATCCTCGGCGACGGACGCAACAACCACCGCAACCCGCGCCTGGACTTGGTGAAGGACATCCAGCGACGCAGCCGGCGGTTGGTGTGGTTGAACCCCGAGCCGCCGGCCACCTGGGGCACCGGCGACAGCGACATGCTCGCCTACGCCCCGCTGTGCGACGCCGTCTATCCGGCGGCCAACTTGGCGCAGCTCAGCGCGGCGGTGGATCGGCTGTTGGCGGACCGCTGACAGCGGCTAGTGGACGCTTTCGCAAATGATCCGACTATGGGGACAAACGTTGTGTCCGCAGATTACGCAGATTGACGCAGATTGAATCTGTGTAATCTGCGTAATCTGCGGACAGATTCCTCTCAGCCTAATCGGATGGATTACGAAACTCACCACTAGTACCGTGTCATGGCCAAAACATCGCTCGTACGTTACTCGTCGTCAACCGGAATCGACGACACAACACGGCCCTAGCACGACGATCGGCGGTATACCGAATACGGCCAAATGACACGGTACTAGTGCGCTTCGTTCTTCCGGCCGAGCCCGCTACGCCTTGCCACCGATCCCAAGTCTGCGCTGAAGCCAGATTAGAGCGGTTACTACGCCGCCAGCCTCAGCGGCAGCCGCACGTGGTAGCCGCCCGACCACTCGGGCGGGTTCTCGATCCAGGCCCGGCCACCCTGGCGCTCGGCGAGCACTCGCACCACCTTGAGGCTGGCCGCCGCGCCGGCGCGGCCGTGGTCCATCTCCAGGACGCCTTCCTCGGCGCCATTCGGCTGGTTGCCGCGGTCGAGCACCGAGATGACGAGCGCCCGCGTGTCGCCCACGGCGCGCACCTCCGCCGTGATGCGCACGTCCCCGCCCTGAGGGGAGCGATGGGCGGCGTTCACGAGCAGGTTGTCCAGGATCCGCCGCAGGGCTTCGGGCTCGGCCGATGCGTCAGGCAGCGCAGTGGCCAGGTTCAAGTCGACGCGGATGGCCTTCTCGGCCAGGTGCGGCTGCGCGTCCTCCACCGCCTTCTCCATCTCCGCTCCCACGTCTACCCGGGCAGGGGCGGCGATGGAAGCAACGTTTGGCCCCCCGATCTCGATCTGCACCATCGTCTGGAGGTTGCCCAAGAGCACCTTCATCCGCGCCAAGTTCGCGTCGATCTTCTGCAGGTAACGGTGTAGGGGTCGTCGGAATAGCTCATCTTCGACCAGATCTCGCGATACCCCAGGATGCTGCGGATGGGCTGCTCGAGCGCATCGGTCAGGAGCGGGATGAACTCGGCCAGCGGTGAGTTGGCGGGCTCGGTGCTCGAGCTGGCCACCACCAGGGCGCCCAGGTAGCCCATCACCGGATCCACCAGGCCTTCGATGCTGAGCCGGGCGGCTGGTGACTCCACCAACACCTCGATCGGTGCATCCAGCGAGCTGGTGCGGGCGGTTTGCTTCAAGCGGTGCAGGGCGTAGTCCACACGTTCGCCTTCCGGCAGGGCGCTGAGCACCGACTGCCCAACCGGGCGCTCGGCGGTGTGCAGGAGGCGTGTCACGGCGGGGTTCGCCATGGCGACGGCGTTGTCGGCGTCCACGACCATGACCCCCCACGGGAGCTTGGCGAGCGCCTGCTCGAACAAGGCGAGGCGTGAGTCCAGAAGACCGCTGTTGGTCGGGCCGGACGAAGCGGTTGACGGGAGCGGAGGCGCGGTCTCCCGGACGCCGCCCGCAAGTGGTAGGCCGACCGTCGTACCCCGAAGCCGCTCTTCGCCCAACGCGATCGCCCCAGGCAGCTGCATTTCCGTCACGACCTGGAGAGTCGGGAAGTCCGCAGCAACCGGCGCCGTCGGCTGTGGCTCGACCGCGACCGCCGGTCCCAGGTACTCTATCGGTGGCGACGGCGGAGCTGGGACTGTGGGCGGCACTGCGCCCTGGCGCAGCAGCTCCAAGTGGGCGCCGAGGTCCTCTACGGTGCTGGCCAGACGGCCGAGCACATGGGCCTGCGTCTCGAGCTCAGAGAGCACCCGGCCTAGCTGGTCGCGCTGGTTGACCTCGACCTCGATCGCCGCGAGGCGCAGGGCGGCCACGTTGGCGATGCGCTCGATGGTCGCCGCGTCGCGTGGTGGCCACGGGCCCGGCCGGCCGGCCACGATCACGCCATAACGCTGCCCGTGGCCGGCGATCACTTGCACCAGGGTCGGCAGGCTGGCCGAGCCGATGAGCACGTACAGCTTGATGAGATCGGACGCCAGGATGGCGCCGTCGAAGCGCAGGTTGCCGACCGACATGGCACGCGCCAGCGTGGGCAGCTCAGCCATCGGATAGCGGCCCACCAGCCGCGGCGGGCGACTCGGAGCGGCGTGCCAGAGCTCGAACCGGCCGCCGTCGGTGATGAGACCCACGATCGCGGCGTGGGTGCCCAGCTCGGCGATGAGCGTGCGCAAGGCTTCAGCTGCCGCAAGCTCAGGTCCGAGCTCGACCTCCGGGTCCGGGAGGGCTTGCGCCGCGAGGGGCGACGCGCCTGTCCAGGGAGCCCACGGCCACTCGGCGGGGCCGCCGCTCTCTCCCTGGGATGTGGAACGGCTGCCGTTCACCACGGTGACCAACCGGGGCGCTGAAGCCTGGCGGGGCTGTTCCCCCGGCGCTCGCCGCCGGCTGCCGCGCCAGAAGCGGGCCACGCCGGCGATTAGGTCTTCGCTCACCGCGGCGGCCAGGAAGCAGGCGGCGGCGGCCAGGAGCCCGAGCCTCGCCCACGAGGGAGCGAAGCTCATCGTCAGGTTGCGCGACGCCACGATCTGCAGGAAGTTGCCCAGGCCGATCGCCGCCACGGCGAGGCGGATGGGCAGCGGGGCGGAGGCACCGTTGCGCCATAGGGCCTGCAGCACGAAGAGGCCAAGCAGGAAGAGCCCGTAATCCCAACCCTGGATGAGGAGGGTCCCGGGCTGGCCCTGCCCCCGCAGGATCTCCTGCGCCCACAACGGCGCCAAGTCGAGGTAGGCCACGAGCGCCAGGGCAAAGCTTGCCGCGAGCCCCAGGCGCCACCAGCGCTGCCCCTGGACGCCGGCCGACCAGCCGAGGCCCACCAGCGTCGCGGCGGCGAGCAGCCGCTCGAACGGCGCCGTCCAAAGGCGGGCGTCGACATGCCCGAGCGCGGTCAGAAAACGCACCGCCAACCAGACCGACCCGGTGGCGGCCAGGCACCACGCCCCCCGCCACAGCCATGAGGGGGTGTCGGGGCGGCGAGCAGCGGGCTGGAGCCAGCCCTTGAGCAGTAGCCCCAAGGGCACGGTGAGGAATCCGAAGAGGATCAGCTCGAGTAGATCTGGCAATGTCATCGCGCTCAGTAGGCTGGCCGCTCCTACGCCCTAAACGCCTGGATTGTATCCAGTTTGCCTGATCGGTCTAATCTGAGGTAACCTGTTGGCTCCATCCTACCGGCCCCACGGTCTCAAAATTCGCCTATGACTTCCCCCAAGGACATCACCATCTACACCGACGGCGCTTGCCTTGGCAACCCGGGCCCCGGCGGCTATGGGGTGGTGGTCCGCTATGGGGGCCATCGGAAGGAGCTCTCGGGCGGCTATCGGCAGACGACGAACAACCGCATGGAGCTGATGGCGGCGATCAAGGGCCTGGAGCTGCTGAACGAGCCCTGCCGGGTGGGCCTCTTCACCGACTCAGAGTACGTCCAGAAGGCGATGACCTTGGGCTGGGCGGCGCGCTGGGAGGCCAACGGCTGGCAGCGCAACCGGCGTGAGGCGGCGCAGAACCCCGACCTCTGGGCCCAGCTGCTCAAGCTCTCCCGCTACCACGACGTCACCTTCAACTGGGTGCGCGGCCACGCGGGCGACCGCGAGAACGAACGCTGCGACCAGCTCTCTGTGCAGGCGGCCAATGGGCGCAGCCTCGAGGCGGACGAAGGCTACGAGCGGCGCTGAGGGGCCCAACCGCAGCAACCGGTGACCGCCGTCGAATTTAACGTTTGGTGTGAAATGGAGGTTTAGCCGTGGTCGGCGAGCGCCCGTGAATTCATTCACGGGCTATCATTACGAAGTCGGCGCTGC
>CAVQEZ010000014.1:0-152462 GCA_963711635.1 uncultured Pseudomonadota bacterium
GCGCTTCGAGTACAAGCTGACCGAGAAGGGCCTCGGCGCTCTATCCCGCCGTCGTGGCGATCATGCGCTGGGGCGACGAGCACCTGAGCGAGGAGGGCCCGCCGGTCGTCCTGCGCCACAGCTGCGGCCACCTCGCCGACCCCGTGCTCGTCTGCGCGCAGTGCCGCGCGGAGCTCGACCCGCACGACGTCACGCCCGAGCCCGCCGAGGCCAAGGTGGACGTTCCGGCGCTCGCCGGGCGCTAAGTTCAGTTCCGGAACCGACCGGAGGCGATCATGAGCGTGCAGGACACCGAGCAGCAGCTGTGGGGCGGCGAGACGGCGAAGGCCGTCGCCAACTTCCCCGTCTCGGGCGAGCGCGTGCCCGTCGCCGTGGTGCGCCAGCTCGGCCGGGTCAAGGGCGCCGCCGCGCGCGTCAACGCCGACCTCGGCCTGCTCGACGCCGACGTCGCGCGAGCGATCGCCGCCGCCGCCGACGAGATCGCCCGCGGCGGCACGACGCGCAGTTCCCGATCGACGTGTTCCAGACCGGCTCGGGCACGTCGTCGAACATGAACGCCAACGAGGTGATCGCGGCGCTCGCCGGCGAGGGCGTGCACCCGAACGACCACGTGAACATGGGGCAGTCCTCCAACGACGTGTTCCCGTCCGCGGTCCACCTCGCCGCGCTCGACGAGGCGACGCAACCGGCTGCTGCCCGCGCTCGAGCGGCTCGAGGCGTCGCTCGCCGCCAAGGCGGAGGCGTTCGCGGACATCGTCAAGGCCGGCCGCACGCACCTGATGGACGCCGTCCCGGTCACGCTCGGCCAGGAGTTCTCCGGCTACGCCGCGCAGATCCGGCTCGGGCGCCGGCGCGTCGAGAACGCGCTGCCGCAGGTCGCGCAGATCCCGCTCGGCGGCACCGCGACCGGCACCGGGCTGAACACGCACCCGGAGTTCGCCGCCAAGGTGCGCGAGCGGCTCTCCGCCGAGCCTCGGGCTCGACGTGCGCGCGCCGGAGGACCCGTTCGAGGCGCAGGGCAACCGCGACGCGCTGGTCGAGCTGTCGGGCGCGCTGAAGGTGATCGCGGTCTCGCTGACCAAGATCGCCAACGACCTGGCGATGATGGGCTCCGGCCCGCGCGCCGGCATCGGCGAGCTGTTCCTGCCCGAGCTGCAGAAGGGCTCCTCGATCATGCCGGGCAAGGTCAACCCGGTGATCCCGGAGGTCGTGCTGCAGGTGAGCGCGCAGGTGATCGGCAACGACACGGCGATCACCGTCGGCGGGCTCCAGGGCCAGTTCGAGCTCAACGTGCGCATCCCGCTGATCGCGCGCAACCTGCTCCAGTCGATCGCGCTGCTGACGTCGGCGAGCGAGCTGTTCGCGGAGAAGTGCGTCGACGGGATCGAGGCCAACCTCGCCGGCTGCGAGGCCTCGGCCGAGGGCACGCTCGCCGTCGCGACCGCGCTCAACCCGTTCATCGGCTACGACAAGGCGTCCGAGATCGTCAAGGACGCGTCGGCGAGCGGCCGCACGCTGCGCGAGGTCGCGCGCGAGCACGGCGTGGACGAGGCGACGCTCGACGCGGCGCTGGACCTGCGCAGGATCGCGGCGGGATCGTGCGGCCGGATGAGCGCGGTCGGCACGGACGCCGACCTGCTGGGGCGGATCGAGGCGTACTACGACGCCGCGCCGCGCGCGGCCGCCGACGTCGAGGAGCACGGCGCGCTGACGCTGTTCGTGTCGCGCATCCCGTGGCGCTTCTACGGGCGGCCGCGGCTCGGGCTCGGCGAGGACGTCGGCGCCGACGACGTCGCCGCCGTGCGCGCGCGCCAGCGCGAGCTGGGCGTGCGCGAGGCGTTCGAGTGGGTGCACGAGACGACGCCGTCGCTCGCGGGCGCCGCCGCGGCGGCGGGGCTCGAGGTCTGCAGGTGCCGCTGCTCGCGCTCGACGCGGGGGCGTGGGCGCCGCCGCCCGCGCCCGCCGGCGTCGACGGTGCGCATGCTCGGCGCCGACGACCGCGCGCTGCCCGGGCGCGCAGGCGGCGGTCGAGCTGGCCTTCGCGGCGGACGGCACGGCGCTCGGGCGACGCCGGCGCCCGAGGAGCGCGACCTCGCGGCCGCGAAGCTCGGCGACCTCGGCTTCCTGCGCGAGCGGCTGCGCCGCGGGCTGACCGCGATGGCGGTCGCCGAGCGACGCCGCGGACGGGGCCGTCGGCGCCGGGCTCGCACCAGCTCGTCGGCGACGTGACCGAGATCACCGGCGTCGGCACGCTGCCCGCCGCGCGCCGCCGCGGCATCGGCGCCGCCGTGACCGGCCGGCTCGTCGAGCACGCGCGCGAGCGCGGCGCCGAGCTCGTCTTCCTCTCCGCCGCCGACGACGCCGTCGCGCGCCTGTACGAGCGGCTCGGGTTCCGCCGCATCGGCACCGCCTGCTTCGGCCGCGCCGCCGGAGGCATGACCGCCGTACGCCGCCGAGCCGGCCGGGGCGCGGCCCCGCAGCTCGGCCGCGCGCCGCTCGTCGCGCTCGCCGGCGCGCTGACGATCGCCTTCTCGGCGATCCTCGTGCACCAGGCCGCCGTGCATCCGGCGACCGCGGCGGTCTACCGCTGCGCCTACGCGCGTGCCGCTGCTCGGCCTGCTCGCCTGGCGCGAGCGGCGCCGCTACGGCCCGCGCGCGGCCGGCCAGCAGCGGCTCGCGCTGGTCGCCGGCCTGTTCTTCGCCGCCGACCTGATCTTCTGGCACCAGGCGATCGCCGACGTCGGCGCCGGGCTCGCGACGGTGCTCGGGAACCTGCAGGTCGTGATCGTCCCGTTCGCCGCGTGGGCGGTGCTGGCCGAGGCGCCCGGCCGGCGGATCCTCGCCGCGCTGCCGCTGACGCTGATCGGCGTCGTGCTGATCTCCGGCGCGCTGGAGGACGGCGCGTACGGCGCGCATCCGCTGCGCGGCGTGCTGTTCGGCGCGCTGACGGGCGTCGCCTACGCCGGCTTCATCCTGATCCTGCGCCACGGCAACGAGGACCTGCGGCGGCCCGCCGGCCCGCTGTTCGACGCGACCTGGGTGGCCGCGCTCGCGTCGCTGGCCGCCGCGCTCGCGCTCGGCGTCGGACGACCTCGCGCCCGGCGTGGCCGTCCGCGGCGTGGCTCGTCGTGCCTCGCGCTCACGCTCGCAGGTGCTCGGCTGGCTGCTGATCTCGATCTCGCTGCCGCGCCTGCCGGCGGCGCTCACGTCGATGATCCTCACGATCCAGCCGGTCGGCTCGGTCGTGCTGGGGATCGTGCTGCTCGGCGAGGAGCCGAGCGCGCTCCAGCTGCGGGCGCGCTCTGCATCCTCGCCGGGCTCGTGTCGATCGCGACGCGCCGGCGCGCGCCGGCGGGCTAGGCGCCGGCGGGCACCGCGCCCAGCTCGGCGCGGGCGAGCTCCGCCCCCGCGAGCCGCGCGGCGATCTTCTGCATCGCGATGTCGCGCGCGAAGTCGGGCGAGCCGTGCTTCGGCTTGACGTCGCGGCTGAACGGCGAGAAGCCGCAGTCGTCCGTCGCGCCGAGCCGCTCGACCGGGATGTGCTGCGCGGCGGCCAGCAGCTGGTCGCGGACCTCCTCGGCCGTCTCCACGCGCGGGTCGAGCGGGTTGATGACGCCCATGAAGCACACCTGCGCCACGCCGTTCGCGTCCTCGCGGCTGTACTCGCCGCAGAGCCGGTAGACCTCCTCGCGGTCGTCCTCGCTCGAGCACTGGATCAGGAAGTAGCCCGCGTTGAGCTGGAACATCTTGCTCAGCAGCTTCTCGTACGGGCACGTCCTTGGAGTGCACGGAGTCGCAGTCGCCGCCCGGGCAGGTGTGGACGCCGATGTTCATGCGCTCCTCGGCGCTGAAGCGGTCGATCACGCGGTTGTTGAGGTCGATGAAGTCCTGCAGCATGTCCGCGCCGGTCCACGGGTTGCGCGAGTCGTTCTTGTTCGCGAGCCGGCCCTCGGTGAAGTCGATCGAGACGCGCACCGCGCCGGCGTCGAAGCACTGGCGGATGTCCTTCTCGCACTCGTCGCACAGGTCGCTCAGGAACTGCTCGCGCGAGTAGCCGGGGATCTCGCCCTCGAGCGGGTGCAGCAGCATCAGCATCGACGGCGCGATGACCGCCTGCTTGACCGGGTGCGTGGCGATCGCGCGGTTCTTCTCGACGAACTCCGAGGCGAACGTCTTGTAGCGCGAACGGGCCGCCGGTGAGCCGCGGGAGCTGGCGGTGGTGGCCGTCGTCGAAGATCGCGAAGTACTGCCCGTCGCCGGCGAGGTTGTCGGCCAGGCCGGTGCCGGCGAGCGTGTCCGTGATCGGGTAGGTCGCGAAGCTCGACTCGCGCTGCTCGCCGTCGGTGACGATCGGCTCGCCGACCTCCTCGAGCCGCCGGATCGAGTCCTCGGCGGCGGCGTCCTGCTCCGCCTTGAGGTCCTCCCAGCTGATCTTGCCCTCGTCGTAGTCGGCGTAGGCCTCCTGCAGCTTCATCGGACGCGGCAGCGACCCGACGAGCTCGGTGGGAATCGACATGCTGCTCCCTCTCTCCCGACTAGACGGACTTGTCTCTCTCACCCTATGCCCGGCGTCAAGCGCCGGCACCTCGAGCAGATAGGCGACCATCACGTCGGTCGCCGTCGAGCTGCAGGTGGTAGGCGTCGGAGCGCTGCTCGACGCGCTCGATCTGCTCGCGCTTGTCCTCGAACAGCGTGCGTGAACTCGAAGAACGCGAAGTCGGCGACGCGCGCGCCGAAGCCGCGCTCGGCGAGCTGCTCGGCGGTGCGCTCCTGCCCGATGATCGAGAGCTGCATGACGTAGGCGACGCCGTCGTCGGCGAGCGCCTCGGGCAGCTTCGCGATCAGGTGGTCGATCAGGTTGCGGCCCCAGTAGTCCAGCGGCCGGTGCGTCGTGACCTGCTTTATCGATCTTGATTGCTTCAGCGATGCCATCGTGCTGGTCCGATTCGACCAACAAGTCCGCGACATTCTGAAGCGACCAATTGTCTGTGATCAGAGTACCACCCACGGGTTCGCTCCAATGTTGAGGACGGCATGCCTTTAGCTAGCTTGCCTGCATTTTGAGCGAGGAGCTACCGTTGGGAGGGGGCGGCTCTTTGCCTCGGGGATCGATTCACACAAGGCGTGGAACTCAGTCGGTATGCTCGCGCCAATGAACGAGCGTGTCACTCCCGACGGTCGATACTTCGTGGTTCGCGGCCGGCTATGGCGTCGCGCGAATCCCAACCTCCCGGCCGAAAAGCGCGATGCTCTGGTACGCGAGCTCATGGCCGCGCGACGTGCGGTCAAGGCAGCACTCACATCCGGCAGCACGGAAGAACTGGCGCTGGCGCGCAAGGCCGTAGACACCGCCAAGATCGCACTCGGTGAGCGCGCGACCGGTCTGGTGGACGGACGGCGCGCCAGACTTGAATCGCCACAAGGTCAGCGGCTCTCCGTATGCGGAGTGGTGGGCGAAGGAATGACAAGATGCCCTATCTAGCCGCCACCTCTGCAATCCTCGTCGCCAGCGTCTCATTGATCGCGCGCCCACCCAGATTCGTCATGAGCGCAACGCAGACTTGGCTGTGCGGATACCAGTACAGCAGTGCGGTTGTTCCGCTCTGGCCCCCGGTGTGAAACCAGGCCCGCGCGCCGTCGAGGGGCCCGACCATCACGCCGATCCCATAGTAGTAGTTCGGAAAGCCCATGGGATTCGGGGCGGGTGATCCATCCTTGAGCATGGGTCGCTGGACCATCTGGTCGCGCGTGGCGGGCTTCACTATCTCGCCTCGTGCAAATTTGACGGCAAATCTGGCAAGGTCTTCACTCGTGGCGAGCCAGCCGCCGGCCGGCAGGTTCTCGCTGACATCCCGAATTCGGCTCTCAAGAACGTGCCGTCGGGTCCACGGCTGTAACCCGCAACGCGGTGCAGCACGATGGCGCGCGCATCGTCGTGCACGATGGAACTCATGCCGGCAGGAGCAAAGACGAGATCTCGCATGAGCTGCCGGTACGGCATCTGCGCCGCGCCTTCCAACACACACCCCAGCAACCGATAGCCGAGCGAGCTGTAGTGCGACTTCGTGCCGGGCTCGAACAGCAACGAATCGTCCTTGAAGATGGCAAGCGGCCCGGCCATGTCGGTGTAGCGCACGAATTGCCCGGCCCGCTCGCGTTCGATTCGCGTTTCCAGTGAGGCGCGTTCTGCGTCGGTCTCCTTCCTTTCTCCGTTGTCGCCGTAGTAGTGGCGCACGCCAGCGAGATGCGACAGCAACTGTCGCGCCGTCACGGCCCAGGCCTTGGTGGGAAATTGCGGGCAGTATCTTTGTACGGGTGCGTCGAGGTCGAGCTTGCCCTCTTCGACCAGGCGCATTGCGGCCGTCGCGGTGAACCATTTGCCGATCGATGCCGTTCTGAGCATGCTTTGGGTCGTCGCCGGGAACTTGCTGCTCGAGGTCGGCCATGCCGAATGCCGCACTCCAGATCCTGCCATCTCTAACAACCGCCACCGAAAGCGCGGGTAGGTGGCTGGACTCTCGTGCCTCGCGCGCGATCTCAGAAATTTCCTCGATTTGTTTGGCAGAAAGCCCCTCGGTCGAAGCGGCGGCCGCAGAGCCAAGCAATGCCATGGACATGCCGATGAGCTGCGCAATACCTTTCTGCACGACCGCCTCCTATTCAAAGTAGGACGTGCGGCGGTGTCCGAAGGTTTGAATCTCACTCTCTCCAGGGCACGCGCGAATTCAGGCCGGCGGGCATATGCTCACTGCCACGACCCTATAAAGAAGGCCAAGTCCAGCTATGTCCACCTCCCGCATCATTTCCGTCGTCGGCGCCACGGGCGCCCAGGGCGGTGGTCTCGTCCGCGCCATCCTCGCCGATCCTGCGAGCGGCTTTCGGGCGCGCGCCATCACGCGCAAGGCGAGCGGCGACAAGGCCGCGGAATTGCGCAAGCTTGGCGCCGAAGTGGTCGAAGCGGATCTCGACGACGAAGCCTCGCTCGCAAGAGCCTTCGAAGGCGCCTACGGCGCGTACTGCGTCACAAACTACTGGGAACACTTCAAGCCGGCCAAAGAGGTGAGCCAGGCGCGCAACATGGCGCAGGCCGCAAAGGCGGCGAAGCTGCAACACGTGATCTGGTCGACGCTCGAAGACACGCGCAAGCGCGTGCCGCTCTCGGATCCGCGCATGCCGACGCTCATGGAGAAGTACAAGGTGCCGCACTTCGACGCGAAGGGCGAGGCGGACGCACTGTTCGCCGAGGCGGGCGTGCCGACTACCTACCTGCTCACGGCGTTCTACTGGGAAAACTTCATCTACTTCGGCATGGGGCCGAAG
The DNA here is from genome assembly GCA_963711635.1 of uncultured Pseudomonadota bacterium. Lineage (GTDB taxonomy): Bacteria > Pseudomonadota > Gammaproteobacteria > Steroidobacterales > Steroidobacteraceae > CADEED01. Next base: position 7,321 of record CAVQEZ010000014.1, read on the forward strand.
AAGGGGCCGGACGGCAAGTTCGCGCTCACGCTGCCGATGGGCCAGGCAAAATTGTCGGGCATCGCGGCCGAAGACATCGGCAAGTGCGCGTATGGCATCTTCAAGCAAGGCGGGCGGTGGATAGGCCAGCGAGTCGGCATCGCTGGGCGATCACCTGACGGGCGCGCAGCTGGCGGCCGAGATGTCCAAGGCGCTCGGCAAGGAGGTCGCTTACAACGCGGTGACCCCCGCGATGTATCGCGGCTTCGGGTTCCCGGGCGCGGATGACCTCGGCAACATGTTCCAGTACTACGCGGAATTCGAGCAGGAGTTCGTGGCCGCGCGCAATCTCGACACCGCGCGCTCGCTGAACCCGGACTTGCTCAGCTTCAAGGCGTGGTTGGCCAAATACGGCAGCCGCATTCCGCTCGAGTGAGGGATTGCCGCGGCAGCCGGACGCGCGTCATGACGTTCCCGCTGGAACGTCCGCGCGCCTTCCGCGCTATCTAGACACGAGCTGGCAGTTCTCGTAGCTCGGTGCGGGGGTATTGAGGGCGTCTGTCGGCGGGCAGACGGTGCGATAGCTTAGCGAATCGTCCTCTACACCAAGCGCGGTATCCACGAGCATGTCGATGAGCGCAGGTATGGGGCCATCGGATTCTGGCGGCGCAGTCGGGCGGCGTGGAGCAGGGCTTTTCGCAGGCTGCGCAATGTCTGGCGGCACGTATTTGATCGTTATATCGGGCTCGCGCTTGACAGACTTCTCTTCAGAAATCCGGATCGGCACGGATTGCGCAGCTGCTGTGTCACGCACGATCTTCTTTATCGAATCACTGCTCAGGTCGAATGACTGAGGCGTGGGCGTCGGCTCATCGGCCGCGGGTTCCTGTGACCAGGCGAGGGAAACGAACGTAACGCCTAGCAACAGCAATGAACGTGAGGTCATGGCGGCGACACTACGCCCGCAGCCACCGCGCAACAAGGAAATCCACGCCGATATCTCACATCGGACACATTCAGGTTCCGTTCAGAATCACGACTGAATGCGCGGCCTATTCAGACGTTCCCGCTGGAACGTCCTCGCGCCTTCCGCGACCGCTGAATCATCACGTCAACCGCCAGACCAAGATCCATCCGATCCCCGCGCCAGCAGTCCGAACTTCCCGTACCGGGCAGCTCGCCGCCAATCTCCCGGTCGGCTGCGAACACCCGGCCCGACGCCATCCACCGGCTCACCATCCGGCCTCACAAACCGCAGCGCCCCGTCATCGAGAATCTCGACATCGAACCCACCCTCGTGCACCGCACGATGATGAAACCGGCACAGCGACACGAGGTTGGACGGCCTGGTCTCGCCGCCATTCGCCCAATGTTTGATGTGATGCATGTCGACGTAGCGCGCGTTGCTGCAGCCGGGGAATCGGCAGCCCTTGTCGCGCGCCGTCAGCAGCCGGCGCAGTGGCGCGGAGATGGTGCGCGTCTTGCGGCCGACGTTGAGCGGCTCGCCGTCCTCGTCCTCGACGAGCGTGACGACGCTGGCGTCGCAGGAGAAGCGACGCGCAGTCTCGGCGGCGATGGACGGGCCGTGTTCGATCTCGCAGCAGCCGGCGACGCGCGTCGCGCAGGGTCTCGGCGGCGACGTGCACGACGATCTGCTGGCGATCGGTGCCGGGAGATTCCAGCACGTCGTGCGCGAGGAAACTCTCGGCCATGCGGCCGAGTGCGTCGGCGCGGCGCTGGCTGTAGGGCACGACTTCCTTTGACGTTCCAGCGGGAACGTCCTGGTAGACGGGCAAGCCTTCGACCGCGACGTCCAGCGCCTTCATCACCATCGCGCCGATCTCGGCCGGCAGATGGCAGGTGAGGATGAGCGAGCCGTCGTCGTCATGACGAAAGCTGACGCGGCGGTTCTGCTGCTGGCGCTGCTCGCGCGACAACTCCTCGGCCTCCAGGCAGCGGCGATACGCACGCACGAGTCTCTCGACGTGCGCGGCGGTGCCGTGCTCGGCAATGGATAGCAGGTAGTCCTCGTTGCCGGCGTCGCCGACGCGCGTGATCTCGCGCGCCTTGGAGTAGCTGAGCTTGCCGCTGGCCATGGCGGCGGACACTCTGGGCAGGCTCTCGAGCGCGCGGGCGACGCGCACCTTCTCGCGCGCGGCGCCCATGGCGATGCCGCACTTCCAGTTGAGCCAGTGGGCGCAGGATTGCGTGCCGCTGTCCGACCAGCCGTTGCGCCGGTCGAACTCGGCGATCAGCATCAGGAAGCGATGATTCGCCGCGTTGATGTGGCCGGCGAGCGTGCAGATCTCGGTGGCGAGTTCGTCGATGGAGCGCATGGACACGTCCTTGTGTGCTGCTGACGAGGTGCCGAGTATACCTGCAAGACGCGAGTGGCACACGCCGCTTTATGGTAGTTAGACCGCACAAACATGCGACGTTCCCGCTGGAACGTCTGGCGCGCGGCGCGGGACAGATGGGTAACCAGCAGCTCAGGCGCGCGTGCGCCGCATCACACTTCCCATTCACCCTGACGCTCCACTTCACACTCTCCAATCGCCCGGCGCCCTCATGCCCCATATGGGCAATGCCACCTCGTCACGCGATCCGTACGTTTCGCCCCGCCGCACGCTACGCGGTCAAGCTTGTTTGGGTGAACGACGTGAATAAGACAGGTTTCAAAGGTACTACCGCCGCGATGCTCGCGATGCTTTGCGCAGTTCCGCTCGCGGGCTGCAACGGCGACAACGACGGTTCGACGACCAATCCTCCGGTGGGCGGCGGCGGCTCGCCAAGCCCCAGCCCGAGCCCAGCCCCAGCCCGAGTCCGAGCCCGAGTCCGAGCCCCAGTCCAAACCCAAGCCCGACTCCAACACCGCCGCCAGTCACGGTCTCAGGCAAGGCGGCCGACGGCTATCTGGTCGGTGCGACGGTGTGTCTGGACACCAATGCGAACATGAAGTGCGACACGAGCGAGCCCTCGGCGACGACGGCGGCGGGCGGCGCGTTCACGCTGACGATTCCGGACGGTGTCGATGCGTCTGCGCATGCGATCGTGGTCCAGGTCGGTGAAACGACAGTGGATGAAGACACGGGCGCCGCGGTCGGCAAGCCTTTCGTGCTGAGCGCGCCCGCGGGCGAATCGGACTTCATCAGCCCGATCACCACGGTGGTCCACGGCATGCTCCAGCAGAATCCCGCGTTGACGCTCGATGACGCCGTGACGCAAGTCAAGCTGCGCATCGGCGCCAGCAGCGACGTCAACCTGTTCGAAGACTACGTCGCGGCGGAGGATGCGGGCACTGCGGCGGCCGATGATTACGAGCGGCTGCATCGCATCGCGCAGGTGGCCGCGAAAACCCTGGCCGAAAATCAGGAAGCCATCATGCAGGCGGCCTCGACGCAAGGTGTCGATACGACGGAGTCCGGTGCGGCGTTGCTGGCGCTGGTCACGAACGAGGCGATCGATGGGCTCGAGAGTGCCGCGGCTGCGGTTGACGAGGAGGGCGACGATTTCGACGTCGATGCCGTGACGGTGCAGACAGCGGACGTCACCGACCTCGCTGTACAGGTACAGCTGGCCGAAGCCGTCGCGAGCACGACGAAGATCTCGATCCAGTCGTTGATGACCCAGGGCGCGTACTGGTTGTGGGCGTCGCAGTACGACGGCGAATCCGAGTACGAGCACGGGTTCGTGAAGGCGGGCACCGAGGCCAATCGCATCGAACAGAGCTGGGCGCTCTATGACATCGACAATGCAGTGTGGGCCGATGGGGGTGAGGAAGACACCGCTTACTACCTCACGTCGACCGGCTGGGTGCTGAGCGCTGACATGGCTGCCAACTACACCGTCAGCTACGAGAGCGACGGCACGGCGATCTTCGACCAGGAGAACACGGACTTCGCCTTGAAGTTCAGCGCGGCGGAGCTCGACGTGTCGGGCAAGCCGATCAAGGACTACCTGGCTTACGAGAGCCACGTGCCCGTGGCGGACTCGATCGCCGGCAGCCCGGTGTTCTCGAGCGGCGCGAAGATCTACCAGGTCAACTACATCGTCATGAACGACTCGTACGTCCTGCCGAACTGGTTCGACTGCGAGGGGATCGTGGACGATGAAGGTAACTGCAACGTCGTTTGGGGCGCAGTGCAGGGCCGCCCGGCGTACACCTTCGCGGAACTTCTGTATCCGTCCGGCGCCCCGCCGGTCGGCAACTGGTTCAGCGTCGGTGATGGCATCGAGGTCCGGCTGGTGGTGGGCGGTGGCGTCCACATCACGGACAAGATCGACGCCGGGAATCCGGTGGTGACCTTCACGCCGGGCGCGTGGCAGTACCGAACCGTGCATGGCGAGCAGATCATCATGATCACGATGCCGGAGCGGTTCACGTCGCGCCTGTGGGATCGCGGCCAGCAGATCCTCACGGTTCGTGGCGGCCATGTGCGTCGCGGAACCTTCATGCCGGCCGGCACGCCCGAGACTTTCGGTGAAATCAACTTCAACGAGACGGCCTTCGAGGACATCCAGGACAACTCGAGCATCTACTAGTGAGGGATGGTCGCGAGGCTAGAACTCGTTCAGCCTCGCGACCAATTCCACCTGCCGACTGACCCCGAGCTTTGCGAGCATGCTCTTGATCTGCGCTCGTACCGTGCCAACCGCCACTTTTCGCAGTTTCGCGATGACCTCGGTCGATTGCCCGCGCGCGAGCTGCAGAGCGATATCCGTTTCGGCCGAAGTGAACCCGTACACGCCCTGCAGCAGTGCTGTCTTGCGTGTGTCGGTGCCGCGCGAACCTCGGGCAACGACGACGACCCGAGGCGCGGATGAGAACTCCAGTGCAATCGACGGAAGTGACATTACATCGAGGACGATGGGCGCCTTCGTCTCGTCGACGCCGCGTACGACAATGGTTGTCGCGACAGGCGCTCCGGGGATTACCACGCCGCGCGCTGCCTTCTGAATCGCATCGTTCAGCGCCTTGTCGTCGTCATCCCGGAATGCGCGCAGGAACCGGTTGCGCAGTGAAAGTCCTCGTTCGCCGCGCAGAGTTTCTTCGGCGCACGTGGTGACTGCCTGCACGGCGCCCGTGCGTCCGCATACGAATGCCGGGATCGACAAGGTCTCGAGCGCGCCGCGGACCACCTTTGCGCCGTTGCCTTCCAATGCGATCTGCATCTTCACGGCCGCGCGCACGTGCGGCGCCAGCGACGCAAACACCCGGCGCTGCTCGTCATTGATGTGACCTTCACGCTCGGAGCGGCACACCGCCAGGCCGATCAGCAGGTCTTTTTGTCTTTCGAGCGTTGCGAGGCAGATGTAGGGAATGTCCCAGGGCCGTGCGAACTCGTTGTAATGCGGATGGATCGCGTGCTCCTCCGGCGTGAGGAAGTCGCACTCGGACATGACCTTGAGAACTGGCGAGGTCATCCCCGCCTTCACGCGCGGATTGAGCGCGGGATCGCCAATGCGGCACTCGGCCGCGGCGGCATGAATAGCCGGATCCATGTTCGTCATGAGATTGACGGGAACGACGGCATCGTGGCCGATCGTGATCAACTCGCCGGTGCGTGAACCGGTCGCGGCGGCCAGTCGCTCGAGAGCGCTGTGCCAACGGCTGCTGTCGACGGCTGCGTTATAGAACTCATCTGCAATGGCCAACCATTGCTCATCGGACTGAAGCATTTCCCGGAACACCGTGCGTCTGGATCGCGTACTGAAGCGCGAGTCTCTCGGTATTCGCGCGAAATTCCTGAACCGATGCGCCCGATTGATAACGCCTTCACAGCGGGATTCGTTTCAGAGTTCCCCTGATTCTCTTTCAATGCGCGGTGATCGCGACGTTATCGACTCCCGCTTCGACCAGGCTGCCACTATCGGTATCGACCGCATCGACGCGAAGCTGAATGGTCTGCCCGGCCCAGGCGTCCAGATTGACGGTGCGCGTTGACCACGCCGCCGCCACATTGCGCGCAGCGCCGCCTCGCGCAAACACGGTCTGCACGACGCCGTTCTCACCGACGACGCGCACGCGGAAAAAGTCCGCTGAAGTGGCGTTGGCGTTGTGCGCGAAATACATCCCGAACGACAGCGTCAGCGGGCGGCCGGCCGGCAACGCGATGGCGGGGGATTGAATCGAGGTCTGGCCCTCGTCCACATCGTTCGCGCCGTTCGCCGTGCCCGCGGCGAGCGCGGTGATGAGGCAATTGGTGGAGCCCTGGCAGTAGCCGAGCTGCAAGGGCAGGCCGGCATTGGTGGTGGGCTGCGGATCGCCCCGCTGCCAGAGGCCACGGACGGCGGTGTTCGCGCCACCGGTGAGTGTCCAGCCGCGCGCGCTCTCGAAGTTGTCGTTGAACACGATGGTGCTCGTGGTGGATTGCACGCGGAACAGCGCTCCGCCATCACGCGCGAGGTAGTACAACGAACCGTCCTGGTGAGCCTGGATGTCCACGAGCGAACCGATGCCCGTGGCGAATCCTGCCGAGCTCGAATAGTTGGGCGGGCTCAGCATGCGGATGAAGCCGCCGCAGAGGTCGCCGAAGAAATAGCGGCCATCGTACGCGCGCGGAAAGCGGAAGATCTGCGGCCTGTAAAACGTCGCGCCCACGATGGCGCAGTTCGAGCCGGCGTTCTGGTACGCGTGGATGGGATAACGCACGCCGCTGACTCCGCCCGGGTCGGGTCCTTCGGTTTGCGGCCATCCATAGTTGGCTCCGCGCACGCCGAGATTCACTTCTTCCCACGAATTCGCGCCGACATCGTTGACATGGATTCGACCGGTCGCGGGATCCACCGCGAAGGTGAACGGATTGCGCAGCCCCAGGGCCCAGATGGCGCGGTCGACGCCCGTGGTCTGCGAGTAGAAGGGGTTGTCCGTGGGAATCGAGCCGTTGGCGTTGATGCGCAGTAGTTTGCCCAACGGTGTGTCCAGCGACTGCGCATTGGCGGGCACGGCATTCTCGCCCACGGCCACGTACAACCGGCCGTCGGTTCCGAAATGGATGGCGCCACCGTTGTGCACTGATGCGCTCAGCGTGGGCAGATCCAGGATCGGCAGTTCGCTGCCGGCTTGTACGACGTCTGGATTGCTGGAGCTCGCGGTAAAGCGGCTCACGCGGTTGTGTATGGGTGCAGTGGCGGTGGTGTAGTACACGTACACGAAGCGGTTGCTCTGGAACTCGGGATCGAACGCCACGCCGAGCAGGCCGCGCTCACTGGCGGTGTTCACGCTCACGGTGAGGAAAGGTTGCGCCAGCAGCGCGTTGTTCCTCACCACGCGCAGCGTGCCGCCTTTTTCCGCCACGAAGACTCGGCCGTCGGGCGCGACGGCCATTGCGGTGGGGCTTTGCAGCCCGTTCGCGACGCGTGTCTCGGAAAAGCCGGCTGGCAACGTCGCCGCGCCGGCCGTCGAGAACCACAGGAGGCCGCACGATACGGCGAGAGCCGGAAGGCGAAGGTGGGCCGCGGACATACGTGCTCCTTACGACGGGGTGCAGCGCCGGTATAGGCCATCCGAAAAGGCCTGTCAGTCAGTGTTGACGTACAACTGGACGTTCCAGCTGGAACGTCGGGAACGGGGTCGCTCCGACTTTGCCGGCGATGCCGCGCGCGTACCATCACGCCATGAAAACTTTGCTCAAGATCGCAATGGGTGTGGCCTTCGCGGGCTTCCTCGTCAACCTGCTGGCGAAAAAGCGCGCGGAAGAACGCTTCGATGACCGCGTCGGAATGGGCGCGACTGACCCCGCCACTCTCGGCGCCGCCGAGGACGGGGACTCGGAGCGCGACTGGACGCCGCAGGAATCACGCACCTTTCACGCATGACCGCGCCTTTCAAAGAATGGACGGTTTTGCCGCACGGCAAACTGACGCGCGTCAATGACCGCATCGTCACCGTGGTCGGCGATTTGAAGATGCCGCTGCTCGAATTGCCACGGCGCATGACGGTAGTTCGGTTGAAATCGGGCGAGCTCGTGGTCTTCAGCGCGATCGCACTGCGGGAACCGGATATGACCGAGCTCGAGACATTCGGCCGGCCTGCCTTCCTGGTCGTACCCAGCCTCCGGCATCGGCTCGATGCGCCGGGCTACGCGCGGCGATATGCGGGCATGACTGTCGTGGCGCCTCGCGCCGGGGTCGAGAAGATCGGGGAAGTGGTGCGCATCGACACCAGTACGCCAGACTTTGGTGACCCGACGGTGCGCTACATCGAGATCGCGGGTGATTCCGCGCTGGAAGTCGAGGGCGACGACGGTTTGACCGTCATCGTCAATGATCTGATCGGCGACATTCACGGTAAAGGCGGTCTCGACGGGTGGCTGCTCAGGGTCATGGGATTCGCCGGTGACGAGCCGCATGTGCCTGCGCCGGTGAAGCTGCTGCTGGGCAAGCACAAGACTGAAGTCGCGCGACAGTTCAGGCGTTGGGCCGACCGTGAGGATCTGCGGCGGATCATCGTTTCGCACGGCGACACGATAGAGGGCGATCCGCGAGCAGCGCTGCGCAAACTGGCGGCGAGCATCGACTGAACGCTCGCCGATCGTTCGATATCACTCCGGCAACCGCAGTTCGCCGCGGATCGACGTCGAAGTCGCGGTGGGAAAATCAGCGGGCACCGGCCAGGTCACCGGCCGCCGCGCCAGCCACTGCAGCGCACGAATCAGCAGGGTCTGCGCGCCGGCATCGCGCACCGTCACCGGCTGGACGTCCCCCTTCCAAACATGTCCGAGGGTGGACGTATACACGCGGCCGCGACCGTAGCGCACGGTCCATTCGATGGGCCAGTTGAGCCCAGTGTGGGGCTCGCGCGCGTAGGAGAGTACTTCGACCTTCTTCGCAGGACCTCGTACGTAGTAGTAGACCTCGATATCCGCGGCAAGCCATGCGCGCGGCAAGCCACGATGGATGGGATGTTCGCCGCGCAGCTGCACCAGCGCGTCGAATCGTTTGCCGTGACCGGTATCCTCGCCCTGGCCGGGCGGAATTCTCGAGATTCTGCCGTCGTCCGAAACCGCGAGCGCGGAACCAAACTCTTTCTTGCGCCAGCCTATGCCGATCATGTCGTTGTAATCCGGCCAGTCCGCAAATGCGTTGTTACCGCTGTGCCAGACGTATACCCCGCCGCCATGGCGCACGAACTTCTCGAATGCCTCACGTACGGGCTCGGGCCACTGCGGACCGCCGTTGATATCGTTGCAGGTCTGGATGACGACGTCATAGGCGGAGAAGACCGGGCGCCATCGGTCCCACCCGGGGGAGGCAGCGTCCGGCGGCGAGGTCGACACATCCACCGAGAACTGCCGTGTTGGCTCGAGAATGGCGCGGATCGAACGGGTCGTCAGCCGCCAGTCATGATTGCTGAAACCATCGACGATGAGCACGCGGATGGGGCGCGGCTGCTGTGCCGCCGTGGCCCCAACGCCGAACACGGCCAGCAATACGAGGAGCAGCGTGCGGTATCTGGGTATAGGCATTAGCTCAGCGCACTTTCTTGCCGCCACCTAGCGAGAGTACTTTCTCTATCGCGGCCGACAGCGATCGCGCCGATTCCTCATAGTCTGCCCACGGCTTCGACTTCCTCGAGCAGCTCCGGTCCCGTGCGGATGTTGAACCGCTCGGGCTTCAACGTCGCCTTCACCTCCTTCCAGTGAATCGGCATCGAGATCGGCGCTCCGGGTCTCGCGCGCGTGGATAGCACGGCAACGGCGGTGGACGTCCGGTCGTTGCGCAGGTAGTCCAGGAAGATCCGCCCGACGCGATCCTTCTTCGACATGGTATCGAGGTACTTGGTCGGCGAGTCGCTCGCCATCTGCGCGCAGATGATGTGCGCGAAGTTCTTGGCGGCCGGCCACGCCACCGCATCCTTGCCGCCGGTCAACGGCGTGACCACATGCAATCCTTTGCCGCCGGTGGTCTTGCAGAAAGACTCGAGTCCCACTTTCTTCAGGCGATCACGCATTTCGAGTGCGGCGGTCGATGACGGCGCTGAACTTCACCTCGGGCGCGGGATCGAGGTCGAACACCAATCTACCGGCGACTTCGGGATCGCCCTCGGCGCAGTTCCACGGATGCAATTCGAGCGCGCCGATCTGCGCGACGGCGATGAGCGTCTCGACGCGATCGATCTGCACATACGGCGCCTTGTCGCCCCTGACCTTGACGAGGGTAAAGAGATCCGAAATGCCGGCCATCGCATGGCGCTGGAAGAACTGCTCGCCGGTGATTCCGTCCGGCGCGCGCACCAGCGAGCAGGGCCGGCCGCGCAAATGCGGCAGCAACCACTCGCCGACGGCTTCGTAATACCGGGCGAGGTCGAGCTTGGTGACGGCGCCACCTTGCGCGCCGTCGGGCCACAGCACCTTGTTGGCGTTCGAGAGCGTCACGCCCATCACGACGTTCGGCCCGGTCCTCTTGGCGGGAGCGGACCGCGCTTCGTCGACCTCGGCGCTCGGCGCTGTCCGACGCCGGCTCGTTCGTCCACGACTTCCTTGGCAGGCTTGTCGCGGCGCAATCCCTTGAACGACGCGTGGCGGATCATCCCGGTGGTCCGTCCAGCCGGCGAACTCGATCTCGGCGACGAGCTCGGGCTTCAGCCAATGGACGTTGGCTTCCTTCCGTGGCGCGTCCTTGCCGCTGAAAGGGCTGACATCCGTCGTGTAGCTTCTCGAGCACGGGCAGAAGGTTGCCTCGCCACCGACTCGCCGTAGCCCGTACCGATGCGGCCGACGTATTCGAGACGGCCGTTGCGATGGACGCCGGCAAGCAGCGAGCGGAACCTGCCTCGCTCGGGTGGTCCAACCACCGAGCACCACTTCATTGCCCGGCGCGGCACTTGGCCTTGGTCCAGCCGCCATGGCGACCGGAGACGTACGGCGCATCCAGCGCGCTTCGAGACGATGCCTTCGAGTTTCATCTTGCAGGCCGAGAGCCACACCTCATTGCCGGTCGCTTCGAAATGTTCGACGTAGCGGAGCGTGTCGCGCCGAGGTCGGCTTCCTCGAGCAGCGCCTTCAAGCCGCTGCCTTGCGGGTGGTTAGGGGCAGCTCGCGGACAATCTTCCTTGCCTTCGACCAGCAGATCGAACGCGAAGAACACCAGGCCATCGGATTTGCCCTCCGACAAAGCCTCCTGCAGCTTGGCGAAGCTCGGCATGTTGTTCTCGTCGAGCGCGCAGATTTCGCCATCGATGATGCAGTCGGGCAGCGCCTTCAGCGGCTTTGGCGACGGCTGCGAACTTGACTGGTCCAGTCGAGCCCGGTGCGCGTGCGGATCTGGGCCTTGCCGTTCTGCACGCGAAGCTGCACGCGGTAGCCGTCGAACTTGATCTCGTGCGCCTAGCCGGCGCCGGCCGGGCGGGCGTTCGACCAATTTGGCAGAGCTGCGGCTCGATGAAATCCGGCATCGATGCCAGGCGCTTGGTCTTCTTCGGAGGCGTGCGCGCCTTCGGCGCGGCGTCGGCCGCAGCCGCTGCCGGCTTCGTCTCCGTGCGATTCGAATGCCACACCGCATCCGCATCTTCTGGCTTGGCTAACATGAACGGCTGCGGCGCCTTGCCGACTCCGCGCGCGATCTGATCCATGGTGCGGCCTGACGCCACCGAACGATCTTCCTCGATCAGCGCCGGCGTGCCGCCCGGGCGACGCGTATTCGTCCTTGTGTTTGATCAGCAGCCAGTTGGTGCGCGTGTCGCGACCGCGATTGTTCCTGATGCGCACGAGCACCCAACTACCCTTCAGCCGTTCACCCGCGAGCACGAACTTGAAGTCGCCGGCCGTGAGTCGCGTCCTCGGGCTTCTTCGGTCCTTGCGGCGCCCAGAACCCGCGATCCCACATCTGCACGGTGCCGCCGCCGTATTCGCCCTTGGGGATCGTGCCTTCGAAGTCGCCGTAGTCGAGCGGATGATCTTCCACTTCCACGGCCAGGCGTTTGTCGGCCGGATCGACCGACGGTCCCTTGGTCACGGCCCACGACTTGAAGACGCCGTTCAACTCCAGGCGGAAGTCCTAGTGCAGATGGCTCGCGGCATGCTTCTGAATCACGAAGCGCCGATGTTCCGCGGGCAGCACCTTGCGCGCGCCGCTCGGCTCCTGCGTCTTGGTGAAATCGCGCTTGGCCCGATAGGTCTTGAGCTGCGCCTTGCCGGCTTTTTCATGTGCCACTTTAGAAGCGCGCGTCTCGACCCGCATGTAAGCGCAAAGCGTCAAGTGCACATGGCCTCCGTCTGACAGAATGACAAAGATTCCTTTAATTCAGTAACTTGCGACATGCTGTGGCCGCGGTACAGTTGCTGCCCACACAAGTCCATCGAATATCTGTGTGCCCTCATGCCTAGCAACGCCCGCTCCATCGCCTCGCTCACGATCTCGTTCGGCCTGGTCGCCATCCCCGTCAAGCTCTATTCGGCCACGATTTCGAGCGAGCGCATCTCCTTCAACCTGCTGCGGCAAAGAGACGGCTCGCGCGTCAAGCAACAATACGTCGCGGTCAACGACGGCGCGCTGGTCGAGCGATCCGAGATGACCAAGGGCTACGAGTTCGCGAAGGGTCAGTACGTGATGTTCTCCGCCGAGGAGCTGAAGGCGCTCGAGGACACCACCACGCACACGATCGACATCACGCAGTTCGTTCCGCTGGAATCCGTCGATCCGGTGTACTTCGACGGGACTTACTACCTGGCGCCCGACAAAGGCGGCGCGAAGCCGTATTCGTTGCTGGCCACGGCGCTCAAGAAGGCCAAGCAGTGCGCGGTAGGCAGGTGGATCTCGCGCGGCAAGGAGCACATCGTGATCCTGCGCCCGATGGACGACGGGCTGGCCATGCACCAGCTGCACTTCAAGGCGGAGGTGCGCTCGATCAAGGATCTGGGCGTCGAAGCGGCGCCGGTCTCGGAGCGCGGAGCTCAAGCTCGCGAACCAGTTGATCGAACAACTCGCGGCCAAGCGCTTCGACCCCAATGAATACGTTGACGAGCATCGCGGCCCGCGTGGAGGCTGCGATCCAGCGGAAAGTGGAAGGCAAGGAAGTGTCCTTTGCCGAGGCGCCCGCCGGTCGAGTGGCGCTACCAACGTGGTCGATCTGATGGAAGTGCTCAAGGCGAGCTTGAATGCGCGCGGCGAACAAGGATGCGAAGGAGCGCAAGGCGCCCAAGAAGGCGCCGGTGCCGGGGGAAGCCGCGTCTTCCGAGAAAATCATCAGCGACGAGTGAGATGCAGGAATACTCGCTGGCAGATCTGAAGAGGCTGTTCGGTCTCCCTCCAGCGCTCATCCGGAAGCTGAGCGAGGCCGGGTTCATCAGCCGCCGGCCCTTCCGGCAAGACAAGGCGGCAAGAGCAGATACACATTTCAGGATCTGCTGGTGCTGCGCGTCGCGGGCGCGCTCAAGGCCGCGAAGATTTCCACGCCGAAGATTGCCGAGGCGCTGGAGCAGATCCGCAGTGCGTCTGCCGACCGGTCGGCTGCCGGCGATCGCGCTGGCGGCATCCGGCAAGGATCTCGCGGTGCGTGAAGGCTCGCGTGAATGGGAAGCCTCCGGCCAATATGCGTTGCCGCTGATACCGAAGCCGGCGCCGGCGCAGGTCGCCGAAATGAGGCGTTCGGCGGAAGTTCCGGCCGCGGCTCTCGCGCACGAGCATTTTCAGCGCGGTCACATGCTCGAGGACTCGGACGTCGTCGGCCGCCCGTGCCGCGTACCTCGCGGCATTGAGCGTTCAGGAAGATCACCTGGAGGCGAGGATCAACCTGGGACGATTGCTGCACCTCGACGGGAAGCTCGAAGGAGGCGGAGCGGTTGTATCGACAGGCGAAGACGTCGAGCGCGCTGCTGTCATTCAACCTCGCCATCCTGCTCGAAGATCTCGAGCGGGAAGAGGAGGCGGTCGCGGCGTACCGCGATGCGCTGGCACAGGATCCGCTGCTGCGCGATGCGCATTTCAATCTATCCAGATTGCACGAGAAGGCGAATCGGCCGCGCGAGGCGTTGCGGCACTTGCTGGCCTATCGACGCCACATCGCGCGCTACGGCGAGTGAGGCTAACCTTCCCGCATGAAGCCCGTACGTCTCCTCGCGGTTGCAATCGCCAATCTGTTGCTGGCATCGACCGGGCATGCTGCGCCGCCGCCGCCCTGTTCCAGCCCCGAACATCGGCAGTTCGACTTCTGGATAGGCGAGTGGCGCGTGTCCAAGCCCGATGGCTCCTTCGTCGGCACGAATCGCATCACGCTGGAATACGGCAAGTGCGTGATCCACGAGCACTACGTCACCGGCAAGGGCTACAGCGGTGAAAGCCTCAATGCCTACGATGCGGTGCGCAAGGTGTGGCACCAGACCTGGGTGGACACCGACGGACTGCTGTTGACGCTCGAAGGCCATTGGGATGGCAAGAACATGGTGCTCGAGGGAGGGAAGCAGCGCATCACCTGGACTCCGAATGCCGATGGATCCGTGCGTCAGCTCTGGGAATCGGCAGACGCGCGTGGTGCATGGACCGTGGTGTTCGACGGCAGGTATACGAAGAGTTAGCCGCGAAGGGCTGCCGTCCTGCAGCCAACGGTCGGTTTCCGAGTCTGAACGGTTCGGCGCGCATTTCTTCGCTTCGACGGTCGCTGAATTCGCCCCGTCGCAAGCGCGAACCTCATCGCACCGACCACCGAACTCTCTTCCACGACACAAGTCCGCTCACTTAAGGTCTCTGAATCAGGGAGCCTTTGCGCTTGTCAGCCAGACCAAAACTCGTGAGAACGCTGATCGTGAACGGTGAGGTCGCCGCGCGCGCTCAGCTGCATCGGCTGGGCGAAGACCGGCCGGACCTGGATGTCATTGCCGACGCGGGCAACGGTGCCCAGGCCATCGACGTCATTCATGGCAGCACCGCGCTCCGGCCGCCGCAAATCATCGGTGAAAAGTCGGGCCGCATATATTTCCTCGACGCCCACGAAGTGGAGTACCTGGCCTCCGCGGGCAACTACGTCGTCGCGCACGTCGGTGCCAACGAATTCCTCGCGCGGGCGACGCTGAAGCGCATTTCGGCACGCCTTGCGCCGCTGGGCTTCGTGCAGATCGAGCGTTCGCTGCTGATAAATCTCCGCCAGGTGGCGCACGTCGAAAGGCACGAGCGCGGGCAATTCTGCTTCGTGATGCGCGGCGGCGCGCGCCTGGTCTCGAGTCGCGAGCGCGGCAGCGACATCCGCGCGTTGTTGTTCGGCGCGTTGACCACACACGCGTAGCGGTATTCCTACAACAGAAATTCCCAGCGCACGTCGCAACGCACGGTGATCGCCGCGCCGCCGGCTCGTCCCGCCCCCGACCACTTCGTCCCGCCGCCGACCTGCCTGGTCACAAAACTCCTTGGCCCGGATTTTCGCGGCCTATCTTCCCTGACACGAAGCTGGCGCGCGTATGCGCGGTAAACGCAACAGCGCCAGCCATCAACTTAGGGAGTTGACATGAAACGCAAGCGTATTTTCAGTGCCGCAGCGGCCCTCGTCAGCGCGCAGGCCATCGCACAGTCGCCGCCGGCCGCGGAACCGAAAGGCACCATAGAAGAGGTGGTCGTCACGGGCTCCCGCATCGCGAGCCCGAATGCCACGAGCACCAGCCCGATCCAGGTGGTCACGCGCGAGGACATGCAGGTTTCCGGCAAGCACGATGTCACCGACCTCATCGCCCAGCTGCCGCAGAACTTCACCAACGACCTGGGACAGGACCTCGGCAACCGTACGCCCGGCCTAACCACCGCGGGCGGCGTCGCCACCGCAGACCTGCGCGGACTCGGCCCCAATCGCACACTGGTGCTGGTGAACGGGCGCCGGCTGGGCATCGGCTCGCCGTACACCTTCATCCAGTCGCCGGCTCCCGACCTGGATCAGATTCCCGCGGCACTGGTGGAACGCGTGGAAGTGTTGACCGGCGGCGCGTCGGCGACCTACGGCTCCGACGCCATCGCCGGCGTGATCAACTTCATCATGAAGAAGAACTTCGAGGGTTTTCAGGTCGACGCCCAGATCGGCGGCAACTGGCACGACAACAGCAACTCGTACGTTCAGCAGGCGCAGATCGATGCCGGCGGTACTCCCCTGACAGGAGAGAGCACCGACGGCAAGTCCATGTCGATCAACTTTCTCGCGGGCACGAGCCTTGCCGATGGACGAGGCAATGTCACCGCGTACTTCGGCTACCTGAAGTCCGATCCCGTGAAGAGCTCGGATCGTGATTTCGGCGGTTGCCAGCTGAATCCCAGTGACGACCTCACGGAAGCGGTCTGCGCCGGCAGCATCAACTCCAACTACTGGCAGCCGCAGACCGGTCCGAACGCCTTCGCCGAATACAACGTGCTCGGCAACAGCTTCATCGACTTCGGAACGGCCGAGACGAATCCTCCCGCGTTCTTCAATTCGCAGCCGTACATCTACATGCAGCGCGGCAACGAGCGTTACACCGCGGGATTCATGGCTCACCTGGACATGACCGACAACTTCCAGGTGTACACCGAATTCGGCTACATGAACGACCGGTCGCACCAGGAGGTCGCGCCCGCGGCGGCGTTCCTCTTCTCGAATCCGAACGACCCGATCAGCGGCAACTACAACATCAACTGCAGTAATCCGTTGATGAGCGCCCAGCAGCAGCTCACGCTGTGCACGCAGGCGGACATCGATGCGGATCTCGCGGCCATTGCCTCCGGCGGCGCGCCGGTCACGGCCAACGTGGCGATCGGCCGCCGCAACGTGGAGGGTGGGGGACGCAGCAGCGACTACGAGCACAGCAACTACCGCGCGGTGCTGGGCGGCAAAGGCGATATCAACGCGGCGTGGAGCTATGACGCCTACGGGCAGTACTACTACACGACGTTCTTCACCTCGAACGATCAGTACATGAATTTCACCGCCATCGACCAGGCGCTGCTGGTGAGGAATGACGCGAACGGAAATCCCGTGTGCCTCAGTGGCGGCCGCTGCGTGCCCTGGAACATCTTCCAGGATGGCGGTGTCACGCAGGAGCAGCTGGAGTTCCTCTATCTGGCCGGCACCGGCTACGGCACCACCACGCTGCGCACGATTCACGGCGAAGTCTCGGGCCAGCTCGGCGAATACGGCATCAAGCTGCCCACCGCCGAAGAAGGTGTGGCGGTCAACGTCGGCTACGAGCACCGCAACGAGCACGTGGAGTTCACGCCGGATGCGGGCCTCGCGAGCGGGCAGCTCTCGGGCTTCGGCAGCGCCGCCGTGGGCATCGACAACAGTGTTTCGGTCAGCGAAGGATTCATCGAGGTTCGCGTGCCGCTGGTGCAGGACAGGCCCGGCATCAAGGATCTGATCTTCGATACCGCGTACCGCTATTCCGACTATTCCAGCACCGGCCAGGTCAACACCTACAAATTCGAGACGCAGTACGCGCCGGTCGAATCGCTGCGATTCCGGGGTTCCTTTCAGCGCGCCGTGCGGTCGCCCAGCGTGGTGGAGCTCTACAACGGCAGCCTGGTGGGATTGATCCAGCTCGGCGACGACCCGTGTTCGTCCCCGGACGGCGTGACGCCGGCCGCCGCCACGCTGGAGCAGTGCTTGAATACCGTACCGGCGGCCGAGCAGGCAGCCTTCATCCAGCGGTATGGCAATGGCAGCACCACCAACAACATTCCCGATGCAGTGCTCGGCCAGCTATCGCAACTCACCGGCGGCAACCCCGAGCTCGAGAACGAAACGGCGACCTCGTACACGGTGGGCTTCAACATCACCCCCGAGGCATTGCCCACGCTCACCGCGAGCATCGACTACTACAAGATCAAGATCGACAACGTCGTGGGTGTGATCTCGGCCAACGTGGCGCTGAATACCTGCCTCGATACCGGGGATCCTGTCTACTGCTCGTTGATCGTGCGTCAGCACACCACCGGCGGACTCACGGGCAACAACATTGCCGGCGGCGGTTACATCGTTCAGCAAAACCTGAACGTCGCCCAGGCCTCGATCAGCGGCATCGACTTGCAGACCGCCTATCTGCTCCGCCTGCCGGGTGAGTCGGGATCGCTGTCGTTCGCCATGAATGGCGCCTATCTACTCTCGACGGAGACCACGCCGCTGCCGGGTGCCCACACCTATGATTGCGCCGGCCTGTACGGCAATACCTGCCAGACCGTGAACCCGCGCTGGCGCCACAACCTGCGCACCACGTGGAGCACGCCGTGGGATATCGACGTCGCCCTGACCTGGCGATTCGTCGGCAGCGTGAAGCTCGACAACAACGATTCCGATCCCACGCTGCAAGGCGCGGAACATCGCGATCCGGGGACCGGCGAGCCGCTGTACAAGGCCTTCGGGGCCGAGTTCCCGACCTTCAGCTACTTCGACCTGGCCGGCACGTGGAATGCCACGGAGGACATCCAGGTTCGCCTCGGCATCAACAACGTGCTCGACAAGGATCCACCGCTCGGTACCGTCGAAGTGGTGGGCGGCGGCGCCGCGAACACATACTCGACCTACGACATCATGGGCCGACAGGTGTTCATGTCGGTGACGGCCAAGTTCTAGCGCGCTCAACCTCCGCCGGTCGGCGGTGGAGGATTGGACGGCTGCGTAGTATCCGCCGGCGGTGGCTCGGTCGGCGGTGTACCGGGCGTGGTGGTCGTCGGAGGCGGAGCAGTCGTATCCGACGGAGGCGCACCGGTCTCCGAAGGCGGATTCGCCGTGCGATCACCGCACGCGGTCAACAGCGCGGTTGCGGCGCACAGGGGAAGCAGGAATTTGGCGTTCATGTGTCCTCCGGAGGGCGTGGTGGCAAGCACTTGCACCGTACGCGGTCCAGCGTGCACAGGCAGTCAGTGTGCCGATGCCATTGGTCGTGGCCGCGTCTGACGTCTTGACAGCGGTTGCGGCCATCGCCAGCGTTCGTCTGCATGAAATACAAGCTTTTGCGCGCCATAGCGGCTCTCATCGCGAGCGCACTCACGGCGCCTGCCGCAGCCCAATCCACGTTGCGCTTCGCCGACGTCGCCGGCTGGTGGTCGGCGGACCCGTCCCATGGCGGCGAGTCATCAAATCTGGCCCTGCAATTTCTCGAGAAAGACGGCAAGCAGGAGGCGCGCCTGTGGCTCATGGCCATTGGCGCCTATGACATCCCACTCGGCGCCGTCACGCTGTCCGGCAATTCGATCGATACGAAAGAGTCCTTCCCGCTAACCTGGAATGCGGCTACCCAAACTCTGAGCGGCCATCTTCCGGCCGATGCCGCGCCGGTCTACAACATTCCGGTCGAGTTCAGACGAAGCGCGCCAGTCGAGAAGCCCGCACCGCGTGACTGGAAGGCGGCACCGCAACCAAAAGTACGCTGGTCACTGGATACGGGCGCACCTGTCTGGGCCGGTCTGGAGTTCAACGCCAAAAACGGCCTTCTCTTTGCCGGCAATGAGAACGGCGATCTGTACGCAATCAACAGCGACGGCAAGCTGCGCTGGAAGTTCAACACGGGCAAGGCGATCCGCGCCCAGCCAAAGGTGTCAGGCGGACACGTCTACGTCGCATCCGACTCGGGTTATCTCCACAAGCTCGACCGCGACTCCGGTGCGGAAACCTGGCGCGCCCGCGTCGACACCGTCCTCGAACCGCGCCTCCCGAGCAATCACGAGAAAACCCGCTGGGATCGCTACGGCTCCAGCGTCGTCAGCGACGGCAAGAGTCTCTACATTGCCAGCCGCGACAAGAACCTGTACGCACTGGATGTAAAGAGTGGCCGCGAGCTGTGGCGCGTGGCCGCCGACGACATCATGACGGCGACTCCGGCATTGCACGGCGGACTCGTGATCTTCGCCGATTACGCGGGCAAGGTGCGCGCGGTGTCGGCCAGGGATGGCGCGCCGCGCTGGACCTATGACGCGAAACTCGCTGTGCCGGGCGACGTGGTCGTGGCGGGCGATCGCGTGCTGGTAGGTAGTCGCAGCTACGATCTGATCGCGCTCGAGGCGGCCACCGGCAAGCAACTCTGGAAAACCTACCGCTGGTTCTCCTGGATCGAGTCGCCGCCCGTGGTGCGCGACGGCGTGCTCTACACCGGATCCTCGGACGCCACGAATGTGTACGCGTACAACCTGGGCGACGGCTCGTTGCGCTGGAAGTCGCCCGTGCCGGGATATTCGTGGCAGCGCATCGCGATGACGGGAGATCTGCTCGTCACCGGCACCCTGGGCAAGGGCGCCTATCCGGCGTCGCGCAACGGCGCATTGTTCGCGCTCGATCGCGCCACCGGCGCCATTCGCTGGATGTACCTGGACCCGCCGTCCGATGAGACCGTCAAGACCGGCAAGAACTGGGGCTTCGCGGCCTCACCGGTGATCGGCGACGGCGTGGTCTACGCGGCCGACTTCAACGGCAGGGTGTATGCCTTCGAGCTGGGTAGCTAGGCCGGTAGTGCCTGCCCGCCGCCGGCCCACCTTCCCGCGGACTGCCACGGCACGGACGGCTGCATCGACTCCTCGTCGATCATGCTGCGGACCTGCTCGACGGAGCATCCAGTCCGCTCGGCTATCTGTTCGATAGCCAGGCCACTCCACGCCAGGCGCCACAGCGCCGCACGTTTTGCTTCCGGGGGAAGCCGCTGGAACTGTAACTTTGCCGCACTGTTCATTGTGACCTCCTTGCGCAAATGACGGTGGGGCTCGGGGGGCAAAAAAATAGGCGTTCCCTCGAATTCCTTCAAGGCCCATTTGCGCAGGAATCGACTGACAGAACCGAAATCCTGAGGCTAGCGGCGATTCCTGGCGACGGCACCCGCGATCACCGCCGGATGCCAGCGGCGCGGCTCGGTGAAATACGGGGTGCGCTCTTCGCTCAGGCGCGCCACCGGTTCCGCGAGCAGATGGCGGTCGCCAAGCCACGACATCGCACCCTGCAAAGCGGGGCGGTAGTCGTACAGCGGGAATGTGACGGTTGATTTGTTGCGTTTCATGCGCGCCTCCACGGCTTTCCGGGCACGGTGCCACTATCGCGAAAAGGTGATGAACGCAGACTGAAGTTCCGCGGTACACGTCCCTGACTGTGAAGACCATCACCGACCGCCGGCGCGCAGCGGCTTAACTTCAAGTCACTCCGATTCCCCGCGGGCGCGCCGAGTGAAACCCTTAGCTGCCAAGATGATGTCGTCGTTTTGCGTCGCCGCGGGCCTGCTCGCGGCGCAGCCCGTGCTGGCGAGTTCGGATTACCTCTCACGTCCGGAAGTGCGCGCGTTCATCGCCTCGATGAGCGAAGAGCACGGCATCGACCGCTCGGACCTCGAGGACATCCTCGGCAAAGCTCGCTACACGCCGGAAGCCGTGCGCCTGATCGGCCCCGAGCCAAGTTCGGCTCCGTCGCCGGCACGTTCGTACGCCCGTTATCGCGCGAAGTTCCTGACGCCGGCGCTGATCTCCACCGGCTCGCGCTTCTGGTCGTTGCATGCCGAAGACCTGGCCCGCGCCGAAGCGGAATTCGGCGTTCCGTCCGAGGTGATCCTGGGAGTCCTCGGAGTCGAAACTTCGTTCGGCCGCAACACGGGCTCCTTCCGTGTCATCGACGCGCTGGCCACGATCGCCTTCGACGGCGAGCGCCGCCAGGAGTACTTCCGTGGCGAATTGAAAGAACTCCTGCTGCTGGCGCGCGACTCCGGCATCGATCCGCTCGTCCTCAAGGGCTCGTACGCCGGAGCCGTGGGTCTGCCGCAGTTCATGCCTTCCAGCTACCGCCGATACGCGGTGGACTTCGACAGTGACGGCGTCATCGACCTGCTGGCCAGCCCGGCCGATGCGATCGGCAGCATCGCGAGCTACATGAAGGCCTTCGGCTGGGTGACCGGCGAAGCGCCGACCGCCCCGGTTCGGCTGGCGTCGGGCAGCGAAGCGGATTTTGTCAGCGGATTGGAGCGGGTCCACGACGTGTCGGACGCGCAAAGCCAAGGCGTGGTGTTCTCCGGTCGGGATCCACCCGCCGGGCTGTGTTCGATCTTCGAACTACCCACGCCGGGCAGCCCCTCCAGGTTCGTGGCGGGGTTCACCAACTTCGAAGTCGTCACGCGCTACAACCGTTCGACGTTCTATGCCTCCGCGGTGCTCGAACTCGCGGACGCCATCCGGAAAGCGCACGTCCGCGTGCAGCTGGCGTCGGCACAGGCGGGCGAAAACCCGCTTCAATAGCCATCGGCTGCGGCGCGCAGGGTCTCCTTCAGCACGCTGGCCAGTGCGCGACCCGCGCTGCCGTCGTCATCGAGGCGCGGGTTATAGATGGCAATCTCGAGGCCAATGACGTGACCGCTTGCCAAGGCGATCCTTAGCACAGTCGCCAACTCTTCCAACGACAGCCCGCCCGGCAAGCGAAAGTTGACCGCCGGCATCACCGCGTCATCGAGGCAGTCCGCATCGACGTGGATGAAAAAACCGTCGAGCTCGGGGCGCGTCAGATGCGCGACGGCCGTGCGCGCCGCAACCTCGATGCCCAGCCTGCGCACGGCCGGCAGGTCGATCGCCTCGAGTTCGGGCGGAAGCGGCTGGCTGCCGTATTCCTTCTGATCGTCATGATCGCGGTAGGCGAATGCGACCACATCTTTCGCGCGGACAATCGGCCGGAGGCCCTCGAGATCCGTCAACAGCCGCGGTGGGAAACGTTCCAGCTGGAACGTCCTGCTGGGAATCCGCGACTCCTCTTACGCAGAGTGGAGCGCACGGGCGCACCCAAATGCCTTACCCTGCTCGCGTAGCCCGAATCCCCGGAGACTCACGTGAAGGCGCCTGCAGGCAACGCTGACGTCCACCTCCGCACGGTGATCGGGATTCTGGCCGCGGGCGGACTCTATTACCTGGCGACGCGGACGGCCTGGGTGCTGACCTTTCCCGACAGCAAGGTCTCTCTCTTCTTTCCGCCGCACGCGATCCTGGTTTCCATCCTGCTGCTGGTCCCCACGCGACACTGGTGGGCCTACGTGCTGGCCGCGGTTGCCAGCCACTTCATCGCCACGCAGCAGGCGCAGTGGCCGCCGCTCTACGCACTGCAATGTGAGGTCTTCGATGCAGTGAAGATTCTGTTGACGGCCGCCGGCATTCGTCTGTTCATCAAGTCACCGCTGCATCTCATCAGCCTGCGCGAAGCCGTCCTCTTCGTGCTGATCGCGGTACTGATCGTCCCGTTCGGTACAGCCTTCTGGGGCGCGACATTCACCATCGCGTGGGGCTTCGGAACCCGGTACTGGACCGAGTGGCGCAACCTCGGCGTATCCAATGCGGTCACGACAATCGTGCTGGTGCCCGTCATCCTGATCGGCGTCCAGCATTTCAAAAAGGGGTTCAAGACCGTCGCACCACTGCGCGTCCTGGAAGGCTGTTTGCTGGTCGCGAGCATCGTTGCAGTCGGATGGCTCGCCTTCGATCGCGCGGCCGCGGGGCCGGATACTTCGCCCGCGCTGCTGTATGCGCCCATTCCGCTGCTCATCTGGGCGGCACTGCGCTTCGGGCTGGGAGGCATGAGCGCTGCCGTGCTGCTCATCACGATACTGGCGATCTGGGGAACGATGCAGGGACGCGGGCCGTTCCTGGCGCAGAGCCCGACGGAAAATGCACTGGCCCTGCAGCTGTTCATCCTGATGGCGGCAACTCCACTGTTGTTGCTCGCGGTCGCCATCGACGACGAAAGGAGATCGAAGGACGCTTTACGCGTCAGCGAGCAGCGCATGAGCCTGGCGGCGGAGAGCGCGCAATTGGCACTCTGGGATTGGGACCTGGGGCTCGACATGGTCTGGGTACAGGATCGAGGTCTTTTTGGCTTTCCACCGGACGCACCCGTCGATCACGCCACGCTGGCCGGACACGTGCATCCCGACGATCGCGGCATACGCGAGGCCGCGATCCAGCGCGCACGCACGAATGGTGGCTCCTATGAATCCGAGTTTCGCGTGGTCCTGGCCGATGGCTCGGTGCGCTGGATCGCCGCGCGCGGCCGCAGCCCGACGCCGCTCGCAAGCGGCGCACCAGCGCGAATACTGGGCATCGCCATCGACATCACGCGCGAGAAACAGGCTGCCGTGGAGGCACAGCTGCAGCGCGAGGAGCTGGCGCATCTTTCCCGCGTGGCCACGCTGAGCATGCTCTCGGGATCGCTGGCGCACGAGTTGCGCCAGCCGCTCTACAGCATCCAGCTCAATGCCGAGGCAGGCCAGCGCTACCTATTGAAGGACGATCCCCACATCGACGAGTTGCGCGCCATCTTCGATGACATCGTCACCGCGGATGGTCGTGCCGAAGAGATCATCGCGCGGCTGCGCACGCTGATGCGCCGTGGCGAGGTCGAGCTCCAGCCGGTCGACGTGCATGAGAGCATCGAAGAACTGCTGCGTCTCACGCGCAGCGATCTCATTGCGCGCGGCGTCTCCGTCACGAATCACTCCACCGCGGGCCTTCCTCCGGCCATCACGGATCGCGTGCAACTCCAGCAGATCCTGCTCAATCTGATCGTGAACGCATGCGATGCCATGGCATCGAATCCACCGGAAGACCGCAAACTCACGATCACGACTTCCATCGAGCAGAACGAAATGCGCATCGGCGTGCTCGATTGCGGGGTCGGATTGCCGGACGATGCGGAGTCCCTGTTTCAGCCGTTCCATTCCACCAAGGAGGGTGGCCTGGGGATGGGTCTTTCAATCTGCCGCACGCTGGTGAGCGCGCACGGCGGCAGGCTGTGGGCGGACCGCAGGGCCGAGCGCGGTGCCGCGTTCTACGTCGCGCTGCCCTTACTGTCCGCCTGAGGGCGGCGGGTTGGCCGGCTGCGTCAGCGCAAATGACCAAAAGCCTGGCAACTATTACACCGTGCATTGCGCCGCGCGCAGTCTGCTCACGTTCGCACCTCCCCCGGCGTGTCGGTGCCTGGGCGCTCGTTAGGGCGGTATTGCCGGTTTCATGAGTAGGTAGTTTCCTAACAAGCCTGCAGGGCTTGCCGGCGCGCGTTCGCCACTCCCGCCAAGGCGCCCGCAACCGGCGATGGCTCGTGAATTGCTATTCACATGGGGGCGCAATCGGCGCCTTCGCTCCAGGGAACCCACCATGTCGTCCTTGTCCGCCCGCGGCTGCGCCACGTTGCTGCTGCTGGCCTGCACTTCGTTCGCGCTCGCCGCGCCGCCGGCACCACAGGCCACGGCAAGTGCCGCTGGCATCAAGCAACTGCGATTTTCCTGGAATGCGGTTCCGGGCGCGACCAGTTACGAGCTCTGGTTCAGGAACAATGCGACCGCCACACCGGTGCGCTACTTCCAGATGCCGGGCTCACAACGCAGCGCCATCAACAATGTATCGGTGCACCTGCTGGACTGGCCCAATGTGCGCTACTGGGTGAATGCCTGCGATTCGTCAGGGTGTACTTCTTCGAACCAGCTTTCGGTCAACAATCTGATGCTGGACACGATCGGCCTGTTCACGAGCCCTTCACAACAGGCCGCGAGCCAGTTCGGCTATGAGGTCGCGATCTCGAAGGACGGCACCACGCTCGCCGCAACCGCGCCGTTCGAGGCGACTGACGACCCGCGTTTTCCAAAAGGCAGTGCGTACATCTACCGCAAGTCCGCCAGTGGGTGGGCGTTTCAAGCCGCGATTCCCTTCGATGTTGCGCGCGATGGCCGCACGGTTCGTGCGGACCTCGCGCTCAATGGCAACGGCAGTGTGCTCGCGATCGGATTGCCGGCCGACTACCCACACGGCTCGACCACGGTCAATGGAATCGGCTCTGTCAAAGTGTTCCGCTTTGTCGACGGAAACGGCTGGCGTCACGAGGCGACCATCGCACCGCTGACCGGGTTCGAGCACTTCTCTTCCGACCAGATGGAATTCGATGACTTGGGCAGGACGCTGGCGGTCAAGACGGAGAGCGAGAGATCCGGCGTTTACATCTACACCTACGACAACGCCGGCACGTGGTCGCATACGGGGACCGTCTTCGGACATGGAAACGCCCCCGAAAATGGCGAGTCCTGCGGTCGTTTCGCATTGAGCGGTGACGGGAAGGTGGTGGCTCGCGGCTGCAGTGCGTTCGAACCCGCGGACTTTCAGGTGTTCGAGGTGTATGCCGCGCCCGGCTGGGGCGTGCGCGAC
Organism: uncultured Pseudomonadota bacterium; assembly: GCA_963711635.1. Taxonomy (GTDB): domain Bacteria; phylum Pseudomonadota; class Gammaproteobacteria; order Steroidobacterales; family Steroidobacteraceae; genus CADEED01. The sequence continues at coordinate 33,382 of CAVQEZ010000014.1, forward strand.
ACGATTCCGGCGCCCGCGGGCACAACATTCCAGCAGGCTCTGTCGACAGACACCACGGGCGACGTGCTCGCCGTATCGGCGGGTAGCTCGAGCCCGAACGAATTCCGCGTTGACGTCTATCGGCGGATGAACGGCAGCTATCAGCGCGAAGCCTCGCTGCGTGCCGGGACCTGGGAAAACAACACGTCCGCCGGCGCTCGCAACTACTTTGGCTCGTCGGCGCAGTTCAGCGCCGACGCCAGACTACTTGCCGTCGGCGATCCCGCCGATCATGGTGTCGGGACCGGCTCGCTTTCACCGCCGCTCACCGCGGGACCCACGGCCATCGGTGCCGTCTACATGTTCGAACGCCGCACCAACGGCTGGGCACTGCGGCGCGTGGTAAAGCCCGGACGCGCGGGCGCGAACTACGAGACCGGAACTTTCGGGAGCGCCATCGCGTTCAATGGAGGCACGCTCGTCGTCGGCCAGCCCGCGGCGAACAACAACGCGGGAGTGGTCTGGCTCTATTGAAGAGGTCGCCATGACAACTACATCCGAAGGCGCAGTTTCCTGGGGTGCCGTCATCGCCGGCGCGGTGGGCGCGGCGGCGCTGTCGCTGGTGTTGTTCCTGCTCGGCACAGGCCTCGGCTTCGCGGCCGTCTCGCCGTGGGCCAGCGAGGGCATCTCCGGTACCACGGCCGCTGTCTCCACCATCATCTGGATCACCGTCGTGCAACTGCTGGCGTCGGCGATGGGCGGATACCTGGCGGGGAGGTTGCGCACGCGATGGGTCACGGTGCACACCAATGAGGTGTTCTTCCGGGACACGGCACATGGCTTCCTGGCCTGGGCCGTGGCCACGCTCCTCATGGCGACTCTCCTGTCGTCGGCCGTGGGTGCGGCGATCTCGACCGGGCTCAAAGCGGGCGGTGAAGTCGCGAAATCCGCCGTGACGATGGCGGGCGCTGGCGCAGGTGCGGCCACTGCCGCGGCATCGACTACCGATGAGCAGCGCGGCACCAATCCCCTCGGCTACTTCGTGGATTCACTGTTTCGTGCGGACCCCAACAGGGCAGCACCCGCCACCGCGGTGTCGCCGGCGCCGAATGCCGCGCAGCCGATGGAGCCTGACCGGATTCCAGAGGTCACGCGCATCTTCGCGAATGCGCTCCAGTCCGGGGAGCTTGCGGACTCCGACCGGCAATACCTGGGCCAGCTCGTGGCAGCGAAAACGGGCGTCGGTCAGGCAGAGGCCGAACAGCGCGTGACCGATACGTTTACGCGGCTGAAGCAGAACCTCGATGAGGCCGCCGCCAAGGCCAGGCAGGTCGCCGATGACGCGCGCAAGGCATCCGCACTGCTCGCATTGTGGCTGGTGGTCTCGCTGTTCGTCGGCGCCTTCATAGCCAGCCTCGCCGCGACGTTTGGCGGGCGGCTGCGGGATTCATCGGTCCTGGCCAATACCTGATCCGGAGGCAAACATGCGTTCCATTCTCTTGTGGGTTCTGGGCGTGCCGATTCCCATCATCATTCTGATTGCGCTGCTCAGTTAGCCGACGTCGCGGCCCGAGGCGGCCGCAGCCCCGTCCAGAGCAGCAGGCCGATCATCCAGAATTCTCCAACCGTGGCGGTCAGGGGAAGCACTCCGAGCCACGCGCCGGCATCGGGCGCGAGTACGGCGATGAATGGACTGACCATGTATCCGATGCCGCCGAGGATCAGTACCCAGCCGAGGGCGCGATGACCGAAATGCGCCTTCCAGGCGAGCCATCCCATCGGGACTAACCACAGCCCGAAGAACACATTGCCGGCCTCCCACAAGCGGCCGCTGATCAGGAACAGCAGATGGCTCGTGGTCGCATCGGCGCCGGCGGGCGCGAGGGCGACATCGAGCGCCGCGCGCAACAGTGCGGCACTGACCAGCACGAGGATGGCGTTGACCATGCCGAAAAGCGCGAGCGCATTGGCTGCAAAGCCATCGGTGTCGCGGAACAGCCGGGCGAACCACACTGCCGCCAGCGCCTGGAAGGTGGCGATGGCCAGCTCGAGTGCGATGCCCAGGCGCGCCAGGCCTTCGCGCTCGACCAGGTTTGCCAGCGTCCGCGCCGGGTTGCCCGCGGCAAACAACTCGGGACGGATCATGAGGAATCCGAGCGCTCCGGTGATGGCCACACCCAGATAGAAGAGGCCGGCAAGCCTGCAGTCGAAGCGGAACGACGTGGACCTGGACATCAATCCTTCTTGCCCAGCGACTGCGCCAGAAACGTTTCGATCTCCTTGAGCACCTGGGTGCGGGTCGATGCGCCCGATAGCCAGTGATCGTCTCCGCTGATCTCCACATAGCGCACGTTGCGCTTGGCGCGCAGCAATCTCGCGTTCATGTCCCGCGACTGCTCCACGGGCACGACGCTGTCATCGATTCCATGCAGCAGCAGGATGGGGATGCGCGCCTGGTCGGCATTCCGTAGCGGCGAGATCTTTCGCAGGTGTTCCATGTCGTTGGCGCCCATGGATTTGCGCCACCATTCCGCCGCCATGCTGTTGCGTCCGCCGCGCTGCACGTCCTTCAGCATGTCCTCGGGATCGCTGAGGCCATTGACGCTCACGGCGCAGGCGTAGCGCTCCGGCGTCAGCGTGGCGCCCGCAAGCGCGGCATATCCACCATACGAGCCGCCCATGATGCAGATGCGCGCGGCGTCGACGTGTCCCGCCTTCACGAGAGCAGCGGCGCCGTCTTCCACGTCGGTCTGCATGACGCCGTCGCCCCAGCCCTTGCGGCCTGCGTCGAACCATTCGTATCCATAACCGGTCGAGCCGCGGAAGTTAGGCTGCAGTACGGCGTAGCCGCGCGAGGCCAGGAAGCTTGCCCACCAGTTGAACGTGAAGTCGTCGCGTGCGTGCGGACCGCCATGAACCAGCAGCACCAGCGGCAGATTTTTCGGTTCGACGCCAACCGGCAGCGTGAGATACGCGGGGATCTGCTTGCCGTCGCGTGCGCGATACTTGATCGCCTGGCGTTCGCCGAGATGCTCGGGCGCGGTGAGCTGCGGATAGGTCTTGCCGAGCATGCGCAGCTTCTGGGTTGCCGTTTCGTAGAGGTAATACGCGCCGGCGTCGCCGGCCCGCTCGCCGTACAACAGCGCGCGCGCGCGATCGCGCGACCAGGATTGCAGGGTCACGTACCCGCTCTCGAACATGGGCTGCACGGCCGCATGGATCTTCGCGAGCTCGGCGTCGAAGAACTGCTGTTTGGGCAAATCCTCGGTCCATCTCACGCCGATGACACGGTGACGCCATGGATCGCCCATCGGCGCGATATCGATGCCCTCCGAGCTCTGCAGGCCTTCCACCGGCGTGGACTTGCCGGTCTTTCGATCGATCGCGAGCAGCGTGTCGCGTTTGCCGTCTTCGTGCGGATCGATGGCCGCGATGCGTCCATCCTCCAGCAGCCCATAGAGCGCCAGCGGCTGGCCCATTTCGGACACCTGCTCGAGAATCATGCGGTCCTTGCCGTTCTCATAGTTATAAAGGCGCCAGCGATTCTTGTCGTCGTTGATGTCGACACGGGCAACGGTGGCGCCGCGCTCATCGAGCAGGAAACCACGCGTCTGGGGGTTGGCCGAGTCGACTGCCGTGCCCTTGCCGGTGTCGAGGTTGACGCGATACACGGCCAGCTTCGGTGTGTTGTTCATGGTGCTGAGCCCGCTCCAGGCAGTCATGCGCCCGAAGCCCGGCTCGCCTTCGATGGGCACTCGCAGATTGGTCAGCGCCGAGTTGCCCATCGTGCCTTCGCTCACGAGCAGCAGGGTCATGGCTCCCGTGTCCAGCGAGAGCACGCCGGTGCGGAAGAATTCGACGCGCGGGCCGGAGAACAAGAAGGGCATGGACGCGGGCATCAGGTCGCGCGCACGGCCGGTGCCACTGACGTAATAGTAAGCCCGCTTGTCGTCCGCCCAGCCGACACCGCGCAGCGTGTTCTTGGGCGGCGGCGCCAGCGTCCTTTCCACCTTGCCGGTATCGAGGTCGATGATGCTGAGCGAAGTCAGTTCGCGCTCCGGTTCGCTGGAGCGGTATTCATAGCCCACCGACAGCGCGACACGTTTGCCGTCGGGCGACAACGCCGCTGAACCGATGGCCGGCAGCCGGCCGTAGGCTTCCACGGGCGGTGGTGGCGCTGCCTGAACTGCGTATGCATGCGTGCAGGCGAAGGCGGCGAGCAGAGTTCGAACGCGCATCTAGGGTCCCCCTGTTTTGGAGGAGTGTAGCGCGAATAAGATCGAGGCTCATGATCCCTCCCACGCTCACCGACCTGCGCCGCTACGCCATCTCGCGCTCGCTCTTCAAGCCGACCTCGCTTGCCAGGGCCATTGCAAGGCTCGGCTTTGTCCAGGCTGATCCCATCCGCGCCCCCGCGCGAGCGCAGGACCTGACTCTTCGCCACCGCGTCGCAAACTACCGCGCCGGTGACCTCGAGCGCCGCTATTCGAAGCTGCCGATCGAGGAGGACTTCTTCGTCAACTACGGCTTCGTGCCGCGCGAGGTGCACTTGCTGATGCATCCGCGCACGGCGCGGCAGGTGTGGACGAAGGCGCGTTGGCGCCAGGCGAATGCGGTGTTGGATTTCGTGCGCGAGCGTGGCGTGGTCCATCCGCGCGAGGTCGACGCGCACTTCGCCCATGGCAAGGCGACCAACTGGTTCGGTGGTTCGAGCAATGCTTCGACGCAGTTGCTGGATGGCATGCACTATCGCGGGCTGCTGCGCATCGCGCGCCGCGAGGGCGGCGTACGGTTGTATGCGCCGCGTGAAGCCAATGTGGCGCCAGCGGACCCGGCGGCGACGATGGACACACTGGTGGACATCATCGTGAACAAATACGCACCGCTGCCGGAGAGCACGCTGTCGCAATTGGTGATGTTCCTGGCGAACGCAGTACCGCACTGGCGCGACGCGCGGAAATCCGCGCTCGCGCGCGCGAAGGCGCGCCTGCCGCATGCGGAGATCGATGGGCGCTCCTGGTATTGGCCTGAAGGTGAAAACCCGCGTTCGCGCCGCCACGCCGTGGACGACGAGGTGCGCTTGCTGGCTCCGTTCGATCCCGTGGTCTGGGACCGGCGGCGCTTCGAGTTGTTCTGGGACTGGGCTTACCGATTCGAGGCTTACACGCCCGCCCCGAAACGCGTGCGCGGCTACTACGCGCTGCCGCTGCTCTGGCGCGACGCGGTCGTGGGCTGGGGGAATCTGTCGGTAGCTAGCGGGCGGCTGAGGTCTTCATTCGGCTATTCCAGCGGCCGCGCGCCGAAGGATCCGGCGTTCCGACGGGAACTCGACGCCGAGCTTGGGCGTATCGAGACATTTCTCGTGCTGCAAAGCGACATGTAACTGACGCGCTATTGTGGGCCCATGCCAACCCAGCCGAGCCGTCGCGACTTCCTGAAGTGCCACTGTTGTCGCGGGCATCACCGTGTACATCGCGGCGCCCGGCAGCAGCGCGCTGGCCGCGTTGCTGGAAAAGGAGCGGCTGCGCCCACTGCCGTGGGACGCGCAAGAGCGGGCGCATCCGTTACCGCACCGACGCCACCGCGAAGGTCACGGGCGAAAAGATCTTCAGTTTCGACATGCGCGGCCGCGACCTGCCTGGTTGGCCGCGGGACCAGGCACACGCGATGCTGTTGCGGGTGACGCGCGCCGATCGCGCCTATGCGGGCTTCGACCTGTCGCGACTCGGTGCGGACCTGAAGCCCGACCGCGTCGTCACCGCCTCTGACCTGCGACGCGATGGCATCGCGTTTCCGCCGTTCTACGGGGCGGACATGCTGTTGCCGGAAGGCGCGACCCCGGCCTATCTGGGCCACGCCGTTGCGCTGCTGATCTGGCACGATTTCGCCCGCTTTCGCGCCGCCAAGAACGCGCTGAAGTTCCACGACGACGTGATCCGCTGGGGCGCGCCGACCGGTCCGCTGGAGCGCCCGCCCTGGGCGAGCTTCCGCTACGTGCGGGTGGGCGGCGCCACGCCGTTCGACGACGACGCCTACTCGAGCCTCAAGGACACGCCGCTGTTTCCGCGCGGGCTACGTGAAGAACGCTCCGCAGTGGCCGCAGGCCAATCTGAAAGGTGAGATCGACGCGCGCGGCATGGCGCACGCCGTCGCGATCAGGGCCGCGTTGGACGATCCCGGCCCGGGCACACTGATGCTGGAGCGCGAGTACTTCTCACAATCCATCGACACCGCCGCGTTCGAGCTCGACAACGGCAACGGCTGGTTCGATGTGAACGAAGGTGCGGTACATCTCGTGGCCGCCACGCAGTCGCCGCACGAAGTTGCGGAGGATGGCGCGCGCATGCTGGCCGCCAGCCGCTTCGGCGTGAAGCGGCTGGTGGTGCATCCGTGTTACACCGTCGGCTACGGCTCCAAGGATCACTGTCCGTTCCCGTTCTACGCGTTGACGGCGAGCCTGTACGGCGACGGGCGGGCAGTGCGCCTGGCCAACGACCGCTACGAGCAGTTTCAATCCAGCCTCAAGCGCCACAGTTTCCGCATCCGCTATCGCCTCGCGGTCGACCGCGACAGCGGCAAGTTCACGATCTTCCAGGGCGACATGACGGGCGACGGCGGCGGCCGGCAGAATTTCTCGCCGTCGGTGTGCCTGGTGGCGGCGACCGCGGCGCAGTCCATCTACTACTTCCCGCGCAGCGACCTCGCGAGCACGGTGATCGCTTCGCGCGCGCTCGACGCGGGTTCGGCGCGCGGCTATGGCACGTTGCAGAGCATGAGCGCGACCGAGATGCTGGTCGACGAGGCGGCCGCGGAACTGCGCATGGATCCGATCGAGCTGCGCCAGCGCAACGTATTCGCATCGGGCATGAAGAACACGCAGGGCGCGATTCCCGGCGGCGCGCTGCGCGCCGACGAGGTGCTCGCCCGGTGCCGTGAGCATTCGCTGTGGCAGCAACGCGCGACGCGCAAGCACGAATACGAGGCGGCGCATCCGGGCAGGCGCTACGGCGTCGGTTTCGGTTGCGTGCAAAAGGATTTCGGCACCGGCGCCGAGGCGCGCGTTCGCCGAAGTCGCACTGGCGCGCGATGGGCAGGTGCTGCTGCGCCAGGTCGGCATCGACATGGGCACGGGAATGGCCACCAGCCAGGCGGCGTTGTGCGTTCGTTGGCTCGGCAGGCCGGCCGACGAAGTGCGCACCGGCGAGATCGAGTGGCCTGAATTGCCGATGTTCGCGACCGGCAATCCCTGGCTGATGCAGCAGGACGAGCAGGATCGAACAAGCCCGCAATCCGCGCTGGACGCCGTACCTGGTGACTCCGAGCAGCGCGAGCAATTCGGCGTACTTCTACGGCCATGCGACGCGCGAGGCGGCGCGGCTGCTGTTCACGCAAGGCCTGTGGCCGGCGGCATTGGCGATCTGGGGCGCAGGGTTTCGGCGGTGGCCAGCTCGCCCCGCTGTCGGTGCGGCGTGAGGACGCGCATTGGGTCGATGGCAAGCTCACCGCGGGTAGTTTGGTCGCGCTGCCACTCGCGCAGCTGGTCGCGAAGGCGTACGAGCTTGGCCTGGCGACCGGCGCGGTCGTGCACACATTCAATCGCTGGCAATGGGCGGAAGCCGAATTCCCGCTGGCGGGTGATGACGCCCGCCTGCCGCTGGATGGCGTCGCGTTGCGCTGGGGCCAAGGAATGGGCGAGGGGAAGGGCGCGGGTCGCGGTACTCCTACCGCCAACGGCTATCGGATGCTGGAGCGCACGCGCGTGCATTACCCGCCCGCGCAGCGCAACAACGCCGGCGTCGTCTACTACAGCGCGATCGGGACGATTGCCGAGGTGGCGGTGGACACCGCCAGCGGCCGTGTCGAGCTACTCGATCATCATTCGGTGCTCGAATGCGGCAACCAGATCGTGCCCGAGCTGGTGTCGGGCCAGTTGCAGGGTGGCCTGGCGATGGGCATCGGCCATGCGCTGCATGAGTATCTGCCGCTGTATGAGGACGGGCCCGGCAACGGCACCTGGAATTTCAATCGTTACACGCTGCCACGCGCCCGCGACGTGGCGGTATGGAAGCAGAGCGGCGAAGTGCTGCCGGCGCTGTCGCCCAGCGACCCAAACAAGGGTATGGCCGAGGTGGTGATGATCGCGATCGTGCCGGCGATCGTGAACGCCATCGCGCACGCGACCGGCCTGCGCTTTCGCGAGCTGCCGGTGACCGCGGAGAAAGTACGCGCGGCGTTATCCAAGGTGACGCCGTGACCATGCTCAGGCTGAAGATCAACGGCAAGGACTTCGGCCCGATCGACGTACCGGAAGACATGATGCTGGTCGACGTGCTGCACGAATACCTCGGCCTCACCGGCACGCGCTTCGGTTGCGGGCAGGGTGAGTGCGGCGCGTGCACGGTGATCGTGGATGACGCGCGCGGTCCGCGCGAAGTGCGCAGCTGCATCACCGGCGCGCACTACTTTTCGGACAAGCGCCATTCGCACCGTGGAAGGCCACGCCACGCGCGACGCGGCCGGCAAGATCAGCGCGCTGTCGCCCGTGCAGCAGGCTTTCCTCGATCACTTCAGCTTTCAATGCGGCTACTGCACGCCCGGATTCGTCAATGCCGCGACGGTGCTGTTGGAGCGACTGGCGAAGTCGCCGGTGCGCAAGGAAGAGCTCGAGGACACGATCACCGACGCACTCAACCCGCACCTGTGCCGCTGTACCGGCTACGTGCGCTACTACCAGGCGGTGAAGCAATTGGTGTTGAGCACGCCGGGGCTGGTCAAGCCATGACCCGGGTCGGCTGGAGGCGTGTGCTGCTGTTGTTGTTGGTCATCCTGGTGGCGTGGGGGCTCTCCGCCATCCTCTCGCGCTGGTGGTCCGGGCGCGGCCCCGTACAGCAGGTGCAGGCCAGCGCACGAGCAGCTCACGCTCGGCCGCTATCTACTCGACGCGGCGGACTGCGCCGCGTGCCACACCGCGCCGGCGGTGCGCCGTTCGCCGGCGGCGTGCCGCTGCATTCGCCGTTCGGCACCATCTACGGCACCAACATCACGCCCGATCCGGAGCACGGCATCGGCCGCTACACGGCCGACGACTTCTATCACGCGCTGACCCGGGGCGAGGCGCGCGACGGCCACCAGTTGTATCCGGCGATGCCGTACGTCTCGTACAAATCGATGACGCGTGCCGATAGCGACGCGATCTATGCCTACCTGATGAACCAGGTCGCCGTGAACCAGGCCAACCCGTCCAATGACGTCCGCTTCCCGGCCAACATCCGCCCCAGCCTGCACGTCTGGAACCTGCTGTTCGCCGGCGCCGCGGCGAGCCCGGTATCGCGGGGCAACTCGCCCGCATGGCAGCGCGGCCGTTACCTGGTGGAAGCGCTCGGCCATTGCGGTGAGTGCCACAGTCCACGGGGTGTGCTCGGCCAGGTGGATCGCGAGCGTGCACTCGCCGGCAACAGCGAGCTGGGCCGATTTGCCGCTCCCGACATCACCCCGCGGGGACTGGCGGCGCGCGGCTGGCAGGGTGCCACGCTGCGCGAATACCTGGCAACCGGCGCGAGCGCGCTGGCGGTAGCCTCGGATGAGATGCTCAAGGTGGTGAACCTGTCGACCAGCCGGCTCAACGCCGGCGACCTCGATGCGATGACTATCTACCTGCTCGGCGACGCGCCCGCGGCACCGGGCACGCTGGCGAGCACGGCGGGCAGTGCCGACGTTCCCGCGCAACGCCACTATTTCAACCTGTGCGCGGGATGCCATGGCCGTGAGGGTGGAGGCGTGCCCAACGTCGCCGTGAGCCTGCGCGCCAACAGCAGCGTGCGTGATCCCAGCCCGCACAACCTCATCGTTGCCATTCTCGACGGCCTGCCCGAGCATGACTTTCCGGGGCTGGCGCGCATGCAGGACATGCCTGGTTTCGCCGCGGATCTCGACGATGCCGAAGTCGCGGCGCTGGCCACGTGGATGCGCCAGGGGTTCGGCGGCCAGTCGGCGCCCGTCGAAGCTGCGTCGGTGCGTGAACTGCGACGCTGACCCTTCAGAAGCTCGCCTTGAACTGCACGCCCCAGATGCGCGGCTCGTTGAGGAAGCCGGTCAGGTTGTTGAAATCGATACCGCCGACGGCTACCTCTTCATCCGTGATGTTGCGGCCGAACAGCGCGGCCTCGTATTTTCCGTCGCTCCAGTTGTAGCCCACGCGTAAACCGCCCTCGATCAATTCCTTGCCGGTGAACTCGATGGACTCGTACAGGAAGAAATTCACTTCGCTGCGATAGGCCCAGTCCGTGTACGCGAACAACTCACCGTTACCCATGGGAATGCCATATCGCAACGTGATATTCGCAATCCACTCGGGTGCCTGCGGCAACTGGTTGCCGTCGATCACGGCCAACCCGCCCACGATCGGGTCGGTGACCGTGCAGGCAAAGCAGGTGCCGACGGAAATGCCGTCGTCTTCGATCTCGGTGTCGTTGTAGCTGGCGCCCAATGTCATCAACAGCGCGGGAGTCAGATAGGCCTGCACATCGAGCTCCGCTCCCTGGCCGACCGTCTTGTCCGCGTTCAGCAATCTCACTGCATTGTTGGCGCCGCCAACCGCCGTGAGCTGCTGATCCTTCACTTCATAGTGGAAGAGGTTGAAATACACGCTCGCGACCCGGTCCAGCAGATCGGCCTTGATGCCGACTTCGTAGGAAGTATTGGTCTCGGGCTCGGCCACCGACTGGTTGCCGAACGGACCGGCTGGTTGCACGCTGGCACCACGGAAGCCCGTCGCGACGCGTGCGTACAGGTTGACCGAATCGTTGATCGAATACGTGCCGCTCAGATCCCAGCTCACATTGTCGTCGCTGAGGCTGGCGGTGGTGGGCTGAGTCGGATCGAGAACAAATCCTTCCGGCGTACCCGTGACGAAATCCTTCTCGTCTTTCGTGTAGCGGACGCCGCCGCGTAACTCGAAGGCCGGCGTCACTTTGTACTGGATCGACCCGAACACGGCCCAGGCCTGGTTGGTCTGGTTGGCGCGCAGGTATTGGTCTTGCACGCCACCGGCGAGACTGTTGTATGCGAAAAACTCTGTGTCGTAGTCCTCGTCGAAGTAGTACAGGCCGGCCTGCCAGTTGAAGGCGCCGGACGACTGCGATTCCAGGCGCACTTCCTGGGTGAACTGATCGTGCGTGGGGATGCCGTCCGCCGTCTCACTGAAGAACGGAATGAACCCCGGACCGCCCGGCACGCCACAGAATTCGCAGCCGAAGCCGCCGTCGATGTCGCCGCGGCTGTATGCGTCCACCGACTCATAACCCGTGATCGAGTACAGCGCCATCTCGCCGAAATTCCATTTCAGCTGAACACTGCCGCCGAGAATGTCCAGCTGCTGCCGGTTCTGGCCGTCGAAGAAGACGTCGTCCTGGTCGAAGCCATCCACGAGATCGTTGGTGCCGGCCTCTATGATGTTGGCGCGGAACACCCGCGCCGTACCGTCGAGGTTGCGCATGTGTGCATTGAAGAGCGCCGTGAAATCGTCGCTGTCGTACTGCACCTGCACACGCGCGGCACGGTCGTTATAGCCCTCGTAGATATCGTCCTCGTCGGTGAGCGCGTTGCTCACAAAGTCGTCCCGATGCTGATAGAGCCCCGAGACGCGGACCGCCCAACCCTCGCCGAAGGGGATGTTCACCGCGCCTTCGAGGTTTGCGGTGTTGTACGTGGCTTCGGATATGTTGACGTAGCCGCCCAACTCGGAAGCAGGTCGGACCGAGTCGAACTTGACCACGCCGCCCGGCGTATTGCGGCCGAACAGGGTGCCCTGCGGCCCGCGCAGCACTTCGATCTGGTCCAGGTCGAAAATGGGAAAGCCCTTGAGGATGGGGTTTTCCTGCACGACGTCATCGTAGATGAGCGAGACGGGCTGCGAGGCATTCAGGCGGAAATCGCCGTTGCCATAGCCACGAATATAGAAACGCGGGAAAGCGCGGCCGAACGACGACTCAACGTTGAGACTGGGGACGCGCGCGGCCAGCAGTCGGACGTCTTGGCCGCCGGTGGACAGTACTTCGAGGTCCTCACGACTCACCGTCGATATGGAACTCGGCACATTGCGGACGTTCTCCGCCCTGCGTTCGGCGGTGACGATCACTTCTTCCAGTTGGCCGGGGGTTTCCTGTTCCTGAGCCCACGAGACCGTCGTCAATGCGCTGCTCAGCAGCAAAATCCATGAGCGTTTGTTCATGAGGTGCTCCTTGGGGCGGAGCATACATCTGTCTTTGTGGAACCACATCGATGGAGGTCAGCGCCCCTTGAACGCGGCTTTCAGTTTCGCGATGTCGAACTTGACCTGGCTTTGCATCTCCGCGGCGACCCGGGCAGCCTTCTTCTTGTCAGGATCGGCCATCATCTCCATGAGCAATGAATCCGCTCACTATAATGACTCCAAATGATTGAGCTGCGCATCATTGGCAGAGTCGAATCGCCGCTTCGCGATGCGATGCAGGCACCGAAGCAGGGCGAGGAGGGTTCGCCGCTGGCCGAGCTCGTCTTCGATGCATCCGTGAAGGACGCCTTGAGCGACGTTCGAATCGGCGACAAGCTGTTGCTGCTGACGTGGCTGGACCGCGCCGATCGCGGCGTCCTGCGGGTACACCCTCGCGATGATCTGAACAACCCGCTGTGCGGTGTGTTCAGCACGCGCTCCGCGGACCGACCGAATCCCATCGGCGTGCATCGGGTCACCGTCGTCGCGAATCCCGGGCCGCTGCGATTCCAGGTCCGCAATCTCGAGGCGCTGGACGGAACGCCGATCGTCGACGTGAAGACCACGCTCGAGGGTTTCGTGGAGTAGCGGTCTGCGATTCCGTTCACACTCGAGGTCGAATCGCGCGCCTATGATCCAGCGATGTCCAGGCGGAATCCGGAATCGCGAGACTTCGCCCTTGGCCTTGCGGTTACTGGTCTGATCGTGGGCGGGTTTTTCGCGTACACGCACTGGTACGCTCCGGGCAACCCGCCATCCAGCGCGAAAAAGCAACCTGACTCGACGCGCAAGTCGCTTCCGGTCATTGCGACTGTCTACGAATGCAATGGTGACAATGGACGCGTGCTGAGCGACAAACCTTGCGGCGACGACGCCCGGGTTCGCGAAGTGGTGCAGCCCAATCTCATGCCGGGATCCGCCAGTACCGAGCCAGCGCGATAGCTGCGCATTATGTTTGCCAGGTAAGTCTCGCCTCGCACGACCAGCGGCGATTGCCTACGAACCGATTGGGCGCCGTCCGGCGCTGTGCGCGCGCCAGTTGTAGGAAGTTCACGCTCGACTTTCATCAATCGAGCAACACTTACATGCGGAAGCCCATCGAGCGGAACGAGCCCCTGAGCGGCCGGGTGATAACGGCCTCGTTGGCGGCGATGGCGGGGGTCATGCTCACCGGTTGCGTCCGCGGCAGCGGTGACTCCGATCCCGCCGCAGTGGGATTGCGGCCGATCGATTCACCGCTTCCAGCCCCCACGACGACACCGCCTCCTGCGCCAAGTCCCGCACCGGCACCTGCGCCTGCGCCGGCACCGACGCCCGCACCTTCACCGGCTCCCGCGCCGGCACCTGCTCCGGCTCCTGCTCCGGCTCCTGCACCTGCCCCCACGCCGACTCCCGCGCCGACGCCGGCCGTGCCACCGCTGGCAAGCCCCGTCAGCCTCGACGACAACCATCGAGTGGGTGTCAATCATTGGCCCGATCATGATCCCGCCATAGATCCGAACGGCGAACCGATCGATGGAATGCCGTGTTACCCCGGCCTTGATCCACCGAAGACCTATCACGTGCATTCACACCTATCCATCTTCCTGGACGGTCAGGCGCTGTCGATTCCATCGGATCTTGGAATCGTGAAGCTGACGCCGACGACCCAGTGCGTCTATTCGCTTCACACGCACGACTACTCCGGAAAACTCCACGTCGAAGGGCCCTCTCCCGAAAGGTTCACGCTCGGAGAATTCTTCAGGATCTGGAACAGGCCGCTGGAGCCCGACAATGTCGCGGGCCTCACGGGCAAACCCATCGTGGTCTACGTCACGGACAACAATGGCGTCGTGACCCTGGCTTCGGGCGACTGGAAGGAAATCGAGTTGCTGTCGCATCGCGAGATCACGATCCAGGTGGGAACGCCGATCGACCAGATTCCGAACTACACATGGTCGGCGCACTGAACGCCGACAGTCAGTTCACTTGCTCGCCGCCTTTGCGGCCTTGGCTGCTTTATCCCGCGCCACGACCAGCGCCTTCTCGACCTGTTCGACGAACTGGGTGAATGGCCGTAGTGGCTCGATCTCGCGACCCTGCTTGCTGGTGACCTTGTATCCGTAGAACTTCTTGAGCTCCTTGAGATAGTCATCGGCGGTCTTGAACTTGTCGAGCGGCAGGTCACGTTCCATTTCCTTGGTGAGCGAGAAGATGTCGGCGATGGGCTCGCCGGTTTGCAGCCTTGTGTCCTCGAGCCCCATCAGATTCTTGGGCGAGGGGATGTGCCACTCGTGCATGACCGGGATGGCAGGCATGTCCGCCTCGGAGGCCCAGCCGAGCAGCGCCCAATCTTTCTTGAACTTGGCAAACGCGCGTTGCTCGATGATGTGTTGCGCGTCGATGCGTAGTCCCAGGTAGATGTCGGTAGTTGGAGCCGTCAGACCCTTGTAAACAGAAGGAGTGGGTCCCCGGTACAAACGCCGCGTGAGTGCGTTGACCAGGTAGGTCTCGCGATACAGGTCCCCGTAGCGATCCACGATCCCCGCCACGTTCTGCATCAGCTCGCGCGCGTAGGCCTCCATGGCCGCGCGTGCCGCGGGCGCGAGTTTAGGGTCGATGAGCTTCTCGAAGTCGGGTGTGCGCGCGAACTCGCGCAGCCGGTCGCAGAGCCGCAGGTACTCGCTCCGGATCGGATCGCGTCGCGCCAGGTTGAGCCCGTCGCCAAACATCCAGGCGAAATTCTTGCGCCGGAACTGCAGTTGTTTGGCGAGCACGGAAAGCCGCTTGAGCAATGCCTCGGCATCGCCGATGGAGCGCCTGAATCCCTGTGACAGCAGCTTGCCACTGCGCAGGTCGCGTACCACGAGCCTCAGCAGCGCATCGTCGACATTGCCGGTCATGAGCTCGCGCACCAGCTTTTCGAGTGCGGTGTCCAGAACCCGAAGCCCGCGCGTCAGTACGCCCACGTCGACTCCTCAGAAACCCAGCACGAGCAACGCGATCTCGACCGTCGCGTTGCCACACAGATCCCCCAGTTCCTCGCCGAGTCGTCGCGGCGATCCGGCGAAGGCAACGAGTGTGGCTGCCTCGTCGCCCAACACCTTGCCGAGCGCGCCGGCCACGATGACGGCAACCTTCGTGCCGGCATCGGGTGTGACGTCGATCCAGCGGGACACGGCCTGCATCGCGATCACGACCATGGCCACCGCATTCAGCGCGTCGGCGAATCCCGGGTATTCGCGTTCGAAATATTTGGCCGTCTCTTCGAGCGCCTGGGCCTGCGCTTCGGAGCCCGGTGCGGCAGCGTAGAACGCCTGCATGTTGATGTAGTTCTGCGGATCGAACGTGGCGTCGAAGAGCTGGGCAGGGGCGGTGATCAGCATGCGCACCATGGCCTGCAGGTCCTCGCGGTAGCGAGAGAGTGCCTGGTGCGCGCCCGCGAGGAAGCCGCGGTCGTACGCAATGCCGAACACGACTGCGTCTGCCAGCTCCCAGGTCTGAAGCTGGGACACCAGCCGGCTCGCCGCCTGCGAAGGCGACTGCTGCAGAGATCTTTCGGCCGCGCAGCTGAATGCCCACCAGGCGCGTTGCTCCTTCTCCCAGGGCATGGGCCGGTTGCACGGCAGGCGCTGCGCCGGCAGGGCGAAGGGCTCGGCCTGCGTCAGGGGCACGTCAGGCCTCTGCCGCGTTGTCGCCGGGTAGCACGATCTTCACCTGCACCGGCTGGTCTATCTTCTCGCCGATGCGCTCCTTCAATTCGTTGTCCGCCTGCTGCGACTCGAGATTTCCCTTGCGGATCTTGTCGGTGTCTTCGAGATCCCTGAGCGAATTCGCGTCCGCGGCCGAGGAGCCGCTGAGACTCACCTCGAGGTGGGTTCCATCCGTTGGCATGTTCTCGTACCAATGCCCCATGCACAGATACTTCTCGGTGACTTCGGGGCAATCGGCGTCGATGTCGACGGTGGTTTCCTCCACGCCGAACGCGCCGCTGCGGAATGCCGCGAGATCGTCCACGATCTGCTTGATCAGCTTCTCGAGCTCAGGACTCCCAGGCGCGGCAACCGTGGTGGCGTAGATCCAGCGCAGCGCCAGCGCCTCGTAGCCGACGTTCACCGGGATATACAGACGCGCCCAGCTCGCATTGAGCAGGTGGCCCGGATCCTTCGAGGGATCGCGCAGCACGGGGCCGGTCCACCAGCCCGGGTACGTTTTGAACGTGGCGGAGCCCCAGTCGAACATGCGCTGCCAAAGGTCGATCTCCCAGCATTCGTCACGAACGGCGGGCGGCTGGAAATTGTCGGCAATGAAGCGACCCATCATCTCGGCGAGCGGATTTACCTGGCGCAACGCGTCGGCTTCCCAGGCATCCGCGGCCAGTACTGCGGAGGCACGCGCCTGCGACTTGAGATCGGCTACCTGCTTTTCCCAGGCGCGCATCAGTCCCTGCCATTCCTGCACGGCGCGCTGGTACTCGGCATTGCCGGCGCCCGGATCGGCGATGAAGCGCGCGGTGGCCACGATGGACACCGATGACCATTCGTTGCCGGCCAGCCAGTCCTTGCGCGGTGTCACGATGATCTGCGCCATGACTCGCAACTGCTGTCCAAACGCAGCGGCGGACACCACGCGCAGAGTGTCGATGCGCTCCGGCTTGATGAGCGTGTCCACGGTGACGCGCACGCTGGACAGCACGCCGTCCCAGACATACCCGACGGGGACCGTGATCGGGATGGTGACGATGGTGTCGGTGCCGCCATCGGGATTCCACTTGTCGACGCCGCGCGTGGCGTCGGCGGACGTCGGCGGTTTGGCGGCGACGTTCGGTGTCGCGGGTGATTCGGGCAGTGCGAGGCCGCCCTCGGCGGCCGCGAGAATCGCGGCACGACCGTCCCGCAGGCGCTTCCAGACCTCGCGTCCCGGGTCCTGCAGGCACGGCGTCCAGCACAGGCGTGCGCCATAGCGTTCCTGGCTCAATTCGAGCTTCTGCAGCATCTTGAAGTAGTGCAGCTGCATCGGGGTGTACTTGTTCGGATTGCGAATGGTGCGCTTCGCGCTGGTTTCGAAACCGGTTTCGGTGGTGACCTTGAAGGTGATCTTGTGCAGGCCGCGATACTTCGAGCTCAGCTTCGCAGTCGTGGTCTGACTATCTTTCACCGAGCGACGCTTGGTCTCGTTGCTGGCGTCCGTGACCTTGAATTTTTCGAAGCTCGCGATATCGAACAGGTTGACCTTGGCATCGATGCCGGTCATGCCGGCGAGACCCTGCGCACCGGTTGAGTTCTGGTTGGTCTGCTGGTCCAGTCCTTCCTGCAGTTCGGTGCTGAAGGTACTCGACAGCTCGATGTCGAACTGCCGTTCCTGTTCGTTCTGCTCCTCGTAGGTGGCCTGGCGCTTGGTGAAGGCCTTCTGCTCCATCACCAGCTCTTCGCCGGGAGCGAGGCTCATCGTGTGCACATGCTCACCCACGGCGTAGCCGTTGGGGCGGATGCGAGTGCGATCGAGGAACAGCCAGCCGATCTCGCTCTTGATGAGATTGAGTATCAGGTCGAGCTTTTCAGCTTCCGTCAATTCGGGCTCGCTCGCGGGGTCGCGGCTGGGCCCGCGCGTGGGCGCACCGGACGACGCCATCGCGTAGTGCACGCTTTCGAGGCGTCGAGCCTGCGCGGTGATCTGCTCTGCCGCTGAGCCGAGCTCGGCCAGCTTGCCGGACACCAGTCTGCTGGCGACGCCCGCTGCCGCTTCCGTCTCGGGTGCGGCCAGCACCTCGACGTCGTGCAGCTGTGTGCGCATCTGGTTGGCGAGCACCTCGAGCTCCCGGGCCACGTCCTGCGGGATCTGTTCCTGTGTGGTCACCGGTCCCGGCAGGTAGTCGCCCGCGTCTTTGACGATCTCTTCGAAGCCCAGCTTCTCCAAGGCGCTTCGCACCAGGTCCGGCGCGATGCGGTAGTAGGTCTTCAGGTTTTTCTTTTGCTGCACCGTGAGTGCCGGCGGGCCTCCATCGCCTAGCCGCATGGGCAAGGGCACGAAATAGCTCGAATAAACGAAGCGGTCGGCAAATTCGATGTGGTTGCCAAGCAGCTGGCTGGATAGTTCGGTCGGATCGATGTCGGGCACGGAAGGATCTCCTCATGTCTTCCGTATTGAGAGCGGATTTCAGCGAGCCCGGGGATCATCGGCGCGATCCGGGCGCTGACGATCGAGCAAGAACGGCGGACGGTGGATCATTCATCGCGCTGCGCCGCACCTCTATCCTTTCTCCGCGAATTCAACTACGGAGATGAAGATGAATGCGACTCGTGCAGACGCGGTGCCGATGCCGGCCCCGCGGCGCTATTTGATCCAGAGGACTTTCCCCGCGGGTGCTCTCGACGGCGTGACCCCGGAAGTGAAGAAGGTGGTGAACGACAACAACAAGGCGTTGGGCGTCACCTGGGAGCACTCCTACGCCAATGCGGAGAAGACCAGGACCTACTGCATCTACACCGGTCCGAGCGAGGAATCGGTGCGCGAGGCCGCGCAGCGGAATGGTCTGCCGGTCGATGCGGTGATCGAGATCCCCGTCATCCTCTATCCGAAGTGATCGCGCTCAGGCGAGAAAGCGCTCGATGTCGCCAGGCCGCGCGGGCTTGGCGACATGGGCGTCGAAACCTGCTTCGAGCGAGCGGCGGACATCTTCGGGCTGCGAGTATCCGCTGATCGCCACGAGCCGCACGGTGCGCGGCTGCTCGCGCCGGATGACCCGCGCGAAGTCGAAGCCGCTCAGCTCCGGCAGGCCGAGGTCACACAACACGATGTCGGGACGGTATGCGCGCACGCGCGCCAGTGCGCACATGCCGTTGTAGGCGACGTCCACCTGGTGACCGGCGAGCCGCAGGAGGCGGGCGAGATATTCGGCCGAGTCCTCGTTGTCATCCACGACCAACACCCGGCGACAACTTGCCGTGACCTGCTGCATGGCCTTTCCCTCAGCGAACTCCCTCCCACGAGGCTAATAACCTCGTGGGAGGGTCGTCTGTAGGACGGTGCCGATGCCAGCGCTACTGCCCGCCGGAAGGCGGCGGATTTGTCGGCGCGGGTTCGGGCGGCGGATTCTCGGCGGGCGCCGTCGGCGAGCCGGGCGTAGTCGAGGCCTCGCCGGCATTGCCGCCAGGGGTCGTGGCCGTGTCACCGCTCGGACCGGTTGCGTCGGTGGGCGTATCGCTCGGGACGCCGGAGGAATCGCCACCCACGCTCGGGTTGCTTTCGCGCTGGCCGCACGCGGCCAGCAACACGACAGCAGCGCACAGGGGAATCAGAATTGTGGTGTTCATAAGTTGGTACCGTACGCGGCATCGCGCGCGCGCGCCGTCAGCGAGGAGGCAGAATGGCACTGGAACTCAGACCCAATTGCGAAGGTTGTGATCGCGACCTTCCGCCGAATTCAGCCGACGCGCGGATATGCACTTTTGAATGCACGTTCTGCGCGGACTGCGTCGATCAGCGTCTCTCGAATGTCTGTCCGAACTGTGGCGGTGGTTTCGCACCGCGGCCGATACGGCCGGTGAATGAATGGCGTGCGGGACTGTCGGTGAGCAAACGGCCGCCGTCGACCCAGCGCGTGCATCTCTCGTACACCTGGGATGAAATCGCGGCCCATATCCGGCGCATCAAGGATATTCCCCCGGAAAACCGCTAGGGCACACTCTATATATAGGGTGGTTGCGCCGCAGTCTGACGGCTCGTAGTCTGCGTCGCCATGAAAACCCTTAGCCGTTTTGTTTCGCTGCTGCTAGTCACCGCCAACACGGCGAGCGCCCAGAACCCTCCGCCCGTCACGCCGATGACGTCGGACTTCATCGAGAAGTACGAACAGACTCTGCCTTCGGCTGACTTCATCCGTCGCGACGCGATGGTGCCGATGCGCGACGGCGTAAAGCTTTACACCGTCGTGGTGATGAAGAAGGGGACCGCGAACGCGCCCATCCTGCTGTCGCGCACGCCTTATGACGCGCACAAGGCGACGCATCGCGTCGCGAGCCAGCGCGGCGTCGACATCCTCGAGGTCATGGACGCCGAATTCTTCGAAGACGGCTACATCCGCGTCTACCAGGACATTCGCGGCCTGCATCGCTCCGAGGGCGCCTGGGTGCTGAACCGGCCGCTGGCCGGTCCGTTGAACGACACCGGCATCGATGAATCGACCGATGCCCACGACACGATCGACTGGCTGGTGAAGAACACGCCGGAATCCAACGGCAAGGTCGGGGTCATCGGCTCTTCTTATCTTGGCTTCACCACGCTCATGGCGCAGATCAATCCGCATCCGGCGCTGAAGGCGACGGTTCCGCAGAGCCCCATGGTCGACGGCTGGATGGGGGACGACTGGTTTCACAACGGCGCCTTCCGCACCAATTCGCTCAGCTTTCCGGTGAGCCAGGGGACTAACAAGGCGAACGGCGGTGGTGATTTCGCGCTCGGCGCGGGCGATGACTACACGCTGTATCTCCAGGCGGGCTCCATGGCGGATTTCGCGAAGATGCTGGGCATCGAGAAATTTCCCGGAGTCCGCAAGTTCCTCGACAATCCGGCCTATACCGAGTTCTGGTCGCTGCAGGCGGTGGACAAATGGCTCGCGGCGCAGCCACTGACCGTGCCGACCTTGCTCGAAGTGGGCCAGTGGGACCAGGAAGACAGTTACGGCGCGCCCGCGGTGTATCGCGCGCTCGAGCCCAAGGACAAGAACAACGACATGGTCGCGCTGCACATCGGACCGTGGCGACACTCGGGGGCCAATCACTATGGCTACGACCTCGGCGCGCTGACTTTCACCGGAGATACGGCGCGCGAATGGCGCGTGCAGTATGTGAAACCGTTCTTCGATCACTATCTGAAGGGCGGCCCGGATCCGAAGACGCCGCCCGTGCTCACCTACGCGACGGGCGTGAACCAGTGGAACAAGTCATCGCGCTGGCCCATGGGCACGGCGATGCCTATCTATCTGGCGGCGAACGGTACGGCAACATTCGAGCGCCCCAAGACGGGCGGGCACGACGAGTACATCAGCGATCCCGCGAAGCCGGTACCCTTCCTGCCGCGCCCCATCGACATGGGCGACCCGTCGCAGTGGAAGCCGTGGTTGATCCGCGACCAGCGCTTCGTGTCGGAGCGTCCCGATGTGGCCTCCTGGAAGAGTGCGCCGCTCGACGAGGCGGTTCACATCATGGGAGCACCGCAGGTCGAGTTGTTTGCCTCGACCACCGGTACGGACAGTGACTGGGTGGTCAAGCTCATCGACGTCTATCCCAACGACGTTCCGGAAGTGGCCTCGCAGGGCGCCAAGCCCTCGATGGCAGGTTATGAGCTGCCGATCGGCATCGAGATCTTTCGTGGACGCTACCTGAAGAGCTTCGCGAAACCGGCGCCTCTCAAACCCGGCAAGGTGGAGCAATATCGCTGGACGCTGCCCGACGTCGACCACGTTTTCCTGCCCGGCCACCGGATCATGGTCCAGGTTCAGTCGACCCTGTTCCCGCTCTACGATCGCAATCCGCAGACCTACGTCGAGAACATCATGTACGCCAAGCCGGGCGATTATAAGAAAGCGACGCAGAGCATCTGGTTTGGCGGCTCTTCGGCGAGCGCGGTGGTGTTGCCGGTGGTGCGCTGAGCCGGCATCGCGCTATGCTCTCGGCCGTCAGCTCCGCTGACGACAAACGAACAACAACAGGGACTTCGAGTCCGCGAAAGGGGAGTCATGAATACGATTGCCAGGATCACGGCGCTGGTCGCCGTGGCGTTAGCCTCCGGCTGCGCCCACAAGATCAACATCACGCCGCCGCTCAACACGATTTCGGGTGAGGGCATTACCAAGGTCGACAAGACGGTCGGCTACTACATCTCGTCGGAACAACGCGCGCTCATGGTGACGACACCGGGCGGTGGCGGCGACAAGGTGAACTACCACCCGTATGCCGAAGCAGAGCCGGCGCTCAAGCAGGTGCTGTCGAACGTCTACGCCACGGTTGTCTCACTGTCCGCGCCGAACGACAAGGCGGAGCTCGAGAGCAAGAAAGTCGCCTACGTCTTCACGCCGACCATCACCACGACGTCGAAATCCACGAGCGCTTTCACCTGGCCGCCGACCAACTTCACCATCACGCTCGATTGCAAGGCGACGAACGGTGGTGGTGCTGCCGTGTGGGCCAACAAGGTCACGGGCTCGGGCGAGGCGGTGTTCGACGACTTCAAGCACGACTTCTCGCTGGCCGCGCGCCGCGCCAGCAAGGACGCGTTCAACCAGCTCCAGAAATCAGTCGTCGCAGCGCCTGAACTCAAATGATCGCTGGGAGAGTCCTTCGCCAGTGTTTCTTCGCAGTCTGCGCGCTGGGCCTCGTGCCCGGCGCGCAGGCCGGCGACAAGTACAAGGTGAGGGATGTGCCGTATGTCGAGCCGCAGGCGCCGGGGCCCGAGGAAACACTGATTTACGTGTTCCGCGAGAAGACCAGCTTCGCCGCGATGCAGAAGTTCGCGATCATCGACAACGACACGGTGCTCGGCGTGCTGACGCCGGGCACGTTCACTTTCTTCACGGTGCCGAGCGGCCAGCATGAAATCGTCGGCTACGTGTCGCCCAGCCCGATGGTTCACCACCGCGTCATGCCGGCCCCGGGAAAAACCGTCTATCTGTTGATCAAGGTGGGTTACACCACCGGGCTGTTCATGACACCGATCGAGGAAGCCGAGGCGAAAGCCCTGATCGCGCAATTCAAACAGACCGACATCGGGATCAAAGGCCAGAAGGCCAAGATGAACTACAAGGACTACTACGACAAGCTGTTCCAGTGAGCCGCTAGCAAAGGGCGCGACGACGGTGCGACCGCCGCCGCGCCGGAACTGGAGTTCAGCGATGCCAGCCCTTGAGTGGCCGGGCGTAGTTGTCGGCCACGTAGTCGGCGACCTTCACGCAGCTCTCCTGGCTGGTCGTGAGCTCGAAATTGAAATGAATGCCGCCGTAGACCCGGCTGCGCGCCTGTTGCGCGGCGAGCTCGGAGAAATTGCCGTACTGGCGCGTGACATTGGCATTGCCGCCGGTTCCGATCCAGGTCACCGAATACGAAACATTGTCTCTGCCGAATGCGCGAGCCAGCGAGCGCGCGGCGCTGGTGCCCACGCAGGTCATGTTGCTCGGATGTGAAGGATACGGAGGCGTCGAAATCAGCGGCGTCCACGTGGTGTCGGCCATCGTGGCGGGATTCAGGTCCTCGTCGGCGCGGCGGATCGCGGTCACGGGGCGCCACAGGCCATAGATGAACTTGCCGGTGTGCGAGGTCTGCAGCCCATCGTGGATGGATGCATTCATCAGCGCGAACAACCGCGCGGTGTCGACCAGCGACCAGTGCGCCTGGCGCGCCACGTCGCGCGCGACGCTGTTCCACATGGCGAAATGGATGGTGCTGTTGCCCACACTCGCGAACAGTCGGGCCGTCTCGGTCTGCTCGGCCGTGCGGACGGTGCTGGTCGCCGATCCGAGTTGACGCACTTCGTCCCAATCGGCGGTGTAGAGCTCACTGGTCAGCGTCGGCGGTGGATCGGCCAGGTACTGCGTTGAAGTGAGCAAGGCGAAGGGCTCGAACTCACCGAAGCTGGAAAGTTGTGCTCCCTGTGCCGAAGTCGGTTGCCAGAGGCCTGGCAAGAGCGGCAACGTCCATGGTGGCGGAGGCGGCGATGCCGTGCCGTCGGTTGCGCGCCAGGCAATGATTTGTTCGGCAGCGCGGCTACCTACCGCTACTCCCGCGGCAGCGCGCCACGGTTGAATTTTCGCGAGCCGGGCCTGCAGCGCCGTGTCGAAGAGCACCTTCGCTGCCGGCGTCGGTACCAGCGCGACCAGTACATCGTGTCCTGCCTGAGCGGCGGCTGCCTCGGACGAAGCGCCGGGGTGCGCATGGAGACGTGCGTGATATGGCGTGTACCGCTGCTCGATCGCATTGGCCGCGTCGAACATCGCGACATGCAGCATCGCGTAATAACGCGGTGTGAGCAGACCCGCGGTCGAGGGAATGTTGGATTGCAGCAACTGATTCCATTCCGCGATCACTTCTGCGCGTTCGCCACCGGCGGTCACGGGCAGCGTGGTCATGCCGATGGCTGCGGCAGCCAATACCGAAATCAGGCGTGTTCTGGTTTTCATGTGGTTCTCCCGGCGTTGTGCTTGAAACGAACGCCTCGGAACCTGAGCCCTCGCGGCCGAAAAGGCCTGAGCCTTGGACGAAGAATCGCCGAATATTTGCCGAAAGCGCAAAGGCCTGACGATCCGCAAGCCGCCGAGATCTTTAAAAAGTTGTGCCATAGTTCGCTCATGGATCAAGGACTCACTGGTAAGGAATACCAACTCCTCGTGGAACACTCGCCGGTCATGAGCTGGCGTTCGGGGCTCGACGCGAAGTGCAATTATTTCAACGCGACCTGGCTCGAGTTCACCGGGCGCACGTCCGAGCAGGAAATGGGCGACGGGTGGGCCCAAGGCGTGCATCCCGAGGACCTTCAGCGGGCGATTGCCTTCTACCTCGACCATTTCGCCCGGCGTGAGCCATTCGAAATGGAATATCGCCTGCGTCGTCATGATGGCGAGTACCGCTGGATCTTTGATCGCGGCGTCCCCTTCATGGACGACGCGGGCGCTTTCGCCGGCTTCATCGGTAGTTGCGTGGACGTCCACGAGCGACGCAAGGCGGAAGAAACCCAGCTGCAGCGCAACCAGGAGCAGCTGGCGCTGGCTCGCGATTTCGAACGCTGGATTCTCGCCATCGTCGGTCACGACATCCGCAATCCGCTGCACACGATCGCGCTGGCCGCGCACGGCATCCGGCGAGCCGCGGAACTGCACGGGGCGGTGTACAAGCAGGCGGAGATGGTGACCCGCGGCGTGAAGCGCATCGAGCACATCGTCGGCGACCTTCTCGACCTGTCGCGGGTGCGCGAGGGTGCGGGCATTTCCGTCGACCCGAAATCGGTCGACCTGCGCGCCATATGCCGGCAGGTGATCGACGAGCTGGAAGCCGTCGCTCGCGACCGCGAGTTCACATTCGAATGTGACGGGGACGGCATTGGAACGTGGGATGAGCATCGCATCATGCAGGCGATTTCGAACCTGGCATCGAATGCCGTGCAGCACGGGACGCCGGGCACGCCGGTGCAAATGCGGCTCACGGGTGACGGAGACCAGGTTGCCGTCGAGATTGGCAATCGCGGCGCAATCCCGCGCGAGATCCTGCCGGTCATTTTCGAGCCGTTCCGCTCGGGCCAGCACCATGGAAGTCGAGGTGAAGGGCTGGGCCTGGGACTGTTCATCGTGAAGGCGATCGCGAATGCCCACGGCGGCGGACTGGAAGTCGACTCTTCGGACGGTGAGACGCTGTTCCGCCTCAGATTGCCGCGCCATACGCAAAGCGTAAGAGCTGCAAGTTAGCGGCCAAGCCCGCCGACAAACTCCTCGATGGCGTCCAGCACTTCCTGCTGGTTCGACTGGAAGATGTAGTGGGTCGCGTTCTGCATCTCCAGTACCTGTCCCTTCTCGACGTTGCCTTTGAACAGTTCGATGCTCGCGCGCTTCTTCGCATTACCGATGCGCGCGCGCTCCGCAACAACCGCGAGCAACTCCTCGTCGCTCAGGGTCGTACCAGGGCGGGAGCGGTTTGTCGCGGATCTTCGAAGGCATAAATCGCCAACGCAGGAATCTTCACCGCGGCGTAGTCCGGTGCCTGGATCGCGGCACTGATCGCCTGCTGCGTGCGCGCGTCGATGCTGGGAGATCCGGCCAGATAGGGATCGTTCATGCGGTGGAAGGCGATGAGCTCACCCTCCGGCAGCCGCACGTGGCCGCGCTCCAGCAGCATCGTGCGTCATCGCATCGAAATTCAGCATGGCCTGCGGCGGGCGGGGCGGTTCCGGGGGCAGTGTCCGGCTGAGCTCTCGCAGGCGCAGCGCGTCGGGAGCCTTGGGGTCGCCTGATCGATCGTAGGCGGCATCCAGATAGACGAGTCCGCTGAAGCGATCCGGATGATGGCCGCCGAGCCAGGTGAGTTCATCGCCCGCGATGGAATGGCCGACGAGCAGGACCTTCTCGAGCTTCATCGCATCCATCACTTCCAACACATCCTGCCCGAGACGCGGCGTGTCGAAGCCGAAGTCGGGTTTGGTGGAGCCACCGGCGCCGCGGCGAGTCAGCGCGACGACGCGATGCTTGCGCGCGAGCAGCGGTGCGAGCTCATCGAAGCTGTGCGCGGTGGCGCCGAGGCCGGGCAGCAGCAGGATGGGTGACCCCTCGCCGCCGAAATCCAGCACTTCGAGCTGCACGCCTTCATCGACATTGATGGAGTAAGCTCTCGTGCGGCGACGACGTCGCGCCAGCTGGATTTCAGCGCGGCGCCGCCGCCGGTGATGGGCAATGGACAGGTGGTGAGATCGGCGCCGAGGACACCGGGCATGCCAGGTTCTTCTGGAAGTGGCTCGCCACCTCCCACGCGGTCACTGTGATGGTGTCGTGCTTCGCCAGCCGCGGCGACCCGACGGCCAGCTTCACGCGCTTGCTGTAAGGCCACTGCGCGTAAGCCGGCGCGAAATCCGCGCGCATCGTAGACGCGGCTGGCGGGGATTTCGTTGAGCTCGGCGCTGATCTGCGCGGGATGAGAAGAGGCGCTGAAGCAGTCGACGTCGATGCGATTGCCCGGCTCATTGACCGCGGCGCTGCAATAGCCGAGCCCGGGAAGCCGGTGCTGCTTCCCGTCCGTGGGTACCTGGTACTCGCGTGGCTTCAACAGCGTCAGTGAATAGGTGAATGCCAACTGGGGCTGCAGGCCCCGCAGCTTTTGCACCGCGTATTCCGGCAGCATCCAGGCATGCGCCAGCGATCCACCGCCGGCCTGGTCGGTGATGTAGCGCGCGGGGCGCAGCGAATAGAGAGTCTCGCCGCCAGCGGAATAGTCCGCCTGCACGTAGTTGAGCTTCACGCGCCAGTCCAGCGGCAGGCCGCGCGGCTCGATGCTGGTGACGAACGCGACGGAATTCGGTCCAACACCCGGCAGCTCCTCGTCAACCCACAGCGTGAGGCCGTTCCGCTGCATGCCGGCGACGAACTCCGCGTCGGTCGCGAGCTCGGCGCGGCGCGCCGCGGGAAAGCAGAGGCGCGGATTGCGCAGGGAAATGCGCGCCGTATCCGCGGCCGGCGCGGGCGCCGAGGCCCGTTGCAGCGCAAACACGGAGTTCCAGGGCATCAATGCCATCGGCAGCACCATGAAGAACAACGCAGCGCTGACAGTGAGCACCATCAGCACCCGCGCCCGCGCCAGTCGCCGGCGCCAGTAGACCAGCCAGAAACCGCAGGCGACCAGCGCCAGCGACACCAGCCTGGCGGGCGTCGAGCCCAACCATTCCATGCCGGAGAACATCAACTCCTCGCGGATGCCCGGATCCAGTGGTCCCAGCGGCCGGACGAATGGCGTGGGAAGAACGAACACACAGACGAAGATGGCGAACAGTACGCCGAAGCCTTGAACGAATGACCGTGTGACGATGGCGGTGAACAGGAAGATGGGCAGCAGGAACAGCGACGGCTTGTCCCGCAGCAACACCGCGTCGAGGAAGGCCTCCGCCAAGGGGAAACCCAGGCTCAGGTCGGCGACGAGTGCGCCGATGGCACGAGGTAGATAGGTTGCCGAGAGCACCAGTACCAGTTTCGCGGCGACCAGCTCGCGCGCCGGCACCGGCCGGCACAGCCAGTCGTCCGTCATGCTGGCGGCCGAATCCAGTTGGAACACCGGCAGTATCAGCACGACCAGCGCCACGAGAATGACCGGCAAGTTGTACATCGTCCACGCCGGCAGCAGGTCGAGTCGCACGATGATCGGGTCGGCGAGGAACAGCAGGGCGGTGAGCGCAACGAGGGGACCGAGGCTCAATACATCCTTCTTGAGGATGGCGCCGACGATGCGGAAGTTCACGGTTGCAGGTTCCGTTTGCGGTGCTGCATGAGCGAGTTCGCGATCGCGCGCAGCGGCATGGGCTCGGACTCCACCTTCACGGCGCCGAAGTGCTGGACCAGTCGCTGGTGGAGCTGTGCGTCGTTGTCGAAGTTGGAGTCGATGAATCGCAGGCGGTGGCCTTCGATTTCCGGCATGAGCCAGCCGTCGGGCAGCGGTTGCGGCAGGTCCTTCACTGCCGAGAGCGTCACGGATACTTGTCGGAAGCGCGACTGCAGGGTCTCGATGGCTTCCTGCAGCAGCAGGCGGCCGTTCTGCATGAAGGCCACATGCGTGGTGAAAGTCTCGATTTCGGTGAGCTCGTGCGAGGAAATCAGGATGGTGGTGTCGGCCGCCTGCTGCAGCAGGCCGTTCACGACTTCGTCGCGCACCAGCGTGTCGAGGCCGCTCAGCGGCTCATCCAGCACCAGTAGTTTGGGCCGGAAGGCCAGCGCGCCCACCAGCAGCGATTTGAGGCGCATGCCGTGCGAGAGGTGCTTGATCTTGCGCGCGGGCGGCAACTCGAACTGTTCGCAGAGCGCCTGTTCGAGGCTGCGGTCCCAGCTGGGATAGAGCTGGCGCAGGTAGTCGAAGTACTGCGCGAGCGTGAGTCCTTCAGGCGGCTGCTGGCTTTCCGAGACGTACCCGATCCGCGCGAAATCCCGCGGCGCGAGCCGCCGCGACGGCGTGCCGAGCACGGTGATGTCGCCGCGATCGGGGCGCAGGATATTCATCAGCATGCGGATGGTGGTGGTCTTGCCGGTGCCGTTGGGACCGATCAGCGCGAACACCGAGCCTTCCGGCACGCTCAGGCTGAGATCCTCGATGGCCTCGAAGCGGCCAAAACGTTTCGCGACGTGATGAGTCTCGATGATCATGCGCCGCTACTCATTCGATACGGACTTGAGGCCGCGCAGATCGGTCCAGGTTTCTTCGACCGCGTGCTGCACTTCGCCGAGGCCTGCGCCCACGCGCATGGCTTCCACGACGAGCTTTTCCACTTCATCTTCGAGCAGTCGCTTGCGGTCGCCGGCGCGCGCTTTGGGCGGCTGCGCCACCACGGTCCCCACGCCCGGCTGCGCCGTCAACCAGCGTTCCTGGATCAGGTGCTGCACCACCTTGTGGGCGGTGTTCGGATGGATTTTCAGATCCAGCGCCAGCGTGCGCACGGAGGGAAAAGCTTCACCGGCCTTCAGCTCACCGGCCAGGATGGCTTTGACGGCGGCGAAGCACACCTGGTCGAAGATGGACTGGCCGGGGCCGAACTTGACCTTGAACGGGACCATGGGCGCTCCTGTGAGTGAGCGGATCGTAACATGTGTCACAGGACTAGTGTGACACAAGGGAGGGCGCCGCTGGTTATCGGTGCCTGTCTCAACTGAGCGCGAATTTTTTTACGCGCGCCGCGGAACGGAACGGGCGGTGGGCATGCCGCGCGCCGGTCGACCTTACTACTCTACGTTCCCATGTAAGACAGGCGTAACTTACGCAAAAGTCCAAGGCAGCTAACTCGACCAACAAGTGGGGGTTTCCGTGGAGACGACAGTCAAACACCGCTCGAACATCGTGCGGTACTGCGTAGCGGCGGCGTTGGGTACGGCATTGGTCGGCAGTCCGGCCATGGCCCAGGAACAATCGCTCGAGGAAATCGTGGTGACGGCGCAGAAGCGCGAACAGAACGTGCAGCGCGTTCCGATTGCGATCTCCGCGTTCACGACCGAAACACTGCAATCGAAAGACATCGGCGAGATCGGCGCGCTCACGCGACTTGCCCCGAACGTCAACCTCGACACCGGCTCACCCTTCTCGGGCGACACCTCGGTGTTGTCGGCGTCCATCCGCGGCATCGGCCAGGACGATTTCGCGTTCAACCTGGATCCCGGCGTGGGCGTCTACGTGGACGGCGTGTACCTGGCGCGCACCATCGGCGCGAACCAGAGCCTGCTGGACATCGACCGCATCGAAATCCTGAAGGGACCGCAGGGCACCCTGTTCGGCCGCAACACCATCGGCGGCGCGATCAGCATCGTCACGCACACGCCCGGTGACAAACCGCGCTTCCTCGCCAGCGCCACCACGGGCAGTTTCAATCGACGCGACATCTCCGCCACGGCGGACTTTCCGCTCGCCGACAATTTCCTCACTTCCCTGAGCTTCTCGTCGCAGACGCGCGATGGCTACCAGGAAGTCATTCCGTTCCCGACGGACACCGAGCTCGGCCAGGTGCCGTGGGTCGTCGATCCGCAGCACGCCTTCCCCAAGGCGGGCTATGCCACCTCGGACGACAAGGGCGGGCAGAACGTGCAGGTGATCCGCGGCAAGGCGCTGTGGAAGGTCACCGACAAATTCAACGTGACCATCGCCGGCGACTACGCGCACCAGGATCAGTCGTCCTACCCGACGACGGTGCTCGACGTGACGACGCCCGCGGGCGACAACCTGCCGACGGTGTTCGATGCCTGGCCTCCAGGCCCATACGGCTTCATGGGTGCTAACTACAACTTCTGCATCAGCACACCGGCGGCTTTGCTCAATGATCCGGCCGCGTTCGGCGCGGCGACCGGCGCGCCGCCGTTCTTCAGTACCGCGGTGGGCGGATTGTGCGGACCGCGAGCGCAGGGCCTGGGGCTCGCGCCGGGTGGTGCGCCGCTGGGCGGCGCGGGTTACGTCGGCGGTCCGGTGCCCTACACGCCGGGCGGCGTCGCGGGCAATCCTTCCGGCCCGGCACCGCGCATCTACTGGAACCTCGCCAACACGCAGACCGGCGACATCGACAAGACCTACGCCAGCGGCCCGAGCTTCGCGCGTTACGACGCCTGGGGCGCATCGGTCACTCTCGACTTCGACATTTCCGACTCGATGGCGTTCAAGTCGATCACCGGCGCGCGCGGCATCGACTGGAAGGTGGGCGTCGACCTCGACGGCCTGCCCGAGACCATCCAGGAAGTGACGGATCACCAGGCGCAGAAACAGTTCACGCAGGAGTTCCAGCTCACCGGCAAGGCGCTCGGCGACAAGCTCGACTACGTCGCGGGCCTGTACTGGTTCCAGGAAGAAGGCTTCGTGCACGACTTCGTGCCGTTCGGCAGCACGCTGTACATCTACGACGTGGCGAACGACGTCGACACCAAGTCATACGCCGCGTTCTTCCACACCGACTACAACTTCAACGACAGCTTCGGCATCACGGTGGGCGCGCGTTACTCGAAGGACGACAAGAAGTTCGAAGGTGGTCAGGCCGACCTCGACGGCTACAACTACAAGTCCTCGGGATGCTGGGGCGCGAACGGTCCGGACATGGCGTGCTGGGCGGCGTTTGCCGGTGCGGTCGGACTCGCGCCGTTCCCGGATCCCACCAACCCGTACCGCTACTTTCCGCCCGGCGAACAGAGCCAGGAATACGACGTGTTCACGCCGACGTTGGGGGCGCAGTTCCACCTCAATCCCGACGCGATGCTGTACGCGAGTTTTTCGAAGGGCTTCAAGGCCGGCGGCTGGACCACGCGTCTCTCGAACCCGGTCGCCGACATCGATGAGGCGGCTTTCGGTCCCGAGAAAAGCGAGACCTACGAGCTGGGATTGAAATCCCAGTTCTTCGATCATCGCGTGCAGGCCAACGTGGCGGTCTTCTGGACCGACTACACCGGCATCCAGCTGCAGATCCAGGAAGGTGCTTCACCGGTGTCGCAGAACGCGGGTGACGCGGAGCTCAAGGGCGCGGAGCTCGAGCTCGAGGCCATCATCGGGGGCGGTTTCTCGCTGAATCTCGCCGCGGGCTACGTCGACGCCGAGTACACGCGGCTCTTGACCTCCGTGACGGGCATCACGCTGGACACGGACCTGCCGAAGACGCCCGAGTACAAGTTCACGGTGAGTCCGACATGGGACGTGCACCTCGCCAACACCGGCAAGCTGCGCTTCGCGGTGGACTACACGAACACCGCCTCACTGTTCAACGATGCACCAAACACACCGTTGCTCGCGCGTCCCTCCACCGACAACCTGGCCGCGTCCATCGCCTATTACTCGCCCGAAGAGAAATACGTGGTGACGTTCGGCGGCAGCAATCTCACCGACGACCGCTACCTCATCGTGGGCTCGGTGAACGGAGCGGAAGGCGAGACCGTGGGCACCTACAATCCGCCGCGCCAGTGGTACCTGGGGCTGCGCATGAAGTTCGAGTGATCCCTCCGGGGGTACTTCATTTTGCGTACTAGTTGAATGGTTCCTCCCGGCGGACGATGTCCGTCGCGGAGGTGACCATGGAACGAAGGACATTCTGCAGGACGGCCGCACAGGTACTCGGCGCCGTTGCGTTGACCCGTGTGAATGCGGCGTCCGGGCTTGCCGCCTTCGGCCGCAAAGACATCGCCGACTTTCGCGCCGGACTGCACGGTCAGCTCCTGCTCGCCGGCGACCCCACGTATGACACGGTCCGCAAGGTCTGGAACGGTGCTTTCGATCGCCGGCCGGCGCTGATCGCGCGTTGCGCGGACGGCCCTGATGTCGCGCGCTCGATCGGATTTGCGCGCGCGCACGATTTGCCGATCGCCGTACGCGGCGGTGGACACAGCTTCGCCGGGCATTCGAGTTGCGATGGCGGGCTGATGATCGACCTGTCGGCGATGCGCGCCGTAGAGGTGCGTCCGCAGGCCCGCCGCATCCGGGTCGAGGCGGGCGTGTTGCTCGGCGAGCTCGATGGTGCGGCATTCAAGACAGGGCTCGTGACCAGTACCGGCACTGTCTCGCAAACCGGGATCGCGGGCCTCGCGCTCGGCGGCGGATTTGGTCGGATGGCACGGAAGTTAGGCTTGGCCTGCGACAATCTGCTCGGCGCGGACGTGGTCACCGCCGATGGCAAGCAACTTCGCGCCGGCGCACGCGAAAACCCGGACCTCTTCTGGGCGCTGCGCGGCGGCGGCGGAAACTTCGGCATCGTGACCTCGTTCGACTTCCAGCTGCACCCGGCGCCCGCGTCGACGATCGGCGGGGAGCTGGCGTTCCAGTTCGTCAAGCCGCGTGAGCTGTTGCGCGCCTATGCGGATTTCGCCGCAGGTGCATCCAGGGAGTTCTCGGCCATGCTCGATATCGTGCCCACGTCTGAAGGACGCCTGGTCGGTGCTCGATATCTGTCACTGCGGTGAACTCGATGCGGCCGAGCGCGAGCTCGCCACGCTCCGCAAGATCGGCTTGGTGGCGAAAGACTCATTGCGCCCCACACCCTACGTGGAGCTGCAATCGCAGGGCGACAAGAACTCTCCCGCCGGGCGCGGCTACTACCTCAAGTCCGGTTTCGTTGATGGAATCACGCCCAGCCTCATCGACGCCGTCGTCGACATCCTCGAGGCCGGGCCGGCACCGCGTTGCATCGCGGCCTTCCTGCAGCTCGGTGGTGCGATCTCGCGCGTGGCGCCCGAGTCCACGGCCTATTGGCATCGTGGTGCGCAACACCAGGTGGTGCTCGCGAGCTCCTGGGATACGCCCGCGGAGGCTGACGCACCGCGTCAGTGGGTGCAGCAGGGCTGGAAGACGCTCGAACCCCACACTCCAGGCTTCTATGTGAATCTCCTGGGGCCGGACGAGAGCGCGCGGCGCATCCGCAACACCTACGGCGGGAATTATGATCGGCTCGTAACGCTCAAGCGGAGGTACGATCCCACCAACCTCTTCCGGCGTAACGCGAACATACCGACATGAAACGTGGTTATGGCCAGTACTGTCCGCTCGCACTCGCGGCGGAGTTGCTGTGTGAACGATGGACGCTGCTGATCGTCAGCCGGCTGATCGACGGCTGCACGCAGTTCAACGAGATTCAGCGCGGAGTGCCGCGGATCACGCCCGCGATGCTGTCGAAGCGCTTGCGCGAGCTCGTGCGTGCCGGCCTGGTGATCAGCAAGCCGGCGCCCCGCGGCAGCGCGCGCGACTATCTACTCACGGATGCAGGCCGCGAGTTGGGGCCGCTGATCGAAAGCCTCGCCATGTGGGGCCAGAACTGGGCACGCGACATGTTTTCGGACGATCTCGACCCGGCGTTTCTCGCATGGAGCATGCACACGCGTTTGGATATCGCGCGACTGCCTCCCGGCCGACTGGTGCTCGGATTCGAGTTCACGGGTGCACCGCGCGATCGCTGGCGGTTCTGGCTGATCTCACAGGATGGGACCGTCGATATGTGCCTGAAGGATCCGGGCTTCGAGCTCGACGTCTGTGTGCGCGCGGATCTGCGACTCTTCGTCGAAGCCTGGCGCGGGATCCGGGACATGCGCGCGGAAATTCGCGCGCGGCGCATCGCGGTGATCGGCCCGCCGAAGCTCACCAGGGAATTTCCCGACTGGCTGCGCCTGAGCCAGCTCGCGCCCTACGAGCGCAAGAAGCCGGGACGCGAACGGCGGCTCGCGTGCGCCGCCCCGCGGGAGATCAGTTCAACTTGAGCTTGAACGGGAACTCCATGGTGCATGGGGTTCCCTGGCACAACGCGGGCTTGAACTTCGACATCATGAAGACCGACTGCACGTACTGCGTCATTTCACGAGCGTTGGGGCCGCCGACGCCACCCAGGTCCTGAACCTTGATCGCGTTGCCGTCCGGGCCGACGGTCACGGCGAGATTCAGCTCGCCCCGCGCCTGCATCACGTTCTGACCTTTCTTGATGTTGTTGAAGATGGGCTTGATGCCCTGAACGGGGAAGGGCGGCTCATCACCATCTCCAAGTGATGCGTACAGCGCGCGGAATTCCGTCTTTTGCTCCGGCGTGAGCTGGTCGTAGGTCTTGTTGAGCGGGATGTTCGACCTCCACCTGAGCTCTTTCTTCAGCATGGTGCCGGTCGACGTGGTCGCCGAATTCGTCAGGCGAGTCGGAGCGTCGGGTATGCCGTGCTCACTGCTGGCCGTCTGCGCCTGCGCGATCGTGACTGTGCACGCCAAGAGCGCGACGAGCAGGCCAAGCTTCTGGGTATTCATGTGATCCTTTTTTAGCCGGTCTTCAGCTTTTGCGTGAAGCGGAACTGCATGGTGCAAGGCGTTCCGCTGCACACCCCGGGCTTGTACTTCGTCTCGAGAAGAACGTGCTCCGTGGTTTCCATGATCCGCGGGTTGATCACATTGCTGAAGTTCTCGACTTTGGTCGCTTTTCCATCCGGGCCCACGGTCACGACCATGTTCAGCTCGCCACGGGCCTGGAGGATGTTCTGTGCGTTCCTGACGACGTTGAATATGGGTTTGATCCCTCTCTCCGGAAAGGGTGGCTCGTCGCCCGGCGGCAGCGACTGGTACATCGCGTGCAATGCTTCCTTCTGCTCTGGTGTGAGCTCCTCATAGGTCTTGTTCAGAGGAATCTTGGACTCCCACCTGAGGTCCTTTTTGAGGATGGTGCCCGTGCTCTTGGTCGATTCGTTGACCACTTGCGTCGGAGTGTTGGAGGGCAACAGCTGCCCTCCGGTCGACTGCGCCTGCGCGATCGTGAATGTGCCTGCGGAAATAGCGATGAAGAGACAAACCTTGAATGAATTCATGTCGAAACTTCACCACGCTCGGGCTTTCCGGTCAATCGTGCACACGCATGCGCGGCGGGCATAAGATCGCCATCCCGCCAGCTCAGGAGAACCCCGATGCCGCAATCTTCAAGAAGTGTGATCTCGTTCTTCGCCATTGCCGTTTTCGCGACGCTCGCCGGGTGTTCGAAAACTGCGGAAGAACCAGCCCCGGCAGCGGCTGCTCCTGTGCCGGCGGCAGAAAATCAGCCCGCCGCGAGCCAGGCAGCGGGAACTTTCAAAATTGGCGAACTGTCCGCCATGGCTCTGCGAGATGGTGATCTGGAACTGCCCAATGACAACAAGGTTTTCGGCGTGGGTCGCACGCCCGCGGACGTGGCCGCGGTGCTCAGCGCCGCCGGGCAGCCCACCGACAAACTCAAGCTCGAGATCCATCCGCTGCTGGTGAAGACCGCCGACCGCGTGCTGTTGTTCGATACGGGCGCGGGAAACAACTTCGGGCCGGGCGCCGGCAAACTATCCGGCTCCCTGGCGCAAGCGGGCGTCGACCCGCAAAGCGTCACGGACATTTTCATCTCGCATTCTCACGGCGATCACGTGGGCGGGCTCGTGAACGCCGAGGGCAACCTGGCTTTTCCGAACGCCTCGATTCATCTGTCGCAGCCCGAGTGGGCCTACATGTCCGGGCTCGATCATTACAAGGCGATCGTTCCGGTGCTCGCCGCCAAGGTCGGCGCTTTCGCGCCGGGCGCCGAGCTCGTGCCCGGTGTCGTGACGGCCGTGGAGATCAAGGGCCACACGCCAGGCCATTCGGGTTACCGGATCACGTCGGGATCCGACTCACTGCTCTATGTCGGCGATTCGATGCACCACTTCATTGTTTCCGTGCAGAAGCCGCAATGGACCATTGCCTTCGATGGCGACGCCGCGACCGCCTCGGCCAGCCGCGTCGCGTTGATTTCGCAACTGGCGACCAGTGGCGAGCGCGTTTACGCCGTGCACTTTCCGTTTCCCGGACTGGGGAAGATGGAGAAGCGCGGTGATGGGTTCGTGTGGGTGGCCGAGTGATCACACTGACATCGGACAAGGCAGCGAAGCAGATACAGGTTCGCTGCGACGAGACGCGCCGGGAACAAGGCCAGTGGCTGGCTGATACGGTCGCGGGATTCGACGGTCGCGACGGTGGACTGGGCGACGGCGTCACGCTGGAAATCGGCTGGACGGTGTTCTATCTGCGCGGCCAGCCAGATGGATCGTTGCTGGTGTGCGAGCCCGACTACCAGACCGATCCCTACAAGACCGTACGCGCGGACGTCACCGCCTCACTGACGGTGCTGGTGGCGCAAATCGACTTGCTGCGGGTGGTCAACCTGACGCCAGAGGCTTGCCGCTTCGACCAGCGGGTCGTCGTGAGGAAGGGCGCGCTGGACGAAGCACGGGTGTTCGCGCGGCGTCAAAAGCCGACCAAGGAAGACTCGGGTTGGTACATCGGTCCGGCCAGCGGCGTCGCCGCGACCCCGAAGGCGGAAGATCTCGAAGCCATCCCGCTGTACGAGCTCATGAATCGGCGGGCGCACATCCTGTTCGCGCTGGCACTGCCGGTGGACTACATGGTGATCTGGAACGGCACGGCCATCGAGGCGCTGGTGGATCCGCAGGGCCGCAATCTCTGGCACACCACTTGAGATAAAAAAGGCCCCGCCCGAGTTCGCTCGAGCGGGGCCTGCCTCCATAACAAACTACTACTGGATCTTGCCGACTCCCACCTGGCCCGGCAGGCTCGATGGCAGGCCCGAGGCCGAGTCCAGCGAGTAGCTGTACGGCACGGTCACCGTGCAGGTCGAGTCGAACTGCCCGTTGATGATGATCGGAACCACCAGCGCGCCGTCGCCCACCGAGCGGTCGTAGCGAAATGGAATCCAGGAAGTTCGACCGGGTCTGCCAGCAGCCCGGCTCATCGGAATCATCCGAAGCGATCAGCGGGTTGTTCGAATTCTTGAAGTAGTTGCCTTCGACGAGAATCCGGCCGCCCATGCGCGAATTGATGCCATGGATCATGTCGCTGTTGCTGAGGTTGGAAAAGTAGTTGTTGTAGCTGTGCGCCAGTCCATGGCGCAGCAACGGCGTGCGCTGCTCGATGTTCTCGTACCAGTTGTGGTGGAACGTGATGTTCGTGTTGGCGCTGTCGGAATCGCTGGAGCCGATCAGGCCCGCGCGGCTCGAGTTCCGGTAGTGGTTGTATGACACCGTGACGTTGGTGACACCCGCCTTCATGTCGAGCAGCGAGTCGTAGCCATCCGATTCACCACCGCTGGCTTCCAGCGTGTTGTGGTCGATCCAGACATTGTTGACCGTCGTCTCCATGCCGATCGCATCACCGCCGTTGGAAGTGGGCGAACCGCTCTTCTTGACGTTCCTGATCTGCAGGTTCCGGATCACGATGTTCGACGAGTTGCGGATGTGGACGCCGATCTGATCCAGCACGCCGCTGCTGCCAACGCCGATGAGCGTGACGTTGCTGACGCCCTTGAACTGGATCTCCGTGGCGGTGGTATCGCAGGCTCCGCTGGCGCTGGTGGTGTTGCCGTGATTGATGGTGCCGTTGACGCGGATGATGATCGGCGTGCTCACGCTCGCGCGCGCGCACAGCGCCGCGTTGATCTGCGCGCCGGTGCTGGCGGTGACCGTTGCGCCGCCCGCGCCGCCCGTGGTCGAGCGGCCGAATCCGATCGGCGTGCCAGAGGGTGTGGGTGTCGGCGTGGGCGCTGAATTCACCGTGACCGAATGGACCTGGGTGGAATTCGTTCCGCAGCTGTTGCGATAGGTCGCGGTCGCCGAGCAGGAGCCGGCCGGGCTGACGGTCTGCGTGCGCGACGTTCCGGATGTGCCGCAACCACTCCACGACCAGCTACCGCCGGTCGCCGGCGTCGGTGCGAAGTTCACCTGCGTCCCGGAGGTGACGGTGATGCTCGACCTCTGCGTCCCGTTGATGAACGGAACGATGGTGGTGGACGGGCAAGGCGTTGGAGTGGGCGTCGGAGTTGGTGTCGGAGTCGGCGTGGGTGTGGGGCTCGGCGCCGGAGCTGCGGCGCCGTAAGAGCAGTAGCGTGGAGTGCCGACGTTGATCGCCGGGAAACGCGAAGCGGAGCAGGTGAGTGGTCCGGTCAGGTTCGCGTAAACGAAGGTGCCCGCCTTGCCGTACGCCACCGAACGAGTGCCGGTAAACGAGCAGGTCTCGCCTTCCTTGGCGCATTTCGTGTAGCCGGGTGGATAGTCGGTGGCCGCCTGTGCGCCGGACGCGATCGCAACCAATGCTGCGCCGCTGAGCATTTTCCTGAGCATGAGAATCCCCCTGGATTGAAGTTGTTCCAGCGCCCTGTATGACACCGGTGTCAAGCCGAGACTAGCACCCTGTCTGCGCGGCGCGCATTGCGGTCGTTACGTACCGGGCGGGATTACGTAATGCTCCGACAAGGCGTTACCGCTACCGGGAGTTCCTTTCCCATGCACTAACAACAGTCCTAGAGACTTCCCAGCCGGACCTTCTTCTTCCACGCAAACAACTCCAGGAACTCGCCGAACACGCGCTCGCTCAGCGCGCCCGCCTGCGGCGCGTGTCCATGTGTGTCGCGCAGGATGTGCTCCAGCTGATGCTCCAGACCGGAAGCTTCGGCCTCGGCGCGGTACTCGGGCACGTGCAGCCAGCGCTGGATCAGATCTTCGTCAGCCTCGAGATGAAACTGCAGTCCGTACGCGCGATCGCCGTAGCGAAACGCCTGGTTGGGGCAGGTGGGCGTACTGGCGAGATGCACGGCCCCCGGCGGCAGATCGAACGTATAGGCATGCCACTGGAACACATGCTGGCTGCCGTCGAAGTGCTGGCAGAGCCGGTCGGATTGCGCGGCGGCGGTGGGCTGCAGCCGGTACCAGCCGATCTCGCGCACGGTGTGCGGGCGCACGTTGGCGCCGAGCGCGGCGGCTAACAACTGCGCGCCGAGGCAGATGCCGAGGACGGGAATGTCGCGCTTCAGCGCTTCCTGGATGGCGGCGATCTCGGCGTTCAGATGCGGGAAGCGATCCGCCTGGTCCACGTTCATGGGACCGCCGAGCACGATCAGGCCGTTGTAACGGCTCACGTCCGGTTGCAGCCCGGGCTGGCGCGAGAAATTGACGTAGCGGATGCGGAAGCCGTGCCGGCGCAACAAAGGGTCGAGCAGTCCCAGAGGTTCGCGGGCGGAATGTTGGAAGACGAGCAACTTGCGCACAGGTGCGGAAACTTAGCAGAGTATGCGTGAACCGACGAAGGGGAGAGTCCTTTGAAAATGTTTGCAGGCAAGGTCGCACTGGTGACCGGCGGAAGCTCTGGGCTTGGTGAAGCGACTGCGCTGAAATTCGCGCGGGAAGGCGCCAAGGTGGTCATCGCGGCAAGACGAGTCGAACAAAGCGAGCAGGTGGTACGGCGAATCATCGCGATGGGTAGTGAGGCGCATTTCGTTCCGGCCGACGTCAGCCGTGCCGAAGATGTCGAGCGCATGGTCAGCTCGGCCGTGGACAGGTTTGGCCGCCTGGACTGCGCGGTTAACAATGCCGGCATCGTGGGTCCGCGATTCACGCCGGTCGCGGATATCACCGAGGACGACTGGGACAAGGTCATGGACGTGAACCTGAAGGGCGTCTGGTTGTGCATGAAGCACGAGATTCCCGCGATGCTGAAGGGTGGCAGCGGCGCCATCGTCAACGTCGCCTCGATCTACGGACAGAAGCCCAGCGACATCGGCACCGCGCCCTACGCGATCAGCAAGCACGGAGTCGTGGGCCTCACGACCTCGGCCGCCTGCGACTATGGCCAGATGAAGCTGCGAATCAATGCGGTGGCGCCCGGGTTCACGCGCACCGAAATGGTGGACCCCAGTCGACCCGGCGCTGCGGAACGCTACCAGATGCTGACCGCGCGCCACTCGGGCATGAAGCGCCTCGGAGATGCCGAGGAGACGGCGAACGCCATTGTCTGGCTGTGCTCGGACGAGGCCAGCTACGTCAATGGGGCGGTGCTCCCCATCGACGGGGGCGGGGCCACGAGGCTTTATTGAACGGGGTGACGGGCCCTGTCGAAAACCGGGGCCGCCATTCGACCAGGTACTGGAGGTTCACAATGGCCATCGAAATCATCGAGCGACCTGCGATTACCGTCGTCGGAATGAGCATCCGAACCAAGCCCATGGCGCCGGAAATACCCGCGCTCTGGCCGAAATTTGTCGCGCGGATACCGGAGATTCAAAACCAGACTGAGCCCCGCGTCACCTACGGCGTCATGCGAGACGAAAAGGATGCCTTGCTGTACACGGCAGCCGTGGCAGTCTCGGCTGCGGTCCGCGTGCCGCAGGGAATGGAAAGCGTCACCATTCCTGCCAGCGCCTATGCCGTGTTCAGATATCCGCTTTCCGGTCTGGCGAAAGGCTTCGGCGAGATTTTCAATCGCCTGCTGCCGACTTCTGATTACATCCAGGTTTCAGCGCCGTACCTCGAAAGATATGACGAATCGTTCGATCCGCACGACTCGAGTTCAGCAGTGCAGATCTGC
The DNA here is from genome assembly GCA_963711635.1 of uncultured Pseudomonadota bacterium. Classification (GTDB taxonomy): domain Bacteria; phylum Pseudomonadota; class Gammaproteobacteria; order Steroidobacterales; family Steroidobacteraceae; genus CADEED01. The sequence goes on from CAVQEZ010000014.1 coordinate 74,656, forward strand.
ATTCCCGTGCGGCGCCGCAGCCAGGCAGTGAACGGATGACGCAATCTCCCTATCGCTGGGTCATCGTGGGGTTGGGCGGCTTGATGGGCTGCGTGGCCATTGGCGCGATGTTCTCACTGGCCGTCTTCCTGACACCGATGTCGGAGGAAGCGGGCTGGTCGCGCGCAGGCATCTCGTTTGCCATGACCATCAATTTCCTGGTCATGGCCTTCGGATCCTTCGGCTGGGGCGCTGCCAGCGACCGCTGGGGCGCGCGAGTGGTCACGCTCTGCGGCGCGGTACTGCTGGGCCTGGCGCTCACGCTGGCCAGCCGCTCGAGCACGCTGCTCGGCTTTCAACTGACGTACGGAATCCTGGTGGGCGTCGCGGCCAGCGCCTTCTTCGCGCCGATGATCGCCACGGTGACCGGATGGTTCGAGACGCAGCGCAATCTCGCGGTGTCGCTGGTTTCGGCGGGCATGGGTATGGCGCCGCTCACGATCTCGCCGTTCGCGAGCTGGCTGATCACGCACTACGGCTGGCGTCCCGCCATGTTCTACATCGGCGTGCTGGCCTGGGTGCTGCTGATCCCGGCGGCGTTCTTCGTACGTCGTCCGCCGGTGGCCGGAGCCGTGGGCGCAACCGCCGTTGCGGCCAGGCCCGACAAGGGAGAAATCGGCAGCGCGCTGACTTCACCGCAGTTCCTGGTGCTGGGCTTCACGTTCATGTTCTGCTGCATGGCGCATTCGGGGCCGATATTCCACGTAGTTAGTTACGCGATGTACTGCGGCCTGGGCGCGATGGCGGCGGTCAGCGTGTACAGCGTCGAAGGCCTGGCAGGACTCGGCGGCCGCATCGTCGTGGGCCTGCTGGCGGATCGTTTCGGCGCGAAGCGCGTGCTCATCACCGCACTGATCGTGCAGTCCTTCGCCATCGCCGCCTATCTGAAAGTGAATGAGCTCTCCGAGTTCTACGCACTGGCCGTGATATTCGGCGTGGCCTACGGCGGCGGCATGCCGCTGTACGCCTCGCTGGCGCGCGACTACTTTGGCCAGCACATCATGGGAACGATGTTCGGTGCGGCGACCATGCTCTCGAGCCTGGGCATGGCGATCGGTCCGGTGGCGGGCGGCTGGGTGTTCGACACGTACGGCAATTACGCCTGGCTCTACATCGCCTCGTCGGCGGTGGCCGTGGGTGCCGTGCTGCTCGCGCTGCTGTTCCCGAAGCCGGTCATCCCACCCGCGGCCACGGCCGCGGCCTGAGAGGCCCGGCTTCGGGACATTTCTCCTGCGCCCATTCAATTTTTCAAACCACGCATATACCGTCCGCATCACATAGCGGGGGTAAGCATGAACACGGCGTTGCGCGGCATCTTGTTAGGCGGTTTCTTCGCGGGTCTCGCGGACTGGATCTATCCCACGGTCAAGACGGTGATGTCCGGCGGTTCGTGGATGCGGCCGTGGAAGGGTGTGGCAGGCGGGTTGCTGGGCGAGGCGGGACGCGATGGCGGCCTCGGCATGGTCGCGCTCGGCACCGGGCTGCACTTTTTCATCTGCTTCGTTGCCGCGGCGGTGCTGTACTTCGTCGTGAGCCGGCTCAAGTTTTTGCCGCGCAACTGGCTGCTGCTGGCCGTCATCCATGGCATCGCCGTTCTACTGACGATGAACTACATCATTCTGCCGCTGTCGGCGATCGGGCGCGGGATCTATGCACTGAACCAGCTGCACATCCATGCGTTCTGGCACATCGTGCTGGTGGGCCTGCCGACCGCTTTCTTCGTCTCGCGCGCCTTGAAAAAGGTGGAGTCGGGCAGTCAGGGAGCCCAGTCGCCCTGATCCCACGCCATCGCATCCAGCTCGAGCCGCGTGTCCGCGGCGGGTGCCGCGGCGCCGCCGGCGCCGGGCGACTCGCCACCGCCACCGCAGGCCGCTAACAACCCGGCCAGCAGTACACAGACGATTCGCAGCAGATCCTTCACGGCAGCACCTGGGTAACGCCGGTGGTGATATTTCTGCTGCCGCCCGAGATGCTCGACGTCGGCGCCTGCGAATCGTTGGCGCTGCCGCCGGCGATGGTCGAGGTCGCGCCGCTCGAATTGTTGTTGCCGCCACCTGAGACATGCGAGAACGGTCCGGAGGATTCGTTGCGAATGCCGCCGGTGACACTCGACTGCGGACCGGAAGCGACATTGCGCAGGCCGCCGGTGACGGTGGCACCCACGATGGTCGCGGCGTTCGAGCTGCCGCCGCTCACGGTGGAATTGCTGCCGGAGGCGATGTTGTTGGCGCCACCCAGGATGGCGGCACCGCTCTCGACGGAATGATTCCCCTGTCCGGCGACGTTGACGGCGAAGCGGCCGCTCGCCAGGTTTTCCGAGCCGCCGAGATTCGACGCGTACAGCGCGGTGACGTAATTGCCACGGCCGGCAACGATGCCGCCCGCGGATGAATAGCTGTTCTGCGATCCCATGACCAGGTTGTGCGAGCCGGTCTTCCGGGCGCAACGACGCTGCCGCCGGCCGCCAGGCATTCGGTTTCGTTGGTGAGAGACCCGCCGTTGGCATCCGTGGCCAGTGAACAAACAATCCTCGTGGCGGTGTTCGCCTCGTCGTAACCGATGAGCAGATTTCCAGTGCCGTTCACACTCTCGGTATTGTTCGTGCCGTTGACTACCTGCAGGTTTACGCCGGTGAAACGCACGGTTCGCACGCCATTGACGCTCTCGACGCTCAACGTGTCCTCGAGCGCGATGACGGTGGCGAGCGCGGCCCGCAGATCCTCGAGCTGCTCGCGCAGCGCCGCGTTTTCCTGCTGCACGGCTTCCACGGCGAGCTTGAGGTTGTTGAAATTGTCGTTGACGTCGGCCGCGCGGGCGCGTTCACCGGGTCTGAATTCGTGCAGTACCACGTCGGCGCGCGCGGAGTGGCAGATGCCGAGGAGGGCGAACAGGATTGCGCCCAGGACTTTCCGTGTCATGTAATGTCTCCTTGGTTTATGAGTAGCCCGGGCGAAAACTTTTGTTCCCAACCGCAAAGGAGAAGCGCATGAAAAAGGCCATGCAGGTCGCGCTGGTCAGCGCGTTCATCGCCCTGTCCCCATGGCAGTCCGCCGTGGGCGCCGACCAGGGCGAGCAGGAGGGCGTTCGAGCCGCCATCAATCACTATTTCCAGGGGCACGCCACCGGCGACGCTGCACATTTCCGCGTGGCCTTTCTTCCCAGCGCTCACATCGAGGGGAATCGCCAGGGCAAGTTCACGTCGTGGACGCTCGAGGAGTACTGCAGCTCGTTCAAGGGAAAGCCTGCGGCCGATGAAGACAAGCGCGTGCGAACCATAGACCTCGTCGACGTGTCGGGCGATTCGGCCATGGCAAAGGCGACGCTGGACCATGGCGCCACCGTGTTCACGGATTATTTCGTGCTGCTGAAAGTCAACGACGAGTGGAAGATCGCCAACAAGGTTTATCACGGCAGGAAAAAGTAGAACGATGTACAAACTCCACGGCTTCTCCCAATCCGGAAATGCCTACAAGGTCGCGGTGCTGCTGCAGGCACTGCGCCAGCCCTGGACCCCCGTGCACATGCCGTTTGCAGATTTCGTCGGCGGCGTGCCGCGCTCGGACGCGTGGCGGCAGGACGTCAACGCCATGGGCGAAGTTCCGATACTCGAGGTCGGGGACAGAAAGCTGACGCAGTCCGCCGCGATCATGCTGCATCTCGCGGATCAGCACGGGGCCTACGGCGGTGAGGACGATGACCAGCGACAGGAAGTCATGCGCTGGTTGTTCTTCGACAATCACAAGTTCACCAGCTACATCGCCTCGTGGCGCTTCATGAAATCATTTGCACCGGTGGCGCCGGATCCGTCGGTGGAGAAGTGGCTGCGCGGCCGCATCGACAATGCCTTTGGCATCGCGGAGCGGCATCTCGAGAAACGCGAGTACGTGGTCGGCTCCAAGCCCACCATTGCCGACATGTCGATGTGCGGCTACATGTACTTCCCGGCGGAGGAGAGCGGCTACGACATTCCGAAGAAGTACCCGGCGCTGGCTCAGTGGTTGGAGCGGCTCAAGCAATTGCCGGGATGGAAGCCGCCTTACCAGATGTTGCCGGGAGAGCCGGTGGCGCCGCGCTGGTGATCAGGCGGGTCCTTCCCAAACCGACTTCGACTGCCAGTTGAAGCGGATCGTCAGCACGCGGATCACGAAGAACAGGGCCACGGCAATCCATGCGGCCTGCGTGGGCGTGGTCTGCAATTGGCGCGTGAGAGCCAGGAAGACGCCGCAGGCCGCCAGCAGGGTCAGCGACGAGAACTGGCCGGGACGCATCACCGCCGGCACCTCGCCCACCACGATATCGCGCAGCATGCCGCCCGCCACGCCATTGGTGACGCCGACGAAAATCACGGCGACCAGTGGCAGGCCGCGATCTTCGGCGAGCTGCATGCCGAATACGGCAAAGGCGGGCGTGCCGAGCGCATCGATGAGATCGACAATCTTCTTGATCGTCTCCGGCCCGATGAGATTGGTGAACGCGCGCCCGAAGAACGCGGTGGCCACTGTCGCGCCGACGATCAGCGATAGATAGGCGGGGTTCGTGAGGAACACCGGCGTGCGATCGAGCAACACGGCGTCGCGCAGCAAACCGCCGCCGATGGCCGAGAGCAGGGCGACGACGAACACGCCGACGATGTCGAAGCGCCGCTGGATGGCGACGATGGCGCCGCTCACCGCCCAGGTGAAGGTCGCGACATAGTCGAACAGGATGGGGACCTGGAAGTCGGCGGCTGCCATGGCCCGGATTGTGGGCGTCGTACGCCATATAGATCAATCGCTTAAGCCTTTGCGTATCGGCGGAAGATATTCACTCACGTGTGAATGAGTGTTGACAGCGTGAATCCGGAGTGGCTCACTCCGCCTCGGGGCATCGTTCACGATGTGAAGAGGGGGTAGCGAAATGAAGAACAAGATCGTCTTCGGGACCGCCTGCGCCATAGCGCAACTCGCGGCATCCTGGCCCGCCACGGCGCAATCAGCTTCGGGCGAGCAGGACACGAATCCTCAACTGTTCGACGAGATCGTCGTGACCGCGGAACGCCGCCGCACCGATCTGCAGAAGACGCCGATCTCGGCGACCGTCATGACCGGCGAGGACATCGCCAACGCCGGCGTCTCCAACGTCGATCAATTGCAGTTCATCTCGCCGTCGGCCGTGGTCAACAATTTCGGCCAGGGCATCGATTTCAACATCCGTGGCATCGGCAAGGCCGAGCACAATTCGCAGACCACCACCGGCGTGATCACCTATCGGGATGGCGTCGCGACATTCCCCGGCTACTACACCGCCGAGCCCTACTACGACCTGGCCCGCGTGGAAATCCTGCGCGGACCCCAGGGCACCTTCGTGGGCGAGAACGCCACCGGCGGCGCGGTATTCGTCACCTCGAACGATCCGGTCATCAATGGCGGTCACACGGGCTACATCCAGGGCGACGTCGGCAACTACGACTCCTTCGGCGCCCAGGGCGCGATCAATCTACCCGCCGGCGACAAATTCGCGGCACGCGTGGCCTTCAACGCGCTCAAGCGTGACAGCTTCTACGACATCGAAGGTCCGTACACCGGCGACGACGGCGTCGAGACGGGCAGCGTCGCGACTCGGCATGTTGTGGGAGCCGACGCGACTCGCTGTCGCTGAACTTCAAGGCGGACTACAACTACCTGGACCTCTCGGGCTACCCGGCGGATCCCGTGCTCTCCACTAACGACATCTTCGACATCACGGCGAATGCCGACATCCACGCGCTGGACCGCTTCGGCCGCGGGGTCCTCAAGATCGACTACGAATTCGCGCGATGGCACCACGCTGCGTTCGGTCTCCGGCTACCAGAAGGGCCAGACCGAATACCGCGCCGATCTCGACGGCACCAGCGCCGGCAACAACACGTTCGGCGATCGCCGTGGAGGAAGAAATCTATTCCGCAGGAGATCAACCTGATTTCCTCCGACGCCAACAAGGTGCAAGTGGATCCTCGGCGCGTACTACCAGCACGATGAGTAGCTTCTTCCCTCCCGACGGCGAGCTTCTACATCGGCGTCCCGCCCCCGGTCTTCTACCTGCTCGAGCGGCACGAATATCCGACGAGAACACGGCCTTCTTCGGCCAGATGAGCTTCGACATGCCGGCGGGATTCGAGCTGCAGCTCGGCGCGCGTTACTCCGAGCAGCACCACCGAGAATGACATCGACATCAACCAGTACGGCCTGCCGCTCACGCAGGAGCAGGAGCGAGAAGTTCTCGAATACCTCCGGCAAGGCTGACGCTGAACTGGACGGTGAACGAGCACCACTATCCTGTACGCGTTCGTGGCCACGGGCTTCCGCCCGGGCGGCCTGAACGTGCCGGTGGGCCTCGGCGAGCCGGCGCCGTTCGAAGAGGAAGAGGTGACGAACTACGAGATCGGGTGGAAGGCCGGTTGGGTCGATGGCCACCTGCGCACGCAGTTCGACGCCTACTACAACGACTACGAGAACTTCCAGGTGACCGTGGGTTATCCCGACGCTGCCGGTGTTCGGCTTCGAGCTCAACAATCCCGATACCACCAAGATCTACGGTTTCGAAGGCGCAGCTCGAGGCCATCTTCGGCGGCTTCTCGCTGGATGCCGGCTTCGGCTGGCTGAAGAGCGAGCTCGGCACGTTCTTCGCCGTGGATCCGCGGGCCGCGGCTTTCGGCGCCTGCGATCCGGAGACCGGACCCGCCAGCGCATCCTGCATCGATCTCGACGGGAAACGAGCAGACCTACGCGCCGGACTTCACCTTCAACATCGGCATGCAGTACGTGTTCGGCGATGGCAGCGACAATGAATTCACGCCGCGCATCAACTACGGCCATGTGTCCGATCAATGGGCCACGCTGTTCCAGAACGAGGCGCGCGGCGACGAGGTCGAGGCGCGCAACATCCTGAACGCGCAGCTCGCCTGGCGGCATGGCAAGTTCGTCACCACGCTGTGGGGCTCGAACCTCACCGACCAACACTACGTGGCCGCCCTGAATTCCGGCCTGCGCTTCGCGGGTCCGCCGCGGCAGTTCGGTATTCGGGTAGCGACGATCTTCTGAAGTGGGCGCCAGGTCGCTACCTGTTCAGGCTGTGCACGTACCGACCGCGCGGGCGTGGTCGGTGTTGATGATCCTTTGCTTCGTCTACGTGCTCAATTTTCTCGACCGGCAACTGCTGTCCATCCTGGCGAAGCCGATCCAGGACGAGCTCGGCGTCACCGATGGCCAGCTGGGGCGGATCAGCGGCCTCTATTTCGCGCTGTTCTATTGCGTGCTGGCGATCCCGGTCGGGTGGATCGCGGATCGGGCCAATCGCGTCCGCGTGTTGTCGTTCGCCTGCGCGCTGTGGAGCGCGGCGACCGTCGCCTGCGGGCTGGCTGCTAACTACCCGCAACTGGTGGTCGCGCGGATGGCCGTGGGCGTGGGCGAGGCCGGCGGCGTGCCGCCTTCCTACGCCATCGTTTCGGACTATTTCCCATCGGGCACGCGCGGCACGGCGCTGGGCATCTTCAACCTGGGCCCGCCGATCGGGCAGGCCTTGGGTATCGCCTTCGGCGCATCGGTCGCCGCCGCCTACGATTGGCGTACCGCGTTCGTGTTCGTTCGGCGCGGTCGGCATCGTCACGGCGTTGGTGGTCTGGATGTTCGTCCGCGAGCCGGTGCGCGGTGGCCTGGATGCGCCGCGCGGGAGCCGCGTCGATGCGGCTCCCGCGCGCGCTCCTTTCTGGCCGACCTGCCGCAAGTTCTTCGCGAATCCCGTGCTGTTGCGCCTGTCGCTGGCCACCGGGGCCACGCAGATCGTCACCTACGCGACCTTGAATTTCACCACGCTGTTCCTGATGCGCGAGAAGGGCATGACGCTCGGCAGGTGGCGGTCTACTACGCGCTGCTCATCGGCATTGCGGTCTGCGCCGGCATGTACACCTCCGGCCGGCTCATCGACAGGTTTGCGAAGCGCTCCAAGACCGCCTACGCGTATTTGCCGGGGCTCGCCCTGGCGCTCGCCATTCCGTTCTTCGTCGGCTTCGTCTGGCGACTCCCGACTGGCCGCTCGCGCTGGTGTTCCTCGCGGTGCCCACGTTCTTCAACTATTTCTATCTCTCGCCCGCGGTCACGCTGGTGCAGGAAGAGGTGCAGCCGCACGAGCGGGTGCTGGCCGGCGCGCTGCTGCTGCTGGTCATGAACCTGATCGGTCTCGGCCTGGGGCCGACCTTCCTCGGCGCCGTCAGCGACTACTTCCGGCCGGAGCATCCGCAGAATTCACTGCAGCTGGCGTTCTATACGCTGGTGCCTTTCTATGTGCTGGCGGTGCTGGGATTCCTGTGGCTGGCGCGCGCGCTGAAGCGCGAGGAAGCGGGCGGAGACAAACCATGACACGCATTCGATTACCAGCTCTCGTTGCCTGTTCCTTGTTCCTGGCATTGCCGGCCGGCGCCGACGCTCCTCCCATGGTCGACGCGCCCGCCGGCAAGCTTCAGGGTGTCGACGTCGGCGGCGTGCACGTCTTCAAAGGCATTCCCTATGCGCAGGCGCCGGTCGGCGCGTTGCGCTGGAAGCCACCGCTGCCCGCGCCGAAATGGAAAGGCGCACGCGACGCCACGCAATTCGGCGCCGCCTGCATTCAGCCCAAGGCGCAAGCCGGACAGCATCTACTTCTGGAATCTGCCGAAGACCAGCGAGGATTGCCTGTACCTCAACGTCTGGGCGCCCGCCAAGGCTGACAAGGCGCCGGTGTTCTTCTGGATTCACGGCGGCGCGCTCAGCGGCGGGTCGGGCAGTGAGCCGTTGTACGACGGCGCGACGCTGGCGGCGAAGGGCATCGTCGTCGTGACGATCAACTACCGCCTGGGCGCGCTGGGTTTCCTCGCGCATCCGGCGCTGAGCGCGGAATCGCGGCGGAAGATCTCGGGCAACTACGGTCTGCTGGATCAGATCGAGGCGCTTGCGCTGGGTGAAGCGCAACATCGAGGCGTTCGGCGGCGATCCGGCCAACGTCACGATCGCCGGGGAATCCGCGGGCGGCCTCAGCGTGATGTACCTGATGGCGGCGCCCAGCGCGCGCGGGCTGTTCGCCAAGGCGCGATGCAGAGCGCCTACATGATCTCGACGCCGGAGCTGCGCGCCACGACCTTCGGCGGCTTCGCCGGCGAAGCGGTGGGAGTCTGGCTGGCGGAGAAGTTGGGCGCCGCCGATCTGGCCGGGCTGCGCTCCATGGACGCCGCAGAAGATCACCGATGTCGCGGCCGCCAATGGATTCTTTCCGTTCTTCGTCATCGACGGCCGCGTCCTGCCGCGCCAGCTCGTGGAAGTCTTCGATCGCGGCGAGCAGGCGAAGGTGCCGATGCTCGCGGGATTCAACAGCGGTGAGATCCGTTCGCTGCGCGTCCTGGTGCCGCCGGTGCCAGCGGATGCGGCGACCTACGAAAAGGCAGATCCGCGAGCAAGTATGCCGACCTCGCCGACGCCTTCCTCGAGCTCTATCCGTCGAGCGACATGCAGGAGAGCATGCTGGCGACCACGCGCGATGCGCTGTACGGCTGGACCGCGGAACGGCTGGTGACCAAGCAGACCGCGGCCGGCCAGCCGTCCTTCCTCTATCTATTCGATCACGGCTATCCGGCGGCCGATGAGAAAGGCCTGCACGCCTTCCATGCCAGCGAGATTCCCTACGTCTTCGGCACCGCGGACAAGGCGCCGCCGAACTGGCCCAAGGTGCCGCGAACGCCGGTCGAGACGCAGTCTCTCCAATGCGATGATCGACTACTGGGCGACGTTCGCGCGCACGGGCGTGCCCAGCGCCGCGGGACAGCCGCAATGGCCGGCGTACGGCAGCGCGCGCGCGTACATGGCGTTCGAGGACGCGCCGCGGCCGAAGACGCATCTGTTCCCCGGCATGTACGAGTTCAACGAACAGGTCGTGTGCCGGCGCCGCGCCGCGGGCGGCATTCCGTGGAACTGGAACGTCGGGCTTGCATCGCCGCCGCTGCCTCCGCCGCGGGGCGACATGCCGATGATCGACGGCGCGATGCAGGCGTTCGCGCTGACCCTCGACAAGTTCCTGGAACACGCCGCGAAGTGGCATCCGCGTGCCGAGGTGGTGACCGCCCGCGAGGGCGGCGGCGTCGAGCGCGTGGGATACGCGGAGCTCGACCGGCGCGCGCCGCAATGCGTCGCTGGTGCTGGCCAGTTTCGGCGTGCGCGCGCGCGATCGCGTGGCGACGCTGGCCTGGAACACCCAGGCGCACGTCGAGGCCTGGTACGCGATCATGGGCATGGGCGCCGTCTGCCACACGCTCAATCCGCGGCTCACCTGCCGCCCAGCTCGCTGCGATGGTCACGCAGTCCGAGGCGCGCATGCTGGTCGTCAGCGCGGATCTCGCGCCGCTGGCGCGGCAGATCGCCGCGGGCGCGCCCTCGATAGAGCGGCTGGTGGTGATCGATGCCTCGGACGTGGTCGCCACGGGCTCGCCGGGCGGTCCCATGGTGTGCGCGCTCGAGCCGCTGCTGGCGCAGGCGCGCGGCGACGATGACCTGGGGCGAGTTCGACGAGACCGCGCCCTGCGGACTGTGCTTCACCTCGGGCACCACCGGCGCGCCGAAGGGCGTGACCTACACGCATCGCTCCAGCTTCCTGCACACGCTGCGGTCCTTGCAGGCGGATGTCATGGCATCACCGCGCGCGACAGCGTGCTGACCGTGGTGCCGATGTTCCATGCCAATGCCTGGGGCGTGCCGTTCGCGGCGCCGGCGGCCGGCGCGAAACTCGTGCTGCCCGGACGTCACCCGACGGCGCGCAGCCTGGCGACACTGATCAATGCCGAAGGCGTGACGATCGGCGTGGGCATCGCCACGGTCTGGCTGGATCTCGTCGAGCACATCGACCAGGCGGGTGGCGAGCTGCCTACGCTGGAGCGGCATCATGGTCGGCGGTGCGCCGCTGCCGCCGGCACTGATGGAGCGCATCGAAAGCCGCCTGGGAGTCATCGGTTCAGACCAGCTGGGGCATGACCGAGCTGTCGCCCTCCGGCACGGTGGCGCCCATCTATTCCACGACGCGCTCGGCGCATCTGTCCGGCCGCCCCGGCGATCGGTGTCGACCTGTTGCTGACCGATGCCGAAGGCCGCGCGCTGCCGCAGCAGCGTGGCATGGAAGGACATTTGCGCGTGCGCGGCGCCCGCGGTCATCGAACGCTACTTCGGCGACCAGCACAACGCCACCGACTCCGATGGCTGGTTCCGACCGGCGACCTGGCGCGGATCGATGCCGCCGGCAACCTGATCATCACCGGGCGCTCGAAGGACCTCATCAAGTCCGGCGGCGAATGGATCAATCCCGCCGAGATCGAAGCGGTGATCAGCACGCTGCCGGAGGTGTCACTCGCCGCCGTGATCGGGCGGCCGCATCTGAAGTGGGGCGAGCGGCCCGTGCTGCTGGTGCAGACCCGCGACTCGGCGTCGATCAGTGACGAGGAGTTGCTGGCGCCGCTGCGCGGCAAGGTCGCGCCGTGGTGGATTCCCGACGAAATCATCCGCGTGCCGCGCATGCACTTGTCGCCAACGGGTAAGATCGACAAGGTCCGGTTGAGGGTGGAATATGGCGGCGGAGAATTGATGTAGTGACCAAGAACATCAAGGCACGTCGGCCTCCCACGAAGGTGCAGCAGCGCGCCGACAAGATGGAACAGATTCTCGACGCCGCGGAGTATCTGTTTTCCAAGCATGGCCTGTACGGGGTCACGCTGAAGGACGTGGCCAAGCGCGTCGAAGCGCATCACACGCTGCTCAATTACTACTTCGTCGACAAGAAGAAGCTGTTCGACGCCGTGTGCGCGCGCCGCGCGGTGGTGACGCGCACGCTGCGCATGAAGGCGCTCGATGCCTACGACGCCGCGACCAACGGCAAGCCCACCGTCGAAGGCGCGCTGCGCGCCTTCCTCGACACCGACCTGGATCTCTACATCCAGGGCGGCGAGGGCTGGAAGAACTACGGCGCGCTGGGCGCGCAGGTGGCGAATACACCCGAGTGGGGCGCGGAGATCATGCACGCGCAGTTCGACCCGGTGGTGCTGCGCCTCATCGAACTGCTGAAGAAGGCGTTGCCCGGCTGCGAGGAGCAGGACATCTTCTGGGGCTATCACTTCGTCACCGGCGCGCTGATGCTCACGCTGGCGCGCACCGGCCGCATCGACATGCTTTCCGGGCGGACTCTGCAAGTCCGAGGATTTCGCCGCGGTGAAAGATCGCATGGCCACGTTCATGGCCGCGGGCTTTCTCGCCATCTGCAAACAACCCAAAGGCAAGACCAAGAAGTGAAGCACTCCCTCGAAGGCCGCGTGGCCCTGGTCACGGGCGCGGGCGGCGGCCTCGGCCGCGAGCACGCGTTGTTCCTGGCGCGCTGGGGCGCGCGCGTCGTCGTCAACGATGTCTCGATGAGCGCGGCCGAATCCGTTGCTGGTGAGATCGTGGCGGCCGGCGGCATGGCGCTGCCATTCGCCGCGTCAGTGACCGACGAGGCAGCCGTCGATGCGATGGTGAGGCGTACGCTGGCCGAGTGGCAGCGCATCGATATCCTGGTGAACAACGCCGGCATTCTGCGCGACAAGAGCTTCGCCAAGATGAGTCTCGATGACTTCCGCCTGGTCGTCGAAGTGCATCTCATGGGCGCGGTGATCTGCAGCAGGGCGGTGTGGGAGCAGATGCGCCAGCAGAAGCATGGCCGCATCGTCATGACCACGTCCTCTTCCGGGCTGTATGGCAACTTCGGCCAGGCTAACTACGGTGCCGCCAAGATGGCCCTCGTGGGACTCATGCAGACGCTGGCCATCGAGGGCGAGAAATACAACATTCACGTGAACTGCCTGGCGCCCTCGGCGGCCACGCAGATGACGCGCGACATCCTGCCCGAATCCAGTCTCGAACTGCTCGATCCCGCTCTCGTGAGCCCGGTGCTGCTGCTGCTGGCCGGCGACCGGGCGCCCACGCGTGCCATCGTATGCGCAGGGGCCGGGCACTTCGCGGTTGCGAACATCACGCTGACGAAGGGTCGTCATATCGGCAACGGCGATGATGCCGGCGAGCGCCTGCTCGCGCAGTGGGAGCAGGTTCGCGATCGCACGGGCGAGCTGGTGCCCTGGTACGGCTTCATGCAGTGCGAGCGCGAGGTGGCGAGCGCGGCGGCCAGTGCGGCCGCGGAGCCGCGGTGAGCGCATGTCAGCTCACAAGGACGTCATCGAGCGCTACCTCGAAGGGTTCCGGCGCGGCGATCACGCGCAGATCCTCTCCTGCCTGACGCAGGACATCGTCTGGGAGCTGCACGGGCAAAAAACCGTGCGCGGCAAGGATGCCTTCAATGCCGAGATCGACACCGACTTCTTCGAAGGCGAGCCCGCCCTCGGGATCTACCGCATGATCGAGGAGGGCGACGCGGTCGCCGTGACTGGCGGCGGCCGAGTCTCGAAGAAAGGCGGCGAACAGGCGTGGTTCGTGTTCAGCGAAGTGTTCCACTTCTCGGGACAGTTGATCTGCCGGCTGGAGACCTATCACATCTGGGTCCCGGAGCCCGCGTTATGACCGCGTAGGCACAAATACGGGTGCTGCGCATAGGCCGCAGTGTGTATTTGACCTGAGTCCCGGCAGTCCTATCTTGTTGAGCTGCCATGACCGGTGACAACGAAGAGCATCTGCGTTTGTTCGTCGACGAGGCGCCCGTCGCGATCGCCATGTTCGATCGCGACATGCGCTACATCGCGGCCAGTCGCCGCTGGCTGGGGGACTATGGCCTGGCCGGCAGAACCCTGCGCGGGCTCTCGCACTACGAAGTATTTCCCGATCTTCCCGAGCACTTTCGGGCCATGCATCGCCGTGGGCTGGCGGGCGAGGTCGTCGGCTCGAGGGAAGAGCGGTATGAGCGCGCGGACGGCAGGGTGCATTGGATCCGGTGGGATATCCGCCCGTGGTTCGACGGATCCGTGCTCGGCGGCATCATCCTGTTCACGGAAGACATTTCGGAGCGCAAGCGCTCCGAGGATCGCGTGCTGCGGCTCAACGCCGAGCTGGAACAGCGGGTGCACGAACGCACCTCCGAGCTGGAGGAGACCGTCGCCGACCTGCAGCGGGCGCTGGCGGACGCCGAAGGCCTGCGCCGGGAATTACGCGAGCAGGCGATTCGCGACCCTCTTACCGGTCTGTTCAATCGCCGCTTTCTCGAGGAGACCTTGAACCGCGAAGTGGCGCGCGCCACGCGCGGGAAATCGACGCTTGGCGTCGTCATGCTCGACCTCGACAAGTTCAAGCTGCTGAACGACACGTTCGGCCATGTCGCGGGCGATGCCGTGCTGCGCGAAGTCGGGCAAATGCTCCGGGAAAATGTTCGGGCCGCCGACGTGGCGTGCCGCTATGGCGGTGACGAATTCATCGTCGTCATGCCGGATTCGACCCTCGAGAATGCGGCGCGCAAGGCCAACCTGATCCTCGAAATGCTGGCGCACAAATCTGCGCCACTGGGATGCTCGATGGGCGTAGTCGCATTTCCCAACCATGGCACCGCGGCGGTCGAATTGCTCAAGGCGGCAGACGCCGCGCTGTATCGCGCCAAGCAAGGCGGAGGCGGCCGCATCGTCGTGGCATAGGGCGGATGGCCTGTAATAAGAAGAGTGGGTAGACCCGGATTAAGGTAACTGGCCACGGCACTTCAGCCAGGTAGCCGGGTCGAAATGGCGTCGTACCACCGGAGAAGGTCATGCGCGCCGTAATTCTGTGCCTGCTGCTATCGAGCGTCGCGGCCTGTGTCGCCGAGATTCCCAATCGACTCATCGATTACCCCGCCTTCGAACGCAATGTCGAGAAGGTCGGCAAGCTCCGCGCACAACGGCGCGTCACGGAGGATGAATTCATTCGCATGGCGGCGGATCCGGCCACGGTGATTCTCGACGCGCGCAGCGCGGAACGATTCCGGCTGCTGCACGTGAAGGGCGCCAGGAACCTGAGCCTGCCGGACATGACCGCGAAAGAGCTCGCCAGGGTGATCCCGTCGAAGTCCACGCGCGTGCTCATCTACTGCAACAACAATTTCCTGAACGAGCCGATCGCGTTTGCCACCAAGACACCGAGCGCCTCGCTGAACATTCACACCTTCAACGTGTTGTACAACTACGGCTACACCAACGTGTTCGAGCTCGGGTCATTGATCGACTTCCCAAGCGCAAAGCTGAAGTTCGAAGGTGACGTCAGCCAGCTTGCTCGGATCACGGTGCCGGCTTCGTGATCTTCTCGTGCCACTCGTTGATCAGCATGAGTGAGGCCGATCCGAAGTACTTGTGATACTCGGCCACCATCTCGCCATTCAGGATGACGGGATCGGTGGCGGTGAGTTGTTTGGCCGCTTCGATGTCATGCACCGCGAAGACGAACATACCGCGCCAGCCCTCGGTGCCGTCGAAGGGCCCCGCGAGAACCAGCTTCCCCTCGTCGGCCAGCCGCTCCATGTTGGCCATGTGTCCCTGAAACATCTTCTTGCGAGCCTCGCCGGCGGGCATGGGCTTGGGTCCGGTCTTGAGGATCACCAGCACGTATTGCCGCATGCCGTGTTCGTCGGCACCCACTCGCGCCGCGAGCTCGGCGTCGTATTTGGCCGCGGGCGGATTGGCCGGGGCTGACATCGAAGCGAGTCCGGCGGAAAGCAGGACGGCAAGGGTCGAAAGGGCTGGGCGCATAAATCCTCCTGACGCACAGGTTATGCCTGCGCGCGCATCGTGTCAGCCCACGCTGAGTCGGCGCGCGTTGACTACTACAGGTGTCCGGGACTGTGGGCGATACCCGGCTCGGCGGCGCTGCGCAAGACTGCACATCCGCTGCAAAGGAGTGCGCCATGCTCGCGATGACTTACCGCGGTCCCTACCGGGTTCGCGTCACACAAAAGCCGGAGCCGGCGATCGAGCATCCGCGGGATGCCATCGTGCGTGTCACGCGTGCCTGCATCTGCGGCTCCGACATTCACCTTTATCACGGCCTCATTCCCGACACGCGTGTCGGCCACACCTTCGGACACGAATTCATCGGCGTGATCGAGCAGGTGGGATCCGACGTGCACAAGGTCAAGACCGGCGATCGCGTGATCGTCCCGTTCAACATTTTTTGTGGCGAGTGCTATTTCTGCCAGAAAGGGCTGTATGCCAACTGTCACAACGTGAATCCCAATGCGACGGCCGTCGGGGGCATCTACGGCTATTCGCACACCACCGGCGGTTACGACGGCGGCCAGGCGCAATACGTGCGTGTTCCGTTTGCGGACCGGGGAACCTACCCGATTCCCGACGACATCGAAGACGACGATGCAGTGATCTGTACCGACGCCTATCCAACCGGATACCAGGCGGCGGAAATGGCCGGCATCAAGCGCGGCGACGCGGTCGTGGTCTTCGGCGCCGGGCCGGTCGGCCTGTTTTCCGCAAAGTCGGCCTGGTTCATGGGCGCGAGCCGGGTGCTGGTGGTCGATGAGTACGACTATCGACTGGAATTCGCGCGGCGCTTCGCCCAATGCGAGACGCTGAACTTCCGCAGCGTGCGCGACATCGTCTGGTATCTGAAGCGCAGCTCGGACTGGTTGGGCTGGGACGCGGCCATCGACGCGGTCGGGTGCGAGGCACGTGGCAGCGCTTTTCAACGCATGTTCGGGATCCGGCCGTTCAAGCTCATGGGCGGCGTCGCGACCGCCATCAACTGGTCCATCGATTCGGTCCGCAAGGGTGGGGTCGTGTCGATCATCGGCGCCTATGGGCCGGTGCTGAATGCCGTGAAGATCGGCGATGCGATGAACAAGGGCCTGACCATCCGGACCGCGCAGGCCAGCGTGTTGCGCAACCTGCCGCGCTGCATCGAACACATCCGTGCAGGGCATATCAAGCCCAGCGATGTGATTACACATCGGTTTCCGCTCGAAGAGATCGGCGAGGCGTATCACATGTTCTCCAGCAAGCTCGACGGGCTCATCAAACCGCTGGTCATTCCACCGGCCGCGTCGACCAGCACGCGCCGCGTTCATTGAGGAGGCATCATGCACCAGCAAAAGTTGGGTTCTTCATCCGAGGACAGGCTCGAGCGGCCGATTCCAGGCGGCACGTCGCTGACCAGCAGCGAACGCGAAGGGTTCGACCGGGCCGCCCAAATCCCGGGCTGGGGATCGGACCTCGAACGGGTCCATCGGCCGGGCGTGCCGCGCGATAAGGCGCCGCAGCTTGGCGCCGAGGCCCTCTACATCGATGTCGAGGAACAGATTCCCCCGCATCGCATTCACAAGTCGACCGAGCACGCGCGGCTCACACCGGTGTTCGGCACGTCGTGCCCGCCACGCGGCTTGAGCGGGCGCCTGCGTGACTTCGCCTACCGGTTCAGTGAGGGTCGGCTGGTGCGGTGGGTCGCGTTGCTGGCGGCGGATCGCGTCGACATGGCCGAGGGAGTGCTGGCGGATGTGGCGCACCTGAGACCGCCGAACGTGGTGCGCGAAATGGGCCTCAGGAGCGAATGGCGCCACAACCGGCAGCGGGTCGTCAAGGTCGCCGCGGTGACCGGCGTGGCCCTGGCGATCTATCTACTTGCACGACGGCGACGCCGCTGACGCATCACCGTACCCGCTGGCTGCCGTCCACCTCGCCGCGCCAGGCGCCGGTTTCGGCGCCGCGGCGCTCGATGAACGTCTTGAACTGCTCGATGCTGTTCTGCACGCGCGACGTGAGGATGCCGAGTGCGTCGCCGACGTTCTCGACCGCGCCTTCCGGCTCGTAGGCCATCGTGAGGCGGACCCGCGTCTGCTCCGGGCCCATGGCTTCGAATCGTACGGTGCCGGCATTCGCCGCCCCCGAGACGCTCTTCCAGGAGATGCGCCGATCGGGCTCCTGCTCGGTGATTTCGGCATCCCATTCCTTTTCCTTGCCCCAGATGTCAGCGCGCCAGTGCAGGTGCGTGTCGTCGAGCTGGCGCACTTCCTTGACGCCTTCCATGAAAAACGGGAACTCCTCGAACTGCGTCCATTGGTTGTAGACCGTGCTCACGGGGCGATCTACTTCGACTGTCTTTTCCACACGCTCCATGGGATTCTCCTCCGCGGTAAAGCGCGAGATTGAGCGCCGGCAGCGGTGGCCGGCTGCGGGTGGTTGCCAACAAGCGCTGTCGGTGTCTGGCTCGAACGTAGCCGTTGGGGGAGAGCTTCATGCTTCGCAAAATCCTGTGGCTGACAGGCTGCGTGCTGACATTTTGCAGTGTCGCGGGTGCGCAGACGCGCGAGAAAGGCCCGTGGTGGCCGAACGCGCGCTGGGGCGCGGGCGACCAGGCCGGCGCTTCCAACTGGATCACGCCCGAAAAAGTTATCGCGGCCACCAGCCTGGTGAAGACCGGAAAGGTCGTCGAACTGGGCCATGTGTACGAGCGCGGCATGCCCTTGATCGGCAATCGCAGCTACAACATTTTCATTCCGTCGTTTCCGACTTCCGGGCCATTCAACGGCGGAGACATCGTGTTACAACGACGAGTACGTCGCCGCGGAGATCGGCCAGGTGGGCACGCAGTTCGATGGCCCCGGACACGTGGGCCAGAAGATGAAGCTGGCCGACGGCACGGACACTGTCGTTTTCTACAACGGCGCGATGACCGAGGACATGCGCGATCCCTACGGGCTCAAGCGCAACGGCATCGAGAACGTGAAACCCATTCTCACGCGCGGCATCTACATCGATCTGGCCGCATACAAGGGCGTGCCGACGATGCCGGAGCGCTACGTGATCAGCGTCGCCGACGTGCGCGGAGCGCTCGCGAAGCAGGGCATGAAAGAGAGTGACATCGCGCCCGGCGATGCGCTGTTGTTCAACCTGGGCTGGTGGCGTCACTGGCCGAAGCCGATCTCGGTGAGCGGCAGTCCTGCCTATGCCGGCGCCGAGCTGGTGGAATGGATGATCGCGCGCCAGCCGTCGATGATCGGCTCGGACGCGAACATGGACGGACCCGAGGCGCTGGTGCACGCGAACATGACCATGAAGAACGGCATCTTCAATCTCGAGTTCATGAATTTCGCGGCGATGGAAAACCAAAAGAGCTACCGCTTCATGTTCGTGTTCACACCGCTGCGGCTGAAGGGCGCGACGGGGTCACCCGGCCGACCGATCGCAATAATGTAGTAAGGGGGCTGCCCCTTTCTTCTACATGCCGCGGAAGCGGTACTGAAACGCGCTGCTGACGGGCAGGATTTCCTCGTGGCCGCGGATGGTGAGGCGCAGTTTGCCGTCCTCGCTCTTTTCGACGGCGCGGATCGCACCGACCCGCACGATCGCGCTGCGATGCACCTGCCAGAACGATTCGGAATCCAGCGCCGCCAGCAGTTCCTTGAGCGGCGTGCGGATGTGGCCTTCGCTGTCCGCCGTGACCACACGGGTGTACTTGTCCTGCGCCTGGAAGAAGAGCACCTCGTCGATCGAGAACATCTTCATGGTGTTGCCCACGCTGGCGGTGATCCACTTGATGCTCTTGCCCGTGGGAGCCAGCCTGGACTGGACGAGGTCCAGCAACGCAGCCATGTCGACCGGCGAGCCGCTGCTGAGCCGCGCGCGCGTGCGTTCCACGGCACGGCTCAGCCGCTCTCGTGCCACTGGCTTCTGCAGATAATCCACGGCGCCTTCGTCGAACGCGCGCAGCGCATATTCCTCGTACGCCGTGATGAAAATCACCTGGCACTGAGTGCCGGCGGCTCGCGCCACTTCGAGGCCGCTCACGCCGGGCATGCGAATGTCGAGGAAGGCCACATGGGGCTGGTGTTCTGCCAGCGCCTGCAGCGCAGCCAGGCCGTCATCGCACTCGGCCAGGATGTTCAGTTCCGGCCATAGCTCCGCGAGCATGGCACGCAGTTCCCGGCGCTGCGGCAGTTCGTCCTCGGCGATGATGGCCGTGGGCGGCGTCACGACGCGCGCGGCTCCAGGGGCAGAGCCAGGCGCGCCAGCACGCCACCGTCGGCACGCTCCTGCAGGTCGAGAGTCGCGACCGCGCCGAAGCGCGTCAGCAGCTGGGCACGGATGTTGGCAAGGCCCGTGCCTTCACCCATGCCTAACTTCAAGCCGGCGCCATCGTCTTCGACGAGCACCTCGAGCATCACCCCGGTGATGCGCGCGATGAGCACGACGCGCGTCACGCCAGGCTTGGGCTCGGCGCCATGTTTGATGGCATTCTCGACCAGGGATATCAGCAGCAGGGGCGGGAACGGCAGTTCGCGCAGCTCGGGCGGCAGGCGCAGCTCGAACTGCAGGCGGTCGCCCAGCCGCACTTTCATCAGGTCGAGATAACTGGCACAGATGTCGAATTGTTCGCCGAGCGTGGACTGCGACACGCCGGTTTCGGCGCGTATCTTCGGCAGCGTGGCGCGCAGATGCCGGGCCAGCGCGTCGATGGTCTGCGCGGCGCGTTGCGGATCCGAAGCCACCAGCGAGCGCACCGAGGCCAGCGTGTTGAACAGGAAGTGTGGCTCGACCTGCGCCTGCAGCACCGTGAGTCGCAGGTCCGCCTCGCTCTTCTGCGCGCTCATCTTTTCCAGTTCCACGCGTCGCGAGTGTTCCGCCCAACGTCGCTTCTCGGAGAAGTAGGCCGGCAGCGCGAGTCCGCCGCTGCAGATGAACAGGATCAGCAGGTCGCGGCTCACGTCCAGCGCGCGTGCCACGAACATGTGTATGTCAGCGTGGGGCTGCATGCTGGGCGATGACTGCGAACCATGCGCCGCCATGAGCTGATCGTGATACTGCTCGGCCAGGTCGGCGGTCCATGCCCCCAGAAAGACGCCGGCGATCACGGCGGTCACGATGAGCGCGCTCTGGACACGCCGCGGAAACCCGAGATGCCGGAAGCACGCACCGATCACCGGTCCGGCACCCACCAGCGCGAGGTTCGCGGCCGAGCATGCCAGCGAAACGGTCAGGGCCTGCCAGACGTCCCTGACGTACAGCCCATGTGAAGCGCCGAAGGACACACCGGCCAGCACGCCCAGCGAGCCGAAAACCATGGTTCGGCGCCAGGCCCACGGCCAGCTGAACACCGTGTACTTCTGATAGAACTGGATGAACGCGGATTCGCCCGCGGCCACATCAGGCGGCAGCGGGCGATCCAGCGGATGCGAAGGCGCTCTCATGGAGCGCGATGGTACCCCTCGCTCAACGAATGTTGTGGTTCCGCGCGGCCTTCTCGAGCAGCGCCTTCGGGATCAGCGGGCGAAGCGTGGGGTAGAACTGCGCGAACGTACCGTCGAACGCGCCGTGATCGATGTGACACCGCACGCAGGCGTTGCCGGGTGGCACCGGACTGCCCTCGGTGGACTTGGCGTCGAACATGTAGAACGTATGGCCTTTTTCACCACGGGCCGGGTCGATCAAATGAATCTCGAAGTTCGTGAGCTCCGCCTGGGTGAAGCCGTTCTGGCTGATGGAGCGCTGCTGCTTGTCGCTGTCGTAGAAAGAGAGCAGGAACATCGAGCCGGGTGCGAATTTCCTGTTCTCGACGAAATAGCGATACGCCGCGGGCTCCATCATGGCGACCTGGAACTGACCGGGGTTGGCGGCGTTGAACGAGCCCGGGTTGTAGCCCATGCCCAGCGAGGTGCCGAGAAAGACCCATTCAGTCAGGTCGGCGGGTTTCTCGAGCTTGCCGTCGGTGGTGAGGCGCGCGACCTGCAGCGGGTTCGACGCCGCAGGTTCCGCTGCCAGGGCCAATGAGGCGATCGCCGCGGCCGTCACGATTGCCAGGCTTCCGATGACTCCGACGCGATATGTAATTCTCATTCCTGCCTCCCAGGGGTTGGTGTGGCAGGCACCCTAAAGCGCGGCACCGCGGAATTCCGGCCCATGCGACGGACACCGCCTCCGGCCGGATGAGACCGTCCGTAACCTGGACGTAAGTTCGGTCCACCTAGCTTTCGGGCATGCCGAAGTCCCTGCTCGACAGCGTGCTGCGCCACCTTGGCAAGGAGGTCGACAACGTCCTCGCCAACATAATCGCGATGTTGCTCACGCTGATGGCGCTGGTATCCGTCGCGAGCCTGATCCGTGGCGGCGCGGATTGGCTGGAGAAGAACATCTCTCCGATGCTGGCGCTGATCTTCGTGCTGGTGTGCGGCCTGATCTGGCTGTTCAGCCTGCGGGGTATAACGCCGGAAGCCATGCGCAACGACAAGGGCAGGATCGTGCCCGGGTTCGTCATCGGGCTGGTCGGTGCCGCGGCGATGGTGTGGGTCTACATCTTCGCCGTGCTTTCCTATCTACTGATGCGGCTCGAGGCGGTCGAATATTTCATTGTCAGCCCGCCGGAGAATGCGCTCGCGGACCTGACCGATGCCTACGCCTGGTACTTTCTGGACCTCATTCCGCTGCTCGACGTGAACGAGGCGCTGGGCTGGGATCCCGATGTCATCCTCACGGGTGGCCGGAGAGGCTTCATCCTGCTGACATTTCGCATCCTGATCGTCTTCCAGGTATTCGCGATCTGGAAACGGGTTTTCGCCCCGGGCAGCGAGGCGCCAGCGGCCGGAAAACGCGAGCAAGGCGCACAACAGCCCGTGGCGCCCTGAAGCCCGGGCGTCAGGCCGTGTTGCGCGCCGTGATCACTTCGCGGGCGATGGCCAGTGCATTGATCGCCGCCGGGAAGCCGGCATACACCGCCATTTGCAGGATGGTCTCGATGATTTCCTGCGCCCGGCAGCCGACATTCAGCGCGCCCTCGATGTGTACCTTGAGCTGGGGCTGCGCATTGCCCAGCGCGGTCAGCGCGGCAATGGTCGCCAGTTGCCGCGTGCGCCGGTCCAGGCCCGGCCGGGACATCACGTCTCCATACGAGAAATCGACGACCCAGTCCGCGAAGTCCGGTGCGATGTCGCGCAGCCCGTCGACCACCGCGGCGCCGGATTCGCCGGTGAGCTCGACCAAGGTTCGCAGCCCGCGCGTGCGGCGGTCGTCGCTGTAACTAACTACCTCGGCGCGCGCGGGGCCCGGTGGGTCGGCCGGATCGCGCGGAAACCGTGCGGGCGAGGGGACGTCGAGGATGCGTTCGAGTGGCTGGCTTTTCATGGCGCGCAGCCTACGCGGCGCGCCAGGGCGGCGATGTCAGATTTTCAGAAAGCAACGGGTCAGAACCGGGCGAAGATGCCGGCAATTCTCCGCTGTCGCCAAAGTGCTTCACCCGGCGGAGGCCTACGCCGCGGGTTGCACGGCGCGATTCGTAATGAAGGCGCAATCCTCGCTTAAGGTCGGCCAACCGCGCCTAACAGCGTTCTGGCAGACTGGGTGCCGTTCCGGGGAGCCACATGAACCGACCCTCTTTGTTGCGTTCGCGCGATTCGCATGCGCGCGTCACCTACGTCGAGCTGTTTTTCGACCTGGTTTTCGTCTTCGCCATCACGCAGCTGTCGCACTCGCTGCTCGAGCATCTCAGCCTGGCCGGGGCGCTGCAGACCCTGTTCCTGCTGCTGGCCGTGTGGTGGGTGTGGATGTACACCTGCTGGTTCACCAACTGGATCGACCCCGAGAAGCCCTCGGTGCGGATGTTGATCTTCGCGCTGATGCTGGCCGGCCTGCTGCTGTCGGCGTCGATTCCCAACGCCTTCAATCACGAGGCGTTGCTGTTCGCCTGCGCCTACACGTTCATGCAGCTGGTTCGCACGATATTCCTGCTGCGTGCGCTGCGCGCGCACGACCCCGCCAACTACCGCAATTTCCAGCGAATCTCTCTGCTGGCTGGTCTTGTCGGGCGTGTTCTGGATTGCGGGCGGCGTCGTGGGCGGCGCGGCCCAGGTGGCGCTGTGGATCCTCGCGCTCGGCATCGAATGCCTGGGTCCGATGGCGTCCTTCTACGTGCCGGGACTGGGGCGCTCGACCACCGCGGACTGGAAAATCGACGGCGGCCACATGGCTGAGCGCTGCGCCCTGTTCGTCATCATCGCGCTGGGTGAATCGATCCTGGTCACGGGTGCGACGGCGGCGTCGCTGCCCGCGCACAGCGCGAATGTCGCCGCGTTCTGGTGGCGTTCCTCGGCAGCGTGGCCATGTGGTGGATCTATTTCAACATTGGTGCCGAACGGGGCAGCCATGCGCATCGCGCGCTCGACCGATCCCGGGCGAATCGGGCGCGCGGTCTACACATATTTCCACATTCCCATCATCGCCGGCATCGTGGTCTGCGCGGTGGCGGATGAAATCACGATTACGCATCCCAGCGGGCACATGAGCATCGCGGACGCGCTGGTATTGTTAGGCGGGCCGGCCTTGTACCTGGGCGGCAACGTGTTCTTCAAGCGCGCCAGCGCCAAGTACTACCCGCTGTCGCACCTGGTGGGGCTGGGATTGCTGGTGTTGCTGGTGCCCGTCGCGATGCTCATGACGCCGCTGATGCTCGGCAGTCGCGACGACCATGGTGCTCATCATCGTCGCAATCTGGGAGACCCGCTCGTTCAGGGTTACTTCCTGACGGCCAGGTTGGCGACGGCGCCGACCAGTGCCTCGGCCCTCACGGGCTTGGCCAGGTGCGCCTGGAATCCGGCGGCCAGCGCGTCGGCGCGATCCTGCACGCGCGAGAAGGCGGTGAGCGCGATCGCGGGCAGGCGCTGCGAATCGAATCCCGCCGCACGCAGGTTGCGCAACAACTGGTAACCGTCGAGCTGCGCCATGCCGATGTCGCTGACCAGGATGTCGGGCACGGTGGTCTTGATCTGCGATATCGCCGCTTCCGCGTTCGACGCATCGCTGACCTGTGCGCCGGCGTCGGCCAGGATGCGCGCGATGAGGGCGCGCGCATCGGGATCGTCCTCCACCACCAGCACGCGCACGCGCTTGAGGCGCGAGCTCTGATCCGCGGTGACCTCGCTGGGGCGCCGATCAGTGAGCGCCAGCCGCACGCGAAAGGTCGCGCCTTTGCCGAGGCCTTCGCTCTCCACCTCGATGCTGCCGTGGTGGATGTCCACCAGGTGCTTGACGATGGTGAGGCCGATGCCGAGGCCCGCGAAGCTCTTGCCCGTGCCGGATTCCTGCTGGCTGAAGCGCTCGAAGATCTGCGGCAGGAACTCGGCGCTGATGCCGCGGCCCGTGTCCGTCACCGCGATCTCGTATTCACCGTTGACCACCTGCGGCGTACACGTCGATGCGCCCGCCGGTCGGCGTGAACTTGATGGCATTGGACAGCAGGTTCCAGACCACTTGCTGCAGGCGCGATTCGTCGGCCAGCACGTGCGCCTCGCGATCGGACACGTGCAGGTGCAGTTCCACGCCCTTGTTGTTGGCCTGCGTCTGCACCACCTCGGCGGCGGACTCGACGGCGCGCGCCGGCGGAATGGCGTCCACGTCCACGCGCATCTTGCCGAAGCGGATGCCGGCGAAGTCGAGCAGGTCCTCGATGAGGTGGCTCTGCACGCGCGAATTGCGCTCGATCGCGTCCAGGCCCTGCTCGAGCATCTGCGGGCGTGACATTCTTGCGCTTGAGCACGCTGGCCCAGCCGAGCATGGCGTTCAGCGGGTTGCGCAGCTCGTGCGAGAGGGTCGCCAGGAATTCGTCCTTGAGCCGGTTGCTGCGCTCGGCTTCGGTGCGCGCGGCACGTTCACTCTCCAGCAGGCGCTCGCGCTCGGTGACATTGGTGGCGATGGCGATGCGCACGCCATGGCCGTTCTCCGCGACGATGCGCCATTCCACTTCCGCGACGCTGCCGTCCGGGCGCACGATGGGCAGCGTGCCTTCCCAGCGCCCGCCGTCCAGCAGAGCTCGTGTGCAGCGTCTTGCAGAGCTCGTCGTGACCCGGCGCGATGAGATCGACACATTTCTTGCCGATGATGTCGGTGCGGTCGCGGCCCGCCAGCCGGCAGAACTCCGGGTTCACATCGCGGTACACGAGGTCGGAGTCCATGAGCGCGATGCCACTGGAAGCCAGCTCGAAAATCGTGCGGAAGCGCGCGTCGGTGGTGCGCTTGAGCACGTCCGCCTGGCGCGCGAACAGCAACGCACGCACCGTGGCGATCAGCACCGGCGGATCCACCGGGTGCGTGAGGTAACTGTCACCGCCGGCCGAGAGGCCCTGCAGCATGTCGTCCTGGGCGACGAAGGTCGCGGTCAGGTGAATGATGGGTAGATAGGCGGTGTTGCTGCGCGCGCGCAGCCGCCGGCAGACTTCCAGTCCGTCGATATCCGGCAGGTTGATGTCGAGGATGATCAGGCCGATGTCCTGGCCCGCCGCCGCGAGCGCCTCCGTGCCATTGACGGCTTCGATGACCTCGAAGCCGGCCGAGCGCAGGATGCGCGACGGTGGAATACAGCGACGCGGGGTTGTCGTCGACCACGACGATCTTCTGGTGCGTGATCATGCCGGGCAGGGGCGTGCTCATGGCGCCGCCGCGGCGGTGGCCGCGCCACCGAAACGCATCGGAATCAATACCCAGAAGCGTGAGCCCCTGCCGAGCTCGCTTTCCACGCCAACCTTGCCGCCCAGCAACTCGGCGAACTTGCGCGCCAGCGACAGGCCGAGGCCGGAGCCGCGCAGACGCCTCTGCAACCGCACGTCGAGCTGCACGAAATCCGCGAACAGGTTCGGAATGTGTTCGGCGGCAATGCCGATGCCCGTGTCGGTGACCGCGAACTCCACTATGCCGTCATCGAGCACGCGCGCCGAGATGCGGACCTCGCCCTCGGGCGTGAACTTCAGCGCGTTGGAAATGAAATTGCGCAGGATCTGCGAAACCTTCTTGTCGTCGGTGTAGAGCTTGATCTCGCCCTCGGGCTCGTCGAACACCAGCGAAACCGACGAGGATGCTGCGATGGGCTTGAACATGCCGCGCAATGCGGCGAACAGGTCGACCATCTCGAACCACTCGGGGGAAATGGTGATCCGGCCGGCTTCGACCTTGGCGAGGTCGAGCAGGTCGTTGACCATCTCGGTCAGCTCGCGCGCCGACGACCGGATGAACTCCACCTGTTTCTGCTGTTCGGCCGTGAGCGGGCCATCGAGGCGCGACAGCAGGATGCCCGAGATGCTGGTCATCGAGGTGAGCGGCGTGCGGAACTCGTGGCTCATGTAGGAAAGAAAGCGGCTCTTGAGGTCGTTGGCATCGCGCAGTTGCGCCGCCTTGTCGTCGAGCTCCGCGTACAACGCGACCACGCCCTTGTTGGTCTCGTTGAGCTCCTCACGCAAGGCCTCGATGTCGGCATCGCGCGCGGCCAGCAGCCCCTGGAGATCGGCATTCATGTGGCGATGACCACGACCGTTGCGTCATCGCTGTTGCGTCCGTGATCGCGGTACAACGCGGCGGCAATGAGCGCGGGATGCGCACGCATCAGTGCGGGGTGCTGTCTGAGATCCCAGCGCGCGGACAGCCCATCCGAATGCATGACGAGCAGCGCGCCCGGGGCGACGCTGTATTCGAGTTGCTGCGCGGGGCGATGATTCAACCCCAGCGTGCCGTTGTGCGACACCAGGCCTTGGGATTTTTCCGCGGACACCAGGTAACCGGAGATGTTGCCCACCCCCGCGTACGCCAGCGACCCGTTCGAGAACCGCGCGACGGCGGCCCCGCCGCCGCGCGTTTTCGACATCGAACGATGGGCGCGCTGCAGGATATCCCGCGGTGCCTCGTCGGGCGCGCTCTGAAATGCGGAAATACAGATGCGCGCCGCTTCGGCGGCAAACGTGCCATGTCCGAGGCCATCGACGACGATGACCGCGGTGCCATTGGCATCGGTCACGATATCCCAGGCATCGCCACATTCGATTTCGCCCGGCATCGCGACGCTGACGGCGCCAAGGCGTAGATTAGTTGCGCCGAATCTCGCCATGACGATGGTGCCCTCGCCGGGCAGCAGAGTAGATGTCGAACTCCCGCGCGAGCCGGCGCACCGCGCCGAGACCTGTTCCCGGCGTGCCGCCGGTGGAGTAGCCGTCCGACATGCAGCGCGAGACGTCAGTCATGCCCGGTCCGCGATCGATGGCCAGCAGCTCGACGACCTTCGATGTGTCGGTGCCCAGCGTCTGGATCAACAACTCACCGCCGCGCGCGTGCAGCAGCAGGTTGTTGGCAAGCTCGGTGGCGGCTATCGACACCTTGTCGGCGAGCCCGGCCGTCAATTCGAAATTCGCAAGCGTATGCGCTGCACGACGCGCCTCGCCCACCTTGCTGCTGTCGTCGATCAAATAGCGCATTTGCGCGCCACGTTCGGGAATTTTCGCCTAGTTCAGTCGGACCTGTTTCCATCGCACCCATCTCATTGGAGCTATTTCCATCGGACGATGGTGACACGCGTGCCGCCGCCCAGCTTGGTGTCGATGTCGAACTCGTTGACGAGGCGTTTCGCGCCCGGTGAGCCCCATGCCTAGACCCTTGCCTGAAGTCCAGCCATCGGTCATGGCCAGGTCGAGGTTCGCAATGCCCGGACCTTCGTCGGCGAACAGGAGCTTCAAGCCGCGACGCGATTCGTTCGCCAGGATCTCCCAGTGCATGGTCCCGCCGCGGCCATAGGTGTACGCATTGCGCGCCAGCTCGCTCGCGGCGGTGACCATCTTGGTCTGGTCCACCAGTGAGAATTTCAGCTCCTGCGTGAGCCGGCGCACCATCTGGCGCGCCAGCACGATGTCGTGCTCGGAGCGCAGCGGCGCGTCGCCCTTACCGTTGGGTGGAATCATCGCTGCCGTCCGCGTCTATCTTCCGACGCAACAGCGCCATTCCGCGTTCGACGTTGAGCGCGGTTGCGACGCCGGGTAACGACAAGCCGAGCTCCACGAGCGTGATCGCGACCGCCGGCTGCATGCCGACCAGGATGGTCTCGGCGCCGAGAATGCTTCCGATGCCGGAGATGTCGGCCACCATGCGGCCGATGAACGAGTCCACCATCTCCAGCGTGGAGATGTCGATGAGCACGCCTTTGCTGGCGTTCTTGTTGATGGCGTTCGACAGGTCGTCCTGCAGCTTCAGTGCGAGCTGGTCGTGCATGTCGATCTGGATGGTGACGAGCAGGAACTCGCCCATCCGCAGGATTGGAATTCGTTCCATCGTCCAGGCGTCAACTCGTGAGCGAGGTGCCGGTACGCTTGAGCGCAAGCGCCAGCGCGTCGGCAAGGTTCGCCTTGGTGGTCACGCCCTGCAGGTCCACGCCCAGGTGCACGATGGTCTGCGCGATCTGCGGGCGCACGCCGCGAGATGATGCATTCCGCGCCCATGAGCCGCAGCGCGGTGACCGTCTTCAGCAGGTGCTGCGCGACCAGCGTGTCCACGGTCGGCACGCCCGTGATGTCGAGGATGGCGATCTGCGCGCCGGTCTCGACGACCTTCTGCAGCAGGTTTTCCATGACCACCTGCGTGCGCGCCGAATCCAGCGTGCCGATCATCGGCAACGCCAGGATGCCTTCCCAGAGTTTCACGACAGGCGTCGACAGCTCGAGCATCTCGCGCTGCTGGCGATTGATGACTTCTTCGCGCGACTTTCTGATAGGCCTTCACCGTGTGCAGGCCGAGCGCGTCCAGCAACTCGGTGGCGCGCCACACCTGGTCGGCGAGCGCGTCCGCATCCTTGCCGGCGTCCGCGCGCAGCGCGGCGAAATACGGTTTCTTCAACGAGAAGATGAAGCTCGCCGTTTCGTCCGACGAAAACCCCTGCTGCACGCGCGAACGCGAAACGCCGTCGAGGAAATCGCGGACTGGCTTGAACTCGCTGCTGGAGATATCGCCGGACTTTGCATGGTCCGAAGCGACGCTCAGCAACTGGATGAACTCGCGCGCCTGTTGTTCCAGTTCCGAGGCGGAGATGCGCCCCTTGCTGCTCGCATTGCTGGCGAGATCCCTGGCCCAGGCCGCATGAATCTCTTTGCCACTCTTTCTTAGTACGTTTGACATCGTGGCGTCCGCCATCGGACTTCCCCTGAGTTGAGTAATAAGGAGCGGGGATGTTAACAATGGCATCGAACGCGACTTGTAGGCGTCCGCTGACTGCGATGACGGATGAAGCCCACGATCGGGAAGTGCTCAGGGCTACGCGGCGCGCGTGTTCTCGTCACCTCCGAGGACTAACAGACGCTCTAACAGGCTGCGGTTGAATTCGCTGCGCGACTTGAGTGCCAGCCGTTCGCCGACCAAGGCTCGGGCCAGCGACTGCCGACCGGCGCGAAACGCCGCTTCGGTGGTGGTGAGCTGCAGGAGATCGCGCTGCGCATGGCTGCCGCCGAAGCGATGGGCAAAAGGCCTGACGCGCTGCAATTCATCGATGGCCACCTCGAAATCCTGGCGTTCGAAGGCACACAGTGCGCGCGCGGTGGGAAGGCCCACGTCGCGGCTCATGATGCCGTTGCTGTCCGGGCGGCGTGACGCGGCCCCGATGCCATCGAGGATGCGCTGTACCTGGCGTTGATCGCCGATCGCCAGGAAGGCCATGAGCGCATGCACGTCGTTGAAGGCGTAGTAGCCATCATCGCCCAGCTGCTCCCAACTGCGGGCAAGCTCGGTCCAGCGATCACCGACGTCGACATTGCGCAGCCGCAGTCGCCAGAGCAGGGCGGATGCGTCGATCATTTCTCCAGCCACCCGGGTGGAGGTGGGCCGAACACGCGTGTCGTACACCTTCAGCGCCGCATCGTAGTCCTCGACGTCGAGGTGAAAGAGTGCCAGGTGCCACCAGTTGTGGAAGGCGAAGAAGTTGTGTTCGCTCCAGGCCGCAGCTGTGCTCTTGATCCACTCGATGCCCGAATGCGTCTGGCCACGCATTTCCAATACGTGCGTGACCGCGTGCACCGCCCAGACATCGGCCGCGCTGAGCTCGATGGCGCGCCGGCCGATGGCTTCGGCGTCGTCATAGGCGCCGCATTCCTCGAGTCCGAAGGAATGCATGCCGAGCACGATGCCGCGCTGTGGATCACGTTCGCCCCAGGCGTGCAGAACCTGCGCGGGCCGGTCACGAAGCATCGTGGAATGACCCAGGAAGAAATCGAACAGATGGGCGATCTGCAGCGACAGCAGGTCGCGCGGATACTCCGCGCAGATGTCTCCATAGAGCTTGGCAGCGCCTGCAAAGTCGCGGCTCAACCAGGCACGCGCGGCGTTCAGATGCATGCGCTCGCGTTCCAGCGCGTGTCCGACGTGGCGCTCGGCGGCCTCGAGTGCGGCGGCGATGCCAGTCTCGGCACCCTTCTCCGTGGTGGTCGCCAGCAGGCCTGCCTTGAAGCAGTGCCCCATGACGAACGCGGGATCGAGGGCGAGCGCCTCGTCGATCGTCGCGATCGGGTCGGCGCGATAGAAGTTGAGCTGCGTGACCGCCTGATCGTACAGATCGAGCGCGATGCGGTTGCGACACGAGACGGGGTTGCCAAGGCGGTCTGTCAGGTTCATGGGAATCTCCTCATTTACCTTCAGGGCGTGACATGGCGGGGAACAATGTTCCGCGGAGTTTTCAGCCCGGCCGATAGCTGCAGAACGAGCCGGTGCGGATGGCCCATTCCAGGTGCTTGCCGGCCGCCGGACATTCGCCTGCGATGCGTTCGATGGCGTGCTTGAGACGCCGCTGGACGTTGACGCGCGCTCTTTCGACATTCGACCCCGCGCGGCGCGCACGGCCGCCCAGGCCGAAAGCACGCGAAAGCTCGGCGCTCAGCTGCTCGATTTCTTCGCGTGCGGCTTCGGCGCCGGCAAGGTCATTCATGCTTTCCGCTTCCTCGATCTGGGCACGCAAGGATTCCAGCCGGCGGCGGTAATCGCGACGCGCCTTCTCATCCAATACCTCGCCACTGTCGCCCGCATCCACCGGCGAATCTCCTTGCGAAGCACCCATCAGGTCCAGGACGTGAAGCTCCTGGCCCGGCATCGCCACCAGCCGCGCCAGCATCTGCATGCCACGACTGTCACGCATCCGGAATGTGCGTTCCTCGCATTCACAGACCCAGACTTCGCCTTCCGATGACAGCCGGAAGTAAGCCACGGAGGGCAGGCCGGGCGTGGCGGCCGGAGCCGCGGGTTCGCCTTGCACACGCAAGCGTGCGATTTTTTCCGCGAGACTGGTCAGGCCCAACTCGGCGGCGGTGGCCTGCGCTTCCTCGAGCAGCAAGCGGGCGCGCGGCGACGCGGCGCCGCGCAGGCATTCCACCCATTCGAGCACGATGCGCGAAATCCACGGGCGCGCTCCCATGCGTCGCGCCGTCTCCAGGGCCGCGGCGAAATGTTCGTTCGCCGCCTCCACGCGGCCCAGCGCCGCCGCGAGATGTCCGAGACTGCGCTCCACTGGACCCATCCAGCGCATGCCGAGCAGTCCCCAGTGCCCGCATCGTTGCCGGTACGGCAGGATGCTGTCGTAGGCGAGCTGCGCGAGCGCAGGATTGCCGAGCGTGGCCAGGTATTCGCCCAGGCTCGCGAACGCTCCCATATCCGAGAAGCGGATGATCCGGCGCAGGAAAGCCTCATCCAGGTCGGCGGGATTGGGGCTGCGCCCCAGCGAGCCGGTGGCGGCGGCCAGCAACGCGGGCTTCAGGTACATCTCCGCATGCGGCATGCCCGCGCATTGCCGATCGAGCCGGGCGCACAAGGCTTCCAGCTTCGGCTTGTCGTCGGTCATCTCCGCCAGGGCCAGCTGCTGCACCAGCAAGGTCAACGCGGCGTTGGAATCCTGGGCGCGGTCCGCGAGCCGGCGCGCATCGCCGAGCGCCGCCTCGGCCGCCGCAAACTCGCCGCGCGACGTGGCGCGCATCACGCGCAACGCGGCGGCCTGCCACTGGTAGTGAGGCATGCCGAGCTGCGCCGACAGCGAATTGCATTGTTCGATGGCGTCGTCGAGCGTCGCCGCGTCACCGAGCTCCATGGCATCGACGGCCGAGCGCAGGTAGCCGCGCCTGCACTCCGGTGTGTCACCGAGCTGAACAGCCAGGCGTACGTGTTCCTGGTTCAACGCCAGTCGTTCGACCGGATCGCCGAGATCCATCAACGCCGACACCGCGCTGCGCAGTGTGGTGAGCAGCGTGCGCGCGTTGCCGGCCGTGCGCGCCAGCCGGATGGCATCGTGCGCCAGCGCCACGGGCTCCGACGGATCGGCCGCCGGCTGCATGGCCGCGGCCAGGCGCGCCTGCAAGCGCGCGCGGCGATCGATGTCGCCGTCACCGATTCGCTCCAGCGCGATCTTCAGCAGGTTCACCAGTCGCGGATCGACACTGCCGAAGGTGAAGATGCTGCCGTACGTGAGTGCCGAATCCGCCAGCAGCTCCGGGTCGCCGAGCGATTCACCGATTCGAAACGCCTCGCTGCTGTTGCGTCGCCCCGCATCCAGGTCTCCCGCGCCGATCTGCGCCGCGGCCAGTTCGAGCAGCAGGCGCGCGCGCGATGCGTCGCCCGGCGCTGCATTGTCCAGGATGAGCAGCGCGCGGCTGTAGCAGAGTGCTGCATCGTCGAATGAATGGCGCGACTCCGCCTGATGCGCGGCCTGCCGCCAGGCGGCGACTCCATCGGCGCTCGCGTTCGCACCGGAATCTTCGAGATGCTGGGCCAGCGCGGCCCAGGAAATCGTGGCCCCGTGATCAGCGCGCGCGCGCATGCGCTGAGCCTCGCGCTCATGCAGCCGGCGCCGCTCGGCCGCCGGAAGCGCGTCGTGGAAGGCCTCGCGAACCAGCATGTGCTCGAAGCGCAAAGACCCGCCGGTGTCCGGTTCGATGAGTCCGGACTGCAGCCCCGACGCGAGCTGCGCGTGCAGTTCAGGTTCCGTTGCGTCGCACAGCTCGGCGAGCGCATCGGGTCGAAAACTGCGGCCGAGCACCGACGCCACGCCTAACAAGGTTTGCGTCTCGGCAGGCAGGTGCGCCGCGCGTTCGAGGATGGCGATGCGGATACTGGCCGGTGCATTGCGCAGGTTGCCGCGTTGCCGCCCGAGCTCAACGACCTCGGCCAGGTAGAGCGGATGCCCTTCGGTCTGCGTGGCCAGCTCGGTGACGTTCTGTTCGAGCGGACGTTCGCCGGTGGCCACGCGCACGTACTCGCGAATCTCGTCGCGGTCCAGCCGTCGCAGCGGTAGTTGGATGGCGGTGCGGCGCAGGCGCGCGACGATGTTGCCGATGCGCGGCCGGTGCACTTCCGCGTCCCGGAAACTCCCGATGATGAGGGCGCGCGCCGAGTGCAACTGCCGGGACGCGAATTCCAGCAGCGCGAGAGAATCGGAGTCGGCGGCGTGCAGGTCTTCGAGCACCAGCACCAGCGGTTCTGACGTCGCCGCCGCCAGCAGCAGGCTCGAGACCGCATCCATGAGCCGGAAGCGCGCCTGCTCCGGTTCGAGCCGCGTTCCGGTGCGAGCCGCTTCGGGCACCAGCTCCGGTACCAGCTCTCCGATCGGTGCGGCCAGGTGCGGTTGTTCGGCCAGCGTCGCGCGCACGTTCTCGCGTGACAGCAATGAGCGCAGCACTTGGATCCACGGCCAGTAGACCGGCGCACCACCGGCTTCCCACGCGAAGCCCCAATGAATCGAGGTGCCGCGGGATGCCTGCTCGGCGGCGAACTCGGTCAGCAGCCGGCTCTTGCCGATGCCCGGCTCGCCGCTGATCAGGCAGAGCGTGCCGCGGCCGCTGCTGGCCGCTTCGAACGCGCTGGCCAACGCCGCGAATTCGCGCGTGCGCCCCACGAAGGCGCGGCTCCTGCTTCCGGCTGGCTCGGCGTGCAAGTTCGATCTCCCCGAAGAACCAGGATGTTAGCGCAGTGCAAACGAAGCTGGCGGGCCGGTGCAATCACCGGCCCGCCAATTCCAGCCCGAGGGTGTGTTGCACCCGCGGTCGGCTCACCCGATCGACACGTGGTATGCGTACGATGCCTGCGCCAGCGACGCTGTCGGCACGGCCGCATCCGAATTGCGCATCACGTAGAACGCCCGC
Organism: uncultured Pseudomonadota bacterium; assembly: GCA_963711635.1. Classification (GTDB taxonomy): domain Bacteria; phylum Pseudomonadota; class Gammaproteobacteria; order Steroidobacterales; family Steroidobacteraceae; genus CADEED01. The sequence continues at coordinate 109,558 of CAVQEZ010000014.1, forward strand.
GGCGAGATGGCTCGCGCGCTGGCGAGGTCGCTCTGCGCCGCCAGGTCGTCACGTGACAGCAGGTGCAGTACCGCACGGTTCGAATAGGCCACGGAAGCGCTCGCATCCAGCATCTGGCGCGAGACACCGGGGCGGTAGCCACCGGAGCGCTTCGCGTTGGCGCTGGCGACGGCCGCATCGCAGGTCTCGAGGGCCTCGTCGAACTGACGCAGCACCGTGTGCGCCACGCACAGATTGGTCAACGTCTGCACCGAGACGGGCTTGGCGCTGTTCGCATAGATCTGTTCGATGGCACGTTCGGTCCGGCCCGACACCAGCGCCTTGCCGCCCGGGGCGTACTCGAAGGTCGCGAGCGTCAGACGCTTGCGCACGGGGCGCGAGCACTGCACCGAGTCACGCTGCGGGAAGAGAGCCGACTTGCCGGGATGGCCGACCGAGCGGGTGACGCGCTTGCCCGATTCGCAGCTTTCGGGGACCAGCGGCTTGGTATCGCCGGCGTTGACAGGTGTGGCAGCGCCGTAGAGCGAAGCCAGCAGCAGTGCCGAAACGGCGATTACATGATTGCGAGATGACATGATGAAAACTCCTGAAGGTTGATGTGGATTCCACCTCCAAGGCGTTACTGCGGGCGGAACAGTGTTCCGCTGGAATGGGTCGAGGGGTTCTAACTACCGGGGTGGTCTGGGGATGCATTCGGCCCGGGCCGAGCGCGGCCAGGGCGCGGAGGCCGGGTCTTCATGCCTCGGCGTCGGACCCTCATAAGCCATTGATTCAACTAGGGGTATCTTTGTTCGCGGCCGCGAAATCCGAGTGTGATAGGATGCGCGCCCTCAAAAACCGCGCGCCCGTAGCTCAGCTGGATAGAGTACCTGGCTACGAACCAGGGGGTCGGGAGTTCGAATCTCTCCGGGCGCGCCATATTGAAATGAAAAGCCCCAGTCAGCGTCTTCGTTGACCGGGCCTTCGCATTTCAATCCGGTGCGTTCGCGAACTCAACGCCGCGCCAGCATCAGCGCGCCGACCAGACACAGACTGAACCACGCGCCTTCCAGCGTGCTCGTCATACCGGCAGCGAACTGTCCGAGCCGATCGAGATGCAGGCGCGCGCCGGGAAAGCCTTCTGCGAGCAGCGAGAGGCTGCCGCCGAACAGCTGTCCTCCGGTCGCGGCGATGAGCAGCCCAGCCAGCGCGCCGAGAGCTGCGGCCAGCAACGCATTGCGCTGAATACTCCGACCCGCAGCGAAACGTCGAGACAAATCATCCGCGAGTCCCACTGCCGCGCCGAGCAACAGGCCTTCGAAAGCGCCGGTGATGTCACTCGGCGCCTGGCCGAACAGCAACAGGAAAGCGTCCTGTCCGATCAGTTTGCCGAAAGCACCCACTAGCAGACCGCCCGCTGCGCCGCCCACCAGCCCTGCAAAAGTGAAATTGCGCGCCACGAGTCGCGCCGCCGCGATACCGCCGACGACGCCGGCTGCGCCGATCAAGCAGAGCAGCGTCGCCAGCGCCACGAGCACCAGCAGCGCAGACAAAGCCCCAACGCCGTTCTGCTGCGCGTGAGATGCAGCGGCGAAGCCGAACGCCAGCCCGCCGAGCACACCGGCGACGCCGCCGCCTGTCATACCTGCACCGAGGGTCAGCCAGCTCTGGCGCCAGTCGTAAGTGTCGGCGGCCGCGCCCGCCTGCGATGCCGGGGCAACCTTCTGCTTTTCGGACGCAATGTCGCCGTCGGCGACGCAGGTCACTGCCGCGATGAAGCGATAGCCGTGCTTCGGAATGGTTTCGATCAGGCGCGGTTGCGTTGCGCTGTCGCCCAGTTGCCGCCGCAAAGTCTTAATGCACTGCGTGAGGACTTCGTCAGTGACCGGGAGACCCAGCCAGACTTCCTGCAGAAAGCGCTCCTTGCTGAGCAGGATGCCGGGGTGCTGCAGCAACAACAGCAGCGCGTCGAAGTAGCGGCTGTTGAGTTCGACCGGCACCTCACCGGCAAGCAGGCGCCGCTCGTTGGGGTCGAGGCTGAAACGGTCGAATTGGTAGCGACGAACGGCCATTCAGCGCTTCTTCATGGATTGCTCATGTCTTTCAGCGCCAGCAGCCCTAGCGTGAGCGGACTCATTTTCAATGCAGGAGAACTCATGACAACCGAAAGACACACGCCCAAGCGGTGGAGCAGCTGGACCATCGAAATCAAGGTCTGGAAGATCCTCGCGGCGCTGGTGATCCTACCGATCCTCGTGCTGTGGTTCAGGATCGTGCACCAGAACGACGAGATCCTGGCGCTAAGCCGCAACGAAGTGGTGACGGACGCCGCGGGCCAACGCAACTGGGCGGGAAGCTTCGTAAATACCAACGAAAGGCCTTTGCGAGATGTGGGAGTGACCGTCGACTTCCTCGATAGTGAAAACCGCACCGTCGCGAAGGCCAAAGCGGAAGCCGCTGAGCTGCCGTTCGGCAGCCGGTTGGACCTGCATGCGCCACTTCCGCCTGACGCCATCAAGCTGCGTATCCACTCGGTTCAATGGCGCATGGACGGGATGGGAGTACTGATGGGCCCATTCCGTGAACCCTGGGAGTTCGGTTATCTGATGGTCGACCCTGCCACGATCAAGCGTTGAGTTTGGCGAGCGCTCGAGCCTCGGCCGGCGGGAAGCGTCGGCTTTGCGAGATCGGCCGGATTGTCGGTCGATCTCGCAATGCCTGCCAGTCAGAGATTCCGCCAATTCGTGCAAGGACCTGATACGGCCTCATCGCGTCATCGGCGCGATCATTCTTTCGAAAATTGCGGCATCTTCCAGCTCGCATAGAGTGTTGGCAAACACCCGAGCAAAGTTAGATTCAGCATGAACGCGGATGCTGCGACAGAGACTCTCTGCGCGGTTTGCCAATTCTGCAAAATTGACAGGCCCAGGAATAAGAGTTGGCCGACGCAGTTGAGAAAGAGGAGCAGCCCAAGGCAAAACAGGAAGGAATCCTTTCTCAGCGCCGCCTCGCGCTCATCATCCTCGAGCGAAGGTTTTCCCAGCGGCCCGTTGATATGGATACTCGACGCCATTCCCGCGATGACGGCGCCGAGCGAGGTCAGCAGCGCTGATGGCCACATGAAGGAAATAACGAACAGGATGCATGCGAAAGCGATCGGCCAGATCGGGCTCCAGCGAAGCGGGCGGTGCTTGCGATCGACCTGGGGAGCATCGGACATTTGATCGGCGACCCGGGCGGGCATTCCCGTCCATCGCACAGCGTTATCCAGGATCGACAGAATGTTTCGGCCACGCTTCTTCATTCATCTTCTCCTGCGCGCTTGAATGTCATCGCAATGGGTTCGAAGCGCTCTAGCGAGAAGAGCATCTCGACAGCCACGCCAAAATGGCGCGCGATCTTCAGGGCGAGTTCGAGGCTCGGCTTGTAGTCGCCACGTTCGAGAAAACCAATCGTCTGATTGTTGATCCCGACTGCATCGGCCAATTGCCGCCGAGATATGCCCTGCTCGGCGCGAAAGACAGCAATTCTGTTATGTAAACCCATTCGAATGTTGCCAATCTTTACGAATCGTTGTCATTACACAATAGAGTATTGGGTAGAGTCAATCCCATTAGTCGGCGCACATGGCTAGTACAAGGTTATGGTTTGAGAGTTCGACAATTCGGGCACGGCGCTCGATCCAGCTATTCAAGTCACCCCAAGTTGGAGGGATTTCGCCGCGGTCCGCGCCGAACAATCTTTCCGGTTCCCTACATCCTCGACACGGCGCGCGGTTCGCCCGTCTGCGGACCCGTGTCGCATGAGCAACCTTGGCGCCCGCCTGCATCCATTCGCCATTTCCTCGCATCTTGGGATACATGAGATGCAATTCACTGGGAGGAGATCATGGGTGTACTGGACTTCGGCGCTTTTGGGTTCTGGATATTCATCGCGTCCATCATAGTCGCCGGCATTTGGGCGAAGTCGCGGGGACAGGCTGAAAAGCATGAAACGCTGCGTCGGATGGTGGAGAAGACGGGCACGATCGACGAAGCGAAGCTGAAGGAGCTTTTCAGCGAGCCGCCTGGCGACGAGAGCAAGCCCGGCTATGGCTATCGTGTCGCGCGCGTAATTGGCACGATCGCCATGTTCATTGGCGCAGGAATTGCGACGTTCGCGACGATTGCCGTGGGCCTTGGGAAGGCCTTCGCGGTGACGGAGATGTTCCACGACAGGGGCGGGTGGATCGCCGCCTTCGCTATTTCAGCCGCCATCGCCTTGCTCGGACTGGGCATATTCTTCTCTTCTCGCTTCTGCGAACCGCCTCCCGGCACCCGGAGCGAACCGCCGGCACGCTAGGTGGAGAGCCGTCTCGCGGTCGCCGATCTGCACAAGGCGCCCGATATCCTGGTGATCGCGCTGGCATGCGCCGGTGATGACAGTGCCTTTGCCGAGGTGCTGCGCCGCCGGCAGACGCGCGTACGCAAGTTCATGTATCACCTGTGCAGGCAGACGGCGCTCGGTGATGATCTGGCGCAGCAGGTGTTCCTCACGGCGTGGCGCTCGCTGGGGCGGTTGCGCGGCGCCGCGGCATTCGACGGCTGGCTGAAGCGGATCATGGTGAACGTCTGGCTGCAGGAAGTCAGGCGTGGCCAGGTCGCCACCGTCAGCGATGTCGAACTTGCGGATCTTGCGGGACAACACGACTCCACGGCCGTGCGCATGGACCTGGACACCGCGCTGTCGACGCTGCCACCGGACATGCGTCTTTGCGTGGTGCTGGCGTACAGTGAAGGCATGTCGCATCCGGAGATCGTCGCGCTCACCGGCGCGCCTCTCGGCACGGTGAAATCCCACATCGCGCGCGGCGCCGCGCGACTGCGCGAAATACTCGCTGACTATGGAGAAGGGCCATGAGTGATCAGGATGGCTTCGATGCGCGGCTGGCTGCCCGCTTCGAACAGGAGCACCGCCATGCTTCCGCCGATGATTTTGTCGCCACCACGATGCGGAAGGTCCGTGCGGGACGTCGGCGCAGGGAGTTCATTCACGCCGGCTTGGGTGTCGCGGCACTTGTCGTGGCTGTCGTGGCGTCACCGTGGCTGATCGCGGGCTCCGCACACCTGAACGCAGCGCTGGAATCCTCTCTGAGCTGGGCCATGGGACAACCTGTCGCGTGGGCTCTGGGCGCGCTGGCGGCCCTCGTGTTGCTGGCGACGCGCGTGCGCAGTCGGTGAACTACGGCGTTCCGCGCAGAGTGCCATACACCGCGTCGAAGACCTGAAGGCTGTCCTTGTTAGGCAGGCCGCCGATGACCACCGATTTGCTCAGGTGCAAAACGGCGTCGTCGCCGTCGAAGGGCGGCCAGGGCGGCAGATCGTCACCGTTGGGATCGCCCCTCTTCGCAAAGTTCGTCCAGTAGTTGGACATCCGTTTTGCCAGCCGTCGATCGGCCGCGGACCAGCGCCACGCGTCCTGATTCAGATGATCGAACATGTACCACAGCTCGGCGAAGTGGCTCGCTCCCCAACCTTCATGGATGGAACCTTTGGGGAACGGCGGTTTCTGCTCGAAGTAGTAGAAGTACACGGGGTTCCGGCCCGACTGCGCCTGCAATCGCGCCCACGCCCACATGTCCCAACCGAATCTCAGGTCTCTTTCGAGATCGAGGCGGGCCTGGCGCGCCTGTTCGTCATTCTCGTGCGGGTACGCCTCCATGAGTGACGGAGGCAGAGCGCCGAAGCTGCGTTTGATATCGGCCGCGAAGGTCGCGGCTTTCACCGGGCTGGCATCGACGAGCGCCCGGGCTTCCTCGGCATTGAATCCCACGAGAAGCGGTACGTCGTTGTAAGAACCTGAACTGAAGGCATCGTAAGGTGCGGAGGGCAGTACATGGGGCTCGATGACCGGGATGACTCACGCTCCCGGCTTTGCCTGCCAGCAGATCGGTGACCGGCAATTTACGCAGCGTCGCGATCGAGCCGGCGCCAACCGAAGCGGCATACTCCTTGCCGTCACGCTCGGCATTTGCCAGTAGATAGGACGGAGCCAGCTGCAAGGGCTCGAACAACCCACCGCTCTGGCCGATCGCCCGATGAAAAAGCCCTTTCGCCCGCGGCGATGCCATCAGCATGCTGACCGCCATCGCGCCGGAGGACTGTCCGGCGATGGTCACATTCCGCGGGTCGCCGCCGAACGCCGCGATGTTGCGTCGTATCCATTCGAGCGCCGCGATCTGATCGAGCAATCCATAGTTGCCGGACGACTTGTTGGCAGACTCGGCCGTGAGATCTGGATGGGCAAGAAAGCCCAGCGGGCCAAGCCGGTACGCGATGCTGATGAAGACGACGCCGCGCTGCGCCAGCTTGTCGCCCCAGTACAGGGGCATTGAGGTCGCGCCGTTCTTGAACCCGCCGCCGTGAATCCAGACGATGACGGGCAAGTGATCGAGGCCTGCCTTGGCTGGCGTCCAGATATTCAGATAGAGGCAATCTTCGCTCGTGACGGGTGGCTTTTCCCCAGGCATGGAGACGCCTTTCTGCACGCATGCGGGTGCGAACGAGGTAGCGTTTCGAGTTCCTTCCCACGGTGCAACCGGCTGCGGTTCGCGCCAGCGCAGCTCGCCCACCGGCGGAGCCGCGAACGGCAATCCCAGATACACAGTGAGGCCGCCTTGCGCCATGCCTTCCACGGCACCCGATTCGACCAGCACTGGTCTTGCCCAGGCATTTGCCGCGAGCAGGCACAACGCGCCCGCGATGCGCACGCTACGCCACGAGTTCGGCACTGACACACTCCTGAATTAACGAGTCTGGAGGGACCTAGACGAAAGTGGCGGATGAAAGGTTGCAAGTACCGGTTCAGTCGCTGCTCGAGCTCCTGAATCCGGGCGAATGACCGACTGCTGCTGTATCAACTCCACGAATTGCCCGCCATATCGGGCCAGCTTCGCCTGTCCCACGCCCACGATCGTGGAGAACTCCTGCAACGTCGTCGGCTGGCGCTGCACCATGTCCCACAGGCTCGCATCGTTGAAGATGATGTAGGGCGGCATGCCCGCTTCGTCGGCGAGTCGCTTGCGCAGCGTGCGCAGCGATTCAAACAGCGCGTTGCCCGGGCCCGTCGTGATCGCCTTCGCACTGGCCTTCGAGGCCTTGCGACTGCGGGCAGGTTTGACCGACTCGCCGACGCGAACGGCCCGCTCGCCTTTCAGCACCTGCCAGCTCGCTTCATTCAACGAGACCACCGCATAGCCATCCTGGGACTGCGCCAGCAAGCCTTGATGCAGCAATGCTCTGGCGAGGTCGCGCCATTCCTGCACGCCGAGATGCTTGCCGATTCCGTAGACGCTCAAGCTCGCATGGTCGCGCATGAGGACTCGCTGGGTCTCGGCGCCGCGCAGGATCTCGATCACATAGGCGACGCCGTAGCGCTCGCGCCGCTGCGCGAGCCGCGCGACACAGGACAGGAACTGCTTGCGCCTCGGTGGTGCGCTCGATCGTCGCGCGCGGCTCGAGGCAGTTGTCGCAGGCATTGCACTTGCCGGGAAAGATCTCGCCGAAATATCGGAGCTGCACGGCGCGGCGACATTCGCCGGACTCCGCGTAGCTCAGCACCTGCCGCAACTGCTGGCGGGCCAGGCGCTGTTCGTCCGCCAGCGGCTCGAAGGTCACGGGATCGATCTTCTGCGCGATGATGTGCTCGGCAGTCCGGATGTCGCCCGCGCCGAAATAGAGAATGCAGCGCGCGCGCTCGCCGTCGCGGCCGGCGCGGCCGGATTCCTGGTAGTAGCCCTCGAGCGTTTTCGGCAGGTCGTAGTGCACGACCCACCGTACATCGGGCTTGTTGATACCCATGCCGAAGGCGATGGTGGCGACGATCACCTGCGCGTCATCGCGAATGAACGCTTCCTGATTGTCGCGACGCGTGATTGCATCGAGGCCGGCGTGATACGGCAATGCCCGGATGCCATCATCTTTGAGTTGATCGGCAAGCTCATCGACGCGCTTGCGCGAGAGGCAGTAGACGATGCCCGCGCCGCCATCACGGCGCGCCTGCTCGAGCCAACTCCGGGTACGTCTCTCGGGTCTTCGGGCGCACGGCGTAGTACAGGTTGGGGCGATTGAAGCTCGCCACATGGATGCGCGGCTCGCGCAGGGCGAGTTGCTTCACGATGTCCTGCCTGACCCGCTCCGTGGCCGTGGCGGTGAAGGCGGCGATCGGCACCTCGGGGAAACCGCGTGCGCAGCCGATGGAGCTGGCGATATTCCGGCCGGAAGTCATGACCCCAGTCCGAAACGCAATGCGCCTCGTCGACGACCAGCGCGGAGATGCCGCGCGACGCATGAACGCGGGGCAGGATTTCGCCTTCGAACTCGGCCTGCAGCAGCCGTCTCGGGAGCCACGTACAGCAGCTTGAGCTCGCCGCGCTCGAGTCGCGCAAGCCGCCGCGATACCTCGGAGCGTTCGAGCGAGGAGTTGATGAACGTAGCGTCGATGCCGTTGTTCTGGAGCAGGCGCACCTGGTCCTGCATCAACGCGATCAAAGGCGATATCACGATGCATACGCCGGGACGAAGCAGGGCCGGTAGCTGAAAGCACAGCGACTTGCCGCCGCCGGTCGGCATGATGGCGAGCAGGTCGCGGCCGCGCAGGATGTCGCACACCACCTCTTGCTGCCCGGGACGAAAGGAATCGAAGCCGAAGCGTTGCTTGAGCTCTGCCGCGAGGGCGGCTGGAGTCAGGTCGGCGGGCAGCGCGAGGTTCATCCGAGCGAAGCATAATCTCGCCCGCTGCGCCGGTGCGGTTCGAATTTTTGCGTGAGCACCACATTTCGCCGTCAGGCAAGCTGCGCGCACGGGGTTTGCGGAGAGGTGAGGAATGATTCGTACTGGCGAAATTCGCTGAATGCGCGTCTTCGACTTCAACTCCGCCATCGTCCGCACACCGGCGAAGAGTGTCGTCAACGGTCTGCGCGCGAACCCGGGACCCACGCCGGTTTTCGAAAGCGTCATGGCCGAGCACCAGGCCTATATCGCGGCATTGCGGGCGGCAGGCGTGCAGGTGACCATCCTTCCCGCGCTGGAAGAATTTCCGGATTCGATTTTCGTCGAGGATCCCGCGCTCGTGTTCACGCAGGCGGCGGTGCTGCTGCGGCCCGGAGCTCATAGCCGCATGGCAGAAGCTCAGGAGCTGGCCGGCGCGCTGGCCGAGCGATTTCCTTCCGTACTGCAATTGACTGATGGCTTCGCCGATGGCGGCGACGTTCTCGTCACGCCGCGCCGCGTGCTCATCGGTCTCTCCGCCCGCACGAACGAAGCCGGTGCTGCCGCTTTGTCAGGCTTGCTCCAATCGATAGGCCTCACCGGTGAAGTAGTGCAGGTTCCGCACGGCACCTTGCATCTCAAAACCGACTGTTCTTTGATCGACGAGGAGACAATCCTGGCGACCGAGGCGCTGGCGCGTTCGGGATTGTTCGAGGGATTCCGCGTGCTGGTCGCGCCCGGCGACGAGCGCCATGCGACCAACGCGCTGCGGATCAACGATGTCGTATTCATCCGGGCCGGGTGTCCGCGCACCTTCGAGATGCTCATGAAGCACGGATCGAAAGTGATTCCATTGGCCGTGTCCGAGATCGCCAAGATCGATGCGGGGCTGTCCTGCATGTCATTGCGCTGGTTCGAGGGAGCGACGTCTACCTAGCAGAAGCCCGGCATCGCGAATTGTCGCGAGGCCGGGCACTCCATCACCTGAAGCGCGTTGCCGCCGCCTTCGAGCAGCCATCCGGCAACATGCGGATCCCGCTCACGTCATAGGACTCGGCCTTGCCACTGGAGTTGTAGCTGAGCCCGTCGCGTGACAGCACGATGTTGTGACGCACGATCTGCGAGCCGGTCAGCAGTCCGGTCGTATCGAAGCGAAAAAGCCGGAACGCGAAGCGATAGGTGTTTCGGCCGGTGCGTTCCCAGTAGCCGAAGGTGTCCGATCGCAGCGTGGGATTGTTCTGGTCGGTATTGTGCAAGGCGCCATTGCTGCCGAAGAGCGCCATCGCATCAAACTTCGCTCCCGGGAATGGCAATGCTTCACCGGTGGCGCAGTTCGTGATGGTCACCTTCGCGAGCCAGACTCCTTCGATCCGATCCTCGGGCGTCCATCGCTCTCCGATGCCATCCGTGGCGAAGGCCGCCGGCTGGCCCAGGCACAGTACTGCCAGTACCGCCGGAACCGCTTTCGACCAAAAGTTGCAATGTTTCATATGGCTACTCCCTTTGTGTGCCGGCGAAATGCCGGTTTGTTGGGCCGTGAGCGTGCCGACGGCGATGTGAAAAGACGTGGTCGGCGCCTAAAATGAACCGCGAAAGATCTGAATTGTTCGACGACGGTCCCGTGGCAGGACGCTGGAGTGCGCTTTGATCCGTGCCGCAGAGCCCGCAGTCTTCGAATTCGGCGGATTCCGCCTCGAACCGCAGCGCCGTCTGCTGTCACGGGACGGTGAGCCGGTGATCGTGACCGACAAGGCGTTCGACGCGCTGGTCTACCTGATCGAGCACGCGGGACAGCTGGTCACCAAGGACGATCTCATCAAGGCGCTGTGGCCCGACATCGTCGTCGAAGAGAACAACCTCTACGTCGTCATCTCGACCCTGCGCAAGGCGCTGAAGGACGAATCGGGCGCGCAACGCCTGATCGCAACCATCGCCGGCCGCGGCTATCAATTCGTCGCCCAGGTTCAGGTCGGCGCAAGCTCGGTTGAGGCGGCGCCAGTTCCTCCGGCGACTTCGGCCGTGGTACTCACGTTTGCCGAGAGCGTCGGATCGCCTGGGTCGTCCGCGGTGGTGCTGGCGATAGCCGGCATCGTCGCGGTGATCGCGCTGCGGCCCGCGCGCGCGCCCGCGGCGTGGTGACACTTGGCAGTGTTGCCGTTCCAGCCCTTGACGCTGGCGGACCGCAATGAGTCGCTCGAGTTCGGCATGGCGGAGACGCTGATCGCGGGCTTGAACGCCGATCGCCTCTCGGTCAGCCCGCTGAGCTCGGTGCGCCGCTTCGCCGGCAACGAACAGAACGCACTCGCAGCGGGCCGGGCGCTCGGCGTCCAGTCGGTGCTCGAAGGTCACATTCAACGCGTCGGCGAGGAGTTGCAGGTGTCCGCCCGACTACTCGACGTCAGCGACGGAAAACAACTCTGGGCAGAGCGCTACAACGTGGCTTTCACGGATATCTTTTCCGTCCAGGACACCATCGCGGCGAAAGTGCGCGCGGCGCTGCGCGTGCAATTGACTGGCGAGGCGTCGCCGCCGCTGCGACGCTACACCGCGGACAGCGAGGCCTATCAGCTCTATGCCAACGGGCGTTTCCATTTGAACCGCGGCAACGAGGCGGGATTGCGCCAGGCGCTCGCGGATTTCGAGCAGGCGGTGGAACGCGATCCGCAGTTCGCGCTCGCGCATGTTGGTGTCGCGGAAGCGCATTCCATCCTGGGAGTATTCGGCGTGGTCGCGCCCCGGGACACCTTTCCGCAGGCGCGGCGCGCCGTCGACAGGGCGCTGGAGCTGGCGCCGGAGCTGGGTGAAGCCTACGCATCTCTGGGCCACATCAAGGTGCAGTACGAACACGATTGGAACGGCGCGGAACGAGCCTATCGGCGCGCGATCGAGTTGAACCCTACGTTTGCTCGTGGACCGCAGTGGTACGGGTTGTTGCTGGGGTGCCAGGGCCGATTTGAAGACAGCATCGCGCAGCTGCGGCGTTCGCAGGAGCTCGAGCCGGCGCAGCCCATCTACAGCGCACTCATCGGAATGGTCCTGATGTACCAGCGCCGTTACGGCGACGCGATCGAGCAATTGCAGCTGACGCTCGAGATGGATCCGAACTTCCCGACCGCGAACACATACCTGGCGGTCGCCTATCTACGTCGCGGCGACTACGAGAAGGCCATGGAGCATCTCGCGCGCGCCAGAACCCTTGCGCCCGGCAGCCAGGGATACGCAGGGCAGATTCATGCACTGTCCGGGCGGCGCGCCGCCGCGCTGCAGGAGATCGAGCGGCTGGTGGGGTTGTCCAAGCAGCGCTATGTGTCGGCCTACGACATCGCGACCATCTACGCGGCGCTGGGCGAGGCGGACAAGACGTTCGAATGGCTGGAGCGTGCGTTCGAGGAACGCTCGCCGCTCATCGCGTGGTTACGTTGGGATGCCGTGTTCGATGGCATCCGCTCCGACGCGCGCTACGCTGCGTTGGCGACGCGCCTGCCGTAAATCTATCGATCCCGGTTGTCCCGGTGGCGGGTGCCATTGTTGCCCGGTTGCTTCTGGGGCTGCTGCGACCTGTTTTCAGCGGGCCGTTGCGGCGCAGGGCGCTCGGGACGATTGTTATTAGGACGATGGTTGTCGGGCCGCTCGGCCCGCGGGCGCTCGACATTTCGCTCGCGCTGTTCCGGCGGGCGGGCAGAACGCTGGGCGCGCTCACTGTCCACCTGTCGCCGCCGCTGCTCGGCAGCTTGCTCGCGAAACATCTGCACACGCTGCTCCTGCTGTGAGCGTTCCTGCTGCTGGCGCGCGCGCTGTTCGCGCGGTTGCATCTTCGGCGACGATGTCTCGGTGCGAGGCTGGCGATCCTCGCGCGGCGGTGTCTTTGGCGACGACATGTCGGTGCGCGGCGGGCGATCCGGCCGGTTGCGATCGACTGCGACGCGGCCTTCATCGCGATCGTCGCGAACCCGCGGACGTGAGTTCAGGTCGTCTCCTGCGCGCAGGGGTTCCGGACGGCCACCGGTGCTGCGTGTAAAGCGAGTCACCGGCGGCGGCGGGTTTCTCTTCACGACGACCTGGCGATCCACGACGTTTCGCGGCGGCACGCGCACGTTGGCGCGCGCTGCACCGCCCAGGCGGCTCTCGCGACTGGGCGCGATCTGCGGCGCCACCGCGGTGGCGACTGCGCGCGAGAATTCCCGATCGTCGCCCCGAACGCGGTGGTCACTCACGCGACCCGCCGACGTGAAGACGTTGCGGTCCACGGCCGTCACGGCGCCGGGCACGTCGCGATTGCGATACCTGAAGTTCTTGCCGCGATTCTCGTAGACGTTTCTCAGATAGACGCGATTCACGATCGCGTTCGAGACGTTCACGCGCTCCACGTAGCGATGACTGTAGCGACGCGGAGGCACATAGACTTCACGCGGTCCCAGCGGGAACCAGCCCACACGACCGGGGCCTGAGGTCACCCCAATGTTGAATCCAGGCCCGCCGACCCAGCCCACGACTGCGGGGGCATATACGGCGCGCCCATGCCGCGGCCCCGGCACCCAGCACCAGCGATTGCGGGCGTAAGCCCAGCGGCCGTAGTGAAACGGCGCGTAACCCCACGGGGCATCGTCGATCCAGGTCCAGCCCCAGGGCGAAACCCAGACCCAGCGGCCGTACTGATACGGCGCCCAGCCCGCGGCAACGCGCGAAGGCGTCCACACGTATCCGTACTCGGCCTCGGAGCTCCACGTGCCGTTGTCGTTGAGATCTTCATAACCCGTGACATCGGGCGACACGTACTCGGCGGTTGGCGAAGAGGCCACGCGCTCATAGCCCCGGTCGCGCTCGAGGCTCCAGGAATCGAACTCATCCGGTGCGCCCAGTGTGCTGAACTGCACGCCCTGTCCTTCGATACCGCGAACGGTGGCAACTTCCTGGTTGTGTACGACGAAGTTCTGCGATGGGCCGGTGGCTTCGGCCTCACCTTCGCTGATCCTCACGACGGTGACATTGTCCGGGTCGTCGAACTCGACCCGATAGTTGCCGGGACGCACCAGCGACAGCGCCACATTCGGTGTGTCGATCTCGATGTGATCGTTTTCGTCCAGCGCGCGCACCCGCACATTGATGACGCCTGCGGTCATGCGCATCTGGATGGTGTCGTCGTCGACATTGAGGAAGGAGAAGCCGGTGTTCGGCCCCAGGCGCACGGCAGCCTGGCCGACCTGGATCTCGGCGCGTGCGTCCCGCTCGGTCCACAACTTGTCGCCGGTGGTCAGCGGGCGATTGAGCAGGGCCGGCGCCCAGTCTTCTTCTCCGGCCGGCTGCATCGAGACATCGCCCTGGATGTAGCTGAGCCGCGCCGCGCGATCCGGCGGATCCGCCTCGTACGACTCGCTATCCTGTGCGCGGGCCAGCCCCAGCATCAAGCTGAACGACAGGACCGCGAGAGTGCGAAATAAACTGTTGACCATGGCCTGCATGATTGGGAAACGCCACTGAACCATCCCTGAACGGGCACAGTGCAGCTGTCGGCGGCCGATGACAAGCCATGAAGAGAATCGCCCGGACGCGTGTCGGGGATTGAGTTAACTCACGCCGGGCTGGCGCAATTTCCTCAGATCGCTTGCGCCGCCTGGGCTCCCGCCGCCCAGGTTGCAGTCGTGCCCGGTTCACCGAGCTGGTCTGCGGCCTGCCGCAGGACTGCGATCAGCCGGACCCGAATGTCCTTCGCGTCGGTCAGGTTCTCGTCGCCAAGGTCGAGTCTTTCGATGGTGTTTGCGAAGTCGCGCAGACGTTTGATGGCATTGGCGGGATCGTCGGAGCCCTGGTCGACGGACTTCTGAATGTTCACCACATGCACGAGCATGCGCAACAGCGATGCCGGTGCCTGAAACTGACTGGTCGGCGCATTGGTCTGCAGTACGTCGATCAGTTCGCGCATGAGAGCGCGAGCCTGGTCCAACGATTCACGGGTAGTTTGATCGGATTGCACGGTCGTCCTCGCTTGGCTGGCTGGCGGAAATCGACAGCGCGCAAGCAGGGTGGGCGACAGGGCCAAGGGTGTCTGTCGGTGTGGGCCTACACAGCCGGGCTAGGAAGCCTCGCCCGCCACAGCGCATTTCCCACATAGATCAGCAATCCGATCCAGATGAGCACGAACCCGGTCGCGCGCGCGGCTTCGAAGGGCTCGCCGAACACCAGCAGGCCGCAGGCCAGCTGCATGCTGGGCGCGATGAACTGCAGCACGCCGATCGTCGAATATGGAACGCGCCGCGCGCCATACGCGAACAGGAACAGCGGCACTGAAGTGACGATCCCGCCCAGCAGCAGCAGCGTGTCGACGAGCCCGCTCATGTGTCCGAGCGCGGCCGTTCCGTTGAGCTCGCACCAGATCAGATAGCCGATGGAAAATGGCGCGAGCAGGATGGTTTCGACCGCGAGCCCGGGCAGCGCATCGATGCTCACCGTCTTGCGAATCACACCGTAGATTGCGAAGGAGCTCCCCACCATCAGCGCGAGCCAGGGAGTGTGGCCGGCGATGAAGGTGAGATAGATGACGCCCGCGGCGGCGAAGCCAACGGCCGCCCATTGCGTTCGATCCAGGCGTTCCGACAGCACGAAGATACCGAGCAGCACGTTGAGCAGCGGACCGATGAAGTACGCGAGGCTCACATCGAGCACGCGATCGTGATTGACCGCCCACGCGAATCCGATCCAGTTGATCGCGATGAAGAACGCGCTGGCCACGAGCCGAATGAGCACGCCGCTGCGGCTCACGGCTGCGCGCAGTTTCCCGAGCTCTCCAATGACGGCCAGCCACGCAATCACGAACAGGCAGGACCAGACGATGCGATGCGCGGTGATCTGCATCGCCGACACTTTCACGAGGCCGATTAGATAGAGCGGGAACAGGCCCCACATGACGAACGCGGCAATCGCCGCCGCGAGTCCTCTGGAAGCGGGAGTCTGAGCCATGTGACATTGTGCCGGAAAGCCGGAACGCGCCGCGTCTATCAAAGGGGTAGCATTCCCGTATGGCGACGCGTCAGGAACTGCAGGCCGGATTTCGAATCGGCGATTGCCTCATCGATCCCCTTCAGAACCGGATCGTGCGGAACGAAATCGAGGCGCGCCTCGAGCCGCGGGTCATGGATGTGCTGGTGTGCCTGGCCGAGCACGCGGGCGAAGTCGTTTCGCGCGAGACACTCAACGCGCAGGTTTGGGGCAACGTCATCGTCACCGACCAGGCGGTGACGAATTGCATCTCCGAGCTGCGCCATCATCTCGGCGACGACCGCTCCGTCCATCGTGTCATCGAGACGATTCCGAAGCGCGGCTATTGTTTGAAGGCGCCGGTGCTTCCAGCGCCGGTGCAACTCGTTCAGCCACCGACCAGACGCTCGATTGCCGCCCGACTCTGGCTGATTGCCGCCGGCCTGTTGCTGCTGGGCGCCTTGATACTGTTCGCCACGGAGCGGTGGCGAAGCGCGTCGGGCCCGGCTCTTACCAGCGTGGCCGTGATGCGCTTCGAGAACGCAGCCGGCGATGAGGCGCTGGACTACCTCTCGTTGGCGCTCTCCGATGAAACCGCGACATTGCTCACCAGGTCCCAGGGGCTCGCGGTGCGTCCATTCGGCTATGTGGAAGGCGATGATCCCCTTGCCTCGGCCCGCGCTCGCCACGTGGATCACATCGTCAGCGGTCGCTATTACCGGGAGGACAACAACCAGCTCAGTCTGGCCATCGAGGCCCAACACGTGCTGCAGGAGCGTGTGATCTGGCGCACTCGCATCACGGTGCCCGCCGGCGACCTGCTGGCGATGCGTGGACGAATAGAAGAGGGCGTTCAGCAGGGCCTGCTGCCGGCGCTCGGGGCGCGCGCCTTCCCGACGTCGGGATCGACACCCGCGCACGATGAGGCCTATCAACTCTATCTGCGCAGCCTGGCTCTTCCGCAGCAGCCCAAACCCACCGAGCGCGCCATCGAGATGCTGGAGCGGGTCGTGACGCTGGAGCCGGAGTTCGCGCCGGCATGGCAGGCGCTTGGCCTTCGCTACTACGCCTACGGCACCTGGTTCACGGGCGCAGAGCCCGCGCGGCAGAAATCACTGGCCGCACATCACAAGGCGCTGCAGCTCGATCCTGAGCTGATCTCTGCCGCACGCAATATCGTGACCCGTCGCACTGAAGCCGGAGACCTCGAAGGCGCCTACCAGGAAGCGCGCCAGCTACTCGAAAATTTCGGACCCGGCGCCGACACGCATTTCACCATCTCCTATGTCTATCGCTATGGCGGCCTGTTGGAAGAGGCGCAACGTCACTGCGAGCTGGCACTGGATCGCGACCCGCAGGACCCGAACCTTCGATCCTGTGGTTATGCCTATCTGTACGGGGGGAAACTCTCGCGTGTCATGGATTTTTTCATGCTCGATGAGGGCTCGTACTTCGTCCATTGGGCGCAAGTGCTGTACTACCTGCGGCTCAATGACCGCGAGGCAGCCCTGCAGATCGTGCGGCAGGCCGCCGACGAACCGATACGGCGGCTCATGCAGCCCTGCCTCGAAGGTGCGCAGGGCGCAGCGCTCGACGCGCCCGTCGAGGAGTTCGTGCAGCACTGGCAGCGCAGTGAAGACCCCGAAACTGCCTACGCCATTGCACCCGTGCTGTCCTTTTGCGGCCGTCCCCGCGAGGCGCTGCGCTTCGTGGAGCGCGGCGTGGACGGCAACTACTGTTCATTTCCGATGCTCGACCTGGATCCAATCTGGGCCGGCCTGCGCGGCGATCCCGAGTTCCAGCGCATCCGCGGCAAGGCCATGGCCTGTCACGATCGCTTTCGCCAAATGGTCGCAGCCAACGGTGGTCCGTCTAACCACTGAATTTCCGGCCCGGCAGCGGCACCAGCGCCGGCACCTGCTGCCGATATCTTTGATACGGCTCGCCGATGTGCTGCACCAGGTCCCGCTCTTCGAAGCGGATCGCGAGCAGGATGTAACCGCTCATTCCTGCCGAGAACAGGAAATGACCGGCGCTCATCGTCGGCGCGCCCCAGAAGATCAGCAGCCATCCCACGTACAGCGGATGACGCACGATCTTGTAGAGATAGGGCGTGACGAAGGCGGGACCCCGCAGCTCTGCACCGCGCAGCGTCAGCCAGCCCTGCTGCAATCCGAACAACTCGAAGTGATTGATCAGGAATGTGGCCCACAGCAGCACGGCGACACCGAGGCCCATGACGGACCAGCCGAGACCCACAGTCCAGGCCGCGTCCGCGTGCCAGAGCACCGGCATCGGAATCGGGCGCCACTGCCACATGAGCAGCGCCAGCACCGCGCTCGCGATCAGCACATACAGGCTGCGCTCCATTTCCTTCGGCACGACACGGGTCCATGCGCGCTTGAACCCGGGGCGTGCCATCACGGAATGCTGGACGCCGAACAACAGCAGCAGGCCGATATCCACCGCGATTGCGAATGCCGTGGAACCCATGTCGCGACCCAGGTCGATGGAAACCGGCACCAGATTGCCGAGGAAGGCCAGCAGGTACAGGAACACGGCCAGGAACACGCCGTAACAGACGATGCTCAGCAGGAACACCGCGCCGCGGTAGATAGTGGCCGGCATGCTACTCGCCGTCGAACTGTTCGCAGGACACGTCGGAATGCCAGTTCACGAACGCGCCGGTGCGATTCGGCTTCCAGGCCCAGACGTGCAGCGTGTAGAAGGCCGGCAGGCCGAAACGATTCGGCGCCTCGAACAGATGCATGAGCTGTCCGCCGAGTTCCGGCGTGCCCGGGTTGCTGGCATGCCAGGCGTCGACGAACACCAGGAAGTCCGCCCCGATCAGCCGCCGCCCGCCGTTCGGCGTCGGCTCGTAGATGACGATCTCGGGACGTCGCGGGTCGAGCACGCCGTCCGCGACCAGGTCCATGTTGACGTAGTGCAACCCCATCGCGCCGTCGTCGGGTCCGCTCACGCAGCCGAACAAGAGGTGATATCCCTCCGCCTCGGCCTGGCGGACGTCACGAAAGCGTCGAGTGGCATCGCGAACGACTCGCACCAGCTCCCCGGCGTGCTGACTTTGATGGCTGGCGCTATGGCCTTGATCTCCGATCGCCTCGCGCGGATACGCGGCCGCGAGAGCCACGGCGACGATAGAAAGAGACAGTGAGACGATTAACCCTTTGTTTTTCATGACTTGAACCTCCTGTTGATTCCGCTTGTTTTGATTGCCATGCGCCCAACTACAGCCGGAGGTCGCGCGCGAGTCATCACGAAGAGCTACGGAACAGCTCCGGGTTTGCAAAGGAACAGTTCACGGCTCGAAACTCACTGCCATGAACGTCCAGGAACAGCCGATGCTGGGTCGCGGCCGGCTGGTGTCGATCGACTTGCTGCGCGGCCTGGTCATGGTGCTGATGGCGCTGGACCACGCGCGCTACTACTTCTCCGGTGCGCACGTCTCCCCGGAGGACATGGCGGCGACCGATCTGCCGCTGTTCGCCACGCGCTGGGTCACGCACCTGTGCGCGCCGGCCTTCTTCTTCCTGACCGGAGTGTCGATCCACCTGTCCCGCGGCCGATCCACTGCCGGATCGACGGCCTGGTTCGCGATGACGCGTGGTGTGTGGCTGATCGTGCTCGAGCTCACCGTCATCGGCTTCGCCTGGAGCTTCAATCCGGGCCGCAGCATCGCCGGCGTCATCTGGTGCCTGGGATGGGCCATGATCTTCGTGGGCCTGCTGTCGCTGGCGCCGCAGCGGGTCGCGCTGGTCGTCGGGATCATGACAATCGTCCTGCACAACCTGCTCGATCCGCTGCAGCCTGCCGATTTCGGCGCCGCTGGCTGGATCTGGAGCCTGCTGCACGTGCCGTGGACGGCGCGGCTTCCATGGGATGGCGACTTCGTCGTGCTGTTCCCGCTGATCCCCTGGATTGGCGTCGCGGCGTTGGGCTATGGCCTGGGTCCCTGGTTCTCCAAAGACCCCGCCACTCGCCGGCGAATGCTGTTGATCGCCGGCGGCGCGATGCTGGCGTTGTTCGTGGTGCTGCGCCTGACGAATGCGTATGGAAATCCCTCGCAGCCGTCGATCGGCGGTGCGATGGGAGATTTCGTCCTGCCGCCGGGCGCGAGCATTCAATACGCGGTCATCGGTTTTCTCAATGTCGAGAAGTACCCGCCGTCGCTGCAATTCCTGTTGATGACCTTGGGCGTGTGCGCGCTGTTGCTGGCTTTCTTTCAGCGATACGACAGCGGGCGCGCGCCGGGCACGGTCGGGTCAGTAGTTCGTGTCTTTGGATTGGTACCGATGATGTTCTACGTACTGCACCTGTTCGTGCTGCACATAATGGCGCTGCTGGTCGCGCTGGCCAGCGGCCAGCCGCATCAATGGCTGGGTTGGAACGGCTTTTTTCCAACGGGATCGCCGCCGGAATATGGCTATGGTCTGCCGGGCGTCTATCTGGCTACTTTGACCGCGCTCGCCATTCTTTATTACCCGTGCCTGGCCTTTGCGCGCGTCAAGGCGCGCACGAGTTCGTGGTGGACCCGGTTCTTTGCGGCTTCGTGGCCGCCTCCGTGAAGTCCGGCCTCAAGCTCTTCCTCGGCTCGTATCCCATCACGCCGGCCTCGGACATCCTCCACGAGCTGAGCATGTACAAGAACTTCGGGGTGATGACCTTCCAGGCCGAGGACGAGATCGCCGCCATCACCTCGGTGATCGGCGCCGCCTACGGCGGGGAGCCTCGGCCTCACCACGACCTCGGGACCGGGCATGGCCCTCAAGACGGAAGCGCATGGGCCTGGCGATCGCGACCGAGCTGCCGCTGGTCATCTGCGACATCCAGCGCGGCGGTCCCTCGACCGGCCTGCCCACCAAGACCGAGCAGGCCGACCTGCTGCAGGCCCTCTTCGGCCGCAACTCGGAGGCGCCGGTGCCGGTGCTGGCCGCGGCGACGCCGGGCGACTGCTTCTGGATCGCGCTCGAGGCCAGCCGCCTGGCCCTCAAGTACATGGTGCCGGTGATCGTGCTCTCCGACGGCTACCTGGCCAACGGCGCGGAGCCGTGGAAGGTGCCGGCCATGGAGGACCTGCCCGACATCCCCGTGAAGTTCCGCACCGACCCCCAGGGCTTCCAGCCCTACCAGCGCGATCCCGATACCCTGGCGCGCCCCTGGGCCATCCCGGGGACGCCGGGCCTCGAGCACCGCATCGGCGGCCTGGAGAAGCAGGAGAACACCGGCAACGTCAACTACGAGCCGCTCAACCACGAGCGCATGGTTCGCCTGCGGGCGGCCAAGGTGGCGGCCATCGTCCAGGACATGCCGGACGTGGTGCCCGCCGGCGACGCCGACGGGGACCTTCTGCTGGTCGGCTGGGGCTCGACCTACGGCGCCATCACCGCCGCGCTGCGCGCGCAGAGGGCGAAAGGCCGCCGGCTCGGCCACGTCCACCTGCGCCACCTGAACCCGCTGCCCAAGAACCTGGGCGACGTGCTGAAGCGCTACAAGAAGGTCGTGGTCCCGGAGATGAACCTGGGCCAGCTCGTCTGGGTGCTGCGCGCCAAGTACCTGGTGGACGCCATCAGCTACGGGAAGGTGCAGGGCAAGCCGTTCAAGCAGGCGGAGATCGAAGCCAAGATCGAGGAGGTCCTTTCGTGACCACGACCCTGCCCGTCTACTCGAAGAAGGACTTCCAGACCGACCAGGAGGTCCGCTGGTGCCCCGGCTGCGGGGACTACGCCATCCTCTCCGCCGTGCAGTCGGTCTTCCCGGAGCTGGGCGTGCCCAAGGAGAAGTTCGTGGTGGTGTCGGGGATCGGCTGCTCCAGCCGCTTCCCGTACTACATGAACACCTACGGGTTCCACACCATCCACGGCCGCGCGCCCGCCGTGGCCACCGGAATCAAGCTCACCCGGCCCGACCTGGAGGTGTGGGTGGCCACCGGCGACGGCGACGCGCTCTCCATCGGCGGCAACCACACCATCCACATGCTCCGCCGCAACGTGGGGATCAAGGTCCTGCTCTTCAACAACAAGATCTACGGCCTCACCAAGGGGCAGTACTCGCCGACCTCGGAGATCGGCAAGAAGGCCAAGTCCACGCCCTACGGCTCGGTGGACCGCCCCTTCAACCCGCTCTCGCTGGCCCTGGGCGCGGAGGCCACCTTCGTGGCCCGCTCGGTGGACGTCTTCCAGGCGCACCTGAAGGCCACGCTCAAGAAGGCGGCCGCCCATCCCGGCTCGGCCTTCGTCGAGATCCTGCAGAACTGCAACATCTTCAACGACGGCGCCTGGGAGGCCCTCACCGAGAAGGACATCCGCGACGACCGGACGATCGCGCTGGAGCACGGACAGCCCCTGATCTTCGGGAAGAACAAGGACAAGGGCATCCGCATGAACGGGATCGACCTGGAGGTCGTGAGCCTCGGCAATGGGATCACCGAGAAGGACCTCATCGTCCACGACGAGCGGCATCCCAACCCGGCCTACGCCTTCCTGCTCTCGCGCATGGACGAGCATCCCGGCTTCCCCTCGCCGCTCGGCGTGCTGCACGCGGCGGACGCGCCCCGCTACGAGGCCGGCATGAACGCCCAGATCGACGACGTGATCGCCAAGCGCGGCTCAGGCGACCTGGCCAAACTGCTCCGGGCGGGCGACACTTGGGAAGTGAAGTGACGCGGGCCTGACCCGCCTCACTTCATCCTGAGCGACGGAACCCCCGACCTCAGGACGACGTAGTCGTCAATCAAAGGAGGAACCTCATGAAGCATGCGAGAGTCGCGATGTGCGCGCTGGCCGTCCTCTCCCTGGCCTCGGCCGCGGCGGCCCAGGCGCCTCCCGTCCCGCAGCCCGGTCCCGAGCACGCGGTGCTCAAGAGCGATGTGGGGACCTGGGACGCGACGGTGGAGATGATCGTGCCTCCCGGCGCCCAGGCGCCTCCTCCCTCCAAGGGCGTCGAGACCAACACGCTGCTGGGCGGCCTGTGGCTGGTCACGGACTTCAAGGGCGACATGATGGGCTCGCCGTTCGGCGGCCACGGTATCGCCGGCTGGGATCCCACCAAGAAGAAGTACGTCTCGGTCTGGACCGACACCATGTCCCCCGGCCTCTTGACGGGCGAGTCCACCTACGACGCCAGCAAGAAGACGATGACCGGCTGGATGGAAGGGCCCGACATGAGCGGCAAGGTCACCAAGATGACCTCGGTCGTGGAGTACAAGGACCCCGACACGCGCGTCTTCACGATGAGCGGCGCGGGCCCGGACGGCAAGTCCGCCCCGATGATGCGCATCACGTACAAGCGCCGGAAGTAGAATCGAGGGGCCTTTTCCCAAGGAGGCCCCCATGCGACTTCTCGCCGCCGCCGTCCTCGCCGCCGCGCCCGGCCTGGCCTGGGCGCTGGCCGGCGGGGAGCCGCAGGCGCAGTTCCGCCCGCCCCGCGAGGACGAGGCGGAGCTGCGCGCCCTGGTCGGTGCGTTCGCCGCCGCCTGGAACGCGGGGGATGGCGCCGCGTTGTCGCGGCTGGCGCTGACGTCGGCCGACACGCGGGCCATCCCGCCCGGGGACCTGCCCCGGCTGGACGAGCAGCTCCGCTCCGAGCAGGCGGCCGGTCCCTGGCGTATCGAGCTGGAGCCGGACCGGCTCCGCGTGGGCATCGTGAAGCCGGGACAGGTCCGGCTCCAGCAGCCCTACCGCCGCCTGGCCCAGGGTGCGGCGGCCGGCGCGGACGTGCTCGAGGCCACCGCGGTGAAGGGAGCGCGCGGCTGGCGGCTCCTGGAGGTGAGGCCCCGGACCGCCGGGATCCTGAAGGCCCACGAGGCGACCGGCCAGATCCCCGAGCCGCGCCGGACCAAGGACGTGCCGCCCGTCTACCCCGAGGCCGCCAAGAACGCGCGCCTGGAGGGCGTGGTCACGCTGGAGTGCCGGATCACTCCGGAGGGCAAAGTGGCCAACGTCAAGGTCCTCCACGGCGCGCCGGAGCTGAACGACGCCGCCATCGAGGCGGTCCGCCAGTGGGAGTACGAGCCGACGATCCTGAACGGGAAGCCCGTGTCGGTGACGATGACGGTGCGGGTGGCGTTCAGGCTGGGGGTGTAGCCGCCTACGCCCTCGCGCTCGCTGCCAGGCGCGCGATCGTCGCCACCAGGTTGGCGATCTCCACGGGCTTGGCCATGTGCTCGTGGTAACCCGCGCGCAGCGCGCGCAGGCGGTCGTCGTAGCTGGCGTAGGCGGAAACGGCCACCGCCGGCACCTGGCCGCCCGCCTCCGGGGTGAGGCGGCGGATCTCCGAGATCAGCGCGTAGCCGTCCTTGTCGGGCATGGCCAGGTCGCTCACCAGCACGTGGGGGCGGACCTGAGGCAGCGCCTCCAGCGCGTCGCGGGCCGAAGAGACCGGCGTCACCTCAGCGCCGCTGGCGCTGAGGCCGAGCGTCAGCCCGCGCAGGGTGTCGTCGTGGTCGTCCACCAGCAGCACGCGCAGCGTGCAGAGCGAGCGCGGCTCCGCCGCCTCCCCGCGCACCGCCGGCACGGCGAGGTCGCGCGAGGGAGGAAGGCGCAGGGGCAGGTCGAGCGTGAACACGGCGCCGCGGCCCGGGCCTTCGCTGTCCGCCGAGATGCGCCCCTCGTGCTGGTCGGCGATGTACTGCGCGATGGTCAGGCCCAGCCCCAGCCCGCCGTGGGAGCGCGTGCTGTGGGTGTCTCCCTGGCGGAAGCGCTCGAAGATGAACGGCAGCAGGTCGCGGGCGATGCCGGCGCCCGTGTCGCGCACCTCGATGCGCGCGATCGCGCCCACCCGCGTCAGGCTGACGGAGACCTCGCCGTCCTGGGGCGTGAACTTGATGGCGTTGAGCACCAGGTTGGACAGCGCCTGGCGCAGCCGGTTGGGATCGGCCCAGAGCGGGTCCAGCGCGCGGTCCAGGGACGACTGCAGGCGCACGCCCTTGGCCTGCGCCACCGGTCCCGCCGCCTCCAGCACGCCATCCACCACTGCGGGCAGGTAGGTGGTCTGCTTCTCCACGCTCAGCTTGCCGGCCACGATGCGCGACACGTCCAACAGCTGGTCGATCAGCTCCCCCAGCTGGCGCGCGCTGCGGTGCACCATGCCCACCGCGCGGTCGGCGCCCTCGTCGATCTCCTCCGCCCGCAGCAGCTCCAGCCAGACCAGGATGGAGCCCAGCGGCGTGCGCAGCTCGTGCGAGAGCAGGGCCAGGAACTCGTCCTTCACGCGGTTCAGGCGCTGCGCCTCCTCGAAGAGCAGCGCGTTGTCGATGGCCGCGGCGGCGCGGCCGGCCAGGTCGAGGGCCAGCACCTGGTCCTCGTCGGCCAGGGGGTGGTGGCCCTGGCGCGAGGTCAGGAAGGTGAAGGAGCCCAGCGATCGCTCGCGCGCCCGCAGCGGGACGCTGAGGCTGGACTGCAGCTCGAGCTCTTCCACCAGCGCGCGCTCGGCCGGTCCCTGCGCGCGCGCCAGCCACTGGGGCTCGGCGTCCGCCAGCAGCTCCGGCTCGCCGGTGTGGAAGGCGCGCCAGAGGCCGTCCGCGTCCCCGTCGCCCTGGCGGCCGCCCAGCTCGGCCAGCGCGGCCGAGCGTGGCTCGTCCGCGTGGAAGGCGGCCAGCAGGCTCAACCCGCCGTCGGGGTTGCGCAGGTGCACCAGGCAGCCCTCGGCGAAGGCGGGCACGGCCAGGCGCGCCACCTCACGCAGGTTGGCCTTGTACTCCATGGAGGCGGCCAGACAGGCGTTGGCGCCGGCCACGAAGCGGTGCCGCTCGCCGCTGGCCTCCGCTCGCCGGCGCGCCTCCTGCTCCCGTTCGTAGCGGCGCGCGCTCTCCAGGGCCAGCGCGGACTGGTAGGCCAGCGCCTGCAGCAACGGCAGGTCGGTGCGCTTGAACTGCCGGGGCTCGCGGAAGCTGAAGCCGAATCCTCCCAGCACGCGGCCCTGCACGACCAGGGGCAGGGCGGTGACCGCCTCGGTGCCCGTCAGCTCCCGCACCGGCGCCAGGTGCGGGTAGCGCTCGTCGGAGGCGCGGCGAGACTCGACCACCACCGGCGTCAGGCCCCGCACCGCCTCCGCCAGCGGCTCGTCGGAGTGCAGCTCGATGACGCGCTCCTCGGGCACCTCCGGCGGGTATCCCACCGAATAGATGGTGCGCAGCCGTCCGCTGACCTCGTCCAGCACGGCCAGGGTGCCGGCATAGGCGCCCAGCAGCGCGCAGCCCTGCACCACCGCGATCTCCGCCACCTGCCGTACGCGCAGCGCCTCCGCCAGCGCGATGGCCACGTCGTCGAGCTGCACCTGCAGCTCCGCCATCCGCTCCACGCGCCGCAGCCCCTGCTCCTGCTGCCGCCGGGCCTCGTGCAGGACCTCGCTCAGGACGCTGATGACGCCCGCGGTCAGGAGGAAGGTCGCGCCGCGGCCGAGGTCGTTCGGCCAGTCCAGGGTCAGACCGCCGCCGGTGTGGTCGAAGAGGGTGACGGCGGCGGCGGCCGTGAGCACGGTGGTGAGCAGGCCCGGGCCCAGCCCGCCGAACCAGGATGCCAGCACCACGGCCGGCAGGAAGATGAAGGGGACGATCATGCTGAGGGCGGGATGGACCAGCAGGCCCAGTCCCGCAGCGACCGCGGTCAAGCCCAGGGCGAGGCCGTAGCGCTGCCAGCGCGGCCGGTCGGCACGCGTGGCGTGGATGACGTGGTCAACGATCTGGGCACGGGCCGCGGGCGGCATCAAGTCGGCACTGCTTCCTTGAACGAAACTAGGTGCGTGTGTGGTCCTCCGGCTGTGACGTGGGTCACTCCGGACCCCTGCCCTTTGTACAATCGTTCGAGCCTCTCGTACAACCGCCATAACGGGGCTGCCGCGGCAGACGCGGGGCTATCGCCCCGCCGCCGCCCTACGCGTTGAACGTCACTGTGTGGCTGTGGGCGTTGGTGACCGAAGTGTCCTTGACCAGGCGCGCCTGGTTCCGGACCTGCGTCAGCTCCGCAACCGTGATCTCCAGGTTGTGGGTGTGGTTGGCGCTGCCCTGGAAGTTGATCATGATGGTCGCGCTTCCGGTCAGCTCGGCGCCGGTGATCACGGCGGTATGGCCGTGGTTGTTGGAGATGTCACCGGTCTCGGAGGCGGGAGTCGGGTCGTTGGGGTCGTCGTCCCCGCAGCCGCTGAGGGTGATGGTCACTCCCGCCAGCATGGCCATCAACGACTGCCGGGTGAACGCTCGTCGGTCGATCGTGTCTCGGTCTTTCATGGGGCACACTGCCTTTCGTTGGAATCCGTCCATGGATGGACGCGGGACGGCTCGAGGCCCGCGAGCCGTACCCGCGCCGGCATGGGGCAAGGACGCCCCGGCCGGTCGTTTGACCGCAATCGACGTGCCAGTGGCGGCCCGGGGCGCGTGCTACCATCGGTGCCACATGTTGAAAAGAACGCCTCTGGCAGCGATGTTGTGGATCGCGGCCGCGGCCCCGTGTGCCGCCCAGGCCCCCGCGGCGCCGGTGACGGGCCCGGATCCCGACTGGCATTTCTCGGCCTTCGTGAGCGACGTGTTCGACGGGGAGCGCGCCGCCGGGCTGCGCTGGCGCCTGGGCCAGGCGGGCGCGTTGTTCGTGTCCGCCTCCTTCGACCGCGAGCGGCGCGACTTCGGCGAGCCGGTCACCACGCGCACTCGTTTCGGTGTCGCGGCCGGCTACCGCCGCCTGCTGGGCGGCGGCCGCTTGAAGGGTCTGCTCGAGCTGGAAGGGCGCTGGATGCGGGACAACATCGACTCCCAGGAGACCAGCGTGTCGGGGCAGCGCGACGGCGTGGGCGCGGGAGCGTTCACCGGCTTCGAGTATTTCTTCAGCCCGGCCTTCAGCTTCAGCGCGCGCGCGGGCCTGGCCTTCGAGAGCCGCGACGACGTGGGCGGGGGCGACGCCACGCAGATCACGGCGTTCAAGCCCGGCGTGGCGGTCAACGTGTACTGGTAGGAAGACATGCAGATCCGTAAGTCGTGGTGGCGGGGAGCGGCGGTGACGGCGGCCCTCGCCGTCTCCGGATGCGGCGGCGCGGAGACGCCGTTCGTGGGACAGGCTTCCGACCGGCCGCTGGTCTCGCGCATCTCGTTCCTGCAGGTAACCCAGCCGCTGCACCCCTACGATCCCTTCGCACCCTACGCCGGCGTGCTGGACGACTGCGTGTACATGGGGCGGCGCGAGGTGAGCTGCACGCTGCTGCGGCTGCCCGCCCTGGGCCTCACCACTTCCCGGCCCACGGTCGACGACATCATGAGCCGGGTGCTGGTCTCGCACGACTGGATGGGGGTGCGCTTCCGCGAGGTGCTGGAATCGCTGCCCGCGGAGCTGCTCTTGCTCTTCCGTCCGCTCACGGCCGTCGTCATCAGCGCCGACGTGCGCCCCTCGTTCTACTGGGCGGCCACCGGGGCCATCTACCTGGACTCGGCCGGCCTCTGGCTGACGGAGGCCGAGCTGGCCACGGTGACCACGCGGCCGGACTTCCGCGCCGGCTTCGCCGACGAGCTGGGCTTCACCATGCCCTGGCGCTACGTGGTCGGCAGCCGCTACGCCTACCGCGCGCGGCCGCGGCCGGGCGCGGTCCGCAGCTTCGAGGACGTGCGCGCGCGCATGGGCCGCCTGCTCTACCACGAGCTGGGCCACGCCAACGACTACCTCGCGCCGGCCCGGCTGGGCGGCCTCTCGCCCTACCAGACGTTCCAGCAGACCTTTCGTGCCGAGGTGCAGACCGAGCTGAGCGAGCGCGCCCCGCTGCGCTCCCGCGTCATGGAGGCCCTGGCCCAGGTGGCCTTCGCCGGCCTCGCGGCCACGCCCGTGCAGAAGAGCTACTCGCCCGGCCTGGTGGCGGCGGAGTTCGCGCCGGACGGGGCCAGCGACTTCTACAACTACTCGACGGAGGCCGAGGACGTGGCCATGTTGTTCGAGGAGCTGATGGTGCTCCTCACCCTCGACATGGACCGCGACGTGGCCGTGACCACGCGGCCCACCGTGCCCCAGCCCACCGGCGCCGACTACGTGGTGGTCTGGGGACAGCGCAACCGCGTGGCCGATCCCGCCGTGCGCGAGAGGGCGCGGCTGGTGGCCCACCGGCTGTTGCCCGAGGCGTTCCTCGACGAGCGGATCGACGCCCTGCCGCCTCCGCGGCAGATGGTGCCGGGCCGGAGCTGGACCGACAACCTCGCGCTCAGCGCCAGCGGGCGGCTGCTGCCGCTGGACCTTTCGTCCCGCCGCGACGCGGACGAGGCCGGCTTCGAGGAGGTGGGCTGCGCCACCCACCTCCTGCACGAAGGGCGCCTGCCCTAACGCCGGTACAGCCGCAGCTCCGCCATGGTCCAGGGGAGCTGGAAGTGGTCGTTGCCCGAGATGTGCAGGCGCAGCTCCCGCAGCGGGGGCGTCTCGACG
Organism: uncultured Pseudomonadota bacterium; assembly: GCA_963711635.1. GTDB lineage: Bacteria > Pseudomonadota > Gammaproteobacteria > Steroidobacterales > Steroidobacteraceae > CADEED01. The sequence goes on from CAVQEZ010000014.1 coordinate 138,662, forward strand.
TCCAGGTCGAGGCGCGCCTGGCGTGGGCGGTGGAGCAGGAAAGCGAAGAGGCGGTCGTAGGCGGCTGCGGAGTCGAAGGGGATGGTGATCTCCGCGCCGCCCACCACGCGGCCCTGCAGCTCCAGCCGGGTGGGAAACTCGAAGGGGTCGTGGACGTTCAGCGAGATGCGCGCGAGCGAGGTGGGCTCGGCGAAGCGCACGCCGTAGTGGTCGCCGGCCTTGGCGGCCTCGCCCGTGGTCCACGAGGTCTCCGGCCGCCCGTCGCCGGCCCGCCCCGCGTTCGGATGCGAGGCGAAGGCGTGCCAGGCGTCTCGCGACACCTCGACCAGGCCGGCCGGCGCGTCCACCGCGGGCGGTGTGAAGGCCAGGCCGCCGGCGCCGTGCAGGCGCAGCACCGCGTCCCCTTCGGCGAACGGCCCGGCCAGCGTCCACTCCGGACGCGGGCCGGCCCAGTCCGGCAGCCGTCCGCCCTCGGCGCGCACCACGACCGTGTCCACGCCGAAGGAGCGCAGGAAGGCCACGCTCTCCGCGTCGGGGAAGTGGAAGAGCCGCCAGCGGACGAAGTTCGACGCGGGTGGGAAGTAGCCGGTGAAGCCCTGGGGCGTCTTCTTCCAGTGCAGCGTGGAGAAGTACATGGGCAGGCCGTCGGTGCGCTCCATCCAGTTGCGCGAGGAGGGCACCTCCGCCACCACGCGCACCTCGGCCTGGCCGGCCAGCCAGCGGTAGACGGACGGCGCGCGCGAGGGCGGCGGCAGCGGCTCCAGCGCGAGCGGCGCGGAGAAGTGCTCGACGAACAGAAGGGCGCAGGCCGCCGCGGCCGCCCCGCGGCCGAGGCGCGCGCGCAGCCGCTCCAGGCCCGCCGCCACCAGCGGCGCCAGGCCCAGCACCAGCACCAGCGCGAAGCGCTCGGGGTAGCGCACGCTGCGGAAGCCCGGCGCGAAGTGGTAGAGGAGCGCGTAGGGTCCGGGCGCCAGGTCGTGGCCGGCGATCTGGATGCGCGGGCCGAGGCTCAGCAGGAGCCCTCCCCCCACGAACCCGAGCAGCAGGCCCCGCCAACCCGCGAGCGTGGTGCCCCCAGGCCACAACGCCAGGACGGCCAGCGCGAGCGCGGAGAAGCCCAGGAAGTGCGCGGCGTTCTCGTTGGCGCGCGCCGTGCCCAGCGCATCGGCGTAGAGGACGTTGCCGGGCAACACGTCGAAGTAGCGGTCGAGGGCCACCGACGCCGGCTCGCTCCGCTGGAAACCGAAGTCGCGCGAGTTCTGGAGGTAGGGGACGAAGAAGAGCGCGCTGAGCGCGAACGCGACGCCCAGGGCGGCGGCCAGCGGCGCGAGCTTCCGCCAGTCGAGACGGCGGCCAAGCGCCAGCACCAGCAGCGCGGGCGCGGTCACCAGCGGCAGGTAGAGAGCCCAGTACATGCAGCTCAGGCTCTGCGCCGCGTAGGCGCCGCCCGCGGCCAGCGCGGGACGCCAGCCGGGCCGCTGGAAAAAACGGAGGAGCGCCAGGAGCAGGAAGGGGAACCAGGCGTTGGACAGGATCTGCAGCCGGACGAGCTCGTTCACGTTCCAGGTGTGGAAGGCGTAGAGGAGGCCGCCGCCGAAGGCGGCCAGCGGATCCCCGAGGAGCTCCCGGCAGAAGAGGTACATGCCGAGCCCGGCCAGCGCGAGCGTGAGCAGCGCCACCACGTTGTGGGCGAGGACCAGGTTGCCGGTGGCGATCGCGGAGGGCGCGCCGAGCAGGCTCGGCACCAGCAGGTGCTCGGAGAAGGCCAGGCTGCGCGGATAGGGATAGAAGGCGTTGGCGTCGAAGAGATGGACGGGATCGCGGGGGAGCTGGTGAAGCACCCAGCCCATGGCCCAGACGTTGAGCGGCGGTGTGCCCAACCCGAACACGGAGTCGTGTGCGCGCGGCGCCAGCGGCCAGGTGGCGGCCACCGCCAGCGCGAGATAGGCCGCGCCCGCGGCCAGCGTTCTCATTTCCCGGCGGATTCTACGCGATGGGGGTGCGTTATTATCCGGCGTGCCGGCCGCCGCCCCGCAGTTCACCACCCGCCGATCGCTCTTCCTCACGTCCATCATCGTGCTGGGTTTCCTGGGAGGCGCGGAGCTGCTCGCGCGATGGGTCGACGTCGAGCCGCCGGTGCCGCCCGCCATCGTGGCGCGCACCGTCGACATCGACATCGACTTCCCGTTCATGCAGGCCGACGCGGAGCTGTTCTGGTCGCCGCGGCCCGGCTTCCGCGGGGAGTTCCTGGGCCGTCCGGTGGCCATCAACGCCTTCGGGCTGCGCGGGGCGGAGGTGGGCTCGCCCAAGCCGCGCGGCCGTCGCCGGATCGCGGCCTTCGGCGACTCCATCACCTTCGGCTACGGCGTGGGCGACGGCGAGACGTACACCGCCGAGCTGGGCCGGCGGCTGGCGCCGCGCGGAGCGGAGGCTGTCAACGCGGGCGTGACGGGGTACACCACCCATCAGGTGCTCCGGCTCCTGCAGCGGCTGGGGCCGTCGCTCGAAATGGACGTGGCTACCTTCTGCATCGGCTGGAACGACGCCTCGCGGCGGCCGGTCGACGACCGCACCTACGCCTCGCGCATGCGCGCAGCTTCCGCCCTCGATGGCCTGGCCCGCCACGTCCATCTCTACCGCGCCGCCAAGAGCCTCTACCTCCGCTCCATGATGCGGCGCGCCGAGCGCGAGTGGGACGCGCCGCCCACCGGGCAGCGCGTGCCCGCTCCGCAGTACCGCGAGAACCTGCGCGCCATCGTGGCCGAGTGCCGCCGCCGCGGGATCGAGCCCGTGTTCCTGGAGCTGCCGCGCCGGCGCCGGCCGGGAGAAGCGCCGCCCGCTTCCGAGCACGCGCAGGTCCTGACCGAGACCGCGGCCGAGCTGCGCGTGCCGCTGGTGGACCTCGGCGACCTCGGCCTGGACGCCCCGGTGGACTCCAACGAGCGCTACTTCATCGACAACCTGCACCTCAGCGTGGAGGGCCACCGCTACCTGGCGGAGCGGCTGACCGATCACCTCAGATGATAGATCTGGGGAAGCGAGCGTGATGGGGGGTGCGGGGGGGCCGGAGAGCCCCCCCGCCTCAAAGAGCGGCGCCGAATTTACTTCGGCGCCGCGAGATAGAATCCGGCGGCTGGAGGTGTCCCGAATGCTCCGTCCTGCGCTCGCCCTCGTGGCGTGCCTCGCTGCTGCCCCCGCGTCCGCGGCCGACTCGCTCGATCCGAAGGTGCCTACGCCCCAGAGCGTGCTGGGTTACGAGATCGGGGGGTACCACACCGACTACCTGGGCGTGGTGCGCTACGTGGAGGCGCTGGCGCGAGCGGTGCCGGAGCGCGTCAAGCTGGTGCCCATCGGCCAGTCGTACGAGAAGCGGCCGATGATGCTGCTGGTCATCTCGTCGCCCGAGAACATGGCGCGGCTGGAGATGGTCCGCGCCGACCTGGCGCGGCTCACCGATCCCCGTGGGCTGGGCGAGGCCGAGGCGGAGGAGATCATCCGGCGCTCCCCGGCCGTCACCTGGGACAACTTCGGCAACGACGGCAACGAGTCGGCGGCGGTGGAGGCGGCGCTGGAGATGGCCTACGTGCTGGCGGCCAGCCGCGGCGGCGAGGTGGAGAAGGCGCTGACCCAGGTGGTGGCCGTGCTCAACGTCTGCCACAACCCGGAGTCGCGCGAGCGCTTCGTGGCCTGGTACAACGCGCACCAGGTGGGCCCGCAGGGCACCGCCGATCCGCAGGCGCTGGAGCACCGTGGCCCCTGGGGGATGGACACCAACAACAACCACTACCAGATCGACCTGAACCGCGACTCCGTCTGGGCCACCCAGACGGAGACCCGCCACGTCATCGCCGCCTATCGCCAGTGGAACCCGCAGACCTTCATCGACCATCACGGCGAGACCGAGAACTTCTTCTTCCCGCCGGTGGCGCTGCCCGTGAACCCCAACATCCCCAAGTCCCAGCTCGACTGGCTGGAGACCTACGGCAAGGCCATCGCCGCCCGCAGCGACGCGCGCGGCTGGTCGTACTTCACTGGCGAGACCTTCGACGAGTTCTACCCGGGGTACTGGGACGCCTACCCGTTCCTCAAGGGCGCCATCGGCTTCACCTTCGAGACCAACGCCGGCGGCTACACCGGCCTGCGGGTGGAGCGGGACGACGAGACGCTGGTCACGCTGCGCGACGGTGTCGACAAACACGTGGAGGGCGGCCTGGCCGTGCTCCTCACCACCGCCGCCCGGCGCGAGGACAAGCTGCGCGACTACTACCGCTTCCGCCGCTCGGCGATGGAAGAGGGCCTGAAGGGCCCCACCCGCGCGTACGTGATCGTGCCGGGCGCCGACGCCGGCCGCGCGGCCGACCTGGTGTCGCTGCTGATGCTCCACGGCGTGGAGGTCCGCCGCACTACGCGGGAGACGTCGCTTCCCGCCGGCCGCGACTACCTCACTCTGGCGGTGGGCCCGCGCAAGGTGCCGGCCGGCGCCTACGTCGTCCCCCTCGACCAGCCCGAGAAGCGCCTGATCCAGGCGCTGCTCGAGCCGCGCACGGAGCAGCAGGCGGAGTTCCTGGCCGAGGAGCGTCGCAAGCGGGAGTTCAACCGCCGGCGCGGCAAGAACGTGCCCGCCGACCGCAACGACTTCTACGACGTGACCGCCTGGGCGCTGCCCTACACCTACGGCGTCGAGGCCTACGCGGCGGAGTCGCCCCTCGCCGAAGGCGAGGCGCTTTCCTCCCCGCCGTCGCCCGCGGGGAGCGTGGCCGGCGGGCCGGCGCGCAGCGCGTACCTCTTCGACCCGCGCACGCTGGGCTCCACCCGCCTGGCCTTCGCGCTCCTGCGCGAGGAGTTCCGGCTGGCGGTGGCCAAGCGGCCGTTCACGCTGGCCGGACGCGAGTGGCCCCAGGGCACGTTCGTGGCCCGCGTGGAGCGCAACCCCGAGTCGTTGCACGAGCGCCTGCCCAAGCTGGCGCGCGAGAGCGGCGTGGAGGTGGTCGCCGTCCACACGGCCTGGGCGGACCGCGGCATCGACCTGGGCTCGGCGGACATCGATTCGCTGGAGGCGCCGCGGGTGGCGGTCCTGGCCGACGCCCCCACCGACGAGACCGCCTTCGGCGCCATCTGGTTCCTCCTCGAGCAGCGGCTGGGCCAGCCCTTCACCGCCCTGCGCGCGGCCGACCTGGGCTCGGCCGACCTCACGCGCTACAACGTCCTGGTGATGCCGGACGGGTCGGCCGGCCGTTACCAGGCGGCGCTGGGCGAGGAGACGGTGAAGCGGCTCACTGCCTGGGTGCGGGAGGGCGGAGTGCTGGTCCTGAGCGGCGGGGCCGCGGTCATGGCCGCCGACAAGAAGGTGGCCTGGACCAAGGCGCGCCTGCTGGGGCCGGAGGAGGAGAAGGAAGAGAAGCCGGGGGAGAAGGACGAGGCCGCCGCCAAACCTCGCCCGGCGGACAAGGACGTTCTCGAGACCGAGAAGGACCTGCGCCGCCAGGTGGAACGCCGCCAGCAGGAGACCGAGTACACGCCCGGGGCCATCTTCGCCGCCGAGCTGGAGCCGCGCCACTTCCTGCGCTACGGCTACGGCGACGGCCCGCTGCCCGTGCTCATCGCCTCCTCACACGTGTTCGCGGCGTCGCCCACCGGTGCCAACGTGGCCCGCATCCGCAAGGAGAAGCCGCTCCTCTCGGGCTTCGCCTGGCCGGAAGCCGAGGCGCGCCTGCGCGGGGCGTCCTACCTCATCGACGAGCCGCTCGGCCGCGGCCACGTCGTCCTGTTCGCGGACGATCCCAACTTCCGCAACTACTGGCGGGGGCTGGAGAAGCTGTTCACCAACGCGCTTTTGCTCGCGCCCTCGCTGGACTGAAACGGCGACGGCAACGGCGCCACAGAGGCACAGAGGGCACAGAGATTTCTTGGAGGGTTCCGTGAAACACGCAAGGCTTTGTTACGTCCTCTGTGTTCTCAGTGCCTCTGTGGCGTCGTTTCCGTCTCCGTCATGGGGAGCAGAGAAGCGGCCGGCGATGCCGCCTCCGCTGCCGTCGCTGCGGGAACAGGATGCGATTCGCCAGGAGTGGCTGAAGCTGCGGCTGGAGCGCGTGCTGCCGGAGCTGATGCGCCGGCAGGGCGTCGACCTCTGGCTGGTGGTGTGCCGCGAGTACAACGAGGACCCGGTGTTCTTCTCGCTGGTCTCCCCGTCCGTGATGGCCGCGCGCCGGCGCACCATCCTGGCCTTCCACGACCGCGGAGGGGAGGCGGGTGTTGCGCGGCTGGCGCTGGGTGGCGGGTCGAACGGCGGCTTGTACCAGGTCTACCGCGACCCCGAGACGGAGAACCGCGAGCTGTGGGGCCAGGGCCAGTGGGCGCTGCTGCGCAAGCTGGTGGACGAGCGCCGGCCGAAGCGCATCGCCGTCAACGTCTCCCACACGCACGCCTTCTCCGACGGCCTCAGCCTCGGTGAGTGGGAGCAGCTCGCGGCCGCTTTGGGCCCCTGGACCGATCGCGTGGTGCGCGCGGAGGGGTTGTCCCTGGACTACATCACCGTCCGCCTGCCGGAGATGTTGCCGAGCTACCGGCAGCTCATGCGCATCTCCCACGCGCTCATCGCCCGCGCCTTCTCGAACGAAGTGATCACGCCCGGCAAGACCACCACCGAGGACGTGGTGTGGTGGTTGCGCCAACGGGTGAACGACCTGGGGATGGGCGAGTGGTTCCCGCCCTCCGTGAGCGTGCAGCGCCCGGGCCGCGACGCGCAGAGCGTGCTGGCCGACCGGGGCGCGGTGGTGATCGAGCGCGGGGACCATCTCCACACGGACTTCGGGATCCAGGCCATGGGCCTGGCCACGGACACGCAGCACGTGGGCTACGTGCTGAAGCCGGGCGAGACCGACGCCCCCGCCGGCCTGCGCCAGGCGCTGCAGCGCTCCAATCGCCTGCAGGACCTGCTGGTGGAGCGGATGAAGCCGGGCCGCACGGGCAACGAGGTGCTGGCCGACACGCTGGCGGCGATGAAGGCGGAGGGCATCGACGGCACCGTCTACACCCATCCCATCGGCGATCACGGCCACGGCGCCGGCCCGCTCATCGGCCTGTGGGACCGGCAGCAGGGCGTGCCCGGCCGGGGCGATGTGCCGCTTTCGGCCTCGAGCTGGTTCTCGATCGAGCTGCAGGCCACGACGCCGGTGCCCGAGTGGGGAGGCCAGCGCGTGCGCTCCGCGCAGGAGGAAGAGGCCATGCTCGGACCCGACGGAAAGATGGAATGGGTGCTCGAGCGGCAGACGCGATATCACCTGGTGCGTTAAATCTTGTCCCGCGTGGAGACACGAACATGCCGCGCGACGCGGGCGTTTCGTGCTTGACAACGCCCGCGCGCGAGACCGATATTCGCGGTGACGGTCGTTCGTCGAGACTGAGACGCACGAGACGTAAAGACGCAGAGACGCACTGGAGGGCGTCTACCCTCGAGCACGTCTGTTGATAGGCCGGATGGAGGTGGTGATGGACGAGAGCACTCCGCCGGACGAAGGGGGGGCCTGAAAAGGCCCGCTACACGCCAACGATAAAATAAGCGCACCTTTGAGGGTGCGCGGGGCGCCGTAAAGACAGCCCCAATTCTCTGGCCCGGGACGATTCGTCCCGGGCCTTTTCATTTTCGGGAGTCGAGCGCTATCGGCCCATGTCCGGCAACGGGACGCGCAACGGACCTTCCTCCGTCTGGAGGAGGACGTCCGTCGACTCGATCGCGTTGACCGCGGCGTCGGCCAGGCGGTCGCCCGCGCGGTAGGCGTACAGGTCGCCGGTGGGGGAGTAGACGAAGGCAACCCAGCGGCCGTCCGCCTGGGCCAGCCCTGCGAGCTGGAACTCCTCCGCCGCCAGCTCCTGCGGGCGCACGGCCAGCCGCCTCTCCGCCACGATCGCGGTCACCGGCGCCACGTCCGGAGGGGCCGCGCCCTCCGCCGAGCGCAGCACCAGCCGCCGCTCGCCCTCCACGCGCTCGGCCAGCCCTGCGCCGTGGAGCACCGCCGCGCGCAGGTCGATGACCGCCGCGTCCTTGGCCCACAGGCTCACGCGCCCCAGCGGTCCGGGCGGCGCGAACGACACGAGCGGCGGGTGCGCCTCGCCCATCACCGCCAGCAGGTCGCGCACGCCCGCGCGCTTCAGGCCGATGCTCATCCGCGGATCGCCCCCGCCCTTCGCCGGCGGAGCGGTGGGCGTCGCGCCCTCCGGCACCACGCGGCGCACCGGGCCCGGGCCGCTCACGCGCGCGCCCGCGCGCTGCAGCGCCGCCAGCGTCCCTTCCAGGTCGAGCCCCCATACGTCGATGCTGACGCGCCCGCGCACGTCCTGGTCCACCAGGAAGGCTTGGCCGGTGAGTTGGTGCAGCACCTGGAAGACGTCCGCCACGTCGATGTCGCGCAGCCGCAGGGAGAGCGATCCGGCGGGGGCCACGCGCGCCTTGCCGGCCTGGCGCACCGCCACCGGGCGCCCGCTGTCCCGGTCCACGCGGCAGGCGCCCTCGTCGGGCTGCAGGGGATCCCCCGCGGGCAGCGGGATCTCCGCCTCGGGCCCTACCACCGGGGCGCGCCCGCGCACCTCGAAGCGGTGGCAGGCGCCCTGGCGCACCACCAGCACCTCCGACACGCGGAAGAAGCCCCGCTCGAAGCGGGCCTCCAGGCTGCGCATGGAGGCCTCGCCCACGGTGAGGCCGCTGACCAGGAACTCGTCGGCCAGCGTCGCGCGCGTCAGCACCACCGGCCGGTCGCGCACGACCGCCGCCAGCTCCGAGAGGAACAGGCGCGGGTTGCGGCGGGCGCGGCGCAGCTCGGCGATCGTCTCGGACTTGTCCACCGCCAGCGCCTGGTCGCGCAGGAAGGCGTCGGCCTGGGGCTTGGCCACGTTGCCCAGCGTGCCGCGCAGCCCGTCGGGCGGCGCCGGCAGCGGCGCCTTGAGCGGACGGTAGGGCAGGCGCACCACTCCCGCCAGCCTCACCCGGTCGCCGGCCGCCGGCGTCAAGGCCACGCTCTCCACGTCGATGAGCCGCGGGGAGAGCGCGATCTGGCGGAAGAAGCGGTCCACGTCGGCGAAGCCGGCCACCGCGGCGACCTCCACCAGCACCGTCCCGCGGTTCGGCAACTCGAGCGGCGCTTTGGGCGTGACGCTCAGCTCCGAGAAGTGCGCGGCTTCCGCCAGGTCCCTCACCACGATCGCATCCTGCGCCGGGTTGGCGCCGTCGGGCAGGATGCGGCGCAGCGTCTCCAGGCGGCGGTCGAGGAGGAGACGCTCCTCGGGGAAGGTGCGGGGCCCGGTGGCGAGCAGGAGGAGAAGGGCCAGGCCGCGGTGCATCGAGGTGCCGATTCTACCCTCGTTCGGGGACGGGGCGCGGCGGCCTCCGGCTCAAATGAAATTGAATTTCAATTTCATTTTGATTGACAGGCGGCCGCGGGCGGGACTAGGCTCTCAACATGAAAATGGCATTCAATTTCATCTTCGCGGCCGGCCTCCTGGCGGCGCCGGCGGGCGCCGGCGGCGAAGAGGTCCCGCCTCCCGTCTATCGCGTCAGCGGCGTGATCCTGGATGCCACGGGCGCCTCGATCCCCGGGTCGGGGGTGGCCGTTCGCCGCGACGCGCAGGGGTTCGAGCGGCGCGCGGTCGCCGATGCCGTCGGCCGCTTCGAGATCGAGGTGCCTTCCGGGGGAGAGTACGAGGTGGCCGGCTCGGCCGAGGGCTTCTCGGTCACGCGCCTGCGCGTCACCGTCCGGACGGGATCCGCTCCGGAGGTCCGTCTCACGCTGCGGCCGGGGAGCTTCTCGGAGCAGGTCACGGTGATCGGCACGCGCGTGGCCGGCGGCCCCGAGACCCTCCAGCGCATCCCCGGCTCGGTCGACATCGTCGGTCCGGAGGCCCTGGCCCTGGCCCATGTGTTCAGCACCAGCGAGGCGCTGCGCAAGGCAACCGGCGTCAACATGCGGGACGAAGAGGGCCTGGGGCTGCGCCCGAACATCGGCCTGCGCGGCCTCAACCCCACGCGGTCCACGAAGATCCTCCTCCTGGAGGACGGCCTGCCTCTGGCCTATGCGCCCTACGGCGACAACGCGTCCTACTATCACCCGCCCATCGAGCGCTTCGAGAGCGTGGAGATCCTCAAGGGGTCCGGCCAGGTCGCCTTCGGGCCGGTCACGGTCGGGGGCGTCGTCAACTACCTCACTCCCGGGCCTCCCGCCACGCCCAGCGCCATCCTCCGGCTGGCCGGCGGCAACCGCGACTACCTGAACGCTCACGCAACGGGAGGCGGCACCTGGGGCCGCCTCGGCCTGCTGGCCGACTACATGCACAAGCAGTCCGACGGCGCCCGCGAGAACCTGCACTCCCGGCTGGACGACGCGAACGTGAAGGGCGTGCTCGAGCTGAACAGCCGCCAGACGCTCACCCTCAAGGGCAGCTACTACGCGGAGGACTCGCAGATCACCTACTCGGGCCTCCGCCAGGACGAGTACGAGCGGGACCCGCGCGGCAACCCCTTCGCGAACGACGCCTTCGACGGCTGGCGCGCCGGGGGCTCGCTGCGCCACACCTGGGTCGCGGGCGCGGACGCGATCCTCACCACCCAGCTCTACGCGTCCCGCTTCAGCCGCGACTGGTGGCGCCAGTCGAGCAACTCCGGGCAGCGGCCCAACGACTCGGCGGACCCCGCCTGCGGTGGGATGGCGAACCTCCTCACCACCTGCGGGAACGAGGGCCGCCTGCGCGACTACGAGCTGGCCGGCCTCGAGCCCCGGCTGCGCTTCGGGCACCGCCTCCTGGGCGGGCCCAGCGAGGCGGAGGTGGGCGTGCGCGCCCACTTCGAGCGGCAGGAGCGTCTCCAGCAGAACGGGGACACGCCGGCCGCCCGCAGCGGCCGCCTGGTCGAGGACAACCGGCGCGAGAACGACGCCTACTCGGCCTTCGTGCAGAACCGCCTGCTGCTGGGCCGGGTCACCGTCACGCCCGGCATCCGCTTCGAGCGGATCCGCTACGAGCGCACCAACCGCCTGGCCAACGCGGGAGCGGGGGTGGCCGGCGAGACCCGCCTCTCGCAGTGGGTGCCGGGCCTGGGCGTGGCCTGGGCGGCGCGGGAGACGGTGTCGTTGTTCGCCGGCGTCCATCGCGGCTTCGCGCCGCCGCGCACCGAGGACATCATCAACAACACCACCGGCGGCGCCGTCGACCTGGACCCCGAGCGGAGCTGGAACTACGAGGTGGGCGTGCGCAGCCTGCTGCGCCCCGGCCTGGGCGCCGACGCCACCCTCTTCCGCATGGACTACGAGAACCAGATCGTGCCCGCCAGCCTGGCGGGGGGCCTGGGCGCCACCCTGACCAACGGCGGGGAGACGCTGCACCAGGGCCTCGAGGTCGGCCTGCGGTTGGACACGGCCAGCCTGCTCGGCTCGGCGCACAACGTCTCCGCCCGGGCCGCGCTCACCGTCGTGCCCACGGCGCGGTTCGAAGGTGTGCGCTTCAGCAACGTCTCGGGGTTCTCGAACGTGAGCGTCAGCGGCAACCGGCTGCCCTACGCGCCGGAGCGCCTCCTCACCGCCAGCGCCGGTTATTCACATCCCTCCGGCAGCTCCGTCTTCCTGGAGGCGGTGCACGTGAGCGAGCAGTTCGCGGACGACCTGAACTCGCCCTCGCCCTCCGCGGACGGGCAGCGGGGGCTCCTCCCGTCCCACACGGTCTGGAATGCCACGCTGAACGTGGCCGTGCCCCGGGCGAAAGGGGAAGTGTTCCTGAGCGTCAAGAACCTCTTCGACCGGAGCTACATCGCGGATCGGAGCCGCGGGATCCTGCCCGGCGTGCCGCGGCTGCTGCAGGCGGGCTTCACCGCCCGCTTCTAGCTAGTCGAAGCCGCGCTTGCGCCGGCGGATGTTGCGCCGGCTGCCCTTGCCCTTCCACTTGCCGCCCCGGTCGCCGAAGTCCGCCTCGAAGGGCGGCGGGTCGGGGGGCGGACCCGCACCGAACCCGGGACGGGGGCTACCGAAGGGCCGGGGACCGCCGGGGGCTCCGCCGGGCCGGGGCGGACGGTTGTCCGCTTCGTTCACCCGCAGCGCACGCCCCTTCAGGTCCTTGCCGTTCATGAGCGTAATGGACTTGGCGGCCGCGTCGTCGTCCTCGAACTCGACGAACGCGAAACCCCGGGGTCGGCCGGTTTCCCGATCGGTGGGGACCTTGGCGTCCACGACCTTACCGGCAGCACTGAACGCCTCGATGAGCTCCTCGCGCGTGACGTCGAAGCTCAGGTTGCCGACGAACACCTTGTTCGAAATGGCCTGTCTCCTCTTCTTCTGATTCTAGCGGGCCGGATCCTTTTTCCGGACCCGCGAGCATGCCCCGCGCCCCTGCCCTCGGAACGCGCGGGGGCCAGTAACTGAACGGGACGAGCGACTGTAGCAGAAAGCCAGAAGTGGGGGAAGGGGAACGGCCGGGATCGGGCGGATCGCCCGGACGCGAAACTCACGCAACAACTCGATGAGTTGGAACGGGTTGCGGGAGGCCCACCCACCGCCGGCAGGGAGGACTGCCCGAGAGCTGGCAGGCCCACCAGAAGGTAAGTTACTATTTAACAACAACTTACAGCCACAGAAGGGCCGGCCGGCTCCTTGCTCTACCGCCGGCCATGAAGACCGGAACGCAGATCGGCGCGGTGGTGGTGGGGATGCTGATGGCGACGGCGGCGATGGCCGCTCCGCCCCCAGGGTTCGAGCCCACGGCCGAGACGCCCCACTTCAAGTTCTACTCCCGCGGCGAGACTCCGGTCGACATCCACAAGATCGAGAAGTTCCTGGTCTCGCTGGAGCAGACGCTGGGCCACGAGCTCGCGGGCCAGGCGCAGTACTTCCGGTGCGAGCGGCCCGAGGACATCGCCGCCGCCACCGGCTCGTACGTGGCCGGGCTGACCTACGCGGGCACCCGCGAGATCCACACCTCCGAGCGCTTCCACGCCCACGAGGTCGTCCACCTGCTGGCCAGCCAGATCGGCGATCCCGGCCCCTTCTTCCGGGAGGGCCTGGCGGTGGCGCTGGGCGACGAGGGCAAGTGGCAGGGCAAGAACGTGCACCGGCTGGCCAAGGACTACGCGCGCAGCCTGACCCTGCGCGGCCTGATGCTGGGCTTCGGCGGCCTGGACCCCCAGCGGGCGTACCCGGTGGCGGGCTCGTTCGTGTCCTTCCTCATCCAGAAGCACGGGGTCCTGAAGGTCAAGGAGCTGTTCGCCACCGCTTCCCGCCTGCGCGGTGACGAGACGGCCAAGTTTCGAGCGTCTTCGGTCAGAGCCTCGAGGACGCGGAAGCCGAGTGGCGGCGGAACCTGTAAGGACGAGGAGTGTATACCGTGGCGGCCCAAGCCGGCGTAAACTTGCACACACTTATGGCGACCGAATCCAGGGGAGTATCCAGTCGTGGCCGGGTCCTGGTGGTCGACGACGACGTGGCGTTCGCCGACATCGTGACCGACGTGCTGCGGGAGGCGGGCTACAACGTCACCTGCGAGCACTCGCCGGTAGAGGCGATCGCGCAGGCGGCCGAGGCCGACTTCGCGGCCGCCGTGCTGGACCTGGTCCTGCCCGAGATGGGCGGCCTTCAGGTGGCGGAGCGCATCCGCGCGGTGAGCCCCGACACCCAGATCCTGATCCTCACCGGCCACGCCGATCTGGGATCGGCCATCGAGGGGATCTACCACGGCATCTTCGACTACCTGCCCAAGGGGTCGAGCCGCATCGGCCGGCTGCAGCACTCGCTGGAGCGCGCGGTGGAGCGCTGGCGGCTGGCGCGCCAGCCGA
>CAVQEZ010000015.1:0-21833 GCA_963711635.1 uncultured Pseudomonadota bacterium
TTCCCCCGCGAAAGCTTTTTGACCAGCTCGCCTTCGACCAGTACTTCCTGCGTCCCGCGCAGCAGTTCAGCAATCTGATCCTGCATTTCCGAATTCATCTCTCAGTTTTGGCCATACCGGCTTCACATCCCGCGTCGAGTGCCGTTGACCCTTTGTTGATCCGTGGGTTACGTTGTATAGATCGTGCCGATCTTCATCAAGTCCGCGGTTCCGGGACTCTCGACCCGCGCCGCTTCGATTCTGCAAATTGCCCTGGTCCTGGTGGTCGCGGTGCTCGCGAGCGTGCCACGCATTCCGGAGCCCGAGCAGCCCGTCGCAGCGGCGGCGGCGCAACCGGCCGCGCCAACTCCCGCGGCCGTCCCGCAGGAAGCGAACATTGCCTTCTCGACCATCGAAGTCGTCGTAAATCGCAACGACACGATGGACCGCCTGTTCCGCCGCTTCGAGCTGAATCTCGCCGATCTCGCAACCTTGCGCGGACTCCCGGAGCTACGCAGTCAGCTCGACAGGCTCCAGCCGGGTGAGTTGCTGCGCCTGATGCATCGCGGCGGCGAACTCGTCGGCCTGGAGCGAAAACTCTCCGACAGCGAGACGCTGAAGGTTACGCGCGACGCCAACGGCTTCAGCAGCGATGTATTGGAGAATCCGCTCGAAATTCATATGCGCACGGCGAGCGCGACCATCGAGTCCTCGCTCTTCCAGGCCGCGGCGGACGCGAGCCTCGATGACCGCGTTGCATTCGAACTGGCGGAGATCTTCCAGTACGACATCGACTTCGTGCTCGACATCCAGCAGGGCGATCGATTCACCGTGGTCTACGAGGAGGTCTTTCAGGACGGCGAACCGTTACGCGCCGGCAACATCCTGGCCGCGAAGTTCATCAACGAAGGACGCGAATACCGTGCGGTCCGCTACACGGACGCACAGAACCACGCCGATTACTTCGCCCCGGATGGTCGCAGCCTTCGCAAGGCATTCATCCGCGCACCCGTGCAGTTCTCGCGGATCAGCTCACGATTCAATCCCTCACGGCGGCACCCGGTACTCAACACCATCCGCGCGCACCGCGGCGTGGACTACGCGGCACCGGTCGGCACACCCGTGCGCGCCGCCGGCGATGGCCGTGTCCGCTTTGCAGGGCGCCAGGGCGGTTACGGCAATGTGATCGAGCTGGAGCACGGATCAGGGGTGGTTACCGTCTACGGGCACCTCTCACGGTTTGCCTCGCGAATGCACCGCGGCCAGCGCGTGGATCTCGGCCAGGTCATCGGCTACGTCGGAAAGACGGGGCTTGCGACCGGTCCGCACCTGCACTACGAATACCGCATCCGCGGGATCCACAAAAACCCGCAAACCGTCGCGCTCCCCGACGCCGAACCCATTGCCGCAACGGAGCGCGATCGGTTCCTCGCCGCCACGGCTGATCTGGTCAATATTCTCGACGTTCCCGCGGGACGCATGCTCGTAGCCCGCTGACCTGGGTCAGGTTTCACAATCATGGGCGCCGGCCTGTGCTCTCATAAGGTCAGACGAGAGCACTGCCATGGACCAGCCCGACCTCCGTTCCGCCGATAACTACATCAATCGCGAACTCTCGCTGCTCGAATTCAACGAGCGGGTACTCGCGCAGGCACTCGACGAGAAAATACCGCTGCTCGAGCGCCTCAAGTTTCTGTGCATCTCGTCGAACAACCTGGACGAGTTCTTCGAGATCCGCGTCGCCGGCCTCAAGCAGAGATTCGAACTTGGTTCCGACCAGCCGGGCCCGGACGGGCTCTCGATCACTGAGCAGCTCGACGCCATTCACGAGCGGACTCGCAGGCTGGTGGACGCGCAGTACGCGTGTCTGGACGATGTCCTGCTGCCCTCGCTCAGGCAACAAGGAATCGAGTTGCTGGCGCGGAACTCGTGGGACGACAACACCGCCCAGTGGCTCGAGCAATACTTCGAGCGCGAGGTCGAACCCGTGCTTTCGCCGCTCGGGCTGG
This sequence comes from uncultured Pseudomonadota bacterium, assembly GCA_963711635.1. Lineage (GTDB taxonomy): Bacteria > Pseudomonadota > Gammaproteobacteria > Steroidobacterales > Steroidobacteraceae > CADEED01. The sequence continues at coordinate 1,989 of CAVQEZ010000015.1, forward strand.
ATCCGGCGAGACCTTTCCCGCGCATCCAGAACAAGAGCCTGAATTTCATCGTGCGGCTCGCGGGCAAGGATGCCTTCGGCCGTGACACGGGCCTCGCCGTGGTCCAGGCCCCGCGTTCATTGCCGCGCGTAGTGGCGCTGCCCGAGGAAGGTGGCCGCAAGCGATTCGTGCTGCTCACCGGAATCGTTCAGCAGTTCGTGTCCAAGCTCTTTTCCGGCATGGACGTGCTCGGGTGCTATCAATTTCGCGTGACGCGCAACAGCGACCTGTTCGTCGACGACGAAGAAGTCGATGATCTGCGGCGTGCGCTCGAAGGCGAGCTCGCGCATCGTCGCTACGGCGCCGCGGTTCGCCTCGAGGTATCGCATGACTGCCCGCCGGATCTCGACTCCTTCCTGATGCGGCAGTTCGCGCTCGGCGACGTCGATTTCTACGAAGTGTCCGGACCCGTGAATCTCAACCGGCTCGCGGCCATATACGACCTGGTGCAGCGACCCGATCTGAAATATCCGATCTTCACGCCGGGCCTGCCGCGTCGCGTCGCCGGATCCACCGACCTGCTCGCGGTCATCCGACAGAAGGACGTGCTGCTGCACCATCCCTTCCACAGCTTCGGCCCGGTGCTGGATTTCCTGCGCGGCGCAGCGGCGGATCCGCGCGTGCTGGCCATCAAGCAGACGCTGTACCGCACCGGTAATGAATCGTCGATCGTCGATGCGCTGGTGTTGGCCGCGCAGTCCGGCAAGGACGTCACCGTGATCGTCGAGCTGCGCGCGCGATTCGACGAAGAGGCCAACATCGAGCTGTCGAACCGGCTGCAGGAAGCCGGCGCGCACGTCATGTACGGCGTCGTGGGGTTCAAGACTCACGCGAAGATGTCGATGGTCGTGCGCCGCGAGGCCGACGGCCTGCGCCGCTACTGCCACTTGGGAACGGGCAATTACCACCCTCGCACCGCGCGAGGCTATACGGACTACAGCCTGTTCACCTGCGATCCCGAGTTCGGGCAGGACGTGCACGAGCTGTTCCTGCAGCTGACCAGCCTGACGCAGACACCGCGCCTGACCAAACTACTGCAGTCGCCTTTCGGCATGCATGCCGCCATGATGCAGAAGATCGAGCGCGAGGCGGACCTGGCGGCATCCGGACGCCCCGGCCGGATCATCGCCAAGATGAATTCACTGGTGGATCCGCAGGCCATCGACGCGTTGTTCCGCGCCTCGCGTGCCGGTGTGCAGATCGATTTGATAGTCCGCGGACTGTGCGCGCTGCGGCCCGGGATTCCAGGAGTGTCCGAGAACATCCGGGTTCGCTCGGTGGTGGGGCGATTTCTCGAACATTCCCGGGTTTTCTTCTTCGGCAATGACGGTGCCAGCGAGCTGTACCTGTCGAGCGCCGACTGGATGGAGCGCAATTTCTTCCGGCGCGTCGAAATCGCATTCCCGGTACGCGAACAGACGCACCGCGATCGCATACTCCGCGATCTCAACTATTACCTGGCGGACAACGCCCAGGCCTGGACCCTGGGTCGCGACGGCGGATATACCCATTGCGAGCGCGGCGACGAGGCGATTCGCGACGCGCAGGCCTCGTTGCTGGCGCGTTACGCCGCGGGCAGCGCCCCGGTCACCGTCCCATGACGGGTCATTTCGCCGTGAACACGCGCAGTCGGAATTCGACCGCCTTGAGATGCTCGATCTCGGTCTGCAGGTCCGCGACCGTCAGCGGATGATCGTCGAGCCAGTCGGGCGGAAAACGTAGTTCGAGCGAGTCCGGTCGAGTCGTCAATTTGATGTCCGGCAGCGCGACGCTGCTGCGACCGCGATGCAGCAGCACCGCCAGCCGCAACAGCAAGGTCATCGGCGGCGCACGTTTGTCCCATGGCGGAGCGAGCTCACCGGCTTCTTCGATCGCCGGCTTCTTGCGGTGGCTGCCGACCATGATCGCCAGCAATTGCTGCTCTTCGCGCGGGAAACCGGCCATGTCGGCATTCGCAAGCAGATAGGCGCCATGCCGGTGGTAGCCGCTGTGCGCCACATCGAGGCCGATCTCGTGCAGGCGGGCGGTCCAACGCAGGATCTGCTCGATCGCCGGGTCGGCAAGTTGCCAGCTCTCTTCCACCTGGCCGAGGAACGCCACGACGGTGTTCTCGACGCGCTCTGCCTGGACACGATCGACGTGGTAGCGCTCCTGCATGCTGCGCACGGTGCGCTCGCGCGCATCCTCTTCAGTGTGACGGCCCAGCAGGTCGAACAAAAGTCCCTCGCGCATCGCGCCTTCCGCCACGCGTACCGATTCGATCCCCAGCTGCTCGAACACCTCCGCGAGAATTGCGACGCCGCCCGCGAACGAGAGCTTGCGATCTTCGGTCAGCGCACTGAGCTTGAGATCGCGGATGTGCTCGACGGTCGACAACTCATGGATGATGCGTTCCAGGCCGTCGGCACCGATGTGCGCGGCCGCCGGATCGAGCTCGCGAATGCAGTCACCAATGGCGCGTACCGTTCCCGAGCTGCCCACCGCCTCGTCCCAGCCGCGCCGCCGAAATGACGCCTGGTAGGGCTCGATGGCCTGGCGTGCCGCGACGCGCGCACGCTGCATGCGTTTCTGCGACAGGCGGCCATCGGCGAAGAATTCTTCGCTCACCCGCACGCAGCCGGTCTGCAGGCTCTCCATTTCCAGCGGTTCGAGGCCCTCGCCGATGATGATTTCCGTGCTACCGCCGCCGATATCGCATACCAGCCTGCGTCCCGGGCCGGCGGGCATGGTGTGCGATACCCCTGAATAAATGAGGCGCGCTTCTTCGATGCCGGAAACGATCTCGATCGGGTGGCCGAGAGCTTCGCGGGCGCGTTCGATGAAAGCTTCCTTGCGGCGCGCGCGGCGCAGCGCATTGGTGCCCACGACTCGCACGCTGTCGGGGCGCATGTCGCGCAGCCTTTGACCGAAGCGCTCGAGGCAGGCCAGCGCGCGCGCCGAAACGTCCTTGTTCAACCGCCCGTCGGCTTCGAGTCCGGCGCCGAGGCGCACCATCTCGCGCAGGCGATCGAGAATGACGAGCTGGCCGTGCGTATAACGCGCGACCACCATGTGGAAACTGTTGGAACCGAGATCGACCGCGGCGAGGACGTCCGGTACGGACTTCGGTGCGCGCCGCGCCACGTCAGGTGGTTGGCGTCAGGCCGAGAATGAGGAGCCGCAGCCGCAGGTGGTCTGCGCATTCGGGTTTCGGATTACGAACTGTGCGCCATCCAGGCCTTCGCGATAGTCGATCTGCGCACCGCTCAGATACTGGATGCTCATGGGATCGACCAGCAGTTTCACGCCCTGGTTCTCGACGCAGGTATCCCCTTCCTGCTCGGTTTCGTCGAACTCGAATCCGTATTGCATCCCGGAGCAGCCTCCGCCCTGGATGAAGACGCGCAGCATCAGGTTGGGATTGCCTTCGCCACGGATCAGATCGCCCACCTTGCGTGCGGCTGCGTCGGTGAAAGTGAGGGTGTCGGTGTCGGTTTCGGTCATGGTCTTAACACTACGCGCCGGTCTTGGCTGTCGCAACCGTGGCGCCGGTTTCGGCGGCCGGATCTGACGAGCCAGCGGCGGCCCCATTCGACAGCGGTATCAGTTTGCCGGTTATGACGGCGCCCGGGGCCATTTCAATGACACCGTAATAGACATTGCCATTGACGCGCGCCTTGCCGCCCAGCACCAGGCGTTCGCGGGCGTACATATCGCCATTCACGGTCCCGTTCATGACGATGTTGGTGACCTCGACTTTTCCCTCGATGAAGCCGCTCTCGCTCACCGAGAGCGCGCCGCCGTCTTCGGCCGAGCTGCGAACGTTGCCGTTGACGCGGCCGTCCAGGTGCAGTCCCCCGGAAAATTGGAGATCGCCATTGAGATTCGCCGTCTTGCCGAGCAGCGTATCGATGCGGGTGGATGTCTGCTTGCGTCGCCCGAACATGTCCTACTCCCGAGCTCCGCTCACTGCGGATCGACAGTCCACACGTACGACTGTTGTACCGGCGCCGATCCGCGCCGGTTGGACCTGACTTCGACGAGAAGTTGTTCGGGTTTCATGCCCGGGGGCATGGTGATTTCCTCTTCGATGTTTTCGAGATATCGAAAGGTAAAGGGTATCTCACGTTTTTTGCCGCCCGAGAGTGTCGCGAAATCCGCACGTCCGGGCTTGCCGTCCAGCTCGCCATCGACGGACAAAACGACGACACCGCTGACCACGGTATCCGGCTTCATGGGCTGGACCAGGGTCACGCGGATGCGAAATTTGTTTGCCGCGGCCGTAGCCACCATACGCGCCTGCTGGATTTTTACCTCGGCGGAGTTCGCATTTTGGGTGACGATCCCCCGGAAAAAGGCCAATTCCTGGTTCGCCCGAGCGACCTGGGCCTGCAGATCCCCGATCGTGCGCTGCACCTCTTCGCGCTCCCGGGTCTGCCCTACGGTGGAAGATTCCAGTTGCGCCACCTTGGCGCGCAGCTCGGAAATGGTGCCCTGGTGGCCTTCGATTTCGGCACGCAGCGCCGCCCGTTGCTTGAGCGCGGCCAATGAATCGAACCCGGCGCTGTACCGGCCGAATTCGAACATTCCATAGACGCCACCCGCCACCAGCAGCAACAGCAGCACCACGGTGATCATGCGCCGCGTGGGAGCGTAGGTGGTGACGACGAGTTTCGGTGGCAGTCCGGGCATCGGCTGATCAGGCCTCGGCGGTCGCCGCGAGCTCCGACTGCCACCAGTCGGGCAACGGCGGCGCGCCGCGCGGAAAAGCCCTGGGAGCGAGCTCGGTCAGCATGCGGACGTACACCGGACGCTTGAAATAGATCACTTCGCGCACTGGCTCCCAGTAGTTTGCCCAGCGCCAGCCATCGAATTCCGGCTCGTTGGTATGCGTGAAATTGAACTCCAGTGCGGCCTCCGGAATCGCCACTCGCAACAGGAACCAGCGCTGTTTCTGCCCGATGCAGGTCGGGCCGCGGCCGCGGCGCACGTAGCGCTTCGGCAGCCGGTAACGCAGCCAATCGGCCGTGGCCCCCGCCAGCTCCACGTGCTTGCGAGTCAGGCCGATCTCTTCCTGCAATTCGCGAAACACGGCCTGCTCCACCTGCTCGCCCTGGCGCACCCCGCCCTGCGGAAACTGCCAGCCACGCCCGCCGGTACGCTGGCCGAGAAAGACCTCGCCGGTTTCGCGCATCAGGACGATACCGACATTGGCTCGATACCCCTCTGCGTCGATCCAATCACTCATGACGAACGTTTTACCGGGAGCGGCGTGGCCGAACAAGGCAGACTGTTTTGTCGGAGAATGGGCCGTGCTCGCACGTCCCGCTCCCACCTTGCGCTTTGCATTGCTGATATTAGTCGCCGTCGTCGTCATTGGCTTCAGTCTGGTCGCGGGTTCGACGGACATCGGCATGAAAGCAGCGTTGGCGGCGATGTTCGGCGATCCCGCGGAACCGGCACGGACCGTGGTCATGGAGTTGCGCGTGCCGCGCGTGCTGTCCGCACTGGCCATCGGCGCCCTGCTGGCGGTGGCCGGCGCATTGCTGCAGGCATTGTTTCGCAATCCGCTGGCCGACTCCTACGTCCTGGGGGTGTCGGGCGGTTCGGCGCTGGGGGCGCTGCTGGCACTGCTGTTGGGAGGGTCGTTGTGGTTCGTGCAGACCTCGGCGGCCGCTGGCGCGGTGCTCGCCACCCTGCTGGTGCTCGCGCTGGCGCGCGGTGGCGGTACGGTGCGGGTACTACTGACCGGCGTCGTGCTGGCCAGCGCCTGTGGAGCGCTGGTCACGCTGGTGCTGGTGATGGCGGACAACGGCCAGCTGCGCGGCATGATGTTCTGGCTGGCTGGAGACCTCGGCTGGGCGGCGCGACCCTGGCTCATGGCCGGAGGCGCCATGTTAGCAACGCTCGTCGTGGCGCTCCTGGCGCGGCCCCTCGACGTGCTCGCCACCGGCGAGACCACCGCGCAGAGCCTGGGTCTCGACCTGGCCCGCTGGCGCATGGTCATCGTCATCCTCTCCGGGCTGCTCACCGCCGGCGCCGTCATCCAGGGAGGCACCATCGGCTTCGTCGGCATGGTGGTGCCGCACCTGGTGCGGCTGGCGTTCGGCACGGCCGCGCACCGCGTGGTGGTGCCGGCGGCGGCGCTCGCAGGCGGCACATTGTTAGCCGCGGCCGACCTGGTGGCACGCACGGTCGCCGCGCCTCGCCAGCTTCCGGTGGGCGCCATCATGGCCTTGCTCGGAGTGCCGATTTTCCTGGCGCTGCTGCGTAAATTCGAAGCCGCGCGTCACTAGGATCTCAGCCGATCACGTGGGTGGAGACTTCGACGCGGTTGCGGCCGGCGCTCTTGGCACGATACAGCGCCGCATCCGCTTCGGCGATGAGGCGCTCGGCGAGCGCCTTGTAGTCGTGGGAGCGAGGCTGCGGCCGCGCCGTCGCGAGTCCGATCGACAATGTGACGGTGACGTGTGCGCCACCGTGCACGCGCACCGGGGCCGTGCCCACGCCCTGGTGGATGCGCTCGGCGAGCTTGAGGGCGTGCGCCGTCTCGGCGCCGGCCAGCAAGATCGCGAATTCGTCGCCGCCGAAGCGCGCGCCGGTGTCGCCCGCGCGAATCTCGGCCTCGGCACGTCGCGCGACTTCCTTGAGTGCCTCGTCGCCCGCCAGGTGTCCGAAGCGATCGTTGATTTCCTTGAAATGGTCGATGTCGATCATGAGACAGGCCAGCGCCTTGCCGGTGCGTTCGGCGCGTGCCAGCTCCTCGCGCAGCCGGTTGTGGAAGTAGCGCCGGTTGTGCCAGCCGGTGAGGAAATCGGTGACGCCGCTGCGCACCAGGCGCGCGCGATTCACCGCGTTCTCGAGACTGATGGCGACGACGACGCCCAGGTGGGCGAGAAAGTCCGCCGCCAGATCGTGTGTGAATCGCTGCGGGTCGCGGCTGCCAAAAGCGATCACGCCGATGGCGCGATTGTCGCGCGGCAGCGGAATCAGCGCGATGCTGCCGCGTGTCAGCGCAGGTGACACCAGCAACTCGTGATCCGCCGCGTTGAACGGCCCGAGCCAGGGCCGGTCGAACTGCGCGAGTAGCGACGCCAGCGGCGAGACGGCGTCCACGAAGCGGACTTCCTCGATGACCGAGCTGCTGAGGGTCTCATTGCCCGAAAGATGACGCAGCTCGTGTTGCGGATCGAACAGCGTGAGAGTCACCAGATCGAGGCCGTAGGCATCGCGCAGTCCTGCAACGATGCGGTCGAACAGCTCGCCGAGCGAGTGCGCGCGCAGCAGCTCGATTTCGCGCGCCTGTGTCTTGCGCAGCAGCAGCTCATTGCGCTGGACCTCGTCGGTCAGCGCCCGCAACCGCTCGCGCAACTCGTCGGCGGTACCTGCGTAGGGGTCGCGCGTGGCGCGATTCACGCACGCCGCTCCGTCACCGCGCGGCGATCTTCGAGATACTCGCGGCCGCGGCGCATGAGGGTCTCGAATTGCGCGAAATCCTGCGATATGACTGCCGCGCGCAGCCGTTCCACCGCCTGCGCCAGCGCCTCGAGAGACTCGGCACCGTAGTCGTTGAGGCTCTGGATCTCGAAGTACAACTCGGGGCTCTCCTGCGCCACCTTCGTGGCCACGTCGAGCTGTGAGTCGAACGTGGTCGACGACAGCTTCGCGAGCCGCGGTGCCGCCTCGCCGCTCTCGGCCAGCGCCGTGAAGAAAGCGATGTTGAGCGCATGCGACAGGCCGAGCACGTAGGCGATCAGCCGGTCGTGATCTTCGAGCGACATCACCACCTGCTCCACCATCGTCGAGGCGAACAGCTCGCGCGCCGCGGCGGTGGCATCGGTGGAGCCGGCTTCCACGAAGATCACGTGCCGGCCGGAGAGCAGCTCGGTGTCCGGACCGAACATCGGGTGCAGCGAGGTCACGCGGCAGCCGTGCGACTTGAGCGCGTTGAGCCCGGCACGCAGCGGGGATTTCAGCGAGCCAACGTCGAAGATGACGCCCTTGGGCCGGCGCATGGCCAGCTCGCGCAGGATCTTGTCGGTGATGCCGAGCGGCGTGGCGATGACGATGAAGTCGTGTTTCAGGCCGCTGTCGCGCCAGTCGGGCAGGTGCGTGAAACCGGCCGGCGCTCCCGCCGGGTCCGCGACCTCGACCGCGAAACCCTGCGAGGCCATGAACTCGGCGAACCAGCGGCCCATCTTGCCGGCGCCGCCGATCACCAGCGCGCTGCGCCCGGACCCTGCGCCCTGCGCCGCGACGCTCGCCTGCTCCTGGGTAGTTAGAGAGGTGCGGATCAGCAGGCGCAGGATGCTCTCGGCGACCTGCGGCGAAACGCCGTACTGGCGGCCCGCCTCGCGCGCCGCGAGCAGCACTTCCTTCTCGCGGTTGAAGTCGCGCGTGGCCTGGCCGGTCGCGCGCTTGGCGCGCGCCACCTCGCGGCTGGTTTCCTGCCGTTTGCCGACCAGCTCGAGGATCTGGCGGTCGAGTTCGTTGATCCTGCGACGCAGGTCTTCGAGCGAGCTCATTGAGTACCTGAAAATGTCATATGCGGACCTAGCTTTTATCGACTGCGACGCGCGACTGCAAGGTAGTCCATCCACGGATAACATATCCGCCATGGAGCTTTACAACGACCTGCTGCCCGACCCGCTGCCCACCGAACCCATGGCATTGGCGGGCGCCTGGCTCGCCACGGCGCTGGCGGCGCGCCAGCAGCCGAACCCCGACGCCATGGTGCTCGCCACGACGACGGCCACCGGCCAGCCGTCGGCGCGCATCGTGCTGTGCAAGGAGCTGGATGCCGAGCTGGGCCGCGTGTCGTTCGTCACGAACTACGACTCGCGCAAGGGCCGCGAGCTCGAACAGAACGCCCGCGCCGCGCTGGTGTTCCACTGGGACCACGTGCATCGGCAGGTCCGTATGGAAGGAGTCGTCGTGAAGGCACCGGCTGCCGAAAGTGACGCCTACTTCGCCACGCGTAACTGGCAACGGCGCATCGGCGCCTGGGCCAGCGCGCAGAGCCAGCCGCTGCGGTCGCGCGAACAATTGAACCAGGCGGTGCGCGCCGCCGCCGAGCGATTCGGCGCGCCACATCCCACGCCCGAAAACATCAACGACCATCCGCAGGTTTCGATTCCGCGCCCGCCATTCTGGGGCGGATATTACGTCTGGGCCGACGCGGTGGAGTTATGGATCGAAGGCTCGGCGCGCATCCACGAGCGCGCCCGCTGGACGCGTTCGCTAACTACCGCGGGCGCCGGCCCTCTTTCAATTGTGGGCGCCGGGCCCTGGTCGGCGACACGGCTGCAGCCCTGAGGCCCGGACCCACCGTGTGGCGCAAACTTCGGATCGCGATCCTGCTGTTCATCCTGGCTGTCGCGGTGTATTCGAACTGGTATGACCGACTGAGCACCACCGACTGGGACGAGACCTTGTGGATCGGGGTCTTTCCGATCAATGCCGACGACGGCGAAGCTGGTGAGAGCTACATCAGCTCACTGACGCCCGAACGACTTGCGGACGTCGAGCGATTCATCAATCAGGAGGCGCACCGCTACGGCGTGGCCATCGACCGTCCGGTGCGCGTCGACCTGTATCCCGAAGTCGCCGAAAAGCCGCCGCTGCACGACGCCGATGGAAGCATGTTGGCGACCATGTGGTGGAGCCTGAGGATCCGCATGTACGCGCGCCGCAATTCGCACCCACCCGGGCGGCCGCGGCCCCAGGTCCGCATCTTCGTGATGTATCACGACCCCTCGTTCACGCGCTCCGTGCCGCATTCGGTCGGCCTGCAAAGAGGCCTCGTCGGCGTCGTGCACGCCTACGCCGAGCGGGCAATGACGCCCGCCAACAATGTGGTGATCGCGCACGAAATCCTGCACACGCTCGGCGCCACCGACAAATACGACATCGCCAGCCTCGCGCCGCTGTACCCGGTCGGATACGCTGAGCCGGAGCGCGAGCCGCGCTACCCCCAGACTCTCACCGAGATCATGGCCGGCCGTCATGCGCTGGACGCGCATACCTTCGAGATGCCGACGTCGCTGGCCGACGTCGTGGTCGGCGAGGCAACGGCACTCGAAATCCGCTGGAGGACGCCATGAGCGAAATCCTGCTGGAAGCCCGGCAGCTGAGCATCGCCGTGCCAAGGCGCGCCCTCGTGGAGAATTTCGACTGCAGCGTCCGCGGCGGCGAATTCATCGCCTTGCTGGGCAGCAACGGCGCCGGTAAATCCCTGTTGTTGCGCACGCTCGCGGGACTGCGGGCCGCCAGCGGCGGTCACGTGCGACTCGATGGCAAGGACCTCGATTCGCTGCCGCGCCGCGCGATTGCCAGGCGCATGGGGTTCCTGCCGCAGGATCCGGACGCGCCGCCCCAGGGTTCGCTGTTCGAATCCGTGCTGCTCGGACGCCATGCGCACCTGGGATTCTGGGAGACGAATGGACCGAACGACGAGACCCGCGCCGCGGGCGCACTCGCCGAGGTGGGCCTCACGGCGCTGGGCGCCCGTGAGCTGGCGACGCTTTCCGGCGGCGAGCAGCGGCGCGCGGCGATCGCCCGGCTGCTGGTGCAGGGGCCGGCTATCTACCTGCTCGACGAGCCCACCAACCACCTGGATCCGGCACAGCAGCTCGGCATCCTCGAGCACCTGCGCAGCCTGGCGCACGGCGGCGCCGCGGTGCTCGCCAGCCTGCACGATCCGAACCTGGCGCTGCGCTTCGCCGATCGCGCCTGGCTGCTGACGGGAACCGGCCCCGTGGAGAACGTGGATTGCGCGGCGCTCGGGCCCGGGCACCTCGAGCGCCTCTACGGTCTCGGCTATGCCGAAGGCCACATCGGCGGCCAGCGACTCATGGCGCCGGCACAGACTGCCGGCAGTCGCTGATGACCGCGATGCGCAGCGCCTCGGGCTGGAAACTCCCCTCGTAGCCGTACCAGCGCGTCGCGACCTTTTCCAGGCGCTGGCGTCGCTGCGGCGCTTCCTGCCAGGCGATCTCCTGCATGCGCAGTACGCGGTCGAGCGGCTCGCCCTGCTTCTTCATGTCGAGGGCGCGCTGCGCCACGACCAGCTCGGCCTCGCAATGCGCGGGCGCAGCGCTGGGCGGCTCTACCGACGGCGCCACTGGCGCCACATCGGCGACGGGTTCATCGGCCGGCAGCTCGGTTTCGGGCGGGCTGGCGGGTTCAGCCGCCACGGCCGGCGCCTTGCCGGCATGCACCTCGGCGAGTCGCTTGCTCGCGTTGTACGCATACAGGAGTCCCGCCACGCCGAGAATTCCGAAAATGCCCCAGCGTAGAAACACCGACATCGTTCAGCTCCCGAATCGGATCCGGTCCAGCACGGGCTGATGCAGCGGACCGTTGGTGGCGAGCACGGTGGTGGTTTCCAGCGTCACGGCCTCGCCGGCGAGATCGGTGAACCGGCCGCCGGCTTCCTCGACGATGACGGTGAGCGCCGCGATGTCGAGGATGTTCACGTCCGACTCGATGACGACGTCGAGCGCCCCACGTGCCAGCAAATGGTAGTGCACGAAGTCACCGTAGCCGCGAAGCCGGTTGATGCCGCCGATCAGCTCGCCGAAGCGCGGCCAGGCCTTCGAGGCCGCGAGCGACTTGAGGTTGCCGGTCGAAACGATGGCGCCTTCGAGCGCGCTCACCTTGCCGACCTGGATACGCCGGCCATCCATCCAGGCACCCGGCCCCTCTCTCGGCCCACGCCAGCTCGTTGTAGGCCGGCGCGCAGGACACGCCTAACACGAATCGCCCGCCGCGCATGAGCGCGATCTGCGTGGAGAAGAACGGGCACTCGCGCACGAAAGACTTGGTGCCGTCGATGGGATCGACCAGCCAGACGCTCTCGGCATTCATGTCCGACTTGCCGGTCTCCTCTCCATAGAAGCCGAAGGACGGAAACCGGCGCGTGAGCAGGTCTCGGATCACTTCCTCGGAGCGTACGTCCGCCTCGGTGACCGGTGTCTTGTCGGCCTTGACCTCGATCTTCACGTTGCGTTGATAGAAGCCGCGAATGACCTCCGCGGCGGCGCGCGCCGCTTCGAGCGCGGCCTTGATTTCTTCGGATGACATGGCGGGCGAAGCCTGCGTGAGGCTCTCTGGACCTGTCAATTCAGGTCGAATCCCGTTAAAGTTCGCGCGCCGCAAGGTTACGGGAAGCTGGTGAGATGCCAGCACTGCCCCCGCAACGGTAAGCGAACCCAAGCGCATCAGATGCCACTGAACCCCTAGCGGGCTCGGGAAGGCGATGCGCCCGGAGACTCAACCCTCCAGTTCGCGAGTCCGGAGACCGGCCTTGCGGCATTCGTCCAAATTCAACCCATGCGGGCGTGCATGGAAAGGGTATTCGACATGTTCCAGAAGCATCTGGCGTTGCGCATTGCGCTCGCCGTCACGGCCGCCTGCGCGGCAAACCCTGCCACCGCGCAGGATGAGCTCGAACAGACCATCGTCACCGCCACGCGCACTCCGCGCACGCTCGACTCCGTCGGCACGCCGGTGCTGGTGATCTCGCGCAACGATATCGAACGTTCTCTCGCCAGCGACGTGAGCGAGATCCTGCAGCAGCAGGCCGGGCTCGAAATCGCGCGCAATGGCGGACCCGGACAAACTACTTCGCTGTTCACGCGCGGCACCGAGAGCAATCACACCGTGGTGCTGGTCGACGGCGTGCGCATCAACCCGGGCACCATCGGCGGCGCCGCGCTGCAAAACATCGCGCCCGAGTCGCTGGAACGCATCGAGATCGTGAAGGGTCCCGGCTCGTCGCTGTATGGCACCGATGCCATCGGCGGCGTGGTGCAGCTGTTCACGCGCGGCGCCGACGAGACCGGCGCCAGCGCCGGCGCCACCTTCGGCAGCAACTCCACGCAGCAGCTGTTCGGTGACGCCGCCTGGTCGGGCGATCGCGTGAAGCTCGGTGTGGGCGGCGGCTACACGGAAAGCGATGGCATGCCCACCTTCGTGGACGATGACGTCGATCGCGGCTATCGGGACGTCACGGCGCGCGTGTTCGGCGAAGTCGCCGCGAGCGACTCGCTGAAGTTCCGCGCACGCGGCTGGAACAGCGCCGGCCGCACCGAGTACTCGACGCAGACATTTTCCAATCCACCCTTCGCGGCGGTCTCGCAGGACTTCGAGAACAGCGTGTACTCGTTCGAAAGCGAATACCGGCGCAACGACGGCTTCGGCGTGCGCGCCAGCGTGGGCCGCACGATCGACAACATCGAGCAGCTGCAGCCGGGATTCGGACCGACGGAGTTCGATTACGCGCGCACGCGGCGCGTCACCGGCGAAGTGCAGGTCGACCTGGCGCGGATCGGAACGCATTCGCTTTCGCTCGGTGCCGCGCACAGCGATGAACGCGCGCGCGCGCAGTCCTTCGGCACGGTGTTCGACGAGGGCACGATGGTCAACCAGGGCTTCGTGCAGGATCAGTTCGATCTGGGCCGGGTCAATTCACGCCTCGCCGTCGGCTACGTGGATCACGAGACCTTCGGCAGCGAAGCTCACCTGGAATGCCGACTTCGGAATCGCCTTCGGCAAGGGCACGCGCATCACGCTTGTCTGGCGGCAAGGCGTTCCGCGCGCCCGACAGCACCGACCGTTTCGGCTTCGGCGGCAACCCGGATCTGCAGCCGGAAGTATCCGAACAGGTCGAGCTGACGCTGCGCCAGAACTTTGGCGACCGGCAGCAGGCGTCGGCTGTCCGCGTTCGACAACCGCATCGACGATCTCATCACCTACGTGTTCGATCCCGTCACTTTCGACGGTCGGAACGAGAACATCGATCGCGCGCGCATCAAGGGCGTGGAGCTTGGCTATCAGTTCACGGGCGAAGCATGGCGCGCCCGCGCCGAGATCACGCTGCAGGATCCGCGCGACGAGACCAGCGACGAAAGACTGCTGCGCCGCTCGCGTGAGGCGCTGGTGCTGGCCGTGATCGCGCGACGTGGGTCCGCTCGACGTCGGCATCGACGTGCAGGCCTACGGCAATCGCAAGGACGTCGAGCTTCCCCGACAATGTCACGCTGGATTCATACGCGTTGCTCAATGCAACGCTGCGCTACCGCATCAACGACGCGTTGACGCTGCAGGCGCGCCTGGAAAACGCTCTCGACGAGGACTACACGCTGGTGCAGGGCTATCGCACCGAGGACCGCTCGTACACCATTGGAGTACGCTTCAGCTTCGACTAGCTCGAATCTGAGGGGCCCATGGGAAATCGCCTGAGCAGGATTTACACGCGCACAGGCGATGACGGCACCACCGGGCTGGGCGACGGCAGCCGGGTACGCAAGGATCATGCACGCGTCGAGGCCTATGGCACGGTCGACGAAGCCAACAGCGCGATCGGCATGATCCTCGCCGTCCCTGGCCTGCCGCCGGAAGTGTCGCGCTGCCTCACGGAAATCCAGCACGACCTGTTCGACCTCGGCGGCGAGCTGTGCATCCCGGGTACCCAGGCCATCAAGGCCGAACGCATCGTGCAGCTCGAGCAGGTGCTGGATCAGTTCAAGACCCGCTGCCCGCGCTCAAGGATTTCATCCTGCCCGGCGGCGGACCCGCCGCCGCGGCCTGCCACCTGGCGCGCACCATCGTGCGGCGCGCCGAGCGGCGCGTGTGGTCACTGGCCGAGGCGGAACAGGTCAACGCCGAAGTGCCGAAGTATCTCAACCGGCTCTCGGACCTGCTGTTCGTGGTGGCGCGCGTGCTGGCGCGCCATGAGCATGGCTCGGAAGTGCTCTGGCGCCACGACCGCGGCCGTAGCTGAGCAATGCGGAAAGGGGTCAGACCCCATGTGCTAGGGAATCGGGGTCTGCCCTTTCGATCTTCGACCAGTCGAAGGACGGGCCCGGATCGGTCTTGCGTCCGGGCGCCACATCCAGTGCCCGACGATGCGCTCCGGTGTGATCCCCGGATACGCTCCTAACAACATCGGCAGCAATTCGCGCAGCGCGGCGTATTGCGCGGTCTCGTACGGCAATTCGTCGGTACCCTCGCATTCGATGCCGATCGAATAATCGTTGCAGGCTTCGCGGCCCTGCCACACCGATTTGCCGGCATGCCAGGAACGCTGGTTGAACGACACGAACTGCACCAACCTTCCGTCGCGCCGTACCAGCAGGTGGGCCGACGCGCGCAACCCCACCAGCGTGGCAGAAGAAAGCATGGTGTGCCGGCGGCATGTGGGCACCGGTGAACAGTCGCGAGATCCAGGGTCCGCCGAACTCGCCGGGGGGCAGGCTGATGCCGTGCAGGACGATGAGATCCGGAACGACGCCCGGCGGTCGTGCATCGAAGTGCGGAGACAGAACCTGTTTGACGCCGACCAACAAGCCGGTGGCTACGTCGATGCGCATGGCGCGAGCATGCCACAATAGTCGCGGTGAACGCGGAAAACCAAAGCTGGGTCGAGCGCGATCTGAAGCACGTATGGCATCCGTGCACGCAGATGAAGGATCACGAGACCCTGCCGATGATTCCGCTGCGCTCGGGAACCGGCGTGTGGCTGGAGGATTTCTCCGGCAAGCGCTACGTCGACGGCATCAGCTCCTGGTGGGTGAACCTGTTCGGGCACGCCAACCCGCGCATCAACGCGGCTGTTCGCGAGCAGCTCGAGCGCCTGGAGCACGCGATCTTCGCCGGCTTCACGCATGAGCCCGCCGTGACGCTGGCCGAAGAGCTCACGCGCATCGCGCCGCCGGGACTGAGTCGTTGCTTCTTCGCCGACAATGGTTCGGCCGCCATCGAAGTCGCCATCAAGATGAGCTTCCACTTCTGGCGCAACAGCGGACGGTCACGCAAGACGCGTTTCATCACGCTGAGCAACAGTTATCACGGCGAGACGCTGGGCGCGCTCGCCGTCGGCAACGTCGAGCTCTACAAGTCCATCTACCGCCCGCTGCTCATGGATGTGATCACCGTGCCCTCACCCGACTCGTTCGCACGCGAGACCGGAGCAAGCGAGTCGCAGCACGCGGAGACGATGTTCGCGCACATGGAGGCGGCGCTGGCGCGACACCACGACGACGTGGCCGCGGTGATCGTCGAGCCGCTGGTGCAATGCGCCGGCGGCATGCGCATGTACGACGCGCGTTACCTCACGCTGCTGCGCGAGGCCTGCGACCGGCATGGCGTGCATCTCATCGCCGACGAGATCGCGGTGGGGTTCGGCCGCACCGGAACCATGTTCGCCTGCGAGCAGGCCGGCATCCGACCCGATTACCTGTGCCTCTCCAAGGGACTGACCGGCGGCTACCTGCCGTTGTCCGTCGTCATGACCACCGAAGCCGTGTATGCGGCCTTCTACGATGAATACGTGCAGCTCAATGCCTTCCTGCATTCGCACAGCTACACCGGCAATCCGCTGG
Organism: uncultured Pseudomonadota bacterium; assembly: GCA_963711635.1. Taxonomy (GTDB): domain Bacteria; phylum Pseudomonadota; class Gammaproteobacteria; order Steroidobacterales; family Steroidobacteraceae; genus CADEED01. The sequence goes on from CAVQEZ010000015.1 coordinate 18,392, forward strand.
CCTGCGCAGCGGCGAACGCCACGCTGGCGATATTCCGCGAGCAGCCGGTACTCGAACGCAACCGCGAAACGGCGCGACGCATGGCCGCGAGCGTGGAGCATCTGCGCGACCATCCGCATGTCGCGGAGATCCGGCAGCGCGGCATGATTCTCGCGATCGAGCTCGTCAAGGACCGCGCGACGCGCACGCCCTACCCCTGGCAGGAACGCCGCGGCCTGCGCATCTATCGCCATGCGCTCGAGCAGGGCGCGCTGCTGCGGCCGCTCGGTACCACGCTGTACTTCATGCCGCCCTATGTGATCGAGCACGACGAGATCGAGCTGCTGGCCCGGGTAGCCACCGAAGGCATCGGCATCGCATGCGCGTGACGCGCATCCACGTTGCGGACCCGCTCGCGCCGGGTCGCGAAATTACCTTGCCCGAGCAGGCCGGCCAGCACCTGGTGCGCGTGTTGAGGCTCGCGGTCGGAGCGCCCTTCGTGATCTTTGACAATCGCGGCGGCGAATACACGGCCGAGATCTCGGCCGCCGGCAAGCAGGTACGCGCGCGCATCCTGGCTCACGACGCCGTGGAACGCGAATCGCCGCTGGACATCACGCTGCTGCAGGGCATTGCGCGTGGCGAGCGCATGGACCTCATCGTGCAGAAGGCCACCGAGCTGGGCGTTACGCGCATCGTGCCCGTGATCGCCGAAAGATCGGTGGTGAAAGTCGACGCCAAGCTGCGCGAGCGCAAGCGCGGACATTGGCAATCCATCGTGATCTCGGCCTGCGAGCAATGCGGGCGCAATCGCGTGCCGGCAGTCAGCGCGCCGCTGCCACTGGGTGACGCGATACAGGCGCTGCCGACGGCCGGCAGGCGCTGCCTGCTCGACGCGAGCGGGAGCGAATCGCTGACCGCCGCCGCACGCGCGCCCGGCGGTTCCATCGCATTGCTCATCGGACCCGAGGGCGGGCTGGCCGACAACGAGCGGAAATTTGCGCTGGCAAATCAGTTCGTCGCCTGCCGGCTCGGCGCACGCATCATGCGCACCGAGACTGCGGGCCTCGCGGCGCTCGCGGCCTTGCAGGCCGTCGCAGGTGATTTCCAGTGATGAGGTGAGCCATGTACGAGTCGAAACTCGACGCGCCGCTGGCCCGGGCCGTCTTCCGGCGCCGCCTGCTGCTGCACTCGGGGTTGGCACTGGGCCTGATCGTGATATCGCTCGGTATCGGCATCTGGGGTTATTGCACGTTCGAGCACCTGGGCCTGCTCGACGGATTCCTGAATGCCGCCATGTTGTTGGGCGGCATGGGTCCGGTGAATGCGCCCGTCACGTCCGCCGGCAAGCTGTTCGCAGGTCTTTTCGCGCTGTACGCCGGACTGGTGTTCATCGTCACGGCCGGGCTGCTGTTCGCGCCGCTGGTGCATCGTCTGATGCACCGCTTCCACTGGACCGATAAATAGAATGGGGCTGCCCCATTCCTAATTCATTCGACCAGGACGGAAGTTTCCTCGGCTACCATCTCCTCGATGCGCTCGAGATCGGGAATCCAGGGCGCCTCGTTGATCATGCGCACCTGCGAAATGATGGGCGTGCGCTCGGGAAAGGTCTTGGTGGGATCGGGACGCAGGATGTCGGCGCTGACTCGCACCAGCTGCGGGAAACCTTGCGACACCATGCCGTAGTAACCGCCCTCGATCTGCGAACCGAGCGCAAACAGCACCACCACGCGCGTGCGGCCGGTGAGCGGCGGGATGGTCTGGCCGCAGGTGCCTTCGAAGGAGATCAGGGGAATCTGCCGGCTTCCCCAGGCGAACATGCCGAGGTACCACGGCGGCGCGCCCGGCATCTCCGAAGGATTCTGGAAGCCCACGACCTCCGCGACGCATGAGCGCGGGATGATCAGGCGCCCGTCGAGCAGCGGCACCAGCAGGCTGTAGATTTCCGAAATTCTCTCGCCCATGACTAATTGGCCTCCCGCAGGTGCGCTTCGCGGCGGCGCGCGATCAGCGGCTCGATGGCCTCGAGCAGCTGCGCCTCCTGGTACGGCTTGCCGAGGTAGTCGTCGACGCCGATCTCGATGGCGCGCGCGCGATGTTTCTCGCCCACGCGCGAGGTGATCATGATGATGGGAATGCCCGAGAGCCGCGCATCGGCGCGCACCTGGGTCGCGACCTCGTAGCCGTCCATGCGCGGCATCTCGATGTCGAGCAGGATGATGTCCGGGGTGTGCTCCTGGAGCATCTCCATGGCGTCGACGCCGTCGCGCGCGGTGAGCACGCGCATGCCGTTGCGTTCCAGCAGGCGCTGCGTCACGCGGCGCACCGTGATCGAGTCGTCGACCACCAGCGCCACGCTGCGCGTGTCGGTCTTTTCGCGCGGCATGACGGGTTCGCTGCGCGTGCGCCAGTCGGCGCGCACCAGCGCGCCGATGTCGAGAATGATCACGATGCGGCCATCGCCGAGAATCGTCGCGCCCGAGATGCCGCGGATGGCTGCGATCTGCGGACCGACGGTCTTCACGACGATTTCGCGGCTGCCCACGAGCTCATCGGTCACCAGGCCGGTGGAGTGCTCGCCGGCGCGTACCAGGATCACCGGCACGGTCACGTCGCCATCGGGCAGCGGACCGGGCTCGCGTCCCACGTAGAAAGCCAGGTGCTGGAACTTGTACTTCTGGCCGCCGTATTCGAACGGTGGCGCCTCGGGGCCGAGGTGCGCCTCGACTTCGACGCGCGACAGCCGCACCACGCCTTCGACGGTGGGCAGCGGCAGCGCGTACAGTTCGTCGTTGGCGCGCAGGATCAATGCGTGGCTGATGGCCAGGGTCAATGGCAGGCGGATGGTGAAACGCGAGCCCTGGCCCAGCTTGGATTCCATGTGCAGCGCGCCGCCGAGTTTCTTGATCTCGCTGGCGACCACGTCCATGCCCACGCCGCGGCCGGACAGAGTGCTCACCTGGCCCGCCGTCGAGAAACCAGGCTCGAGAATGAGCTGCATGATGTCTTCGTCTGAGAGCTGCTGGTCGGCGCGCACCAGGCCCAGCGAAATGCCCTTGTCGCGGATGGCCTTGAGGTTCATGCCACCGCCATCGTCGGCCACTTCGACGACGACCTCGGAGCCTTCGCGATGCAGCGCAATGGTGATAGTGCCGCTCTCGTTCTTGCCTTTCTTCTTGCGTTCCTCCGGCGACTCGATGCCATGCGCGACGGCATTGCGCAGCATGTGCTCGAAGGGCGGCATCATGCGCTCGAGCACCTGGCGATCGAGCTCGCCCGACGCCCCCTCGATGTTGAGCTCGGCTTTCTTGTGCGTATCGGTGGCGGCCTGGCGCACGATGCGCGCCAGGCGCTGCACGTGGCGCTGGAAGGGCACCATGCGCGTGCGCATGAGGCCGTTCTGCAATTCGGTGATGGTGCGCGCCTGCTGCGTCAGCAGGTTCTGCGTGTCCTTGGTGAG
>CAVQEZ010000016.1:0-177716 GCA_963711635.1 uncultured Pseudomonadota bacterium
AAGCACGGCCGCTATCCAGGCTGCGGGTTCGTCACCGTCTCTGACTGCGGCTGGGACATGCACGCCAACGAAAACAGCCCCAAGAAGATGGGCGGCATGCCGCATGGCGGCCGGTGGACCACGCCGTGGCGGCCTTCCTCGAGGACTCCACGAGCGCGGCCTGAGCGACAAGACCTGCTGGTCGTGACCGGCGAGATGGGCCGCACGCCGCAGATCAACCACAACGGCGGCCGCGACCACTGGGCCAAGCTCAGCCCGCTGCTGCTGGCCGGCGGCGGCCTGAAGATGGGCCAGGTCATCGGCCGGTCCACCGCCTCTGCGCCAACCCCACCACCGACCGCTACACGCCCAAGCACCTGCTCGCGACGGTCATGAACACGATCCTGGACATCCCAGAGCTGCGCGTGCAAACCAACCTCGGCCGCCTGGGCGATGCCGTGGTCGAGACCGACCCGATCATGCCGCTGTTCTAGACATTGCTCACGCCGAGCGGCGGAGCGCGCACAATTCGTCGCGCTGCGAATCCGTGAGATCGGCGTGCAACGCATTCTTTATGGTTCGGACGGAGGCGATCCCACCGATCCCCCGCCAAAGGCCGCGTTCCAGGCGTTTCGCAAGCTGCCGCTGGCCGAGGCGGAATTCCGTGCCATCGAAGGCAACGTCGCGCCCTACCTGAAGAAGTAGTCAGGCCGGCGCTTCACGCGCCGGCGCACGCTTCGATACGCGCCCGTAGGTCAAACGCCGCCACAGCCACTCCATGGGCCCGAGCTCGTGCCGGGCGAGCCACCACTTGCTCAGCGGTATCTGGACCCCGAAGAAAATCACCAGGGCCAACAGCAGATCGAGTGCATGGCCCACCTTGCCCCACAGGCCCAAGCCCCAGCCATAGAACAACGTGGTCGCGATCGCGGTCTGCATCAGGTAGTTGGTCAGCGGCATGCGGCCCGCGATGGCCATGGGCGCCAGCCGCCGGCGCCACGTCTCGTTGTAGACACAGCGCACGATGGTCGCGACGTAGAAGACCATGATCAGGACGCGGCACAGGATGTAGCAGACGCCGGCGGTCAGGCGCCAGGGAGTGGGAGTGATGGGGTCTTTGGTCGTGGCCTGCCAGATGCCGAATACGGCGCCGAAGGCCAGGCCACAGCCCAGCGACCACCACTGCACGCGCCTCGTCTGCGGCAGGTAGTTGCCCGCGTTCTGGAAGTAGTGGCGCCGCCCGGCGATGAGGCCGAGCATCATCGTGGCGCCCACCTGGACGTAAAACAGGATCATGCCGCGCAGCGCGAACGGCTCGGTGTAGTAGAACCGGGTTTCACGGACATGCTCGCGCAGCGCCTCGAGGAAGGAACCCTGGCCGTAGGCGAAATTGTTGCTCGCTTCCCAGGCATGCCCGGTGGCGATGATGTAGTCGCGGACGCCCGGCGTGAACACCAGGTAGCGATAGATGCCCATGCCGACCGGTCCGAGCAGGCACAGGGCGAAGAGGGTCCACAGCAAACGCTCCGGTGCCTGGCGCAGCGCCAGCAGCAGCAGCCCGAGCAGCGCGTAGACGTGCAGTACGTCCCCATTCCAGAACACGCACATGTGGATGGCGCCGAACACGAACAGCCAGAAAATACGCCGCAGGTAGATAGTCAGCGCGTGCGCGGGATCACGCGCTTCCAGCCGGTCGAGCTGGATGGTGAAGCCGATGGCGAACAGCATGCTGAACATGCTGTTGAACTTGCCGGAGAACAGTACCTCCATGCGCCGTCTCGGTCCATCGGTCCCACCAATCGGGCCACAACCTGGTGCCGTCCTTCCCGGTATGGAACGAGGTGTTGAACCACGGCATGTTCATGATGAAGATGCCCAGCAGGGCGAAGCCGCGGATCACGTCGAGCGAATAAATGCGCTCGGTTGCCGATGTGGGCGTGGCCATGGCTACGGACTCCGGCCTGTTGTGTTGCAGCAGTCTAAGCGCGAGGATGCGCGGCCATGAATGTCCCGCGCCTGATTTTCTTGTGGATCGGTCTTACCTTGCCGCCGTGGGTTGCGGCCGCGGATCCCGTGCAACCGGCGGCTCCAGCCATGGATGCCACGGTGCGCGAGCTGGGGCGGCAATGGCTGGAACGTTACGACGGTATCGGCCTGACCGTCGGCATCTACGATAACGGCCAACGGCAGTTCTACAACTTCGGCTCGACCCAGCTCGATGGCAACCGACCACCGACCAAGGACACCGTTTACGAGATCGGTTCGATCAGCAAGACCCTGGCCGGCCAGTTATTGGCCCGGGCACTGGTCGAGGGCCGCGCGTCGCTGAATGACGAGGTGGAGAAATATCTGGGCGCGCCGTATCCAAACCTTGCCAATGGCGGCGAGAAGATCCGGCTGATCCATCTCGCCAACATGACTTCGCAGCTGGTCGACAACATTCCCGACCTCACGCAGGTGCGCAGCGTCGCCGGCGAGCCGTTGGCCGCGACACGCATGCGCGTCATCGGCAACTACACGCGCGAGGAATTCCTGAGCCAGCTGCACCGCGTGGCGCCGCGAGCCGCACCTGGCAGCAACCCGACCCACTCCAACGTGGCCAGCATGCTGCTCGGCGTGGTGCTGGAGAAAATCTACGGCGAGCCCTTCAACGTCATCCTGGCGCGGGAGATCGAAAGGCCGCTGCGCATGGCCAGCGGCTCGCAGCCCAACGTCAAACTACTGGCCAGGGGCTACACGCAGGACAACGAGGAATTGCCCGGTTTCGACGCAAAGCTGGCCTGGCCTTCCAGCTCGTTGCGTTACAGCGCCGATGACCTGCTGCGTTACGCATCCTGGCAGCTGGTGGAACGCGACGCCTCGGTGAAGCTGGCCCACCAGCCGACCTGGTTCACGCTCGATCGGCGCCAGTCCGTGGCCCTGTTCTGGATCGTGAGCGAAACCCCGCGCGGACGGCGGCTGCAGTACTCGGGCGGTACCTACGGCTTCTCCAGCCTCGTGGAGCTCTATCCGGAGGCGAAGCTCGCGCTGGTGGCGCTTTCCAACAAGGCCTCGGAGGGCGCGCAGGATACGCTGCGCAATCTGGCCGCGGAGCTCGTCGAGAAATTGCGGCCAGCTCCGCCCAGCGAAGCGCCGAACTAAGGTTCGCGGGCCAGTTTCAGGGCTTCGTCGAGGGCCCGGTCGGCATCCACGCGCACGTCCGGAGTGACTCCCACGCCCTCCCAGTCGCCGCCCGTGATGGGATTGATGGAGCGCGCTTCGGGCAGCGACAACACATAATGATCGCTGATGCGGCGGTACACGAACGGGTGCGCGCCTCCGCCGCTCGGTTCACCGATGACCGTCACTCGCTTGAGCGCCTGCAGGTCGTAGGCAAAAGCCTCGGCGGCCGAAAAAGTCTGCCGCGAGATCAGCACGTAAACGGGTTTGTCGGCACCGAAGCGCCGACCCGGCACCCACACCGGTGTCATCGAGGGCGTGAGCTTGTCGCTGGGGCGATCGTATACGCCGCTCATCGGCTTCGCGCCGTCCAGTAGATAGCCCGCGATCAACAGGCCCAGCCCACCGTCGCCGCCGCCATTGCGGCGCAGGTCGATGACGAGCGCGCGGGTTTGCGCGAGCAGGGTCATGGCGGCCTCCGCCATGTCGGCACCCATGCCCGGCGGCGCGAACACGCGCAGATCGAGGTATCCGATGTTGCCGTCCAGCCTGCTGACCTGCTCGAAGCCGTGGTTGACCGCCTTGCCGTAGTACTTTTCGAATTCCGCAGCACCAAACGCGGTCTCTTCGGTCGCGTCGGCGCCATCCTGGCGGAAGTCGACGTGGAAATGCCCATCGGCCGACAAGCCACGCAGCTTTTCGGTGAATGACTTCGCGAACTCGTCGGGAGTGCCGGCGCTGACCCAGGCGGCCCTGGCCTCGCGACGCAGCAGCTTGCCGAGCTTGCGGCCGCGATCCGGATACACGTAGTTGCTCTCGAGCAGCTCCGCGGCTCGCTCCATGGCGGCGCGTCGTTCGCCGGCATTCTCGGCACCGCAGGCCGGCCCATTCGCATACAGGATTGCCGCGAGCGCGGCCGCCACGAAATTGCAGCTCTTCATGAGCGCCTCCGTTTCATGCACTTTTCCATGCGCTGGCGGAAAGGATTCTTCTCGAGCGCGGTAATGGCTTCGGTGACCGCGGCGCGCAGGGAATTCGCCAGTTCTTCATCCAGTCCATCCGCCGCGGAATTGGTGGCGGCCCATTGCTGCTGCAGGCGGGGCAGCATCGCGCGGCAACGAGGCGCGAGACGCGCCAGCCGGGCACGGGCGTCCGCGCGATCCTTGACCAGGCTCACCAGTCCGGCCCGCTTCATCTCCGCGACGGTCTGGCTCACGGCCGAATGCGTGAGGCCGGAATGGTTGGCGATGTCGCGGATCGAGCGCGGCTCGGATTCCAGCAGCGCGCGAACCACGGGTGTGAAGCGGGGGCGGTAATCCAGCCCCAGCTCCGCATAGGCCTGCTCGACGTCGCCGTCGAGCAGCTCGAGGAGATGGCGCAGCAGCGTGCCGAGGCCACGGTAGGGCGGTGTGGGGTTCATTGGAAAAATATAACACCGCTGTTATATTTTTCCAGCGCAAAAAAAGACGCCCCTCGCGGGGCGTCTCTCTGCTCATTGCCGGTTGCGGGACTAGCCGCCGGTGGCCAGCAGGCGCTCCGCCGCTGGCTCGCTCAGCGTCTTGCCGGCGCTCAAGTCGGCCTTGGACGCCACGCCCTTGTGGTTCATGTCGATGCGGCCCGAGAAGTGGGCCCCATCGGCGATGCCCACGCGCGGCGCGAAGATGTTGCCGGTGACCTTGGCATTCGCGCGGATCTGCACCGACTCGGTGGCGTAGATATCGCCGTCCACCTTGCCTTCCACGATCACGAACTTGGCGCGGATGTTGCCGCGGACGCCGCCTTCCTTGCCGATGCTCAGCGAGCGCGTGTGCTCGATGGAGCCTTCGATCTGTCCCTGGAATTCCAGGTCCTCTTCACCGTACAGCTCGCCCTTGAAGTGCAGTGTCGGGCCGAGCACGCAGGGCGCGCCCTGCGAAACGGGTGCCGCCGGTGCAGCCGGGGGAGCCATCTTGCTGTCGCCGAATCCTTTGCTCATGTTCTTTTTCTCCGGCTCAGCGGCTCGAGGCGCCGGGGGTGGAGGGTCCTGTCGACCCAGCATTCGACTCCATCGTGACTCCGCCATTGAAGTTCGCTCCCTCTGTGATGCTCACGGACGGCGCGCGCAGGTTGCCGCGCACCACCGCCGATTGACTGACCTTGATTGATTTCTTGGCGTTCATGTCGCCCTGCACGCGGCCATCGACGTCGATGGTGGCGGCATTGACCTTGGCGACGACCTCGCCCTTGGCACCCACGACGACACGTTGCTGATGCTCGATCGTGCCTTCGATGCGGCCTTCGATCTTGATGTCTTCCTGGGCCTTCAGTTCGCCTTTGAAGCGCAGCGTCGGGCCGAATACCGACATGCGCTCACTGGATGCATTGCTCATCAAATTCTCCCTTGGGATAGCCGGGCGCCCGACGCGAAGCGCGGCATAGATTGCCCCGCTGCTTATGCCAAGAACCGTGTCGCACTTCGCAGGCGTGGCCGATCGCCGCGGGCCGACTGGCAATATGTAAGCCCCAATGACTCAAACCGGCGACGGTGTGCGCAGCCCGCGGTTTTGCCGTTAAGGTTTGCCCTGCGTTGCGGCGGTGCGCTACCGTTCCCGGCGTTTCAGGGGGTCTCGTGCAGGAACTCGAAGACGACGTCGAAGCGGCGTCCAGCGCCGAGTCCGAGAGCCACGCCAGTGACGCCCGCGGAGCGGGTCTCGCCGTGGCCTCCGCCGCATTGCTTGCGGCGTGCGGGGGTGGAGGTGGAGGCGGCAGCCCGCCGCCAGGTGGTGGCCCCGCGCCGTCGCCGACACCTGCGCCCAGCCCGACCCCGACCCCGGCGCCCACTCCGAGCCCGACACCGGTTCCGAGTCCGACGCCGACTCCTGCGCCGTCTCCGACGCCCCCGATCTCCAAGGCAGCTAACGACACCGAGGCCGCGCGCTTCCTGCTTCAGGCACAGTTCTCCGCGCCCGATGCGGACATCGCCTCGCTGAAGAACGACGGTTACGCGCCCTGGCTGAACGCGCAGTACGCCTCGGCCCTCGGCCAGACCGGCGTCGCCTGGCTGGATTCGCAGGGCCACAACTCCATCACCGACCAGCAGCGCTACTTCTGGCCGCAGTTCGGCGACTTCATGATCTGGAACCAGCTGCTCACCGGGCCGGACCAGCTGCGCAAGCGCATGGCGCTGGCGCTCTCGGAATTCTTCGTCGTGTCCCTGAGTCCCATCGACGGCTTCTATCCGCCGTATGTCATCGGCGCCTATTGGGACGTGCTCACGGCCAATGCCTTCGGCAATTTCCGCACGCTGCTCGAGCGCATCACGCTCAATGCCGCGATGGGCTTCTTCCTCAATACCAAGGGCAACCTCAAGGAAGATGCCAACGGCCGCCAGCCCGACGAGAACTACGCGCGCGAGGTGATGCAGCTGTTCACCATCGGCCTCTACGAGCTGAATCCGGACGGCACCGACCGGCTCGATGCCAACAACCAGCCCATCGAAACCTACGGCCAGAGCGACATCACCAACCTGGCACGCGTGTTCACCGGCTACGACTGGGACTACACGCGCTGCACGTTCCACAACGTGACCTGGCACGACTACGACGTGCCGACCACGGAGTTCGCCGTCGACCCCATGCGCTTCCGCGCGCAGAACCATTCGAACCTGGCGGTGAGCTTCCTCGGCACCAACATTCCGGCCAACACGCCCGGTCCCGAAGCACTGCGCATCGCGCTGGACACGCTCTTCAATCACGCCAACACCGGTCCGTTCTTCGCCCGGCAGATGATCCAGCGGCTGGTCACCAGCAATCCTTCGCCCGCCTACGTGGGACGCGTGGCCGCGGCCTTCGCCAACAACGGCTCCGGAGTGCGCGGCGACCTCAGGGCCGTGTGGACCGCGATCCTCATGGACGATGAGGCGCGCGCCGCACCGACGGTCTCTGACACGATGTCCGGAAAACTGCGCGAGCCCGTGGTGCGCTTCGTGCAATGGGCACGCACCGTGGGCGTGAGCTCCACGAACACGGAGTTCCAGATCTACGATCTGTCGGGCAGCGATGTGGCGCTGGGGCAGAGCGCGCTGCGCTCGCCTTCGGTGTTCAACTTCTTCCGCCCCGGATATGTGCCGCCGAACACCGAGATCGCGACGGCTGGCAAACAGGCGCCTGAATTCCAGCTGCTCAACGAGACCACCACCGCCGGCTACATCAATTTCATGCAGTGGGCGACACGCGGCGGTTACAACGACGTCAAGCCGACCTACGCGGCGCTGCTGCCGATCGCGCACGACGTGCCGGCCGTCATCGCGTGGCTGAATCTCAGGCTCACGTCCAACCAGCTCTCGGCGGATTCGCTCTCGATCATCCAGAACCTCGCCACCGCGTTCAACGTCACGGCGTCCAGCACCGAGAACGCGAAGCTCGACATGCTGGCCACCGTGGCCTGGCTGATGCTGTGCTCACCCGAATACCTGGTGCAGAAATGAGCAACTCCTCCTGCAAATGGACGCGACGACTCGTTCTCCAACGCGGCCTGCAGCTCGGCGCCATGGGCGTGGCAACGCCGCTGGCGATCAACCTGGCCGCCATCGGCGAGGCCGCGGCCTTCGACAGCAGTGACTACAAAGCGCTGGTGTGCATCTTCCTCTACGGCGGCAACGACTACTCCAACACTGTCGTGCCCTACGACCCGACCAACTACGCGCTGTATCACCAGATCCGCGCGGGCATGGGCGGCGAAGCCGCGGCCGGCATCGCGCTGGCGCGCGCCGATCTCGCCGCCACGGCGCTGACGCCCAATGGCGGCCCGGCGCTCACCGACAATCTGCAATACGCATTGGCGCCGCAGCTGGCCGGCCTCAAGTCGCTGTGGGACAGCGGCAAGCTGGCGGTGCAACTCAACGTGGGCCCGCTGATCCAGCCCACCGACATCAACCAGTACCGCAGCACCAATCGCGTCGCGAATCCGTTGCCGCCAAAACTGTTCTCGCACAACGACCAGCAGTCCGTGTGGCAGTCCAACGGCAGCGAGGGCGCGGTGACTGGCTGGGGCGGACGCATGGGCGACATCGCGCTGTCGAGCAATTCGACCAACGCGCTGCTGACCTGTATCTCGGCCTCGGGCAATGCGGTCTTCGTCGCCGGGCAAAATGCACTGCAGTACCAGATCAGCACCGGCGGCGCGATCAAGATCCGCGGCATCGATCCGACACAGACCAACTGGGCCGCGCTGCGCACCGCGTTGAACTCTCTGATCACGCGCAACAGCTCGCACGTGCTCGAGAAGGAATACGCCATCGTGACGCGGCGCTCGATCGATTTCGAGAGCGTGGTCAACGGCGCGCTGGCGGGCGTGACGCTGCCGCCGGCGACCAACACGCTGTTCGGGACGGGCAATCCGCTCGCGAACCAGATGAAAATCGTCGCGCGGCTCATCGGGGCCCGCACCGCGCTCAACGTGAAGCGGCAGGTGTTCTTCGTGTCGCTGGGCGGCTTCGACAATCACAACCTGCTGATGCAGGACCATCCGCGTCTCATGGAGCGGCTCAACCAGGCGATGAGCGCGTTCTATCAGGCCACGGTGGACCTGGGTGTGGCCAACCAGGTCACCACGTTCACGTCCTCGGATTTCGGCCGCACGCTGAGCTCGAATGCCGACGGCTCCGATCACGGCTGGGGCGGGCATCACTTCATGATGGGCGGCGCGGTGCAGGGCGGCCGCTTCTACGGCACCGCGCCGCATGTCTCGATCCAGACCGACGACCAGGTCGGGCAGGGGCGCCTGCTGCCCAGCACTTCGGTGGACGCCTTTGCCGCGACACTGGCGCGCTGGTTTGGCTGCGCGCCGGGTGAGTTGCCCGGCATCCTGCCGAACGTCGACCGGTTCCCGAACACCAACCTCGGCTTTGTGTAAGTAAGGGGGCAGCCCCCTTACTTGTCCTTTATTGCGCCCCGTAGCGTCCCGCGGCCCACTCGGCCGTGTCGATCGACGTCTGCAGCAGCTGATCCACTTCGTTCAGCAGCGCGTTGTGATAATTCGCGAGCTGTTGACGGTTGGTCGGACTCTGCGCGGCGGCACCGTACTGCGTCGCTGCCATGTCGCGTTGTCCCGCGGCGATATCCGCGCTGCGTGCCTGGCGTACCGCGGCGAACTGCTTCGCGATCTCCGGCAGCGCGCGGTCGCACTCGGCGACGATCTGCGTGTGGGCTTCGCGCAGGGTGGCCTTGTCCGCGGCCTCCGCGGCGGCCGACGGGCAGCCGCCTTCGCCGTCGCTGCACTGGAGTTTTTTCGCCGCGGCCGCGGAGATTTCCATCTCCCGTTTGCTGACGCGCTCGCGGATGGCACTGACCTTCTGGCTCGCGGCCATGAGGTCGCCCATGCTCATGTTGCGGGTCTGATACTCGAGATAATTGTCGACCGCCGTGGCCACCGCGGGCGGATCGTTGGCCATGGCCTTGACGTCGCGCAACGCGTTGGCACTGGTGGCCGCGGACATGCGCTGGGCAAAGGCCATCTGCTCGGCCGGCGTCATCCTGGCGATTTTTGCCTTCAGTTCCGCGGCGTATTGCGGATCGCTGGCGGCACGCGCGAAATCCTCCGGCATGCCGGCCGGCTGCTGGGCCGCGGTCGCCGCGGCCATGGTCTTTTCGATACCCGCGCGCTGCGCCTGGATCTGCGCCTGCAATTGCGTGACCGCCGGACTCTTGAGCCAGGCGGCTGCGGCCGCCGAAGTGGCGGGCGGTGCCGGCACGCGCGCGTACATGGCCTGCAGAGATTCCTGCGCATAGCAGGCGGCAGACAGCGACAGCAGTCCTAACAAAGTCATCGTCTTTTTCATCATCGAGCTCCCCGGTTTCTTGTGGTTTTTCAAGGTGGCCAAGGTAACGCAATCGGCGCGTACCGCCTACCGCTCCGGCCGCTTCCATGGCGGGCAGCGGGTCCTGGTGCAGTGAGTCGCGGTCGTGGCCAACGGTAGCCGCGCGGCGGGACTCCCGCCCGACGATTTTCCGTCAATCCGGTTTCGCGGCCGCCGGCCATGAACTATCCTCGACACCTCTCGAAGGGGGTTCATCATGCGTTCGATTTTCCTCTCACTGGCCTTGTTGCTGACCGGGTCGGCATTGGCTTCCGAGCAGCCGCCGACTCTAACTATCGGCTCCGCACTGCCGGCGTTCTCGCTGCCCGGGAGTCGACGGCAAGACCTACACGGACAAGTCCTTCAAGGACGCGAATATCCTGGTGCTGGTGTTCACCTGCCCGCATTGCCCGACGGCCCAAAATTACCAGGAGCGCATCAAGAAGCTGGTCACCGATTACAGCTCGAAAGGCGTGAAGCTGGTGGCCATCAATCCGAACCATCCCGAGTCCGGTGCGACTCGACGAGCTGGCCTATTCGGATCTCTCGGATTCCTTCGCGGAAATGCAGGAACGCGCCAGGCACGAGAAATTCAATTTCATCTGGCTCGATGACGGTCCGAAGCAGGAGCTGTCGCACAAGGTCGGTCCGGTGGCGACCCCGCATGTCTTCATCTTCGACAAGGCGCGCAAGCTGCGCTTCGAGGGCCGCATCGACGATGCCGAGCGTGAATCCAGCGCCACCTCGCACGACACGCGCAATGCACTCGACGCACTGCTCGCGGGCAAGGATCCGCCGGCCACCACCACGCGTGTGTTCGGCTGCTCGGTGAAGTGGGCCGACAAGGTGGCCGAGTACGCCACGTTCAAGGCGAAGTGGGCCGCGGAGCCGGTGACGCTGGAGAAGGTCGACGTCGAGACGCTCAAGGCGATTCGCGCCAACAAGGACTCCGGCAAGCTGCGATTCATCAATGTGTGGGCTACGTACTGCGGTCCCTGCGTCGCGGAGTTCGACGAGCTGGTGGAGCACAACCTGCGTTTCCGCATTCGTCAGTTCGAGATGGTGACGATCTCGGCGGATTCGCCCGACGATGAAGCCGTCGTGAAGGATTTCCTCCAGAAGAAGCACGCCTCGATGAAGAACTACATCATTCCGGCCGAGGTGAAGGACAAGTTCTTCGATGCCATCGACCCGGCCTCGGTGTGGAAGGGGCAGATGCCGTACACGCTCATCGTCAACGAGAAGGGCGAAGTGGTGTACCGCGAGTTCGGCGCGCTGAGCTTTCTCAAGATGCGCCGCGCCATCGTGCCCGAGCTGAATCGCATCAAGCCCTGGGGTGGCCTGAGCCCGGTCAAGCCGACCACGGCCAGTAACTAGACCGCGGGATTGACCACGAGGCGGTGGCGCGAGTGTAATTGCGCCACCGCCATATGAAGCTCCCGACTCTCGTCCTGGCCGTCATCGCAGCCGCATGCGCGGCTGCCTCTATCTACCTGGGCGCGGAACTGGCGGGCACGCGCGAGCAACTGGCGCTGGAAACGCAGGCGCGCATGGCCACCGAGGCGCGGATCCGGCAGCTCGAGGGTGAACGCCGCAGATTCGAAACGGTGACCAGCAACGTGTCGGCCATGCCGGGCACGCCATCGTTCGATGCGCCGCCACCGGTTGCAGCCCCACGGCAGTTGGAAGGGCCATCGCAGGCCCCTGGTGTGCCGATGGGTCCGCCTGGTGAGCGTCTACGCAGTGTCAACGACACGCCCGCCGGACAGAACACGCGGCGGCTGCAACAGGAGATCCGCCTGCGACGCACCTATGCGGAAATGCCGGCGGCGCTGGGTCTCGACGCTGCCCAGGCGGACAAGCTGTTCGATCTGCTGGCCGACAGCCGCGTTTCCACGTTCGACGATGCCCGCGCCTACGAGGGCGATCGCCTGGGCAGGCAGGCGGTCGAGGCCGCCGCGCGCGAGCAACGCGACGCCGAGATCAACGCCTTGTTAGGTCCCGACAAGGCCGCGGAATTCCAGGCCTTCGAGAAATCCATCCCGGCGCGCATGCAGGTGAATCGCATCGGCGAGGGAATGGCGGCGGCGAGCGTTCCGCTGACGGACACACAAAGAAGTTCGCTGATCGCGGCCGTGGTCAGCGTGCAGGACGCCCTGCCGGCGCCGAAACGCCCCACCGACGGCAGCCGGGATCCGGACTACGACGCACGTTTTCTCGACTGGCAGGCCGACTATTCGCGCCGCGTGCAGGCACGCGTCGAGCCGCTGCTGAACTCCGAGCAGGTCGCACGCTATCGCGAGGCGGTGCAGGTGCAGAATGCGCGGCGCGCTGAGCAGCGCGCCCGCGCCGAGACGCGGCGCAACGCGCCAGGCGATCGCCAGTGACGACGCAGACACTGGGCCTCGTTTCGCTGGTGGTGCGCGACTACGATGAGGCGCTGGCGTTCTATGTCGGCAAGCTGGGATTCAAGCTCGTCGAGGACAGCTTCGTGCCCGAGCAGAACAAGCGCTGGGTGGTGATCGAGCCCCCGGGCGCCGCGGGGCGGGGCGCCAAACTGCTGCTGGCGCGCGGTGCCAATCCCGAGCAGGTTTCGCGCATCGGCAACCAGGCCGGTGGCCGCGTGTTCCTGTTTCTCTACACCGACGATTTCTGGCGCGACTTCAACCTCTATAAATCGATTGGCGTCGAGTTCGCGCGCGAACCCAGCGAAGCGCCGTACGGGACGGTCGCGGTATTCAAGGATCTGTACGGCACGCTCTGGGACCTGGTGCAAATGAAGTAGTGGTGTCAGGCAGGGGAGGTTTCCCCGCCTGACACCACCAGCGCACCGCTAGCGCAGCTATTCGTAGACCTTCACGAGGGCCTGGTCCAGCGTCGCCGAGAATTTCTCCGGCTGGTCGAACATCACGAAATGCCGCGCGGGCGAGATCGACACCACTTCCAGTTTGGCGATGCCGCCCAGCAGCATGCGGTAGTAGTTGGTCTTGCCGTCCTCGTTCACTCCCATGGCCGCGAAGTCGGACTCGAGGAATGGCGAGATTTCGACCACGGGAACGGTGATGGACTTGAGCTTCGGACGCAGGTCGAGCAGCAGCAACTGCGCGGCGAAGTCGGCGACCGCGCGCGGATCGCTGTGACTGGAGAGCTCGGCGATCCTGGTCGCCGTGGCCTCGTCGATGGTGCCGACCCGTTTCATGTAGGCCCGCTGGTATTCCGCGAATTGCTCGGGCGTCTGGTTCTCGAGTTGCGCGCGCGCACGCTGCGCGAGAGGGCTGCGGTCAGTCATGCTCTCGGTGCCGGGAAAAACCGGCAGGCCATCGACCGCCACGACACCGGCGATGCGATCGGAGTGATCGGTGGCAAAGGACAGCGCCAGCGTACCGCCCATGCTGTGCCCGATGAGTACCGGGCGCTGCAGACGTTTGTCGTCGATGAGCTTGCGCAGATCCTGCGCCAGCGATTCGAGCGTGGTGCCCGGCACGGCCTTGCGGCCATCGAAGCCCGGCAGCGTGACTAGATAGACTGCATGGGTCTTGGACAGGCGCGCGGCATCGGTTTTCCAGGTCCAGCTACCGCTGGCCAGGCCGGGGATGAAGATCAGCGGCGGGCCCTTGTCGCCCTGCTGCTCGACGGCCAGCGCGCCGACTTCATATGTGGCCTCTTTGGCCATTGCAGTCAAGGAAATCACGGGCGTGAGGAGGGCCAGGGCACCCGCGGCGCCCGCAAAAATCGCAGTTCTCATGGGATTACTCCGTCAGGAAGATCTTTTCGATGGGCTTGCCGAAGAGCTTCGCGATCGCGAAAGCCAGTGGCAGGCTCGGGTCGTATTTACCGGTCTCGATTGCATTGATGGTTTGTCGCGATACCTCCAGCTTGTCGGCGAGCTCGCCCTGGCTCCAGCCACGGTCGGTGCGCAGCTCGCGGACCAGGTTTTTCATCTTGCTACCAGGCAACGCAGGCCGGCGACCACGCCCCAGGTGAGACCCATCAGTCCCCATACCCAGAACATGCTGAGCTTTGGAAAGCCGGCGCCCTCGAGAAAGCCGTACGTGAACGTGACGCCCGCGGTGACCGCTCCGGCAATGGCGAAACTCTCGAGGCTGCGCAGCCGCATGAATTCATCCATGCGACCGAAGTGCCGCACGATGGCCCAGATGGCCAGCAGCAGCGGGATCGCCGGCGACATCAGCAGCAGGGTGCGTGGCACGCCCGGCTCCATGGGTTTGCCCAGATGGATAGAGCCGAACAGGACCGCCATGTACGCCAGCATGGCGGCGCCCAGCTCCAGCCGGTATTTCCTGTTTGCTTCGCGTTCCAACATTTGAGTCTCCGAGCGGGTCTGTAAAGGTTCCTTGACAGGCTACCCGTCGGAAAACCGGTTGTCAAGGTTCCTTTACAGGCGCCGGGTGGGGAAAGTGGGGAAAGTAAAGGGGAAAAGCTCGACCGACGGTAGCTCGGAGAGGAACGGGCGGGCTTTCCCCACTTTCCCCACCCGGCACCGTGAGGTCTTCAGTCGCGCGACTGGTTGATCTTCATCCCCGCGAGAAACTCCTGCGCCTGCGGCGATTCGGCGGTGCGCTCCTCGGGCACGGCCTCGCAGAACTTCACCCAGGGCAGGCGACTCTCGATGCCGTACTGCTTCACCAGTTCCACGCGTTCGGGTTCATCGAGCGAGCCGACGGTGGTGTACATGCGTGCGCTGGGCGTGTCGTACTTGAACGAAAGTGGTGTGCCACATTTTTCGCAGAAGGCACGCTGCGCGAGACTGGAGCTCGCGAAGAAGCCGGGTGTGCCGCGGGTCCAGGCGAAATTCTCGGGCTTGCCGCCGGCCAGCGCCGCGAACACGCCACCGGTGGCGCGCTGGCACATGCGGCAATGGCACACATGCGCGTTCTCGAGCGGCGCGTAGAACGCGTAACGCACGGCGCCGCACTGGCAGCCTCCGGTCGCGACGGGCTTACGATCGTCTGCGCCGCTCACTGGAAGGTATTGCACCCATCGACGGAGCCGCTGGCGTAGCCCTTGCGGAACCACTGCTGCCGCTCCGCGCCCGAGCCGTGCGTGAATGATTCCTGGTTCACCGTTCCTGTCGTGCGACGCTGGATGGTGTCGTCGCCGACCGCGGATGCGGCAGTCAGCGCCTCATCGATGTCACCGGCCTCGACCAGTTGCCGCGCGGAATCCGCATGGTGCGCCCAGATGCCCGCGTAACAATCGGCCTGCAACTCCATGCGCACCTGCAGCGCATTGGCGTCGGCTTCCGAGCCGCGCTGCTGCGCGGCGCGCACTTTTTCCGAAGTGCCCAACACGGTCTGCACGTGATGCCCGACCTCGTGCGCAATCACGTAGGCCTTGGCAAAGTCGCCCTGCGCGGCGAACTCGGTTTCGAGCTGACGAAAGAACGAAAGGTCGATGTACACGTTGCGATCGGCCGGGCAGTAGAAAGGTCCGGCGGCAGAGGTCGCCGAGCCGCATGCGGTGTTGATGCCCTGCGAGAACAGCGAGAGGTAGGGCGCCGGATATTGCCGGCCGGCCTGGGTGAATATCGCCGTCCAGGTTTCCTCGGTGTCGCCGAGCACGTGCGAGACGAATTGCCGGCTTCGTCGCTGGGCGCGCCGGGTTCCACGGGCGCCTCGCTTTGCGGCGCGGAGCCGGCGCCACTGAGCAGGCTCATGACGAGCTCCGGCCCGCCGACGAAGTACGCGATCACCGCGAGCACGATGCCGCCCAACCCGAGCTTCAGGCCGCCGCCACCGCCCCCAGTAGCGCGACCGCGGTAATCCCGGACGTTCTGACTCTCACGACTCTGGCGCCAGCGCATGGCGCGGATGTTAGCAGAGCGCCTCGCGTATCATCCCGGCCTCGTGAAATCCGGCCTGCCCATCGACGAGGTGCTTCCCGAATTGCGCGCCGCGCTGCTGCGCACGCGCAATGCCGTCGTCGAAGCGCCGCCCGGCGCCGGCAAAAGCACCGTTGTGCCGATTGCGCTGCTCGAGGAACCGTGGTTGCGCGGCGGCAAGCTGCTCATGCTCGAGCCGCGACGGCTCGCGACGCGAGCGGTGGCCACGCGCATGGCCTCGACGCTGGGCGAGAGCGTGGGTGAAACCGTGGGCTATCGCATGCGCCTGGAAACGCGCGTCAGCCGCCGCACGCGCATCGAGGTCGTGACCGAGGGCGTGTTCACGCGCATGTTGCAAAGCGATCCGGCGCTGGAAGGCATCGCCGCCGTATTGTTCGATGAGTTCCACGAACGCAGCCTGCATGCCGACACCGGCCTGGCATTCGCGCTCGATTCGCAGGAGAACCTTTCTCCCGGGCTGCGCCTGCTGGTGATGTCGGCCACGCTGGACGGCGAGGCGGTCGCCAGGTTGTTAGGCAATGCGCCGCGGATCACGGCCGCGGGTCGCATGTTCCCGGTGGAGATCCGCTACGCGGGCACGGGCATGCCGCTGCTGCCGGGTGGCCGCGAGGAGCCTTCGCTCGCGGTACTGCGCGTCATCAAGCGCGCGCTCACGGAAGGCGAGGGCGACATGCTGGTGTTCCTGCCCGGGGCCGGCGAGATCCGCCGCCTGCAGGGCATGTTGGGCGACCTGGGTAACGTGGACGTGGCGCCGCTGTATGGCGAGCTGGCCGGTGGCGAACAGGATGCCGCGCTGCAGCCGGCCAGGCCGGGGCGCCGCAAGATCGTGCTCGCCACCAACATCGCCGAAACCAGCCTGACCATCGATGGCGTGCGCATCGTGGTCGATGCCGGACTCGAGCGGCGCAGCCTGTTCGATCCCGCCAGTGGCATGAACCGTCTCGAGTTGCAGCGCATTTCGCGCGCGTCGGCCGAGCAGCGTGCCGGGCGCGCGGGCCGTACGGCACCCGGCGTGTGTTATCGATTGTGGGGCGAGGGCGCCGACCGCAGCCTCGCCGCCTTCGCGCCGCCGGAAGTGTGTGTCTCGGACCTGGCGCCGCTGGCACTCGACCTCGCGGTGTGGGGCACCGAGGTCGGAAACCTGCGCTGGCTGGATGCGCCTCCCGCGGCCACGCTGGCGAGCTCGCGCGATCTGCTGCGGCGTCTCGGTGCGCTCGACGCCGCGGGAAAGGTCACGCCGCATGGGCGTGCCATGCAGGAATTTCCGGCGCATCCGCGGCTCGCGCACATGTTGTTGAAGGCACGTGAGTTGGGCGCGACCTCGCTCGGCGCGGAGCTCGCGGCGCTGCTCTCGGATCGCGACCTGCTGCGCGCCGGCGGCGGCCCTCGTGACAGCGACGTGCGCACGCGCCTCGAGGCGCTGCAGCGCGGCACTGGTGCTGATCGCGGCGCGCTGGAGCGCGTGCGTCGCGCACAAAGATCCTTCGAACAGCAGCTCGGCGCAGCGGCCACGCGCAGTCAGGATGTCGAGGCGGGTGTGTTGCTGGGCTTCGCCTATCCGGATCGCATCGCGCGCCGGCGTGCGGGAGGCGACGGCCGGTATCAGCTCAGCAATGGGCGAGGTGGCGTGTTTGCCGCCGCCGAGTCGATCGCGCGCGAGGAATTCATCGTCGCGGTAGATCTCGACGATCGTGAGCGCGAGGCGCGCATCCAGCTGGCCGCGCCGCTGGCCAAGGCCGACCTGCTCGAATATTTCTCCACGCAACTCATGCGTGGCGACGAGCTGGCCTGGGACGAGCGCACCGAGGCCGTAGTCGCGCGCCGCGTGATCCGCCTCGGCGAAATGGTCGTCGAGGAAAAGCCGCTCAATGAAATACCCAGGGACGCGGCCACCAGGGCCATGCTCGAGGGCGTGCGGTCGATGGGTTTCGAGGCACTGCCCTGGGATGACGACGCCCGCGATTTCGTCGCGCGTGCGGAGTTCGTGCGCAACCTGGGGCGCGGCGATCTCGCCGGCTGGCCGGAATATTCGAACGAGGCGCTGGCATGCGATTTCGGCTGGCTCGAGCCCTTTCTGGAGGGCATCACGCGGCGTTCGCAATTGTCGCGTGTGCCGCTGATCGACGCGCTGCGCTCGCGCCTCAACTACGAGCAGCAGCGCAAGCTCGACGAGCTGGCGCCGACGCATGTGGAATTGCCCACGGGATCGCGCACGCGCATCGATTACCAGAGCGACAACGCGCCCATCGCTTCGATGCGCATGCAAGAGGTCTTCGGGCTCGCGGCCACGCCGCGAATCGGCGGCGGCTCGGTGCCGGTGACCTTCGAGCTACTGTCGCCGGCGCGCCGGCCGCTGCAGGTGACTCGCGATCTCGCCAGCTTCTGGCGCAATGCCTACGTCGAGGTTCGCAAGGACATGCGCGGGCGCTACCCGCGGCACTACTGGCCGGAGGATCCGCTGCAGGCCGAGCCCACGCGCCGCGTCAAACCGCGAGGTTGATCGGAGCAGCCAGCGCGCGTTGCGCTACTATGCGGCTTCGCGCGGCACGCGTAAGAAGGCCGCCAGGGAGTTATTCATGACGACCACCGCCCATGGTTTGCGCGAGCGCCTGCCGCTGGCGCCGAAGCACGAGGAGCATTTTCGCTGGCGCGGCAATGAGATATCCCGCGTCGAAGGATTCACCGACGCCGTGTTCGCGTTCGCGGTGACGCTGCTGGTGGTGGCGCTCGAAGTGCCCCATACCTACAAAGGACTGCTCGATGTGCTGCGTGGCTTTCCGGCCTTCGTCATCTGCTTCGCTCTGCTCATGACGTTCTGGAATGCGCACTTCCGCTTTCACCGGCGCTACGGGTTCGAGAATCCGTTCACGCGCGTGATGACCATGGCCATCCTGGTGCTGGTGCTGTTCTTCGTCTATCCACTGAAGTTCCTGTTCACCATGGTGACCGTGAACCTGTTCGGCCTGGACCTCACCAACGCACCACACCTGGAATCGCGTGAACAGGGCATCGCGCTGTATGTCATCTACGGCCTCGGATTCGCGGGCGTGTGGAGCCTGTACGCCGCCATGTATGTCTATGCGCTGAAGAAGCGCAAGTCGCTCGAGCTCACCGAGCCCGAGGTCGTGATGACCAAGGCGGCGCTGGCCGAGAACCTGATCTATGTCGGCGTGTGCGCGTTGTCGATCCTGCTCGCCCTCACCATCCGCAACGGTTGGCTGCCTGGCGTGATCTACTTCCTGCTCGGCCCGCTGCAGGGCCTGAGCGGCTGGATGTTTGGCAGGAGATTGCGCGTGGTGACTACAGCCGGATGACGACCTTGCCGAACAGCGCGCCGGAGTCCATGTACTCGTAGGCCGCGGCGGCGTTCTCGAATTCGAACACCTTGTCGATGACCGGCTTGAAGCGGTGTTTATCGAGGAAGGCGTTCAGGGCTTCGAAATCCGCGCGCGAGCCGACATACAGGCCCGAGGCCGTGGCATTGCGTCCCATGAGCGCGTGGGCGGGAATGTCGCCGCCGAACTCGCTGAGTCCGCCGATGAGCGCGACGTGGCCGCCGAACGCCAGCGATGCCAGTGTCTTGCCCAGCGTTTGTTTGCCGCCGACTTCAAGCGCCTGCTGCACCCCGCCGCCGGTGGCCTCGAGCACCGCCTTGTCCCAGTCCGGGGTGCTCTTGTAGTTGATGAGTACCACCGCGCCCAACTGCTTCGCGCGCGCCAGTTTCTCGTCGGAGGAACTGGTGATGACGGGCTTTGCCCCAAGCGCAATCGAAAGTTGCAGTCCCAGAATCGAAACGCCACCCGTGCCCTGCAGCAACACGAAGTCACCCGGTCGTGTATGTGCGCGGGTCACGAGCCCATTCCACGCCGTCACACCCGCACAGGGCAAAGTAGCTGCTTCCTCGTAACTCAGATGCTTCGGGATCGCGACGAGGCCGTTTTCGTCGAGCGTGACGTATTGCGACAGCATGCCGTCGATGGCGCCGCCCAACGCCGTCGCAAAGTGTTCAGGCTTGAAACGCCCCTCCAGCCACTGCTGGAAGAAGATGGAGGCGACGCGGTCGCCTTTGTTGAAGCGCGTGACCCTGGCACCGGTGGCGACGACTTCTCCGGCACCATCGGAGAGCGGTACGAGATTCGTGCGCATGGGCCCGGGATAGCGACCCAGCCTGACGTAGATGTCGCGGCGATTCAGCGACACCGCGTGCACGCGCACCAGCACTTCGTGCTCGCCCGGCTGGCGCACCGGCGCTTCCACCAGCTTGAGAACCGGCGGCGAGTCACCGGTCTTCTGCAGCTGGTACTGTCGTTGGGTAGTTTGAGCCTGCGCCGTCATGGCGAGGCCCAGCAGTGAAATCCAGGTTGCGACCCTAAACGCATGCATGCCATGCCTCCGGCGAAATGCCGGGGAGGATTCTAGCGGCGGCGGCTACAGGTTTCGCGCACGAAAGCGCGCATCCTCATAGGCGCGCTCGGCGTCATTTCGCTGATATGCGAGTTGGCCGAGACGGAACGCGAGCGCCGTGCGTTCCTTCTTGTTCACGTCCTCGTCGTCGAGCCGTTCGTGGATGGTTTCGATCTCGCCGTCGATGGACGCCAGCTGATTGCCGAGGCGGTTCACCTCGAGCCCCTGTTCATAGGCGTTGACCAGCCGGTCCTGATCGTAGCGGCGACAGATCGCGGCATCGAAGCCGCCGCCATGTTCGCCGATCTGGTACATGCGGTAGGGCACGCAGAAGCGGTCGAGGCCCCGCTCGCGGCCCTGCAACCAGGCGCCGCGATCCGGCACGACGTCGACCTTGGCGCAGGCCTTGGAATGCTGGATCAGGTATTCCTCGGGACGGCCGCTGGCGCCGTCGCGGATGCCGACGTCCTCCCAGTTCGCCGCGAGACACTCGCTCTTGGAAAGACTGGCGCAGCCACCCAGCGAAGCGAACAGCGCGAAGGCGGCAAAAATGCTGATGAGAGACCTGGCGTTCATGGCCGCAATCTAGGGCAGCCGCATTGAACGCCGGCTGAATGGTCTCAGCCGGCTAACAATGTCAAACCGGCGCTCCGTCCTCGCGCTCGATGGCCAGCAACGAAGCCCGCGCCGGCAGCCCGTTGCCGTCCGGCCAGTGGCTGCGCGGCTTGTCCAGCGTGCCGCCTTCGCCGGGATGCTGGATGGACAGGAACAGCGTGCGGCCGTCGGGCGTGAACTCGCAGCCACAGACTTCGCAACCCACGGGCCCACTGGCCAGCTGCTGCAGCAGGCCGCGCTGCGGACCGCTGGTCGGGACCACGAAGCAGCCATTGTTAGGCCAGTTGCGATCGTCGGTGTCGGTGACTATCCACAGACGTCCCTGCGGATCGATGCCGAGATTGTCGGGGCAATGCACGCGCGTGAGGTCGGCGCGATCTGGATAACCCGCGAAATAGGTGTCCTGCGCGGCGAGTTTGCCCGCCGTCAGGTCGCCGGCGTCGACGATGTAACGGCCCTGGCCCGGATCGCCGGCCAGCAGGAACACCTCCCACTTGAAGCGCGTGGCCGTGGCGTCGTCGCCGTTCTCGGTGATCTCGATGATGTGGCCGGAGCGGTTGTCGGGGCGCGGGTTCGCCGGATTGACGCCGATGTCCAGCTCACGGCCACTCCATTTGTCCTCGGCACCGGGGACCCCGCGGTTCTCTGACTTGGTGCAGGCAATGTAGACGCGCCCGGTAAGCGGGGAGGGCTCGACATCCTCGGGGCGATCCATGGGCGTGGCGCCCAACAGGTCCGCGGCGGCGCGTACCTTGATGACCACGTCTCCCTGGTTCGCGAATCCCGCGCGCGAGTTCAACGGGCCTTTTTCATCCTGCACCAGCGGCAGCCACTCGCCCGTGCCATCGGCATCGAAGCGCGCGGCATACAAGGTGCCGTGATCGAGCAGGTCGCGATTGGCGACCGGGTTCTTCGCGTCGAAGCGATCGCGC
Organism: uncultured Pseudomonadota bacterium; assembly: GCA_963711635.1. Classification (GTDB taxonomy): domain Bacteria; phylum Pseudomonadota; class Gammaproteobacteria; order Steroidobacterales; family Steroidobacteraceae; genus CADEED01. Next base: position 21,788 of record CAVQEZ010000016.1, read on the forward strand.
GTCACGAACTTGTAAATGTATTCGAACTTCTCGTCGTCACCCATGTAGGCGGCGACGTGGCCGGTCTTGCCGACGATGGTATTGGCACCTTCGTGCTGGAAGCGTCCGAGCGCGGTGCGCTTGCGCGGCACGGAGCCCGGATCGTGCGGGTCGATTTCCACCATCCAGCCGAAGCGCATGGGTTCATTGGGCTCGTGTCGCAGATCGAAGCGCGGATCCTGGTAGTCCCAGCCGTAAAAGCTGTTCTCGCGATGCGGGAAGCGGCGCATGGCGTCGATCCATGCAGAATCCTGCGTCGAACCGCGCACGGTGCGCGCGCCCGAAAAATAGTCGTCGACGTTCTCTTCCGAGGTGAGATAGGTGCCCCAGGGCGTCTTGCCGGCGGAGCAGTTCGCGAAAGTTCCGAACACGCGTTCGCCATTGGGATCGGCCCTGGTGCGCATGAGCGCATGGCCGCGCGCCGGGCCGGAGATTTCCATTGGCGTCAGCGCGTTGATTCGCCGCGTGTAACTCGAATCCTTGTGGCGGTTCCAGCCGTTGCTCTCGCGATGCAGTTCCAGGACGGCGACACCAACCGCGGTCTGCATGAACCTGGTCGCCTGCGGGTGCCGCTCCATCCAGCGCTTGCGTGCTTCGGGCTTCATGCCCACGCCGCGATGTTCCGTGAACACCATTTCGGCGCTGAAGTATTCGTGGTTCACGCAGACCAGGCCCTGCGCGGCACGGCCCTGCACCAGTGGAAAGTACTGCACGGCGTCCGCATTGGTGCCGAACTGGCGGTTCTGCGCATCCACGGCATCGGCCGTCAGCCAGTCCATGCTGGTCATGCGGCGCGTATCGAAATCGGGCGTGCCGGTTACGAGACTGTCACCCCAGCGCGCGACGACGTTGTGGCGATAGCCGTCGGCGATCACGAAGTCGTCGCCGGTCTGCGGCGCGATGCCTTTGAAGCGCGCCGGCGCGTCAGTCGCGCGCGGCGTCGGAATTCGCGCACACGCGGCCAGGCCTGTGCCCGCGACCGCACCGGCGAGCAGCGTGCGACGCGACAGGCGCGCCGCCAGGATCGATTCGAAGGAGGGCCGCTTCATGGCCGCGCATGCTAACGTGCGGACCTTTCCGCGCCTAGCGCGCAGCATTTTCGGAACATCAATAATGCGTCACGGCCTGTTGCTGACAATCATCGCATCGTTCGCACTCGCGGCCTGTGCGCGCGGCGATGCATCGCCGGCGCCGAAGCCCGCGGCCGCGCAAGCCGCGACGCAGCCGGATCTCGCGGCCGTGCACGCGGATGCTCCGGGCATCGCGTGGTTCAAGGGGGACGTGGACGCGGCGTTCAAGTCGGCGCAGGCGTCTAACAAGCCGGTGCTGCTGTACTGGGGCGCGCAGTGGTGCCCGCCCTGCAAGCAACTCAAGTCCGCGGTGTTCAACCGGCCGGACTTCATCGAGAAGTCCAGGTTGTTCGTCGCCGTGTATCTGGATGGCGATCTGCCCGACGCGCAGAAATGGGGTGACGTGTTCCGCGTGACGGGTTATCCGACCGTCGTGGTGTTCAAGGCCGATCGCACCGAGATCACGCGCATCGCCGGCAACATGGATCTGTCCCTGTACGCACGCGTGCTCGACGATGCGCTGGGCGATGTGCGCCCGGTCAAGGACGTGATCGCGCTCGCCACCAAAGCCGAGGCACCGCTGGCGCCGGCCGATTGCCGCCGCCTGGCCTATCACGCCTTCGGCCTCGACGATGAAGGCATCTTCGATTCGGCGTCCCTGCTGGGCGCCTTCGAGAACGCCGCGCGGCTGTGCCCTGCCGATCTCGCCAAGGAACGCGCGCGGTTTCACATTCTTGCGGCGGGAGAGGCGGCCACGCTGCAGAAGGATGCTATCGAGAAGGGCGGCAAAGCCGACAAACAACTCACCGTGCTCATCCTGCGCGTCAATGAATTGCTGGCGGACAAGCAGCTCGCCATGTCCAATGCCGACGCACTGCGGGGGCTGCCGAAGACGTTCTATCTAGCCGCGCGTCAGACGCTGCCGCAGATCGCGCCCGGCATGCGCGTGCGCGTCATGACCATCGCGGATGCGACCACGGCAAGTCCGCAGTTCGCGCCGGCCGACCAGCTGGCCGCACAGCTCATGAAAATTCGCGTCGCGCAGGCGTACGCACCCGATGGCAAGGTGCCCACCGACGTGCGCACGGTGGCGCTGCAGACCGCCACGAAGATGCTGAACGTGAAGCAGGATGCCTACGTGAGAGCTGGCGTGGTGAATTCGGCGATCAACATCTACATCGCTCTGGACGATTGGGTGCGTGCGCGCGACCTGCTGGCGCTCGAGGCGTCGACTTCGAACACGCCGCACTACTACATAGGCGATTTGGCCGATGCCGAGGAACACCTGGGCAACGACCAGCGCGCGCTCGAGCTGCTGGCCGAGGCCTACCAGAAGGCGCGCGGCCCGGCTTCGCGCTTCCAGTGGGGCTTCCAGTATCTGGACGGACTGCTGCGCCTCGCGCCGAACGAAACCGCCACCATCGAAAAGGTGGGGCTGGAAGTGATTCACGAGCTGGATGGGCCCAATCGCATTCATCGCCGCACCCTTTCGAGACTGGCGCGGCTCGACAAGGCATTGCGCGAATGGAACAACACGCCGCAGCGCGCGGCCGTGGTGGCGAAGTTTCGCGCGCAGGTGATGCAGGCCTGTGCGAAATCGCCGGGCGATCTCTCCGCCGAGACAGGTTGCCGCAGCTTCGGCGTTCCGATGTCCGCGAGTGGCTGAGCGCGACTGGATCACCGCGATCCACGAGGCCGGGCACGCAGTGGCCGCCATTCGCGCCGGATTGGTGTTCGAGCACGTGTCCGTGCGGCCGGACGAGTCGCTCGAAATCGACGGCGCGCTTTACTGGGACCCTTTACACGACCAGCTCGTCATGCCGCCCGAACTACTCGCCGTGGTGCTGCTGGCCGGACCTTGCGCGGAAGCGCGCGAACGCGGGCTGCGGTTCGATCGCATGTTCGAAGGGGTGGCCGCCACGCAGGATCGTGAGGCCATGGCCACGCTGGGCCTCAGCGAGCAGCAATTCATCGCCGCGACCCGCGAGGCATCGAGCCTCATCGAGCGCGACTGGCCTTCGATCGAGCAGGTGGCGGAGGAGCTGGCGGATGCCGAGCGGCTGACGTACCACGAGGTCGAAGCTATAGTCATGGCGGCCGAGGCCTGAGCCGCTAACTACTCTTCTTTTCTGGGACGTCGCGCGTTGGTGCGCGAGGCCGTATTGACGGGACGCCCACGCTTGGTGAGCGCCTCGCGCAGCAGCCATTCGATCTGGCCGTTGACGCTGCGCAATTCCTGGGCGGCGAGCGCCTCGATCGCGGCCGCGACGGCCGGGTCGAGGCGCAGCAGAAACGCCTTGCGTGAGGGTGGTTCGCTCAAGCAGGGGCCTTATGAATAGAGCGTGCCCGCATTGATCACCGGCTGTGCCTCGGTTTCGGCGCACAGCACCACCAGCAGGTTGGACACCATGGCCGCGCGGCGCTCGGCATCGAGCTCGACCACGCCGCGCTCCGTGAGGCCGTTCAGCGCCATCTCGACCATCGACACGGCGCCCAGAACGATCTGCTTGCGCGCGCTGATCACCGCCTCGGCCTGCTGCCGGCGCAACATGGCACCCGCGATTTCCGGCGCGTAGGCCAGGTGTGTGAGACGCGCGTCCTCGACGTGCAGGCCGGCCTTCTCGAAGCGTTCCTGCAGCTCGTGCTTGAGCTTGGCAATGATGTCGTCGCCGCCGGCGCGCAGCGTCAGCGCGCTGTCCGCTTCGTCGATGTGATCGTACGAGTACTGGTTGGCCAGGTGGCGCAGCGCCGACTCCGCCTGGATGGGCACATAGGAGCTGACATTGTCGATGTCGAGCAGGGCGCGCGCCGTATCGTTGATTCTCCAGACCACCGCAGCCGCGATCTCGATCGGATTGCCGCGCTTGTCGTTGACCTTGAGCTTCTCGCTGTTGAAGTTGCGCAGGCGCAGTGCTGACCTTCATCTTGTTCATGAACGGGTTCGCCCAGCGCAGGCCCGTGGAGTAGTCCGTGCCGCGATAGTCACCGAACAGCATGAGCAGCGCCGACTGGTTCGGCTGCAGCATGTAAATGCCCTTCATGAGGAACAGGAAGACGATGACCGCCAGGATTATGAGAGCCGGGGCAGCGCGCAAAAATTGCGCAGTGGAATCGCGAGCAGCGCAAGGAACATGAAAACCAGAGCTGCATAGCCGCTCGAGCTTTTGAACTGGACTTCTTCGGTTCCACCACCAGTGGCAGGCGTGTTCATTTTTCATCTCCCAGGTACGGGTTGTTGCACCTTGGGCCTGATACTAAAGTGATATCACTTTGCATGCAAGGGCCGCCCGGCGGCCGTGTACAATGCGCGCCGGTTGGGCCTGTAGCACAGCGGTTAGTGCAGGGGACTCATCTTTCAACAGAGGTGCCTGCGCGCGGTAACGCGCGCAGTGGACGGGATGAATTCAGGGAATCCTTCGGGACACATATATATGTGTCGCATGGCGACCCTGAGCCAAGCCGGGGCTACAGCTCCGGAAGGTGCAGAGACTACCTGAGGGCTGGAGCGCCCTTGATGACAGGCTAGAGCGTCCCGCACCCCACCAGTAGCTAGCTACTGAGGGTGAAGAGATAGTCCACGCGGAGCGGAAACGCTTCGGTAACGTGAATCCCTTGGTCCTTGGTTCGAATCCAAGCAGGCCCACCACTCCGAAGGGGGTTTATGAGCTTCCGTGTCAGGCGAAGAGAATTTTTGCAACATGCCGCGGCCGTGACGCTCGCGCTCGGAGTGGCGCCTGCGAGGTCTGTCGCCGAGGCTCGCTACCCGCTGGGACTGCAGCTTTACACGGTGCGCGACCCGATGGCGAAGGACGCAGTCGGCACTCTCAAGCGTGTCGCTGAGCTCGGCTATCGAAACCTGGAAACCTACGGCTTCGATCCTGGCTCGTTGAAGTATTACAACCGCTCGGCAGTTGAGTTGAAGAGAGTCCTGGATGACCTGGGCCTGACCACGACGACCGGCCACTACGACCTGCACGCGTATCTCGCGCAGCCGGCGGCGGCCATGACCCACTACGTCGATCGGTGCATACAGGGCGCGCAGGCGTTGAATCAGCAATACATCACCTGGGCGTGGCTGGACCCGCAGTCGCGTAGCCTCGAGTCATTCGAACTCGTGGCGCAGCGGCTGAATCTCATCGGTGCGCAGGCGGCAAAGGCCGGCCTGAAGGTCGCCTATCACAATCACGACTTCGAATTCATTCCGCATGCGGGGAAGTGCGGCTACGACATCATCATGCAAGCGACCGATCCCGATCTCGTCAAGTTGCAGCTCGATTTATATTGGGTGGCGCATACGGGTACGCGAACGCCGCATGAGCTATTTGCGAAGCAGCCGGGACGATTCGTGATGTGGCACGTCAAGGACATGGACAAAGGCAAGCGTTACACCGAACTCGGCAATGGCACGATCGATTTCGCGAAGATCATGGCCGATGCGGACCTGGCGGGCCTGGAAAACTACTTTGTCGAGCAGGGCGACAACTTTGCCGTGAGTCCGATGAAGAGCATCGAGGTCAGCGCGCAATACGTCAGACAGTACCTGCAGTAGTTCATGCCTGGCCAAATGCGCTCATTGGTGGGTGGTTTGATCTTCGCAGCCGCGGCCGCGGCGGGCGATCCGGTCAGGCTCGACAGCAAGTTCAACCCGGACGAAGTGAGCTTCGTGAAGCTGCGCGGCATTTCGACGGTTACGGGTATGGCGTTTCTCAAGCTCGCAGACGGCACCTTCAAGGACTGCGCGGGCTTCAACATCGAGTTGCTTCCGGTGGCGGCGTATTCGAACGAACGCGTCGCCAGGACTTACGGCAACGACCAGCAGGGCCAGATCCTGATGGAGCAGAATCCGCCGAAGTTCACGCCCGACGTCCCCGAGTATCACGACATGCTGATCAAGGGCGCGTGCGACCTGCGCGGAGAGTTCAACTTCAGCAACGTGCCCGCCGGAGACTACTTCGTCATCGCCTTCATCATCTGGGATGACGCATCCGGCCTGATGCCGCGCAAGACCGGTGGTGGGGTGATGAAGCGGATCCATGTCCCTCCCGACACTCGGGTGGACGTGCTGCTCAAGAACTGAGCAACGGGGTAATCGGCGCCGGCAGGCTCTTCCTGCCGGCGCCGACTCTTCGGCAAAGCGCGTCGTACCTACTGATAGACGCGGATGTAATCGACGTACATGCGCTGCGGAAACACGCTGCTGCCATCGGGGCTGCCGGGCCAGTTGCCACCCACGGCCACGTTGAGGATCAGGAAGAACGGATGGTCGAACACCCAGTTGCCCAGGCCCTGCACCTGGGACCGCGTCACGCTGTAGAACTGCACGCCATCGACGAACCACCGCACGCTCGTGGAATTCCACTCGATCGCGTACACGTGGTAGTTGGCATCGACCCGTTCGTCGAGGTAATGCGTGCCGGCGAAGGGCGTGTTGCCCGAGTAGTTCGGGCCGTGCATGGCGCCATGCGTGATGTTGGGCTCGAAACCCACGTGCTCCATGATGTCGAGCTCGCCACAGCCCGGCCAGCCGACCGTGCCGATGTCGTTGCCCAGCATCCAGAACGCGGGCCAGATGCCCTGCGTCTGCGGCAGTTTCAGCCGCGCTTCGATGCGACCGTACTGGAAGGTGCGCTTGCCGGACGTGTTCATGCGCGACGACGTGTACTCGCAACGGCCATACCAGCAGTTGTAGTTGGCCGGGTTTTCACGACGGGCTTCCAGCACCAGCACGTTGCTGTCTGCCTGCGAATCGAACTGGATGCACGCGTTGTTGCCGGCCGTGTAGTACTCGCGTTCGTTGTTGCCCCAACCGCCGCCGCCGACCTCGTGATTCCAGGTCGCGGTATTGATGCTGTTGAAGTCGTCGCTCCACACCAGGCTCGGGCCGCCGCCGGCCGGACACCACTTCGATCCAGTTGAAGTTCCATCCCGCGGTCTGCGCGAACACCCCCAGGTTGTAGGTGCCGGCATTGAGCGTGACCGTGCGCGACACCGTCGTCCAGGTCTGCCAGCCGCCGGTCGCGGGAATCGCGAAATTACCGAGCTGAATGGTGCCGGCGTTCAGGTCCACCGAAGCCGTCGCGCCGCCCGGACTGGCCACGCGCAGCCGTATGGTGTAGCTGCCGGTCGTCGGGACATTGAGGCCGTTGAATGCCAGCCATTCGCCTTGCGCGATCCAACCGACGTTGCAACCGCCGCCGGCGTCGGTGGTTCCCTGAATATCCACGTTGACGTTCGCATTGTTAGTGCACGCGCCGCCCGAGTTGCCCGCGGTGGTGTCGGACGCGTTGTTGAAGCTCTCTGCCTGATAGATCACCGCGTGCGCGCTCGCCGAAACGAGCAGGAAGGCGATGGCACAGGCGAACGGGAGTCTGCTGGATGTCCTTTTCATAAAATCCCTCTGAAGGTTGTTAGCGATCCTTACCATCGACATGGCAGTTCCCCCGGTTGCGGTTTAGCTCACGGGCACGACGACGTCTATCCGTGAAGGCCACCTGGCTGGCAATGTCTCGAATGTCCGAATGGACATTCGTTGCCAGGTCATGACGACGATTCGGGGTATCGACGCGGAAACAGGATGCGGAAAGTCGTGCCTTCGCCCGCAGAGGATTCGAGCTCGAGACTGGCATCGAGCATTTCGCAGAGTCGCTTCACGATGGCCAACCCGATTCCCTCGCCCGCGGGCATTTGAGTTCGCGCGGGAGACGACTGCGAGGGGAGCGTGGGTGCTGAATCGACTTGAGGATCGAATTGGGTTGTCGGCCGGTTTCGCTGCTCGACTTCGTGAGCTTCGTCCGTCGCTCGCTTCAGGACTCGTTCGAGTGGCGTGGCCGATCCGCTCGTGAAACCCGGTCCCGTGTCCTGGACGCAGAGAGCCCATTGTGGACGGCGCTCGTCGTCGCTGCGCTTCCCACGTCACCTTGACGCCGCCGCGCTCAGTAATCTTGATCGCGTTGAGCACGAGGTTCTGAAGGATCCGCTGAATCTTCGCAGCGTCGCCGTCGATCATGAGTGGGGAGTCGCCCCTCGCGACCAGAAACAGCCCCTTCTCGGCGGCGAGGGCCCGAGTCGTGTCGCAATACTCTTTCAGAAGCTCCGCTACATCGAAATGACCGATCTGGCGCCGCTCATGTCCAGCTTCGAGGCGCGCCTGATCCATCAGATCGCCGAGCAGCCTGTTGAGAGACTGCACGCCAAGCTTCAGCACTTCAGAAAACCGCGTTCGGTGTTGCTCTGGCACACCGTCCCGAGTCAGGACGGCCGAGGCACTTGCGATCGCGTGCGCACGGCCGCGCAAGTCGTGCGCTGCCTCGCGCCACGCTTCGGCGCGCGCTCGCTCGAGCTCTTGCAACTGCGCGAGTGCGGACTCCAGTTCGCGTACCCGGCTATCAGCCTCACGCCGCTGCAAATGGGCGTAGCGCGAGGCGCTCGCGCTGACACCATCGCTGCACAATCGAACCAGCTCGCGGCGCGCCGTCTGCATTGCGCCGGACGCGATGCCGGGGTTCAGCGACTGATACATTTCCAATTCCTGCAACAGGCACAGATGCAGGTGTCCCCACTCGCACATCGTTTCCGGCTGGTTATAACCCTGCTGCCAGCGATGCAGGCCGTGCTCGGCCGCCGACGCCTTCTGCTCCTCACGCGCCTGCGCCTGGTCAGCGGCGCGCTCCGCTGAGAGGCGCCACTCGAATGCGTCCAGAACTGCAGGAATGTGGTCGATGAACTGCGCGCGAGTAATCGTCGACGCGGTGGTGAGTTCTGGATCGCCGTCAACGGTCCGCCGCCACGCCGTCAGGATCGCTTCGCGTCGCGTCGCAAGGAAGGCAGCCAGTCCTTTCAATGCATCGGTTTCAGGTTCGACGTTGTGCACAAGTAGTCCTTGGGTGTCACTTCGCGCGCGTACTGCGGGAAAGTGTAAGTCTTGGTCGCACCCTGTCATCAGGCATTGGAGCAGAGAAGCGACGCTGCCCGATACGCTTGTAGTCCATCGCCGACCGCCCCCGTAAGCTTCGCCCGACAGAGTGCAGTCGGGCTTCTTTTGAGCGCGGCTACAGCCGCGAAATTCGAACTCGAAGACGGCAGATTCCGGCTCAACACCTCGCTGTGGGGTGGCTAACTACCGCTATCTCGTTTCCGCAACTCGATGCTGACGGACCGCCTGGCTACGTTGCCGTCGACTCCTACGATCGGTCGGACCCAGCGGACTCCCAGTGCGTATGTCGGGTGCGAATATCAACCGGCGCGCATCCCTCGGCCCGCAAGCCAACTCCCACGCTTTGAAGAGCCGTCGGGCAATAGCACCGGCCGGACCATCGTGATTTGCTAACCACCAACATTCGCTCCTTCCACTTCGCATTCCGGAGCCGATCATGCCAACACCGACATCTACTGATCCTGGATCTACCGTCCCCGGCGGCGACGGTGTCTCTCAGGCCACGACGCGCGCGGCCGAAATCGGCCAGAAGGCCGCGGGTGCCATCGACGACGAGAGACGCGCTCGCGCGCGGCATCGATTCCGCGGCATCGTCGTTGCGCGAGAAAGCCGAGAGCCTCCCCGGAGGTGAAAAAGTAGTTAGAGCAGCGCACACCGCCGCAGATGCCATGGAAACGGCGGCGGGCTACGTGCGCGATCAGGACTTGAGGGCCATGCTTTCCGACATCCAGCAAACCGCAAAGAGACACCCGGGCGCTACCTTGCTTACGGCGGCGGCGGTGGGCTTTCTGCTGGCGCGCGCATTGTTTCGCAGGTGAGGAGGCAGGGCATCCTCATGGCAAGTTCCGACCGTCCCATTTCCGCAGTCCTGCAGGACATCGTGGGTAATGTCCAGAACATCATCCGCGCTGAAGTGCGTCTGGCAAAAACCGAGCTCACCGAAGAGCTGGCGAAGTCTCGCTCTGCTGCGGTGCTGCTCGCCGCGGGCGCGCTCACGCTCATGTTCAGCGCGCTGTTCGTGCTGCTGGCAATTGTCTATGCATTGAGTCTCGTGATGCCTGCGTGGGCGGCGGCGTTGGTGGTCGGAGTGGGCGTCGGGGTGGTTGCCGCGCTGTGCATCGGCGTGGGCATGAAAAGGTTCAAGGCGATTCGTGGGGCGCCGAAAACCGCCGCCACCATCAAGGAGAACGTCGAATGGGCGAAACAACTGAGCAAATAGCGACCGATATCGATCGTACACGCGAACACCTGAAGTCGAACCTGGAGGAGTTGGAGACCCGAGTGAAAGCGGTCGCGGACTGGCGTGAGCAGTTCCGGAAACACTCGGGCCCGATGGTGGTCGCAGCGTTGGTCGGTGGTGTGCTGCTCTCGGCAATGATAGGAAAACGCCCACCTTCCAGTCTGGATTGACTGTCCGCTACAGGGCCGGTCCCGCCTGCGCCGCGAAGATTTTCCGGACCGACTCCATCGTGTCCGCGTCCTCGACGCGCTTGTCGCGCCGATAGCGCTTCACGCGTGCGAGTCTCAGCGCCAATCCACCCGGATAGCGCGGACTGGCTTGCAGATCGCTGAAGGCGATCTCGACCACGATTTCGGGCCGCACGTACACCGTCCATTGATCGTGATGCGATTCGCGCGCCAGGAATTCGCGGGTCTGCCACTCGAGCATCTGGTCCGTCATTCCTTTGAATGTCTTGCCGAGCATCACGTACCGCTGAGTTGCGGCGTCGAAGGCGCCGAGATGCAGGTTCGACAACTTTCCCTGACGACGGCCATGACCCCACTCCGCCGCGAGCACCACGAGGTCCAGAGTGTGTGCGCGCTTGATCTTCAGCCAGCTCGCGCCGCGATTGCCCGCTTCATAGGGAGTCTCCAGCGACTTGGCCATCAGGCCTTCATGTCCCTGCGCCAGCGCTTCTTCGTAAAAAGCAGCCGCCGCGTCTTTGGAGCGCGTGACCAATCTCGGGATCAATTGCGCCGCGGGCACGACTTCCGACAGGACGGCGAAGCGTTCGCGTGCCGGCCGCTCGGCCAGACTGGCCTCGTTGCGCCGCAGGCAATCGAAGTAGTACGCGCGCATCGGCAGCTCCTGCTGCAGCAAGGCGACGTCCAGCTTGCGGCCGAAGCGCCGCATCGTGGTCTGGAAGGCGTGAGGCCGGCCGTGTGATGAGTACGCAATCGCCTCGCCATCCAGCACGAACTGCTCAGCGGGCAGCGCGCGAGCTGCGTCGGCGATCTCCGGAATCGCCACCGTCACTTCGTTGAGGTTGCGCGTGAATACGCGCACGTCATCGCCCTGCTTGTGCACCTGGATGCGGGCACCATCCATCTTCCACTCGAATGCGACGTCACCCGAAAGTGTCTCGAGTGCCTCATCGACGTCGTTCGCCGTCTGCGCCAGCATCGGCGCGATGGGCGACATCACCTGGAGCTGGAAGCGCTGCAATCCAGTGGCGCCGGCCTCGAGGCCTACCCGTGCGATGGCGCCCAGGTTGCTCTCGTACATGGCGGCACGCCGGACCTCCGGGAGCGGTACGCCGGTCACGGCCGAGATCGCGTCGATCATCACGCCGGCGAGCGCACCTTGCCGCAGCTCGCCCACGAGGAGTCGGAGCAGGAACTGCTGTTCCTCGCGGGTTGCACGTCCGAACAGGGTCCGTAACGCCGTCGCGCGGCGCGCGCTCGAGCCGCTGCCGCGAATCGCGGCCAGCTCGTCCAACAAGCGATCGACTTCGCTGATCTGGAGACTCGGGTCGCTCGCGGCTGGAGTCGCGCAATCACGCAATGCGGATGGTCCGATGCCGATCCGCCCCTGGCGAATTTCGCCCGACAGGTACAGGACCGCGAGCTCGAGCTCCTCGGCATTCATGGATCGCAGGCAGTCGGCGAGCAGCCGTGTCTTGACGGAGCGCGCCGAAGTGGTGGCCACCTGCCCGGAGGCGGCGACCACGGTGGCGAGCAGGGTCATGTCGCTAAGTCTGGAGGCAGCTCACGACTTCGCCGTCTGCGCGCAGCGTCGTACGACTTCCCACAGCGGCAGGCCCGGCAAGTCCGAGACGTCGGCGCCGTAGTTGGCCTGGATGGCGGCGACGACGTCGTCAGTCGCATCATCGCCTCTCAGCAACGACGGCGTCCGGGTGTCGGCCAGTGCCAGGACATCGCGCCAATCCTGCTTGAGAATGCGCTCGGAAAAGTCATCCAGGAATTCGTTGGAAAACTCGGCGTGCGCAGCGGGCATGCAGAAAGCCAGTGTGCCGTCGCGAAAGCCCTGCCTGTACTCTTCAACGGACATCTTCATGCTCTTACGCTCGCACGTTCCTGGCGCGATGTCTGGAGAGGCAGGTGTCGGCGGCGTCCGACTTTTGCCACGGAAAGTGCCGACCGATGGCCTTGCGGCGGAGTAGTATCAGGTGGTCATGACCGCCGTCCCGCCCGATCGCGGCCCGCTCGATCGCGATGAACGCAAGCGCCTGCGATCAGTGCTGCTGCACTTCCAGAAGCCTTCCACGGGCCGCGCGCTCTGGCAGTTTTTCAACACCATCGTCCCTTACGTGCTGCTCTGGGTGTCGATGTACCACGTGAAGGAGATCTCACTGTGGCTGGCGCTCCCGCTCGCGATGCTGGCCGGCGCGCTGCTGGTCAGGGTGTTCATCTTCTTTCACGACTGTGGCCACGGATCGTTCTTCAAGTCGCACTGGGCCAACGCCGTGTTTGGATTCGTGTGTGGTGTGCTCACGTTCACGCCGTACTACCACTGGCGCTGGCAGCACGCCATCCATCATGGGACTTCGGGGAAGCTGGACAAGCGCGGCGTGGGTGACATCTGGACCATGACGGTACAGGAGTACCTGGAATCCACGCGCTGGAAGCGATTTTCATACCGCTTTCAACGCAATCCCTTCGTGCTCTTCGTCGTCGCGCCGCTCTATATATTCCTGATCCGGCAACGGTTCGCTTCCTCCGACGCCAATCCGCAGGAGCGGTATTCGGTGTGGTGGATGAATCTCGCTTTATTGACCGTCGTGATCCTGATGAGCTGGCTGTTCGGATTCTGGACCTATCTACTGTTGCAGCTGGTGGCCTGGATGGTGGCCGGCGCCTCGGGCATCTGGCTGTTCTACATCCAGCACCAGTTCGAAGACGCCTACTGGGAACGCGATGAACAGTGGGACTATACGGCCGCCGCGCTGCAGGGAAGCTCGTATTACCAGCTGCCGCGCATCCTGCAGTGGCTCTCGGGAAACATCGGCTTTCATCACATCCACCATCTGAGTCCCAGTATCCCGAACTACAATCTCGAGCGGTGTCACCGGGCAGAGCCGCTCTTTCAACAGGTGAAACCCATCACCCTGTTCGCCAGCTTCAAGTCACTCAAGTTCAGGCTCTGGGATGAGCCGTCCAGGAAACTGGTCGGTTATGCGCGCATGAGGCAGCTGCGAAGGGAAAGCCGGCGTCCGCGGCGTTAGCGCGCGCGGCCCAGCAGTGCGATGAGTCGATTCATAGGCCGCTTCACCGATTGCCCGTGCGCGGCGCGCCGTCGCAACTTGCCGTCCTGCCAGGCGACGAACACGGCGGGATTGATGTACGACTTGCGGCAGACCGCCGGTGTGTTGCGCAGGCCGGCCGCAACCTCCTTCACCACGGCATTGATGCAGCGGCGCAGTGCGGCATCGGTACGCTTCTCCGGCACGGGCACTTCGTCGAGCAGCGTCAGCGCCTGCAGCGTCGCGTGCCAGGTGCGGAAGTCCTTGGCCGTGAATTCGCCGCCCATGCGTTCGCGCAGGTAATCGTTCACCTGTCCCGAATCGATGGCATGGCGGCCGCCCTGCTCGTCGACATACTGGAACAGCGCCTGGCCCGGCAATTCCTGGCAGCGCCGCACGAGTTGTGCAAGGCGCGCGTCATCGACGAGCACGTCGTGTTCCGCGCCGCCTTTGCCGCGGAAGTGCAGCAGCGCCTTGCCGCGCGCCGGAAAACGAGCGTGTCGATCTCGCAATGTAGTCAGGCCGAAGCTGCCATTGCTGCGTGCGTACTCGGAATTGCCGATGCGGACCTGTGTGGCATCCAGCAGCTTCACCACCAGGGCCAGCACCTTCTCGCGCGGCAGTCCCGGGCGTTTCAGGTCGCGACGCACGCCGGCGCGCAGACGGCTCAGCGCCTTGCCGAAACTCAACATGCGGGAGTGCTTCTGATCGTCGCGCGCGCTGCTCCAGTCCGGGTGGTAGCGATATTGCTTGCGGCGGCGTGCGTCGCGGCCCGTCGCCTGCAGGTGGCCACGTGGATTGGTGCAGATCCAGACGTCTTCGTAGGCCGGCGGTATGGCGAGTTTTGCGATGCGCGCGAGCGTGCGCGCCTCACGGATGCGGCGGCCCGAAGGCGCGAAGTAGTCGAAGCGCGGCGGCGCGTCCTTGCGCCCCTTTTTCTTTCGAACGAGGCGCCTGACGCGGCGGATGCCCGGCGCCTGATCACTGACGTAAATGAGACCTCGAGGTACCGGCGGCATGATTTCCAGCCTGCCGGCCGCAGTTTGATGCCGGTGTAGGGCTGTTAGACGGCGGCGCGGAAAACGCGCTCGTCAGCGGCGCCGACCACTCCTACTTCGGCGAATCAGGCCCTGCGCGTGTGCGTGTGCGGCCGTGATGCACTGAGCCAGCGTTGGGATTCGCCGAAGTAGGCGCTGGGCTCTTCGGTGCGTCGCGGCGTCGGCGACGCCAGCAGGTAGCGGTCTCCCAGCCAGGAAACGGCGCTCTGCAGGGCGAGGCCGTAGTCATGTACCGGTATGGGACGGGAACGGTCTGGGCGCTTCATGGCGATCTCCATCAACTCCTTTGTGGAAACAATAGTCGGGTACTCGACCATCTCTAACAACGCCCTGGAGGAGCGAATCTGTCTACCTCCAAAGTGTTAGTGAATTGTGAGTACCCTACGGTCGCAGAATCGTTTCAGAGGCAGAGCAACCGCAAATTTTGCGACTTGGCGCCACTATCCGTTGTGGCCAGACGCTCGAACGGGCTCGTCGGTGGCCGACCGCCCATGCATAATCGCCACGCATGTCGCAGGGTAAGGACCAGAAGACGCTGTTTGTCCGGCTCCGCCGGGCCACGTCGCTGCGCGTGATATTCGTGATCGCGGCGGTGCTCGGCTCGCAAAACTTCCTGGCTTGCGCCTTCGAAGAGTTCTCCACCGCGCAGGGCATTGAGGCGGTCGCGGGAATCCCGGAAGCCGAAGGCTCCGGGGACGACTGCTGTGCCTTGTGCCTGGATTGTGCGAACTGTGGCGGCTGTTGCAGCTTCGCGGTCATGCCGCGAGTCCATGCCGCCGCGATGGCATTCGACTCGGTCGACTACGCAAAGATAAGCCTCGCCGCGGCGGCGCCAGAGCTCTGGACGCCACCCACACTACTCAGACCTCCAATCAGCGCTGCCTGAAAGCGGCCGGCATCGCCGGCCTTGTCCCGGCTCGTTTGGAGGAATCATCATGTCATTCCGATGGGTGGCGTTCACCGCCGCCGTGATCTTGTATTGTGAGTTCGCGTCGGCGCAGGAAGCGCGCGTTCTCACCCTCGACTCCGCATTCGCGCGCGCGCTCGAGAAAAATCCGGAGCTGGCTCGCCTCGACTCCGTGCGAGAGGGCGCCCGCGCCACACTCGATGCGGAAAGCCAGCGTCCACCCCTGCGACTGGAACTCGAACTGGAGAACGCGCCACGCTCGGACCAGGACGCTTCGTTCGACAGCGCGGAAACCACGTTGAGTCTTGCCTCGGTATTCGAGCGCGGCGGCAAGCGCGAAGCGCGCGCCGCGGCAGCCAACGCCCAGCTCAACGCATTGGAACTGCAGGGAGAGCAACGCCGCGCGGATTTGCTGGCCGAGGTTGCCCGGCGCTATCTCGATGTCGTCGCGGTGCAGTCGATGGCGGGTCTCGCCGATGCCGAGGTGAAACAAAGGGAGGAGGTCCTCAGCGCAACCGCGCAACGCGTGCGCGCCGGTGCGACTCCGGATTCCGTGCGCCTCGCGGCTGAGGCGGCCCTGGCCCGTGCCACGCTTCAGCGAGAGCGACTGCAGACACAGGGCCTTGCGGCAGCCCTGAGACTTTCGCTCCTGTGGCGAAGTCGCGCCCCGGATTTCGATCGCGCGTCGGGAGATCCTCTGGCGATTCCAGTGACGCCGACCTTGGCTTCGCTGCGCGACCTGGTCGAGCGCAGCCCGGAGTTGCGGCGCTTCGCTGACGAGTCGCGCCTGCGTGAAGCGCGCTTGCAACTGGCGCGCTCGTCCCGCGCCACCGACATCGACTGGCGCGCGGGCCTGCGGCGCCTCGAAGAAGATGGCTCGTGGGCAGGCGTGCTCGGCATCTCGGTTCCCATCGGAAGCTCCAGTCGTGCCGAGCCGCGCATGCGCGCGGCTCAGGCAGACCTTGCGGCGCTGACGTTCGAACGGGAAGCGGAAGAACTCTCCCTGGAGGCAACACTGGTCGAGGCGCATATGCGGCTCAGTGGCGCGAGCGCCGAGGTCACGGCTGCGCGCGACATCCTGCTGCCCAAGTTCGCACAAGCCGAACGTGCGTCGGAGCGGGCCTTTCGTGCCGGCGCCCTGAGCTACACCGAATGGGCGCAACTGCAATCTGAGGCCATGACGGCGCGCCGCGAGCAACTGCTGGCGGCGGTCGAAGCACATCGCGCACTCATCGAAATACAACGACTCACCGGCTCACCGTTCGTGACCAGGAATCAGCCATGAGCACTTCCATCTATTCACTGTTCCTCGCCGCGCTGTTGGTACTGGCGCTCGCGGCGTGTGGCGAGCGATCCGATCGCCACGCCGACCCCGACGAGGAAACGACGGAAGCCGCGCACCACGACGAAGTGGAAATTGACGAGAAGACGGCCAGGGAACTCGGAATCCGGACCGCACCGGTGGGTCCGGGAATCGTACGCGACGCGCATGAAGTGCAAGGACTGCTCACGCCTGTCGAGGGCAGGCACGCGCGGGTGCGCGCGCGTTACCCCGGGCCCATCCAGTCGGTGCGTGTCGGCGTCGGCGACGTGGTGAAGCCAGGCCAGACTCTCGCCGTCGTGGAAAGCAATGTGAGCCTGACGCCGTACTCCGTCACCGCGCCGTTCGCGGGCACGATCCTGGATGTGGCGGCGGGGCCTGGCGATCTCGCCGGCGAACTGCCGCTGTTCGAACTGGCGGATCTCTCGTCGCTGTGGGTCGACCTGCATCTGTTCGGGCGGGACGCGCAACACATCACACCCGGCCTTTCGGTCGAAATCACGCGTCTCAGCGACGGCACCCAGACCACGACCAAGCTGGATCGCATCCTTCCGGGCACGGCTACCGCGAGCCAGAGCACGGTTGCGCGCGCCACGATTCCAAACTCGGATGGCCAATGGCGGCCGGGCGCGGCAGTGCGCGCGCGCGTCACCGTCAATGAACGTCAGGCCGCGCTCGTGGTTCCGGTGACGGCACTGCAGAGCTTTGAAGGTGGAACGGTGGTCTTCACGCATGAGAACGGCAGCTACACACCGCGACCCGTGAAGCTGGGCGAACGCGATTCGCGCAATGCCGAAGTGCTCGACGGCCTGAAGGCGGGCGAGGAAGTGGTCGTCGAGCAGAGCTATCTCATCAAGGCGGACCTGGAAAAAGAGAGCGCCGCACATGAACACTGACATGTCGCGGCTCGAGCGCATCGTCCGGTTCGCCATCGCGCACCGCTGGGCGATGTTGTCGCTGACGTTGGCCGTCGCAGCGCTGGGTGTGTGGAGTTTTGCGCGCCTGCCGATCGATGCGACGCCGGACATCACCAATGTCCAGGTGCAGGTCAACACCGAAGCTCCCGGTTACGCACCGCTGGAGGCCGAGCAGCGTGTGACGTTCGCAATCGAAACGGCGCTGGCCGGATTGCCGAATCTCGATTACACGCGATCACTTTCGCGTTACGGCCTTTCGCAGGTCACGGTGGTCTTCGATGACGGCACCGATATCTACTTTGCGCGTCAACAGGTCGCCGAACGAATCTCGCAGGTGAAGTCGCAACTTCCGCCGGGGCTCGAGCCCGAGCTGGGGCCGATCGCTACGGGCATGGGCGAAATCTTCCTCTACACCGTCACCGCGGATCCGGCGGCACGACGTCCCGACGGACAGCCGTGGAACGGCATGGACCTGCGCTCGCTGCACGACTGGGTGGTGCGTCCCCAACTGCGCAATACCCCCGGCGTGACAGAGGTCAGCGCCATCGGCGGCTATGTCCGCCAGATCCACGTGACTCCGGATCCGGCGAGGCTGTTGGCATACGGATTCACGCTCGAGCACGTGGTCGACGCGCTGTCGGAAAACAATCAGAACGTCGGCGCAGGCTACATCGAGCGCGGCGGGCAACAGTTGCTGGTCCGCGTTCCGAACCAGGCACCGGATCTGGCGGCTCTCGAGAACATCGTGCTCGACCGGCGCGACGGCGTGCCGATTCGCATCCGCGATGTGGCCAACGTCAATGAAGGTCGGGAGCTGCGCAACGGCGCCGCGACGCAGAACGGACAGGAGGTGGTTCTCGGCACGGTGTTCATGCTGATCGGCGAGAACAGTCGCGCGGTAGCGCGCGCCAGCGCCGCGCGTGTCGCCGACATTCAGAAGAGCCTCCCGGAGGGTGTATCGATCCAGGCGGTCTACGACCGCACCAGCCTGGTCGACAGGACCATCGCGACCGTACGCACCAACCTGGTGGAAGGCGCTGTGCTGGTGATCGCCGTCCTGTTCGTGCTGCTGGGAAACCTGCGCGCCGCGCTGATCACTGCTGCGGTCATTCCGCTGGCGATGTTGATGACGGTCTCCGGCATGGTGCGCAGCGGTATATCCGGCAATCTCATGAGCCTCGGCGCGCTCGATTTCGGCCTCATCGTCGACGGGGCCGTGATCATCGTGGAGAACGCGCTGCGCCGCTTCGGCGAGGAGCAGGGACGGCTCGGCCGGATCCTGAACCGCGAAGAGCGCCTCGAGCTGGCCGCACGCGCAACCGCAGAAGTCATGCGGCCGAGCCTGTTCGGCATCGGCATCATCACCGCTGTCTATCTACCGGTGTTCGCGTTGACTGGAATCGAAGGAAAGATGTTCCACCCCATGGCGGTCACGGTGGTGCTCGCGTTGACGTGTGCCATGTTGCTCTCGCTCACCTTCGTGCCGGCGAGCGTGGCGCTGTTCCTCAGTGGCAAGGTCCCGGAGCGCGAGAACCGCGTCATGCGCGCAATCCAGGTGCGCTTCGAACCTGTGCTGCGCTGGGCGCTCGCGCATCGCATGCCCGTGATGGGCGGGGCCATCGTGCTGGTGGTCATGGTCGGATTTCTGGCCACACGTCTTGGAACCGAGTTCGTGCCCAGCCTCGACGAAGGCGACGTCGCGGTACACGCGCTGCGCGTGCCGGGCACCAGCCTCACACAGGCCGTTCACATGCAACATGTTCTCGAGAAACGGATTGCGCGGCTCCCGGAGGTCGAACGGGTATTCAGCCGGATCGGCACCGCGGAAGTCGCCAACGACCCCATGCCGCCATCACTCGCCGATACGTTCGTGATGATCAAGCCGCGAGAAGACTGGCCGGATCCGCGAAAGACCAAGCGCGAGCTCGTCAAAGAGCTCGAGGCAACCGCCCGGTCGGTGCCCGGCAACAACTATGAGTTCACGCAGCCTATCCAGATGCGCATGAACGAGCTGATCTCGGGAGTCCGGGCAGACGTCGCCATCAAGGTCAACGGAGACGATCTCGAGGTGCTCAATCGCCTGGCGTTGACGCGTCGCCGAGATCGCGCGTGACGTGCCTGGCGCCGCCGACGTTCGTGTCGAGGAGACGACGGGACTGCCCATGCTCGTGGTCAATCCCGATCGGCAGGCGCTGTCGCGCTACGGACTCAATCCCCGCGACGTGCAGCGCACGGTGAGCACCGCGATCGGCGGAACCGTGGCCGGGCAATTCATCGAGGGCGATCGCCGCGCGGACATCGTCGTACGCCTGCCGGAACTTCTTGCGCCAAAGCCCGGAGTGGCTGGCCGACCTGCCGATTCCGCGTCCCATGTCAGACAATGAAGACGAAATGTCGCGTGCCGCCAATTGGGCGGGTGGTGAGCCACAGTTCGTGCCGCTGCGGGAAGTCGCTGAGATCCTGGAAACCACCGGGCCCAACCAGGTCAATCGCGAGAACGGCAAACGACGTGTCGTCGTGACGGCCAACGTGCGGGGTCGCGACCTCGGCGGGTTCGTCACCGAGGTTCGTGAGCGCCTGGATGCTGGCCTGGAGGCGCCCCCGGGTTATTGGATCGAATACGGAGGCACGTTCGAGCAACTGGTCTCTGCCGCGCAGCGCCTGAGCGTCGTCGTTCCGGTGGCGCTGGTCATCATCCTGGCGCTGCTCTTTTTTGCATTCGGCTCGATGCGCGCGTCGGTCGCGATTTTCAGCGGCGTCCCGCTGGCGCTGACGGGCGGAGTGATCGCGCTCTGGCTGCGGGACATTCCCCTGTCGATCTCCGCTGGAGTTGGATTCATTGCGTTGTCGGGCATCGCGGTACTCAACGGCCTGGTGATGGTCGGCCTCATCCGGACGCTGGAGCGCGATGGAATGTCCATCGACGACGCGATCGTGCAGGGCGCGATGGGAAGGCTGCGCGCCGTGCTCGTTACCGCGCTGGTGGCCTCGCTGGGTTTTCTTCCCATGGCACTCAACGTGGGTCCGGGCGCCGAAGTCCAGCGCCCGCTCGCGACCGTCGTCATCGGAGGAATCGTGTCATCGACACTGCTGACCCTGCTGGTGCTGCCCGGTCTCTACCGCTTGTTGTCGGCCGGCGGCAGGAAGAGCGCCTCACAATTCACTTGATCTTCATGCCCTGCACGAGTGGGACCGTGTCGATCAGCTCCAACGAGATCACCATTCCTTCCGTACCGAGCTTGTACTTGAGGAAATGCGGGGCCTTGATGTGCGCTTCGTAAGCCGACTGGTTTGCGTAAATTTCCAGGATGGTGAAATGCGTGGGGCGTTGCTTTTCTGACACCGCGTACAAGGTCAGCACGCCGGGCTCGAGTCGCACCGACGCCTCGACCTCTTCCTTCAGTGCCGCCTTGTAGGCCTCGAGTTTTGCCGGATCGATGACGAGCCTGGCAAGCCGGACCATTTGTCCCTGATTTTCAGCCGCGGCCGCGCTGTTGCACGCCAAGGGAAACATCGCGAGCACGCACATGGCGATGCGCAGGCATTTTTGAATCATCATCTGCAGACTCTCCCGGAAACTCTCAGTCGGATGATTCCTACAATTTGTAGGCACAGTGATGACAGCACCCGTCGGCGCGAGGCCCTACACTGGAGTCAGACGAGGGCCACACCAGGACACAGACCACCATGAGTCAGAGTGCTTCGATTTCCGTGATCGATGCAACCACTTCGGGCTCGCCTCGGCGCCGCCCACTTCCACTGAGCGAGTTGGCGGTTGCCAATCGCCAGCGCGACGCGCTCTATCTCCTCAGCGAGGAGCTGCACCAGGCCGACACCACTCAGGCTATCTACGATGCGGCCATGGATGCGATCGAGTCGGCGCTCAGCTGCGACCGCTCCGCCATCCTGCTGCTCGACGAAGCCGGAGTCATGCAGTTCGTCGCTTCGCGTGGCCTTTCGGCCGGATATCGCACGGCCGTGACGGGCCATTCACCCTGGCGCGCGGACGAGTGCGACGCGTTACCAATCGATATTCCCGATGTCGAGCACGCAGACCTTGATGAAAGCCTGAAGGCCACGGTGCTGGGTGAAGGCATCCGCGCCACCGCGTTCATTCCGCTGGTGTCCGACGGCGCGCTGATCGGCAAATTCATGGCTTATTTCCGCGAGCCCTACACCTTCACCCGGGACGACCTGGCCGTGAGCCTCGCCATCGCGCGACAGCTCGCCTTCTCTATCCAGCGCAGCCGTACGGATCGGCAACTGCGTGAGCGCGAAGCGGAGCTGGCCGAGGAACTCCATGCAACGCAGCTGCTGCAGGCTCTCAGCATCGAGATGGCGCACGAAGTCGATGTCGACGCGCTGTACGCGAAGCTGGTTGGTGTCGCGAGAATCATCATGCGCGCGGATTTTGCGAGCATGCAGCAGTACTACCCGCATCTCGGCGCGCGCGGCGAGCTGAAGCTGATCGGTCATTACGGCTTCAGCGAAGAGGCGGCGAAATTCTGGGCCTGGGTGCGCGCCGATTCCTCGTGCACCTGCGGTGTCGCCATCGTGCGGCGTGAGCGCGTCATTGCGGCGGACGTGGAAAACACGGCATTCATGGCGGGAACGGCCGACCAGGCGCAGCTGCTCGCGGCAGGAATCCGCGCCGCTCAAACCACTCCGCTGCTGTCACGCCGCGGCGAGCTCGTCGGCATGATCACGACGCACTGGAAAGTGCCGCATGTGCCTTCGGAGCGCGACCTGCGGCTGCTGGACATCCTGGCCCGGCTGTCCGCCGATCTCATCGAACGCAAGATCGACGACGAGGAGCTGCGCCGGCGGGAAGAGCGGCTTCGCACGCTCACCCAGTTGCTCACCGATGTGCCATGGCAGGCGCGCAAGGACGGAGCCTTCGAAGCGCTGCAGCCGGCCTGGGAGAACTACACCGGCCAGACCTGGGACGCCCATGCGGGGCACGGCTGGTTCGAGGCGATTCATCCCGACGATCGGGCGGGAGTCCAGGCCTCCTGGTCCGCCGCATGTTTTGCGGCCCAGCCTTATGCGCATAACGCGCGACTCTGGCATGCCGCCAGCCGGCAATTCCGGGAATGCCTGATTCGCGCGACCCCCATCCGCAACGAAGATGGCTCGGTGCGCGAGTGGGTGGGGTCCTGTACGGAGACGCAGGCCGCCCGCAGCCAGGCTAGTTAGGTATCGGCGCTTCTCAGAGACCTTGTTGTTAGCCCCGCTGGCCGGGGAGGTCGTCCAGCTCACGTTCGCGGTCACGGCGACTGCCTGCGATGTCGCAGACGAGGGCCGTTTCCGCTCTGGACACGCGCGCGCCACGCCGGCTCGACGGCCCGTCATGCGGTGGCTTAACATCCTCCGGCGCCCGAAGGGGTTCCGGCGCGCGGGCGCGACGCCAGAAAAATAACTACCAGGGTTGCCATGACAGCTAGAAGCTGGTTGCTTTGTTCATTCGCCTTTCTTTGCGCCTCGTCCTTCGCAGCCGAAACTCCGGCGCCGCGCCCCGAGGTCGAATCCTCCATGCGGCGCGCCACGCAGTTCATGGTCGAGAAGGTCGCCTATCGCGGCGGCTACCTGTGGAATTACCTGCCGGACATGTCGCGCCGCTGGGGCGAGATGGAGGCGCGCGAGACCATGATCTGGCTGCAGCCTCCGGGCACCTCGAGCATGGGTCATGTGTTCCTCGACGCGTATCACGCCACCCATGACGAGTACTACTACCGCGCGGCCGAGCAGGTCGGAGCCGCGCTGATCTGGGGGCAACATCCCAGCGGCGGATGGAATTACGTGGTCGATTTCGCCGGCGACCGCAGCCTGCGCGACTGGTATGCGACCGTCGGCCGCAATGCCTGGCGCCTCGAGGAATTCCAGCACTACTACGGCAACGCGACTTTCGACGACCAGGTCACCACGGACGCGGCCACCTTCCTGCTGCGGCTGTACACGGAGAAGCTGGACCCGCGCTACAAGGCGGCGGTGGATCGCGCAATCCAATTCGTGCTCGACAGCCAGTATCCGATCGGCGCCTGGCCGCAGCGTTTCCCGCTGAGCCACGAGTTCTCGAAGCACGGCCTGGCGGACTACTCTTCTTATTACACGTTCAACGACGACGTGGCCTGGGAGAACGTGTCCTTCCTGATCCAGTGCTACCAGGTGCTGGGTGATCAGCGATTGCTCGACCCGATCTCGCGCGGCATGAACTTCTTCATCCTCGCGCAGCAGGGCGCGCCGAACCCGGGCTGGGCGCTGCAGTACACGCCGGATCTCAAGCCGGCGGCCGCGAGGACCTATGAACCGCTGGCGCTGGCGACACACACCACGGCCAGCAATCTCGAGCACCTGATCACCTTCTACGATCTCACCGGCGACTCGCGTTATCTCGCGCGCGTGCCGGAAGGCATCGAGTGGCTCGAGAAAGTGAAGCTGGCGAAGCCGGATGCGGCCGGCCGAACACACCCCACTTACATCGAGCTGCAGACCAATCGCCCCATGTACGTGCACCGGCGCGGCTCCAACATCGTCAACGGTGAGTACTACGCCGACTACAACCCGGAGCGCCCCATCGGACACTACGGCCAGACCCGCAAGCTCGACACCGCCGCGCTGCGCAAGCATTACGAAGAGGCGCGCAAGGCGGATGTGAAGGAGCTGGCGAAGAACTCTCCGCTCGCGCCGGGCGCGGGCATCGTCGAGTTGCCGCGGTTTTTCGCCGAGCGATATGCGCCGCCATCCAGGGACGGTCTCGACACGCAGGTGCGCGCATCGTTGGCCGCGCTGAACCAGACCGGCTATTGGCCGGCGCCTCTGGCGCAGACCAGTCATCCGTACACCAGGACTCCAGACAACAAGACTGTTCCGGGCGACTTCGCGACCACGCATGTGGGCGACGACACCGACACTTCGCCGTACACGGATACGGCGAAGACCACGTCGATTTCCACGCAGGAATACCTGCGCAACATGAACATCCTGATCCGTTCGCTGGCGAAAACCGGCACGCGGCAAACATCGGAGGCTGCGACCAGCGGCGAGCAGCGGTAATCGATGCGCTTGAATACCCGCGCCATCTATTCCACCGAGGCGCATCGCGGCTGGCTTCCCTGGGGTGCGCTCGCGCCCATCCTCGCGATTGTTTTCGTCGCCGCGGCAGCGATTCCATTTTCGCTGGGCTTCGAACGCCTGGGGCTCATCGACGCGCACGGCAATCCGGTCGGCCTTCGCGGCATTGCGCTATTCCTGCTGCTCCCGTTCGCGGTAACAGGATTGCTGGTGCTCGGCTGGGTGCGCTTCGTGGAACGCAGGTCCTTGGCGAGCATCGGCCTCACACGCCCCGCCGCAGGCGGGCTCTTCGTGCGTGGCCACCTGATTGGCTGCGCGACCATTGTCATGGTGGTCGTGGCGATTTGGCTCGCCGGCGGCTTCGATGCCGTGTCGTACGCGCCGGCCTGGCGCCAGCCGCGCGAACTGCTGGGAATCGCCGCGCTGCTGTTTTGTTTCCTCGTGCAGGCCAGCGTCGAGGAAATCGTGTTTCGTGGCTGGATGCTCTCGGCGGTGGCCCGCAAGTTCAACGTCACGACCGCGGTGGTGCTTTCGTCGCTGATCTTCTGCCTGCTGCATTTCAGCCCGGGCCAGCACTGGCTGGTCACGCTGAACCTCGTTCTGTTCGGTCTGTTCGTCTGTGCCTGGGCGCTGAGGGCGAACAACATCTGGGGCGTCATGGGATGGCACGCCGGCTGGAACTGGCTGCTCGCCACCGGTTTTGAATTGCCGGTAACCGGCCTCGATCTGAAGATGCCCGCATTGCTGGTCGCGCTGACGCCGCGCGGGTCCGATTACCTGACCGGCGGAACGCAGGGCCCCGAGGGCAGCATCGCCTGCACCGTATTCCTCGTGGTCGCCATTTTCATCCTGACGCGCAAACGAAAATCGGCCTGAGCCGCGAGCGCGATCCGCGTCACAGATTCGCGGCCGGGGTTTCCCGGCAGAGAACGCCAACTCGCTGATTAGCGCCGCTGTCTCCACTGAGAGACATAACCGCCATTTCCGGTTTCCAATCGCGCGCATCAAGAACATCCGGCTGCTTCCGAAAACCGATCACCACCACGTCGAGGAGTCGGTTCATGGAAGTAGGTAGCTCTGGCCGCAAGCTGCTGCTGGTCGCATTGGCTGTTCTGGGTGCCATCGCTGCGGGACGCGCTTACGCGGTTCCCGTAGTTCCGGGCGCGGCCGGGTACGGCATGAGCACACCTGCCGGTCGCGGCGGCGCCGTGCATCGCGTGACCAATCTCAAGGCCGATGGCGCGGGATCGTTGAAGGCCTGCATCGACGCCACGGGCCCGCGCACCTGCATTTTCGAGATCTCCGGCGCGATCGTCTTCACCAGCGACGTCACCATACGCAACGGCAAGCTCACCATCGCGGGCCAGACCGCTCCGTCGCCGGGCATCATGATCCGCGGCGCGGCTTTCAAGATCCACACCTCGGACGTGCTCATCCAGCACCTGCGCTTCCGCATCGGCGACGCTCCGACCGGGCCGGACCCGGCCAACCGCGATGCGCTCAAGATCGAAGGCACCGACGAAATTCCCGTGACCAACCTGGTCATCGACCATTGCACCTTCAGCTGGTCGATCGACGAGATCGCCAGCGTCTGGGGTGCGCACGACAACATCACGTTCAGCAACAACATCTTCGCCGAGCCGCTGCACGACTCGATCCATCCCACCGACGACGGCACCGCGCTGCAGAAGCATGGTTATGGCGTGTTGCTAGGCAGCTCCGAAACTGGTGGGCGCGTGACCATGGTGGGCAACCTGTTCGCGCACATCGTCGAGCGCAACCCGTTGGCGCGCTCGCGCGAGCTGGTATTCGTCAACAACCTGGTCTACGACCGCAGCAACATGGACGTGGACCTGCAGAGCACGGACGGGCGCCTGACAAAGGTGAGCCTCGTCGCCAACCAGTTCCTCAAGGGACCCAGCTACGTGCGTACCATCAAGCCGGTCTACATCCGCACCAACGGGACCAACCCGGTGGGCATGAGCAGCCAGATCTGGCTGGAGAACAACTATGCACCCGACACCGGCAGCACGCTGGCCCAGCTGCTGAGCTTCACGGCCGGCGACTTCACGCCCAGCGTCATTACGGCGACCTCGCGCCCGGTGTGGAATTCCGGCCTCGCGGTCCTGGCTACGGCCAACAACGTCATGTACAACAGCGTGCTCAAGAACGCCGGTGCGCGGCCTGCCGATCGTGACAGCGCCGACAAGCGCGTGGTCGCGGACGTCAAGAACCGGGTCGGTCAGACTATCAACTGCGTCGCCGCCGACGGCAGCGCCCGTTGCAGCAAGAATGCCGGTGGCTGGCCTGCGTATGCGCAGAACCGCCGGTCGCTGACCTTGCCCGCGAACCACGCCACTGTTACAGCCAGTGGTTACAGCAACCTCGAGCTTTGGCTTCAACAGCTCGACAAGACGCTGCAGGGCGTCACCCAGGCACAGAGCCCCGGCGCACCGCAGTCTTTTGCCGTCAGATGACGCCGGACGACGACATGTGGGTCAACGCCTATTGATCGCGCCTTGACGGCGTTCTATACGAACTACCCGAACCCGAGTTGCTCGGGCATGGAAGCACGACAGTCCAGGGAGGACATATGTCAGTGGTTCGAATGGTTCGCCGTCTTGCGCCGATCTTTCCCCTGCTGCTGCTGAGCTTGGCGGCTCGCAGCGCAACATTACCCACCGGCTTCGCCGAAACGCGCATCGCAACCGGACTCGCCAGTCCCACCGCGATGTCCTTCGCACCCGACGGGCGGCTGTTCGTCGCTCAGCAGGGTGGCGCGCTGCGCGTCATCAAGAACGGCGCGCTGCTGTCGCAGCCGTTCCTGACGGTCAGCGTGAATTCCTCCGGGGAACGCGGCCTGCTCGGCGTGGCGTTCGACCCCAACTTCGCGTCCAACAACTTCGTCTATGTCTACTACACGACCTCGACGAGCCCCATCCACAATCGTCTCAGCCGCTTTACGGCCAGCGCCGCCAACCCGGATGTCGTGGCTGCAGGAAGCGAAGTCCAGCTGTTGAACCTGCCGAACCTGAGCTCGGCAACCAATCACAATGGCGGCGCCATCCACTTCGGCACCGACGGCAGGCTCTATATCGCGGTCGGCGACAATGCCAACAGCGCCAACTCACAGTCCTTCACGACCACGCTGGGCAAGGTGCTGCGCGTCAATTCGGATGGCTCGATTCCTTCCGATAACCCCTTTCTCGGCCAGACCACCGGCATGAACCAGGCGATCTGGGCGCGCGGCCTGCGCAATCCCTTCAATTTCGCGGTCGACCGGACCAACGGCCGCATCCACGTGAACGACGTGGGGCAGGACACCTGGGAAGAAGTGAACGAGGGCATCGCCGGCTCCAACTTCGGTTGGCCGCAGACGGAGGGACCCAATCCGCCCGGAGTCGCCGGAGTTCGGTATCCCATCCACGCCTATCAGAACGCCGGTACCTCCTGCGCGATCACCGGCGCGGCGTTTTATCGGCCGGTCACCCAGACGTTCCCCGCCGAATACGCCGGGCGCTATTTCTTCGGCGATTTCTGCGGCGGGTTCATCCGCATGCTCAGTCCGCCGAGCTTCACGACCTCGACGAACTTCGCCTCGGGCATCAGCTCGCTGGTCGACATCCAGGTGCACAGCGACGGTTCGCTGTATTACCTGGCGCGCGGCGGCGGCGAAGTGTTCCGCGTGCAGTTCACGGGCAACACCGCGCCCAGCATCTCCTCGCAGCCTGCGTCGACGACGGTCTCGGCCGGGCAATCCGCCTCGTTCTCGGTGACCGCCTCGGGAACCGCCCCGCTGCAGTACCAGTGGCAGCGCAACGGCGTCAACATTCCGAATGCCAATGCATCGACGTACACGTTCACGACGACCGCCGCCGACAATGGCGCGACGTTCCGCGTGATCGTCAGCAACTCGGTCGGCTCGACGACCAGCAATGCCGCCACCTTGACGGTGCTCAGTAACATCGCTCCCACCGGAAACATCACGGCGCCGGCCAACGGCACAAGCTACCGCGGCGGGCAGACCTTCACGTTCTCCGGCACCGGCACGGATCCCGAGGATGGCAGCTTGCCGCCCAGTGCCTTCACCTGGCGCGTGGACTTCCATCACGATGACCACACGCATCCGCATCTGGCACCGACCAGCGGCGTCACCAGCGGCACATTCACGATCGCCAATCGCGGTGAAACCTCGGCGAACGTGTTCTACCGCGTGATCCTCACGGTCCGCGACTCCTCGGGGTTGACGCACACTTCGTCGGTGGACGTGCGGCCGCTGACCTCCGTGGTGCGCATCGAGAGCAATGTGCCGAACGCGCAGCTCACCCTCGATGGCGCGCCGATCACGGCACCATTCACGTTCACCGGCGTCGAAGGAATCATTCGCACGCTGGGCGTGGTGACGCCGCAAACCTCGGGCGGTACCACGTACGAGTTCGTGTCCTGGTCCGATGGCGGCCAGGCCACGCACGAGATCGTGACGCCGAACAACGATACGACCTTCAACGCGTTGTTCCAGCCGGCGGCCACCACCACGCTGTTCAGCGATGACTTCGAGGCGGCGCGCGGCTGGACTGCCACGCCCGGTGGCAACACCGCGACCACCGGTCAGTGGCAGCGCGGCGATCCGCAGGCCACGACCTCGAACGGCATCGCCTTGCAGCCGGGCACCTGCGATGGTCCGTCCGTCAACTGCTTCGTCACCGGTCTCACCGCGGGAACGGCGGCGGGATCCAATGACGTGGATGGCGGACAGACTTCAGTGCAGTCGCCCACCATCGCGCTGCCGGCGGGTACCAACATCACTCTGACATTCCGCTTTTTCTTCGCGCACCTGAACAACGCGAGCAGCCAGGACATGTTCCGCGTGCGAGTGGTTGGTGCCAATGGCCAGGCTCAGACCGTATACGCACGTGCCGGAACGGCCAGCAATGTCGCGGGAACCTGGTCGGCGCGCACGGTGGATCTCACTCCCTGGGCAGGCCAGACCATTCGCGTGAGGTTTGATGCGAGCGATGCGGGAACCGGCAGTCTGATCGAAGCGGGATTCGACAATGTGGTGGTGACCCGCCAGTAGAACTACTGACTGCAATAGTCGGGGCTTGCCTATACCTTCGTGCCCGGAGTCAGGCGCCGCTGCGGACAAACGGCGCCCGACACACCGTGGATCAAGGGACTTTGAAGGGGGACCCTGTGAAGACTATTGCCTCCGTTTTCCTGCTGGCGCTGCTTACGACAGTTGCCAACGCGCAGACATCGATCTGGCACGAGGCCGAATGCGCGCAGGTGGGTTCGTTGTGGAATCGGACCACCGACAGCGGCGCTTCGAACTCGCAGTACGTGGCGATTCAGCCCGGCAACAACAGCACCGCCAATGCGCCGACCAACACGGCCGGCCATATCAACTTTCCATTCAGCGTCGGGCAGGCCGGAACCTACCGGCTGTTCGCCCGCATGCAGGGACCCACCGCCAACGACGACTCATTCTGGGTTCGCATGGATGGCGGCACCTGGGTGATGTGGAACAACTGGTGGAATCCGGCGTGGATCTGGGTGCAGGGTCCGAACACATTCAATCTGGGTGCGGGCAGCCACACGCTGAGCATTGCCTATCGTGAAGATGGCGCGCGTCTCGACAAGATCAATGTCACCACGTCGACCGCGCTGCCCACCGGCACCGGCTCGCCGGCCACCAACTGCACCACGGGCACGACTCTGTCGGTCTCGCCGGCAGCGGTGAGTGTCGCCGCGCCCGCCAACAGCACGGGTACGTTCAGCGTCACTTCCAACACCAGTTGGACGGTGACCGACGATCAGGCGTGGCTTTCGGTAAGCCCGACTTCGGGCTCCAACAACGGCACGGTCACCGCCACTGCGCAGCAGAACACGGGCACGTCGGCCCGTTCGGCGACGGTCTCGGTATCGGCCACTGGAGTTCCCGCACAGACGGTCACGGTGACACAGGCCGGTAGTGGAGGCGGCACGACCTGCACGGTTCCGCCCATGCCTTCGTATCAGTCGCTGCCTAACAACTCGTTCTTCCCGGATCCATTCCTGTTCATGAATGGCACGCGCATGACCACCAGGGCCGAGTGGAGCTGCCGTCGCCAGGAGATCGCCACGCTGGCGCAGGAGTTCGAGTACGGCTACAAGCCGAACCCGCCGACTTCAGCCACCACGGGGTCCCGCAGCGGCAACACGCTCACGGTGACCGTCAACGACAATGGCAGGACCATCTCGTTCAACGCGGGGATCACCTATCCGAGCACGGGCACGGCTCCCTATCCAGCCATCATCGGAGTCGGGGCTTCGAGCCTGAACAACTCGGCGCTGTCGAGCATGGGTGTGGCGGTGATCAACTTGCCGAATGACTCGATCGCGCAGCAGAACGGCGGCGGGTCGCGCGGTGTGGGTTCGTTCTACACCATGTATGGCAGCGGTCACTCCGCCGGTGCGCTGATGGCCTGGGCCTGGGGCGCGAGTCGTCTGATCGACGCGCTGGAAAAAACTCCGGCCGCCAACATCGATCCGGCGCGCCTGGGCGTGACGGGTTGCTCGAGGAATGGCAAGGGAGCGTTGGCGGTCGGCGCCTTCGATGAGCGCATCAAGCTGGTCATACCGCAGGAGCCCGGCTCCGGTGGCTCCGGAACCTGGCGGGTGTCGCAGGCGATGCTGTCGCAGGGACAGAGCACGCAGACGCTCTCGCAGATCGTGGGCGAGAACGTCTGGTTCCGGTCGAACTTCAGCCAGTTCGGCAGCACGGTGAACAAGCTGCCGTTCGATCACCACGCCATCGAGGGCCTGGTGGCGCCGCGGGCGCTGCTGGTCATCGAGAACAACATCCTGTGGCTGGGACCGCAGAGCTCCTGGAGCGGTGCCAATGCGGCGCGCAGCATCTGGACGGCGCTGGGCATGACCGACCGGATGGGCTACTCGCTCACCACTGAGCATGGGCACTGCTCGTTCCCCGCGTCACAGCAGGCCGAGGTGACCGCGTATGTGCAGAAGTTCCTGGTCGGCGGCGGCACCGGGAACACCAACATCATGAGGAACGATCCGGGCGTGCCTTACAACCAGTCGCAGTGGGTGAACTGGACCACGCCGACGCTGCAGTAGCGCCATCGTAAGACGCTAACTACAAGGCGAAACGGACATCTCGTCCGTTTCGCCTTTTTCTTTGCGGCCACGTACTCCGAAGGAGGTAGGGCGCATTCCCTCGTCGAAGCGACCGGAACTGGTGCGTCCGGGGAATGGGCAACGAAACGTTTCGCGACCACGATATGGCAGGAGTCAGGAGGACACGCCATGCGTGGAAGAGTTTCGAAATGGGCCCGTTTGCTGGCGGTCGCCGTGCTCGGCGGCCTCGGCCTGCAGGCAACGGCAGAGGAAGGCCAGTTCTATGGCCTGATGCGCGAGCGCGACCTGACACCCTTCGGCTTCATGCGTCTCGACATGCGACCGGCACACGCGGTGTCGACCGAGCCCGGTAGTTGGGCGCTGGAAACCGACATGGCGTTCCAGAACACCTGGGCCCTGAGTCCCGAGGTCGAAAAATACCTGACCGGCCTCGAACCGACCGGGCGCCGCAAGCTGGGCGCGGAGGAGCTGCAGGCCATTCGCGATCTGCCCGGTGAGAACTACCTGGTCGATCTCGAGGCGGCGGTCTACGACGTCACGGTGCACTACAAGCTCGCGCGCGACTGGAGCGCGTACCTGGTGGCCAGCGGAGTGTCGTTTCGTGGCGGCTTCATGGACAACACCATCGAGCAATTCCACGACACCTTCGGCTTCAGCACCTTTGGCCGGCCGGCGCTGGCCCGCAACCAGGTCAACACCATCTTCGATCTCAAGGGCACCAGCTACGTGGACCTCGACGGCGGCACGACGGGCGGACTTCTGGACCCCGTGGTCGGCCTGCGCTACTCCTCGCCGCAGCGGCTGCGCGGCTGGAATTTTTCGCTCGAAGGCGCGGCCAAAGTGCCGGTCGCCGGCCAGCGCGATTTCCTGTCCACGGGCCGCCTCGATGTGGGTGTGCAGGCGTCCGCCCAGCACCGCGGTGCGCGCCAGGCCTTCTACGTCGATGTGGCTGCCGTCTGGTATGGCGGCGGGCAGGTTCCGTCGCCGCAGGAGCAACAGGTGGTGCCCACGCTGATCGTCGGCTACGAGCGCAAGCTGACGGCGCGGACCAACGTCAATCTGCAGGGCTACATGAGTCCGAGTTTGTACTCGCGTCAGGAAACCGATCTGCGCGAGCTGCGCGCCACCAAGTACCAGGCCACGCTGGGCCTGCGCCATCGCGTCGCGAACTACGTGTGGAGCGTGGGTATCACGGAGAATCTGCAGAACGTCA
Source organism: uncultured Pseudomonadota bacterium (assembly GCA_963711635.1). Classification (GTDB taxonomy): domain Bacteria; phylum Pseudomonadota; class Gammaproteobacteria; order Steroidobacterales; family Steroidobacteraceae; genus CADEED01. The sequence continues at coordinate 54,938 of CAVQEZ010000016.1, forward strand.
ACAACACGCCGGACATGAGCTTCCAGGTGGGCTTCGCCTGGGTGCCGAGGATCGCGCGGCCGGACTGAGCCGCGCCGCGGCTCAGAGCTTCTCGAGCCTGGTGATGACGTACGAGTCTTCGCCGTATTCGCTCTGCGCGCCGATCGTGGCGCGCGCCTTGCCGTCCTGGCCAATGCCGGCCGCATCGAACAGTTTGGCATCCACCTCGATGAGGTATTCGTCCTTGCCGACCTTGAACACGCCGAAGCCGATCTCGCCCGCGCCGCCGTCTTCCTCGCTGTCACCTTCGTAGTTGCTGATCTCGAGCACGCCTTCGAGCGTGACCGGCAGTGACGCGGGTTTCGCGGCTTCGAATTCGTCGTTATCGGCTTCGTGTGCGCCGCAGCCGAGCAGCAGCGCGGCGGCCAGCGCCGGCAGCAGTTTCGCAATCTTCACGCGGTGTCTCCCTGGATTGGACGCGCGGCAGCATAGCGCGGATCGACGCTGCCGCGAGAGTAGCTAGCTGGAGACGCCGCCGGGGATTATGTGAGGTGCGCCTGCAGCCAGGCCTGGATCTGCTCGCGCATTGCCGGCGTCTCGAGATGTCCGCCGTCGTAGCGCAGCAGCCTCCAGTTCGCCGGTTGTCCAGCCGCGGCGTAAACCCCCTTCAGTTCGCTATCTACTTTCTCGAGGCCCGCCACCGGCGTGAGCTGATCCTGGTTTCCCGCCAGTGACAGGTGCGCGCGCGGCGCGATCAGCGCATTCATCTGCGCGGTGGTGAAGTGATTGAGCAGGTCCGGCACGTAGTAATAGATGCCGTGGCCCTTGAGCCCGCCCGCTTCCACCAGCGTGTGCCAGTCCGTGAGACAGCAGATGTCGACCACGACCTTGAGGCGCGGATCCAGCGCGCCGGCCCACTGGGCGGTCGAGCTGCCCATGGACATGCCCACCGTAGCCAGCCTTGCGGCATCGACGTCCGGACGCGTGACCAGATAGTCCACGGCCTTCAGCGCGTCGTAGACCATCATTCCCCACAGCACGCGGCCCTGCCAAAGCTTCTCCTTGAAAAAATCCAGCTCGGTGCGTCCCGAACGCTCGCCGAAGATCCACGCGTCGAAACACAGCGCGTTGTAGCCCAGTGAGGTGAGGAATTCCGCGTAGGGCGGCTTGCCCATGTAGTCGCGCCCGTCGATGAACTCGGCCTTGCCGATGGTGTAGCCGCCGCCGTGCGAGTGGTTGAACAGCACCGTGGGAAGCCGGCCGGACTTGCCCTTGGGCCGCGCGAACCAGGCGGGGGCAGGTTCCTCGCCATTGAGATCGAGCACCAGCTTCTCGAGCGTGTAGCTGCCGCGATCTTCCGTGGAGACGAGCTGCGCGCTGACCTTGCGATCGCGCGGGGGAAGTTTTCCGAGCAATCCATAGAGCTCGTCGCGTCTGCCGCTGCTGCCCGTCTTGTCCTTCGCGCCGGAAACTGCGGCGCCTGAAATTTCCGAATGCGCCGCGATGACCACGCCGGCTCCCGCTTGCAACAAAGCTCGCCTTTTCATGACCGGCAATTTACTACAGCGCGCGTCGTCATTTCCTGCATCATCTCCCGGCACCTCGGAGTACGGCTGCGACATGAACTCGAGACTGCTGCTCGTCTTGCTGATTTGTGTGTCTGGTGCCGTGGCTGCTCCGCCCGATGCGGCACTCGGCTTCCGCATCGACGAAGGTCACAACCTCAACAGCTTCCTGCGCGAAGGGCCGGTTGCGGCTCACCTGCTGCTGCGATCGGGAAACGAGCCGCGCATCCTGGTCGCATTTCCTGCGGGCAACAGCGGGGTAGGGCTCTGGTTCGCGAAGACAACCCAGCCGGTGACCTGGACTCTGGCCTCGCCACCCAAACCGTTCGCGGCCCGGGACGAGAAACGGCGGCCGCTGCACGGCATCGAGTTCGAGGTCGAGACCGATGCGACGGAGCTGCGCCCGCGCGGCGCCGTGCTGTCGTCGGTGCGCGTGCTGCGCGACTACGAACTGCGGGTGCAGGCGCCCGCGGAAGTGATGGTGGCCCCGAAGACGGACGCATCCGGGATTGTCTGGGCGCGAGAGCGACTCGATGGTGACGCGGGCTATCGCCTCACGATCGAGGCGCGCGCCGGCTCGCACGTGACCGCCGAGAGCTTTGTCGCCTCCGGAAAACCGCTGCGCCTTCGAATTCGCGCACTCACCGGCGAAACGCCGCTCACGCCGCTGACATCCCTGATCACGCCGCGCGCGGGCGAGGATGTGCGCGCCCGCAATGCGTTGGCATTCCTCAGCTACCAGGAGAAGTTTCTCGCCGGCTCCTGGCGCTTCAATACCTACTTCGGCCGCGACACGCTGATTTCGGCCATGTTGCTGGCGCCGGTGCTCGAACCTCACGCCATCGAGAGCGCGATTTCTTCCGTACTGGAACGCCTGGCGCCGAATGGCGAGGTCGCGCACGAGGAGGACATCGGCGAGTTCGCGGTGCTGCGCAATGCGCGCGAGGGACGCGGAAAGATCGCCACGCCGGTGTACGACTACGGCATGGTCGACGACGATTTCATGCTGGCGCCGCTCGCGGCGCGCTGGCTGCTGGACGATGAACGGGGCCGCGCGCGGGCGCGCGGTTTCCTGGCGAGTGGTGGACCGGGTGGCGAGCGCCGCGGAAACGCGCTGGCGCGCAATCTTGCCTGGCTGGCCGAGCGGGCGGCGGCATTTGCCGCCGACCCGCGCGCCGCCAATCTCGTCGGCATCAAGCCGGGCCGCATGACTGGCAATTGGCGCGACAGCGAACAGGGCCTGGGACGTGGGCGTTACGCCTACGACATCAATGCTGCGTTGGTGCCGGCGGCGCTCGAGGCAGCCGCGAAGCTCCATGCAAGCGGACTTCTCGAACCTTATCTCGACGACGCCCAGCGCCGGATGCTGGCACAGGCCGGTGAGCGGGCAGGCGTGTGGACATCGCGCGCGCCAGCGCTGTTCGAAGTCGAGGTACCCGTGAGCCAGGCTCGCAAAGCTGTCGCTCGCTATGCAAAGGAGATCGGTGTGGACGATGAGCGGGCGGTGGACGCGTTGCCCGATGACGCGTTGAAATTCCACGCGCTGTCGCTGGACGAGCAGGGGCGCCCGATCCCGGTTCTTCATTCCGATGAAGGTTTCCGCCTGCTGTTCCGGGACCCGACCGCGGATGAGATCGAGCTGTGCATCACCGCGATCATGCGACCGTTTCCTGCCGGTCTGCTGACCGACGTGGGGCTGGTGGTGGCGAGCCCGGCGCTTGCGCCACCGGACATTCAGCGCGAGTTCTCGCGCTACGCTTATCACGGCACGGTGGTCTGGTCGTGGCAGCAGGCGTTGCTGGCCGCCGGTCTCGAGCGCCAGTTGCGGCGCACGGATCTGCCGGCGCCGCTGCGTGTGAAGCTCGCGCAGGCGCGCGCGAATCTGTGGGCCGTGATCGGAAACTCCAGCGCGCTGCGCACCTCGGAGTTGTGGTCGTGGTCGTTCGAGGGCGGCCGCTATCGCGTGCAACCCTTCGGGCGGCCCGGCGCCGACGTCGACGAATCGAACGCCGCGCAGCTGTGGAGCACCGTGTTCCTCGGTCTGGCGACTCCGGCTACCAGAGATAGCGGGCCTGGAAATTGATCTCGCTGCCTTCGAGAGGACGCGCCAGCAATACGCCGCCGGCGCCGGCGGCCGGGCCGAAGATGCGCGAGTTGCTCTCCGTGAGGCCGAGCTCGTCCGACACATTCGTGCCGCGCAACGAGAACTGCCAGTTCTCCTGCACGTTGGCCGTGATGCCGAAGTCCCAGGTGTCGTAGCTGCCCAGCTGCTGCAGGCCCGACTGGTCCTGCGTGTGATCGCCCACATGCGTGAACGTGACGAAAGTCTCCAGGTCGCCCCACGGCAACGGGAATCGGTAGCTGGGCGTCAGCATGTAGCGCAGCTTGGGCTGGCGCTGCAGCTGCTGGCCCTCGATGGGCGCGCAACCGTTACCCACCACGACGTTCGAGTAGGGGACGCAGGCGTCGTAGTCGGTGTACTCGCCGTCCAGGTAGTTGGCCACCACCTCGAAGCGGAAATTCCCGGGCGTCAGCGCGCCGATGAAATTCACGCCCTTCGACTCGGATCCATAGACGAGACGCAGGTCTGGAATCGGCGCGCCGGCCGCGGTGGTCGGCGTATACAGCAGGCCGGTGAAGTCGCGGAAATAGGCACTGATGTCGGCGTAGACCAGGTCGTTCTGGAATTTGAATCCCGTTTCGTAGTTGCGGACCACCTGCATGGGCGGTGTAACGCCGACCTGGCGGTCGCGAATGCCATTGTCGAAATCCGCGAAATGGCCGCCGCGGTTCACGCGTACGTAGGCCGACATGGAATCGGTGAAGCTGTAGTTGGCGCCGACGGTCCACGAGGTGAAATTCTCGTCGTAGTCGGTCACGGTGGAGGTTCCGTTACAGACCGGCACCGCGTTGTTGTAGAGCGTCAAGGGGTTGCCATCGGTGTCGACGTTGCTCAGGTTGCAGACGCGGTTGCTGGCCTTCTGGTTCTCGTAGCGCACCGAGGCGTCCAGCAGCCACTTGTCGATGCGCCACGAGTCCGACAGGTAGATAGCCTGGTTGAACGCGTGACCCTTCTCCGTGATGTTGAAGCCGCCGTTGTCCAGGAACCCCTGCTCGTCGGTGAGCTGCGCAGTCTGGCCCAAGGCATTCACGTAGCTCACGGTAAAGGGCCGCGCATTGGGCTCATTCGTCATGAACATCTGGTTGCCCAGCGCCCACTCGTCGTCCATCTCGTAGTAGGCGAGATACAGGCCTATCGTGAGGGTGTTTCCGTCGAAGAGCTCCTTGCTCAGGCGGAAGTCGTTGTTGGCGCTCTGCAGCTCCTTGTGGATGAACCACCAGCCCTGGTGGATGACGTCCTGGTCGGGCGCGACAGTGCCGCCGCCCACGAAGGTCGCGGTCGCCGATCCCGCCGGTAGCTGGAAACCGCCGAGATTGGTCGGGATGGTGTACAGCTCGTCATTCAGCGTGGCGGGGTTGGTGCCCGAGAACAACGCGTTGGTGTCGACGTCGCCGCCGTTCACCAGGAAGTAGTCGGAAATCGACCAGCCGTTCTCGAAATCATGGCTGTAGTTGGCGCCGGCGAAAAACATCTGCGCGCCGCGGCCATTGGCCAGATCGGCGTTGGTGCCGCCGTTTGGGTAGCCGTCGAGGCGCACACGCCGGATTGCCTCGCTGTTATAGGTGCCGGTGAGCGGGTCGAAACCGGGGTAGGCGCTGAAGCTGTCCGTGCCGCGCTGGATCACGGGAACTGGTGTGATGAACTGGTTCTTGTCATCGAGATAGCGCGCGTACAGCACGAGTCGGCCCGCGTCGGAATCGTGCGAGACCGTCGCGGTGATTTGTCCGCCTTCGTCGGCGGTGAACTCCGGATCGCGCACGCCATCGGATTGACGCCAGAAGCCGCCGACACTTCCATACCAGCCTTCGGCCAGCGGGAAGCCGTAGAAGCCGTCGACGCGGTAGAGATTCTCGTCGCCGTAGGTCAGTCCGATGCTGCCTTCGGGCGTGTCGCTGCCGGTCTTGAGCAGGAAGTTGGAGGTGGCGCCCATCTGTCCGCCGGCAAACACCACGGACGGTCCGCCCTGCAGGATCTCGACGGATTTCACCGTTTCGTCGAGCCGGAAGATCGTGGTGGTTTCGAAGAACGACATCGACGGCATGCCGTACAGGGGCGACCCCATCAGCTGCGTCGTGAAATATGGCGCATCGCCGCCACCAGGAAATCCAGCTATCTCGATGTTGGCGCCGGTCTGGCCGCCGGTGGATTCCGGCCACATGCCCGGCGAGATCTTCAGCAGATCCGCCGTGCTCTTGGGATTGGCCCGGCGAATTTGTTCTGCGTTGGCCGTGACGATGTTGTAACTGGCCTCGAGTTTTTTAATGCCACCGGCCGATGCGACGCCGGTAACGACGATGGTTTCGAGGCCGCTCTGATCGGCCGTACCTGCCGGCTCGGCATCCTGTTCCTGCGCGCGAAGCGCCGGAACGACAGTGGTGGCGATAACGATCGGCCAGAATTTTTTCGGGAACATGCGTCCTCCCATTCATGGTGAACACACAACAGTTGCTCGGAAGTCTCCGCCACCGCAGGCAAAAAAGCTGTGGCAACGACGCGCATCGTCGCGTCAGAAGGTGCCCTACACACCAGGCGTGCAGGCCCCGTTGCAATGCGGAAGCGCTGACGCCGTGCACCGCGCGGCAGTCGTGCAGCACGATGCGCGTCCCGGGTCGATTCAGGTTCGCGCACGGCAGGCTGGCACCGACGTGGCACGTGGCGCGCCCATGAAGGCGCCGTGCGATACCGGCCTAACAACCTGATACCGCCGGCGCCGCATGCAATTGCAAGGTGGCCACCATACGAATTTGCGCATTGATGGCAGCGCACCACAACGTGCTACCTTCCAGGGATTCGCAGAAGGGAGATACGATGAAGCAGATTATTTTCGCGCTGCTGTGCGTAGCGGCGCTGGCATCCGTCGGGGCCCAGGCCGCCGACACCGACACGATTCGCCTCGGCGTGAACGCGGCCGCGCCCGGCGCCAAGATCGACCGGCACATCTTCGGGCAATTCGCCGAACACCTCGGACGCGGCATCTACGAAGGCGTGTGGGTGGGACCCGATTCGAAGATTCCCAACACCCGCGGCATCCGCAACGACGTGGTCGCGGCGCTCAAGGCCATCAAGGTGCCCAATGTGCGCTGGCCCGGCGGCTGCTTCGCCGACGAGTACCACTGGCGCAATGGCATCGGGCCGCGCGACCAGCGGCCGGCCACGCTGAATCCCAACTGGGGCGGTGTCATCGAGCCCAACACCTTCGGCACGCACGAGTTCATGGACTTCGTGCAGCAGATTGGCGCCGAGGCCTATCTATCCATCAACGTGGGCTCCGGCACGCCCGCCGAGGCGGCCGACTGGCTGGAATACCTGACCACTTCGCAACCCACGAAATTGGCCAAGGAGCGCGCCGCGAATGGCCATCCGGAGCCTTACCCGATCGCGTTGTTAGGCATAGGCAACGAGAACTGGGGTTGCGGTGGGTCGATGACGCCGGACGAGTACGTGAATCATCTGAAGGTCTACGCGCGGTATGCGCGCAATTACAACACCGCGAAGCCCATGCGGCGCGTGGCCGTGGGCCCGGACGGCGCGGATACGGGCTACACCGAGGCGGTGATGAAGGCCTGGAAGAACAAGACCTGGGCCTGGGACATCGAGGGCCTGTCTTTGCATTCGTACACCGTGGTCAAGTGGCCGCCGGCCTTCAAGGCCACCGGATTCGGCGAAAGCGAATACGCCACCATGCTGAAGGCCACGCTCAACATGGAAAACCTGGTCAGCACGCACAGCGCCGTCATGGACCGATACGATCCGGAGAAGAAAATCCCGCTGGTGGTCGATGAGTGGGGCGCCTGGCTGGCGGCCACGCCCGGCACCCCGGAGGGATTCCTCGAGCAGCAAAACAGCCAGCGTGATGCGCTGATCGCGGCCCTCAACCTGAACATCTTCGCGCGCCATGCCGACCGGGTGCGCGTGGCAAACATCGCGCAGATGATCAACGTCCTGCAGGCCATGATCTTCACCCGCCAGGAGAAGATGCTGCTGACGCCGACGTATCACATCTTCAGGATGTATGTGCCGTTCCAGGACGCGACCTTCGTGCCCATCGAACTGCCGGCGGGCGCATACAAGGTCGGCGATATCGAGCTGCCGCGCGTGGATGCGATCGCGGCGCGCGATGCCGGCGGAAAGCTGTGGCTATCACTGACCAATCTCGACCCCAATCGCGGCGCGAACATCGATGTCGAGGTTGCCGGGGCCGGCGTCAGGCGCGCGGTGGGGGAAACGCTGGTCGCGCCGAAGATCGACAGCGTCAATACCTTCGAAGCCCCGGGCACGGTCGTGCCGAAGCCGTTCAGCGCCCGGGCGTCGGGAAAGAAGCTGTCGCTGAAGCTGGCGCCGGCTTCCGTCACCGTGGTCGCGCTGGAATGAGGAAGAATTCCGGCTAGCTGCCGGCGAACATCGTCAGCCCAGCGCCGAGCAGCAGGACTCCCGAGACCCGCGCGATTCGCCGGCCGCGCGGTGCCAGCCGTTCGAGCACGATCGCGATGGCTGCCGCTGCCATCGCGCCGAGGTCCATGACGCCGACCACCAGCAACATGGCCGTCAGCGGGGCGCAGCAGGCGCAGCACTTCAGGCCCAGATCGAGGCCGTGACGCCAGGCTGCCCCGGCATGCGCACTGCGCGGGCGGCTGCCCGACGAGTGGCGGCAGCAGGCGAGTTGGCGCTCCTTCCAGCGGCTGAGCTGCAGCGCACCGGCGATCAGCAAGACCAGGCTGGCCAGCGTGGGCACCGCGCGTGCGACGGCGGGCACCTGCATTTCGACGTTGGCGAGGGCAATGCCGACGGCAAACAACACGGCGCCTGACAAAGCCCACACCAGGAAGTACGCAGCGGCCACGCGTGCGGTCAGCATATTCACGCGCGGGCCCGCGACGGCGCGCCGGTAGTTGCGCAGCGCGGGCAGCACCGCCGGCAGCATCATTGCGATCATCATGGCCATCCACATGCCGAGGAACGTGGCGGCGGCGCCGGCCCAGGTCTGGCCGGGCATGCGCATCCACGCCATCGACATGGTCCAGCCGCCCAGCATTTCCATGCCCGGCATTGCGGACATGGAACCGCACCAGACGATGGTGACGGCAGCGCTGCCGAGAAACAGCAGCGCCGTGACCCCGAGGAACGCACGGTCCGACGCCATGGCTCAGGCCCTGCCGTACTCGTCATTGCGCTTCCACCAGACGCCGTGCTCGTTGCGGCCGAGCGGCGCGCGGTCCAGCCACTGGTACATGCCCCACAGGCCATCGAGTCCGCGCGCGTACGTGGAGTAGCTGTGATAGACCACGCCATCCTCGAGCACGAAGGTGCTCATGCCTGGACGGTCGCGCATGTAGGTAGGCGCATCGGTGCCGCAACGGGCCGCGAACAGTTTGACCGGCTCGGGAATCGTCCGCGCATCCAGCGCATGGCCGCCGCGCTCGTAGTTGTACTCGGTGCCTCCGCGGCGCTGCTGCTCCTCGGTGATCGACACGTTGAAGTCGTGATTGAAATCGCCGCCGTATGACGAGGCCCAGGGGAAGGTCCAGCCCAGCCGCTTCTTGTACTCCTGCAGCCTGGCGAGGGGTGCCCGGGAAACGGCCATCAAAGTGACGTCGTGGTTGGCCAGATGCACGGCGACGCCATTGAAACCATCGGCGATTGCAGAGCAGGAAGGGCAGCCGGCCTGGTAGTCGGGTCCGAACATGAAGTGATAGACCAGCAGCTGCGAACGCCCTTTGAACAGGTCGTTCAGCGTGGCCTTTCCCTCTTCGGTGTCGAACTCATAAGTCTTCTCGACGCGCTCCCAGGGCAGTGCCTGGCGTTGCTGCGCGACGCCGTCGCTGCGTTGGGTGAGCTCTTTCTCGGCCGCGAGCAGCTCGAGCCGCGCCGCCAGCCATTCTTCGCGTGTCACGATCTTGTGATTCGTCGCCATGGTTGCTCCGTGTGTTTCGTGCCTGGGCTAAATTAGGCGCTGCGCACCGGAGAGTGGGAGTGACAATCGTGGCGGGATTCAGGAATCGGCGTTTTCCGACATGGATTCGCTGATCACGGCAGCAGCGCGCGCGCTGGCCGCCGGCGATCCGCTGGGCGCGCTGAAACGCGTAGGCCTGCGCGACGACGCGCAGGCATTGGCGCTGCGTGGCATCGCCATGGCGCAACTCGGCGAGTTCTCCAAGGCGCGCGCCCTGGTGAAACGCGCGGCCCGGGCTTTCGGTGCGCGCGAATCCACGGCGCGCGCGCGCTGCGTGGTCGCCGAGGCCGAGATCGCGTTGGCCGCGCGCGAGCTCGCGTGGCCGACGAAGGCGCTCGAGTCCGCCCGCCTGACCCTGGAGTCGCACGGCGATCTCGTGAATGCCGCGCATGCGCGTTACCTGGAAATCCGTCGACTGCTGCTGATCGGGCGGCTCGACGAGGCCGAAGACGCGCTCACGAAGCTCGACGCTGCCGCGGCCCCGCCGGCATTGCGAGCCATGCACGAGTTGTCGGTGGCCGGCATTGCGCTGCGCAGGCTGCAGGCGAAAAGTGCCCGCGCCGCGCTCGGGCGCGCGGCGCGGGCTGCCCGTGAAGCGCGCATACCCGCGCTGATGGCCGAAGTTGAAAGTGCCGGCGCCGTGCTGGATGCGCCCGCCGCGCGGCTGATCGCGCGCGGCAATCAACGCCTGCTGACGCTCGAAGAGCTGGAAGAGGTTCTCGGCTCGCGGGCACTGGTGGTGGATGCCTGCCGCTACCTGGTTCGCGCTGCGAATCACGAAGTGGCGCTGGCGCGCCGCCCGGTGCTGTTCACGCTGGCACGCGTGCTGGCGGAAGCGTGGCCCGGGGACGCCTCGAGAAGCGTGCTGGTGGCACGCGCCTTTCGCGCCCGCCAGGCCGATGAATCCCATCGAGCGCGACTGCGCGTAGAGCTCGGGCGACTGCGCTCCGTGCTGCGAAAACTGGTGGCCTTGAACGCCACCACGCGCGGCTTCGCGCTGGTGCCACGAGACGCCGACGAGGTCGTGGTGCTCGCTCAGCCGGTAGAAGAAGAGCACGGGTCTGTGCTGGCGTTCCTGGCGGATGGCGAGTCGTGGTCGAGCTCGGCGCTGGCACTGGCGCTGCGCATGAGTCAGCGCAGCGTGCAGCGCGCGCTCGATTCACTGGGCGCCGCCGGCAAGGTGCAATCCTTCGGCAAGGGCCGCGCGCGCCGCTGGACCATGCCTCCCATGCCGGGATTCGCGACGGGATTGTTACTCTCCGCTTCGCTGCCCGGTGATTAGGATCGCGCCATGAAAACATCAACTGCTGAAGTTCTTCGTGAGTACGGTCCCTTTCCGGGCGTTGACAAGATTGGCGGAGTGACCTGGGACGGCCAACAGGTATGGATCGCGGCCGGCGACAAACTACAGGCCGTCGATCCGGCCAGCGGCAAGCTGGGGCGGGCGATCGACGTGGCGGCGCATGCCGGAACCGCCTTCGACGGCAAGCACCTGTACCAGATCTCCGAGGCGCGCATCCAGAAGATAGACCCTCAGACCGGCAAGGTCCTCGCCACGATTCCGGCACCCGGCGGCGGCGGCGATTCCGGCATGGCCTGGGCCGAAGGTTCGCTCTGGGTAGGTGTCTATCGCGAGAGGAAGATTCACCAGGTCGATCCCGAAACCGGAAAGATTCTGCGCACCATCGAATCCAACCGTTTCGTCACCGGCGTGACCTGGGTCGATGGGGAAATGTGGCATGGCACCTGGGAAGGCGACGCGAGCGAATTGCGCCACGTGGATCCGAAGTCGGGCAAGGTCATCGAAAGTCTCGAATTGCCGGCGGGCGTTCACGTCTCGGGTCTCGAATCGGACGGCGGCGACCGGTTTTTCTGTGGCGGTGGTGGCAGCGGCAAGCTGCGCGCGGTGCGCCGCCCGAAGAACTGAGGAACTCCGCCCCGTGGCGACGGTCTTGTCGGTCAGGTCCGTCGTCAGGGAGTTGCCATGAATACGCGCCGCCAGTTCCTGGCTTCATCGATCGCAGGCTCGGTGTATCTGACGCAGTTCGCCCATGCCGCGGCCAGCGACAAGATGCTGCGTCGGCCCATTCCGTCCTCCGGCGAGCTGGTGCCGGCCATCGGCATGGGCACCTCCGGCAGTTTCCAGGTGCCTGCCGATGGCAGCGAGTACCAGGCCCTGAAAGACGTCATCAAGCGTTTCTTCGACGGCGGGGCCACGCTGATCGACACCGCGCCAACTTACGGCAATGCGGAAGACAACCTGGGACCGCTGCTCAGTGAAGGCGGTTACCGCAAGAAGGCCTTCATCGCGACCAAACTTTCCGGAGTGACCGGTCGCGAAGCCGGGCTGGCGCAGTTCAACGAAACCCTGCGCCGTCTGAAGACTGAAAAAGTGGAGCTGCTGCAAGTCCACAATCTGCGTGACTGGAAAACGCAACTCGACGTGGCGCGCGAGCTCAAGAAGCAGGGCAAGGTGAAGTACGTCGGCGTGACCCACTACGTGGACTCGGCGCACGAGGAAATCGCCGAAGTGGTGCGGACCTCGAAGCCGGACTTCCTGCAGATCAATCACTCCGTCACGAACCGCGGCATCGAAGCGCGCGTGCTGCCCATGGCGAAAGACCTGGGCGTCGCGGTGCTGACCAATCGCAACTTCAACGATGGCGCGTTGTTCTCGCGGACGCAGGGTAAACCCTTGCCTGGCTGGGCGGCGGAAGCGGGCATCACTTCATGGGCACAGATGTTCCTGAAATACTCGCTGAGCCACGAGGCGGTGACGGCGGTGATCCCCGCCACCGGCAAGCCCGAACGCCAGAGCGACAATCTCAAGGCCGGCTTTGGGCCGCTGCTCACGGCCGCCCAGCAGAAGGAGCTCATCGCGCTGGTGGGCTGATGTGGCCTAGCAATCCGGCGCGTGCGCAGGCGCGCGGAATGTGCTCAACTCTCGGCATTCTTCGAGGGGGTCACGTGTCGTTTCATCGCGCCTTGTTGATCGCGCTCACCACGAGTGCGGCTGCCTTTTCCACGCTTTCATTTGCCGCCGGCAATGACGACCGGCCGTGGCTGAACCCTGCGCTGGATCCCGACCGCCGGGCCGAGCTCGCGGTGGCGCAGATGACGCGCGAGGAAAAGCAGGGCCTGGTGTTTGCCTACTTTGGGACGGACGCGCCCTGGAAGAAATTCACCACGTCACCTGAAGCCCGTGCGGGCTCGGCCGGGTATGTGCCGGGCATCGCGCGCCTGGGCATTCCGCCGCAATGGGCCACCGACGCCGGCATCGGCGTCGCAACGCAGGGCGGTGCCAAGGACAAGCGCGAGCGCACGGCGCTGCCCTCGGGGCTCGCGACGGCGGCCACCTGGGATCCGGACCTGGCTCGCCGCGCCGGTGCGATGATCGGCGCGGAAGCGCGTGCTTCGGGTTTCAACGTGATGCTCGCGGGCAGCGTGAACCTGGTGCGCGAGCCGCGCAACGGCCGCAATTTCGAGTACGCCGGCGAAGACCCGCTGCTCGCCGGTGTGATGGTGGGTGCGCAGATCAAGGGTATCGAGTCCAACCACATCATCTCGACCATCAAGCACTTCGCGCTCAACGACCAGGAGACGGATCGCAACACGGTCGACGTGGTCATCGATCGCGCCCAGGCGCACATGTCGGACCTGCTGGCGTTCCAGATCGCCATCGAGCAGTCGAATCCCGGCTCGGTCATGTGCGCGTACAACAAGGTGTGGGGCGAGTATTCCTGCGAGAGCACCTATCTACTGAGCGACGTGCTGCGCCGCGACTGGGGCTGGAACGGATACGTGATGTCGGACTGGGGCGCGACGCACAGCACGGCCAAGGCCGCGATGTCGGGACTCGACCAGCAGTCGGGCTATCCCTTCGACGACCAGCCGTACTTCGGCGAGCTGCTGCTCAAGGCGGTGGCCGGCGGTGAGCTCAAGGAAGAAAGGCTGACTGAAATGGCACGGCGCATCGTGCGCACGCTGTTCGCCAAGGGCGTGATCGACTATCCGGTGAAGATATCGCCCATCGACCTGGCGGCGCATGCCAGTGTCACGCGGGCCGGCGCCGAGCAGGGCGCGGTGTTGTTGAAGAACGAAGCCGCCATCCTGCCGTTGAGCAAGCGGGTCGCGCGCATCGCCGTCATCGGCGGATACGCGGACAAGGGCGTGCTGGCCGGTGGCGGGTCTTCGCTGGTCTATCCAGTCGGAGGCAACGCCGTCCCGGGCCTGGAGCCCACCGGCTGGCCGGGCCCGTCATGTACTACCCGTCGTCGCCGCTGCGCGCGATCCAGGCGCTGGCGCCTGGTGCCAAGGTGCAGTTCGACAGCGGCGCGAATCGCGAAGCGGCTGCACGGTTGGCCGCGGGCAGCGACGTGGCGCTGGTATTCGTCACGCAGTGGACCGGTGAATCCGTGGACAAGCCGCTGACGTTGCCCGACGGGCAGGATGCATTGGTGAGCGCCGTGGCCAGCGCCAATCCGCGCACGGTGGTCGTGCTCGAAACCGGCGGTGCCGTGTTCATGCCATGGATTGACCAGGTGCAGGGCGTATTGCACGCCTGGTATCCCGGCACCAGCGGCGGCGAGGCCATCGCCAACGTGTTGTTCGGCGTGGTCAATCCTTCCGGACATCTGCCCATCACCTTTCCGAAGGACGAGAGCCAGTTCGCGCGCGCGGATCTCGAGGAAAAAGACGCGCAGGGCAAGAAGACCCTCGAAGTGAATTACAAGGAGGGCGCCGCCGTGGGTTACAAGTGGTTCGACATGCGTGGCGCGCAGCCCTTGTTCCCATTCGGCTTCGGACTTTCGTACACCAGGTTCGCGTACAGCGACCTGCAGGCGCGGCTGGATGGCCAGGAGCTGGTGGTGAAATTCCAGGTCCGCAACACCGGCAAGCGCGATGGCAAGGACGTTCCGCAGATTTATGTGTCGCCGGCAGCCGGTGGGTGGGAAGCGCCCAAGCGGCTCGCGGGCTGGCGCAAGGTGGAGCTGCAGTCCGGCACCTCCACCCAGGTGGAGCTGCGCGTGGATCCGCGCCTGCTGGGTATGTACGGTGAAGCGGAGCGGAGCTGGCGCGTCGCGCCCGGCACCTACAAGGTCATGCTCGGCAGCTCGGCCGCGGCGTTGCCGCTCGAGACCTCCATCCAGTTGCCGGAGCGCACGCTGCCGGTGGGAAGCAGGCCGAAGTAGCTAGTTCTTTCCGGACTCCAGCTGCTCGCTGAAGAAGGGAAGCACCTTTTCGACCAGCCGCTGCTGGATCCGGTTCACGTGATCGCCGTCGTAGATCTCGTAGCCGTGCGTGATTCCATAACTTTCCAGCGCGCCATGCAGCTGCCGCACGGTGGCGGCGATGGCGAGATCCTCGTCGCCCGCATCGATGAACAGGGCGCGATAACCCTTCAATGCCGGGACGTACTGATCCAGCATCACCAGCGGTGAGTTGGCCGACCACTTGATCAGGATCGCCGGCACCAGCTTGCCGTTCTCCAGCGGCAGGTCGATGAACAGCGGCGGCTTGCGAGGGTTCGGCGACCACGCGGCGGCCGAGGCGACCATGGCCTTGGCGGGAAAATCCTCGGCGGCGATCTCCTCGCGGGTGGTGAGCTTCGCAGCGCGCTCCAGGAATTCCACCGGCGGCTTTGGATCGGTGTCCAGGCAACACGGGCTCATGACGTAAAGGCTGGTGAAGACGCCGGGATATTTCATCGCCAGTCGCAGCGTGCCGTAGCCGCCCATCGAATGACCCGCGAGACCGCGGCTCCCGGGGCGCGCGAGCGTGCGGTAATGGCCGTCGATGTAGTCGACGAGATCGCGGGTGACGAAACGCTCCCAGTCGCCGATCACTGCCGAGCTCGCGTACATGCTGCCCTGGAATTTGTTGAGAGCGTCCGGCATGACCACGATCATCGGCTTCATGCCGCGTGCCGCAGCCGCGTCGGCGGCATTGGGCAGGTGCACGAAACTCTGTCCCTGGAGCCCGAACCAGCGGGCGTCCGACGAGGTGAAGCCGTGCAGCAGGTACAGCACCGGATAGCGCCGGCGCTTTTCCTTCGCGTAACCCGGCGGTAGATAGACCGAGACCTGCCGGTCGGCGGAATCGCCGGCGAGGTTGCCTTCCAGCGAGGGTCCGTGGACCACGACGCGCTCGTAGTGACCGGCGTTCTGCGATGGCAGGGGCTGCTGCGCGCCCGCCGATTCCACGCAGCAGGCCGCCGTCAGGAATGCGACCAGTCGAATGGATTTCATGGCGATCCTCCGGAGACCTGAGTAGGGACAACGCCCCGGCATGCGGACTTCATGATATATGCCGGACATGAATCAGCCGAAACATCGAACACTCCTGATCGCCACGCTGGCCGTCATCGCCTCCCAGACTTGCGCGGCGGGATCGCTGTCGACCCGCCAGGCGACACGTGTGGGCGAACGCTGCTGGGTGGACGTACGGGTACTGGCCGACGACGCGATGGAAGGCCGGCGCGCAGGCACGCCCGGACATCGCCGCGCGGCCGAATACGTGGCCGATCAGTTCCGCAACGCGAATCTCAAACCGGCGCTCGACGGCGGCTTCCTGCAGCCAGTCAAACTGGAATCGCGGCGGATCGTCGAGAGCAATTCCAGCCTGGCGTTGATAGGTGACCAGCGAGTCCCTCTCGAGCTCGGCAAGGACGCCGTCTTCCTGCTGCGCGGGGACTATTCACCGCGCGTGGAGGCGCCGATGGTGTTCATCGGCGACGGCCTCAAGCTGCCACAGTACGGCGTGGACGATCTCGCCGGCCTCGATCTCAAGGGAAAAGTGGTGGTCACCTTCATCACGGCGCCTCCCTCGGTGCCCGGTGCCGCCGGCGCGCACTTCGGATCCTTGGCGGAACGCTGGAAGGTGTATCGCGCCGCCGGCGCCATCGGCATGGTCGGCGTTCCGAATCCGGCCAACATGGATCTGCCCTGGGAGCGCATCGCGAAATCGCGTTTCGATCCCTTCATGGTGCTGGGCGACGCCGAAGACCTGCTCGCCGGTCAGCAACTGCTCGTGCAATTCAATCCGCAGAGTTTCGAAAAGCTGCTGGTGGGCACCAGCCACAATGCCGGTGAGATCTTCAAGCTGCTCGATGCCGGCCAGGCGCTGCCGCGCTTCGACCTGAAGGTGCGCATCGCGGCGACCGTCGACGCGAAGGTCGAGAGCACCCTGTCCGAGAACGTCGTGGCGGTACTACCCGGGTCCGATCCCGAATTGCGCAACGAGTACGTGGTGTTGAGCGCGCATCTCGATCATCTGGGCGTCAGGGCAGGAGAAGATGCCGATCGGGTCTTCAATGGCGCCATGGACAATGCCTCTGGAATAGCCGTGCTCATGCAGATTGCCCGCGAGCTCACCAAGCGCAAGGCGCCGCGTCGCTCGATAGTGTTTCTCGCCGTCACGGCCGAGGAAGTCGGACTGCTCGGTTCACGCGCCTATGTGGCAGCGGCTCAGGCTCGCGGCCAGCGCATCGTCGCCAATCTCAATACCGACATGTTCCTGCCGCTGTATCCATTGCGGCAGTTGATGGTGTTCGGACTCGATGAGTCGGATCTCAGCGACGACGTGCGTGCGGTGGCCAACCAGGTCGGCATCAAGGTGCAGCCGGATCCGCAACCGCTGCGCAACCGGTTCATCCGCAGCGACCAGTACAGCTTCATACGCGCCGGGATTCCCTCGCTGGCGACCAAGGTGGGATTCGATGCGGGCTCGCCCGATGCGGAGACCGAGCGCAAGTGGATTGCGGAGCGCTACCACGCCGTCGCGGACTCCGCCGATCAGCCCGTGGATCTTTCCGCGGTCGGCCGGTATGAGGAAGTCATACGGCGGCTCGCGGTACGCATCGCGAATCGCGCGCAGCCGCCACGCTGGCGCGACAGCAGCGTGTTCTCGCAGCTGGCGCAGCCCGCGTCCGCGCACGCGTCAGCACCCTGACAGCGGAGTAGTTCATGTACCGGCGTTTGCGCCAAACCGGCCGGGCCCTGAAAAAAAGAGACCGCCCTTGCGGGCGGTCTCGGTATCAACACTGCGCCTGCTTCAGAACTTGATGGTCGCACCCAAGCGTGTAGGTGGTGCCGATCTCGGTCTGGAACAGCGTGTCCTCGCGATCGTTGTCGATGTACAGGGTGTTGCGTTCTCCCGTGAGGTTCTGCGCCTCGAGCATGATCGTGAGGTAGTCGTTCACGAACCAGGACGCCTGCGCGTCCATGAACGTGGTGGCGAGATCGCCACGCACGTCGCTGCCCGGCGAGGCCGGCAGGGCACGGAAGAATCTGTCGCGATACGACGCCGTGGTGCGGATGCTGAAGCGATTGTTCTCGTAGAACAGCGTACCGCTGGCGGAATTGGGTGACAGGCCCACCAGGTCCGCCGTCGTGGTCGACGTGGGCACGCCGCCGGCGCTGGTGAGGATGTACTCGATCTCCGCTTCGGCCTTCGTGTAGTTGGCCAGCACGCCGAAGCCGCTCCAGAAGCCCGGCAGGAAGTTGAACTGCACCTGCGCGTTGACTTCAAAGCCCTTCAGAGGACCACCGGGGGTGTTCTCCAACCGGCCCACCGTGAAGATGTCGCTGGGAGTGGAGGGTGAACCATCCAGCAGCGAGTTCGGCAATCCGAGATCGGTGTACGGGACCTGGCTGGTGATGCGCTGGATGAAGCTCTCGATGTCCTTGTAGAAGTAGGCCACCGACAGCAGCGAACCTTCCGAGAAGTACCACTCCAGGGCCAGGTCCGCCGTCTTGGCGCGGATCGGCTTCAGGAAGGGGTTGTTCACGTTGCCAGTGCGTGTGGTCGCCGTGATGCCCGAAGTCGGCGTCAGGTTGCCCAGTTCCGCGCGTGACATCACCTTCGAGCCCGAGAGGCGTGCGAGCAGGTTGTCGGTCAGCTCGAACACCACGTTGAACGAGGGCAGGGTATCGGTGTAGTCGGTCTCCACCTCGTTGTACTGACCAAACGCGGTGTAGATCGAAGTGGCCGGTGCCGTGGTCGGAATGATGCCGGCCGCGAACTGATCGGTCTTGACGTAGCGCACGCCAAAGTCGCCGCGGATGGGCATGCTCCAGCGATCGCCCGAGTCGAACGTGAACATGACATAGCCGCTGGTCACGTCCTCGAACAGCTTGGACTGGCGCCGCGCCGCACTCGGCGTAGCACACCGGGATGCTGTCGATGTCGAAGACCTCGTCCCACTTCTTGAGATCGATGGCCGCCCAACTCGAGGGCGCGCCTGAACCGAACAGGTCGTCCAGGTCGCTGATCTGCGTGGTGATGTCGGCGATGGTGGTCCCGGCGGGCAGCGCGCGCGTCACGGTCGTGTTTCTGAGCGGGTTTGCACCATGGCTGCTGAAGTGGCTCTCGCGGTATTGAGCGCCGAGCTTCGTCTTCCACATATCCGTCAATTGCCAGGTGCCGTTCAATTCGAACGTGTTGATCGCGGTGATGTTCTCCGACGGCTTGCCCTGCAGCGAAAATCCGCCGATCACGGTCTGGTTGCCGTCCGGGGTCGGCGCGTAGACGAAATTGGCGGGATTCGAGACATCGAATCCGAAGTTGATCACGGGCGTGCGGCGACCGCCGCGGAAATCCACCGAAAAATTGTCGACGTCGATGGCATCCATGAAAGTCTGGAAGCGCAACGGGCCTTCCCACTTGTTCAGCGAACGGCCGACGTAAACGTTCAGCTTGAAGTCGTCGGTGAACTGGTGATCGACGTTGAGGGTCCCTTGCTGGAAAGTGGACACGAACTGATCCACCAGGCCCTCGGAGCGCACGTCGACGCCATCGAACAGGCCGTAGACCATCGAGCCCTTGTCGTCGAACTCGACGTCGCGGATCGACACCATCGGCTGGCCGTTGTTGCTGATGTTGCGGCCGAAGGAGAGACCGAGGATGTAGTTGTCACGGCGCTCCTGCTGGTAACGCGACATCAAGCCATCCAGCGAAATCTGCGTGTTCTCGGTGGGACGCCACTGCAGCGACAGGCTGCCGCCGGAGCGCTCGGTGTCCTGCTCGGAGTTCACGTAGCGCGGCAGGCGGGGATGGAATGCGCCGCCTCCGGGCACCAGGTTACCGGCGGCGTCACGGATCGCCGGGTTGGTCATGTTGTAAACCGTGTTGAAAGCCTCGAGGTCGCTGGTGCGCGGATTGACGCCGCCGGCGGCACTCGCGCTGCAGTTGGCGGTGGTGGTGCCGCGCGTGCCAGGAATCGGGCTGGCACCCGTGGCGGTCCAGCCGATGGGCGTGCAGAACGGGAGGTTGATGGGTGCCGTGGCAGTGCCGATGTTGTTTCCGTTGGTGCCGAAGTGGAGGATATCCACCGCCGAGTAACCTGCCTCGCGAAGGTGGCGCTCCTGGAAGGAATACGTCAGCAGCACGCCGAAGGTGTCGTCGAAGAATTTCTTCGACGCGAGCATCGAGACGCGCGGATCCACTTCCTGGCCGACTTCGTTCCAGATGCCGCGGCCGGTGAACGAGAACACCTGGTCGCGGTCGTAATCGAATGCACCCGGCGCCTTGAGGTCCACCGTGGCGCCCAGCGAGCCTTCCTCGACGTCCGCCGACGTCGTCTTGCGCACGGCGAGCTCCGAGAAGATCTCGGTGGGGAACACGTTGAAGTCGAAGCTGCGGCCGTTGTTGCCCGCGCCGTAGATGTCGCTGGAGCCGGTCTGTGCCGCGCCTTCCATGCCGTTGATGCGCACGTTCGTGAACTGCGCGCCGAGACCGCGAACCGAGATGTTGCGGCCTTCGCCGCCGTCGCTGCGTGAGAGCGCGACGCCCGGGATGCGCTGCATGGATTCGGCGAGATTGCTGTCCGGAAATTTGCCGATGTCTTCGGCGGCGATGACGTCGATGGCGGCGGTCTCGCTGCGCTTCTCGGCGAGAGCCGTGTTGAGCGAGCCGCGGAAGCCCGTGACGACGACTTCCTCAATCTCCTGACCTTGTGCTTCCGCTGCCAGCACTGCCTGTGCCGGCAACGCCATGCCTGCTCCGAGGAGCGCGAGGCGCACCGCGGTACGCACGCTGATGAATGGACGATCGAACGCTTGCATTTGAAATCCCCCCATTAAAGACGAATGATTGGCAGAAGTTGATCGTATTTGCAGCGTTTTTACCGCAAATGATCCATATTGAACATCCCTCATTCTTGGCGATTGATTTTTCTAATAAAAATCAATGCCTTTGGAGTCCTGTTCCACCGGTATCAATGCCGGAAAAATGCGTCCGTGGCGCATTTATGCCACAAACCGGCGCGCCGCGCAGGTAGTTAGATGGTGCGGCGCCGTAACATCCAAAACCGACAGCGAAAGACCAACACCCGGAGCCACTCGCGATGCGATTTGCCGCCTTGCTGTTGATGCTCGCCGTGTCCGGCGACCTGTACGCAGAGAATTCGGACGCCTGGATCACCCACGCCACGGTGGGTAAACGAACGCCCGTGGTGCTGCATTTCAGACGCGAGCTGCAGCTCGACCGGGTGCCGGCGAGGCTGCCGGTCAGCGTGACCGCGGACAACCGGTTCGTGCTGTACGTGAATGGCGTGCGCATGGCGAGCGGTCCTTCCGCCGGCACCGTCCAGCGCTGGCGGGTGTCGCGCGTCGATCTGGCGCCGCAACTGCGCCGCGGCCGCAACGTGATTGCCGCCGTGGTGTGGAATTTTGGTGAGGCAGCGCCGATGTGGCAGCAGACCGTCGCCACCGGATTCCGCCTCATCGGTGCGCCGCTGTCGACCAGCGCGCCCGGTTGGCGTGTGAACATCGAGACCGCGCACTCAGCGACCAAGGGCAGCGAACAGCTCGACTGGCAGTACTACGTGGCCAGCGCACCCGAGTCGATCGACGCCCGCACGGCGGACTGGGACTGGCACGGTCCGCGCGAACGGGGTGAGGGCTGGACCGATGCGGTGCCCGCGCTCGGGGCCGCGGCTCGCAGCCTGGTCGATGACCCCTTGCCGGCGCAGGTTTTCACGCCGGCCGAGGCGGGCGTGGTGGTGCGCACGCAGCTCGCCGGCGGCGAGCGCTTTCCGGCGCAGCCCGTGAACGTGCCGGCGAATTCCAGCGCCAAACTACTGTTGCGGCGCGACGCCATGATCTCGGCCTACCCGGAGCTCGAGATCGCGGGCGGCCGCGACGCGACCATCAGGCTCCACTACGGCGAGGCGCTGTACGACGCCGCGCGCCGCAAGGGCGATCGCAATCTCGTGGACGACCGGCAGGTGGTCGGTTTCCACGACACCTTCATCGCGGATGGCACGACGCGCCGCTTCGCGCCGCTGTGGTGGCGCACTTTTCGTTTCGTCGAAATTGACGTCAGCACCGGCGCCGAGCCCCTCACGCTGCGCGCGTTGCGCCTGCATGAAACCGGCTATCCATTTCAGCAACTGGCGCGCTTCGAGAGCAGCGACGCGTCGTTGAACGCGATCTGGAACATCGGCTGGCGCACGCTGCGCGTCGACGCGCACGAAACATTCATGGACAGCTCCTACTGGGAGCAGCTGCAGTACACCGGCGACACGCGCCTGGAAATGCTGATCGCCTATGCCGTTTCCGGCGACGCGCGCCTCGCCTCGAACGCGATAGAAACCTTCGCCGAATCGGAGGCCGACGGCGGGCTGGTGCAGGGCCGCTATCCCGCGCGCGAACCCAACGTCATCGCCACGTTTTCATTTGCCTGGGTGGGAATGCTTTCGGACTGGGCGCTGCATCAACCCGATACGGCCGTGATCCGCCGCCATCTGCCGCGCATGCGGCGTGTGCTCGGCTGGTTCGAACCCCTGCGGAATCCGCAGGGGTTGTTAGGCAAGAACCCGCAGTGGAATTTCATCGACTGGGCCGGACAGAAGTGGGACGACCGCGACACTTTCCCTTCCTGGGGCAAGACCAATGGCAGTTGCCTGATGACCGCCATGTGGGTGGGGGCGCTGCGCCAGGGTGCGGCGCTCGAGGCGGCATATGGAGAGCCGGCGCAGTCGGAGGCCGATGCCGTGAACGCCGACCGCGCGCGCGCCGCGATCCGCGAGCACTGCTGGGATGCCGGGCGCGGCCTGTTCGCCGACGATGCCGATCGCCAGGTTTTCAGCCAGCACATGAACGTCTTCGCGGTGCTGTACGACATCGCGACGCCCGCAGAGCGGGCCGGCATCCTCGAGCGAGTCACCGTGCCCGGTAAAGGCATCGACGCGCCGCCGGGCATGTACGCCTCCAGCTACTACTTTGCGTGGTACCTGGTGCGCGCCTTCGAGCATGCCGGCATGAGCGACAGGTACGTGGCGCTGCTGCAGAGCTGGCGCGACCTGCTGGCGCTCAACTACACCACCTGGCCGGAGTCCCGCGAGCAACCGCGCTCCGACACGCACGCCTGGAGCGCACACCCGACCGCGGATTTGCTGGGTATCGTCGCCGGCATCGGCCCGGCTGCGCCGGGATACGCGCGGCTGCGCGTGGCGCCCTTGTTAGGCGAGCTGACCTCCCTGGACGCCACCGCCGTCACGCCGCGGGGGCCCGTCTCGGTGCGGTATCGCATCGCGGACGGCTTTCTGAGTGCGGAAATCGAAAGGCCCCACGCGCTGCCCGGCGAATTCCAATGGCACGGTCGAAGGTATCCACTGGAGCGCCCGCGCACGAAGCTGCGCCTGCGTTTGTAAGATGGGGCGCGGGTGATCCCGCGCCCCGAGGCGCCATTTTTCCGGATGAGATGAGGGCACTTGCAGGAGATCCCTCTCTACCGGCCCAGGCTGGCCACAGCTGGCCTGGCGCCCCTCGCCGAGTCGTACACCGCCTGAAGCATCGGATGATTCACCTTCTGAACCGCGGCCGCCGCCACCGTCTGCCGGCAGGCCTTCGCGTTGGCGCGTGAGGCGAGCGTGCCGTGGTCGAGCCGGGCGCAGACCCGCTGAGCGGCCCATTCGATCCGCTGCAGCAGTTTCGATGCGCCCTGTTCGGAATCGACGGCGAGATCCGCGTACGGCACGGTGATGTCGGGGCCCACCATTTCGCCGGCATGCAAGGGCGGGGTCAGCGAAACCATCAAGGCGGCGCAGGCGATGGCCAGGCTGTTGAAGCAATTCTGTCGTGTCGAGATGTTCATGGTGCTCTCCCAAATGGATGTGTGTTCATTCATCAAGACACCATCGGCTGGGAAAACCCGACATGGCCGGCGCTAAGATTGTCCCAGTGGCGGATCTCACCCAGTTGTTGCGGCAGGCCCAGGCAGGCGATGCGAAGGCGCGCGATGCGCTGTTTGCCGCCGCTTATCCCGGATTACAGCAGCTGGCACGCGCGCGGCTGCGCGATGGGGGTCGCAACACCATGCTGGATACCCGCAGCCTGGTGCACGAGAGCTATCTACGTTACGTACAGTCGGGTGAATTGCGCGCCGAAGACAGGCGCGCCTTCTTCGCCTTCGCCTCGCAGGTCATGCGTTCGGTGATCGTCAACAGCGCGCGCGACCGCGCTGCGCAGAAACGCGGCGCCGGGCATCGGCCGGTCACGCTGTCGACAGGGATTTCCGAGCGCACCCCGGACGGTGAGGAGGTGATCCTGCAGGTCCACGAGGCACTGGAGTCCCTCGCGCAAGTCGACGCGCGCCTCGCGCAGGTGGTGCAGATGCGCTACTTCGGCGGCTACAGCGAACAGGAAATTGCCGAGACCCTGGACGTGACCGAGAGAACCGTTCAGCGGCTGTGGCTGAAGGCGCGCATGATGCTGCTGGCATCGATGCAGGACGACTAGGACCGCATGGGTCTGTCCACACAACAGATGGCACGCCTGAGTGAGCTGCTCGACCAGGCGCTGCCCTTGACCCCCGCTGCACGGCGTACCTGGCTGGCCGGGCTGTCGAGCGAAGATCTCCCGCTGGTGCAGTCATTGCGCGAGGCATTGCAGGCCGACGATCCGGACGTGGCGTCCATCCGCTCGCTCGACCAGCCGCCCGCGATGGATCCCGGTGCCGGCGATTCCATGGTGACCGAACACCATGCGGGTGAACGGCTGGGCGCATACGAGCTGCAGCGGCCGTTGGGAGCCGGCGGCATGGCGGAAGTGTGGTTGGCGCGCCGTGCCGACGGCGCGTTCGAGCGCCGCGTGGCGCTCAAGATTCCGCGCCTGAGTCATGTTCCGGTAGAGATGGCGGAGCGCTTCGCGCGCGAATGCCGGATCCTCGCGACGCTGGAATTCCCGGGTATCGCGCGGCTCTACGATGCCGGCGTCGAAGCCAATCGCACGCCGTACATTGCGATGGAATACGTGCAGGGCGAACCACTCATTGCCTGGTGCGACTCGCGTGGGCTCGAAGTCCGCGCGCGTATCGATTTGTTCCTGCAGGTTCTCGATGCCGTCGGCTACGCGCACGCACGCGGCATCGTTCACCGCGATCTGAAACCTTCGAACATCCTGGTGACCGGGCAGGGCGAAGTGCGCCTGCTGGATTTTGGCGTGGCAAGCCTGCTGCAGGCCGACCCGGAACCGCGCTCGCTGACGCGTATCTACGGGCCCGCGTTGACTCCTGAGTATGCGAGCCCGGAGTCGCTGCGCGGCGAGCGGGCCGACGTGCGCAGCGATATCTACTCCCTTGGCGCAGTCCTGCACGAACTGCTCACGGGAGCGCGCCCGGGACGCGAGCCACCCGACAACAGTCTGAGTGCCGGGCTGCGCGAAATTCTGGCGAAGACTCTAGCTACTTCACCGGCGGATCGATATCCGGACGTGGCGACTTTCGCGGCGGCATTGCGGCGCGGATCCGGAAGTGCAGCCCCGTTTCGCAAAACCACGGCGCGTTACGTGGTCGCCAGTGCTGCCGTCATGGTGGTGGCCATTGGAGCGACGTCTTACTACTGGATGCATGCCGCAAGCAGATCTGCGCCTCCCGCGAACGTCGAAACCGCCCCTCGGGGCACGGCGACGATCGCCGTGCTGCCCTTCGTCGACTTGAGCGAGCAGCAAGACCGCGGTTATCTGTCCGATGGCCTTGCCGAGGAGCTGATCGACCTGCTGACCAAAATTCCGCAGCTGCGGGTGACGGCGCGCGCCTCTTCATTCGCCTTCCGCGACCGCCAGGCAGGCGTCGCGGCGATCGCCCGTCAGCTGAATGTCGACAACGTGCTCGATGGCAGCGTGCGGAGCGCAGGTAGCCGCTTGAAGTTCACGGTCCAGCTGGTGCGCACCAGCGACGGCACCGTCGATCTGGTCAGAGACCTACGACCGGGAGATGAAAGATATCTTCGAGATCCAGGAAAGCGTGGCGGCCGCCGTGGTCGACGCGCTCAAGTTGCGCCTGCTCGATGGCCAGGGTCCGTCTCCCGAACGGCGCACGCAGAATGTCCGCGCTTACGAGGAGTATCTCCTCGGCCGGCAGTTTCGGGACGGACTGTCACTCGAGCGATATCAACATGCGCAGGCGGCGTTCGAGCGCGCCGTGGCGCTCGACCCTTCCTTCGCACCCGCGCATGCGGGCCTCGCACTCACCGCGGCCGACATCGGCGCGATGATCATGCAGACTCGTCCTTTCGACCTGGCGCTCGCCGAGGCCGAGCGGGCCATGGCGCTGGCGCCTCGCCTGACCGAAGCCTACGTCGCGCGCGCGAACGTTCGTCTGAACCGTTATTGGGACTACGTCGGAGCGAAGGCGGACCTGGATTTCGCCTCTGGCATCGACCCCAACAACATCGAGCTTCTGCAGGCACAGGCGAGCTATTCTGTGGGCCACGGGCAATGTCGCAGAGGCACTCGAAGTCCAGCAGCGCACCGTGGCCCGCAATCCGCTGGCCAGCAAGGCCTGGGATCTGCTCGGCGTGATCCACATGGGCATGCGCGACTACCCGGCGGCGCGCAAGGCATTCGAACGCTCCGCGGAGCTCTCTCCGTATTCGTACTACCGCTTGCTGCTCACGACGCTGGTTGAGCTCTATACGGGAAACCACGAGGAAGCCCTGCGCTTGGCGCGCTCGAATCCCGACATCAACTGGCGCGATTACACAGTCGCCATGGCCGCGCATTCGGCCGGGCAGGCCGCGGAAGCGCGCGCTGCCTTGCAACGGCTGATCGCGCGCGCGCCCGACCAGTACTCAGTCGCAGATAGCCAACGTCTACGCGTGGCAGGGCGACGACGAGCAGGCATTCGCGTGGCTCGAACGAGCGGTCGCGGTGCGCGACGGGGGTCTGACCGGCATGCAGAACCGCCCGGAATACGACAGGTTGAAAGGGGATCCGCGCTTCCAGCGCGTGCTGCGAATGATGAATGTCGCCCCGTAGGCAGTCCAACAAAAAAACCGCCCCGAAGGGCGGTTAAGGGAGAGCTCCTTTGCCCGGGGCACTGGCGCGGCGCCAGTGCCCCGGACGCGGGATCGGTCGGGATAGATGGGTCTATCTACCCCAGAGCCTGTTCAGCAGGTTCGTCTTGCGCTGATCGAAGGCGCGCCACTCACCCCAGCCCGATTCATTGCTGATCGGGTCATAGGCGTGGCCATACCAGCCGGCGGTGTCGCCGGACTCCGGATTGATCGACCAGTAGCAGCCCTCGATACCTTTCTCGACCATGTAGTCACGAAGGCGTTCTGCCACTGCGCATCGACTCCCGGCGTGATGTGGCTCCAGCGGTCGCGGTCGCGGATGCTGGCCTGGCCCAGCGGCCAGTCCAGGTTGCCGCCGAACTCACCGACCACGATGGCGTAATCCTGAGCTGCTTCAGATATCCGAAGTGCTCTTCCCAGCCTGCGCGCAGCAGCGTCGGGTTGATCACGATGCTGCAGTCCAGCATCGCCGGCCGCGTCACCTTCCAGGCCGGCGCACGCTGCCTGCGCCGGATCCATGAACATCTTCTGCACGAACACCGACGGACCGTAGGTGTGCGGTGAGATACACCAGCCGGTCCCTCGGCATGGTCGGCGGGTTGGCGCCCGCCTCGAACAGGTTCTCGCCCCAGTTCGGGTTGGTGTCGGCACTGCCATGCGGCACCGGCGTCATCGTGGTCGGCGTGCCGTCCTGCGTGCCCGCATTGGTGCCAATGCCCTGCACGAACAGCAGCGTGTTGGGGTTCACCGCGTTGATCGCCGTGTACGCCTGCTCGGTCGAGCGTCTTCCACTCCGCCCAGGTGTAGTCATGCGGCTCGTTGTAGATGTCGATGCCGATGATGTTGTCCACGCCGAGCGGCGTGCCGAGGCCCGCCAGCGTGCGCAGGTTGTCCAGCCACATGCGTCGGTGTTGTACGGATGCGTGGTGGTCACCGTCGATGGATTGCCCGTCGCCGCGCACGAGTAGTTCTCGCGCTTGAAGTCGTAGTTGTCGCGGTCGGCATCGACCCACGGCGGACGCGCATCGAGGCGGCCCTTTCTCCAGCCCACGTAGTTCGAGCAGGAGTGGATGTCGAGCATCACCTCGATGTTGGCCGCGTCCGCGGCCCGGATCATCTGTCTCGAGCGCCAGCCGCGAGTTGGCGATGCGCACCGAGGAATGATTCTTCAGCACGTTGCCCGTGCCCTGCGGATCGTTCGCGTTGAGCGTCTGCGGAACCAGCGGCAGCCGGATCACGTTGATGCCCATGCCGGCGATCTCCGTCATGGTCTGCGCGATCGTGCGGCCGGTACCCTGGCCACCGTTCGCCCAGGAGGTGTTGCCGATGTACTGCTCCATCGGCCGCACCGCTCGGATTGGTCGGGTCGTCGGAGGGCTCATGCCGTCCTTCGAGTCCGAACCAGGAGCCGCAACGCACCGGGAACACCGTGCCGTTCTTGGTGATGCGTCCCTGCGGGTTCACGCGGAAGACCGCGCCCTGCGCGCCCACCGTGAAGCTCACGGGCGCGCTGGTGGTGCTCAGCGCCGGACTGCCGTTGTCGACCGCCGTCGCAGTGACCGTGTGGCTGCCTGCCGCCACGCCGTTGGCCGTGAACGTATAGGGCGACGTCGTGTCGCTACCCACCACCGTCGTGCTGCCATCGAGCCGGAAGTCCACGCGTACCACTGCGCCGCCCGGGTCAGTGGCGTTCGCCGCCAGCGGAATCGCAGCACCGGCCGCGAAGCTCTGGTTGGCGGTCGGGCTGGTGACCGACGCTGTCGGCGGAGTGTTGCCACCACCGCCCACCGTGAAGGTGACCGCGGTGCTGGTCGTGCTCAGCGCCGGGCTGCCATTGTCGACCGCCGTGGCGGTGACGGTGTGGCTGCCGGTGGCGAGTCCCGCCGGCACGCTGAAGGTGTAGGGCGAGGTCGTATCGCTGCCCACCACCGTGGTGCTGCCGTCGAGACGGAAGTCCACGCGGATCACTGCGCCGCCTGGGTCGGTGGCGGTTGCCGCCAGCGGAATCGCAGCACCGGCCGCGAAGTTCTGGTTGGCGGTCGGGCTGGTGACCGACGCCGTCGGCGGAGTGTTGCCACCGGCGCCGACCGTGAAGGTGACTGCCGCGCTGGTCGTGCTCAGTGCCGGGCTGCCATTGTCGACCGCCGTGGCGGTGACGGTGTGGCTGCCGGTGGCGAGTCCCGCGGGCACGCTGAAGGTGTAGGGCGAGGTCGTGTCGCTGCCCACCACCGTCGTGCTGCCGTCGAGCCGGAAGTCCACGCGCACCACTGCGCCGCCTGGGTCAGTGGCGTTCGCCGCCAGCGGAATTGCGGTGTTGGCCGCGAAGTTCTGGTTGGCGGTCGGGCTGGTGACCGACGCTGTCGGCGGAGTGTTGCCACCGGCGCCGACCGTGAAGGTGACTGCCGCGCTGGTCGTGCTCAGTGCCGGGGTGCCATTGTCGACCGCCGTCGCGGTCACGGTGTGCGTGCCGTTGGCGAGACCCGCGGGCCGTGTGAAGGTGTAGGGCGAGGTCGTGTCGCTGCCCACCACCGTCGTGCTGCCATCGATCCGGAAGTCCACGCGGACCACCGCGCCGCCCGGGTCCGCGGCGTTGGCCGCGAGCGGAATCGCGGTATTGGCCGCGAAGTTCTGGTTGGCCGTTGGGCTGGTGACCGAAACCGTCGGTGGCGTATTGGCGGGCGTATTGCCGATGGTGCAGGCCGTGCCATTCAGCGTGAAGGCCGTGGGCGGATTGTTGGTGCCATTGAACGTGCCGTTGAAGGCCACCTGGAAGACGCCGTTCGAGGGAATCGACTGGTTCCAGGCGGCATTGCTCGCGGCCGTAACGGTGGTTCCCGACTGCGTGACCGACACGGGCCAGCCGTTCTGCAGCTGCTGGCCATTCGGAAAGTTGAACACCAGCGACCAGCCATTCGTGATGGCGGCGCCTGTGTTGCGGATGTCGATACTCGCGCCGAAGCCGTTGCCGCCCACCCAGGTGGGCCATTGATAAGTGATGTTGCAACTTTGCGCATACGCGGTCGATGCACTCCCGACCGCCATGATTGCAGTGGCTAACAACCACCGGATTGAACGAGGCATAGAAATTTCTCCTGGTAGCACCATTACCAATGGCTCGTCCGGATCCGGGAGTGCAACGCGCGGGACGCGCGTGCCAGCGACACGTGCGTTCCGTGCACTGGTAAAGAGTCACTCCATGGATCGCAGCTGTCGCGCGTCGCGACGACAACCGCTGTCAGTCGAGATCCCCCTGTGAAACGCGATCCAAATTACCCGCGAGGACAACGCTGTCTATACGTAAACACCGCTGTCTCTTTTTTTGACTATTTTGTCTCGCAAGGTGGCCGCGTTGTCTCGCGCCGTGGCTGTGTCCATTCGCGGCGGAACGCGCGCCGGCAGTGAGCACATCCGTGCATTCCGCGTTTCTCCGATTGACGACGCATGGCGTTCGTGCCGTGCGACGCGTGGCGCCGAACGCCTAACAACCTTGCCGATCGCCGCGGCGAGTAGTTTGATGTCGCGGCGGGCTGGCGCGGCTGCATGATGTGCCGCGAGGTTCTGGCGCATGTGCCCCGCGGACGCAATAAGCAGCAGGGCCAATCCCGCTGGCGCCCCCGCGGTTGCATTGTTGCGATGCGGCCGAGTGCCAGGCCGAGTCCCTGCGACGGAGGTCCGCATGTTTCGTACCAAGATCCTGGCGATTCCTGCCGGCCTCACCGTCCTGCTGCTGAGCGCCTGTGTCATCGCGCCGAGCGCCGGCCCCACCACCCCGGATGGCCTGCAAAAGCGCGCGAACAGCCGTGTCGACAGCGTCTACGCGGCTCCGGGCGCTTCGCTGGCGCGTTATCGGCGAGTGATGCTCGACGAGCTGGATGTGGCCTTCAAGGCCGACTGGCAGCAACGGCGACCGGAGATTTCCGGGCTGGAAATCGGCGACATCCGTACGCTGGCCGCCAGCCTGTTTCGCGCGGCCTTTTCGGCCGAACTGGAGAAGGGCGGTTACGCCATCGTGAGCGCGCCGGCGCCCGATGTGCTGCGGGTCAATGCCGCAGTCGTCGACGTGGACTTCGTGCCCGCCAGCGCGGCGGCCGCGTCGGTGGGCGGCAAGTACATCGTTTCGACGGCGGACATCAGCCTGGTCGCTGAATTGCGGGATTCGACCAGTGGCGCCATGCTGGCGCGCGTCGTCGATCGCAATCGCGGTCGGAACGTGGGCAATCTCGAAATGGCGAACGAGCAGAGCACGTCAAAGGAAGCGCTGCAGGCGTTCACGACCTGGGCCGGCCTGTTGCGCGAAGCCATGGACTCGGCGCGCGAGCCACTGTCCAAATGAACACCAGCTGGCGCCTGCGGCTGGCCGCCGCTGCCGCGGTGGCGTTGACCGCCTGCACTTCCACTGCGCCGGTGATTCCTGCCTCCACACCCGCCGGCCTCGAAGGCACTTCCTGGCGCCTGGTGCAGATCAGCATGAGCGACGGCACCACTCGTGCCGCGATCGAGCGATCGCGCTACACCATAGGCTTCGGTAGCGAGGGCCTCCTCAACGTACGTTTCGACTGCAATCGCGGGCGCGGTAGTTGGAAGTCCTCGGGTCCAGGAAACCTCGAGTTCGGGTCGCTGGCGTTGACCCGCGCGCTTTGCCCGGTGGGATCCCTGCACGACGACCTGGTTCGACAGTGGCCGTATGTTCGTTCTTATCTGATCAAGGACGGGCGACTATTCCTGTCGTTGATGGCCGATGGTGGAACCATCGAGTTCGAGCCGGCGCCCTGAATATTTTCGTGCGCCGAATGCTCGTCTGCATGCCGCTGATGATCGCCTCCGGCTGCGCCAGCCTGCCTGAGCATCCGGAGCTTCCGCCCCAGATTTCGCTACCACCCGGTTCTGATGCGCCGCTCGATCTCATGCTGTCGGAGGCCGAATCACAGCATGCCGGCGAAGCGGGCTTCAGGCTGGTGGTCGAGGGCATGGAGGCCTTCGTGATCCGCGCGCACAGCGCGACCCTGGCCGCGCGCAGTCTCGACGTCCAGAGCTACATCTGGCATGCCGATGCCACCGGCCGGTACCTCGCGCAGGTGCTGCTGGCGGCAGCCGATCGCGGCGTGCGCGTGCGCCTGCTGCTCGACGATCTCGACGCGCGCGCCAAGAACGCCGGGTTCGGCGCGCTCGCGGCACACGGCAATATCGAAGTACGTTTGTTCAATCCTTTCGCCACGCGCAGCGGCGGTCTGCGCCTGGCCGGCGAGGGCCTGCGCGACTTCGGGCGCATCAATCGCCGCATGCACAACAAGAGCTGGATTGCCGACAATCGCATCGCGCTGGTGGGCGGTCGCAATCTCGGCGACGAATACTTCACCGCCAGCGACCAGGTGAATTTCGTCGACCTGGATTTCGCGATGATCGGGCCGGTGGTGCGCGACGTGACGGCCTCGTTCGACCGCTTCTGGAACTCTCCGGCCGCCTGGCCGCTGGAAGCGCTCGATGAGGAGCTGGTCAGCGAGCAGGCGCTGGCGACGCTGCGCGCAAAGCTCGCCGAATACACGGCCGGCGCGCAACAGAGCGCGTACGCACAGGCCTTGCGCGCCAACGACGGCATCCGGCGGCTGGTCGCGGGCGACTGGGCGCTGCGATGGTCGTCGAAGTACCGGTTCATCTCCGACGATCCCGCCAAGGTCACCATGCAGAAGAAGGATGCGGCACGTGCCGTCGTGGCCGCGGCGGTCGTGCAGCTGCTGCGCAATGCGCGCAGCTCGCTGGAGATCATCTCGCCTTACTTCGTGCCCGGCGATGAAGGGAGCGAAGTGCTGATCGCGCGCGCCAAGGCCGGCGCGGCCGTGCAGGTGTTGACCAATTCTCTGGCGGCGAATGACGTGGCCACCGTGCACGGCGGGTATTCGCGCCATCGCAAGGCTTTGCTCGAAGGCGGCGTGCAGCTCTTCGAGCTGAAGCCTCTGGCAGGGGACCAGCCCACGAGTTTTTCCGGATCGTCGGGCGCCAGCCTGCATACCAAGGCGCTGGCCACGGATGGCAACATGCTTTTCGTAGGCAGCTACAACCTCGATCCACGCTCCACCTGGCTCAACTGCGAGCAGGGCGTGCTGGTCGAGGACGCGGTATTGGCCGCGCAGCTCAACGGAATTTTCCGACTGCAATCCGCTGCCCATCGGGCCTGGAAAGTCACGCTCGACGCGGGCGAGCTGCGCTGGAATGACGGCGGCGAGACCCTGGATTCCGAACCGAGCGCATCGGCGTGGCGAAAATTCCAGGCCTGGTTCGCGCGTGCGTTTCATCTCGACGCGCAGCTCTAACCCGCAATGCACTATGCTCGCCCGCCAACGGGGGTGAGCATGATCAAGCGGTTCATATTGATGGCGGCATTGTTGCCGGGTGCGGCCGCCGCCGCGGACGAATGGCATTCGCTGTTCAACGGCAGGGACCTTTCGGGCTGGACCGCCAAGATCGCCAAACATCCGGTCGGCGAAAACTACGCCAACACCTTTCGTGTCGAAGACGGCGTGCTCAAGGTGGGCTACGACAAGTACGGCAGATTCGACGGCCAGTTCGGGCACCTGTACTCGAACCAGCCGTATTCAAACTACATCCTGCGGCTGGAGTACAAGATCGCCGGCAGCGCCATCGCCGATTCGCCGCCCTGGGCCAAGCTCAACAGTGGCGTGATGGTGCATTCGCAGTCGCCGCTCAGCATGAAAGTGGAGCAGGCGTTTCCGGTCAGCATGGAATTCCAGTTCCTGTCCGTGGGCGCCACCGCCGGCCGGCAGACCGGCAATGTGTGCACGCCGGGCACCAACCTGGAGATGAAGGGCAAGGTGCTCGAAGATCACATCATCGATTCGTCGTCGAAACTCTTTCCGCAGGATGAGTGGGTGACGGCGGAGATCGAGGTGCGCGGCAACGATGAAATCATCCACCGCATCAATGGCGTCGAAGTATTGCGATACCAGCATCCGCAGCTCGACCCGCGCGACGCGGATGCCCAGGCCCTGATCGCCGCCGGCGCTCCGCTGCAGCTTTCTTTTGGCCATATCGCGTTGCAGGCCGAGAGCCAGCCCATCTGGTTCCGCAACATCCGGATCAAGCCGCTGCCCAGGTGACTTAATCAGCCCATCTCCCCGACCCGGAACGCAATTTAGTTCCAAGGATCTGATGAAGGCAGCCGTCTATCACATGAGATCCAACAAGAAGCCGGGATGGACGAACGAGACCTAATCAGCCGCGCGCAGGCCGGGGACCCGACCGCCTTCGGCGAGTTATTGGACTCGTACTACGCCACCATCTTTCGCTTCGCGTGGAGATGGTCCCGTCATCGCGCCAACGCCGAGGACATCGCGCAGCTGGCCTGCATCAAGCTGGCAAACAGCCTGGCGCAGTATCGATTCCAGGCGGCCTTTGCCACCTGGCTGTACCGGCTGGTCATCAGCTGCGCGCAGGACTGGAAGCGCAGTCAGCAGCGGCACGATCACGACGAACTGTTCGACAGCGCCGCGCTCACCGATGGCTCGCAGACCGAGGACCAGATCTATCTCGCTCAGCTGCTGCTCGAGCTCGAGGATCTCGGTGAAGGCATGAAGGAAACTGCGTTGCTGGTGCACGCCGAGGGAATGAGTCACGCGGAAGCGGGCGAAGTCCTCGGCGTTTCGGAATCCACGATTTCGTGGCGGATTCACACCATTCGCAGGCACATGGGCAAGCGCGAGGCCGCGGTCAGCGTATGAACACGCATTCGTTCGAAAAGTTGCTGCAGCAGGATGCTCCGCCGGCCCCGGATCAGGCGGCGCGGCTGGCCGCGCGCCAGGCCGCGCTGGCGGAATACGCGCGCGTGCATGCGGCGGCAGCCAACGAGCCGGTTGCCCCTCGTGGTTCGGTTTTCCAAGCTTTGTTAGGCGCGCTGCGTCTCTCCCGTGAACCTCAGTCACGCGGGAGAGATGTCATGCCTTGGTATTCACGTCGGATGTTGTTAGGTGGCGCGGCCAGCGTCTGCCTGCTGGTCGTATCCGGCACGCTGGTGTGGAAGACGCTGAAGGTCTATCCGGAAGTCGTGCGGCTGGAGCCCCAGATGCCGGTGTCCGCGGTGACCCCCGAGGAGCGCGCGGCGTCGCCCGCGCCGTCGCCCGCGCCGTCCGATGAGGGGCAGAGATCCGACGATTCGCGCGCCAACGAGGCATTTCTGGCCGAGCAGTCGCGCCGCGACGCGGAGGCGTCAGGGCTGCAGAAGTCCAAAGAAGAGCAGGCGGCAAAATTGCAGGCGAGGCAGGAGCCGCGTGCACCGCTGGGTGCCGAGTTGAGTGCGCCGGCATCGGTGACGCAGGAAAAGGATGGTGAAGCGGAAGAGATCGTGGTGACCGGCGAACGGCGCGTCATGCAGCAATCCATGGACGTGAAGCGCGAGGCGGTGACGGTCGTCGATGCCATGGCCGATTCGCGACAGTCGGGCGGTCCGGCCGGCAAGAGCATGGCGAACGCGCCGCGCGTGCGCGCGTCCCGTGAAAGCCCCGTCATGGCCAACGTGGCGCCGCCCGCTCCCCAGGAATACGTCGGCCGCGACAAGTTCCAGCACTTCGACGTGAACCCGCTGAAGCGCGTGGCCGAGGAACCGGTGTCCACGTTCTCCGTGGACGTCGACACGTCGTCGTACAGCTTCGTGCGCCGGCAGCTGCAGGCCGGTGTGCTGCCGCAGAAAGATGCGGTGCGCGTCGAGGAGATGATCAATTATTTCGACTACTCCTGGCCGGCGGCGGATTCGCGCAAGGAACCGTTCAAGCCCACGGTGGTGGTCAGCGATTCGCCCTGGGGCAAGGGCCGCACGCTGGTGCACATCGGCATCAAGGGTTACGAAATTCCGCGCGGCGAGCAGCCGGACTCGAATCTCGTGCTGCTCATGGACGTGAGCGGTTCGATGAGCTCGCCGGATCGCCTGCCCCTGGCCATCAAGTCAATGGAACTGCTGCTGGGTAGTTTGAAGCCCACGGACACCGTCGCCATCGTGGTGTACGCCGGAGCCGCCGGCAAAGTGCTCGATCCCACGCCGGTGCGCGACAAGGACAAGATCCTCGAGGCGCTGCAGCGGCTGCAGGCCGGCGGGTCGACCGCCGGCGCCGAGGGCATCAAGCTGGCCTATGAGCTGGCCGAGTCGAGCTTCCGCAAGGGCGGCGTGAATCGCATCCTGCTGGCCACCGACGGGGACTTCAATGTCGGCATCGACAGCACCGAGGAATTGAAGGGCTTCGTCGAGCGCGAGCGTGAGAAGGGCATCTTTCTCTCGGTGCTGGGCTACGGCATGGGCAACTATCGCGACGAGATGGCGCAGGCACTGGCCCAGAACGGTAATGGCGTGGCCGCGTACATCGACACTCTCGACGAGGCGCGCAAAGTGCTGGTGGAACAGGCCACCGGATCGCTGTTCACGATTGCCAAGGACGTGAAGTTGCAGGTGGAGTTCAACGAGAACACCGTGGCGGAATATCGCCTGGTGGGCTACGAAACCCGCGCGCTGAAGCGCGAGGATTTCAACAACGACAAGATCGATGCCGGCGACGTGGGTGCGGGCCACACGGTGACGGCCATCTACGAGATCACGCCGGTGGGCTCGGGCGCGAACACGGTCGACGAACGCCGTTACGGGCGTGAAGGCAGATCGGAAAAGTCGGCCGGCAAGTCCAACGCCTCGTCGACCGAGTGGGGCTTCCTCAAAATCCGCTACAAACTACCGGACGGCCAGGAATCGAAGTTGATGCAGTTGCCCATCGAGAAGGACATGCCTGCGGCGAACGCCGCGGTGAAGCGCGACGTGCAGTTCTCCACCGCGGTGGCGGGCTTCGCGCAGCTGCTGCGCGGCGGCGCGTACACCGGCAAGCTGCGTTACGACGACATCATCGAGGACGCCGGCGCCAGTCTCGGCAGCGACAGCAATGGCTATCGCGCCGAGTTCGTGCAGCTGGTGAAGAAAGCCCGCACCGCCAAGGGTATGTGATTACTTCTGCGTCTTGACCTTGTAGCCCGCCGGAATCTCGAACTTGTCCGCCGGCACGTCGCCGGTCTCGACCTTGGTGACGGTGGTGGTGATGTCGCTGGCGGCGAGTTTGGCCATCATGGCGGCCATGGGGTTGTCGCCCGCCGCGGTGATGGTGACATGGGTCTCGAGTGCCATGCCGGCCTCGGCCATCTTCTTCGTGAACGCGGCGTAGGCTTTTGCCTGCGCCGCGCCCGTGGGCGACTTGGCGGCGGCCGGGTTGCCGAAGATGAAACCCGAATCCGCGGCCGCGCGGTAGAAGGCCTGGTAATCGGCCAGCCCGGGTGCGCTGGTAGACAGGCAGGCGGTGCCCGCAAGCACCATGTCCATGTCCATGCCGTCGCCGGGCTTGCCCGTCACGCTGAATGGCATCGAAACGCGCACATCATGCACCGTGCACGGCATGCCGGAGACGGTCCTGGTCTGAGAGGTCTTGGTGAGCGTGGCCTGCATGGCGCCGACGCCCACCTTGGCCAGCTCGTCGGCGATGGTCGCCAATGGCGTAATGGTGGCGGTTTTCTTCTTGTCGTCGAGCTCCACGAAACGCATGTTGTCGATGTCGATGATCAGTGAAACCGATCTTCCGCCCATCATGGAGTCGGTGCGCTGGCGCTTGCCCTTGAAGATGCTGGCGCCGTCGCCGCCCACGTTGATGATCGAGGCTTTGCCGGCCGTGGTGGTGTTGGCGGTGAGGTCGGCGTGAGCCGTGCCGGCCCAGGCCATCGTCGAACCGATCAGCATGGCCGGCAGGAGATTCTTCGAGTTCATCGGTCGTCCCTGAGGTAGTTTGCCCGCGCGCATGTATACCGGAAGCGCCGGCCAAACGCCGCTGTCTCGAACTCGCGACGCTCATATGTCGCGCCGCAATTAGTTAGCGGGCGGGCGATCCAAGCGGCCAACACTCGTTCGATGCATCGTCAGTTTTCCTCGCGCTCCATGAAAATCGGCCGGGTCACGCTGAGCCGCATGCGGCCGCGCCCGGCCTTCTCCAGCTGGATGGGCGCCTGTTGCTCGGCGAGCCGTCGCTGCAGCAGCAACAGGCGCACTTCCAGATTGTCCTGCACTTCCGGCAGTCGCAGCTCCGGCGCGAGTCGCAATTCCCGATTGGTGAATTCGCGCCGCCCGCTGCGCAGGAATTCGCTCACCAGCTTCCAGAGGATGGCGCCAGCCACACCGCGGATCAGGTAGACGTCATCGATGAAGACGCTGTTGTCGCGCGCGAAGCGCTTCAGTCGCAGTGCCGGACCACCTTCGACCTGCGCGGTCGGCTTCACCGGCGACGCTGCCGGCGGCTCCTGCTCCTGGGGCTGCATCAGGCTCATGGCCACGGCCAGCTGGCCGCCGAGCATCGTCAAGGCATCCTCGTCGTCGTACCCGAAGTACTGATCGTGCTGACTTTCGACGAACAGTGCGCCCAACACGCGTCCGCGCGCGCGCAAAGGCACCGCGAGCTGGCTGCGCGGGTCTTTGAGTCCGGGCAGCGGAATCTCGTTCTGCAGCGCGGGCGTGAGGCCGCTTTCATCGGCACGGCTGCGCACCGCGCGCATGTAAGTAGCCATGTTCATCATGTGGCCAACGCGGATCGGAACTCCCTCGCGAACCGCGGTGCCGACGATTCCGTCCCCCAGGGAGATTTCCGCGCCGGCGCCGTCCACCTCATAACCGCGGCTCGCCAGCAAGGTGAGCACTTGTTGGGAGGAATCGAACAACCACAACATCGCATGACTGATGCGCAGCAGGTCCGAAAGTCCACTCAACAAGGTGTCGAGCAGGTCCGCCATGTCCTCGCAGTGGGCCATGCGTTCCGAGAGCAGGCGGGAATTGGTGGGCAGGTCGACGCGTGGTTGCGCCGCCGGCAGCTCCTTGCGGCCCGGCACGCGACGCATCTCCAGAACCTGATAGATGTCCGCTCCGCGCAGGTGGAATACCTTGTCCATGCCGACGTGGCTGGCGACACCCATGAGCTTGGCGCGCAGCCGTTCGAACACCGGCCCTTCGGTGTCGGTGCGCTGGTATTCGAGCTGCATCACCACACCGGCGCCGGTGTAGGGATCGTCGAGCGTCAGCGACGCGCGGCGCGTGGCCAGCACGTTTTCACGACTGCGGTTGAAGAACTGGTACGACAGCGCGATGTGCAGCGGATCGACGTATTCGCACAGCGACAGGTAGCTCACGTTTGGAATGCGGTCAGGTGAAGCGGTACACAGCACGGGCGGTATCACGCCCTCCATCATGCGGCGCACGCCGAACAGCGACAGCCCGTCATCGAACACCGCGCTCATTTCTCGAACTCGATGGGTTTGAGCTCGATCGCATCGCCCGCGCCGGGGCCGGGTGTCTGATTGCGCGCGGCCATGGGCGTGAAGCGGATCGCGACCAGGCGTTCGTCGTCGGCCGAGTACCAGGCATTGGTGTATTCGGGCGGAATGCCAAAACGAACCAGCTGCGCGCGGAAGGCCTCGTGCCTTTCGTTGACGAGCGGTCGCCAGGCCGCGCCGCTGCCGCGCACCACGGCGTCTGTGCCGATGAAACTCACCGAGCGATAGTTTTCGGGCAGCGTGAGGTTGACGGCGATGTTGCCGTTCTGGCGGATGGCATCGAGCACTTCGAAGCCGGATTCGGACGAAATGATCACGAGCAGCCTGCCGGCTTCGTGCTGCGCCGCCAGACCACGGCACACCACCGGCCGGCCGGAATTCGTGCAGCCCCCCACCTGATGGGAGACGCCGGCCGAGAGCAGCCGGATCATGTCGTCGGTCAGCGCCATCTGGTCGGTCTTATTGAATTCTTAAGAGCAATCCCTTGGCACACGTTAGCGTGAATTTAAGAAATCGCTAAGTGGGACTTAGTAATGAAACTGTCATCGACTCCCTAACCTGCGCCTCCCTCGCCACCGGGCGATTCCTCGGAGAGCGTTTCATGGCCAAGCCCATCATCACTGTCTTTGGCGCCACCGGCGCGCAGGGCGGTGGCCTGGTGCGTACCCTGCTGACGGACTCCGATCAGCACTTCGCCGTCCGTGCCGTGACCCGCAAGCCCGATAGCGCGGCGGCCCGGGAACTGGCGCAAGCCGGCGCCCAGCTGGTGCTGGCCGACTTGGACGACGGTTCCAGCGTGCTGCGCGCCCTGGACGGGGCTTATGGCGCCTACTTCGTGACCAGTTTCTGGGAGCATTTCTCCGCCGAGAGGGAGTTGGCCCAGGCGCACACCTTCGCGGCAGCCTCAGCCCAGACTGGCTTGCGTCACGTCATCTGGTCGACGCTGGAAGACACGCGGGATTTCTTTCCCGCCGACGGCACCCGCATGCCCGTGTTGCAGAAGCGCTTCAACGTGCCGCACTTCGACGCCAAGGGCGAAGCGCATCGGTTTTTCGCCCAGCAACGTGTACCGGTGACCTACCTGTACACCTCGTGCTACTGGGAAAACCTGATTCACTTCGGCATGGGCCCGCAGCGCCAGCCAGATGGCTCGCTGGCAGTGACGTTTCCCACCGGCGACGCGCGCATTCCCTGGATTGCCGCCAGCGATATCGGCTTCGCGGCCTCCGAGATTTTCCTGCGCGGCGACGCGCTGATCTACGACTCGATCGGCGTCGCCGGCGATCACCTGTCGGGCAAGGAACTGGCCGCGCAGCTCGGCCAGGCGCTGGGCGAACACGTGACCTACAACTCGGTGACGCCCGAGGCGTTTCGCGCCTTTGGATTTCCGGGCGCCGATGAGCTCGCAAACATGTGGCAGTTCAAGCGCGACTACGAAGTCGCCTACCGCGGGCGCCGCGATCTCAAGCGCGCGCGCGCATTGCATCCCGGCATGCTGGATTTCGCGTCCTGGCTGAAGGCCAACAAGGCGCGGATCCCGGTGGCGCAAGCCGCCTGACGTCGATGATCCGGGGCGGTCTCAACTGCTTGCTGAAGCTGGCACTCGTGGGAGTGTGGTTGCCGATCGCGGCGCGCGCCGATGATGCGCGCGGAATTCCGCAACATCTCGGCGACACTGGGCTGTACGTCGCGGGTTCACTGTCACAGGTGAGCTCCGACGTACTGCCGTTTTCACCGCAGTATCCGCTGTGGTCCGACGGAGCCGCCAAGCGCCGCTGGATCTGGCTGCCGCCGGGCACGAGCATCGATGCCTCGAAGCCCGATGCCTGGGAATTCCCAATCGGGACCCGGCTGTGGAAGGAGTTCGCGCATGGCCGCGCGCTCGAGACCCGCTACCTGGAGCGCGCCGCGGACGGCAACTGGCGCTTCGGCAGCTATGTATGGAATGCGGACGGCAGCGATGCGGTGCTCGCGCCGCCCGCTGGGCGGCGAGATCTGCCGGCACTCTCGTCGATGACGCGCGAGTCGCGCGATGCTCCCGCTGGCAGATACACCATTCCCTCCGAGGACGACTGCCGCGCCTGTCACGAAGGCGCGCCGGTGCCGGTGCTCGGTTTCAGCGCGCTGCAGCTCTCGCCGGATCGCGATCCACTGGCGCCGCACGCCGAGCGCATGGCCGACTCGGTCGATCTGCGCCAGCTCGCCGCGCGTGGCCTGCTGCGCGATCTGCCGCAGGAATTCCTGACTCATCCGCCGCGCATCGCCGCGGCCAACCCCGCGGAGCGCGCCGCGCTGGGCTACCTGCACGGGAACTGCGGCAACTGCCACAACGACGAGGGTCCGCTCGCCGTCCTGGACATGACGCTGGCGCAACGCGTGGTGGCGCCGGCCCCGGGCGCAGTGCTGCGCTCCATCGTCGGCGTGCAGAGCCAGTTCGTTCCCGCCGGCGCTCCGGCCGACGCCGCGCGTATCGCGCCCGGCCATCCGGCCGCCAGCGTGATCGCGGCCCGCATGAGCTCGCGCGATCCGCTGGAGCAGATGCCACCGCTGGGCACGTCCGCCGTGGATCGTGAAGCGCTCGCGCTGCTCGCGCACTGGATCGAAGGTTTATCCGCCCATTCGTCAGCGAATTAGTTAGAGGAGGTCTCGATGCAATCCCTGAAGATGTTGGTAAGAATCGCGCTCGTGGTGGCCGCGTCGTTCGCGCGCGCGGCCGAGCCGCCGGCGCCCGCTCCGAAACACGAGCAGGGCGAAGGTCTGACTCGCGGCAAGTACCTGGTCGACACGTCGGGCTGTCACGACTGCCACACGCCGTTCAAGATGACTCCGGCCGGTCCGGCGCGCGACATGGAGCGCATGCTCTCCGGCCACCCCGAGCAGCTGGAACTGCCGCCGGCGCCGCCGGCCAATGGTCCGTGGCTGGTATCGATGGCCGGCACTGGTACTGCATTCGCGGGTCCGTGGGGCACGAGCTTTGCGGCCAACCTGACGGCCGACGAGGACACCGGCCTGGGCAAGTGGACCTCGCGCACGTTCATCGACACGATCCGCACCGGCCGCCATCTCGGCCGCGGCCGCGAAATCCTGCCGCCCATGCCCATCCCGGTGTACAAGAACTTCACCGACCAGGACCTGACGGCGATCTTCGCCTACCTGCAGAGCATCCCGGCCGTGAAGAACAAGGTGCCGGTGCCGCGTCCGCCCGCGACCGCCACCGCAGCCGCGAACACCGCCGCTGGTAGTTAGCCCGAGAGATCCGCCGGATTCGTCTACACTGCGGTGATGGGACGAATCTGGCGGATCCTGGTCGCATGCGGTGCCCTGCACGGCGCTCTGCCGGCTGCGGTCGCCGCCGAAGACACCCTGAAGCTGCTGCCGTCGCCGCTCGAAATGCCGCGGCGCATCGGCCCCCTGGCCACCGACGGCGCGGCGCATTCATACGAGGATCCGCGGCTCGGGAGTTCGTACCAGTACCTCGGACGGGGACTGTCGCTGACCATCTACGTCTACGACGCCGGTGTCGACGCGATTCCTGACGGCGCCGACAACATTCCGGTCTGCGAACAGTTCGAGGACGCGAAGAATGGCGTGACCAGGGCCGGCTACCGCGACATGGCGCTGAAGTCCGAACTGATGGTGCGCCTGGCGCCTCCAGGTGATGTGCTGCTGGCTCGCGAGGCGGTATTCGAATTCGTGCGCCAGGAGCGAAAGACGATCTCCTACGTGTGGATCACCGCGGCCGCGAAGAATTTCATCAAGCTGCGCTTCAGCCTCGATGCGGACCTGCGGGATGAAGTGCCCGAAGCGCGCCGCGCGCTGCTCGATGCCCTGGGCGAGGCAGTGGGGCCGCATGTCCAGCCGGCCGGTCCGGAAGCCGGTAAACCCGGCGCATCCATGGCTTTCAACCTGGCTTCCGGCAGCGATGACGACACAGCCACGCAGTTCACCTACATGTTGCTGCTCTCGGCCATGACCGGCCAGGTGCCGGAACAGACCCCGGTGTGTGGCGGCGACTTCGTACCGGCTTTCGACACGGAGCTCGCGGTTTTCCGGCAGCTCGCGGCCATTGACGGGGAAGGCGGGGGCACGAAGTTCGGCAAGCGCCTCGCCGAGGCGGAGGCGGCCGGCTATCTCGAGGAGCTCACCTGGACCGAGATGCGCCGGGATACGTGGGGCACCGCGCAACCGCCGGGGCTGTCACTCGATGAGTACAAGACCTGGAAAAAGAAGCACTTGAAGCGATTCCGCCGTCCCAAGCTGGGCGTGGTGACCGTGGATCGCCCGCGGCCGCTGCCAATAGAACCGCCAGCGGGTTGAACGGCTCGCGGCGTGGCGAAATTCCACCCGTCCACGGACCGGCATCGCTGTGCGGCCGAAGGCCGCGCGGCGCTGCCGGTTTAGGAGTTAATAAGAGAGTATTGAGTTGCAAACGAGAATTCTTCTCATGTAGCGTTCGCGCTCGGTTTGCCCCCTGAGTCCGCTGTATGCCGAGAAAACGGGCGCGATGAACTCGCGTCGAAGAATGCTGCTGTATCGCACCATGCACTCGTGGCACTGGATCAGTGCCGCGGTTTGCCTGGCGGCGCTGCTGCTGTTCTGCATCACCGGCATCACGCTGAATCATGCGAATGCCATTGGCGCGGATCCCCAGGTCACCAAGAAGGGCCTGCAATTGCCTGAGGCATTGCGCCCGCTGCTGGTGACAGGCCGTGAGGGCGATCCACTGCCCGAGGACCTGGCCGACTGGATCGAGGATCAGTTCGACATGGAAACCGCCGGTGCGGCGATCGAATGGTCCCCGGAGGAGCTTTACGTGTCTGCACCGGGGGCCGGACGCGATGCCTGGGTGATGTTCGACCG
The DNA here is from genome assembly GCA_963711635.1 of uncultured Pseudomonadota bacterium. GTDB lineage: Bacteria > Pseudomonadota > Gammaproteobacteria > Steroidobacterales > Steroidobacteraceae > CADEED01. The sequence continues at coordinate 99,055 of CAVQEZ010000016.1, forward strand.
CGCTGATTTCATGGCGACGTCCGAGATCACCGATCGCGGCTGGGTCGCCTATTTCAACGACCTGCACAAGGGTCGCAACACCGGCATCGTCTGGACGATTTTCATCGACGTGGTGGCCGCGGCCTGCGTGTTCTTTTCGCTGACCGGGCTGGTGCTGCTGTGGATCCAGGCGCGCCAGCGCACCGCCACATGGCCGCTGGTGTCGCTCGGTGTGAGCCTGCTCGTGGTCCTCATGATTCTCTTCGCCCATTAAGTAGTTAGTCGGAGCCAACGAATGACCCGCAAATCCCGAATCCTGCTCACTGCGCTGTGCGCGGCGTCCGCAGGCGTGTCCGCAGCCGCGGATCTCACGCTGAACGTCGAGATCCCCAACCTGCCGGTGGCCGAATACCACCGTCCCTACCTGGCGATCTGGGTCGAAGACGGATCCCAGACCATCGCTGCGAATCTCGCGGTCTGGTACCAGGTGCGTGGCGATCACACCAAGTGGCTGCCGGACCTGCGACAGTGGTGGCGGCGAGGCGGGCGCGACGTGAAGGTCCCGGTCGACGGGCTCACCGGGGCCACGCGGCCCACAGGCCAGCATATTCTCAAGTTCGACGCCGCGACGGAGCCGCTGGCGAAGCTCAAGCCCGGCAAGTACGAGCTGGTGGTCGAGGCGGTGCGCGAGGTCGGTGGCCGCGAGGCACTGCGCATTCCGTTCGAATGGCCCATCCAGGCCGCGCAACGTGGCAATGCGCAGGGAAAGACCGAGCTCGGGGCCGTGGCGTTGACGCTGAATCCGTAAGGGGAGTGCACATGAAACGATCGATCACATTAGTCGCGGTGCTGCTCGCCGTTCTTTTCGCGATGGCTCCGGCGGCGAGCTTCGCGGCACGTGCCTGGCTGTTGCCTTCACAGACCATCCTGGCGCGCTCGGGAGGTTGGGTCACGTTCGATGCCGCCAACTCCGACGACCTGTTCTCGTTCAACCAGGGCGCCATGCCGATCGACGCGCTCAGCGTGACCGGTGGCGATGGTGCGGCGATAACTCCGCAGAACCCCGCCAAGGGCAAGACACGATCCAGCTTCGATCTCGAGCTGCGCGCCTCCGGCACGTATCGCGTTGCCGTGGCGGGTGACATGGTCATGGCGCGCTGGGAGGAAGAGGGCAAGCCGAAGCGCTGGCGCGGCACCGCGGCCGACATGGCCGCCAACATTCCCGCCGGCGCGGCCAAGCTCGAAGTCGAGCAGATGCGGCGACGCGTGGAAACCTTCGTCACGGTGGGGACGCCGTCGGACGTGAAGGCCGTGGGCAAGGGACTCGAGCTGGTGCCGATCCGCCATCCCAACGACCTCTACGCCGGCGAAGCGGCGAAGTTCCGTTTTCTGCTGGACGGCAAACCCGCGAAGGATCTGGCCGTGGAGGTCATTGCCGGTGGCACGCGTTACCGCGACGCGCCGGCGGCAATGGAATTGAAGACCGACGCGGAAGGCATGATCACCGTCACCTGGCCGGCCACCGGGCTCTACTGGCTCGATGCCGAGATCAAGGATGAGAACGCCACCGTGCCCGGCGTGAAGAAACGCACCTCGGCCTACAACCTCACGCTTGAAGTTCTGCCGCAGTAGTTTGTTGGCGCCGCTGTTGGCGGCCTTCCTGGCGCTCGGAGGATGCGCCTCGTCCTTTCCCTACGAGCCCGTGCTGCGCGGCGAAACCATGGGCAGCGCCTGGACGGTGAGGATCGCGGGCGCGCTGCCCGCGAGTGGCGAGGACCTGCGCGCCGGCGTGCAGTCACGCTTCGAGGCCGTCAACCAGGCGTTGAGCACCTATCGGCACGATTCGGCGTTGAGCCGTTTCAACGAAGACGACCGCGGCGAGTGGCTGGACATCGATCCCGAGCTGGCGGCGGTGATGAGCTATGGTCTGGGTCTTGCCGAAGCCAGTGGCGGTGCCTACGACCTCACGGTGGGGCCGCTGGTGGACCTGTGGGGTTTCGGGCCGGATCCCGCGCGCGACCGCGTGCCCGACGCGGCGGCCATCGAAGCGGCGCGTGCGCGCGTCGGGTGGCAGAAGGTCGAAGTGGACCTGGCAGGGCATCGGGCGCGCAAAGCCCCCGGTGTACGTATCGACCTGTCGTCGCTGGGCAAGGGGCGCGGCGTGGATCGCGTGGCCGAATACCTCGACTCGCAGGGCGTGACTAACTATCTCATCGACCTGTCGGGCAAGCTGCGCGCGCGCGGCCGGAATTCCGCGGGTCTGCCGTGGCAGATCGCCGTCGAGCAGCCCGCGACCGACGACCCCGCCGGCGCGCCACGCACCGTGCCGGCGGTGGTGGGGCTGCGGGATGCCAGCATCGCGACTTCGGGCGACTACCGGCGGTACTTCGAATCCGGCGGGCGACATTACTCGCACATCATCGACCCGCGCAGCGGCATGCCGGTGGCGCACGCCACGGTTTCGGCCACGTCGATGGCCGCGACCTGCATGGAAGCGGACGCGCTGGCGACGGTGTTCATGGTCATGTCTCCCACTGCCGCGCTGCAATTGGCGAACCGGCGCGGTACTCCGGCGCTGCTGATCAGTCGCGCGGACGGCGGATTCCACCTCGAACGCGGCGCCGCCTGGCCGGCGGAGTAGGTCGTAGGCCCGCGCTTGCGCTCAACGCCGAATCAGGCCGACGGTTCGGGCCGCTTGTTAGGCAGGCGCGGGGCGCAAAATGCCGGAATGCGCCGCAGTCTCTGGAGCATTCTCAAGGGCACCGGGAATAACTGGCTCGACGACCAGGCCTCCAGCATCAGTGCCGCACTGGCGTTCTACTGCGCGTTCTCGCTGGCGCCGCTGCTCATCATCATCGTGACCATCGCCGGCTGGATCGTGGGCAGTGACGCGGCGTATTCGTATCTCGGCACGCAGGTGACGCTGCTGTTCGGCAAGCAGAGCGCGGACACTGATTCTCTCGGCCATGGAGAGCGCGCAGTCGGAGGAGGCAGTCTGGGCCACCATCGTCAGCATCATCATGCTGTTGATCGGCGCCAGCACGGTGTTCGCGGCGCTCGAGAGCGCCCTGCAGCAGATCTGGGGTGGCCGCGACGCATTGCCGCGCGGGTGGCGTGCCTTCGTGCGCGGGCGCCTGATCTCCTTCGGCTTCATTCTCGCGATCGGCTTCTTGTTGCTGGTCTCGCTGACACTGACCACGGCGCTGGCCGCGTTGCGCGGCTACGTGCTGCGCCATTTCGAAGGCATGGTGAGCCTGTTCGCCTCGGTGGATTTCCTGCTGTCCATCGCGCTCGGCACCGGGCTGGTGGCGCTGATGTATCGCTACCTGCCGGCCAAACGCCTGCCCTGGCGGCAGGTGCTCACCGGCGCGCTGGTGACGGCGGTGCTGTTTCACCTGGGACGCTGGGCGATAGGCCTGTATCTCGGGCGCGCGACACAACCCACGGCATACGGCGCGGCGGCTTCCTTCGCCGCGCTGCTGCTGTGGCTGTATTACTCGGCGCAGATCTTCCTGTTCGGCGCCGAGTTCACCGCCTGCCTCGGGCAGTCACGCAAACTTCCACCGCCACTGCTGAAAGAGAAGTCGGCTAGTTCCCCTTCTTGATGGTGAACTTGCCGAAGGCGATGCCGAGGTCCCAGCCGTCGCCGGTGCCGGACAGCGCCAGCGAAATCTCGCCCTTGGTGACCACCTGGCCCTTGGCGGATTTCACCGCGCCGGCGTGTGCTTCGGCGCTGGCGTAGCTGCCCAGCACGTTGTCGATGCTCTGCACGCCGGAGAATTCGCCGACGCCATTGCGAATCGTGGATTTGCCGGCCGTAAGCCCGCCGCCGCGCGCCTGCAGTTTCACGGCCATGCTCTGGCCGTTGCTGCAGGTCACCGTGCCGCTGCCATCGGCACGCTTGTAGAATGCCGACCAGCCGCTCATGGTGAATCTGAGTTTGCAGTCGACGTCTGCGGCCTGCGCCGTGCCCCCGACAATGGACGCACCGAGCAACGCGACAACCGATAAGAAACGCATGGTTTTGTTCATGGCGCGACGCTAACCGCGCCGGCGGGGGATGGCAAGATGACGCAAATACCCATCAAGCGGGCCGTCGAACGCGTGCCCGGCGGCATGATGGTGGTCCCGCTGTTGTGTGGCGCGCTGCTGACGACGCTGTTCCCGGGCACCCCGAAGTTCTTCGGCTCCTTCACCGGCGCGCTGTTCACCGGTGCGCTGCCGATCCTGGCGGTTTTTTTCGTATGCACCGGGGCCAGCATCGATTTCAAGGCCACGCCCTACATACTCAAGAAGGGCGGTACGCTGTTCGCGGTGAAGGTGGGCATCGGCATCTTGTTAGGACTGCTGTTCGGCAGGCTGCTCGGGGAGGCGCCGGTGAGCGCTGGAATGTTCGCCGGCATTTCCACACTGGCTATCGTTGCTGCGATGAACGACACCAACGGCGGCCTGTACATGGCACTGATGGGTCAATACGGCCAGGCGCGTGACGTGGGTGCTTACACGGTGATGTCGCTGGAGTCCGGGCCTTTTCTCACCATGGTGACGCTCGGCGTGGCGGGACTCTCGGCCTTTCCCTGGCCGACACTGGTGGGCGGCATACTGCCGCTGCTGTTCGGCATGCTGATCGGCAATCTCGATCGCGAGATGCGGGAGTTCCTGAGCCGTGCAATCCCCGTGATGATTCCCTTCTTCGCCTTCGCGCTCGGCGCCAATCTCGACCTCACCAAGGTGTGGCTTGCCGGGTTGTTAGGTATGGGGATGGGCCTGGCGGTGGTGGTGGTCACGGGCATCCCGTTGTTCTTCGCGGATCGTCTCACCGGCGGCAATGGCGTGGCCGGAGTGGCCGCGGCGTCGACGGCCGGAAACGCGGTCGCCGTGCCCGCCATCATTGCGGCCGCAAACCCGGTGTACGCCAGCGCAGCCCAGCACGCCACGATTCTGGTGGCCGCCTGCGTCGTGGTCACCGCGATCGTGGTGCCGCTCCTCACCGCGTACACGGCGCGGCGTGTCGGTGCGCAGCCTTCATGACCGATCGCTGGCTCATCCTTGCCGACGATCTGACCGGAGCGGCGGACGCCGCCTCGGCATTCGCGCGTCGCGGGCACACGACTGAAGTCACGTGGGGAGAATCGCAACCTGCGGATGTGGCCGTCGTCGCCTATGACGCGGACAGTCGCCGGCTTTCGCCGGCCAGCGCGGCCGCGCGGCATCAGAGCGCGACCCGCCGGCTGCTGGCGCCGGATCGCATGCTGTTCAAGAAAATCGATTCGACGCTGCGTGGGCAGCCGGCTGCTGAAATCGCCGCGCTCTGCGAGACCCTGCGTGAACTCGCACGGCCCGCATGTGGCGTACTGGCGGCGGCGAACCCTTCCATGGGTCGCAGCACGCTCGACAGCCGGGTATTCGTCCATGGCCAGCGGCTGGAGGACACGGAGACGTGGCGCCACGACCATACCTACGCGGATGCCGATCTGGCCGCGATTGTCGCGGCCACTGGACTCACCACGATCACGTTGCCGCTGGCCGCGGTGCGCGGAGATGCGGCGACGCTGCATGGCGTGCTGTCGGATGCCGTCAACACGGCCGCTCGCCTGGAAAAGTGCATCGTGGTCATCGCCGACGCGGAGAGCGACGAAGATCTGTCGCGCATCGCCGCCGCAGCCAATGGCAAGGTTGGATTCTTCATCGGCACCGCCGGACTTTCGGCGGCACTCGCGAAACGCATGCCGGCCCGCGAGCGCGGGCCGTCGCAATTTCCTCGCCACGAAGCCGGCGCGGTGATCGTGATGGGGTCGCTGGCGAGCGCCTCGCGCGAGGCCGCGCGCGAGCTCAAGGCACGCATGAGTGTCCGGCATGTGTGCTTCGAGCCTGAAACCCTGCTGGACGAATCGCTCGCCTCGGAGCGTGCCCGCGAGGCGGAGCGCATCGCCGCGACGCTGCAGGGTGGCGACGACGTGCTGGTGGAAATCGCGGCGGGGGCCACACCGGATCCGGATCTCGGCCCGAGCCTGGCGCGCAGTCTCGCCGAGTGCCTGTGGCCCGCGACGTGGAGCCTGAGCGGACTCATCGCCACCGGTGGCGAGATTGCATCCGCACTGCTGGCACGCTGGTGCGTGGGTGGCATCCGGCTGCTCGACGAAGTGGAGGCGGGTATTTCGCTCGGCATCATTGCGATTCACGACACACACATTCCGATCATCACCAAGCCGGGGGCGTTCGGCGATGCCGGAAGCCTGGTGCGCAGTCTCGAGCGACTGCATGCGCTGAAGCGCAGCGGGATGTATCCATGAGCCTGCCGACGATTGCGCTGACGATGGGTGATCCCGCGGGCATCGGCCCGGAAATCATCATGAAGGCGCTGGCCGTGCCCGACGTGCATGCCTTCTGCAAACCGCTGGTGATCGGCGACGCCGAGCGCCTGCGGCTCGCGGGCCAGCGCGTGGGTACACATCTGCAGCTGGTCCGCCGCGAGAATGCGCGCGAGGCGGCTCATGAGCACGGCAAGGTCGAGTGCATCGACCTCGGGCTGGTCCCTGCCGATCTGCCGTTTGGCCAGGTCTCGCCCATTGCCGGCGAAGCGGCGTATCGCTACATCGAACGCGCAGTGCGCATCGTCGAGGCCGGCGAGGCGCAGGCCATATGCACTGCGCCGCTCAGCAAGGAGGCGCTGCACGCCGCGGGTCACAAGTATCCCGGTCATACCGAGCTGCTGGCCGCGCTCACCGGCACGCCCGAGGTCTCCATGATGCTGGTCGCGCCCAAGCTGCGCGTCATCCACGTGACCACGCACATGGGCCTGCTCGATGCCATCGAACGCATCGACGCGCCGTTGGTGGAGCGCGTCATCGGCCGGGCCCACCAGACGCTGTCGCGCGCGGGAATTTTGAATCCGCGCATCGGTGTCTGCGGCATCAATCCGCATGCCGGCGAGAACGGGTTGTTCGGCCGCGGCGAAGAAGCCACCAAGATCGAGCCCGCGGTGAGGAATGCGCGCGCGCGCGGCTGGAGCGTGCGCGGACCGCTGCCGGCCGACACGCTGTTCTTTCTCGCGGCGCGCGGCGACTACGACATCGTCGTGGCCATGTATCACGATCAGGGACATGGGCCTATCAAGGTCCTCGGGCTGGAAGCCGGCGTGAACATCACGGTCGGGTTGCCCATGGTTCGAACTTCGGTGGATCACGGCACGGCATTCGACATTGCAGGCCAGGGTGTGGCCGATGAACGCAGCCTCGTCGAGGCGCTGCGTCAGGCCGCTCAACTCGCACCGCGATAGAGCACAAACAAACTTGCTCGCGTGGCTGTGTGCGGCCACAAAACTTCATTGCACCAATGAACGCAATATCGATCACTTTCGATCGATGTCGCGCGCGCCATCTCGTTTTACGCTGACGGATATGCTAATTCTTGCATCCAATGATCGTTCATGAGGATTTTTGACCGGAGAGCGCTTTAGTTCAGAAATAAGAAGGGGGAACCATGAAGGCCATTTTTCGGCCGGGTCGAGCTCGTGTCATGCGGACAAGCGAGCTCCTCCTGGCCTCGATGTTGTTTGCTGCCAGCGGAATTGCTCAGACACCGGAGCCGGCCCAGCAGGCAGAAGAAGTTGAAGTAGTCACCGTCACCGGCTCGCGCATTGCGCGCGATGTCATCGATGCGTCGACACCGATCTCAGTCATCGGCGCCGAGGAAATCAAACTTTCGGGCGCGATGACCGTCGACAAAGTCCTCAACGACCAGCCGCAGTTCGTGGCTGCAACCAATGGTGGAGCGACCGCCAACCAGGTTCCCGCCGGCTCGGCCGCCGGTGCCGCGTACGTGAATCTCCGTGGCTTCGGTCCGACACGCAGCCTGACGCTGGTCAACGGACGGCGATTTGCGATCTTCGGCCCGGAACAGGTCACCGATCTCAACACCATTCCGACCGCGTTGATCGAGCGCACGGAAGTGGTCACCGGTGGTTCCTCCGCGGTGTACGGTTCCGATGCCATCACCGGTGTCGTCAACTTCATCATGCAGGACGACTTCGAGGGCGTGAAGATCGGCGGGCAATACGGCTTCGATAGTGCGACCAGCACACCGACCACCAGCTTCGATCTCACCGTGGGTGGCAATTTCGCCGAAGGGCGCGGCAACGCGGTGGTCTCGGTGAACTATTACAAGCGTGAAGGCTTCACGCGCGGAGATATCGGCAGCTGGTCGGAGTTGCCCTACGCCGAGGCATGCGTCACTCAAGAGTCATGGAGCGACAGCCTGATCGGCGTCGCCAACGGGGCCACCCCGGCCAACTGCGCGACATCGGGCGGCAGGATGGGCTTCATCTTCGGCGGCAGCAACGACATTCCCAATGGGCGTTTCGTGCTGTCGGATGCGCAGCGCGTGACCTTTGCGAGCCAACTCGCGCTTGCGGGACTTCCTGTCACCGGTCCCAACCCCCTCGGCCCCAACGGTTTCACCTTCAATGATGCCGGTGCCCTGGACAGCCAGCGGCCGATTCAACGACCAGCGGATGACTTCAACAACATTTTCTATAACTACCTGCAGGTGCCGCAGGAGCGCTGGATGCTCAATGCATTCACGCACTACGACTTCACGGACAAGGCGACGGGTTACCTGGAATTCCATTTCAGCAACAACCAGGTCAATCAGCAGCTCACCGAGGGCAACATCAACGGCGAATTCCTGTTCAACACCAACAACCCCTATCTGGATCCCGAGCTGCAGAACCTGTTGGCCGCCATGGACGCCGCCGAGACGGGGCCGCGGACTCTGCAGCAGGGACCATTGGCATTCTCGACCACTCCGAACGACGGCTTGGCCATCCTCAACACCGGGCGACGCCTGGTGGAACTGCCCTTCCGTTACAACCTCGACGACCACAACGTCTGGCGAACCGCGGTGGGTGTGCGGGGTGATCTCGGCGATGCTTCGGACAAGTTCCTGCGCAATCTGTCGTACGACGTGTACTACACATTCGCGCGTTCCGAGGACAGCAGCCGGCAGCAAGGGGCTTTTTCCCGCAGTCGCTACCAGACGGGGTTGCTGCGTGGTGCCGGTGGCGCGAACCCGGTGTTGAACATCTTCGGACAGAGCATTTCCGAAGCCGGCGTGAACTCCATCAAGATCAATGCCACCAACACCACGAATGCCGAACAGCAAATAGCAGTAGCCACGATCGGTGGCGAGGCTTTCGACCTGCCGGCCGGACCGGTCAACTTCTCGATCGGCCTCGAGTGGCGCAAAGCCGAGGCGGAATACATCCCGGATGAATTCCTGCGTTCCGGCGATGTGGTCGGATTCAACCCCGGACTGCCCACGGCGGGCGATGTGACAGCGAAGGAATATTTCGCCGAATTGCGCGTACCGGTGCTGGCCGACCTGCCATTCGTCGAAAACCTCACCGCCAATGGGGCATTCCGCAGTTCGGACTACGACCTCGACGGCGTCGGCAGGGTATCGACCTACTTGTACGGCCTCGACTGGCGCGTCAATGAGTCGGTGGCATTTCGCGGACAGTTTCAGCGCGCGATCCGTGCGCCGAATATTGGCGACCTGTATGGCGGTCTGCAGCTGAACGTCCCCAACGGGGTGATCGATCCCTGTTCGAGTCGTAGCGCTCCGACGGCGGCAAACCGTTCGGCGACGGTCTCGGCGCTGTGTGTGGCAACGGGCGTGCCGAGCGGCTCCGTGTTCAATCTATCGGTGCAGCCGGGCACACTCATGCCGGTACGCACCGGTGGCAACGTGAATCTGCAGGAGGAGAAGTCGGACACGACCACGCTGGGTGTCGTGCTGACGCCGGCGTTCGTGGATGACCTGGTTGTGACGCTCGACTACTTCGATATCAAGCTGTTCGGCGCCATTGCGTCGCTGGGCGGCAATCCGCAGAACACGTTGAACCTGTGTTACTACACGATTCAGGACATCAATAGTGAAGTCTGCCAGGCGGTCCACCGCAACCCGGTGTCGGGCGAAATCGCAGTCCCGTACACGCTCGATACACTGCAGGCAAACATCGGCCGGATTGCGACCATCGGTTACGACCTCGGCGCGCGCTATGGATGGGACGTCGGTTTTGGCATGGACTCCGCCAGCCGCTTCAACATCAATACCCAGTGGACGTATGTGGACAAGTTCACGACGACTCCGATGGCCGACCTGCCGGGCACGAAGAATCGCTGCGTGGGAGCCTACGGCACGAGTTGCGGCGAGCCCATTCCGCAGTACAAGGGGGTCACGCGTTTCACCTGGTCTACCGGGCCGCTGAGCCTGAGCCTGCGGCATCGCTTCATCGACAGCGTGACCACCGACAGAATCGTGCTGCCCAAGACCTCTGGTGTCGGGACCGTGCCCGCGGCGAACACCCTGACGAATCCGACGCTGGATGCACAGAACTACCTCGACCTGTCGGCCAGCTGGAACTTTGGCGACAGGGCCGAGATCTTCTTCGTGGCTAACAATGTCCTCGACACGGATCCGCCGATCGTCCAGGGCTTCGGTGGCTATGGAAATACCTTCCCGGCGACCTATGACTACGCGGGCATAACAGTCTCGCTAGGAGTCAACGTCTCTTTCTGAACGCGACCCCCTCGCGTCGCCATGGGCCTCCGCCGAGCAATAGCACGGCGGAGGTCTTTTTTTCAGCCTGACTAGTTAGACCGGCCTGCGGTGCGGCGCATGAGCCTGCCCAGGACCGCGAAAGATCGCTGATAGCGTTACCATCCTATTGTTGACATAACGCGAGCCGATTTTTGGCACTTGTCTGCGTTAAGGCTCTGGATCGGGCAAAAGTTGAGGAAATCTGATCTGAAGTGATCGTACATGCCACTAAATGATCGAATATGCGTGATATCTGGCGGTACAATGACACCGGTTTCTGGGATTTCGCAGCGAAACCCCGATCAGAGTCCGAAAAACGCACCTTGTCCGCGCTCCGTGCGCTTTTCGACACCGGAGCGCCGCTAGCACCCCTTCGCTGGCGGCGCTCCACCTTACTAACTACCTTCGATTACGCCGACTGGCGCTGGACCAGTATGTCGCGCGTGACCTTGCGCACGTCGTTGGCACCCGTGAGGGCCAGGCTGACGGCCAGTTCCTTGCGAAGGATGTCGAGCGCCAGGGCCACGCCCGCCTCGCCGCGCGCCGCGAGTGCATAGAGAAACGCCTTGCCGATGAGACAACCATTGGCACCGAGCGCCAGGGCCTTGAGCACGTCCTGGCCGGTACGCACGCCGCCGTCGAAGAGGATCTCGCAGCGTCCCGCGACGGCATCCACGACTTCAGGTAGCGCGGAGATGGTGGAGCGGGCCCCGTCGAGCTGTCGTCCACCATGATTCGACACCACCAAGGCGTCGACGCCATGCTGCGCGGCGAGCGTGGCGTCTTCGGCGTCCAGGATGCCCTTGATGATGATCTTGCGCGGCCAGTGTTCGCGCAGCCAGGCGAGATCCTTCCAGGTCACCGTGGCATCGAACTGCTGCGCTATCCACTCGGATAGCGTCTTCAGCCCGCCGGTGCCCTTCATGCGTGCCTCGAGATTGCCGAAGCTGCGGCGCTTGCCGGTCAACACCTTGAACGCCCAGGTGGGGCGCATGGCGACTTCGAACATGTTCTTCAGCGTGAGGCGCGGCGGGATGGAAAGGCCGTTCTTGGGGTCGCGGCGTCGCAGCCCCTGCACCGGCATGTCGACGGTCAGCATGATGGCCGAGCAGTTGGCCGCCTTGGCGCGCTCCAGCAGCTCGAGATTGAAGCTGCGATCGCGCATCAGGTAGACCTGGAACCAGAAGGGCTTCTGCACCGCGCCGCGCACGTCTTCGATGGAACAAATCGACATGGTCGACAGGCAGAAGGGCACTCCGAAGGCCTGCGCGGCTCGCGCTCCGAGCATTTCGCCATTGGCGTGGAAAAGGCCGGTGAGGCCGGTGGGTCCGATACCTACGGGGATGGTCCAGTCTTCGCCGAGGATGCGCGTGGCAACCTGCTGCTTCGACACGTCGACCATGACGCGCTGGCGCAGCTGGATGGCGTGCAGGTCGTCGAGATTCCGGTTGAAGGTGATCTCGTCGTAGGACCCGCGGTCGGCGTAGTCGAAGATGGCGCGCGGCACGCGGCGGCGCGCGAGCTCACGTAGATCGGCGATCGAATTGATGACCATAAGTAAGTATGGGGGCAGCCCCCATTTCCTAGCAAAAGGGGTCAGTCACCGCCTAGACAGGTCCCACCAACTCACTCTGTCGAATTGTTGGACTTCAATGCAAGGAAACGGGGGCTGCCCCCATTCTCACACTATGCCGCCGCCCAGGCTTTGTTTGCCCGGTCTCGTTTGCGCGCAGCGCGCGCGGTAGCCGCTGTCGCGATAGGCCGCCACGGGGTCGATGGCGCCGCCTTTGGACATGCGCGCCTGCGCGAGAATGGGCGACACATCCGTGGTAAAGCCGCGCTTCAGGGTCTGCGCCGCCATGAGCACGTCGTTGCCGATGCGGTGCTCGTGCAGCTTCGGGCGCTCGACGATCAGCGCCTGCGCATAGGCGCGCTGCAGCTCGATGGCGCTGGTCATCAGGCTCTCGATGGGGTCCGTGACATTGTGCGACTGGTCGAGCATGTGCGACGGATTGAAGTTAGGCGCCTTCGCCAGCTCGGCCTCCACCAGTTCATTGAATACCAGGAACAGGCGGAAGGGTTCGATGGAACCGGCGTCGAGGTCGTCGTCGCCGTACTTCGAGTCGTTGAAATGAAAACCGCCGAGCCGCTGGGCATGCACCAGGCGCGCCACGATCATCTCGATGTTCACGTTGGGCGCATGGTGGCCCAGGTCCACCAGACAGAACGCCTTCGGACCGAGCGTCTGCGCCGCCATCAGCGACGAGCCCCAGTCCTGGATGACAGTGGCGTAGAAAGCCGGCTCGTACATCTTGTGTTCGATGAACATGCGCCAGTCGGCGGGCAGAGCCTTGTAGATGGACGCGGTGGATTCGAGATAGCGCTCGAAGGCGCGCCCCAGGTGCGACTGGCCGGGAAAATTGGCGCCGTCTCCGATCCACACGGTCAGGGCCTTGGAACCCAGGGCTCTACCCGCGGTAATGCAGTCGATGTTGTGCTGCACGGCCTGGGCACGCACCGCCGCATCGGTGTGCGTGAGGCTGCCGTACTTGTACGACAGCGGCTGGCCGGCCTGGTCCTGGAAAGTGTTGGAGTTCATGGCGTCGAACCCCAGGCCGAGCGCGGCGCCGTGTTCGCGCAGCGCGTTGAAATCGTCGGTGCGATCCCAGGGAATGTGCAGTGACACCGTGGGCGTCGCGCCGGTCAGCTTGTGAATGACGCCGCAGTCTTCGAGCTTCTCGAATACGTTGCGCGGCTCGCCGGGTCCGGGAAAGCGCCCGAAACGCGTTCCGCCGGTGCCGACACCCCATGAGGGAATGGCCACCCGAAAGCTGGCGACCTTGCGCGTGATCTCATCGATCGCGATGCCGCGGCGTTGCAGTTGCGCGCCGAGCGCGGCGTAGTCGGCCGCGAGCGCGGCGGCCTGCGACTTGTTGGCCGACGCGATATAGCTGACGTCGCGCGGATCGGCGTAGTTCATGGACAATCCTTAACGCGTGAAGGCTTGCGCGTTTCCGGCGTCGACGTTGATGATGTTGCCCGTCGATTTTGCCGAACGCTCGGTGGCGAAGAATGCCACGGCCTCGGCCACGTCTTCCGGATACACGCTGCGTTTGAGCAGGCTGCGATCGCGGTACACCGATTCCAGCTCATCGACGCTCTTCTTGTATTGCGCGGCACGCTGCTGGGCCCATTCGCCCTGCCAGATGCGCGAGCCGCGCAGCACGGCGTCCGGATTGACCACATTGACGCGGATGCCGAAAGGCGCGCCTTCGAGCGCCAGGCAGCGTGCCAGGTGCAGCTCGGCCGCCTTGGCGGTGCAGTACGCCGCCGCGCCCGGTGAGGCGGCGAGGGCGTTCTTCGAGCCAATGAATACGATCGATCCGCCGATTCCCTGCGTCTTGAACAGCAGGAAGGCCTGGCGCGCGATCAGGAAGTAGCCCGTGGCCAGGATGTCCATGTTCTTCTGCCACACGGCCAGCGTGGTCTCTTCCACCGGTGAAGCCGAGGCAATGCCGGCATTGGAAATGCAGATGTCGACACCGCCGAACTTCCAGGCGCTGTCACGGAATCCCGCGATGACCGCGTCTTCACGTGTCACATCCACCCAGGAACTCGCCACCACGTCCGCACCATATTTCTTGCGCAGCTCTTCGTGCGCGCCGGCCAGCGCTTCGCGATCGATATCGCAGAGCACGATGCAGGCGCCTTCGTCCACGAGCCGCCGCGCAGTGGCCAGGCCGATACCCCCGGCCCCGCCGGTGATCAGCGCCACGCGCCCGGCCAACGCCTTGGGTTTCGGCATGCGCTGCAGCTTGGCCTCTTCGAGCAGCCAGTATTCGATGTCGAAGGCTTCCTGCTCGGGCAGGCCGCGGTACGTGGAAACACTGGCGGCGCCCCGCATGACGTTGATGGCGTTGACGTAGAACTCACCTGCGATCCTCGCGGTGGCTTTGTCAGCGGCGAAAGTGATCATGCCCACGCCGGGGACCAGGTACACCACCGGATTCGCATCGCGCATCTTCGGCGAATCCGGCCGTTTGCAGCGCTCGTAGTAGCCGGCGTAACGCTCGCGGTAGGACTCGATCGCCGGCTTCACGCGTGCTGCCAGGTCGGCGACGCCGTCGCGCGCCGGATCAAAGGGCAGCACCAGCGGCCAGATCTTGGTGCGCAGGAAATGGTCGGGACAGGAAGTACCGAGAGCCGCGAGGGCGGCAAGTTTTTCGCCACCGACGAAATCCAGCACGGCCTCGTTGTCGTCGAAGTGGCCTACTTTGAACGTGCCTGCGTCCGCGCCGGAAATGACTCCACGAATCGTCGGCATGATACCGGCGGCGATTTCCCGGCGGCGATCGATGGTGAGCGCCTGCGTCGTCACGGCTCCGAACGGCCGCTTGCCGCGGCTTTTCTCGGCCAGCCAGGTGGTGGCGCGGTTGATGATGTCGAGCGTGTTCTCGTAGCAGGCCTTGGAGCTATCCGCCCACGTGAACAGGCCGTGCGCTTCGAGCACGGCTCCCTTCAATTTGGGATTCTTGCGCGTCAGCTCGCGCAGTTTGAGACCGAGCTCATAACCGGGGCGGATCCACGGCAACCAGCCGATCTCACCGCCGAAAATCTCCTCGGTGAGCTTCTTTGAATCGGCGGATGCGGCGATGGCAATCAGCGCATCCGGATGCATGTGATCCACGTGCGCGCGATCGATGAGGCCATGCAGCGGCGTGTCGATGCTCGCGGCGCGGGGATTCAGGTTGAAGGCGCTGTGCGCGTACAGCGGTACCAGCACGCTGTCGTTGTCGGTACCTGGACGATAGAACTTCTCGAGGGCCTTGAACTTCTCCATGTATAGAGTGGAGAAGCCGTCGAGCTTCATGGTGCCGAGGTCGCCGCCCGAGCCTTTGACCCAGAGCACCTCGACTTCCTCGCCGGTCAGCGGATCTTTCTCCCTGACCTTGGCCGAGGTATTGCCGCCGCCGAAATTGGTGATGCGTTTGTCGCTGCCTAACAGATTGGAGCGGTACAGGAGCAGTTCGGCAGGCGAAAGCCCGGCCGCGTGGGCGTCGTCCCACCGGTTTTCGACTTCGAGAGACGCCTGGGGCGTCGCCTGAACCACACTCATCAATGTCTCCGGCCGCAGAGCAGCGCTAAAGTAGGCAGGCCCAGCTTCGCCAAAACGGTGAGGCTGTTTATCACACGAAGCCGTCATATACAATCAATCACGTGCAGAATCGATCACGGCACGGTTCCCGGGGACTCCAATGCTGGAAAAAGAACGCCACAACCTGATTCTGAAGCTGGTCGAAGAGCGCTCCATCGTCAGTGTCGGCGATTTGTTGGATCTGCTCGGGGCATCCGAAGCGACGATCCGCCGCGACATCAATGCGTTGGCAGAAAAGGGCGAGGTCAAACGCATCCGTGGCGGTGCGGAAGCGGTGCGGCCGCGTCATCAGCCGCACCTGGTGGGAATGCCCTTTGCGATGAGCCAGGACGTGAGCGTTCCCCAGAAGCGGGCCATCGCGCGCGCGTCGGCCGCGCTCATCGGGCCCGGCGAAAGCATCATCATCAACGGCGGCACGACCACCTTCGCGCTGGTGGAGTTTCTCGAGAATTCCGACCTCGACATCCTCACCAATTCGTTTCCGATCGCCGCCAAGTTGTTTGCCACCAGCCGCAATCGCATCACGCTGCCGGGCGGCACGCTGTTCCGCGAACAGAACATCGTGCTCTCGCCGTTCGAAAACGACACCATCGAGAGCTTCTGGGGCAACAAGCTTTTTGTCGGGTGCTACGGGTTGAACCGCTTCGGCATGATGGAAGCCGATCCGCTCATCGTGCAGGCGCAGACCAAGCTGCTGAAGCGCAGCGAACACGTCATCGTCATGGCGGACAGCTCAAAGCTGCGCCGCAAGTCGGCGATGATCGTGGCGGGCCTGGATCGCATCAACACCATCGTGACCGACGATGGCGCCAAACCCGAGGAGCTCGAGGACTTCCGCGCCGCGGGCATCAAGGTCATCGTGGCCAAGGTGTTGCCGGAAGACGAGATGAAGAAGATCGCGTAGCGTAGAGGACTATCGAGTGAAAAATTTCGTCATGGCGGCCGCGTGCGCGGTATTGGCCGCGGGCCTGGCCGGCTGCGGCAAGAATAAAGATGAGCCGGCAAAACCGCAGCGGACGCGCATCGGTCTGGTGGCCAAATCGCTGGGCAATGGGTTCTTCGACGCCGTGCACAAGGGCGCCGACGAAGCCGCCAGGGAGCTCGACGCCGAAGTCATCTTCACGGGCCCCACGACGCCGACGGCCGAAGGGCAGATCGAAGTGCTGAATGCGCTCATCGCGCAGCGCGTCGATGCCATCGCGGTGTCGGCCAACGATCCGGACGCGCTCGTGCCCACGCTCAGGAAGGCGCGCGACCGTGGCATCAAGGTCATCTCCTATGATTCCGCGGTCGCGCCGGCGGGACGGGTGGCGCATCTGGCGCCCTCGTCGGATCAGCTCATCGGCGAGACTGTGGTGACGCTCACCGCGGAACTCGCACCCGAAGGGAAGGGCAAGTTCGCGGTGGTATCAGCCACCCCGACTTCGACCAACCAGAACTCCTGGCTGGCGGAGATGC
Organism: uncultured Pseudomonadota bacterium; assembly: GCA_963711635.1. Taxonomy (GTDB): domain Bacteria; phylum Pseudomonadota; class Gammaproteobacteria; order Steroidobacterales; family Steroidobacteraceae; genus CADEED01. Next base: position 116,249 of record CAVQEZ010000016.1, read on the forward strand.
GCAAGGCATTGCCCCGGCACCCCGGGTTGGACATGGTGAGCGTCGCGTATGGAGACGATGTTTCCGACAAGTCCTATCGCGAAGCCGCGGCGCTGCTGCAGCAGCATCCTGACCTGGTCGTGCTGGTGAGCATCAGCTCGGTGGGAATCGTCGCGTCGGCGCGTGCCGTGGAAGACAAGGGACTGACCGGCAAGGTCAAGGTCACGGGACTGGGCCTGCCATCCGAGCTGATCGGCTACGTGGAGAAAGGTGTGGTGCCCAAGTTCGCCATCTGGAACCCTGTGGATCTCGGCTACTCCACCACGCAGATTGCCGTGCGCCTGGCGCGCGGCGAGGCCCCGGACAAGCCCGTGTACATGGGGCGCATGGGCGAGGTCACTTTCGGAGCCGATGGCGTAGGTGCGATGAGCAAGCCCTTCATCTACGACATCAGCAACGTGGGTCAGTACGCGAAGATGTTCTGACGACGAACGACCGCCCGTGCAAGCGCCCCTGCTGAGGCTCACCAATGTCCGCAAGTCGTTCGGCGGAGTGCGCGCGCTCGCCGGCGTCGACCTGCAATTGCATCGTGGCAGCATCACCGCGCTGATCGGCGAGAACGGTGCGGGCAAGTCCACGCTGGTCAAGATCCTCACCGGCGTGCACCAACCGGACGCCGGGACCGTGGAGCTGGACCAGGCCACCGTTCTGATTCCCACGCCCACCGCGGCGCGCGCGTTGGGGATCGGCGTGGTGCACCAGGAGTGCCTGGTGTTCGACCAGCTGACGGTGGCCGAGAACCTGTTCGTCAATGCGCACCCGGTGCGTCGCGGACTGATCGACTGGAGCGCGCTGCGCGTACGCGCACAGGCCGCCTTGCAGGAGCTCGGCGCCGATTTCAACGCCGATACGCCGGTCGGCTCATTGGGCATCGCGCAGAAGCACGTGGTGCAGATCGCGCGGGCGCTGGTCGGCGAGTCGCGCGTGTTGATTCTGGATGAGCCCACGGCCTCGCTGTCGCAGCGCGAATGCGCCGAGCTGTTTCGCATCGCGCGCAAGTTACGGGACGCCGGCTGTGCGCTGCTGTTCATCACGCACAAGTTCGACGAAATCTTCGAGCTCGCCGACCGCTATGCGGTGTTCCGCGATGGCGCCTCGGTGGGCGAGGGGCTGTTGGCGGCCACCGACCGCGATGCGTTGATCCGGCTCATGGTGGGACGCCCGGTCGAGCAGCTGTTCCCGAAACACGAGTCGCGGTTGGGCGATGAGCTGCTGCGTGTCGAAAACCTCGGGCGTGACGGGCAGTTCGAAGGAATCAATTTCGCGCTGCGTCGCGGCGAGATTCTCGGAATTTATGGCCTGGTGGGTGCCGGCCGTACCGAGCTTGCGCAGGTGCTGTTCGGTGTCGAACGCGCCGACCAGGGCAGCGTCAGCGGCAGCAGCGACATCGCGCTGGTGCCCGAGGACCGGCAGAACCAGGGCAGCATCCTGCCGTTTTCGATTGCCGCGAACATCGCACTGCCCAATCTCGGCGCGCTCGCGCCGCGCGGCTGGCTGCGCGCGCGCCGCGAGCAGGAGCTGGCGCGCCACTGGATAGACGCGCTGGGCATCAAGGCACAAGGGCCGGCGCAGGCCGTGCAGAGTCTTTCCGGGGGCAACCAGCAGAAGGTCGTCATCGCCAAGTGGCTGGCGCGCAAGCCCGCGGTGCTGATCCTCGACGAACCCACCAAGGGCATCGACGTCGGTGCCAAGGCGGCGGTGCATGCCGTGACCAGCGAGTTCGCGGCCGCCGGCAACGGTGTCATCCTCATTTCTTCCGAGCTGCCGGAAATCATCGCCATGTCGGATCGCGTGCTGGTCATGCGCCGCGGACGCCTCACGGGCGAGTTCACGCGTGCGGATGCCACCAGCGAAAGCCTGCTGCGCGCGGCGAGCGACGCATGAGTGTCCTCGGGAATCTGCGCAGCTGGCCGGACACGGCGCGTCGCGACCTGAGCCTGGGCGCGCTGACGCTGGCGCTGCTGGTGGCCGTGACGCTGGCATTCCCCGGCTTCGCCGCACCCCGCAACCTGGCGGGCGTGCTGGACGACACCGCGATCCTGATCATGCTGGCGCTGGGCCAGATGCTGGTGATCCTGGTGCGAGGCGTCGACCTGTCGGTGGCGGCGAACCTGGCGCTCTGCGGCATGCTCGCCGCGCTGTTCAATCGCGCCTTTCCCGGCGCCGGGGTCGCGCCCGTGCTGCTGCTGACGTTGGTCTGCGGCGCGTTGTTAGGCGCCTTCAACGGCATACTGGTGTGGAAGCTGCGCCTGCCGCCCATCGTGGTGACGCTGGGCACCATGTCGGTGTATCGCGGCGTGATCTACCTGTTGTCGCGCGGCGCCTGGGTGAATGAAAACGAAATGTCGGCCGAGTTCGTGGCATTCACGCGCGCGCAATTCCTCGGTCTGTCGACACTGGCATGGCTGGCAATCGCACTCACGGCACTCGCGATCGTGGCGCTGCGCCACGCGCGCATCGCACGGAACCTGTATGCCGCCGGCGGCAACCCCGAAGCTGCGGCGTACTCGGGCATCGACGTCGGCCGCATGCAGTTCATCGCCTACGTCGTGAGCGGTGGGATTGCCGGGCTGTGCGGTTACCTGTGGGTGGCCCGCTTTGCGGTGGCGTACACCGACATTGCGCTCGGCTTCGAGCTGCAGGTGATCGCCGCCTGCCTGATCGGTGGGGTGGCGATCACGGGTGGTGTGGGATCCGCGGTCGGCGTGGTGCTCGGCTGCCTGTTCCTGGGCGTGATCCGCAGTAGTTTGCCGCTGGTGGGCATCTCGGCGTTCTGGCAGATGTTCATCAACGGCCTGGTGATACTGGTCGCGGTGCTGCTCGGTGCCCGGCAGCGCCGTCATGCGCGCAGCATCCTCGAGGCGCGGACATGATCACGGCGCTCAAACGCTGGGAGAGCATGCTGGCGCTGGTGCTGGTGCTCGAGTTCGTGTCGTTCTCGATGCTCTCGCCGTACTTCCTCGACGTAAACACGCTTTCGGACGCCACTTTCAATTTCACCGAGCGGGCACTGGTCGCGCTGCCGCTGGCATTGCTCATCATCGCGGGCGAAATCGACATATCGGTGGCCGGCATCATTGCGCTCGCGTCGGTGGCCATGGGCTTTGCGGCGGACGCCGGCGCGGGCACGCCGACGCTGGTCGCGATCGGCCTCGGCACCGGGCTGGTTGCCGGATGCATCAACGGCGCACTGGTCACCTGGGCGCGAGTGCCGTCGATCGTCGCCACCATCGGCACCATGACGCTGTTTCGCGGTATCGCGTATGCAGCGCTCGGCGATCGCGTGCTCAAGAACTATCCGGAATCGTTCGCGGTCTTTGGCCAGGGTTACCTGGCGGGACCAGTCTCCATCGAGCTGATGCTGTTCGTGGTGTCTGCGATCCTGTTTGCCCTGTTCCTGCACGGCACGCGTTATGGCCGCGCCGTATATGCCATCGGCGCGAACCCGGTGGCCACGCGCTTCGCGGGCATCCGCGTGGACCGGTATCGCTTTGCCTTGTTTGCCGTCACCGGCCTCGCGGCTGGCCTCGCGGCCATACTCTTGACATCACGCCTGGGCTCGACGCGTCCATCGATCGCGCAGGGCTGGGAACTGGAAATCATCAGCATCGTGATCCTGGGCGGCGTGTCGGTATGGGGCGGCAAGGGCAGTATCCTGGGCGTGGTGCTTGCCGCACTGGTGTTCGGCCTGGTGACTTTCGGGCTGGGACTCATGAACATCCCCGGCATCGTGATGTCGATCTTCACCGGAGCCCTGCTGATTCTCGTGGTCGCGGTGCCCGCGCTGCTGGGGCGGCGCTGATGGCTGCTGCCCTGATCGCGGTACTCGATGTCGGCAAGACCAACGCCAAGATCGCGCTGGTGGATCCGGCGCTGGGCCAGGAAATCTGGAGCGCGCGGCGCGCGAATGCCGTGATCCAGGGCACGGCCACGCGCGAGCTCGACCTGGCAGCCATCGAAAGCTGGCTGCTGGAATCCCTGCGTGAAGCACCGCAGCGCGAGCGCATTGCGGCCATCGTGCCCATCGCCCATGGCGCGGCCGCGGTGCTGGTCGACCACGCTGGCGAAGTGCTTGCGGCGCCGGACTACGAAGACACCTGTTTCGACCAGGTGGCCGGCGAATATGGGGCGCTGCGCGATCCCTATGCGATGACCTTTTCGCCGAACCTGCCGCAGGGACTGAACCTGGGGCGGCAGCTGTTCTATCTACAGCAACGGCACGCGGCGTTGTTCCAGCGCGTGGCCCACATCCTGCCGTATCCGCAGTACTGGTCCTGGCGCCTGTCCGGCGTGATGGCCAGTGAAGTGACTTCGCTGGGCACGCACACCGATCTGTGGCGCCCCCACGAGCAGGCTTATTCGGCGCTGGCGCGCAAGCAGGGCTGGGCACGGCTGATGCCGTCCATGCATCGCGCCAGCGATCGCCTCGGCACCGTCCGTGAGAGCGTCGCGTCGGCCGCCGGCCTGCCCGCCGATTGCACGGTGGCCTGCGGCGTCCACGACTCGAATGCCTCGTACCTGCGCTTTCTCATGGACCGCGAGCGCGAGGCGTTCACCGTGGTGTCGAGCGGCACTTGGACAATAGTCATGGCAAATCGCGGCGACCTGCGCCGCCTGCGTGAAGAACGCGACATGCTGGCCAACGTCAACGTGTTCGGCGCGCCGATTGCCACCGCGCGTTACATGGGCGGGCGCGAGTACGAGACCATCGCGCAGGGAGCGGGCGAGCCGAGCGTCGATGCACTGATCGAAGTGCTGACGCGCGGCAGCATTGCGCTGCCTTCGTTCGCGAGCGCCGGACCTTACTCCGGCAGGCCCGGCAAGCTGGAAGCTGCCGAGGATCTGGACGCCTCGCAGCGCGCGGCACTGGCGACACTGTATTCGGCGCTGATGACTGCGCAGCTGATCGAATCGCTGGGTACGGCGGGCGAGATCTTCGTGGACGGCCCGCTGGCGCGCAACCCGCTGTTCGCGAGTTTGTTAGGCGCCTGCGTACCGGTGGGGACCGTGCGCACCTACCCCGAAGGCGGCGGCACGCGCGTGGCAGCGCACCTGGCCGGCCTGCCATCGCCACAGCCTGGCGCGCTGTGCAATGTCACGCCGCTGCGCATTCCGGGGCTGCTGGAATACCAGGCGAACTGGCGTCATCGACTCGAGGAACGTCCATGAGGTGTCCGTTCTGGGATGACGACGGAGCAGGCGTACCTGGTGCATTCGCGCGTGGGCGCCGGCCCGCTGATCCTGCATCGAATGAGCGCCGACGGCACGAAGGTGCTCGATACGGGCAAGACCATCGTCGAAGATCCGCAGAACCTGCCGGTCCTCGAAGGACCCAAACTACTCAAGCGCAATGGCTGGTACTACATCTTCGCGCCCTATGGCGGCGTGGAGAAAGGACCGCAGGCCGTGCTGCGCGCCAGGGAAATCTACGGTCCATACGAGGTGCGCACGGTGCTGGCGCAGGGGAGCACCCGCGTGCAGGCGCCGCACCAGGGTGGCTATGTCGAAACGCCGAACGGCCAGGGCTGGTTCGCGCACTTCAACAGCACCGGTGCATTCGGGCGCATCGTGCATCTGCAGCCGGTGCGCTGGGTGGATGACTGGCCCATCATCGGCGAGCTCATCGCGGGCTCGACCACCACCGGCCAGCCGGTGATGGTGCACGCCATGCCGGGAATTCGACTGGATGCGCATCACCAGCGCCCAGGACTAGCGCGCGACCTCCACCATGTAGGTGTGCACGTCGCCGTGCATGTTGGAACGGAAGATGACCCATTTTCCGTCGAGCGTGAAGAACACGTTCGGCTCCAGGCGATAGTCGTGCTGGCGCATGTCCACCAGCTTTTCCGCCTGCAACGTGCCGGGACGCACCAGGTGCGCCGCGTTCGGCGCCGAAATTCCCGCCACATCGGGAATCGACTGCGGGTGGAACAGGTACAGCCACTTGCCGTTCTTGGCATGCGCGACCATTTCCTCGTCGCCGCCATCGCCGGCGAACGATTTGCCGTCGGGCGCGATGTTGTAGTGCACGGACCAGTGATCGCGGTCCACGTGGTACCAGCGACGCGAACCATCCGGGTCGGCCGCCGCCAACCAGAACACCTCGCCGCGCGGTGTCTGCAGGTCGTACCAGATGGTCTTGCCGCCGACGTCGAAGAACTCGTGTCCGGCGATTTCCATGTTCATGGCGCGGCGGTGCACGACCTGCGGTTCGCCTCCGAGTCGCATCGACCAGATGCGGTCGACGCGATGCCACGGGCCCTCGTGGCAGAACATCAACGCCTGCGCATCGGTGGGTGAGAACTGCAGGTGATTCAGCCAGTCGGTGGAGCGATGGATGATGACCTGCTCGCCCGTGGCGGTGTTCACCGTGAACATGGCCATGGGGATCCGCGCCTGTTCACGCTGCAGCAGGCGCACCTCCTTGGCTTCGGCGAAGGTCAGCGGTTTGCCATCGGCTCCGGTGGCCGCGTAGTTGGCGTCAAACCGCGGGTCGCGAGGACCCTGCTCGAGCTGGTACGCGCGCTCGGCGTACACGCCCAACAATAGTGTCTCGTCGGCATTCACCGAGCCGATGAAACCCCGATCGATACGCGTGATGCGTCGTGGCTTGCCGCCGGCCGCGGGTACGCTGAACACCTCGGTGGGCGTCTGCTGCGCGGAGTCGCCTGCACCATCGCTCTTCGAGAAATACACCAGCCCGGTTTTTCTCCCGACGAACAGCGCACGCACCTTGCCGGGAACGATGAGCTTGTTCCTGCGCGTGGCGATTTCGATGGTCGCAATACCGGCCGGGGTTTCGACGATCACGAAGCGTCCGTCGGGAGTCAGGCTGTTCTGGTGGAAGTAGAGCGAACGTGTGCCCGGTTCGGTCGACAGGCGGACGACGCGGTGACCCGTGGTGGCGTCGATCCACTCCGACGGGGCCTGGTCTGTCGAGGACTGGGCTGCCAGGCAGGTGCCGTAAAGGAGTGCGAGCAGCAATGGAAACGCGGACTTCAGACGCACGATGCCTCCAATAGCAAAACAGGTATCAACGTCCGCGCAGCGTGAATATGCACAAAGACGGCGGGGCATGCAAAATCCCGCGTCATCCAGGGGGAACCATGCTTCGCCGAAATCTGTTCGCAGCGCTGGCCGCGGCCTGTCTTGCGACCCATGCGGTCGCGGAAAGTTTTCCCGTGAAGGTCGAGGTCGACGCGCGCACTCCCGGCGGCGAGCTCACCCCGATCTGGCGCTTCTTCGGCGCCGATGAGCCTAACTACGCCACCATGAAAGATGGCCGCGCCTTGCTAGCCGAGCTCGGTAGCCTGAAAAAGGACGACGTCTACTTCCGCGCGCACAACCTGCTGAGCTCTGGTGACGGCACGCCGGCGTTGAAGTGGGGCAGCAGCAATGCCTACAGCGAAGACGCTGCCGGCAACGCCGTGTACGACTGGCGCATCGTCGACGGCATCTTCGATGCATATCTCGCGAATGGCGTGCGACCCTTCGTGCAGCTGGGATTCATGCCACAGGCATTGTCGAGCGCACCGGCGGCGGTGCCTTACAAACACTCGTGGCGCCCGGGCTTCGACTACAACCTGATCAGCGGCGGCTGGGCGTATCCGCCGCGCGACTACCAGCGCTGGTCGGATCTTTGTTTCGAGCTGACCCGGCACCTGGTGCAGCGTTACGGCAGCGAAGAAGTGCTGCGCTGGTGGTTCGAAACCTGGAACGAACCGAATGGCCCGGCCTACTGGAAGGCCTCGGCCGAGGACTTCTACAAGCTGCACGACTATGCGATCGCCGGTGTGCGCCGCGCGCTGCCGGGTGCGCGGGTCGGCGGCCCGCACACCGCCGGCCATGGTGGCCCTTACATGGAAGGGTTTCTCGATCACATCACCACCGGAAAGAACTACGCGACCGGCGAAACCGGCACACCCACGGATTTCCTCGCATTTCACGCCAAGGGCGCGCCTAACTTCGTCGATGGCCATGTGCGCATGGGAATCAAGGAGCACCTGGCGACCATCGATCGCGGCTTTCAGATGATCGCGGCGCGCAGCGCGCTGCAAGGCAAGCCCATCGTCATCGGCGAGTCCGATCCCGAAGGCTGCGCCGCCTGTCAGGGTCCGCGCTTCAGCTATCGCAACGGCACCATGTATTCGAGCTACACCGCCGCGAGTTTCGCGCGCAAACATGAACTGGCCGCGCGCCATGGCGTGAACCTGCAGGGTGCGCTGACCTGGGCCTTCGAGTTCGAGGACCAGCCGTACTTCGCAGGATTCCGCCAGCTCGCCAGCAATGGCATCGACATGCCGGTGCTCAATGTGTTTCGAATGTTTTCGCGCATGCAGGGGCGGCGCCTGCGGGCCACGAGCTCACGACAGGCGGCGCTCGATGAAGTCCTCGCGAACGGCGTGCGTGGTCCAGCCGACGTGGGCGTGATGGCCAGTCGCGGCGAGCAGGAACTGGCGGTGTTCATCTGGCACTACCACGACGACGATCTGCCCGGGCCCGATGCGGCCATCGCGCTCGACCTGCGCGGCCTGCCGCGCGGCTTCGGCGACGGTGGCGCATTTCCGCATCGATGCCGATCACAGCAATGCCTATGCGGCGTGGCAACGCATGGGCTCACCAATCGCACCCGATAAACCCGCCTGGGACACGTTGCGCGCCGCAGGCCAGCTCGCCGCACTGCAGGAGCCTTCCGACATCGAAGTTTCCGGCGGCCGCGCGCGAGTCAATTTCATGCTGCCGCGCCAGGCGGTTTCGTTGCTGGTGTTTTCGCCGCGGCGCTAGAACAAAAACTGCCGCCAACTTTGTAAATATTGCGCGCACTGTCTGTGATGACAGACAGGGGGAGCCCGGAGGGCGTAATGTCGGGTGGCCCAGTTGTTGCTATGACCCTAGGACTGGCGCAAATCCGCGACCATGGAGGGGACAGCATGATGCACCGACACAATTTTCTGATGGACGAGATGAGCGAGACGGCTGGCATGTCACGCAGTGCGCTCGCCTTGTGTTGCGCCATCATCGAAGACGCCGAGGTGGCACGCGAATTCGAGACCGAGCCACGCGGTGCAGTGGACTTGCTGCGGGCCGTCATGCTGGGTCCCCCACATCTGCCCTATGACTCCGCGCCAACCCCACGCGAGCTAACAAGTCTGGTCGCCTGACGGACGAAAATATCGCGCCGCGCGGCGTCGGATGCGACGCATTCGCATTGTCATTCGCATCTCCGACATTCGTATCGGGCTGGGCTAACATTCGCGCCCGGCCGATACGAATAGTCAGGAGTGCGCCAATGGTTGATTCACCGCTCGACGTCAAACTCACCGAGAGGATCATCGAGAGTCTCAATCACATCCTCGAGCTCGAGCTCGCGGGCGTGGTGCGCTACATGCACTACAGCTTCATGATCTTCGGCCACAACCGCATACCCATCGTCGCGTGGCTGCGTGACCAGTCGAACGAGTCGAACGCACACGCCGTGCTGGCCGGTGAGCACATCACTGCCTTCGGCGGCCATCCGTCGCTGAAGATCGGCTCGCTGCTGGAGACGCATCAGCACGACGTCAACGAGATCCTCATCGAAGCGCACGAGCACGAGAAGGAGGGGCTTGGCGCGTACTACGCGTTGCTGGAGCTCGTGGCCGGCAAGAGCATCCTGCTGGAGGAATACGCGCGCGACCAGATCGCCGCGGAAGAGATGCACCTGGCGGATATCCGCAAGATGATGAGGAAGCCCGGCTCGATCAAGTAAGGGCTAGCTACCGTTCGCGGCCGCGGGATCGCGCTCCAGGAATCGCAGCGACCACTCGAGCGGCGTGTCGGGATCGTGACGAAAGGCGCGCCGCCATTCCGGTGGTGCGCCCTCGCTCCAGCACCGCATCGTGGATCCGCCGACCAGCACCACCGGCCCGGGTGCCAGCTCGAAGCCACGCGCGCTCGAGAAATTTTCGATGGCGGAAGGACTCCAGAACGCGTAACCCAGTGCCCGTCCGACCTGCGGTGCGCGCAACGCGGCCAGTTCCTGCGAAAGGTTGTCGGGCGCCACCGTCGAATAGACCGGTTGAGTGTGCACGCGCAGTCGCCTGGCCAGTATCGCGACCGCGGCCAGATGCTCGGGCTGGCGCAAGGCGACATCGCTGGTCGGATAGAAGATGTCCGTGCCATCGGGCACGGAGGCCGTATCCACCACTGTCTGGGCGAGCTCGCGCACGCCGCCATGTGCTGAAACAGCCACGCGAATGCCGCGCGCTTCGAGCGTGGACGAGGTGGTGGGAGAGATCGCCGCTACCTTGGTCCCCGGCGGCACTTCGATGCGCGCGGCCGCGGCGCGGCTGGTGACGAACAACAACGCATTGCCGCCGGCGCCTATCTGCTTGAGCTCGGGCCAGTCATGCCAGCGATGCTCGATGCAACAGATCGCGAGAGCGTTGAACCCTTGACGGCGCAGCTGGATGACCACGCTGTCGGCATGCGGCTGCGACTTGGTGATGATCCAGGTGTAGGGCACTTTCACGGATGTTAGCGCCGCGAAACCGTCCACGCGTATGCCGTGACACAGCTGTGACAGTGGCGGGTCTGGCGGGCCGTACGCTCATGGTTGATTTCACAGGAGTTTGTGATCGATGCATTCGCGTGAGCGATTTCTCGCGGCGTTGCGTGGCGATGCGCTCGACCGCCCTCCGGTGTGGCTCATGCGCCAGGCAGGGCGTTATCTGCCGGGATATCGCGCATTGCGCGCCGAGCACAGCTTCTGGGACGTCTGCCAGAGACCGGAATTGTCGACGCGGGCCGCGCTCGAGCCGCTCGATCGCTATGCGCTCGATGCCGCCATCGTGTTCTCCGACATTCTCGTGGTGCCGCTGGCCATGGGCCTCGGTGTCAGCTTCGGTCCGGGCGAGGGCCCGCGCATCGCCAGGCCTTTGCGCACCGCCGCCGACTACGATGCCTGGCAGCTCGATGGCGTGCTGGGGCGCATCGACTATCTGCCGCGCGCCGTTGCGCATCTCAAGCAGACGCTGAAGGATCGCTACGGAATCCTGGGCTTCGCGGGCGCGCCCTTCACTTTGTTCGCCTACTGCGTCGAGGGCGGCGGCAGCGACGACTTCCGCGAGGCGCGCACGCTCATGCACCGCGATCCCGAATTGGCGAAGCGCGCGCTCGGCACCATCGCAGACGTGGTCGCGGATCTGCTGCTGGCGCAGGTGGATGCGGGCGCGGATGCCGTGCAATTGTTCGATTCCTGGGGCGGGTTGCTGGCGCCGGACGAGTATCGCGATTTCGCGCTCCCCGCCCTGCAACGCATCACCGCAAAACTGAACGCCCGCAAAGTGCCCACCTTGCTGTTCGTGCGCGGTGGCCACCACCTCATGCCGCTGCTCGGCGAGAGCGGCGTCACCGGCTTCTCGCTGGACTGGCGCACCGAATGGGAGGTCGCGCGCAAGATGTATCCCGGCCACCTGCTGCAGGGAAACATCGATCCGATACTGTTGTTAGGCGATGCCGGCGTGGTGCGCAAGCGCACGCGCGCGCTGCTCGAGACCATGAAAGCGACCTCGGGCGGCAGGCACTGCATTCTCAACCTGGGGCACGGCATCCTGCCGGGCACGCCCCCGGAAACAGTGGCCGCGCTGGTGGAAACCGCGGCGGAATTTGCCTGAGGGACAGCCGTGATTCCGCTCGCGCTGGTCGGCATGAGTTATCGCGAGGCGCCTTCCGCGGTGCGCGCGGGACTGGTGGCGATGGATTCCGGCGCCGACGGTCCGGCGCGTGAATTGCTCGACGCCGGTGAAATCACCGGCGTCGTCCGCATCGAGAGTTGCGCGCGGGTCGAGTGGCTGCTGGCTTCGCCACGACCCGCGTGGGCCGCGGAATTGTTCGGTGCCGCGCTGATCGGTGCCGCCGAAAATCCCGATCGCCTGCGACCGAGGGCCCGGCACGGTGCCGCGGCCGTCGGCGGGTTGCTGCGCGTCGCCGCGGGACTCGACTCCGTGGCGCAGGGCGAGCACGCCATCGGCAACCAGGTGCTGCGATCCTTCGAACGCGCGCACGAAGCCGGCACGGTGTGCCGCAATCTGCACGTGGCCTGGCGCGGTGTCGGCGAGTTGTTAGGCCGCGCGCGCCGCATCCTGCCGCAGGGCCGCACCGGCGGCGTCCAGGCGCTGGTGGTGCAGCGCATGCCCGACCTGCCGCGCGATGCGCCGGTCGCGGTTTTCGGCCTCGGAGAGATCGGCCGTGCGACGCTGCGGGCGCTCGCCGACGCGGGATTCACCGCCGTGGAGAGTTTCAACCGCGCCAGCATGCGCGCCTTCGAAGGCGCCGTGCAGCGCGCGCACACCGTCATCGTGGCCTCGGGCGCGCCACATGCCTGGCTGACGCTGCCCGAAGGCTCGGGCCGGCGCGCGTTCGATCTCGGCAGCCCCCTGCAGATCGTGGGCGCGCCGGGCTGGCAACTCACGACGCTGGACGAGCTGCTCGAAGGTCACGGCGCCGTGCTGCCCGAGGCGGAGTACGCGGCGCTGGATGGCGAGTGCTCGGCCACTGCCGAAAAAATCTGCCAGACATTGCTCGCGCCGCCGCCCAGCGACACACTGGCGGCGATGACCGCCATGCGTACCGACTTCATGCAGAACAAACTACCCAGCCTGCTCGAAGGCCTGCCGCCGCAGCGTGCGCGCAAGGTGACCTCCGAGGTGAACGCCATGCTGCACCAGTTCATCTCGGCCGCGAGGCGTGAAAGCCAATGAGCGTGCATCACATCGGCAGCCGCGGCAGCGACCTGGCCCTGTGGCAATCGCGCACCGTGCTGGCAGAGCTCAACGGTCGCGCGGCGGCGCGCACCTGGCATCCGGACATCACCGTGATCACCACGCGCGGCGATGTCGATCAGTCGCCGTACCTGGCCGGCAGTGTCGAGAAAGGTTTCTTCACGGGCGAGCTGGAAATCGCGCTGCTCGAGCGCCGCATCGACTTGGTGGTCCATTCCCTCAAGGACCTGCCGACGGCAACGCCCACAGGCCTGCACAACGCCACCATCCTGCCGCGTGCCAATTCCGCCGACTGGCTGCTGATCCGGCGCGAATTCCACGCGCCGCGCGAGGACGGCCTGCTGCCGCTGAAGTCCGGCGCACGCGTCGGCGCATCGTCGCTGCGCCGCGGCGCCTTGCTAGGCCGCTACGCGCCGCAGGCGCTCTCCGTACCGCTGCGCGGCAACGTGCCGACGCGGCTGCGCAAGCTGGCCGAGAGTCAGGGCGTCGACGCCATCGTGCTGGCGGCCGCGGGACTCACGCGCCTGGATCTCGATCTGTCCGGCTTCGTCGTCGTCGAGCTCTCGCCCGAATGGTGGGTGCCGGCGCCGGGGCAGGGCGCGCTGGCCGCGCAATGCCGGGTCGACGACTCCGGGATCCAGTCGCAGGTGGCCGGGCTGGCCGATGCTGCCTGTGTGAACGCGACGCAGTGGGAGCGCGAATTCCTGCGCGTCATCGAGGGCGGCTGTTCCACGCCCTTCGGCTGCCACGTGATCGGCACGCGCGCATATCTCGGCATCGCCACCGAGCGCGGTTGGGCTGCCGGCACCATCGAACTTCCAGAAAAGCCACTTTCACAACAGGATGGGCAACGTGACTCCTTCATCCGCGCAGCCGTCGCCGGCTGCAAACCCGTCGAACTCTCAGAAACTGCCGCTGGCGCGCTCAGCCGAACTCTTCACGCGCGCTGAGGCGCTGATACCTGCCGGCGTTTCCAGCCCGGTGCGCGCCTTCCGCAAGGTGGGCGGGACGCCGGTGTATTTCCGCGAAGCCAGCGGAGCGTATGCCGTCGACGAGGACGGCAATCGCTACCTGGACCTGTGCATGGCCTGGGGTCCTTTGATCCTCGGTCACGCCCATCCCAAAGTGGTCGAGGCAGTGCAGCGCGCGGCGCGCGACGGCCTGGTGTTCGGCACCGCGCATCGGCTCGAGGGCGAGCTCGCCGAGCGCGTGCTCGCCGCCTGGCCGTACGCGCAGCTGGTGCGCTTCGTGGTCAGCGGCACCGAAGCCGTGGCGACGGCGGTGCGCCTCGCGCGCGCCAGCAATGGCCGGCGTCGCATCCTGAAATTCGACGGCTGCTACCACGGCCACGTCGATCAGCTCATGGTCAAAGCCGGCAGCGGCGTGATCACGCAGGGCCTGGCCGACAGCGCCGGCGTGCCGGCATCGGTGGCCGCGGACACACTGGTGATCCCGCTGGGCGACGTTGCGGCGCTGGAGCGCGCCTTCGCAGAGGCCGGCAAGGACATTGCCGCGGCCATCATCGAGCCGCTGCCGGCCAACAACGGCCTGCTGCAGCAGTCGCGCGAATGGCTGCAGAGGCTGCGCGAGCTCACGCGGGCGCATGGCTCCGTGCTGATCTTCGACGAGGTGATCACCGGCTTCCGCTTCGGCTACCACGGCTATGACAAGTTGTTAGGCATCGAGCCCGACCTCACCACGCTCGGCAAGATCGTGGGCGGGGGCATGCCGGTGGCCGCGGTGCTGGGTCGGCGCGAGCTGCTGGCGCAGCTGGCGCCGCTGGGCCCGGTGTACCAGGCAGGCACCATGGCCGGAAATCCGGTGTGCCTGGCCGCGGGCCTGGCGACGCTGGCCGAACTGGCCGAAGGCGGCGCGTACCGGCACCTCGACATGCTGGGCAAACACCTGGATGCCGCGCTGGCGCGCCACGCGCTCCAGTCGCAGGCGCAGCTGCCGCGAATCGGTCCCATCGTCTGGCCATACTTCGATGCGCGCGCGGCCCTGCCGGTGGCGGCCTCGGCCATCAGTGCCGCCGCCATCGATGAATACCACCGGCGATATCGCGGCTGGCTGGCCCACGGCGTGTACCTGCCGCCGTCGGCGTACGAAGTGTGCTTCCTGTCGGCGGCTCACAGCACCGCCGATGTCGATAAACTCCTCGACGTGCTGGCAACGAGCGAAAAGGCCTGATGCGTTCCGGCTTCCGCCAATGGTTCATGGAGCGTGCCGAGCTGATCGTGCTCGCATTCACGGTGATCACCACCGCGTCCCTGGTGGCTTGGTGGACCATCCTGCTACGCGGCGAAATGCTCTCCAACGAGATGCTGGAGCGGCAGGTGCTGCAGCTGCGGGCGGACATCGACGAGCAACAGCGGGCGGCCGGGTTTGCGGAAATCGCCGCCCATCATGATCGCCGGAACGTGATGCTGGTCGGCGAGTCGACGCTGATGGCGCTGCTGCTGTCGGGCAGCCTGGTGGTGTTGTACCTGCTGGCGCAGCGGCGCAAACAGCAGCGCGAGGACATGGAAAAACTGCTGCAGTTCACCAGCCACGAATTCAAGACGCCGGTGGCCGGCGTCAAGGGGCTGCTGCAGAGCCTGAGCCTGGGCAGCATTCCCCTGGAGCAGCGTGACGAACTGATCCGCCTCGGGCAGCAGGAATGCGATCGCCTCGAACATCTGGCGGAAACCATCCTGGCGTACCAGCGCGCCATGTCGCGCGAGCCGCGCGAAGGCGTGCGGCCCATCGATGCGGCGCGTTTCATCGCCGATCTGCTCACGCACCGCGCGCGCACCGCCAGCGGCAGCGAAGTGCAGGTCGCGATCGTCGACGCGGTGCAGGTGCTGGCCGATCGCGATGGCCTGCGCGTGATCCTCGAGAATCTGCTCGACAACGCGCACAAATACGGCGGCGGCAGCGTGCGCCTCGCCGCGGGCGTGAGCGAGGGCCGCTGGCGGCTGGACATCAGCGACCAGGGACGCGGCTTCGATCCGCAGAGCGCCGAAAAGCTCTTCGATCTGCACAATCGCGGCAGTGGCGAAGGTGTCACGCATGGCGCGGGTCTGGGGCTTGCCATCGCGCGCCAGCTGGCGCGCCGCATGGGCGGCGACATCCGCGCGCACAGTCCGGGGCCGGGACTGGGCGCCGTGTTCACCGTGACGCTGATGCTGGCCCCGCAGTCCACGCTGCCGCTCGGCACCGAGGGCACGGCGCATGGCTGACCGCATCGCCATCGTCGAAGACGAGCGCCTGGTGCGCGAGCTGGTGGCCGTCAACCTGCGGCACGCCGGCTATGAAATCGTTGCCGCGGAGAATTTCGAGCAGGGCAAGGAGTTGCTGGCGAAGCGCGAATACCAGCTCGCCATCCTCGACGTCATGCTGCCCGGCGGCGACGGATTCGCGCTGACGCGCTTCGCACGCGACCAGGGCATCAACGCCCCGATCCTCATGCTCACGGCGCGCAGCGACACCACCTCCAAGGTGCGCGGCCTGGACGCCGGCGCCGACGACTATCTACCCAAACCCTTCGACGTGAACGAGCTGCTGGCGCGCGTGCGCGCGCTGTTGCGGCGCGCGAGCGGCCGGCCGGCGACGGCCCCGCCGCGATTGAGCTTCGCGGGTTACTGGGTGCGATTCGACACCGGGCAGGCGCTGACCAACGAAGGCGAGGTCTCGTTGTCGGACAAGGAGCTGCGCCTCATGGAAGTGTTCTCCGCGAACGAGAACCGCGCGCTGACCCGCACCGACCTGCTCGAGGAAGTATGGGGCATGGACCAGTTCCCCACCGACCGTACGGTCGACAACTTCATCCTGCGCCTGCGCAAGCTGTTCGAGCCGGACCCCGAGAATCCGGTGCACATCGTGACGCTGCGCGGACGCGGCTATCTTTTCCGGAGCGCGCCGTGAGCGCGGCGCACGCAACTTGCGCGTGACGCCCATCGGCGCGGCCGAGATCGAGGCGGCGCGCAACTACTTCGTGGATCTGCACACGCGGCTCGGCGACGCCTGGCAGGCACTGGATCGCGAAGCCATGCAACGTCGCGACGAGTGGCAGCGGCCGCCAGGCGACGTGCTCACCGGCAACGGGCGGCTGTCGCTGATCGAAAATGGAACCACCTTCGACCGTGCCGGCGTGGCCTTCAGCGATGTCACCGGCGCGAGATTGCCCGCCGCCGCCAGCGAGCGCCACACCGAGCTGGCCGGGCAGCCGTTCCGCGCCATGGGCACGAGTTGCGTGGTGCATCCGGTGAATCCTTATGCGCCCACGTCACACGCCAACGTGCGCCTGTTTACGGCGCGCGGCGGCGAGGTCTGGTGGTTCGGCGGCGGCTTCGACCTCACGCCGGTGTATCCCTTCGACGAGGACGCGCGTGCCTGGCACCAGGCGGCGCATGCGGCCTGCCTGCCGGCCGGAGTGCGCGCGTACGAGCTGCTCAAGCAGGCCTGCGACCGCTATTTCTATCTACCGCATCGCGGCGAGACGCGCGGCATCGGCGGGCTGTTCGCCGACGACCTCAATGACACGACGGCGGATATCGGCGGCAGTTTCGAGCATTGCTTCGCGCTGATACGGCGCATCGGCGATGCCTACCTGGATACCTATGTGCGCATCGTGCAGCGGCGTGCCGGCACGGCGTACGGCGCGCGCGAGCAGGATTTCCAGCGGCTGCGCCGCGGACGCTACGTGGAATTCAATCTCGCGTTCGATCGCGGCACGCGTTTCGGGCTGCAGTCGCAGGCGCGCACCGAATCGCTGCTGATGTCGCTGCCGCCACGCGCCGAATGGCGCTACGACTATCGGCCGGAGCCCGGATCACCGGAGGCACGGCTGGCGGATTACCTGAAGCCGCGCGATTGGCTGGGGTCGGTGTGAGAACCGGCGTCCTGCTGGTGAATTCCGGCACGCCCGCGTCGCTGGCCACGCGCGACGTGCGTGCCTTCCTGGCCGGATTGTTGGGAGATCCGCGCGTCGTGGAGATCCCGCGCATCCTGTGGTGGCCCATCCTGCACGGCATCATCCTGCGCGTGCGCCCGCGCGCCAGCGCGAAGAAGTACGCCGCAATCTGGACCGCCGAAGGCTCGCCGCTGGCCGTGCAGAGCGAAGCCCTGCGCCGCGGTCTGGAAGAGGCGTTGCGAAGCGAGGGAATTCCGGTGGCATTGGCCATGCTGTACACCGGTGGCGCCACGGTGCCCGACGCCATCGATGCGCTGCGTGCCGCCGGCGCAGACGAAGTCCTGGTGCTGCCGATGTTTCCGCAGTACTGCGGTGCGACCACGGGCGCGGTGTTCGACCAGGCGAGCGCCGCACTGCGCCGGCTGCGGCATCTGCCATCGCTGCATTTCGTGTCCGAGTATCACGCTGAACCGCAGTACATCGATGCGCTGGCGCAGAGCGTGCAGGATCATCGCCGCTCGCAGGGTATCGCGCGCCACCTGCTGATGTCGTTTCATGGCATTCCAGAAAGGTTCGTCGCGCAAGGCGATCCCTATCGCGCGCACTGCGAGCGCACCGCCGCGCTGCTGGCGCAGAAGCTCGATCTCGCGAAGGAGGAGTGGAGCGTGTCGTTCCAGTCACGCTTCGGGCGCGCGCGCTGGCTGCAGCCGTACACCATCGAGGCCGTGGCCGAGCTCGCCCGGCGTGGCGTCGGCAGCCTCGCGGTCATGTGTCCCGGCTTTGCGGCCGACTGCCTGGAGACACTCGAGGAAATCGGCATGGAGAATCGCGACGCGTTCCTGGCCGCGGGCGGCGAGCAGTATCAATACATCCCGGCCCTGAACGCGCGCGCGGATCACGTGGCGGCCTTGCGCGCGCTCGTGATGCGCAGCGCCACTGCGGGACGACCGGCGATCACGAACACCGGGGCGGCGGCATGCTTTGGCTGAAAGCCTTTCACGTGGTCGGCGTCATCAGCTGGTTTGCCGCGCTGTTGTACCTGCCGCGGTTGTTCGTCTATCACTCGCAATGCGTCGACGACCCGCCCGGCAATGCCCGATTCAAGGTCATGGAGCGCAAGCTGTTCCGTCTCATGACCTTCGCGGCGGTCATGGCGCTGGGTTTCGGGGTCGCCATGCTCGCGCTGGCGCCGGACTATCTACTCATGCGTTGGCTGCAGCTCAAGCTGGCACTGGTGCTGCTGCTGATCGGTTATCACGGCGCCTGTTTCGCACTGCTGCAGCAGTTCGCCGCCGATCGGAATTCACACTCGGAGCGCTGGTACCGGGTGTTCAACGAAGTGCCGGCGTTGCTGCTCATCGGCATCGTGATTCTGGTTGTCGTCAAACCGTTCTGATCCGGAGCCCCGATTAAGTCATTGATCTGACAGGCGCTTGCAAAGCAGGCCCGCTCGGTTCTATTCTTGTCCGCGAATGAGAAGCGTTCTTATTTGAGGTCTCGGATGTCCCCCGTGCATATAAAAGAGTCGCCATCCGCGCCTGCGCAGCCGCCAGATGTGCGTCCGCCGCCGGAGCGCGTGGTGTCCACCAAGGAGTTGCTCGGCGGGGCGCATCGCGTATGGATCGAGCACGCCGCCGAACGCTACCTGCTGCAGGTCACTCGCAGCGGCAAGCTCATCCTGACCAAGTAGGTCCCGCATCTAACTAACTCGTACACATCCGGTCAGCCACCGAGGCGCCGCCGATCTCCCCCGGCGGATCACTCAGGCAGCCAGCCTTCGCGCCCGCGCGACATCAAGAGGTTGGCATGTCATATCCAACGAGTTGCCAGAGAGCCGTGTCCATTGCGGTCTCGAGAACGTCTGGTATCACGCGCAACGCGGATGCATGGCACGAGCTCGGCAGCGCGCTGGTGGAGGCCGGCGACCGCGCCGGTGCCTGCGCCGCGCTGCGCCATGCTCTGCGCATCGATCCGTGGCGCGCACGAACCTTGCGCGCGCTCGGCAACCTGCTGTTCGACTGTGGCCAATTCGAAGATGCGCTGGAGTATTTCGAGCGGTTCAACCGGGCGCGAATCAAGGGTTGATCCGGCTGCGCATCCATTACCATGCCGGCCAACGATTTTCCGCCGGGGCACGAATGCGCCACTTCCGTCTCGTTCAGCTGGCATGCGTACTGCCAGCTCTCATGCTGGCTGCCTGTTCACGCCAGCCTTCCGCACCTCCCGCGCCGTCAGCGACGGCTCCCGCCGCGGCGCAACCCGCCGCCCCGACCTGGCCTGACTTTGCGGCGACGTTCATCGAGTCGCGCTTCAAGGCGGATCCTGCCTTCGCCGTGCAATCCGGACGACACGATTTCGACGGACAGATGCCTGACTGGAGTCGGGCAGCACTCGAAGCGGAAGTGGCCGGGTTGAAGTCCCAGCTCGCGGGCTTGCGAAAGTTCGACGAGGCGTCTCTGACGCCCGCACAGCGATTCGAGCGCAAGTACCTCGAATGGATCGTCGATCGGGAAATCTTCTGGCTGGAGAGCGCCCAGGAGCCGTACCGCAATCCCTCCTGGTACATCGACAGGCTGGACCCCTCGATGTATCTGACCCGTGACTATGCGCCGCTGCCCAAGCGCCTCGAGGGATTTCTCGGCTACGCACGCGCGGTGCCGCGCCTGGCGGCTGACATCCGCGCCAATCTGCGCACGCCGTTGCCACGTGCCTTCATCGAGCGAGGCGCGGCCGGATTTGCCGGCTACGCGACTTTCTATCGAACCGAGATGCCGGGGATCTTCGCGCAGCTCACCGACGAACGGCAGAAGCGCGAGCTGATCGAGGCCACCGCCGCGGCCGCGCGCGCCATGGACGAGCTGACCGCCTGGCTGCAGGCGCAGCGTGCGACGGCCACCGATGCGTTTGCGCTCGGCGCGGCAAGGTTCTCCGAGATGCTGCGGGTCACCGAGCGCGTGGATCTGGCGCTCGAGGAGCTCGAGCTCGTCGGCCGCAAGGACCTCGAGCGCAACCTCGCCGCGCTCGCCGAAGCCTGCGCCATCTTTGCGCCCCGTGCGACGCTGGCAGCCTGCGTCGACAGGATGCGCGCCCACAAACCGCGCGGCGGCAGCGTCGATGGCGCGCGCGCGCAGCTGGCGGAGCTGCGACAGTTCGTGGTCGACAGGAAGATCGTCTCGATTCCGCGCCAGGAGCAGGCGCTGGTGGCCGAGTCACCGCCCTATAACCGCGGCAATTTCGCATACATCAGCATTCCCGGACCATTCGAAAACCCTGACGTCAAGACCACCTACTACGTGGCGCCGCCCGACCCGAAGTGGACGCCGGCCGAGCGCAATGCCTATCTGCCCGGCAAGGCCTACCTGTTGTTCGTCTCTGCCCACGAGGTTTGGCCGGGCCACTATCTGCAATCGCAGTTTGCCAATGCGAATTCGTCGCGCGTCGCCGCATTGTGGTGGGACTACGCCTTCGCCGAGGGCTGGGCGCATTACGCCGAGGAGATGATGTACGACGCCGGCCTCGGAGCGGGCAGATCCTGAGATGCGCATCGGCATGCTGGCCAATGCGTTGCTGCGCGACGTGCGCTTCATCTCCGCCATCTGTCTGCATACCGGGTGCATGACATTGGAAGACTCGGAAACCATGTTCCGCGAAAAGGCGTTCGCGGATGCCGGGAACGCGCGCCAGCAGGCGCTGCGCGGCACCTTTGATCCGGGATATCTCGCCTACACACTCGGCAAGCTCATGATTCGCAGGCTGCGCGAAGACTGGCTGGCAGCGAATCCTGCTGCTACGCCGCAGCAATTCCACGACCGCCTGTTGTCGTACGGCTCGCCACCCGTCCCGATGGTGCGCCAGCGAAATGCTCGGCGCGCTCGGCGCGCTGCTCTGAGTTAACTAACTACCACGGCGCAGCGCGAATGCCGCCGCGCTCGACCCGCGCCGACCGGTATCGGCGTTAGAGCCTGCGGGAACCGCGTCCGCAGATCGGGGTACTCACCAGCAGTGCGCCATGTTGGGTCGCCGCACCGGCTTTGTGCCATGTCAGCGCGTGCACAGATTTACACAGTTTCTGTCAGCGGATGCCGACAACATGTAGGCATAACTGCTGAGGGAACTTCTTACCCGGAGGGCGTTCGATATGGGCATGCAAAAAACAATCTTGCTGGGCGCCGCGGCTCTCGCGGTAGTGGGAGTTGCGCTTGCACAGGTCGAAGCGAGCAGCAGCACATATTTCATCGACGTGGACCCGGCCCGTTACAACGGCCCTCCGGGTCAGCGCATCGCGGTGCAGGTCGGCGATCAACCGCGCCACATCACGTTGAACTCGCAGGACGAAATCTGCGTGCAGTTGCGCCGTGCCGCGACCGACAGCTCGATCATCAGCGCACACGTGCGCGTGTTGCGGCCGGAGCCGCACGCCGCCGCGGAAGTGAAAGTGGCGGGTCCGGGGATTTCGCCGGGCACGTTCCGCAGCACGCCCTGGGGCATGTTGCTGCGCGTGGTGCCCGAGAAGAAGGTCACGCTCGAGCCGGTCAAGGCGCTGGGTACGTCCGACGCGCCGGTCTGCTCGCTCTAACTACGCAGCTCAGCCCTTCCCCCGCCTGACGATTTCGATCACGCGGCTTTCGTTGTCATGCGCGAATCCCGCCGCGCACAACCGGCGGTAGATATCGGCCGCGACCGCGCCGAATGCCTGCGGCACGCCCAGGCCCTGCGCCATCCGCAGCGCGTATTCGACGTCCTTGAGGCGCAGTGCGGGCGTGAAATTGACGGCGCCCGCATGATCGGCGGTCACGAAGCGCCGCACGTTGCGCACCACCTGCGGGCTCGCCGCCTGGCCTGAGGCGATCGCGTCGGCCACCAGCCTCGGATCCAGGCCCGCCGCTTCCGCGAATGCCATGCCTTCGGCGGCCGAAGCGATCTGCACCGCGCCCAGCAGGTTGACCATGAGCTTGTAGGCAGTACCCTGGCCAACCGCGCCGAAGTGCAGCACCCGTGTGGCCAGGGATGCGAACACCGGCCGTGCCGCATCGAGATCCGCGGGCTCGGCGCCCACGAGCAAGGTGAGTGTGCCCGACGCCGCCGCGTCCGGCAGCCCGGTGACCGGTGCGTCCACGTAACGGAAGCCGCGGGCGCGCACGTGTCGGGCCAATTCCAGTACCCATTCGTGCGACAGCGTCGAGCATTCGATGGCGAGCGCGTCGGGGGCATTGGTCGGCGGCCAGCGCGCCCTGCTCGCCCAGCCACATGGCGCGCGAGGATTCGTCGTCGGCCGTCATGCCGATGATCACGTCGGCGTTTGCGGCCGCGCTGCGCGGCGAGTCGGCGACGCGCGCTCCGGCTTTCGCCAGGGATTCGGCGCGCGCGGCCGTGCGATTGAATACGCAGAGCGTGTGCCCGGCCGCCGCGAGACGTGCGGCCATGCCGGAGCCCATCTTGCCGAGACCGAGGAAGGCGATGCGCATCAGCAGGCTCTCAGTGAACAGAGCCCGATGATAACAACCTCAACGCGCCAGCCAGCCGCCGTCCACGGGAAGAATGATGCCCTGCACGTAGTTTGCCGCCGCGGATGCGAGGAATACGGCGGCGCCGCCCAGGTCCTGCGGATTGCCCCAGCGACCCGCAGGAATTCGCCCGAGAATCTCCGCACTGCGCTTGGCATCCGCCTGCAAGGCCGCGGTGTTGTTGGTGGCGAAATAGCCCGGGGCGATGGCGTTCACGTTGATGCCCGAGCCGGCCCATTCGTTCGCCATGAGGCGCGTGAGACCGGCGATGCCGCTCTTGCTGGCGGTGTAGGACGGCACGCGGATGCCGCCCTGGAACGACAGCATGGACGCGATGTTGATGATCTTGCCGCCGCCCGCGGGAATCATGTGGCGCGCCGCTGCCTGCGACAGGAAGAACACGGCCTTCAGATTCACGTCGAGCACCGCGTCCCAATCCGCCTCGGTGAAGTCGATGGCATTGGCGCGGCGGATGATGCCCGCGTTGTTGACCAGGATGTGCAGGCCGCCGAGTTTACCCACCGCCTCGCCGACGATGGCGCCGTAGTCCGGCCGGCTGCCGAGATCGGCCTCGACCCAGGCCGCGCGCCTGCCGAGCGCCTGGATCGCAGCCATCGTCTCGGCCGGATCGCTGCGCCCCACCAGTGCCACGTCGGCGCCCGCGCCGGCCAGCGCCTCGGCGATGGCGCGCCCAAGGCCGGTATTGGCACCGGTGACGGCCGCGACGCGGCCCCCAAGGTCGAAAGAATTGCTCACCTGAGCACGTTCATCGGCACCCAGGCGACGTCCTTGTATTCCTGGTTTTCTCCACCCATGGCCCAGATGAAGCTGTAGTTAGACGTGCCACAGCCGGTGTGGATGCCCCATGGGGGAGAGATGACGGCTTCCTCGTTGGCCACGAAGATGTGCCGCGTCTCATGCGGCTCACCCATGATGTGCACCACGCGCGCATCGGGCTTGAGGTCGAAGTAGAAATAGGTTTCGGCGCGGCGCTCGTGCAGGTGGCAGGGCATGGTGTTCCACACGCTGCCTTCCTTGAGCGAGGTCAGACCCATCAGCAGCTGCGCCGACTTGCAGATGTCCGGGTTGATGTACTGGTGGATGACGCGCTCGTTGGCCGTGGCCGGCGCGCCCACGGGCATCGGGTTGGCCTTGGCGAGATCGATCTTCACGGTCTCGTAGCGCGCGTGCGCAGGCGTGCTCGCGAGATAGAACTTCGCGGCTGCGTCCTTCGAATCCGAGGAGAACGACAGCGTGGTCGTCCCCATGGGCACGTACAGCCCCTCGCGTGCGGCCAGCGGCGTCGCCTTGCCGTCCACCGTGACCTTGCCCGGTCCGCCGATATTGATGATGCCGAGCTCGCGCCGCGCAAGGAACGGGCCCTTGTTGAGTGCCGGCACCTCGTTGAGCTCGACGCTCTTCGACACCGGCATCACGCCGCCGACGATCATGCGCTCGATGTGGCTGAACGTGAGGTTGACGTCGTCCGCCGTGAACATCGAGGGGACGTGGTACAGCTCGCGCAGCTTCGCGGTGTCCGCGGTCGGGATGATGCTGGGATGACTGGCGTGTCGCGTATCGAACTTCATGTCGCGGGTTCCGGGTCGGATCTGGGGGAGGGCGATTCTACCCTGTCCGCCGATGCCGCGGAAACCGGTGTCATGTCAGGCGCTCGCGCGCCACTCTTAACGGCGCCGAAGCGGCGCCGTACATCGACTGTTAAGAAACCTTCGCTCTAGCGCGTGGGAGGTTGGCAGGAATCGCGGATGACCAGGTGAGGCTCGAGCGGCGTCACCATGGCGTGTGTTCCGCCGGCGGTTTCGGGATGCAGGATCTTGTTAGCCGCGAGGCGCCCGAGCTCGCGGATCGGCAGGCGGATCGTGGTCAGTGACGGGAGCAGGCGTGCGGCCAGCGGGCCGTCGTCGAAGCCGACGATCGACAGATCGCCGGGTATCGAAAGTCCGAGCTTGTTCGCGACGCGATAGACGCCGGCCGCCATTTCGTCGTTGCTGGCGAAAATCGCCGTTGGGCGCGGATTCAGCGCCAGCAGCTTCTCGCCGCCGGCCACGCCGCTTTCGTAGGTGTAGCCGCCCTCGACGATGAGCTCGTCGGGAAAGGAATCGCGCGCGCGGCCATGCGCCTCGCGGAAACCCGCCAGGCGTTCCACGGCCGAACGGAACCCCGGCGGTCCGGCGATGTAGCCAATGCGTTTGTGCCCCAGCGAGGTCAGGTAGTTCGCCACTTCGGCTACTGCGAGGCGGTCGTTCGAAATCACCATGCGCGCCGGATCGTCGAGCTGCCGTATAGCTGATGCGCACATAGGCGCAATCCGCGGCGGTGAGCGCGCGTGTCAGCTCGTCGTTCTCGGAAATCGGCGGCATCAGGATGACGCCGCGCAGCTTCTGGCGTTCGACGAAGCGGCGCACGCCGGCAATGAAGTCCGGCTTCTTGCGATCGCA
The DNA here is from genome assembly GCA_963711635.1 of uncultured Pseudomonadota bacterium. Lineage (GTDB taxonomy): Bacteria > Pseudomonadota > Gammaproteobacteria > Steroidobacterales > Steroidobacteraceae > CADEED01. The sequence goes on from CAVQEZ010000016.1 coordinate 141,906, forward strand.
GGGATGCACGACGACTTCGTACTCGGAATTGCGCACGGCATCGAGCGCGCCTTCCATGCAATTCACGATGTACTGCGCGTTCGGATTGTCGTAGACCAGCCCGATGAGGAAGGATTTCCGGAACGCCAGGCCGCGTGCCTGCGGATCCGGCACATAGCCGAACTTGTCGATGACCGCCTGGATGCGGGCGCGGGTTGCTTCCTGCACCAGCGGCGACTGGTTGATCACGCGCGACACGGTTTTCTTCGAGACGCTGGCGAGCCGCGCGATGTCATTGATGGTGGCGTTGCGACCGGGCTTGATGCCGCTGGGTTTGATGCCCACCGGCCTGGCTGCCGGGGCGGCCTTGGGGGTGGCGCGAGGGGCGGCGGTTTTTTTCCGCGTGCGTGTCATGGGAGGCGATTGTACGGAACCGGGTGGCGGCCGTGCAGGGATGTCCCCTAACAATCAGCGGCCTATGCAACCGGTGTCATGGGGGTGGCGACGCATCGCAGGCTGCCGATTCCCGTGAAAATGGCCTCGGCCGATTGTCCTGCGGCGATCGAGTGGACACCGGTGGCTGCACCTGTGGAAACGAATTCACCGGCGCGCAGCGGGCGTCCGCGGCGCGCATTACAGCGCAGCGCGAAGGCCAGGGCCGCCAGCGGACCGCCGCTGACCGCGGCTGCGTTGCCGCGCCCGACCACCGTGCCATCGATCCGGGTTTCACAATTCAGCGACTCGAGAGTGCGTGCCTGCCAGTCCGGCGACTTCCGCGCCGAGCAGCAGACCGGCATTGTTGCCGAAATCGCTCGCGACCACGGCGGGGCCGTAGTCATTGATGTTCTGCAGGGGACTGCTGGCGATCTCGATTCCGATGAACATGGTTTTCACGAAGCGACGTGCCGTTTCGGTGGCTCCACTCGGTCACGTTGGCCGGGGCGTCCTTCGCCAGCTGGAACACGAATTCGGCCTCGATGGCGGCAAATCCGCGCGCGAACACCGGCGCGTCGATGGAGGCACTGCCGTTCGCGCGCTTGAGCGAGCGGTTGAATATCGGGCCGACCAGGCGCTGGGCGCCGTACTTCTGGCTGAGCGGCTCCGGGATCCAGCCCACCTTCCAGCCCGACAATCGGTATCCTCCCAGAGCGCAATGGCTTCATCCTGGCAGCGATAGGCAGAGTCGAGGTCCGGCGGCGGTGGCCCCGGATATTTTGTAAACGAGCCGGCGGATCGGCGCGCCTTTACGAATTCGGCGAGCCACCCCTTTGGCGTCGAAAGCGAGGTCGGAGACAACGGAGACCAAATTATAAACCTTCTTTTTTCAGCGGTTCGCTGCTGGCAGTGTTATATAGGGAAACCGGTGTCATTTTCAATGTTTCGAGGGGACATTGGGTGTCTATTGTTGGCGCAAACGGCAGGGCCCGCTGAGACGCCACTCGCATTTCCCGCCGCAGTCGGAGCCGCCCCACCACGCCGCGGGGGCCGTGGCGGCGAAATTGTCCCTGTACCATCCTGTCGGCCTTCTTCAATAATTACGGACGCTGGCGCTTCGCCGGCGTTTTCCGAAGTGGCGCGCAGCGCCTGACTATCCTGACTAAACTAGTCCCCTGCTGGATGAACGGTACCTTTTCGAACAGCCGCCGCTCGGCGCCGCGCGGATCGTCCGCGAGCCTGGATTCGACGTCGAAGACCATGGTCTGGCGCCGCGGCAGCGTGTAGGGCTCCCAGCGCGCCAGCCCAGCGTAGTTAGGGTCGCCGGTGCGCGCGAACGCCAGCAGCGCCTGCTGCATCGTCGCGGACACGCGGCGCGCCGGCTCGCCATCGCCGGTCAGCGATCCCGGCGCGGTCAGCGTGCCGAACATCAGCGGAATGTCGAGCGTGTGAAACGCGCCCCACTTGCCGCCGTCCTCGCGGTGAACCCCAGTCGAGCTGGTAGGCAAAAGCCGGCGACCCCTGCTGCGCGCGCAGTTCGGCCTCGACGATCGCGGCGCGCCAGGATCGGCCCGCGGTCGTGGCCGAGAACAACACGTCGCTGGGCGAATAGTGCGGGTACAGGCGCCGGTACTCGGCGACCACGAGATCGCCGGAGATGTCCACGCGCAATTCCTGCCTCGAGCTTGCGCGGCAGCTCGTCCCAGGTCACCGTCCACGCTGACGCGGATCGCCGCGCCCGATGAGCGAGCGCGTCTCGTCGTGCGTATTGCCGATCATCATGGGAATGCCCGCCGACTGCGGCGGCGCATCCGGATAGAACGGATGTCGCGTCAGCGTGCGCTCGTCGAGCACCGGTCCCATGTAGCAGGCGCCGCGGCCGATGTAAGGATCGACGGTGCCGAATGCGCGCGCTGCAGGTCCTTGACGGGCATCGTCGCCAGCTCCGCGACTCGCTGCGGCGGCAGGCCGAGCTTGTCCAGCAACGCCCGGGTACGCCCCGCCGCGTGCAACGGCCCCGAGGCCGTGAGCTGCTGGCCGCTCATCGTGGCGGCGCGGTGAAACAGGCCGGCGGCTTCGCGGCATGGCCATGAGCGTGGCGATCTTGGCGCCGCCGCCCGACTGGCCCAACAAGGTGACGCAGGCCGGGTCGCCGCCGAACGCCGCGATGTTGTCGCGCACCCAGCGCAGCGCCAGCACCAGGTCGAGCATGCCGGCATTTCCCGAGTCCGGAAAACCGGGTAGATAGAGGTAGCCGAAGAGATTCAGGCGGTGATTGACGCGTGACGACGACCACGTCGCCGCGGCGGCACAGGGCCGAGCCGTCGTACAGCGGGCTCGATCCCGAGCCGCTCGAATACGCGCCGCCGTGGATGTAGACGATGACCGGCCGCGGGCGCGCCGGCCTGGCGAGCGGCGCGACCACGTTGAGGAACAGGCAGTCTTCGGACTGGTTGGCCTCGGACCCGCCCTGCGGGCTGGCCGCGCCGAATTCGCGCGTATCGACGACGCCGCGCCAGGACTGCGCCGGCAGCGGCGGCATGGAAGCGTCGAGGTCCGGTGTCCGCTCCGTAGCGAATGCCGCGGAATACCTGCAGATCGTCGTCGATGAAACCACGCACTCGCCCGGCGGTGGTACGCACCACCGGGCCGCCAGCGGCCGCCTGCGTCAGTGGCGAAATGCAGGCACCGAGGCGACGGCCTTGAGCAGCGTCTCGCCGGCTGACAAGCGAAGCTACGGTTTCGCATTGGACAGCGCCCAGTTCTCTACCAGCTGCGGCCACGCGGCAGCATCGTTGCCCGCCACGCCGCGCAGTCCGAAACCATGTCCGCCGCGGTCGAACACATGCAGCTCGCTGCGCACGCCGGCGGTGCGCAACGCGTCGAACATCAGCAGGGAGTTCTCGACGGGCACGAACGCGTCATCGGCCGCATGAACCAGCAGGGTGGGCGGCGTATGCGCGCCGACGTGCAGATGCGGGGAGTAACGCTCGAGCTCGCTGGCCGCGACGCCGGCGGCCAGCAGTTGCTGCGCCGAACCGCTGTGCACCGGTGTGCCGTTCATTGCGATCACCGGATACATGAGCACCGCGAAATCCGGGCGCGCTGAAAGCGTCATCGGCTTCGTCCTGAAGTGGATAGGCGAGGGCGGGTTCGGTGATCAGTCGCGCGCCCAGGTGTCCGCCGGCGGAGAATCCGATGATGCCAAAGCGCCGGCCCGCCGCGGGCTTTGCGGCCCGGCCGGCTGCGCAGCAGGCGCAAGCGCGCGCATGGCGTCGTGCACTGGTGCGTCGGGGCCTGCCGCCCAGCCGTCGGCCGGCATGCGATAGCGCAGCACCGCGCAGTCGAAGCCGCGCTGCGCGAACCACTCGGCCGACTCGAATCCTTCCTTGTCGATGACCACGCGCACATAGCCGCCGCCCGGAACGATGAGCAGGGTGATGCCATTGGGCTTGCCGGTGGCGTGGAACAGCGTCATCAGGGGACGCGTCACGTGCTCGGCGAAGCGATCGCGCAGCGGCCCGTCAGGCAGCGCGTTCGCTGAGACTCTCTTTCGCGGTCACGTGCGTCGCGCCCGGTGTGCCCTTCGGCCACAGCGCCACGGTGTCGCCGCCGGGTTCGGCGGTGGGCACTGCTGCGAGAACACTGCCGGTGGTGACGGCCATGAGAGCCACGACGATGAAGTGTTTGCAGGCTTGCAACGCCATGCGGCGAGTATGCCGTGGCCATCAAAGAAAAAGGGACAGTTCCTGCGAACTGTCCCTTTCCTTGCTATCGACTATTTTCAGAACTTGTAGCGCGCACCCAGGAAGAACTGCGTTCCGGTGTGCGTGTAGCATGACCTCGCGGTTCGCAGTGGTGTCGATGAACTGATCGTTGAACTCGTCGGTAAGGTTCAGTGCCTCGAGCGAAACGCGTCAATCGTCATTGATGGCATACGTCGCGGAGAGGTCCAGGAACAGCGTTTCATTCGTGCCTTCGGCGTCCTGGAAAGGCAGCGCCGGATTGGCCTGGTTGGGCGGCGCACTCGCGGCCGGAACCGCGGTCAGATAACTGTCGCGGTACGCACCCGACACGCGAACGCTCAGAGCGTCGTCTTCGTAGTACAGCGTGGCGTTCCACGCGTCCGGCGACAGGTTGACCAGGTCGTTCTTGACGATGATGGCGTTTGCGGCAGCACTGACCCGGTAGTCGATGGTGGAATCGACGTGCGTGTAGTTGAGCAGCGTGCCGAAGTTGCTCCACACGCCGGGCAGGAAGGTGAACGGCTGCTGGTAGTTGAGCTCGAAGCCCTTCAGCGGACCGCCCTCGGTGTTCACCGGCTGGGTGAACTGGAATACCTCGTTGCCGGTGAGGGTCGTGCCGGCCAGCAAACTGAGCGGCAGTCCGGACTCAACGAAGGGCTTGCTCTCGATCACGGTCTGCACGAAGGACTCGATGTCCTTGTAGAAGTACGCGCCCGAGAGCAGCGCGCCCTCGCCGAAGTACCACTCGAGGCCCAGGTCATAGGTCTTCGCGCGAATCGGATCGAGCAGCGGGTTGCCGGTGTTGACGCTCGAGATTACCGACCAGGCTGATGTTGCTGATACCGGGCGATACCGAGGCCAGCGCCGGCCGCGTCATCACCTTGGCCGCGCCCACGCGCAGCAACAGGTCGGGCGTGAGCTCGCCGACCAGGTTCAACGAAGGCAGCACGTCGTCGTACTCGTTGCCGGCTTCCACCGGCGCGGCCGTCGTGGAGTAACCCTGTGAGGTCATCTGGGTTTCGACATAGCGCACGCCGAGATTGCCGCGCACCGGAATGCCCCAGTCCATGCTGAAGTCGGCCTGTAGATAGACGCCCTGGTCTTCTTCTTCCACGCTGCGATTGTTGCCGCGCGCGGCGGTGACGCTGATGTCCCCGAGCGCGAAAGTGCCGCAATTGCAGTAGATGTCGAAAGTATCCGCAAACGCGTCGAGGTTCGGGATCAACCAGCTGGTGGGCGTGCCGGAGGGAACGTCGAGCCCGTCGCCATAGCCAGTCAGCAACTCGGTCAGGTCGGCCAGAGTCGTGCCGCCCGGCAGCGCGGGCACGGTGGTTTCAGAAGCACGACGCTGTTCCCACGACACGAAGTTGTACTTCTTGTAGTCGACACCCAGCTTGAAAGACCAGCTTTCGGTCGGCGCAAACTTCAGGTCGATCTTGGCCACCTGGAAAGTGTTGTCGACGCCCTGCGGGCGCAGGCGGATTTCCGACGAGTACCCGCCGCCAAAGTTCTGGAAGCCCCAGTTGGCCGGGTTGGTCACGTCGAAGTTGTAGTTGAAGTTCGGCAGCCGGCTGCTGTCGCGGTAATCCCACGAATAGCCGTCGCTGTTGGAGCGATCCAGCGTGATCGTGGTCTGGATGGGATTGTTGAAGTCCGAACGCGAATATCCGACCAGTTCATTGATCGACCACTGCTCATTGAGCTGGTGCTCGGCCGAGAGGGTGACCGAATAGAACTCGGTTTCGAGCTCGTCGTAACGCGACTCGGAGCGGATGTCGACATCGTCGAACAGACCGTATACCAGGGTGCCGTTCGCGTCGATCTCGCCGCCCCGGACGATGGTCTGTGGCTTGCCGCCCTGCGCGGCCGTGCGGCTGAACGAGAAGGCTTCGAGGAAGTTCTCGTCGCGCTTCGCGTTGAAATCCGAATACAGCAGGTCGAGGTTGATCAGGTTGGCATCGTTGGGCTGCCACTGCATCGAGCCGGTGAGGCCCAGGCGATCCTGCTCATGCGTGAGGCGGCCATAGCGAGGAATGCGCGCATGGAATGAATTGTTCAACTGCGCCGTGGTGACGCCGGGGATCGCCGAAGCGGCGTTGTATCCGCCGCTGCTCGAGCCAAGATCCCAGCGCACCGTGCTCGGACCTTCCTCGAGCAGGCTGCGCTCGGCGTATGCCGCCGAGAACAGCACGCCGAAATGGCCGTCGCCGAAGGTGTTGCTGATGAGGAACGTGGCACGCGGTTCCACGTCTCGCCTGCAGGTCGTTGTAGGCGCCCTTGAGGCCCGCCGACCATGGTGAATTCCTTGAAGTCGAACGGACGTGCGGTCTGCAGGTCGACGGTTGCGCCCAGCGAGCCTTCGTCGACGTCGGCCGACGCGGTCTTGCGCGCGGTGAGGCTGTTGAACAGCTCCGATGCGAACACGTTGAAGTCGAACTGCGCGGTTGCGGTTGGTGCCGCCAGAGCTGTCGGTGCCGCCGGTGGTGCTCATCGCTTCCATGCCGTTGATGCGCACGCGTGTGAACTGCGGGCCCAGGCCGCGCACCGAGATGTTGCGGCCTTCGCCCGCGTCGCGCGTGATGGATACGCCGGGGACGCGCTGCATGGACTCGGCGAGATTCGAGTCCGGAAACTTGGCGATGTCTTCCGACCGGATCGAATCGATCGCTCCGGCCGACTCGCGCTTGTCGGTCAGCGCGGCATTCAAGGCCGCGCGAAAACCGGTGACCACGACTTCCTCGATGGACTCCGCGCCCGTGGGCGTTTCGGTGTCGATCGACGACGCGTTCTGCGAATTCGCGCTGCTCGCGAAGCCGACCAGAGCGGTGGCAATAGCTAGGGATACTGCACGGGAAATTTCCGTGTTTCTCGCGGCGGACTTGGTTGATTCAGACATGGTTCGCCCCTCCTGATGGCGTCCTCGGCTCTGCGAACGCCGAACTACGAAACGGTTTGTTCCAGCTCGCGACTCAGAGCCAGTGGCGTGCTTTATCCCACAGATATGACACCGGTATCAACCCGGCGTTCGCGCCGCGCCGTAACTCCTTGTTGTAGCGTAGAAAACTCGCAGGTTCCTCGGCACAAAGTGCCACGGGCGGATTTACGACTGTGTGTTTCGCACGACATTTTGCGACGTGCGTCACAGGCCCAACATCCGGCTGCAACATAGCGTCCGGAGGATGCGCTGCGACCCTCGCCAAAACGCATGCTTGGTTCACGCTTTTTCGTGAAAGGTCGTGTCGCGGCTGTGCGCAAACGGCCTGTGACTCATGTTAGCGCTCGCAACGACAGTAGTTTGGCCATCACTGCCCATATGGGTCGTTGCCGATCACCGAAGACGCGGCCTGCGCGGTTCCTAGTGGTTTTCCCGGGCAACGTGATCCTCATCAAACTACTGCGACGCGCGTGTAGGACGATGCCCACGCACAACTCGCGGGCGGCCTAGCAGGCGGCACACCGGCTCGCCACTTTGCAAAGCCGTCCGTCCGCGCTGAGATGCGCGCATGAATAAAGCACTCTTGGCGGCTTGCGCCGCAGCAACACTGTTCTCGGCCGGCTGCGAGACCGTCAAGACGACCAGCGCCGGCGCTGTGGGCGTCGATCGCAAGCAGCAGATGCTGGTGGACAGCGCGACCATCGAGCAGGGCGCGGCACAGGCGTACGCGGCCGAGCTCAAGGCGGCGCGCGACAAGGGCGTGCTCGACACCGACAAGGCGCAGCTGGCGCGCGTGACGACCATCGCCAAGCGCATCGTCGCGGTGACGCCTAACTTCCGTGCCGACGCTGCCAGCTGGAACTGGGAGTTCCACGTACAGAAGACCGACGAGATGAACGCCTACTGCATGCCCGGCGGCCGCATCATGGTGTATTCGGGGCTGATCGAGAAACTCGATGCCTCCGATGCGGAGCTGGCGACGGTGATCGGCCACGAGATCGCCCATGCGCTGCGCGAGCACACCCGCGAGCGCGTGTCACGCGCGTATGCGCAACAACTGGTGCTGTCCGGCGCGGCCGCCGTGGCCGGCGTCAGCGAAGGCACCGCGAGCGTCGCCAACATGGTCGCCGAGGTGACTTTCCAGCTGCCGTTCGGCCGCGATCAGGAGTCGGAGGCCGATACCATCGGCCTCGAGCTCATGGCGCGCGCCGGCTACGATCCGCGTGCCGCGATCAAGTTGTGGAACAAGATGGCCAGCGCGGAAGGCGCCGGCAGGCCGCCGAAATTCCTGAGCACGCACCCGGCGCCCAAGGAACGCATCAAGGACATCGAGAAGAATCTGCCGCGCGTGCTGCCGCTCTACGCGAAACGCTGACTAGTGGTTGGCTACGGCCGCGACGGCGCGGCGGAACGCCACCAGCGGGGGCAGCGCGGCGAGCAGCGTATCGGCCAGCAGCGGCTTGCGCGCCACCCACACGGGCGCATCCGCGAGCCATGGAACCTCGGCGTTCGCCGGATCTCCGGTCAGCATGACGGTGGGCACGGCATGGCCTAACAACCTGGCGATATCCTCGGCGACCTCGGTGCCGGTGAGGCCCGCGCCGAGGTTGTAGTCGACGATCAGCACGTCGAGCCGGCCGCGCAACGCCTCGATCTGCGATAGCGCATCCTCGCCGCACGCCGCCTCGCGTGTCTCGAATCCGGCAGCGCGCAACAGTATGGCGGTGGAACGTCGCAGTCCTTCGTCATCATCGACATGCAGGATCAGGCCGCGGACGGCCGGTTCGGGGAGCAGCGAAACGACGTTGGCGAACTGGGCTGACATGGAGCGCTCCGCGGCGGCTGTTGTACGTTTGTTCTGTCGGAGGAGTCTTCGCCTCGCAACAAATCCCGTCAATACGGACGATTCCTACGCACGCTGTCGGACTGACGGTAGTGAGCAGTCTGGCGCCAATCGCATGAGCGCAGCATTAAGCGCAGGTGAATTCTTTATGGCGTGCTAGCGCTAACTTTATTGAATGGCGCGCGCGACTTCTTCGCGCAGCGCGGCATAGGAAGGCGGAATCTCGATGACAGCGGTGGCACCGTTGCGCATCGCCGACACTGCTTCAGCGACATCGTCCGGATCGGTGATCACGAATATGGGCAGGTTGCGCTGCAACTCGCGCGCCTCCTGCAGGAACTCGTCGATGGGTTCCTCGCGCAGATCGTCGGCGATGACCAGGCAGGCCACGTCCTTGGAACCAGTCTGCTCGAGGGCAGATTCGAGCGAGGGGGGCCAGATGACATTGGTGAAGCCGCGCAGAGCGTTGAGAACTTCACGAGTGCGATGCGAAGATTGACCGGCCACGATGATGATCCGCGCCCGCTGCGTGGCACCGTGGTCCGTGGTGCCGTCTTTCGTGGCACCGTCGTTGTCGTTTGACTCTGCCATCGCGCGGGCAGCATTGCACCGCGTGCCGGCTCATCAAATACGTACTTACTCTTGTCTGCGGGCGTTACGTATGTGGCGCAACAGCCATCATCATGCGTACCAATTCAGCGAGTGAACCCGCCTCCATTTTTTGCATTACATGTGCACGATGAATCTCGACGGTGCGCTGACTGACGCCGAGATCACCCGCAACCATCTTGTTTGCCTTGCCCTGGGTGACCAGATCGAGAACTTCACGCTCGCGCGGGCTGAGAGTGGCTAGGCGTTCTCTGATGCGATCCGTGTGCCGAAGTCGCGAACGATTCTCGGTGTCCCTGGTTAGGGCGCGCTGTACGCGGTCGAGCAGCTCCTGGTCGCGAAACGGTTTCTGCAGGAAATCGAAGGCGCCGTGTTGCATGGCCTCGACAGCCATGGGGATGTCGCCGTGGCCGGTAATGAAGATGACCGGGATGGTGGCGCCGCGCAGGTTCAGTTCCTGCTGCATTTCGAGTCCACTCATGCCCGGCATGCGCACGTCGAGCACCAGGCATCCCGGTTGCGACGGATCGTACGCGGACAGGAATTCCCGCGCGCCCGCGAAAGCCTCGCAGGCGAGGGCCGCCGACTTCAGCAGGAGGCGCAACGAGTCGCGCACGGCATCGTCGTCGTCGACCACGTACACGATCTGCGGCAAATCTTTCATTGCGGGATCTCCATATGCGCTGGCAGCACGAAGTAGAAACAGGCGCCGCGCGGCTGGTTGGCGCGATATCCCAGCCGTGCATCGTGCGCCTTGATGATTGATCGACTGATCGCGAGGCCGAGACCCGTGCCGGTGGGCTTGGTCGTAAAGAACGGCTCGAAGATCTTCTGCTCGGCTTCGCCGGCGAGACCCGGCCCGAGATCGCTGACGGACACTTCGACGTCGCCGGCATCGGTGGGGCGCGTGGCGATTCGCACCTCGAAGGCATTGCCGTTGACCTCGCCACGCGCGAGCTCGTTGCGGCTCGCGTCGGTGCCCTGCGCTTCGAATGCGTTGTGCACCAGGTTCATGAGCACCTGCTGTATCTGCACGCCGTCGACGGTGACCTTGGGAAGCGTCGCGGCGAGGTCCAGCTCGAGCCTGCCGTCGTGCACGCGCGCGTCGCTGGCCAGCAACGTGTGCACTTCGCGGATCAGCTCGTTGATGTCATGCGACTCGCGCCGCACGTCTTCGTTGCGCACCAGCGAGCGGATGCGCCGGATGATCTCGCCGGCGCGCAGTGCCTGCGTGGAGATCTGCTCGAGCGCGCCGGAGATCTCCGGCATGTCGGGTGCCGGCACCCGCAGCAGGCGCGCGCAGGCCTGTGCGTAGTTGGCGATCGCCGCCAGCGGCTGGTTGAGCTCGTGCGAAATGCCGGCGGCCATCTCGCCCATGGTCGCGAGCCGCGAGACATTGTTCATGCGCTCGAGCGCGCGATGGGCCTCGCTCTCGGCGCGCCGCTGGTCGGTGATGTCCTCACCGGAAAGCATCACGCCGGTGGCCACGTTGTTCGCGTCGCGCAGTGCGACGCCTCGCCAGGTGATGAAGCGGTCCTCGCCGTCCGACGAACGCACGTGGTACTCGCAACTCTGCGGCTCATCGCTGCCGCTCATCAGCAATGCACGGAAGGCATTGCGCGCCACGCCGCGATCGTCCGGTGCCACGCAGCAATCCACCCAGTTGCAGTCGATGATCTGCGAGTCATCCACCTGAGCACGCGCAGCGCGCGCTGGTTTACCAGCTGCACGGCGCCGGCGCGATTGGTGGCCACCAGCATGACCTGCGCCAGGTCGAGGTACAGGCGGTTGAGCTGCCGTTCCTGCTCGAGCGTCGCGAGCGCCTTGTGACGCAGGCTGCTGTCGTGCAGGTAACCGACGAACTGCGGCGGATTGCTGTTGGGGATGCGGCCCACCGACAGGAACACCGAGAATTCGCTGCCGTCGCGATGGCGCACGCGCACGTCCCGGCCCTTGCCCAGGATGTGCGGCTCGCCACCCGCCAGGTAGCGCTTCACGTGATCGTCGTGAACCATGCGGTCCATCGCAGTCATCAGCATGTTGACGTTGCGGCCCAGTGCATCGGCCGCCCGGTAGCCGAACATCTCTTCCGCGGAACGGTTGAACGCGGTGATCCGTCCGCGATCATCCATGATCACGACGGCGTCGAACGTGGCGTCCAGCAACGCCAATACGTCAGATGTCGGGCCCCCCATGTCGCACAAAGATACTCCTTGCGCGCGGGGTGAACGACTGTGTTAGGAGGGGGACGTTCCCCGCAGCAGCTCGGCGTCCACTTCGGCTTCGGCTGCCAGCCAGTCGGCCTGCTCATGACCGGGTACGAAACCACGGCTCTGGGCGCGGAAATAGGCCGCCCGGGCGATCAGCGCCGCGCGCTGCGTCGGATCCACGAATTTGGGATAGGCGGGCTCGGCCGTGACGGCAGCGCGCTTGCGCGGGCTGCGCTTGGCCGGTGCAGGGGTTTCGGGGTTCTTGGGTCGTGGCATCGTTTACGTCCCTCGGGGTTTGGATGGCTGCTGGATGACCATTATTCCCGCGCAATATGTCCAGTACGCGTAGAGCTATTGAGGGCAGCCTCAGTTTTTCTCATCTCCTCAACCCGCGAGGATGGGCATGGAGAGTATTTGTACTCCACGGCCCACGCGCGGCACGCGGGAGTCGAAATCGGCCGGTTTCACCACCAGGATGTCCGCGGTTACGGCGTCCATGACGAACTCCGCGGTGTTGCCGATGAAAAACCGCTTGAGCCCGGAACGCGAAACCACGCCCATCGCGACAATGGAGCAGCGCTCGCGGCGGGCGGTGCGCGGGATCACCTCGTTAGGGCGCCCTTCCACGAGATGGCAATGGCTGTGTTTCACGTCGAAGCCATCGACGGCGCGCGCGAGATTGCGCCGCGCGACCTTCTCGATCTGCTCGCGCTCGGCGCCGATGTCCACCAACGGGCCGTCCGGCATGGCAGGCACCACCGGCAGCGCCGGCAGCAACGCATGCAACGCGTGCAACTCGCCATGCAGCGCGTGCACCAGCTGCGCTCCGGCACGCAGAATCTGCCGGTCCAGGTTGGAGGGCTTGGCGTGCACATGTGATGGATCGATGGCCGCGAGCACCCGCGGCCGGTGATACAGGCGGCGGTTCTTGACCAGCAGTACGGGAATCGGGCACAGGCGCAGCAGCTCCCAGTCCGTGTAGGCCAGCAGCCAGCGCGCCGGGTGTTTGCCGCTGCCGTGATGATTTTCGACCACCAGGAGATCGGCCGAGATGCGCTGCGCCTTGCGAATGATGGCCTCGTAGGGCGGGAAGTCCCAGTCGGCCGCCACATCGACGTCGATGCCGTGCTTGCGCACGCGCGCGGCGAGCTTTTCCAGCTGCTCGCGGCGCGCCGTCTGCACCTCGCGTTGCCAGGATCTGAGATCCACCTCGCGGCCCTGCAGTGCCTCCGCGTACAGCGGCGTCGCAATATCGTGAAACAGTGTCAGCTGCGCGCCGAGGCCCTTGGCGATCTGCGCAGCCTTGTTGACCGCGGGCAGGGAACGCGCCGCAGGGTTCTTGACCGCAACCAGGATTCTGCGGATGGGTTGCATGGCGCGAGGGTGGCGCAGGCATTCGCGCAAAACATCGGGAAAACCACTTATGGGGGTGTCGGCGGCGCCTTACGGCGCTGGGTTGGCGCTGCGGGCGGACTGCTCCAGGAAGTTGCGCATCTCGGGCGATTCCTCCACCAGCAGGTGTGCGGCGCGGCGCAGCCGGATGATTTCCTCCTGCGACAGCGTGAACGCCGTGGGAACGCGATCCAGGTATTCATGCTCCGCGGAGTCCTTGATCCGGTCGAACGACAGCTCCACGAGATCGATGTCGAACTTGTCGCAATCGGGAATCGCGAGCGTGGTCTTGCAGCGTGTCTGGCGCACTTCGGTCTCCCAGCGCTGCACGCGCGCCCGCATCAGGTTCATGGTCTCGAAACTGTAACGATTGAAGGTCGCGCTCACCACCGCGTCCATGACCTTCTTGATGCCCAGCGGCTCGGGCACCTGCGCATAACGCCGGTCGAAGCCGGTGCGCGCGTCGACAATGATGAACAACATGCGCCGTGCGCGCGAATATCCGTTGCGGCGCAGTGCATCGGTGACCGAATCGCCGAGCGCCACCTCGTCGAGGATGGCGCGCGCACCGAGATTGTCGGCGAATGCGCCGTCGGCCAGGTGCAGGTATGGATAATCGGCGCTGTCCAGGTACGACAGCAGCCGTTCGGCGCGTTCGCGGCGATAGACGTCGTTGATGTTCTCGAGCGGCAAGCTTGCGATGTCGGGCGCCTGGTAACCGCAGCGCCCCGCGAAGGTCTGCATGACCAGCGGCGCGAAGTAGATGGGCGTGGCCGCCGAGGAGAAGACCGCGCGCGCCACCGGCACGGTCCTGGCATCCACGCACACGCCGTTCAGTTGCTCGCGCGTGAAGGAAAACGGCTTGGCGCGCACCAGGTCCGTGGAAGTGATGATGACGCGCGGCGAACGCGTCATCAGGTCGTACACGCTCGCGCCGCGGAACAGCTGCTCGTCGAAGTATTCGACTTCGAGATCGCTGCGGCTCACCAGCGGCTTGGCCAGCCGGCTCCAGTTCACCGGCGTCAGTACCTTGTGCCAGAGGTCCTTTTCGGTGTCGTGGTTGAGGAAGCGGGGCGCGTAACTCTCGAATGTCTCTTGCCCGTGCAACGCGTAATAGGCCGCGGTGAAAGCACCGCCCGAGACCGCCGAGATGAGGTCGATTTCATCGAGCAGCGCGCGACGCTCGCCGTCGGGCGTGGTGACCTGGATGTCGCGCAGCGCCTCGAGGACCCCGTACGAGAATGCCGCCGCGCGTTTACCGCCGCCGGAGAACGTGAGAACCACGAAGAGTTTGTCGGAGTTCCCTTCCACGCCCGGCGCTAACACGGGAGCCGTGAGGGGCACGACCTGGGACAGAGGCTTCTCGCGCGTCGGCACGCTGCCGCAGGAGACGAGGGTCAACAGAGCGCCGGCGCCGAAAGCGAGGCAGTTCGCACGTATGAGGACATTCATGCGCCGCAGTATACGGCGCACGAGTTCAGACCGAAGCGGCGCTCCGATACATGTCCGGCCGCAGGAGCTGCATGAGCACGCCGTCGTCGGGCGGCGCCCGGAAACCGTATTGGGCATAGAGTCCGTGCGCATCGCGCGTACCTAGCATGGCGCGGCGTGCGCCACTGAGCGCGGGGTGAGCCATCACCGCGCGCATCATGAACTTTCCGAGTCCCCTGCCGCGATGCTCCTCGAGCACGTACACATCGCAGAGGTAGGCGAAGGTCGCATGGTCCGTGACCACGCGGCTGAGCCCGACCTGCGCGCCGCTGGCTTTTTCATACAGTCCAAAACACAGCGAGTTGCGCACCGCGCGCTCGACGACGGCAAACGGAATCCCGGGCGACCAGTACGAGCGCGTCAGGTAGGCATGTATCGCAGCGATATCGAGGCGTGCCGGGTCGGTGGCGATCTCGTAGCCGTTTGCGGCCGCGTCAGTCGATGACATAGAGCCGGGCTCCATTGCGCGTCGTCGACCGATGCGGCTCGGCGCCATCGGCGACCTGGTAACTCATGCCCGGCGTGAGCCTGAAGCTTCGTCCGTCGGCCAGCTGCGTCTCGAGCTCGCCTTCCAGGCACAACAGGAAGTGTCCCTTGGTGCACCAATGATCGGCCACGTAACCCGGCGAGTACTCGAGCATGCGCATGCGCACCTCGCCGAACCGCCGCTCGCGCCAGCGCGCCTCGCCGGTGGCGCCCGCGTGCGTGGTGACTTCCACCTGGCTCCAGTCGACGGTGCCGAAAGGCAGGTTGTCGATCTTCATGTCGAACTAGTGACGCCCGGCCAGCACGGCGGCGAACAGCGCGGAGTCCACGTTGCCACCGGTGAGCGCCAGCGCCACGCGCTGCCCGGCGAGACTTTCGCGCTCGCGCCAGGCCGCCGCGAATGCCGCGGCGCCGGCGCCTTCGGCGACGTTGTGCGTGAAGGCAAACAAGTTGCGCATCGCCGCGGCCAGCTCGGCATCCGTGACTTCGACGACGCGGCTGACGTTGGCGAGCATGATGGCCAGGGCTTCCTCGTCGGGTTTGCGGCAGGCCATGCCATCGCCCAGCAGCGTTTCGACCGGTGCTTCGACCACGCGCCGCGCGGCAAAGGACTTCGAGAAGCAGGGCGCATGCGCGGAGACCACGCCGACGATTTTCGTGCGCGGGGAATAGACATTGCGGGCGGCGGCGGCCGCGCACACGCCTGACCCCTGCCCGATGGGCACGTAAACCAGGTCGAGATCCGGAACCGCGCGGAACAGCTCCGACCAGTAGGTGCTGGCGCCCAGCACCAGGTCGGGGTGAAAGGCCGGGACCATGTGCAGTCCGCGCTGCACGCCGATGCGCGCGGCTTCCTCGCGCGCTTCCTGGAAGTCCTGGCCGTGCTCGACCAGGGTCACGCCCAGCGCGCGCATCGCGGCATTCTTCTCCATGCCGTTGCCATGCGGCACGTAGATGGTCGCGGGTAGTTTGAAGCGCCGTGCGGCCAGTCCGACGGCCTGCCCATGATTTCCACGGGTGGCTGTGATGACCCCGGGGCAGGCGGGTTCGCGCTCCATGAGCTCGTTGAAATAGGTCGCGGCGCTGCGCGCCTTGAACGCCCCGATGGGCGTGTGATTTTCGTGCTTGAGCCAGACTTCCGTGCCGAATGCGGCCGCGACCTGCGGCCACAGGTATTGCGGGGTGGGCGGCACCAGCGACGCGAGCAAGCTCGCGGCGGACTCTATTTGATCGCGCGCCGGCAGCATCGCTGCGGGCGCCACCGTCATGGCGGGATGAGCATTCATGGCCGGTGAAATATAGAACAACGTCCAGTACAGTTACAGTACAGTTGATTGCCCAAACCACCCGCACTGGCCCGCTCTTATATATGTCGCTCGAACCCAAGCAGGATCACCGCCTTCCCGCACAGCTCGCGGCGCGCCTCGCGCAGCGCATCGAGACGCATGCGCTGCGTCCCGGCACGCGCCTGCCCTCCATCCGCAATTGCGCGAATGAGTCGCGCGTCAGCCGCTCCACCGTGGTGGAAGCCTACGACCGGCTGATAGCCGCCGGCCTGATCGAATCGCGCCGCGGCTCGGGTTTTTATGTGCGCCCGAGATCCAGCAAGCTGGTGCAGCGGCGTGCCACCGCGCACCCCATGCCGTCCTCCGCGCTCGATGTCAGCTGGCTGCTGCGCGCGCAGCGCCGGCAGTCGCCGGGCAGCGAGCAGCCGGGGGCCGGCCTGTTGCCGGAGGACTGGCTGGATCACGAGCTGGTGGCCGCCGCCGTGCGCGGCGTGGGCCGCAGCCGCGGTTCGTGGCTGCTCAAGTACGGAGCGGTCGAGGGCTATCTACCCTTGCGTGAGTCGCTGGCCACGCGGCTCGCGCATATCGGCATCGACGCGCCGGCCGACCAGATCGTCACCACCGCCGGCGCCACCGAGGCAATCGACCTGGTCGCGCGCCGTTTCCTCGTGCCCGGCGACGTGGTGTTCGTCGAGGATCCGGCGTGGTTCGTGATGTTCGCGCGCTTCGCGGCCTTCGGCGCACGCATCGTCGGCGTGCCGCGCACTCCCGATGGCCCCGACATCGCCGCGCTCGAGAGCCTGCTGGCGCGCGACAAGCCCAAGCTCTTCATCCTCAACTCGGTGGCTCACAACCCCACTGGCTCGTGCATGAGCGCCGCGAATGCCGCGCGCGTGCTCGAGCTCGCGACCCGCCACAATTTCATGATCGTCGAGGACGACATCTACGGTGATCTGCAGGGGCGCCACGCACCGCGCCTCGCGAGCATGGACGACACGCGACGCGTGGTCTATGTCGGTGGCTTCTCGAAGACCCTGGCCGCAAACCTGCGCGTGGGATTCATGGCCGCGCATCCGGCGCTGATTCGCGAGTTGCGCGATATCAAGGCGCTGACCGGGCTCGCGTCCGCGGAGCTCGGAGAGCGCGTGGTCGCGCGCATCATCGTCGAGAGGACCTACGAGCGCATGCTCGAGCGCGTGCGCGCCCGTCTCGATGAGTGCCGCGCGCGCACCGCGGAGG
This sequence comes from uncultured Pseudomonadota bacterium, assembly GCA_963711635.1. Classification (GTDB taxonomy): domain Bacteria; phylum Pseudomonadota; class Gammaproteobacteria; order Steroidobacterales; family Steroidobacteraceae; genus CADEED01. The sequence continues at coordinate 159,557 of CAVQEZ010000016.1, forward strand.
CACTCACGCGCATGGGCGCAAAGATTGCGGGTCCACCGGCGGGCGGCATGTATCTGTGGGCGGACTTCGGCCGCGATACCAACGAGCTGGCCACCGCGGGCAGCCGCGAGGGTGTGTTGCTGGCGCCGGGCAGCCTCTTTTCGCCCACGCAGCTGCCCAGCACCTGGATGCGCGTGGCCGCGGCCACCTGCCTGAATCCGGCCGCGATGAAATTCCTGGCGCGCGCCATGGTTTGAAACATGCAGCGCTGAAACCCCGTTCACTGTGGGTTGAACACGCCGTTGCGGCCCGCAGCATCCTGCTGCGACGAGGAGGCGCACATGAGAGATCTCGCGGGTAAAGTCGCATTCATCACCGGTGGCGGCAGCGGCGTCGCGCTGGGACAGGCCAAGGCCTTCGCCGCGCATGGCGTGAAAGTCGTGATCGCCGACATCCGCCGCGATCATCTCGACGAGGCGCTGGCGTATCTTTCGCGAGAACAAACTGCCGGCGCACGGCATCCAGCTCGACATCACGGATCGCAAGGCGTATGCGGCCGCGGCCGACGAGGCCGAAAAGGTTTTTGGTGCCGTGCAGCTGCTGTGTAACACCGCGGGCGTCAGCCAGTTCGGTCCCGTGCAGCAGGCGACCTACGACGACTGGGACTGGCAGATGTCGGTGAACCTGGGCGGCGTCATCAACGGCATCCAGACCTTCGTGCCGCGCATGCTGAAGCACGGCCTCGGATCGCACATCGTGATCACCGCTTCGATGGCGGGCTTCCTGCCGTTGCCGGGTTGCGCTATCTACTGCACCACCAAATTCGCGGTACGTGGATTGGCCGAATGCCTGCAACTGGACCTGGCGCCGCAGAACATCGGCGTCTCGGTGCTCTGTCCTGGTGCGGTGAACACCAATATCCACGAAGCCGTGCTCACGCGTCCCAAGCACCTGTCGAACACCGGCTATTACGGCGCCGATCCGACCGTGATGAAGAGTCTCAAGGAAGTCATTTCACCGGGCTACGACCCGGTGGACCTGGGCGAGATCGTCGTGCGTGCGGTGCAGGACAACCAGCTGTATGTGATTCCCTATGCCGAGTTCAGCGGCCCCATGCAGGAGCGCCTCAATATGGCGCTCGAGGTGATCCCGGATCCCAAGGATGATCCGGGCATGGCGGGGCGCGAAGCGGCCATGACCAAGCGCCGCGCCGAGCGCGCGGCGGAGGCGCAGAAAACGACGAACTAGGCATAGAATGCTCCGCAAAGCGGTGGCCCACCACCGGGCCGTCGCATAGAAAAAAGGGGCATGCCATGTCTGTCGCATCCGGCAAGAGATCGTCCGGGAATAGTTTGGTCGTCCTCGCTTGCAGCGCCGCATTGACGCTTGCCGCCTGCTCCAGGAAAGAAGACGAAGCTCCGAAAGAGGCCGCTGCCATGGCCTCGACCACGCTCGAAGGCCAGCTCGACATCGTCGCGTGGCCCGGCTACATCGAGCGCGGCGAATCCGACAAGGCCTACGACTGGGTCACGCAGTTCGAGGCCGACACGGGCTGCAAGGTCAACGTGAAGGTGGCGGCCACATCGGACGAGATGGTGACGCTGATGTCGAGCGGCGCACCGGCGCCGAGTCCGCCGGGCGATGCTTCCTGGCCGCCCGCAGGCAATGCACCCTACGATCTCGTGACTGCCTCCGGTGATGCGTCGCTGCGCCTGATCCGCGGTGGCACCGTGCAGCCCATCGGGCTGGATCGGATCCCGAGTTACTCGACCATCGATCCGCGACTGCAGGAAGCCGGCTGGCATTATGTCGACGGCAAACATTGGGGCGTCCCCTACCAGTGGGGGCCGAACGTGCTGCTCTACAACACCAGGACGTTCAAGCAGCCTCCCACGTCCTGGTCGGTGGTGTTCGAGGAACAGAAATTGCCGGACGGCAAATCGAACAAGGGCCGCGTGCAGGCCTACGACGGACCTATCTACATCGCCGATGCCGCGGTCTATCTCGCGTCGAAGAAGCCGGAGCTGAGCATCAAGGACCCGTACGAGCTCAACGAGCCGCAGTACGCCGAAGTGCTGAAACTGCTGCGCGGCCAGCGTCCGTTGATCCAACGCTACTGGCACGACGCCAACGTGCAGGTGCAGGACTTCCAGAACGAAGGCATCGTCGCCTCGGGATCCTGGCCCTTCCAGGCGAACACTCTGGTAGCCAACAAGGCACCGGTGGCGACCACGGTTCCGGCCGAAGGCGCGACCGGCTGGGCCGATACCACCATGCTGGCGGCGGGCGCCAGGCATCCGAACTGCGCCTACAAATGGATGGAGTGGTCGATTTCGCCCAAGGTGCAGGGTGACGTGGCCGCCTGGTTCGGCTCCAATCCCGTGGTTCCCAAGGCCTGCGAAGGCAACGAGTTGTTAGGCGCCGAAGGTTGCAAGAACAACGGCATCGAGAACTTCGACAAGATCAAGTTCTGGCGCACGCCCGAGGCCAAGTGCGCGTCGCATGTGGAAGGCTGCGTGCCGTACAACCGCTGGGTGGCGGATTACGTCGCCGTGATCGGCGGTCAGTAACGCGCGCGCTGCCATGACGGCGGCGATCGAATTCCGCGGCGTATCGCGCATCTACGGCGAGGTGCGCGCCGTGGACGGGCTGTCGTTCGCGGTCGAACCCGGCGAGTTCTTCGCCATGCTGGGCCCTTCGGGCTCGGGCAAGACCACCTGCCTGCGGCTGGTGGCGGGATTCGACACGCCGGACAGCGGCGAGGTGCTGCTCGACGGCGCGGACGTTTCGTCGATGCCGCCGTATGAGCGCAACGTCAACACCGTGTTCCAGGACTACGCGCTGTTCCCGCACATGACGGTGCTGGAAAACGTCGCGTACGGCCCGCGCGTGCGCGGCGTCGCGAAATCGGAGCGCGAACAGCGCGCGCGCGAAATGCTCGAGCTGGTGCAGCTGGGCGCGCAGGGCGGGCGGCGGCCGGCGCAGCTGTCCGGTGGCCAGCGCCAGCGGGTCGCACTCGCGCGCGCACTCATCAACCGCCCCAGGGTGTTGCTGCTCGACGAGCCGCTGGGCGCGCTCGACCTGAAGCTGCGCGAGGAAATGCAGATCGAGCTCAAGAGCCTGCAGGAGAAGCTCGGCATCACCTTCGTCTACGTGACTCACGACCAGGGCGAGGCCCTGTCCATGGCCGATCGAGTCGCGGTATTCAACAAGGGGCGCATCGAGCAGCTGGCCGCGCCGCGCGAGCTGTATTTACGGCCGGCCACGCCGTTCGTGGCGCGCTTCGTCGGCAGCGCCAATGTCGCCGACACCTCGCTGGCGCAGAAGTTGGGCTTCGCCGCCGCCTTCGCGATCCGTGCCGAGAACATCGACGTCCACGCGGAATCCGCGGCGCTTCCGCCGGACAGCGTGGTTGCGCCCGGCGCGGTGGTCGCGGTGCAGTTCCATGGCGCCGCCAGCCGCTGGCAGGTGAAGCTCGATGCCGGCGAGATCTGGAGCGCGTTGTTACCGGAAACCCGCTCGATGAGCGGCCTGGGCGTGGGAACGCGCGTCAATCTCAGCTGGCCGCGTGAAGCGGCCGTGCCCTTGTCATCCGCATCGGGCGCTTGACCTTGCGCGCGGCGTCGACGTTTTTCTGGCGGCGCCCGTACTGGTACCTGGCGCTGTTGCTGGTGCCGCCGCTGCTATGGTTCGGCACCGTCTACCTGGGCTCGCTGTTCGCGCTACTGGCTCAATCTTTTTACGCAATCGACGACTTCACCGCGCAAATCGTGCGCGAGCCCACGCTCGCGACCTATGAACAACTGGTGACGCAGCCGGCCAATGTCGACATCGTGCTGCGCACGCTGACCATGGCCATCACGGTCACGATTGCCTGCGCCGTCATCGCACTCCCCATCGCAACCTACATGGCGCGCTACGCGAGCGGCCGCATCAAGGCGTTGTTCTACGTCGGCGTGATGCTGCCGATGTGGACCAGCTACCTGGTCAAGGTCTATGCCTGGCGGCTGCTGCTCGCGAAGGAGGGCATCATCGCCTGGTTCTTCGGCAAGCTCGGGCTCACCGGGTTGTTGGAGGCCGTTGCTGGCGACGCCCGGCGTCGGAGGTCCTTCGCTGTCGTCCTCGTACATCGGCATGTTCCTGGTGTTCGTCTACATGTGGCTGCCGTTCATGATCCTGCCCATGGCGGCTGCGCTGGAGCGAGTGCCGGGCTCGCTGCTGCAGGCCTCCGCCGACCTGGGCGCGACGGCCGTCGCAGACCTTTCGCAACGTGGTGCTGCCGCTGGCCGTGCCGGGCATCGCCGCGGGCTCGGTGTTCACGTTCTCGCTCACGCTGGGCGACTACATCATTCCCAGCGTGGTGGGCGCGCCCGGTTATTTCATCGGCATGATGGTGTACGTGCAGCAGGGCACGGCGGGCAACATACCGCTGGCGGCGGCGTTCTCCGTGGTGCCCATCCTGCTCATCTTCATCTATCTATCCATCGCCAAGCGCTTCGGGGCGTTCGATGCGCTCTAGCAGAACCAACAGATTCGATCGCCCGTCATGGCTCATGCGCATCGGCGCATTCGCCGGCCTGGCGTTCATGCACATTCCGGTGCTGATCATCATCCTCTATGCCTTCACCACCGAGGATCGCAGCTACACGTTCCCGCCACCCGGGCTCACGTTGCGCTGGTTCGAAGTCGCGTTCGCGCGTTCGGACATCTGGCAGTCGTTGACCTTGTCGCTGGGCGTGGCCGCCTGCGCCACCGTGCTCGCGATGGTGCTCGGCACTTTCGCGGCCTTCGCGCTGGCGCGCAGCACCTTCCGCGGCAAGGACGCGCTGACGGTGCTGTTCGTGCTGCCGATCGCGTTGCCCGGCATCATCACCGGCATCGCGTTGCTGGCGGCCATGAAACTCGGGCGCATCGAGCCATCTTTTTTCACCATCGTTGCGGGTCACGCGACTTTCTGCCTGGTCATCGTCTACAACAACGTCGTCGCGCGCCTGCGGCGCCTGCCGTCCAACTGGGTGGAAGCGTCGATGGACCTGGGCGCCGACGGCTCGCAAACTCTGCGTTACGTGTTGCTGCCGCAGGTGGCCACCGCGTTCCTCGCCGGCGGCATGCTGGCATTCGCGCTGTCCTTCGACGAGATCATCGTCACCATTTTCACCGCCGGAAAAGAGCGTACGCTGCCCATCTGGTTTTTCAACGAGCTGTTCCGGCCGCGCGACCGGCCCGTCACCAATGTCGTGGCGGTGATCGTGATCGCCGTGACGCTGATGCCGATCGTGCTCGCTTACTACCTCACGAGGCCCGACGATGAACACGAAACTGCTCGTTAACGGCAAGCTGGTCAAAGGCAAGGGAGAAGAGCAGGGCGTGCTCAACCCCGCCACCGGCAAGGTCATCGCGCAGGTGAACGAGGCCTCCGAGGAACAGATCACGGCGGCGGTCAAGGCGGCGTCGAAGGCATTTCCCGGCTGGGCCGCCACGGTACCGAAGGATCGCGCCACGCTGCTGCTGAAACTCGCCGATCGTATCGAGGCCGAGGGCCCGGAGTTCGCGCGCACTGGAATCGCAGAACTACCGGCAAGCCGCTGGCGGCGGCGCTCAACGACGAAATCCCCGCCATCGCCGATGTGTTCCGCTTTTTCGCCGGCGCGTGTCGCGTCATGACATGGTTCGGTGGCCGGCGAATACCTGCCAGGCTTCACCAGCATGATCCGCCGCGATCCCATCGGCGTGGTGGCGTCGATCGCGCCCTGGAACTATCCACTGATGATGGCGGCGTGGAAGCTGGGCCCGGCGCTCGCGGCCGGCAACACGGCGGTGCTCAAGCCCTCGGAACAGACGCCGCTCACCGCGCTCAAACTCGCGACGATTGCGCGGAGCTGTTTCCGCCCGGCGTCGTGAACATCATCTGCGGCCGCGGCAACACCGTGGGCGCGCCGCTGGTGGCGCAGCCGGAGGTCGCGATGATCTCGCTCACCGGCTCGATCGCCAGCGGCGAGAAGGTGCTGGCGGCCGCGGTGAACGGCACCAAGCGCACGCATCTCGAGCTGGGCGGCAAGGCGCCGGTCATCGTGTTCGACGACGCGGACCTGCAGTCGGTGGTCAGCGGCGTGCGCACCTTCGGTTTCTACAACGCCGGGCAGGATTGCACCGCCGCCTGCCGCATCTACGCCGGGCCCAGGATCCACGACAAGCTGGTGGCGGATCTGTCGGCGGCGGCCAGCAGCATCAAGATGGGCGCGCAGGAGGAAGAGGGCGTGGAGATGGGGCCGCTGATCACGGGCAAACAGCGCTCACGCGTGGCCGGGTTCGTGCAGCGCGCGCAGGAAAAGCGGCACATCGAAATCACCGCCGGCGGCAAGGTGCGCGGCGGTGGCGGCTTCTTCTACGAACCCACGGTGATTGCCGGTGCGAAGCAGAGCCGACGAGATCGTGCAGAAAGAAGTGTTCGGGCCGGTGGTCAGCGTCACGCGCTTCAAGGATGCCGAGCAGGCCATCGAGTGGGCCAACGATTCGGACTACGGCCTGGCCTCGTCGGTGTGGAGCAAGGATGTTTGCAAGGCCATGAAAGTCGCCGCGAAACTTCAGTACGGCTGCACCTGGGTGAACACGCACTTCATGCTGGTCAGCGAGATGCCGCATGGCGGCATGAAGCGCTCCGGTTACGGCAAGGACCTGTCTAGCTACGCGCTCGAGGATTACACGGCCGTGCGGCACGTGATGGTCAAGTTCTAGCGATCAGTGTTGCTCCGCCGGGGTTACGGGAAATTCATCCACGACCAGCAGCGGCTCGGTGACCTTGTCGGCGCAATGTTTCGAATCCAGCAGGCAGAGCTCGAACGGACGTGGGTCCAGTGTCAGGCAGCTGGTGCCGAGCTGGCACGCCTTGAAGCCTGAGCCCTCGGGCGGCTGCTGGAAGCGTGCTGGACTCGATTGCGTGACGGCGCCACGCAGGAGTGAAGACTGCCCGGCCGGCGGTTCCGCGCGTTGCGTGGTGCAACCCAGAATCAGCACCGACGCGGCTGCCAGTCCCGTGATTCCCGCTTTCATGCCACACCTCCCTCAGCAATGTCTGGCCGGAGTTGCGCGCTTTTGGTTCCCTCGCTACCTGCGCGGCAGCCGCGCGGGCGGGCGCGATGGCCCCAATACGGGCCGCTTCTTCGGCTCGGGCGGATTCTCGGTGGTGAATATCTTCCAGAACGCGAGCTTGTACAACGCGCCGGCGATGAACCCCGAAAAATGCGCCGCGTAGTTCACGTGCACATTGTCGCCATGCCGGAATGCCGCGATGTCGAAGGCCAGGAACGCGAGGATGAACAGAAAGGCAGGCACTTCGGCGGTCTTGATGAACCAGCAGGTGATGTCGTCCTTGGGGTAGCGGAACAGGAACATTCCCATGTAGCCCCACACCACGCCGGACAGGCCGACGGTGGGGATGGGCGAAGTGGCCGAAAGCGCGAACGCCATGCTCGTGACCAGCACGAAGACCACGAAAGCCAGCAGATAGCCAGCGGCCGTGAGCTGCGTTTCGATGGTGCGCGCAAAGCTGTAGAAGAAGAACAGGTTGCCGGCCAGGTGCCAGACGCTGCCGTGCGTGAACACCGAGGTGAACATCTTGAGCGGGTCGAGCTCACCGGGATAGAAGGCCAGCGCCAGCCGATCGGCCCCGGTGTTCGCAAACACCTGCACGATGATGCACATCACGCAGATGAAGATGGTGAAGATGGGGATGCCGGTGGATCCCTTCTTGCCGAGTGGAACCAGCGGAATCATCCGGGGCTAACCTGGCGGGCCGTGGCACACGGCTTCGATGTTGTATCCGTCGGGGTCGAGCACGAAGGCGCCGTAGTAGTTGGGATGGTAGTGCGCCCGTATCCCTGGCGGGCCATTGTCACGGCCGCCGGCCGCCATCGCCGCCTGGTAAAAGGCGTCGACCTGCGCGCGGCTGGCGGCGCGAAATGCGACGTGCCGTGAGGGCAGATTTGGCTGGCCACCCGTCAACCAGAAATCCGGGAACGGGGGCACTCCGAGGCCGGCGACGCCTTGCGGAGCGATGCTGGTCGGCAATTCCTTGAGGAGTTCATAGCCCAGTGGTGCGAGCGCCTTCAGATAGAAGGCCTTGCTCTTCTGGAAGTCACTGACCTGGAGCCCGGTGTGGTCGATCATGTTCTGCCCCTGCCGATGGGTCCGAGCATGAACTTCGACCGGGCGTTTTTCAAACCGCCTTGGTGGGCACGCGAGAACTGTTAGTGGAAAACCTTGGCAACCCGTCATCGATCCTGAACCACGGGATCTGGTCCTTGGTCCAGACGTGATCGTCGATGTGCACGCGCCCGGGCTCATCCAGGCTGCCCACCGCGATGAGCATGCGATCGGCCAGCACTTCCTCGTGCATGGACAGGGTGCTGCCGCAATCCGCGCAGAAGCCGCGTTGCGCGAATTCCGAGGACCGATACAGCTTCGGCGCGCCGCGCAGCCAGGTGAACGCCTGTGCCGGGAAATGCACGAACGACAGTGCGGGCGCGCCCGAGTGACGGCGGCACATGGGGCAGTGACACATGACGCCGCGCACCGGCACGGCGGTGGCGCGGTAACGGACCGCGCCGCACAGGCATCCGCCTTCGAAGGGTCGATCGTCCTGCATGTCAGTCCCTCGTGACGACTCTAACTACAGTCTCCAGGTAATCGCGAAAGCCCATCTTGGCGTACAGCGCGCGTGCCGGCTCATTGTGGCTCATGACGTGCAGGAAAGGCGTCTTGCCACGCCGCATCTGCCTGTGCACCAGCTTGAGCGTGAGTTTCTTCGCCAGGCCGCGACCCTGGAATTCCGGGTGGGTGCAGATGCCGCTGACTTCATGCAGGTCGCCGGCGCACATGCGTTCGCCCGCCATGGCGATCAGCCGCCCGCCGTCGAAGTAGCCGTAGTACTCGCCGAGCTCGGGAGTGCGGATGCCGAAGGGTCCGGGATTCGTGAGGGTGGCCAGCTCGACGGCCTGCGAGGCGTGCTCGGGTCTCAATGGAATCGCGTCGGGCGCCGCGTCGTCGCGCGGTGCGGGAGCGTCCCACACCATCTTGAACATGTGCGCTTCCCGGGCGATCTGCCAGCCTGCCGGCGCCGTGCCGGACCAGATGTCGATGTAGAAACTCTCCCCGGGTCCGCAGTAGCGCGCCAGCGTCTCGAAATCCGGCCGCACGGGGTCTCTGCAGCCGACGATGGGCGAAAAACCCGGCGCATAGCGGCGCACGTCGCCGGCGCCGGTCGCGAAGTGCGCGTGCGGGCCGGACATGCAATTCCACATGATGTTGTCGAGCAGCGTTCCCATGCTGTGAATTCTGCACCGGCGTGCGGTGCAACCCGGCGACATTTCCCGAACATCGGTTCAGTAGATCTAATCTGCGGCGCCGGTGTTCATCGAAAAATAGTATGCCTCCCGCGTCATTCCCTTGCGCTCGTAGAAGCGGTGCGCGTCGACGCGGCGGACGTGCGACACCAGCCGCACCTGCAGGCAGCCGTCGCGTTTGGCGAGATCCACGACCCAATCGAACAGAATTCCGCCGTACCCCCTCGAACGGGCACCGTCGGCGGTCACGAGGTCTTCGATTTCGAGGTAGCGGCCGCCGGCCAGCCAGTCGGAGATTCGATAGCCCGCGACCGCCTTGACGCCGCCGTCATCCAGGTAGGCGAGGGTCAGACCGGTGGCGGCGGCCAGCTCCTGGACTCGACTGACAAATGCCTCGTGCGGAATCTTCGGCCGCAGTTGAGTCATGACGGGGAAACAGGCTTCGATTTCCGCCGGCGTAGTGGCAATCGCGATCTTGTGCATGGAGCGATATTAGGCCTCGGCAGCCTGAGCCGCGCGGTCAACGATGATAGCCCTTGGCGCCGATCTCGCGCGCCAGCGGGCTGCGCCAGTCGGCGCCGCGCGCGATGGCGGTCAGCGCGCGGCGGAAATCGTACTGCGGTTGCCAGCCCAGTGAGAGCCGTGCGCGCTCGTTGTCGTACACGCGGTCCAGCGTGGGCAGCATCTTCCAGCCGCGCGCCGAGTAGATAGCCGGAAATTCCGGGATCGTCCGTTCGAGCACCCGGGGCGCGTCGCGCCCGAGCCCGGCTGCGTCGGCACGCGTGAATGGCGTGGTCGCGCTGATGATGAAGCGCCCGAATCCGAGTTCGCCCGCCTTGTCGAGCGCGCACAGGTGCGCGGTGACCACGTCCTCGACGTCCACCCGCCGATACAGCAGCTCGCTGACCTTGAGGTTGTCGCCGTCGAAGGCCGCGCGTTTCTCCGGCACGTCGTCCTGCTCGGGAAAGAAGCGCGAGGTGCGCAACACCAGGCAGGGCAGGCGTTGATTGCGGTGAAACAGCCGGCAAAGATCCTCGGCCGCCACCTTGGTCACGCCATAGATGTTCTTCGGGATCGGCGCCACGTCTTCCGTGATCCAGGCCGCTGGCGCGCCCGCCGGAGGCGTCAGCGCGTCGCCGAAACTGCTGGTGGTGCTGGTGTAGATGAAGCAGCGCACGCCGTGCGCGACCGCCGCCTCCAGCAGATTCAGCGTACCGGTGACATTGACGTCGACGAAGGCCTGGCGGCTGTGGCTGGCCACGTGCGGCTTGTGCAACGTGGCCGCGTGCAGCACCGCCGTCACACCCCGCATGCTCGCGTCCACGGTCGCCCGGTCGACGATCGAACCGTTGATGTCCGTGAATTCCGAGGGCAATACATCCAGGCCGACGGCATCGATCTTCCTGGCGCGCAAGGTGCGCATCAGGGCTTCGCCGAGGTGGCCGGCGCTTCCGGTGACGAGTATCTTCATGGCAGGGCGGAAGTTTACTCAGGTCCGGCGCGGAGCAATAACAATGAAAAAGTTCCGAAAGTTTGCCATTGCGTTTCTCGCTATCGGTGCTCTCTTTTTCATCATTGCCTTGCTGCTGTGGAACAAGACGCGCAGTTTCCTGGCGCACGCACAGCAGACCACGGGCACGGTGGTGGAATTGCTCGAGGTGCGCGACAAGGACGACGGCTCCAGCACCTGGAAGCCGGTAGTGCGGTTCACCGCCGCGCACTGGCCGCGACATCACTTTCGCGGCCTCGTTCAGCAGCAAGCCCGCACCCTATGACGTCGGTGAGAGCGTCGAGGTGCTCTATCTGCCCGACGATCCCCACGAGGCTCGTATCAAAGGCTTCGCCTCCCTGTGGCTGGGCACCGCGATTCTCGGAGGAATGGGCTTGGTCTTCGCCGGTATCGGCGCCGGGATTCTGTTAGGAACCAAGGCCGGAGAAAAGAAGAAGCATTACCTCATGGCCTACGGCAACTCGATCGAAACCGAGGTGCAGGGTGTCGACCGCAACACCGGCATCGAGATCAACGGCAAACATCCCTGGCGCGTCACTTCCCAGTGGCTGGATCCGGCGACCAACAAGCTGCGCGTTTTTCACAGCGAGAACCTGTGGTTCGACCCCACGAAATACGTCACGCGCAAGCAGGTCACCGTGCTGATCGACCCGAACAACCCGAAGCGCTACCACATGGATACTTCCTTCCTCCCTGAGCTCGAAGGCGGCTGACGAGCTCAATCGAGTCCCAGGCAGCTGGCGTAGTAACTCACCGTGGCCGGCCAATCGGAGAAGATTCCCAGGACGCCGACGTCCTGCGCCAGCACGTCGAGCGCCAGGTACATGTCGCTGTCCTTCTTGATGGCCCGGCCCTGCGGATCGAACGCGTAGTAGAAGCCGGCGTTGGCCGCGCCGCGCCGCAGGTCGGCACGTTCGAAACTCCAGGTGATGATCTCGAGGCCCGCCGCCTTGATGTCATTCGCGTACTGCGACGGCACGACTCATCGTTGCTGTCGACCGCCAGCAGCGCCGGGATGGGCGGCGCGAAGATGCGCACGCCCTGGCGGCGGGCGTCCTGCAGCTCGGCGAGCGTGAGGCGCGGAATGCCGGCACCGGGATCGACGTCATCGAGATACACGGCCTGTCGCCCAAATGCGGGTTCGTGCGTGATCCAGTGGATGACATCCGCGAGATTGAACGACTGCGGGTACACATCGCGTGGCTTCACGCGCGCGCGTTTGAATTCATTAATCATCGCCTGCGCATAGGCGCCCTGGCTGCCAAACACCGGGTTCACGCGCGACGGGTTGCCGGCCTTGAGCTCGGGCGTGTGCTTCACGCCGAGTCGCTGGTTGAGCGCGATGCTTTCGCGCAACGTCAGCAAAGTACCGCGTGCGTTGTAGAGATCCGTGCGGAATACCGCGGTGCCGCCGAGATAGCCGGCCGTGGTGGTTGCCGCCGGATTCGATGCGTCCATCTTCCCCTTGAGAGTCCTGAACTGCGCCAGCGTGATGTCACTGGCGCAGCAGCGCGGTCCGGAGTTGGCCCCTGACCAGGGAACACTGCAGCTGGCGTTGAGCGGCGTGTCGACGATGTTGGTGGTGGTGTGCAGGTCGCATTCATCGTGGCGGCAGACCAGTTGGCCGTCCTTCGTGAATGTCACGTCGCATTCGACGATGCCGGCTCCCATGCGCGCGCCGGCTTCGTAGGCTTCCTTGGTGTGCTCCGGAAGCTGCAGCGGCGCACCGCGATGCGCGATGGAGAAATCCGTGCGGTGGAACGGACCGTTCTGACACTTGAGCAGGCGCGACTTCAGGGCACTGGGGTCCATGCCCTGCACCAGGTAGAAGGGCCGCGGCCCTAATTGAATGGATTGGTCCGTGCGCCCGTGGCGATCGAAGTCATTTTCGCCGGCGGATGCCGGGCTCGAGATCGATCCAAGAACGACCGCTGCCGCAATTGCGGCAAAGACTGCATGACGCATGAGATTGGCTCCACGTTGACGACCTCGCGCATGATTTCGCCGCGCCATTTCATCGACGTGAAGATCCGTTGAAAGATTTCTGTCGCGCCTGGGAAATCATGCGACCATGCCGGGGCGCGGAAATCCTCCGGCGCAACCCCGGAGAAACGCGTGAGTCAAATCGAATACAAGACGATTCTGTTGCCGTACAAGACCGGCATTTTCCAGTCGGATTCCACCGAAGTCGCCGAAGTCCTGAACAAGGAAGGCGCGGAACGCTGGCGACTGTCGCAGGTCGTCCTGCCATCGACGGTGTGGGGTCGCGCGAACACCATGGTGGCGATCCTCGAGCGCACGCGAGCCTGAAGCGTCAACGATTTGTAACGCGTCTTGATGTCGAGCTCGCCGCCGTCTGGAGCTTTCGTCAGCTCGATTTGAAACCGATGCGCGCATGGCTGCCATCGCAAAATGGCTTGTTGCCGCTTCCCCCACAGCGACACATTGCCGGGTCGCGGCCGCCGACGCCGGAGGAGCAGCAGACACTCGCACGTGCGGGGCGCGAGTCGCGCCGCAAGCGGGCTGGGTCGTCCTCGCTGGCCTCACGGTCGCCGTCATCTCGATGGCGACCGCCCAGCTTTGGGGCCTCGTTCTCTGAGCCGGATCAGGTCCGCCTGAATTGATTGAGCTGCGCCCACCAACCTACAAGGCCGACCGCGACCAAGCCGACGATTCCAAGTCCGACCGTGAGTCCGAGGTCGTCGGCCTCGGCGGCCGCCTCGCCGTCCTGGCCGGTGAACTCATCCAATTGGGCCTGGTACAGCACGGCTGCAACTTCAGGTGGACTCACGAACTCTGGGGTCGGCCACGGGGTCGGCACGGGTGAAGGCGTCGCGATTGCGACTTGGCTCGTCGCTGCCGAGTCTGCCACTGGAGTGGGATCCGTTGCCGGCAGATCGATGAAGCCGACGGGCAAAAGGACGACACCAATTGCGAGGCTCATGACTGCACCGCGGATGAACTCTTGGCGCTCTGCCACCATTCGATTCGACCACCGAACGAAGAAGTCAGCGCGGATGATCATTCGCGCTTCGTCTGCCGTGAAGGACCCAAACCGTGGGCCGGCAGTTCCGCGCGGTTGTGTGAGGAAAGCCACGTAGAAGGCCGCGAGAACAACGGCGAGTCCGAGGAAAAACGTCGGGAGAAGACCGCGGAAGGGCAAGGGGTTGTCTTTGGCGGTAAAGACCAGCGCCAAGACGGCCGTGTACAGCGTCCCGACCGCGGCAGCGGCCCCTTGCACATACTGGCCTGATGCGCGGGCTCGCTCGACGCTCTTGGTCGTGGCATCGAGGAGAGTTTCAAACAGCTTTTCCTGGGTGTTCCGATCCAGCGTCGGCCCTGCCGCTGCAGGCCCTGGCGGTCCGGCCGGTCCCCGAGGTCCCCGCGGTCCGGCTGGACCGGGCGTTCCTTGCATTGCCATCGCTTCCCCTTTATGCAGGCCGATTCTCGATCGCGCGGCTAACGGCGGTCTTCCAGCGGACTTGCGATCACTGGCGTACCGTCGGAGAGATGGCGGGGCTCACCCTTCTTTGTATTCCGCGCATGCAACCACCCGGACTCATGCCAAGGGTCGAAGTCCGCCGGCTTAGCCTTTCCCTCGATTGCACACGTATCCGGTCGCTCGTCAGGCATTCGGGGCTCCTCGAGGTGTCTGGAATCAAGTATGACTTTAGCAGTTGAGTCTCGGAATACGGCGCCGCAGACTGGCACCGGTCGGACGCATCAGGTCAGTGCGGGCCGCCTGGCCGCCCGGGCGCGAGCAGCATCACCCGACACCAGACCGCCCCGCAGGTGACCAGCTCTTTGCCGAGCCGGGCACGGGACTTCGCGCCGGTGGCCACGTTGCGCAGCTCTATCGGCCCCGCACTGGCTGCTGCCCGCGCTGGTCAGCCATGGCCAGGCCGACAGCGCGTACTGGCCGTCGATCCGCGACCGAGACGTGCCGCCCCCCACCGGGATCGAGCGGATTCGGTGACCTGGCCGCCGGCTCCGGCGGCCGCCCAGTGCGCCCGGCCCTCGGCGATCACCACGTCGTACTGGGAGTTGAAGAACACGACGGTGCCGGTGTCGGCGGTGAGCCGGCTGGCGGCGCCGGCCCGCCAGTCGGCCCGGTACAGGGTCGACGCGGAGTCCGCCGGCCGCCGGACACCATGAACACGAGGTCGTCACCGGCCGTGGCGAAGCCGTTGAACTGCGGGTTGTCGTCCGCCGGCAGCCGGATCAGTTCGCGTTCGGCCCCGGCCGGGCCGCGCACCAGCAGGCGCATCGCGGCGCCGTCGCTGGTCAGGGCGGTGCCGACGGAGGTCTCGGCGTCGCAGGTGGTACCAGGGCGTGTAGGCGCGGCCGTCGGCAGCCGCCCGGGCGCCTGCACGACCCGGACGTCCGGCCAGACGTCCTGCACCGACGTCTCGGCCGACCCGGCGGCGGCCGGGGTCGCCGGCTCCGGCTCCGGCAGCGTCAACAGGCGGCCGGCGGCCAGCACCGCGATCACCAGCCCGATGAGCGCGGCCGAGCTCCCGGCCCCCGGCGGCGCGTCCGGTGTGACCGGGTCATAGCGCCTTGCGGACGACGTCCGCCACCAGGCTGCCGCGGCTGCGGCGGCGCCGGTGCAGCGCGAGCCCGGCCACGGCGGCGCCGGCCAGGCGCCGGTGCCGAGCGCCGCCGGCACCGCCACCTTGGCGGCCTTGCGCCCGGTGCGGAAGTCGCGCAGCTCCCAGCCGCGCCGACGGGCCTCGCGGCGCAGCGCCGAGTCGGGGTTGACGGCGACGGCATGGCCGACCAGCGAGAGCATCGGCGTGTCGTTCACCGAGTCGCTGTAGGCCGAGCAGCGCTCCAGGTCGAGCCCTTCGGCCTCGGCGAGCGCGGTGATCGCGTCGGCCTTGGCGGGGCCGTGCAGCATGTCGCCGACGAGGCGGCCGGTGTACTCGCCGTCGCGGATCTCGGCGACGGTGCCGAGCGCGCCGGTGAGCCCGAGCCGCTGCGCGATGATCCGGCCGAGTTCCACCGGGGCGGCGGTGACCAGCCAGACCCGCTGGCCGGCGTCGAGGTGCAGCCGGGCGAGCGCGTGCGTGCCGGACCAGATGCGGTCGGCCATCAGCTCGTCGAAGATCTCCTCCGAGAGCCGCTCGAGTTCCTCGACCTTCCAGCCCTCGACGAACGCCAGCGCCGCCGCCTTCGCGGCCGTCACGTCGCCGCCGTGCTCGGCCGCGACACGCGGAACTTCAGCTGCTTCCAGGCGAAGCGCATCATGTCGCCGGTCGTGACGTACTTGCGGCGGGCCAGCCCGCGCGCGAAGTAGTAGATCGACGCGCCCTGCATCATCGTGTTGTCGACGTCGAAGAACGCGGCGGCACCGGGATCGGCCGGAACGGTCAGGGCGGCCTCGACCTCGGCGGCGGCCCAGCCGGCGGCGGTGGTGATGAGCCGTTTGCGCGGTTCGGGACGCTGCCGGCGCCCGCGCGGGCGCCGGCCGTTCGCCTGGGCCACCGGCCGGTCGGCCGCGGGCAGCTCTGACCATGTCGTTTCGGCCTCCCTTCGCACGCGAGCCTAACCCGAATGGACGCGAGCCTAACCGGAACCCACTAGCCGGAAAGGGCGCCCGGGACAACATTCCCGGGCGCCCTGATGGCTTTCACGCTAATGCTGTTCAGCCGAACAGACTTTCCAGCGCCTTCTTGATGCTGTCGACCACGCCCTCGTCGTAGTCCTCGCCGGATGCGGCGTCCGGCGCGCTCGACGAACCCGCCTCGACCGGCGGCGTCGTGTCCGGCCCCGATCGCCTCCGGCCGCTGGCGCCGGTGGTGCCGCCGGCGGTCGGTGCCACCGGCGACGAGGTCGCCTCCGGCGCGCCGCCGGCCGGACCGCTCGCTGCTGCGGAGCCGCCTTCGTGCAGACCACCGGCAGTGCGCCGAGCTCGTCGACCGGTGCCTTGATGCCCGGACACTTGGCGGTCTGCTGAAGGCTGCCGGCCCGCTGGTCGATGCGGTCGAGCAGGGCCAACGACTCGGTGGCACGGCCCTTGGCCGGGCCCTTGAGCCGGTTGACCAGGTTGCACATGATCGGCCGCTGGTCGCGGGTGAACTCCTGGATCGCCTGCAGGCCGGCCACCTCGCCGCGATCGATGGCGGCCACGGTGAGCAGCCTGGCTGCCGTCGCGCATGCCGGTGTCCATGTCGTCGAGCACCGGGTGAGCTTGTTGACGTCGCTGCCGAGCGCGCCGGCCTCGGCCAGCCGCTTCTTGGCGAACGCGAGGTTCAGCTGGCCGCGGCTGACGTCGGAGCCGGCGAGCCCGAACTGGCCTGCTCGGCCGAGCGCTTGACGCCGTACAGCGCGTCGCCCGGATGGCGTCGCCGCTGGCGGCCGACACCCCGAAGGCGCCGAACGAGCCGGCGGCGACGGTGGGCGATGATCGCGCTGCGGGTGCGACACGCTGGGCAGCAGGTCTGCTGATCTGCGCCTGCGCTGCGGTGTCTCCGCCTCCGGCTCGGTGGCGGTGACCCCGATGCCCTCACGCTCGATGCGGGCCATCAGGCTGGCCCGAAGGCCGGTTCGAAACTCCGGATCGACCTCGACGACCAGCGGCAATGTGGATACCAGCTGGCCGATGGTCACCATGCTCGGACAGGTCGCTGTCGTCCTCCGACCACGCATGGTGCCGATGGGCGCCGGCCGCTTCGTCGAGCAACTGGGCAAAGCGCTCGGCGCGCCGACTGGGAAACACGGACGTGATCACCGGGAGCACCCCCCTTCGCTCGTGTTGACGGAACGGCGCGGAAGGCCGCACCGAGGGCGCCGCGCGGCCGAAAGCCACCGGGAGGCGGCCAGGACCGAAGGGCGCCTGGCCGTCGGTCGTACCCGGTCCAACGAGTATGCGGGCCGCCGGTTACGGCGACCCGGTCCCCTAACGAGTGGCGCGTGACGAGAGTCACTGGCGCCGGCGTCATGACTTGAAGCCCTCCGGGACAACTGGGCGAGGGCCCTGACGGCGCGGTACTGCAGCGCCTTGATCGCCCCCTCGTTCTTGCCCATCGCCTGTGCGGTTTCGGCGACCGAGAATCCGTGCAGGAAGCGCAGCACGATGCACTCCTGCTGCTCCGGGTTGAGCTGCTTGACGGCGGTGAGCAGGGCGACGTTGGTGATGTGGTCGACGAACGGCCGCTTCCGGGCTGCCCTCCGGGCCGCGGTCCTCGCGGTCGGCGTCGAGGACGTCGCCGGTGGTCACCTCGAGCCGGTACCGGCCCGACTTGAAGTGGTCGGCCACCAGGTTCCGCGCGATCGTGACCAGCCATGCGCCCGGGTCGCGGCCCTGCCAGGTGAAGCTGCCGATGCG
>CAVQEZ010000017.1:0-112059 GCA_963711635.1 uncultured Pseudomonadota bacterium
CTTGGCCTGCAGTTGCGCCGCCGGGTCCAGGTGCTGCAGCGCGCAGCCGCCGCATACACCGAAGTGCGCGCAGCGCGGCGTCACGCGTTGCGGCGATGGCTCGAGCACTTCGACCAGCTCGGCTTCGTCGTGACTCTTGTGGAAGCTCGCGCGGCGGAAGCTGACGCGCTCGCCGGGCAGCGCGCCCGCGACGAATACGGTCTTGCCGGAGGCCTCACCGCCGCGCACCACGCCCTCGGCTTCGTGCGTGAGATCCGCGACCACGCCGGTTTCGAGCGCGGCCCCTTCGTTCGAACGAGTGGTGACTCGCGAGGTCCGGCGTCAAACCGCGGCTCCCAGGCGCGCGAGGAACTCGTCGAAGTGCGGCTGCTTCGGCTCTCGGTCAGCCAGGCGCGCGTGCGCGCCAGTTCCTCGGCGAGGCCGGCGTCGATGAGCCGGCCGCGCATGTGCTGGAAGCGCAGGTAGATGAGCCAGGTGTTGATCACGTCGGTTTCGCAGTAACGGCGGATGCGCGTGAGCTCACCGCGCTGGTAGGCATCCCAGACCTGCGAACCGTCGAAGCCGAGCTTGCCCGGGAAACCCAGCAGCACCGCCGTGTCGGACAAGCGAAGCCCGGCGCGCGATTCTGATAACCCGACAGCACGTCCATGACGTCGATGTGCCGCCAGTGAAAGCGGCCGAGGTAGTTGTTGTAGCGGAAGGCCGTGTCTTCCTCGCCGGTTTCCCAGTAGCGCGGCGCCTGCGACCTGGTGCCTCAAGCGCGCGGTAGTGCAGCACCGGAAGATCGAATCCGCCGCCATTCCAGCTCACGAGGTCGGGCGTGAATTTTTCGATGCCGTCGAAGAAGCGCTGCACCAGCTCGCGTTCGCCGGCAGCTCTCATCGCCGAGGCTCCAGACGCGGAATCCCTCGCGCGAGCGGAACGCACAGGAAATCGCGACGATGCGATGTTGCTCATGCGGCAGGAAATCGCTGCCCGACTCCTGCCGCGCGCGCGCCTGCATGGCCTTGCCGACTTCCTCGTCGGACAGCCCATCGAGTCCGAACAGCCGCCGCCCGAACTCCACGTCCGGCACGGTCTCGATGTCGAATACCAGCGTGTTCATCGCGACTTCCGCGGACGACGTTCTTGCGCCCGCGCCTTTGCCTTTGCCCTTGCATTGGCCTCGCCGGTTTCGAGCACGGCCACCGCGACGATCAGGCCGGCCTCATCGGTGAGCGTGACATGCCCGTCGCCGATGCCGAGCTTTCGACGGACTTTTTCGCCGCGCGGCGAATAGACCACTTCGGGCCTGCCCCAGGCGTTCTGCACGACGCCCACGTCGCGAATCCACACGCCATGCGCGAAGCCCGTGCCCATGGCCTTCACGATGGCCTCCTTGGCCGCGAAACGCATGGCGAGAAACCGTTCGGTTCGCCGCGTTTTGCCGAGTTGCGCGCGCTCGGCCGGCATCAGCAGGCGTTCGACGAAATGGTCGCCGTACTTGTCGTAGAGCTTCTTGACGCGCGCGGCTTCGAGCACGTCGACGCCGATGCCGAAGATCATCGCCGCGCCCCGAGCATCAGCGCCTTCATGTCGCGCAACGGCGCGTTCGAGCCCGGTGAAGATGGCGCGCGCGACGATGCAATGGCCGATGTTGAGCTCGACGATCTCGGAATCGCGGCCACCGGCAGCACGTTGTTATAGGTGAGCCCATGTCCGGCATGCACTTCGAGGCCGAGATTCGCGGCGCGCCGGGCGGCGGCGGCGAGGCGCTCGAGCTCGCGCGCCTGCGCGGATCCGGTCGCGTCGGCATAGGTGCCGGTGTGCAGTTCGATGACCGGCGCGCCGCTGCGCTTGGCGGCTTCGATCTGCGCGAGGTCGGGCGCGATGAACAGCGCCACGCGGATGCCCGCGGCGGTGAGCTTGCGCACGCCGGCCGCGACACGCTCGACATCGGCGGCGACATCCAGCCCGCCTTCGGTGGTGATCTCGGCGCGCTTCTCCGGCACCAGGCAGCAGTCCTGCGGCCGCACGCCGATGGCGATGTCCGAGCATCTCGTCGGTGAGGCCCATCTCGAGGTTCATGCGCGTCTGCAGCAGCGGCCGCAAGGCATGCACGTCGCGATCCTGGATGTGCCGGCGGTCTTCGCGCAGATGCAGCGTGATGTTGTCGGCGCCCGCCTGTTCCGCCAGCAATGCGGCATGCACCGGATCGGGATACGGCGCGCGGCGCGCCTGCCGCACGGTGGCGACGTGGTCGATGTTGATGCCGAGCTGGATGTCAGGAAAACTCATGGATGCCCTCGCCGCGCCATCGAACGCGCCACCGTGCGCGTGCGCAGCTCGCGGCCTTCGAGACAGTGATCCAGCGCCTGGCGCAGCACCCGGCGCGCGACGTCGAGCGATTCGACATCCGCCAGATCTTCCTGCTGCAGGGCCAGCAGGCAGCGGCCCGAGTACGCGCCGGGCGCATCCTCGCGCACCTCGGCCAGGCCCTCTCCCACGTGGAAGCGATAGTAAGTCCCGCGCTTCGACCGAGAACTCCAGGCCATAGCCGAGCGATGCCAGCAGGCGCTTCTCGAACACGCGCAGCGTGGGCTCGGCCGTGGCGCCGCCCGACAGGCTGCGCAGTGCCGCGCCATAGTCGTCGAACAGCTGCGGCTGCGGATCGTGGCGCGTCGTCAGGCTGATGATGAGCTCGTTGAGATAGAAACCGGAGAGCACCTGGCGCGATGGCAGCGGCGTGGCTTCGCCATGCGGCTCGGCCGCGGTGAGTTGCGCCGCGTCGCCGCGTCCCGTCCACGAAACCAGCAGCGGCCGGAACGGCATCAACAACGACGCGAGGCGCGACTTCGGTCCGCGCGCGCCACGCGCAAACAACGTGAGGCGCCCATGGCCCGCGCTGAACACGTCGAGGATGCGGCTGGTGTCGCGATACTCACGGCTGTGCAGCACGTAGGCCGGCTCGAGCGTGATGCGTTCGCGCGGCGTCGCATCATTCCAGACCCAGTTGCGCCAGCGCGCGCGCGTCGTCGGCCCAGTCCTCGCGCACCTTCACCCACAGGTTCAGGTGCAGGCGCCTGCCGAGGCGCGTATTGAGCTCTTCGCGCGCCTTCTGTCCGATGCGCTTCAGGCGCGACCCCTTGGCGCCGATGACGATGGGCTTCTGGCCGGCGCGATCCACCCAGATCACGGCATGGACGATCAGCTGCTCATCCTGCTCTTCGAGCTTTTCGATTTCGACCGCGATGCCATAAGGCAGCTCTTCCACCAGCTCCATGGTGAGCTTCTCGCGGATGGTCTCGGCGATCTGGAACTCGATGCCGCGATCGGTGCGCTGATCCTTGGGGAACAGCTCGGGGGATTCGGGCAGGCGCGCGCCGATGACATCGATCAGGCGCTCGACGTTGACGCCCTTCTCGGCCGACACCGGAACGATGTCGAGGAACGCATGGCGCGCCGCGAGCTCGGCCGTGAACGGCAGTAGTTTGTCCTTCTGCGGGACCTTGTCGACCTTGTTGATGACGGCGATGGACTCGCGCCCGGAGTCCTTGATGCGCTGGAGCACGGCCTCGTCTTCCTCGCCGAAGCGCAGCGCTTCGACCACGAACACCACGAGATCGGCGTCCGCCAGGGCGGCCGCCGCGGTGCGGTTCATGGCGCGATTCAGCGCGCGGCGTTCGCCAAGGTGCAGCCCCGGCGTGTCCACGAAGGCGAGCTGCACGCCGGGCCGGTTCAACACGCCCAGGACGCGATGACGCGTGGTCTGCGGCCGCGACGTCACGATCGATAGCTTCTCGCCCACCAGCGCATTGAGCAGCGTCGACTTGCCGACGTTCGGCCGGCCGACCAGCGCCGCGAAGCCGGCGCGAAATGCGGGCGGTGTGGTTTCTTCAGACATGCTGGCCGAGTGCCTCGAGCGCCGCCTGTGCCGCCACCTGCTCGGCGCGCCGGCGGCTTGGACCCTCACCCTCGGTCTCCACACCGGCGTGCGGCACGGCGCAGGAAACCAGGAACATCTGGGCATGCGGCTCGCCGGTGGTGCGCTTCACGGCGTAGACCGGGAGCTGCCGGCCATTGGCCTGCAGGTGTTCCTGCAGGCGGGTCTTCGCGTCCTTGAGCGTGGACGGTTCGGGCAGAGCCGCAATGCGCGCCTCGAACATGGGCCCGACGCGGGCACGCACTGCGTCGAGCCCGCCGTCGAGATACAGCGCTCCGCACAAGGCTTCGAAGGCATCCGCGAGGATGGACTGGCGGCGGAAGCCGCCCGTCTTCAGCTCGCCCGACCCCAGCAGCAGCAGTTCGCCGAGTTGCATGGACTGTGCGATCTCGGCCAGCGGCGCTTCGCTCACCAGCCGTGCGCGCAGGCGCGACAGGTCGCCTTCACTGGCGCCCGGAAATTCGCGGTACAGGCGTTCGGAGAGCAGCAGGTTGAGCACCGAGTCGCCCAGAAACTCGAGGCGTTCGTTGTTGGGACCTTCGGCACTGCGATGCGTGAGCGCGACCACGAACAACGCCAGGTCGCGCGGCTCGTAGCCGAGCCGTGCGGCGAGCAAATTCGCCTGCACTGACAGGCGTGCTCATGTGGGGCGCCGCATTCAGTTGATGGCAACCGTCTTCTTGAAAACCATGGTCAGGAAGAGATTTCCGAACATCGGTTCGGTGGCCTCGTAGTCGACCGTCATCTCCCAACCCTTGTCGCCCTTGGTCACCACTACGTCCTCCTTGGCATTTATGTTGTCGATATACCCCGTGTCGAAACGCTTCTCGAGCGCCGTCAGAATCGTAAGAGGCGCCAGAGTTTCGTCGCTCTTGAGCTCCGTTGCCGTCTTCTCCATGGCCGCCAGGATCTTGTAGTAGTTGTAGTACTGCGGGCCTATGCGTATTCCGGCGTACAGCACGATTGCCACGGGAATCAGCAGGAAGATCCAGCCGATCATCGTCACACCACGTTGCTTCTGCATCTTGCCTCCCAGGTGATCACTCGATGCCCTGACCGATGCGGCTCCAATTGACCACTTTGGAGCGCTGCAGGTCGAAATTGAACCAGATTCGCGTGGCTTTGCCGACCAGATTCTTGTCAGGCACCAGGCCCCAGGCGCGACTGTCCTCGCTGTTGTCGCGGTTGTCACCGATCATCACGTAATGCCCGGGGGGTATCACGTCGAAGACGTAGTCGTGCGCATCGCGCGAGCCTGCAGCAGTCGATTCGTCGCAGACCCAGCCGCCGATGTCCTCGGCAACCTTCTTGCGATCGCAGGCCGGCAATGGATCGGGATTGCCGCTGAAGGAGAAACCGCGCGCGCCTAACAGCCCGTGCGGCGAGCGGCAGGACATGACCTCGTGCGTGTGGGTGCCGATCGTTTCCTTGGACAGCTTGAGGCCCACGTAACAGCCATCGGTGAAGCGGCCCTCGTCCTGCAACGGAATCGACTCGCCGTTGATGATGAGGCGATCGTCGTGCACTTCGATGCGGTCGCCGGGCAGCCCCACGAGGCGCTTGATGTAGTTGATGCTGGGATTCGGCGGATAGCGGAACACGACCACGTCACCACGTTGCGGCGAACCGGTGTCGATGAACTTCTCGTTGACCACCGGCAAACGCAGGCCGTAGGCGAACTTGTTCACGACGATGAAATCGCCGTCGAGCAGCGTGGGCATCATCGAGTCCGATGGGATGCGGAACGGCTCGAAAATGAAGGCCCGAACGATGAGCACGATGAACGCCACCGGGAAGAAGCTGCGCGCGTAGTCGACGGTGCCGGGCTCGCCCAGCGCTACGGGCGGCTTCGCCAGGCCCGCGGCAGCCTCGCGGCGCGGCCGGAATACCCAGTGATCCAGGCCCCACACCAGGCCGGTAGCCAGCGACAGCACCAGCAACACCAGGCTGAAATCCAGGGTCTCGGCACGGATCATGCGGATGATGGGCGCCACCACGAACACGGGCAGTACCCAGTACGCGGCGCGCAGCAGCGGCGGATCCGGAACCTGGGTCGACCCGGCGGCGATCTGGCGCCGCGGTGCCAGGAACCAGCTGTCGATGGCCAGCCACAACCCGAGCGGCAGCGAGACCCAGCTGAGCGGCACCGCGACCTCGCCGGCCCAGTCGAATACTTCCTTGACGCCGATGGCCAGCACGGCCGCAATCAGCACGAAGGGCAGCAGGTTGCCTGCGATGCGCGTGTACAGCGGACCGGGCTCGGGCTCGCCTTCCGGCGTGCGCGGCCGCTTGGGTTCGAGCACCCACTTGTCGTAGGCGTACACCAGCACGACCGGCACCGCCAGCCAGCTGAGTACCATGATGAGTAGCTGAAAGAGTGATTGCACGATGACCGCCTGGCGTTTCTTCTGACTACTTCTTGCCGACTTTCAGTACGGCGAGAAACGCTTCCTGCGGGATTTCCACCGAACCGATGTTCTTCATGCGCTTCTTGCCCTCTTTCTGTTTCTCGAGCAGCTTTTTCTTGCGGGAGATGTCGCCGCCGTAGCACTTGGCGAGCACGTTCTTGCGCAGCGCCTTGACGGTGGCACGCGCGATGATATGGCTGCCGATCGCGGCCTGCACTGCAACCTCGAACATCTGCCGCGGGATCAGCTCCTGCATCTTGTCCACCAGTTGCCGGCCACGGTCGTAGGCGCTGTCCTTGTGGACGATGAGCGCCAGCGCGTCGATCTTTTCCTCGTTGATGAGGATGTCGAGCTTGACCAGCGGCGCGGCCTCGAAGTGGCTGAAGTCGTAGTCGAACGAGGCGTAGCCGCGACTGGTCGATTTCAGGCGGTCGAAGAAATCGAGCACCACCTCGGCGAGCGGCATCTCGTACTGCAGCGAGACCTGGTTGCCGAGGAACAGCATCTTTTTCTGGCGGCCACGCTTCTCATTGCAGAGCTGCAGCACGCCGCCGACATGGTCGGGCGGCACGAGGATGTTGGCGATGATGATGGGCTCGCGCAGCTCATCGATACGGTCGACCGGCGGTAGTTTGGTCGGATTGTCGACGAACGCGATCTCGCCGTCGGTCTTCTTCACCTCGTAGATGACCGTCGGGGCGCTGGTGATGAGCTCGATCTGGTATTCGCGCTCGAGCCGCTCCTGCACGATGTCCATGTGCAGGAGGCCGAGAAATCCCACGCGAAATCCGAAGCCGAGCGCGCCGGAGACTTCCGGCTCGTAGTGCAGTGCGGAGTCGTTGAGCCGCAGCTTCGACAAGCGCATCGCGAAACTTGTCGTAGTCGTCCGAGACGATGGGGAACATGCCGGCGAACACACGCGGTTGAATCTGCTTGAAGCCCGGCAGCGGCTCGGTGGCCTGCTTGTACTCGAGCGTGATGGTGTCGCCCACCGGCGCGCCGTCGATTTCCTTGATGCCGGCGATGACGAATCCGACGTCGCCCGGTCCGAGCTCGCGCGCCGGTACGGACTTCGGCGTGAAGCGGCCGAGCTTGTCGACCTGGTGCGCGCGCCCGGTGGACATCACGCGGATCTTGTCGCCGACCTTCAAGCGTTCCGTTGAAGATGCGCACCAGCGTGACGACGCCAACGTAGTTGTCGAACCAGGAGTCGACGATCAGCGCCTGCAGCGGTGCTTCGGGATCGCCCTTGGGCTGCGGGATGCGTTCGATGAGGCGCTCGAGCAATTCCTCGACGCCCTCGCCCGTCTTCGCGGAAACCTTCGAGGCGTCGTCGGCGGCGATGCCGATGATCTCCTCGATTTCCTTGATGACCCGCACGGGATCGGCCGACGGCAGGTCGATCTTGTTGATGACGGGCACCACCTCGAGCCCGAGCTCGATGGCCGTGTAGCAGTTGGCGACGCTCTGCGCCTCGACACCCTGCGACGCATCCACCACCAGCAGCGCCCCGTCGCATGCCGCCAGCGAGCGCGACACTTCATACGAGAAGTCCACGTGCCCGGGCGTGTCGATGAGGTTCAGCTGGTAGCGCTCGCCGTCGCGTCTTGGACGTGTAATAAAGAGTGACGCCTGGGCCTTGATGGTGATGCCGCGCTCGCGCTCCAGCTCGAGCGAATCCAGGACCTGGTCCTGCATTTCGCGGGCCTCGAGTCCGCCGCAAATCTGGATGAAGCGGTCCGCCAGCGTGGACTTGCCGTGATCGACGTGCGCGATGATCGAGAAATTACGTATGCGTTGCATCAGGAGAGGTCGGCCTGCCGCCGTGAAGAACAGCGATGGCTCGCCCTCTTGCGCCGGCAAAAATTAGCGCGGAAGTATAGCCGGAGGCCGCCCGAGCAGCCTCAAAAGTTCGTTGGAATTCAGCGTGTAATGGCAAATAACGCTGCCATCGAGCAGCAATACCGGCACCTTGAGGCCGAATTGGCGTGCGAGCTCGGGGTCGGAGTCGACGTCAACGACTTTGATCTCGGGGATGGTCCGGTCACGCTCCAGCGCCGCCAGAGCCTGCAGCATGTCGTGGCACAGGCCACAGCCCTCGCGGCTCACGACCACGAGCCCTGGCGGCAAGCTGCTCATCGATGCTTGGGCTGCTACTTGCGGCGTGGAGTCGGCGCGATTCCCAGACTCTGCGCCGGCGGCGCCTTGGGCATGGCCTTCACCTGGGTAGCGATGAACTGCACGGTGTTCGGCGGAACTTCGCCCACGGCGGTGATCTGGTGGCCATCCACCACGGTGGAGAAGGCCGACGACGAACCCACGCGGGCCGGACCTTCGGCGCCCTTGGAGTTGGCCCTGTGCGGCTCGACGAATACCGATACCGAGGCGATGCCATCGGTGAATACCAGGTGCGTGGCTGGCTCGCTCGAACCCGGCAGCGTCTGCACCGAGCGCGTCGCCATGCGAAAACCCGCCGGCAGCTTCATGGCTTCCCACAGGGCCGGCGAGGAATTGCTGGCCAGCTGGCGGTCGGCGCGCTGCCAGTTGTAGTTGGAGGCATCCACCTGGGGCTTGAACATCGAATCGGGAATGCGCTCCGGCAGGTCGATGTTCGAGAACACGATCTGTTCGATGACCTCGCCGGAGGCGCTGCACAGCTGCGTCTTGAGCGGCATGGAGGTTTCTTCATCGATCCACAGCCGGTAGCCGTAGCGATATTCATCGCGCGGCTGCAGGGCTACCACGCGCGTCTTCCGGCCGAGCAGCCGCTCGCGTTCGCCGCCCCGGATTTCGTAGACATGAGAGTCGCTCTCACCGAGCGGCGGCAATGCACCCAGCAGCGGGCCGTCCGGTGCGCGGCGCTCCACCAGCACCACGCGTTTGTCGGGGAAGTAACAGGTGAGCTCGTCACCCTGGCGGATGAATTCGCGTCCCGGGCCATCGAGCGACAGCAGCCGCTCGGATACGTCCCGCCCGCGCACGCGATGGATGATGCGCAGGGTTTCCACGCGCCCACCGTGGTTGTGCGTGAACACGCCGATGTAGTTGCGCGTGGTCAGCGCATGATTCATGCGTTCCAGCCACTCGCGCGGTTCGGCGCCCAGCGCCACGCCGACGGTCAAAAACATGAGTGCGGTCAGGCGCGCGCCGTGGCGGCGCGTCAGCCGACCCTGTCGCGGATCAGCGCGCATCGTCTTGCGTCCCCTGGCCCGCGGCTGCGGGTGCGGAATCGGCTGCGGATGGCGCGGCGTCGGCGGCGCCTTCGCTGGCCACCAGGCCGAGCAGCGCCATGCGCCGCGACAACGGACCCGAATATTCGCTGTGCGCCACCACATAGTTCGCGAGGCGGGCATTGGGCGCGAGGTTGGCCTGGCTGCTGGGCGCCGGCGTGCTGTAGCGCTCCGGCTCGCCGTTGGAAATCACGGGGGCGGCGGCCTCAACCGGCGGGCGCTCGAGCGCCACGGTGGTTCCGACCGTTTCCGGCGCCAACGTGACGGTGTCGGGCACGGGATTGCTGGCCAGCAGCGCATCCTCCGAGCTTCCCTGCATCCAGACGATCGACATGACGGCGACGCCGGCGGCAATACCCGCCCCGAGCACTGGCCGCGTGAATCTCATCCAGCGGTCCGACGCCGTGCCCGCTGATTTCGCGGCCGGCACCAGAGCGACGGCGCGCGCCACATTGACGTCGCCTGCGGTCGAATCGTCGTAGCTGGCTTCCTGCGCGATCTGGGCCTGAACGCGCAGCGCGACGCGGTCGTGCAATTTGACGCCGCGCTCGGCACGCAATGCCGCGCCGATCTTCGAATAACGTGACCATTGGGCCCGTAGCGCATCGTCGCGCGTCAGCCGGCGCGCGAGCAACTCGCACTCCGCCGCCGACAACTCGCCATCGAACATGGCGGAGAGCTGGCTGTCTCTCTCGTCCTGACGATCCCCATCTTCATTCAGGGGGCGCACTTCAGTCATACCATTTCCTCTGTGCGGCCCAGGCCGCCTTCAAATACTTCGCGCAGGCGCTTGTCGATGGCCTCGCGTGCTCGAAAAATTCGTGAACGAACGGTGCCTACCGGGCATTCCATGGCTGCGGCGATCTCCTCGTAACTCAACCCATCGAGCTCTCGCAGCACGATGGCCGTCTTGAGTTCTTCAGGCAATCCTTCGATGGCGGAGTTCACGATGCCGCGAATTTCTTCCGTGAGGGCCATGCCCTCCGGCGTATCCGGGTCCTGAAGCTTGGTTTGCACGCTGTGCGATTCCTCAGGGTCGGTCAGATCGAGATCGTAGGCGATGGGGCTGCGGTCTCGCGAAGCGAGACTGTTCTTGGCGGTGTTGATGGCTATGCGATACATCCACGTGTAGAAGGCGCTGTCGCCACGAAACTGGGGTAAGGCCCGATACGCTTTGATGAAGGCTTCCTGCGCAATGTCTTCCGCTTCGGCCGGATTGCGAACGTATCGCAATACCAGCTTCACCACCTTGTGCTGGTACTTGCGCACCAGCAGATCGAACGCGCTCTTGTCACCGCGCTGCACGCGTTTGACGAGCACCAGATCGCTCTCTTCGGCCGTCACCGGAATACCCCGGCTCTCAGCTGGCTGAATAGACCCTGAACGCCCCCGAAAGTTTCCCCTGCGGACGGATCTAATTGAATGATTTTTAATGGCGCGTGACGCACTTCATACCTTGGGTTTGGATGGTATCAGCTGCCGGCAGAGGGAACGGATCGCGCGGGGGTCCTGCCTCCCCATATCGATGAATACGCCATGTATTCCGTCGCAGGATTCAAGCCACAAGAGCAGAAACGCCCGGCCGACGCGAAACGAGCCCACCCGGAGTGTGACGGGCGTATGGATTCGGTCTGGTCCTACGCAGGCCTCCCAGCCGCCGGACCACTGCAGGGCACGCACGGCGCAGTCCCCACGCAGCAGCACGCTGGTCCGGACCGCTGCCAGGACCGGCGTGGCGATGGCGAGACAGATGCCGATGCGCGCCGGCAACGGCAATGCCACGGACGCCAGCACGACGGCGCAAATCAGCAGCAGCCAGCCGCCGGCCACGGTCGCGGCGCGCACCGAAGGCTGGAGGTCAATTCGACTGCAGGACGGTAGTAACTCAGTCGGCGCGCCTGACGGCGCGACAGAGTGCCGCGTGGCGGGGATCGTTGGGGACATCGCCCGCAATCAGATAGCGAACCAGGTCGGGATCGGGCAATTCGAGAAATTCGACGAAGGCCGCGCGTTCGTCGCTTGCGGCAAGTTCGTGTCGACTGCGCAGATACCGCAGCAGCAGCAGGTCGAGTTCCTTCATGCCGCGGCGGCAGCGCCATTCCAGTTTTCGGAATTCAGTGCTGCCGCTCAAGCATCATCTTCTTGATTTCGGCGATGGCCTTGGCGGGGTTGAGGTCTTTCGGGCAGGCCTCGGTGCAGTTCATGATGGTGTGGCAGCGGTACAGCCGGAAGGGATCCTCGAGATCGTCCAGGCGTTCGCCGGTGGCTTCGTCGCGCGAATCGACGATCCAGCGATAGGCCGCCAGCAGGGCCGCCGGACCGAGGAATCGATCGCTATTCCACCAGTAACTCGGGCAGGCCGTCGAACAGCAGGCGCACAGGATGCAGGCCGAGGGTCGATCGATCTTTTCCTGGTCTTCCTTGGATTGCGGCCGTTCCCGATCCGGAGGAGCCGGCGTGCGCGACTGCAACCAGGGTTTCACCGCCGCGTATTGCGCATAAAAATTGGTGAGGTCGGGGACCAGGTCCTTCACGACCGGCAGGTGCGGCAGCGGGTAGATCTTCACGTCGCCCCTGACGGCGTCACAGGCCATGGTACAGGCCAGAGTATTGGTGCCGCCGATGTTCATCGCGCAACTGCCGCAAATCCCCTCGCGGCAGGAACGACGGAAAGTGAGCGTGGAATCGATCTCGTTCTTGATCTTGATCAAGGCGTCGAGAACCATCGGGCCGCAGCGGTCCATGTCCACTTCATAAGTGTCCATGCGCGGATTGACACCGGAGTCCGGATCGAAGCGGTAGATCACGAAGCGGCGCACGTTTTTCGTGCCCGCGGGTGCCTTGTGGGTCCTGCCCGCGGACTTGTCGATCTTCGAATTCGCGGGGAGCGTGAGCTCAACCATCACAGTCTTCCATGGTCAATACGTCCTCGCCTTCGGCGGAATCGGCTCGACGTCCTGCGTCAGCGTGTTCATGTGCACCGGCCGGTATTCGATGCGCGCACCGCCCGATTCGTCCACCCAGCACAGCGAGTGCTTCTGCCACTGAGCATCGTCGCGTTCCTTGAAATCCTCGCGCGCATGCGCGCCGCGGCTTTCCTTGCGATTCTCCGCCGAGACGATGGTCGCGGTGGCCTGGCCCAGCAGGTTGTCGAGCTCGATGGTCTCGATGAGATCGGTATTCCAGATCAGGCTGCGGTCGGCCACGCGCACGTCCTTGAAGGACGCGAAAGTCTTCGCGAGCGAGTCGACGCCTTCCTTGAGGGTCTCGCCGGTGCGGAACACGGCGGCATCGCGTTGCATGATCTTCTGCATCTCGAGCCGGATCTCGGCAGTGCCGCGCGAACCCTTGGCGTGGCGCAGCCGGTCGAGGCGCGCAACGGCGAAGTCGCCGGCATCCTTGGGCAGCGGCGCCTGCTTCGCGCCGGGCCGGACAATAGTGGCGGCGTGGCGACTGGCCTCACGGCCGAACACCACCAGGTCGAGCAATGAATTCGAGCCCAGGCGATTTGCGCCATGCACCGAGACGCAGGCCGCTTCGCCCACCGCCATCAGGCCTGGCACCACGCTGTCCGGATTGCCGGACTTCAGGGTGACCACTTCGCCATGCACGTTGCAGGGGATTCCGCCCATGTTGTAGTGCACGGTGGGCAACACCGGGATGGGATCCTTGTTGACGTCGACACCCGCGAAGATGCGCGCGGTTTCGGCGATGCCGGGCAGACGCGCGTGGATCACTTCGGGGCCGAGATGCTCGAGGTGCAGGTGGATGTGGTCCTTGTGCGGCCCCACACCGCGACCTTCGCGGATCTCGATGGTCATCGAGCGCGAGACCACGTCGCGTGACGCCAGGTCCTTGGCGTTGGGAGCGTAACGCTCCATGAAACGTTCGCCCTCGGAATTGGTGAGGTAACCGCCCTCACCGCGCGAGCCTTCGGTGATGAGGCAGCCCGAACCGTAGATGCCGGTGGGATGGAATTGCACGAACTCCATGTCCTGCATCGGCAATCCGGCGCGCAGCGCCATGCCGCCACCATCGCCGGTGCAGGTGTGCGCCGAGGTGCAGGAGAAATACGCGCGTCCGTAACCGCCGGTCGCGAGGATCACGGTATGCGCGCGGTAGCGATGCAGGCGGCCCGTGGCCATGTCCAGCGCCACCACGCCGCGGCAGGCGCCGTCCTGCATCATCAGGTCGAGCGCGAAATATTCGATGAAGAATTCGGCGTTGTGCTTGATCGACTGCTGATACAGCGTGTGCAGCATCGCGTGGCCGGTGCGGTCGGCGGCGGCGCAGGTGCGGTGTGCCGTGCCCTTGCCGTAATGCGTGGTCATGCCGCCGAACGGGCGCTGGTAAATGCGGCCGTCGTTGGTGCGCGAGAACGGCACGCCGTAGTGCTCGAGCTCGATGACCGCGGCCGGCGCTTCCTTGCACATGAACTCGATGGCGTCCTGGTCGCCCAGCCAGTCCGAGCCCTTGATCGTGTCGTAGAAATGGAAGCGCCAGTCGTCCTCGCCCATGTTGCCGAGCGCGGCCGAGATGCCGCCCTGCGCCGCGACGGTATGGCTGCGCGTCGGGAACACTTTCGTGAGACACGCGGTGGATAGACCGGCCTCGGCCAGTCCCAGAGTGGCGCGCAGTCCCGCGCCGCCCGCGCCCACCACCACGACGTCGTAGCTGTGATCGATGAATTCGTAGTCCTTCATGCCAACTCTTTCATGACAGCGCCAGCACCAGTACCGCGAATACCCCGGCCACCGCGGCCGCGACGTGCACGAACGTCGACAGCAGCAACAGAGTGGTCTTGGTGGCCTTGCCGTGCACGTAGTCCTCGACGACCACCTCGACGCCGAGCTTGGAATGCCAGGCGAGCGTCAGGACCAGCAGGATGGTCAGCACCGCCACCCAGGGCTGGCCTAACCACCCGCGCATGGCGTCATACGACTGCAGCTGCCTGGCGAGCAGGCTGACCACGAACCACAGCGTCAGCGGGATCAGCGCCACGGCGGTCACGCGCTGCACCCACCAGTGACCCACGCCCTCGCGCGCCGGACCAAAACCGAGCACACGGCCCAGCGGCGAACGCAGGCTCACGGGACACCCGGCGTGGTCAATGCCGCGCAGCCCAGCCACAGCACCAGCGCCGTGAGCAGCAGCGCCGCGACGATCACCGCGGCACCACTGCGCCGCGCCTGCGGTCCGCTCGAGCCCGCGTCCGGTATCCCAGACCAGGTGACGGATGCCGTTGCAGAAGTGGTAGACGAAGGAGAACGTGAAGCCGACCAGCAGTAGTTTGGCGACCGGCGACGTCAGCACTTGCATCGCCGACGCATAGGCGCCGGGCCCGGAGGCCAGCGCCATGAGCCACCAGACGAACGCGAGCAAGCCGATGGAGGCCGCGACGCCGGTGATGCGATGCATGATCGACAGCGCCATCGTGTACATGAACTTGTACACGCCGAGATGCGGAGACAGTGGACGTTGATTCATGGGCTCAGAAGTCGATACAGCGGCCGTTGCGTTCCCAGTCGCCGAAGCGCGTAGGCTCGGGGCCGGAAGGTCCGCCACGTTCGGCGGGCCGCGCAGTCTGCGGCATCGGCGGCGCAGTCGCGGCCGCTTCGACTGCTTCGGAATTGCGGGCGGGATCTACATCGGAAGGGGCATTCGGCACGGGCGCGAATTCTGCCAGAATCGCATCGCTTAGACCACATGAAACCCGAGCAAAAACAAAGATGAGCGGCCCCGTTGGTGTTGATCTGTCGGGCGCCGGTGGGCTCGGCGTGCTGGCGTTTCGTGGAGTCGACGCCGCGCGCTTCCTGCAGGGTCAGCTTTCGGCTGACACCGAGAAGCTCGCGCCTGGCGCGCAGCACGCTCGCCGGACTTGCACAATGCGCAGGGCCGCGTGACTGCGCTGCTGGCGCTGGTGCGCCATGCGCCCGACGAATTCCTCGCGGTGCTGCCGCGCGAACTGGCGGGCCGCGTCGCGCAAATCCTGCGGCAAATTCCTGTTTCGCGCCAAGGTACGCATCGAGCGACGAATCGGAAAACCTGCGCGTGCTCGGCGCGCCGGCCGGCGCGCCTCATGCCGGAATCGCCGAGGCGGCCTGGAGTGACCGCCGGCTGCTGCTCGTGCCCCGCGAGCAGCTGTCTTCCGACGGACCAGGCTTCGCGGGACAGGGCTCCGCGCTCACGCTCTGGGAGCGCGCCGATGTGGCCGGCGGCATGCCGCAGGTCTACCCGTCCACCAGCGAAGCTTTCGTGGCGCAGATGCTGAATCTCGACTTGTTAGGTGCCATCGCCTTCGACAAGGGCTGCTACACCGGCCAGGAAGTCATCGCGCGCGCGCACTACCGCGGTCGCGTGAAACGCCGCATGCAACGCTGGCGCCACGCGAGCGCCACGCCCCTCGCGCCCGGTGACAGCGCGCGTGCCGCCGATGGTCGCACCCTCACCGTGGTGCGCGTCGCGCCCGGCGGAGTCGATGGCTACGAACTGCTGGCGGTGGGAAATTTCGCGGCGCCAGCCGCGCGAAACAACCGCTCGGTCATCCGCGGGCGTCGCGCTCGAAGGGCCGTTGCCGCTGCCCTATTCCCTGCCCGAGTAAAAGAATGGGTGCAGCCCCCATTTTTTGTTATCGGCGCGCGAACGACACCACGACCTGCGCATATTCGCCGGCGCGCGCCGGCGTGAGCACCGGATGATTGCCCGCGAACTTGTGGCCGCGGGAATTGCGCGCGCGCTCCAGCGCGCGGTTGTACGCAGGCGCGAGGCTGTCGGTGTCGGAAGTCATGATCAGCACGCGCTGCGAAACCTCGCCGAGTCGCGCGAGTACGTCGTAGGCCGGCTTGCCGCCGCTGCGCGTCGGCCTCGACGCCGGCGACGATGCCTTCGTAGCCCAGCTCGAGATAGTCGCGCATGAATTCGTAGACCACCGGCAACGATTCCTGCGTGAGCTCGAAGCCCGGATCCCAGTCCTTGAGCATGCGCACGGTCACGTCGAACGCGAAGGTGCGATGCGCGCCGTCCGTCGGCGAGCTTCGGCGACAAACCGGAGGTGGGCAGCGTCATCTTGCGCAGCTCTTCGGGCGCCAGGCCCGGAACTCCGTCGAGTACCGCGCCGGTGACCTGCGCGGGCGCGGCTAACAACATTTCCACCGCGACCGCGGCGCCGAATCGTCCGCCGATCACGGTGTACGGGACGGTATGCAGCGAGCCGCAGGCCTCGAGCACGTCGGCGGCGTATTGCTGCACGGTCCAGTTGCGGCACTTCTTGTGCGAACGGCCGGAGCCCGCGAGGTCGAAGGCGATGGCGCGAAAACCGGCACGCGCCAGATGCGGCAACATGAAGTCGTACATGCGCCCGCTGGCCGGCGACCAGGGCAGCAGCACGATATCGGGACCTGCGCCGCAGGCGCGGAAATGCAGCTGGCCCGGTGAGCGTGTCCGCAAAACCCCAGCGCAGTCGGCATCACGGCACGATCATGTGCAACACCAGATCTTTCTCTCATCAAGACCATCCCTTGTACGTCGTATGGGCGCCAAGTGTAACCGCCTTATGGAAAGTATCTAAAGGTCGATTGCTTCCACGGCTCCGGATCGCGATGGAAGAGCCGAGAAATCGTGCGCCCACCCGTGCGAAACGCTCCGGGCTGTCGGTGGCCATGAGCTGCACGGTGCCCGGCCGCACGGTTTGCCGCCAATCGCGGCATGCGCGCCAGCTACGCTTCGCGGCCGCGCGTGCCGTGGTCGCGGCGGAGTCGACCACGCGCCGGGTACGGCCCAGCTGCCGCGCGATCGCGCCGGTGAGCAGCGGAAAATGCGTGCACCCGAGCACGACGGTATCGATGCGCGCATCGAGGTGCGCGAGATAACGCTCGGTGACGGCGTCCACGGCCTCGCCCTCGCTCCAGCCCTCTTCGGCCAGCGCCACGAAGATCTGCGCCGGCCACCTGGGTGACATGCGCGTCGGGACGCAGCGCGTGGATGGCACGCTGATAGGCGCCGCCCTGCACGGTGCCTTCGGTGGCGAGCACCGCAATGCGCCCGCTGGCGGACTGGCTTCACAGGCGGCCGTGCACCGGGCTCGATGACACCGATCACCGGCAGCGTCGGGAAATCGCTCGCGCAGCGCGGGCAAAGCCGAGGCCGACGCCGTGTTGCAGGCGACCACCAGCGCCTTGATGCCGCGACCCACGAGCGCTCTCGGCCGCGCGCACCGAATAGCGCGCCACGGTTTCCGGACTCTTGGTGCCGTAGGGCAGGCGCGCCGTATCGCCGAGATACAGAAAATCCTCGTGCGGCAGCGCGGCGATCAGCGCGCGCAACACCGTGAGCCCGCCGACGCCGGAGTCGAACACGCCGATGGGCGATTCATTGCGCGTCGCGGTCACGTCAGCTGGATTCCGGACGCATGTGCGGGAAACAGCAGCACGTCGCGGATCGACGGCGAGTCGGTGAAGAACATGACCAGGCGATCGATGCCCACGCCGAGGCCGGCGGTGGGCGGCATGCCGTACTCGAGCGCGCGCACGTAGTCGGCGTCGTAGTACATGGCCTCGTCGTCGCCGGCCTCCTTGCGCTCCACCTGCGCGCGGAAACGCGCGGCCTGGTCTTCGGCATCGTTGAGCTCGGAGAAGCCGTTGGCGATCTCGCGGCCCGCGACGAAGAACTCGAAGCGATCGGTGAGGAACGGATCGTGCGTCGTTGGCAGCGTGACAGCGGGCTCACTTCGGTCGGATACGCGTACACGAAGGTGGGATCCAGGAACGTGTGTCTTCGGCGAACTTCTCGAACAGTTCGATCTGCAGCTTGCCGGCGCCGTCGCCGGGCTTGAACGAGATGCCGTGTCGCCGTCAGCGAGTTCGCGTAGATAGTCGACGTCGCGCGCGCGGCCAGCGTCGAAACCCGGCGTGTGCGCGCGCCACGGCCTCGATCACCGTGATGCGCGTGAACGGCTTGTCGAGGTCGTACGCCGCGGCCCTGGTAGCTCGAACTGGCGCGTGCCCGAACGACCACGTCGGCGAGCCCCTGCATCGCGCGCTCCACCATGATCATGAGATCGTTGTAGTCGGCATACGCGACGTACAACTCGAGCATCGTGAACTCGGGGTTGTGCCGCGTCGACACGCCTTCGTTGCGGAAGTTGCGGTTGATCTCGTACACGCGCTCGAAGCCGCCGACCATCAGCCGCTTGAGATACAGCTCCGGCGCGATGCGCAGGTACATGTCCATGTCGAGCGCGTTGTGATGCGTCTTGAACGGCCGCGCCGCGGCGCCGCCCGGGATGGTCTGCAGCATCGGCGTCTCGACTTCGAGGAAGTCCATCGAGTCGAGGAAATCGCGCAGGTAGCTTGCAGGATGCGCGTTGCGCGTGATAGAACACGTCGCGGCTCTGCTCGTTGACGATGAGATCGACGTAACGCTGGCGGTAACGCGTGTCGACGTCGGCCATGCCATGCCACTTGTCGGGCAGCGGCCGCAGCGACTTGGTCAGCAGGCGCAGCTCTTCGACGCGCACCGACAGCTCGCCGGTCTTGGTCTTGAACAGCGTCCCGGTCGCCGCGAGGATGTCGCCGACGTCGTATTTCTTGAAGGCCTCGTAGGCTTCGCCGAGCGCATCGCGCTGCAGGAAGATCTGGATCTGCCCGGTGCGGTCCTGCAGCTTGGCGAAGCTCGCCTTGCCCATGATGCGCTGGAACATCATGCGGCCGGCCACGTGCAGCCGCACCGTGTTCGCATCGAACCACTCCGGCGGCTTGTCGCCGTATTCGGCCAGCAACAAGGACGCGAGCACGTCGCGACGATAGTCGTTCGGGAATGCGGGCACGCCCGCGGCTTTCGCCTGCTCGCGCACATGCCGCGAGCTTGGCGCGCCGCTCGGCGATCAAGCTTGTTTTCGTCTGGCTTCTGTCGTCGCTCACAGGCCCGCCTTCAACGATGCTTCCATGAATGGATCGAGGTGCCCGTCGAGCACCTTGTTGGTGTCGCCGATCTCGACGCCGGTGCGCAGATCCTTGATGCGCGACTGGTCGAGCACGTAGGAGCGGATCTGGTTGCCCCAGGACACGTCGCTCTTGGAGTCTTCCAGAACCTTGGCCGCCGCGTTGCGCTTGTTGAATTCCAGCTCGTAGAGCTTGGCCTTCAGCATCTTCATGGCGGTGGCGCGGTTCTTGTGCTGGCTGCGCTCGTTCTGGCAGGCCACGACGATGCCCGGTGGGCCCGTGCGTGAGGCGCACCGCCGATTCGGTCTTGTTCACGTGCTGGCCGCCGGCGCCGCTCGAGCGGTACACGTCCATCTTGATGTCGGCCGGGTTGAGGTCGACCTTGATGTCGTCGTCGACTTCGGGCGAGACGAACACGCGACGCGAACGAGGTGTGACGCCGGTTGCCGGAATCGAACGGCGACTTGCGCACCAGCCGATGCACGCCGGTCTCGGTGCGCAGCCAGCCGTAGGCGTAGTCGCCCTTGATCTCGATGGTGGCGCTCTTGATGCCCGCGACTTCGCCGGCCTGGGAATCGATGACCTCGGCGTCGAAGCCGCGCGACGCGGCCCACTTGAGATACATGCGCAGCAGCATCTGCGCCCAGTCCTGCGCCTCGGTGCCGCCGGCACCGGCCTGGATGTCGAGGAACGCGTTGTGCGAATCCATCTCGCCGCGGAACATGCGCTTGAACTCGAGCTTGCGCACATCGGTTTCGAGCTTGCCGGCGTCGCGCTCGATCTCGCGCGCCATGCCCTCGTCGTTCTCGCTCTCGGCGAGCTCGAGTAGTTCGGAGGCGCTGGTGACCGCGCCGGTGGCCTTGTCCATGTCGGCCAGCTCGGTGGTGAGGCGTGCGCGTTCCTTGCCCAGTTCCTGGGCACTTCTCGGGCTTTTCCAGATTGCGGGGTCTTCGAGCTCGCGGCTTACTTCTTCGAGCCGCTCTTTCTTTTGGTCGTACTCAAAGAAACCCCCTCAAGGAGCTCATACGTTCCTCGAGATCTTTGAGTTGACGCTTCAGATTGGTCGAGTTCTAAGGGCATAAGGCGGCGCACTCTACCTGAGAGCGCGCTCCATGAATATCGACAGCGGGTCGGGTTTGTAGGGCGGAAACGCCGGAATCTCCTTGAACCCCGCGCGCCGGTAGAGCTTGAGCGCGCCGACGCTGACATTGCCGGTTTCGAGGCGCGCCAGCGGCAGCTTCTCCGCGCGCGCCCAGTCGAGCAACTTGACGAGCATGGCCAGCGCGATGCCGCCGCCGCGCGCCTTGGGCTTGAGGTACATGCGCTTGAGCTCCGCCCAGCCGCCACAGTTCTTCGCCGCGCCGCAACCGACCAGCTCGCCGTCCTGCTCGACCACCAGGAAGATGCGCCCGGGCACGCCGCCAGCGTCTCCGGCGGGTCGAAGTGGTTGCTCTCCGCCGGATACAACGCGGCATTGAACGCGTCGAGCTCGGCGATGAGCGCGCGCACCGAGGGATCGAGCGGATCGCCGGTTCGGATCGAGTAGTTGTCGCGTGACGGATGCGTTCATGCGGAGCAGATGGTCGACGAGCAGCTGCAGGCGCCGCTCGCCCTTGTATTCGTTGATGTCGAGCCGGTAGACCAGCCGCACGTCGCCGTCCGGCAGCGGCGGGTTTTCATCGGCGCCTTTGAAATTGAAAGCGATGGCGTCGAAGGACCGCGATCGGTCGGCGGTGGTTACCCACATCTTGAGATGCTTGTCGCCCACGACGCGCGCGTTCTTGACCGCGAATATGCCGTCGAAACAGGGCTCCGGGAAAGCCTGCCCCCAGGGACCGCCTTCGCGCAGCGCCTGTGCGGTTTCGAGCGCGATTTCGTCGGCGTCGATGACTCGCCATCGGTCTCGACGCGGTTCGTGGGAATCGCCGGATCGCGCCAGCGCGCGACTTCCTCGTCGAATGCGCGCGGCGAACGCATCGAGATTGCGTTCTTCGAGCGACAGCCCGGCCGCCATGGCATGTCCGCCGAAACGGCTGATGAGCTCGGGATGCCGCGCGGCAATGCCGTCGAGCACGTCGCGGATGTGGATGCCCGGGCACCGAGCGCGCCGAACCGCGCAGACTGCCGTCGGCATTGCGCGCGAATGCGATGACCGGACGCCGCACGCGGTCCTTGATGCGGCTCGCCACGAGCCCCACGACGCCCTGGTGCCACTCCGCATCGAACAGACATACGCCGTGGCGCATCGGGCCGCGAGTCTCGGATCGCGCAGGCGCACTGACCGCCGGCGAGCGCAGCGCCCTGCATGCGCGCCTCGATCTCGCGGCGCTCGACATTGAGCGCATCGAGCCGCGTGGCGAGCGCCAGCGCTTCGGAATCCGAGTCCGCGAGCAGGCAGCGAATGCCGATCGACATGTCATCGAGACGTCCGGCGGCATTCAGGCGCGGGCCGATGGTGAAGCCGAGATCGGCGGCCGTGAGCGCTGGCCACGGTGCGTTTGCCGATGGCCAGCAGCGCGCGGATGCCCGGCACCGCAGCGGCCGGCGCGAATGCGGCGAATGCCTTGCGCAACCAGCACGCGGTTGTTCACGTCGAGCGGCACCAGGTCGGCCACCGTGCCGAGCGCGACCAGGTCGAGGAAATCCGTGACCGGCGGCATCACCACGGTGCCGCGCGCATCGAGCTCGCGCCGCACCGCGGCCATCACATAAAACGCCACCCCTACGCCGGCCAGCGCGCGCGACGCGAAGCGGCTGCCCGGCACATTGGGATTCACGATGACATCGGCGTCGGGCAGCACGCGCGCCGGGCAGATGATGATCGGTGACCAGCACCTGGATGCCGCGCGCACGCGCCGCGGCGACGCCGGCGATGCTCGAGATGCCATTGTCGACCGTGATGATGAGCGACGGATGCGCGCAGCGCCGCGAGCCCGACGATCTCGGGCGTGAGCCCATAGCCGAACTCGAAACGGTTCGGCACGAGGAAGTCGACGTTGGCGAATCCCCAGGCGCGCAGGCAGCGCACGATGAGCGCCGTGCTGGTCGCGCCATCGGCATCGAAATCGCCGACCACGAGGATGCGCCGCTCGCGATGCTCGAGGATGAGCTTCACCGCCGCTTCGATGCCGTCGAGCGTGCTCACCGGCATCAGGCGATCGAGCGTGAGCGTAAGCTCCTGGCTGTCGCGCACGCCGCGCGCCGCGTAGGCGCGTCGCAGCACCGGATGCAGGCGCGCGTCGAGGACACCACTGGCAGTGACCGCGCGCCGCTCGATGACCAGCTCCATGTCTTTGATTATGCCTTCGGTGACTCAGTGGGCGAGGGTTTCGAGCCAGCCGCGTTGCCGACGCCAGAAACGCCAGCCCGCATGCCGCGTGATCCGGAAGCAGCGATCGTTGGCGACGATGTCGAGCGACGACAACGCACCGCTGCCGAGCAGCTGGCGCGCTGCGGCGAACCAGTGGGCATCCAGCGCGGGCAGTGATTCCTGCGGGTATCCGGTGAGCGCGGCAAATTCCGCCACCACGTGCCGTGCGCTGCCATCGACCTCGGTCAGCGACTTGGGCACCCCGCGCAGTCGCGGCTGTCGCATGCGGCTCAGTCCGCTGATCAACGGATCGCCGCCGTAGATCTCCAGATCCCGTTCATCGGTACCACGCGAGCCGCGCGGATCTGCATCTCCTCCCCACAGCCAGAACGCGGACACCGGGTGCCTGCCAGCGCGCTCGCGTTCGCTGTTGAGTGCCGCGCCGTGCAGCCACATTTCGATCTCCGTCCCGAGCCGCCGCAGCTCTCCGGTGCCGTCCGGACCCGGCAGCGCCGGACCAATGTCCGCGCCGAGCAACCTTGCGGGGTCGGCAATCGGCGTCGCCACGTGCGGCAGTCCGCTCAAAATGAACGCGCGCTCCCCAAGTTCGTGCAGCGGGTACTGCGGCGCGAAGACGCGGTCGAATTCGTTGCACCACACGGTGCATTCGGAAGGTTGGAGACACAGAAGCCCGCGATCGACCAGCCGACACGTGATCGAGGCGCGCCTCGAGCGCCACCGGCGTCGCCAGCCAGGCCGTTTCGAGCGCGGCCCCGGAAACCTTTTCGTGGCCGCAGATCACCGCCAGCGGAATCTCCACCAGTTGTCCGCCAACCTGGTGCAGCAGCCAGCGACGCCAGTCGCCGATGCGCTCCGGGGCGTCCGCGAAACGCAGCAGCCACTCCAGTTCCGGCATCGCATCTATTTGTGGGACGACGCCGGCCGCCGCCTCCTCCGGCAGATACAGATCGGAAAGAATCAGCGTGAGACGGCGCATGCCGGTATCGTATCGGACCGATGAAATTCACTCAGCAGCGCCCGCGGGCAGCGCGAATCTCATCCGGCGTTATGGTCCGGACTTCATCGTCGTCGGCGAGCGCGAGCTGCGCGCGAGCTGCATCGTGGACGCGCACCCGCTCGCGCCCTGGCCACCACGCAACGTCGACGAGCTGACTGACGAACACCTGCCCGCCTTGTTCGCGCTGGCTCCCGAAGTGGTGGTGCTCGCGACCGGCGCGCACACAGAGATTCCCGCGCGCCGCGCTGCGCGCGGAATTCGCGACGCGCAAGATCGGACTCGAAGTGATGGAAATCGGCGCGGCCTGCCGCACGTACAACGTGCTGGTCGGCGAAGAGCGGAGGGTGCTGGCGGCGGTGCTGCTGCCGGCATCCCTGGAAGGGGCCCGAGTGAAGGCACAGGGGGAGAAAGTTGTTTAGCGAGGCCAATGGTTCGAAGCTGACAGACTCGAATTACTGGCGAATTTTTTTTTCTTCTATTCGGCTTGTTCTTCTTGTTGCCGCGACTTCCCCGTTCTCCCCTGTGCCTTCACGCGGGACCCCTCACGAACTGTTACGAGTGGCCCTGTCGGCGAGCGGCGACATGAAAACATGTTAAATCCCGACTGACAAGCCTTAGGCCTAAGCGGCTGACAACTCGGGTGCAAATGGGGCTGGCGCGTTATTAGCCAAAACAAAGACTTGGAAAACATGCCGCATTCGAGAATTTACTCGAATACCCTGCCGCAGCGCGTCTTCAGGCGGTGCCGCCCAGCATCGGAACGAAGGCCACCGCCCCTAACACTTCGCGCTCCAGGCGATCGTCGGTGCGCGTGAAGCGGATGAGCTGCTGCGCCCCTTCGGGCCCGACGGGAACGATGAGCCGGCCGTCGATTGGCGAGCTGCGCGAACAACGCCTCCGGCACCGCGAGCGGCGCGGCCGCGACCAGGATGCCGTCGAAGGGCTTCTGCGACTTCCAGCCCACGGTGCCGTCGCCGTGCTTGAGCATCACGTTCTTGATGCCGAGCTCCTTGAGCGTGGCCTTGGCCCGTTTCGCCAGCGGCGCGATGCGTTCGATGGAATAGATCTTCTTCACCAGCGGCGCGAGCACCGCGGTCTGGTAGCCGCAGCCCGTGCCTACTTCGAGCACCTTGCCGATCTTGCGCCCGCCTTCGAGCAGCGCTTCGGTCATGCGCGCCACGATGTAGGGCTGCGAGATGGTCTGGCAGAAACCGATGGGCAGCGCCGTGTCTTCATAGGCGCGCGATCGCGAGCGCTTCGTCGACGAAGATGTGGCGCGGCACGTTGCGGATGCGATCGAGCACCGCGAGATTGGTGATGCCCTGGTCCTGCAGCCGCTGGATGAGTCGATCGCGCGTGCGCGCGGACGTCATGCCGATGCCCGCGAGGCGATGCTCGCTCACGGCCCGACCCAGTGGCGCACGTGTCGAGCGCGGCGTGATTGGTGAGATCGACGGTGAGCGGCGTCACCGAGACATAGCCTTCGGCGATGGCGTGGAAATCGGTGCCGGGGCCCGCGTCCTGCCTGGCACCTGCCGGCCCCACCCAGTACACGGGACGGCCGCGCGGATCCTCGGCCTGGATCACCGCCTCGGAGCGATGGCGGTTGCCGAGCCGCGTGACCCGGATGCCCTTCACCTCCGCCACCGGGAGATTGGGCACGTTGACGTTGAGGATGGTCGCGCGGCCCATGAGCGGCAGCGGCGTCTGAGCAGCCGCTCGACGATCACGCGCGCGTAGTGCGCGCCGGTTTCGAAATGGCGCTTGGCATCGCCGCGCAAGCCATCGGTGTGCAATGAGATCGCCACGGCGGTCTTGCCGAGGAAGCGGCCTTCGGTCGCGGCCGCCACCGTGCCCGAATACAGCACGTCGTCGCCGAGATTGGAGCCGTCGTTGATGCCCGAGACCACCATGTCGGGCTCGAACGGAAACAGTCCCGAGATCGCCAGGTGCACGCAGTCGGTCGGCGTGCCCTGCACGAAATAGACATCCGGTTCCGCCTGGCCCACGCGCAGCGGCACTTCGAGCGTGAGCGAGTTGCTGGCGCCGCTGCGATTGCGGTCCGGCGCGACCACGGTCAGGTCGCCGAGGCCCTCGAGCGCGTCGCGCAGCGCGATGATGCCGCGTGCGCGGTAACCATCGTCGTTGGATATGAGGATTCGCACCGGCGCGCAATATACTCAATGCGCTCAACGCGGAGGAAGCTTGAGCGGCAAACGCACCGACCCGGAAGTGGAGCTGTTTCGCGAAGCGATGAGCGACGTCAAGCCGATGGAGCACCCCGCGCGTGCACCCGTGGCGCGGCGCAAGCCCCCGGCCAGGGCGCGCTTCACCGCGGCCGATCGCGCGATGGTTCTCGTGGAAAGTCTGCAGGGATTTGACGGCGAAATCACCGACACCGGCGACGAGATCTCCTTCCGTCGCACCGGTGTGCAGGACGGCGTCATGCGCAAGCTCAAGCGCGGCGAGTATCGCGTCGAAGAGGTGTGCGACCTGCACGGTCTGCGCGTCGATGAGGCCAAGGCGGCGTTGCGCGAGTTCCTCGCCGACGCGTTGGCGCATCACCTGCGCTGCGTGCGCATCATCCACGGCAAGGGCAAGGGTTCGGGTCCCAGGGGCCCGGTCATCAAGACCGCGGTGAACATGATCCTGCGCAAGACCGCGCCGGTGCTGGCGTTCACT
Source organism: uncultured Pseudomonadota bacterium (assembly GCA_963711635.1). Taxonomy (GTDB): domain Bacteria; phylum Pseudomonadota; class Gammaproteobacteria; order Steroidobacterales; family Steroidobacteraceae; genus CADEED01. The sequence continues at coordinate 26,509 of CAVQEZ010000017.1, forward strand.
TCCGCGCGGCGCGTCGACGGCGGCACGGGTGCCATCAACGTGTTGCTCAAGTCTTCTTGACGAACATCCTGCGCAGCCGCTCCTGCGTGGCGGGCACGAACCACAACTCCATTCCCATCGAGGCGAACTCGCGTTCCTTCATCAACGCATGCCCGGGGTTGCCGAACAACTCGGTGAGATCGCGGCGCGCCAGCGCGCGGGTACGCAACATCGGCTCACGCGGCAAGGCGCACAGCTCGCGAGCGACTTCCAGTGCGCGCGTCGCCACCTGCGATGCATCGCACAGCTCATCGACCAGCCCCACGCGCAGAGCCGTCGCGGGATCCACCAATGCGCCACGCGTCAGCAATTGCGACGCATGCCCGCCCACCAGCCGGCTAAAGGCCCCGTGTATCGGCGGGCCGGGCAACAATCCGACCTGCACTTCGTTGAGCCCGAGGCGAAAATCGCCCAGCGCCATCACTCGATAGTCGCCGTGAATCGCCAGCACGGTGCCGCCGGCGGGTGAATGGCCCGTGAGGCCGAAGATCACGGGTATGGGCGAGTGTGCGATGGCGTGCTGGGCGCGCCACAGCTCGACGAACAGCGTGCTGACACCTTCGCGGTCCAGCTCCAGCATGCTGCGCACATCCAGGCCCGCGGAGAACACGCCAGGTTGACCGGTTACCAGGATGGCGGCCTGATTTGCCGCCGACTTGATCGCCTCGATCAACTTGCGCAGCAGCTCGGTGTTCAATGCGTTCACCGGCGGCCGGGCAATTTTCAGCTCGCGTATTCCGTCGGGGTGGTCCGTAACGTCCAGCATGGTCATTCTCCGCTGTCAGCGGTGGCGATGATCTCGCGAAGCACGGCAGTCGCAAAGCTACCGGCCGATAGCGCGAACCGCAGTCGCAACACGTCCTGGTCGTAGTCATGCGTGAGCTCGCGCACGCGCATGCGCAGGGAACGGCGTTCGGGGTTCATGCGTTCGGCGCCGATGACGGCCAGGGCCTGCGGAAATTGCGCCGCGACGGCGTCTTCGAGCAGCCGGACCTCGCCCGTCGACAGCGACTCGCCCTCACCCCAGAGCGGCGCCGTGGCGTGAATCTCGAGCGCCGCGCTGCGGCGCTGGAGCTCCTCGTCCGGCAGCGGCACCGCGAATACGCTGCCGCGGCCATCGAGATTGGCGACGTCGCCGGGCAACAGGCGATTCCAGCTGCCTCGTTCGACTCGATTGGCAAGGATGGCATTGAAGATCAGGCTGCGTGCCGCCGAGAGCATGAATCCCCGATCCGGGCGGCCGCGCCCGCGCGCGCCTGCTTCCTGTCGTTCCGCCGCCTGCAGCACCTCGAGCAGATTGCCGCCATCACGGCCAAAACGCTGCGGGCCGAAATAGTTGGGAACCCCGCCGCTGGCCAGGCTCTCGATGCGCCGGCGCAGCTGCGCCGCGTCACAATGCACATCGCGCACCGTGATATCGAAGCGATTGCCCTCGAGCGCGCCGCGCGGCAGCTTTCTCTGGTGAGCCGCGGCCGCGGTGACTTCGTAGCCTTCGCCCGCAAGCCCGACGAACTCTTCCGCCGCGCGCTTGCCGCGCGGAATCGTGAAAGCCTGGGTGGTGACGGCATGGCGATCCTTGAGCCCGGCGAAGCCCACTTCGAAGGGCTTGCAGCCCGCGGCTCGCGCCAGCTCACGCGCCACCCATTCGGTGTTCGCGCCGCGTTTGCGAACCGTGAGCAAGGCATGCGGACCGGCGCCGCTGGCTTCGAATCCGAGGACTTCGACGACCTTGAAGTCCTCCGGAGACCTGCGAAGTGCGCCCGTGGCGAGCGAACCACTTCCCCACGCCATGGGCGGCGCCAGCGCCGCATCGCGCCAGTGCTGCGGGATCATCAGGATTTTTCTGGTGCCGGCTCTAACAACACGACCACCTGCGCCGCCAACCCCTCGTTGCGCCCGATGAAACCCAGATGCTCGGTGGTCGTGGCCTTGATGTTCACCTGGTTCTCGGTGACGCCGAGCATCAGTGCCATCGAGCGGCGGATCTCGAGCCGGTAGGCGGACACCTTGGGCGACTGCGCCAGCAGCGTGACGTCCGCATTGCCCACCTTGAGCTTGCGCACGCTGAGCATCTCCAGCACCGCGGCCACGAAGCGCCGGCTTTCGGCGCCCTTCCAGACCGGATCGGTGTCCGGGAAATGCATGCCGATGTCGCCCAGGCCGGCCGCCCCCAGCATCGCATCGCAGAGCGCGTGCAGGACGACGTCGCCGTCGCTGTGCGCGAGCACGCCGCGCGTATGCGGAATGCGCACGCCGCCCAGAATCACCGAGTTTCCCGGGCCGAAGGCGTGTACGTCGAATCCCGAACCAATACGCATCAGAACTTCTCCGGGACAGGATGGCGCCGGCCAACGCGAGGTCGTCGGCCGTGGTCACCTTGATGTTATCCGCCCGGCCGGCGACCAGACGCGGACGCTGGCCGCTCCATTCGATGGCCTGCGCCTCGTCGGTGGGCAGGCGGCCCGAGTCCAGCGCGGCTTCGAGCGCCCTGAGCAGCATCCCGAAACGGAACACCTGCGGAGTCGCCGCACGCCACAGGCCGTCGCGGTCGAGCGTGGCATCGACGTGAGTCACGTGGCTGGCCGGTTCCAGCGCGCGCTTCAGCGTGTCGGCCAGCGGCACGGCTAACAACCCACCGACCGGGTGGGATGACAGCTCGCGTTTGAGCAGCGCGAGATCCGCGGCTGCGAAGCAGGGGCGTGCCGCATCGTGCACCATGATCCAGTCGTCCTCGCGGACCCGGGTGGCCAACGCCCGCAGCGCATTGCGCACCGAGTGCGCACGCTGCTCGCCGCCTTCGGTGGTTTCGATGAGGCGCGTGCGGCGCGCCGCGATCGCCGGCCAGTCGGTATCGTCGGCGGCCAGTGCCACCGCTATGCCGGCGCAATCCGGATCGGCTTCGAACGGGGCGAGCGCATGTTCGATGACCGTCGAACTACCGAGCGCTGCATATTGCTTGGGAACGGACGGCAGCGAATCGCCGGCCACTGCCCGCGGCTGGGATGACCAGGAAATATCGCATCGGGCGCGGAGCTTACCGCGAGGGACTCAGCGCGAGGCGGTCTGCGTGTGCTCGGTCGGCCGCGACGGCGTGGTCATGGTGCGCGGACGGGCCGGCACCACCTGGTAGAAGGTTTCGTTGCGGCCGATCATGCCCAGCTCGCTGCGCGCGCGCTCCTCGATGGCGGTCATGCCGGCCTTGAGATCCGCGACCTCGGCGACGATCTGCTGATTGCGCGCCACCAGCTCCTCGTTCTCGGCCTTCTGGCGATCGACCGCCTCGGACAGCCGCGACACTTCGCGCACGCCGTCACTGGACAGCCAAAGGCGGTACTGCAGCACCAGCACGACGGCGAGCAGGCTGAAAACCAGCCATTTCATGGACGCAGCCTCACGAATACTTCCCCATTGCCAGTAGACTAAACTAAACTAAGTTCACTGTGAAGTCCGGCAAGGTCAACATCCATGACGCCAAGACGCACCTGTCGCGCCTCATCGAAGACGTGGCCGGCGGCAGCGAGATGATGATCGCCAAGGGCGGACGAGCGATGGCGCGGCTGGTGCCGTTGCGACGCGACGACACGCCGCGCAGGCCGGGACTGCTCAAGGGCAAGATGCGGATCGCGGACGATTTCGATTTCGTCGCGGCCACCTGAACACCGGACGCCCTCCCCTACCCCACCCAGATGCGCCTGCTACTCGATACGCAGATCTATCTCTGGTGGCTGGCGGACTCGCGCAAGCTGGCCAAGGCCGCGCGCGAGCGCATCGAAGGCGCGGACGAGGTCTACGTCAGCGCCGCATCCATCGTGGAGTGCGAACAGAAGATCAGTGCCGGCTTGCTGGACGCGGATGCCGACGAGCTGGCGCGCAGCATCGCCGCCAGCGGCTTCAAGGAATTGCCGGTGCGTGCGCTGCCCGCCGCAGCGGCCGCCTCACTACGAACTCAACCGGGCGTGGATTTTTTCGACCGGCTGCTCATCGCGCAGGCCATGTCCGAGCCGCTGCGTTTCCTGACCGCGAACCCGGCGCTCAAGGCGTATTCGGAGCTGGTCGAGCTCGTCTGATCGCGCGATCCCGTGATTGAGTGCTAGGCTCGCCACATTTCCACCAGGAGCGACCGCCATGAGCAAGGGAATGGACCAGAAGAAGAACAACAAGAAGGCGCCCGCGAAGAGCTTCGACGAGAAGCGTGCCGCGAAGCGCGCGAAGAAGGCCGAGAAGAAGTTCATGCAGAGCCCGTGACGGAATCTCACGTGCGCATCGCATGAGTTATTCGTGCGCGGGACGGCGGAGCGAATCTCCGCCGCCCGCGCGTCTTTAATCTACTTCGACAAGACCTTGCCGTCCACGTCGAGCACCGTCACGTCGCCGAAGTTCAGCGCCCGCACGGGCTTTTCGATCTTCGACAGATCGCCGACGATCACCCAGGTGAGCGCATCGGGGTGAATCAGCTTTGCCCGCCGAGGCATTCACGTCGGCCGGCGTGAGCTCGTCACTTCGCCGACGAAGTCGTTCCAGTAGCTGTCCTTCAGGCCGTAGGTGAGGATCTCGGCGTACGAGTCCGCGACTTCACCCGAGGTCTCGTTGCTGCCGGGCAGCGCGAGCACGAGGCTGTCCTGCGCGAACTTGATCTCGGCGTCCGTCGGGCTTGCGCGATCCGAGCACGTCGCGCAGCTCCTTGAGGATCTCCGGCATCGACTCGGCGGTCTTGTCGGTCTGCACGCCGCGCGCTGGCGCGGAACGGACCCTGCCCGACCGCGGCGGTGAGCCGCGAGCCGGCGCCGTACGACCAGTGCTTGTCCTCGCGCAGGTTCATGTTGAGGCGCGAGACGAAGTTGCCGCCGAGCATGCGTGTTCAGCGTCTACGAAGCGCGATGTAGTCCGGATCGGCGCGCGGCGGCCCACGCGTAGCCGGCCACGATCTGCGACTGCTCCGCGCCCGTGCGGTCGATGAGGAACACGCGCGGCTTGGGCTGCAGCGCCACCGTCGGCGAGATTCTTCTTCGGCACGGCTTCGGCAGGCGCCTGCCAGGCGCCGAGGCGCTGCTCCAGCAGCGGCTTGATCGCGGCGAGCGTCGTGTCGCCGACGACCAGCAGCGTCGCGTTGTCGGGCCGCACCCAGCGTTTGTGGAACGCCGCGAGATCCGCGCGCTTGAGCGCCGCTCACGGCTTCCTCGGTGCCGGTGCCGGAGAACGGATTCGAGTACGCGTGGCCCTCGCCGTAACAGCAGCTTGGGCAACAGGCGCATTGACGATGGCCTGCGGCTGCGCCTTCTCCTGCTGGATGGCGGCGAGCGTCTGCGCCTCGCAGGCGCTCGAGCTCCTCCTCCGGGAAAGTCGGGTTGATGCAGCACGTCGCTGAACAGCTCGAGCGACTCGGCCAGCTTGCCGCTGATCGCGTTCATGCTGAGGTAGGAACGTATCGAGCGAAGAGCCGGCGCCGATGCGTCGCGCCGAGCGACTCCGCCCGCTCCGCGATCTCGAGCGAGTTGCGCGTCTTCGTGCCCTCCTCGAGCATCAGCATGGTGAGCCGCGCCGTGCCGGGCTTGGCCAGGCTGTCCGCCGCGAAGCCCGCATCGACGATCAGCGTGATGTCGACGACCGGCGCGTTGTGCCGCTCGGCCAGCACGACCTTGCAGGCCATTCGACAGCGTCGTGCGCTGCGGCGGCGGCAGCTTCAGACCGGCGGCGTGCCGGTGGCCGGCAGCTTGCTGCGATCCGACGCTGGAGGCGACGGTCTTGTAGTTCGGGCGTCGGCTCGACGTTCGAGCACGAACACGCCGTCGGACAGCCAGCGCTTCGCGGCGGCCTGCACGTCCGGCGGCAGTCGCGCTTCGCCGACCCAGCCGAGCCGCGGTCTTGTAGAAATCCGGCGAGCCGCCGAACACCTGGCTCTGCGGCGAGGATGTACGACTTGCCGCCGAAGCCGTCGATGCGCTCGACGCCGCGCACGAAGCCCGCGTAGCTGGCGGTGCGCACGCGCTCGAGCTCCGCGGCCGTCGGGCCCGGTCGCGAGGAACGCGCGCCAGTTCTTCGTCGAGCGCCTTTTCGACGCGCGCCGGATCGCCGCCCGGCTTCACGGTCGCGGTGAGCTGCAACTGCGAGCCGATCTCGAACGGACCGACGCACGGCGCTGACCGCGGTCGCGATCTGGTCGGTGTACACCAGCCGCTTGTAGAGGCGGCTGTTCTTGCCGCTCGCCAGCAGGTCGCCGACGCAAGTCGAGCAGCGTGAAGTCGCGCGTGCTTGTAGCCGGGGATGTTCCACGTCTTGTAGATGCGCGCCTGCGGCACGCGGTCCTGCAGCATGGCGCGGCTGCTCGCCGCTCATCTTGGCGATCCACGCCTCCTGGCGCTTGATGACCGGGCCGGAGGGGATGTCGCCGAAATACTTTTCGACCTTCGCCTTGGCCTCGGCGGCGGTGATGTCGCCGGCGATCACGAGCACCGCGTTCGCGGCGCCGTAGTAGGTGCGGAACCATTCCTTCACGTCCTCGAGCGAGGCCGCGTTGAGGTCTTCCATCGAGCCGATGGTTTCCCACGAATACGGATGGCCCGCGGGATAGGTGCTCGTGCGTGATGAGCTCGTCGACCTTGCCGTAGGGCTGGTTCTCGCCCTGGCGCTTCTCGTTCTGCACCACGCCGCGCTGCTCGTCGAGCTTCTTCTGGTCGATGGCGCCGAGCAGGTGGCCCATGCGATCGGACTCCAGCCACAGCGTCAGGTCGAGCGCGCGACGTCGGCACGTTCTGGAAGTAGTTGGTGCGGTCGAGCCAGGTGGTGCCGTTCAGCTTGGTGGCGCCGGCGGGCTCCAGCGACCTGAAGAAGTCGTCGTTGTAGTTCTCCGAGCCGTTGAACATCAGGTGCTCGAACAGGTGCGCGAAGCCGGTGCGGCCGGGCCGCTCGTCCTTGCTGCCGACGTGATACCAGATGTTCACGGCGACGATCGGCGCCTTGTGGTCCTCGTGCACGATCAGCGTGAGGCCGTTGGCGAGCACGAACTTCTCGTACGGAATGTCGACCGCGGGCAGTGTCGTGGGAGCGGGCTTGGTTGCAGCCGCTGCGCCGAGCGAGGCCGCGAGCAGGATCATCAGCGCCGGCAGGCGAAGAGTCTTCATGGCTTTTCCTTTGTAGTCGCCGTTGGCGAATGGTAGCTGCTATGCAGTGGATGGTTCAGCCGGGACGACAAAACGAGTGCGCGGCACGCCAGGACGATTTTTCTCGTCATTGTCCCTGGGCGCTGGTGAAGCCGCGGCACACCACCGCCAGCTTGTTGCCGTCCGGATCGCGCACGTAGGCCGCATAGAAATCCGGGTTGTACAGCAGGCGCAGACCCGGAGCGCCTTCCGAAGTTCCGCCGTGTGCCAGCGCCGCGGCGTGAAATGCCTCGACCGCCGCCCAGTTCCTGGCCCACAACGCCACCATGCTGCCGTTGCCCACGGAGGCCGGCCCACCGTTGAATGGCTTGCAGACCCAGAGCGCGTCCTGCAGCGCACCTTCCTTCTCATACAGGCCCCAGCCTATCCACCCGCTCCAGCTGGACTCGCTCTCGGCGGAGGTGTCGCAGCGCGCATATCCGAGCGTGCCCAGCGTCGCATCGTAAAAAGCCGCCGAGCGCTCGAGATTGTTGGAGCCCAGGCAGATGTAGGCAAACATGGAGCTCATGACCGACCCTCCGCGAGCACGACATCGGCAATCCATTTGTGCCGGCGCCGCTCGAGACGCGACGCCACCTCTTCGCCTTCGAAACTCGCCGGCTGAATCGTGATGCGCGAGCGCTCGACATTGTCGAAGGCATTGACGTTGACCACCGCGTACATCGTGCCTTCGATCTCCGAAGTCACCACGGGCGCAACTCCGCAGCGCGCGCAAACCAGGAAGTGCGCGGTCTCGGTGCCGAAGGCGTAGCGCGTCAGCATGCCTGCCTCGGTGATCCGCGCCCGCAGACGGGCCTGCGGATGAGACGTCCATACGCCGCCGTGTTTGAGGCAGAAGGAACATCCACAACGGCGCGCCGGGACTTCGGGCGCATCGCCGGGCCAATCGAGCGAAAAAGAAATGTTTCCGCAGTGACAGCTGCCGTTGATCTGCATGGGGCTAGCGGACGTCCTCGGTATACAACCAGGCCTCACCTCCAGACGCGAGCGCGGCTTGCGTTCGGACATAGGAATCGGTGGCTTCGTAGGCATCCACGACCGCGAGGTCCGCGTCCGAGATCTCGAACACCGTACCGGCAACGCGCGAGTCGGCGCGCCCACTGCGAACGACGTTGGCCAGCTCCTTGCCAGCGCGGGCTACCAGCACCCGCTCGAATCCGATGACCTCGTCCGCGCTGCCCGGCGGTTCTCTGCCCAGGATCCTGCGTTGCACCGCCGGCTGCTGCAGGGATCCGTATGAGAACAGCCGCGGCATGCTCGCCTCAGACGTGAATGACCACGGTGCGCGCGAGCTTGTCGTGCCAACCCTGTTTGCGCGGATCGAAGGCAATCCACAGGAAGCCGATGAACAATCCGAATATCGACACGTAGTAGCCGAGATAGCGCCCGATCGCCTGACCCTTCGTCAGCGGACCGAAAGTGTCCGCATCGACGATCTTCGTCGACACCGCCATCTTGCCCGGTGTCGCCTGGCGCGCGATCCAGAAGATGACCACGGCGATCGCCGGCAGCACGTAATTGAGCAGCGGATCGGCGGGTCCGGCGAACATCGAATCCGCTTCACTGAGCCCCAACGCCACGAGGAAGTAATCCTTGCCGTAGAGCCAGTAGAGAATCGGCCAGACGATCACCATCGTCAGGATGCTGTCGATGACGAAGGCCAGGAAACGGATCCAGAATCCCGCATACCTGACGCCACGCTCGTCCGGCCGGTCCGGATCGGCAACCGGAGCCTTGGGCATGGCGTAAGGATTGTTCATTGCCTGACAGCGTCAGATCTTGACGGGAAAAGCGTCCTTGCCGGCATAGCGCACCTTGCCGCCGAGCTCGCCTTCGATGCGCAGCAGCTGGTTGTACTTGGCGATTCGATCCGAGCGCGACATGGAGCCGGTCTTGATCTGGCTGGCGCTGGTCGCCACCGCGATGTCCGCGATGGTGGCGTCCTCGGTTTCACCCGACCGATGCGACACGACCGAGGAGTAACCCGCCTTCGCCGCCATTTCGATGGCCGCCAGGGTTTCGGTCAGCGTGCCGATCTGGTTGACCTTGATCAGAATGGAGTTCGCGATGCCCTTGTCGATGCCTTCCTTGAGGATCTTCGTGTTGGTCACGAACAGATCGTCGCCCACCAGCTGCGTGCTCTTGCCTAACAACCTGGTGAGGTTCGCCCAGCCGTCCCAGTCCTGCTCGGCCATGCCGTCTTCGATGCTGGCGATCGGGTACTTGGCCGCGAGCTTGGCCAGGTATTTGGCGTAGTCCGGCGAAGTGAACTTGCGGCCCTCGCCGTGCATGTCGTACTTGCCCTTCTTGTAGAACTCCGAGCTCGCCACGTCCATGCCGAGGTAGATCTGCTTGCCGAGCTTGTAGCCGGCCTTCTCGACGGCCTGGATGATGATCTTGATGCCCGCCTCGTTCGACGACAGGTTGGGCGCGAAACCTCCTTCGTCGCCCACGGCGGTCGTGAGCTTCTTCGCCTTGAGGATGCCCTTGAGTGTGTGGAAGATCTCCGCGCCGTAACGCAGCGCTTCACTGAAGCTGGGCGCGCCCACCGGGATGATCATGAACTCCTGCACGTCGAGCGAATTGTCGGCATGCGCGCCACCGTTGATGACGTTCATCATGGGCACGGGCATCACCGGTTCGCGGCCCTTCGCGATGTACTTCCACAGCGACTGCTTGCTGTCGATGGCGGCGGCCTTGGCATTGGCCAGCGAGATCGCCAGCAGCGAGTTGGCGCCGAGGTTGCCCTTGTTGTCGGTGCCGTCGAGCTGGATCATCACATCGTCCAGCGCTTCCTGGTCGTTCGCGTCCTTGCCCAACAAGGCGGACTTGAGCACGGTGTTGACGTTCTTGACGGCCTTGAGCACGCCCTTGCCGAGATAGCGCTTCTTGTCGCCGTCGCGCAGTTCCACCGCTTCGCGCGTGCCCGTCGAAGCCCCGGAAGGCACCGCCGCACGGCCCATCACACCGGAATCGAGATATACGTCGGCTTCCACCGTGGGATTCCCGCGCGAATCAATAATCTCGCGGCCGACGATATCGACAATGCGACTCATAGAAGACTTTCCTCGAAGGGTTGTTGTTTGACGTTGTCGTCGATCGCTTTGAGCGTCGACAGCAATTGTTCCATGCGCCCGAGCGGCCAGGCGTTCGGCCCGTCGCTCAGCGCCTTGGCAGGATCCGGATGTGTTTCCATGAACAGGCCCGCGATTCCGGCCGCGACGGCCGCGCGCGCCAGCACCGGAATGTGCTCGCGCTGGCCACCGGAGCTCGTGCCCTGCCCGCCCGGTAGTTGGACCGAATGCGTGGCATCGAAGACCACCGGCGCATTCGTGTTGCGCATGATGGCCAATGAACGCATGTCCGAGACGAGATTGTTGTAGCCGAAGGAGAAGCCGCGCTCGCACACCATGATCTGCTGGTTGCCGGTGGAGCGCGCCTTGTCGACCACGTTCTGCATTTCCCAGGGCGAGAGGAACTGACCCTTCTTGATGTTGACCGGCTTGCCCTGCGAGCAGACCTTGAGGATGAAGTTGGTCTGGCGTACCAGGAAAGCGGGCGTCTGCATGACGTCGACGACGCTCGCGACTTCCTCGAAGGGAGTGTCTTCGTGCACGTCCGTGAGCACGGGCACGCCGATTTTTTCCTTCACGCCCTGCAATACCTTGAGGCCTGCGTCCAGGCCCGGGCCGCGAAAGCTCTGCGCGGAAGAACGGTTGGCCTTGTCGTAGGAGGCCTTGAAGATGTAGTTGACCTTGAGCTTCGAAGTGATTTCCTTGAGCCGGCCCGCGATCTCCTGGGTCAGCGTCTCACCCTCGATGACGCAGGGACCTGCGATCAGGAAGAACGGCCGGTCGATTCCAGCCTGAAAATGGGTGAGCTGCATGGGTACCTCGGAAAGCGAGTTGCGGAGGATACACGTCCCGACCCGTGGCTCGCAGCACCCAATTTTGTCTTGCAGGACAAGACCTAAGCGTTCGAATCAGCTCCGGCAACAGACCGGAGAAGAATCCGGGCACTTCGCCCGAGGCTCGACCCGGCTGTCTGGCGCCGGCAGTCAGAACGGCCGCCGTCACCATCAGGGTGACGACGATGCGTGAGCTGATGGACATCCGCATGTCTCCGCTACTGCACGACCTCGTAGTGTCTAACAACCTGATCGAATTCGAGCATCATGTCGCGAACCTTCTGCGGAACAACCGCGACTTCCGGATTCGAGCCCGCAAAACCGCGAATGGACTCGAGTGAAGCCCACTGGGTGACGATGAGAAATTCGACCCCTTCGGGGACGACCCGCCGCAGTATTGAAGCGCTCACAAACCCTGGAAGCTTGCGGATGGCGGGAAACGTCTCCATGCGCAGGTGCTCGACGTACGCTTCGGCCAGGTCAGCCTCGGCCAGTCCCCGCCATTGACGCGAGATCATCGCTTGCCTCCTTTGAACCGCGCGCGGCCGGACTAGCTTTTCGCCTTGGACTCGTTCAGCGCCACCGCTGCGCGGATCAGCGCCTTCAACGCCTTCTTGTCTATCTTCTCGCCCTCGCGGATATCGATGGCGCGCCTCACATTGCCGTCGAGACTCGAATTGAACAGGCCCGACGGATCTGTCAACGACGCGCCCTTGGCAAAGGTCATCTTCACGACACTCTTGTAGGTCTCGCCGGTGCAGATGATCCCATCGTGCTCCCACACCGGAACTCCCATCCACTTCCACTCTTCGACGACCTCGGGATCGGCTTCCTTGATCAGGGCGCGGAGCTGGCCGAGCATCTCGCCGCGCCAGTCGCCCAGTTCCCTGATCCTCGCGTCGATCATCTTCGATGGAGAACCTGCTTTCTTCGGCGTGCTCTTCTTCATGCTGCCTGCCCCTGCGTCTCAGCGACGCGCCTGAATCAACTTCCAGCCGTTTCCGGATGGGTCACGAAAGCCGGCATCCACGGTGCCGAAGCGATCGACGGGTTCCTGCGTGAACTCCACGCCCTTCGAGCGCATTTGTTCGCAGGCGGCGCGGCAGTCTTTCACGACCAATACCAGCGGCGGCATCGCACCCTTGGCCACCATCGCGCGCAGGGTCTGTGCGGTGGCCGCGTCGTGCACCGGCGGTCCGGGAATGAAGAGGCCGAGCTGGAAGGACGGCTGCTCCGGGTGCTGCACCGTCAACCAGCGATAGTCACCGCTGCCCACGTCCGTGTGGACCCGGAACCCCAGTTTTTCGACGTAAAACGCGAGCGCTTCGTTCTGATCGCGCACGTACAGACCGACTACTTCGACGCCCTGGCTGCTGCTCATTGGACCTCCTGATTTCCTGGGGTCGTTTTATACCGCCCGCCTCCTGGCGCCGCTTCTCCGAAACTGCTGTCGTGAGATCGGGGCGGTAGGCCGCGCGGACGATGCAGGCGGGCATGCGCGCGAGCTCGTATGCGGTCAACTTTCGGCGCTCCCGAATCGCGCGCGGGTTCAGGCCCGCAATGTCGCGAAAGGTGCGGCCGAATGTACCCAGGCTTCCCCATCCGGTCTGAAAGGCAATCTGGGTGATCGACAGGTCGGTGTCACGCAACAGCGCCGTGGCCCGCTCGATGCGCCGCGTGAGCAGGTAGCGATGCGGCGGCACTCCGAAAGCCTCTTTGAACGACCGCGCGAAGTGAGCTTCGGAGACGCCGCTCACGCGCGCCAGACGTCGCACCGGCCACTCCTCCTGCGAGGCCGCATCCATGCGGTCCCGCGCACGCAGCAGGCGGCGCAGGAGATCGGGGTCCTGGTCGGGCATCATGGAAGCGGATTCTATACGGCCGTGGCGGCTGCTGGCGCGGGTCTCGCGGGGGTCAGTGCCAGTAGCTAGGCCATCGACCCTCTCTCCCATGACGCCACGGAGCCCGCCCGCATCCTGAATAGCGGGTGATGCGCCGGCTTCGAAATGCCGCGCCACCGGGTGTACAGCAAGGGGCTCCGCGCGCAGAGTTTCCGGAGCAGGTGCTGCCACTCGTGGCGGAGTTGTCCGCGTGCCAGCGATATGGGCGCTACCGCGCGAATCGGCCCGATCTTGCTACGGTCGAAGTTGTAGCCTCGGGACCGGGCCTCCTCGTAGATGCAGCCGAGATAGGCGTTTATCGCCAGGCGTGGCGAGCGGTGAGACGTGAAGCGCTCGAGCTGGGGATGATGTCGATAGCCTCGGGTCTTGCCACGCAGCACGGCTTGTGCCAGCAGAGCTTCCCGCCACAGCGCCACCAACCCCTGGGGATCCAGATACCTCGGATGCAATGACCACAGGCGCATACGCCCTCATTCATTCTCCGCCGCTGAAATCAAGGTCCCCTGGTGGTAGAGGGCCTTCCATCCACCCGACATCTGCCACAGCGTCGAGCGTCGCGAGAGCCGGTTGTTCGCCTGCTCGAGCTGGTAGGTGACCAGGTAGACGTCTCTGGAAATCCTGCGGCATGCAAAGTCCGTCACGGCATGCTGTTCCGTGACGGGCGAACGCAGCCGCAACTCCAGGGCCTCGAGCACGAATTCGCGCGGATACTTCTTGCCCGAGGCGCCGACCTCGAAGAAGTCGTCGGCCATCATGGCTTCGAAATCGGCACGCGACGTACCGGACTCCGGCCGATGGAAAAGGGGTTCGCGCGCGGCCAGCTCCCGCGCCACGCGCTCCAGCGATTGCGTATCGGCAGTCACGGAATTGCGACCGCCGCGTTGATCACTATGCGCTCGCCACTTCCGGCAGCTGCGCGTTGCGATGCTGGCGCGCCGCACGCACGAAGCCCGTGAACAGCGGGTGACCGTCGCGCGGTGTCGAGGTGAACTCCGGGTGGAACTGCGTGGCCACGAACCACGGATGACCCGGTAGTTCGATGACCTCCACCAGGTCGTCCTTCGACAGCCCGGAGAAACGGAAGCCCGCCTGCGTGTAGCGGTCGCGATAGCCGTTGTTGAATTCGTAGCGATGCCGGTGACGTTCGAACACGGAGTCGCTGCCGTAGACGGCGCGCGCCAGCGTGTTCGGTGTGATGCGCACTTCCTGCGCGCCCAGGCGCATGCTGCCGCCCTTGCCGGTGGCGTCGTCGCGTTTCTGTTCACCGCGCGCCGCGTCCTGCCACTCGGTGATCAGTGCGATGACTGGATGGGGCGACGCCCGATTGAACTCGGTTGAATTGGCATTCTCGAGACCCAGCACGTGCCGGCCGAACTCGATGGTCGCCAACTGCATGCCCAGGCAGATACCGAGATACGGAATCTTGTTCTCGCGCGCGAAGCGCACGGCCGCGATCTTGCCTTCGATGCCGCGCTCGCCGAAGCCGCCGGGTACCAGGATGGCATCCATGCCAGAGAGCGCATGCGTGCCATGCTTTTCGATGTCCGTGGACTCGATGTAGTGCACGTTGACGCGCGTGCGCGCCTTCACGCCGGCATGCGTCAATGCCTCGTTCAGCGAGATGTAGCTGTCCTTCACCTGCACGTACTTGCCGACCATGGCGATGTCGACCTGCCCGTCGGGATTCGCCTTCGCGGCCACCACCTGCTTCCACTCGGTGAGATCGGCCGGCGGCACGTTGAGTCGCAGCTTGTCGACCACGATCTCATCCAGGCCCTGCTCGTGCAGCAGCATGGGAATCTTGTAGATATCGTCGGCGTCGACGCCGGAGATGACCGCGCGCTCTTCGACATTGGTGAACAGCGCGATCTTGCGACGCTGCTCATCGGGCAGGGGGTTCTTGCAGCGGCACAACAGCACGTCGGGCTGGATACCGATGCCGCGCAGCTCCTTCACGCTGTGCTGCGTGGGCTTGGTCTTGATCTCGCCCGAACCGCCGACGATGGGCACCAGCGTCAGGTGCAGGAACACGCAGTTGTTGCGGCCGAGCTCGACGCCGAGCTGGCGAATGGCTTCGAGAAACGGCAGCGACTCGATGTCACCCACGGTTCCGCCGATTTCCACCATGCAGACGTCGGCATCGCCGGCACCGAGCTGGATGGAGCGTTTGATCTCGTCGGTGATGTGCGGAATCACCTGCACCGTGGCGCCGAGGTAGTCACCGCGACGCTCCTTGGCGATCACGCGTTCATAGATGCGACCGGTGGTGAAATTGCTGTGGCGGCCAGTCGTGGTACGCACGAATCGCTCGTAGTGGCCGAGGTCGAGATCGCTTTCGGTGCCGTCATTGGTGACGAACACCTCGCCGTGTTGAAACGGACTCATGGTGCCGGGATCCACGTTGATGTACGGATCCAGCTTCACCATCGCGATCTTGAGACCGCGGGCTTCGAGAATGGCGCCCAACGAGGCGGCGGCGATGCCCTTTCCCAATGAGGAAACGACACCGCCGGTGGTGAACACGAACTTGGTCATATGGGAGCCCGTCGCGTGGAATTTGATATCGACGGGCCGGCAGGTTAACAAAACTCCAACGGCCGCGATACCGCTGCCGGAGATTGCCGACAGGAATCAGCGTGTGCGCGTCCAGCGCAGGCGCGCACGGCGCCGGGATTTGTCATTTGCCATCACTGACGCATCGATCCAGCGGTCGCCGGCCGCGAGCAGCCGTCCCTTGGGACCTTCCCCGGTGAACAACAGCGGCAGGAGCCCGCGTTCTTCAACCGGAATTTTCGCGGCCTGGATCAGCTTCTTGAGCGACTGCGTGCGGGCACGCATGCCGGGCCGCAGTGTTTCGCCGCCCTCGCGCGCACGAATCGCGAGCAGGTTCGGCAGGCGGTCGAGATCGATGGCGCCCGAATCGTCATCGACGATTTCCAGGGTGTCCCCGGCGCGATTGAGAATGCACACGCGGTCGCTGTTCCAGTCCCATGATTTAGCGATCAAATCCGCGCGACTTTCGGCTTGCTGTTGAGACTTCACTTCAACTGTCAGGCGCCCGGCTCGCCGGCGCACGACCGCGCCGGGCCACTGCACCACGGGTTGTGCATCCGGCCGCGCCGCGAGCAGCTTGCCGGCGATCTCGGACAACTTTGCGGTCGACGGCGTTTCGACCGGAAACCTCGCGATGAAGGCGCGCAGCGCATTGCGTCGGCGCGCCGCGGGCAGCGCGCGCAATGCGGCGACGTTCACACCCTCGCCGTCTGCGAGCCGCGCGTAGTCACCCTGGCCCAACGTGGCGAGCAGTTTCGTGGCCTCGGCCATGTGAACGGCACTGCGCGCGATCGCGACATCGGCGCCCTGCCATTGCTGGCGAATGATCGGCAGCACCTTGGCGCGCAGGAAATTCCTGGCGAAGTGCAGTTCCATGTTGGTCGGATCCTCGACCCAGCGCAGGCGCTGTTCGCGCGCGTAACTCTCGATGTCCTGCCGGGAATCGCCGAGCAAGGGCCGGCAGATGCGGCCCGGGCCGAAGCGCGCGATCGACGGCATCGCGGCGAGGCCGGCGACCCCAGCGCCACGGAACAGTTGCAGCAGCAGTGTCTCCACCTGGTCGTCGCGATGCTGCGCCGTGACCAGTACCTCGCCCGGTTCCATGACCATGGCCAGCAGTGCATATCGCGCCTCGCGCGCCGCCGCTTCGGGCGATGTGCCCTTGATGCGACGAATGGTGGCTTCCAGGGCCACGAAGGGCAAACGCAGCCGGCGCGCCACCTGCGCACAGTGGCGGCTCCACTCGTGGCTCGCCGACTGCAATCCGTGATCCACGTGCAGCAGGCGCAGCGAGGTGAATTTTCGACGTTGCTGCGCCAGTGCATGCGCCAGCACGGTTGAATCCACGCCACCGCTGAAAGCCACCGCGACGCGCGGTTTCGGGCCGGCCAGTTCGAGAAGCTTCGCGACGGGGTTAATTGGCGACTTCGCTGTAAACGCCGAAGCCGTCGATGCGGGTGTTGCGCTGCGCGCGCAGCTTGTCCGGCGGCAGTGGCTCGAGTTCGTCGAGATACTTGATGAGCGCCGTCTTGATGGAGTCGGCGGTGGCCTGGGGATTGCGATGCGCGCCGCCCACGGGCTCGGGCAGCACCTCATCGACCAGCTTGAGCTTGAAGAGCCGGTCGGCGGTGAGATTCATTGCGTCCGCGGCCACTTCCTTCTTGTCCGCACTCTTCCACAGGATGGAGGCGCAGCCCTCGGGCGAGATCACCGAGTAGGTGGAGAACTGCAGCATCAGTAGCCGGTCGCAGACACCAATGGCCAGCGCGCCGCCAGAGCCGCCCTCGCCGATCACGCAGCTCACGATGGGGATGCCCATGACGGACATCTCATAAAGATTTCGCGCGATGGCCTCGGACTGATTGCGCTCCTCGGAGCCGACCCCCGGATACGCGCCGGGCGTGTCGATGAAGGTGACCAGCGGCAGGCGAAAACGCTCGGCGAGACGCATGAGGCGCAGCGCTTTGCGATACCCCTCGGGCTTGGGCATGCCGTAGTTGCGGCGCACGCGCTCCTTGGTATCGCGACCTTTCTGGTGGCCGATGAGCATGACGGGCCGATCCTCGAGCCTGGCCGGGCCACCGACGATGGCCAGGTCGTCTCCATACATGCGATCGCCGTGCAGCTCGTGGAAGTCCTTGAAGATGAGCCCGGCGTAGTCGAGCGTGTACGGGCGTTGCGGGTGCCGCGCCAGCTGCGTGATCTGCCAGGGGGTCAGGTTCGCGAAAATGCTCTGCGTGAGCTGCTCGCTCTTGGCCTGCAGCCGAGAAATCTCTTCCTGGATGTTGACCGCGGTGCCCGAAGGAACATGTTTCAGTTCTTCGATTTTGGCTTCGAGTTCGGCGATCGGCTGCTCGAAATCGAGGAAATTCACTGCCATAGGGGCGCGAGGATAAAGGGGTCAGACCCCATTTCCTAGCAAATGGTGCCGGACCTCTTTCTGGTGGCTGCTAATCGCGCGGCGAGGCCGCGCCGAGGTCCGGCACCATTTGCCGCCGTTCTTCGAAAGACTTGGGGGGTCTGACCCCTTCCGGCGCCGGGCTGTACAGCACCGCGAGCCGGCCGCGTCCCAACAAGGTCTCCAGCGCCTCGATCAGAGCCGGCGTGGGCCGCACGTTCCACTCGGCCCCGAATGAAAATGTGCCGCGCGCGCCCTGGCCATGAAACTGCGCCGCGACCTGGCAGCTGCCGCCGCGATGCTGGGCCAGCAATGTCTGCAGCTTTTCGAAGATGCGCGCGTCGCCCGAGGCGAGCTTGAGCACGATGCGGCGCGCCTCCTTCTCGCGCAGCCGCTCGAGCTCGCTGACCTTGGTCGCGCGCAGCGTCCAGGTGTTGGCGAATTCGTCGAAGCGCAGCTTCCCTTCAATCAGCAGCAGCGCGTCCTTCACGAGAATCTCGCGGTACTGCTGGTATTGCTCGTCAAAGAAACTGACGTCCATACGACCGGAGTCGTCGTCGAGTACCACCGAGGTGCGCGGCCCGCGCTTGCGCAACTCCTCGACCACGCCCGCAATGGCCACCGGCTTGCCGCCGAAGAATGCGCGGCCACCCTCGACACCCGCCTGCGGCCTGTCGGCCTCGAGATAGTCGGCGATACGGCCGGTGATGAAACGCGGCAGATCATTCACGAAGCGGTCGATGGGATGGCCGCTGATCGAGCGTCCCAGCGTTTCGCGCTCGCCGCGCAACCGGACCATGTCGGTCCACTCGGGCTGGTCCGGCGCGCTGGCGCGTACCGCATCTGGCGCATGCGCAGTCGCCAGGCCGAAAATGTCGTGCTGGCCGGTTTCATTCGCCTTGGTGTTCTGCTCGCCGAGCGCGAGGGCCGCATCGAGGCGATGCATGAGCGTGGCGCGGTTTGCCGCGAGGCCGTCGAGACTGCCGGAGCGGATCAGGGCTTCCAGCACGCGACGATTGAACTTCGAGAGATCGAGCCGCCGGCACAGCTCCTCGAGACTGGCGTAGTCGCCGTTCGCGCGTCGCTCGTTGACGAGCGCGGCCACCGCGCCCTCGCCCACTCCCTTGATCGCGCCGAGTCCATATCGGACCGTCTTGTCATCGACCACGGCGAAATCGTAGCCGGAGAGATTCACGTGCGGTGGCAGGATGGTGAGGCCGGTTTCCTTGCGGCAGGCGTACAGCAGGCCCACCACCTTGTCGGTGTGGTCCATGTCGGCCGACAGCACGGCGGCCATGTACGACGCGGGCTCGTGCGCCTTCAGCCAGCCGGTCTGATAGGACAGCAAGGCGTACGCGGCCGAATGCGACTTGTTGAAGCCGTAGCCGGCGAACTTCTCCATCAGGTCGAAGATGTACGCGGCCTGGGATTCGGGCACGTTGTTCTTCATCGCGCCGGTCACGAAGATGGAGCGCTGCTTCGCCATCTCCTCGGGCTTTTTCTTGCCCATGGCGCGACGCAGCAGGTCGGCGCTGCCGAGTGAGTAGCCGGCCAGCACCTGCGCGATCTGCATGACCTGCTCCTGGTACAGGATCACGCCATAGGTGGGCGCGAGCACCGGTTGCAGCGAGGGATGCAGATAGTCGATCGGCGACGCGTGCAGATCGTTGCGGCTGTGCTTGCGATCGATGAAGTCGCCCACCATGCCCGACTCCAGCGGGCCCGGACGGAACAGCGCCACCAACGCCACGATGTCCTCGAACTGGTCCGGCTTCAGGCGCCGGATCAGATCCTTCATGCCGCGGGATTCGAGCTGGAACACCGCGGTGGTGCGCGCCTCCTGCATGAGCTTGTAGGTGGGCGCGTCGTCCATGGGCAAGGTGGAGATGTCGAGCGGCGGCGCGCCTTCTTTTTCCCGCCGCGCGTTGATGATCTTCACCGCGCGGTCGATGACCGTGAGCGTGCGCAGTCCCAGGAAGTCGAACTTCACCAGCCCCGCGGCTTCGACGTCATCCTTGTCGAACTGCGTGACCACGCTGCCACCCTTGTCGTCGGCGTACAGCGGCGCGAACTCGGTGAGCTTCGAGGGCGCGATCACCACGCCGCCGGCGTGCATGCCGGCATTGCGTGTCAGGCCTTCGAGAGACTTCGCCAGGTCGATGAGATTCTTGATCTCCTCGTCTTCCTTGTACAGGCGCTTGAGCTCGGGCTCCTTCTCCAGCGCGTCGTCCAGCGTGATGCCCAGCTCGAACGGAATCAGCTTGGCGATCTTGTCGACGTAGCCGTAGCCCATGCCGAGCACGCGGCCCACATCGCGCACCACGGCCTTCGCGGCCATGGTGCCGTAGGTGATGATCTGCGAGACGCGTTCCTTGCCGTACTTCTGCGCCACGTACTCGATGACGCGGTCGCGTCCGTCCATGCAGAAGTCGATGTCGAAGTCCGGCATCGACACGCGTTCAGGATTCAGGAATCGCTCGAACAGCAGGTCGTACTTGAGCGGATCGATGTCGGTGATGCCGAGGCTGTAGGCCACCAGCGAGCCGGCCCCCGAGCCGCGGCCCGGTCCCACGGGCACGCCATTGGCCCGCGCCCAACGGATGAAGTCCGCGACGATGAGGAAGTAGCTGGCGAAACCCATCTTGACGATGACCGCAAGCTCGCGCTGGAGCCTCTCTCGATACTCAACGATGCGCGCCACTTGCGCGGCATCGAATGCCTTCTCGCGGGCTTCGAAACCCCGCTGTGCCTCGGCGCGAATGAAGTCCTCGACGGTGACGTCCGCGGGCAGCGGAAAGATGGGCAGGCGCGATTCGCCGAGCTTCAGCGGCAGCGAGCAACGCCGCGCGATCTCCACCGAGTTCTGCAGCGCCTCGGGGATGTCGGCGAACAATTGCCACATCTCTTCCGGCGAACGCAGGTACTGCGCCTCGGTGTACCGGCGGACCCGGGCCGGATCGGTGAGCTGCGCGCCGTCGGCGATACAGACGCGCGCCTCATGGGATTCGAAATCCGAGGCCCGCAGGAAGCGCACGTCGTTGGTGGCCACCACCGGAATGCCGCACTGCTGGCTGAGCGCCACGCAGCGGGCCACGAGTGCTTCATCGTCCGGCCGCGCCAGTCGCTGCAGTTCCAGGTAGTAACGATCGCCGAACAGCTGCTGCCACTCGCGTGCCAAAGCAAGCGCCTCGGCCTCGCGGCCAGCGAGCAGCGCGCGGCCCACGTCGCCTTCGGCCGCGCCCGAGAGCGCGATGAGTCCCGCGGTATTCTCGGCGTCGAGCCAGCCGCGTTCGATCAGCGGCGTGCCGCGATCCTGGCCCTCGAGCCAGGCGCGCGTGATGAGATTGGTGACGTTCTGGTATCCGCCCGGGTCCTTGCACAGCAAGGTGAGGCGCGCCGGCACGGCACGCTCGCCGCGCATGCGCAGCAGCACGTCCACACCGACGATGGGTTTGACACCCTGCTGCAGCGCCTCGCGATAGAACTTCACCATCGCAAAGAGATTGTTCTGGTCGGTGACCGCCACCGCCGGCATGCCGAGCTGCGTGGCGCGCTCCACCAGCTCAGGAATGCGTACCACGCTGTCCTGCAACGAGTACTCGGTGTGCAGCCGGAGGTGTACGAAGGCGGGCGCGCTCATGAGGCGCGAGTTTATCAATGAACACGCGGAGCAACGCGCTGGCGTCGCGGGCGTTCGCGTGCGTCGGGATTCGTGGGTGGCGTGCGATCCGCAGGCGGTTCCCCGGCGCCGGCGTTCGACTCCGAAAATCCGTTCAACGGGGGATCCATGGCCAGAACCGCACCAGCCCTCGCCATCCTGCTGTCGACATTCTGTTGCGTTGCCCTGGCTGACAGCGCCGCAGCGCCGGATTCGTTGTATTCCCGCCTGGGCGGAGTGGCCAGGGTCAAAGCCTTCGTCTACATATCTTCAGCTTCGATGAGTCTTATCCCCACGGGCGAAAAGCTGCGGCGGTGCAGTGGCGTCGGGCCGAGCGAATCGAGCGCCGCCACGTGTATGCGCGTCGCATACCCTTTGTGCCTGGACAGTGAAAACCCCGGATAACGGCCATCGAGCTCGCGCATCAGCGCGTCGCGCGTGGTTTTTGCCAGGATCGACGCGGCGCTGATCGAAGGCACCTTGGAATCGCCCTTGATGATGGACTCGAACAGGCATTCGAATCCGAGCCCATCGGCGCAGGGGCAACGATTGCCATCGATGACCACGCGCTGCGGCGGCACGCGCAGTCCCAGCAAGGCACGCCGCATCGCGAGCATGGTGGCTTGAAAGATATTGATGCTGTCGATTTCCTCGACATCGGCCCAGGCCACCGAGTGGCACAGGGCACGCTCCCGGATCAGCAGCGCGAGCCGCTCGCGCTCCTCGGGCTCGAGCACTTTCGAATCGGCCAGTCCGCGGATGGGACGCGCCGGGTTGAGGATCACGGCGGCCGCCACCACCGGCCCAGCCAACGGTCCGCGGCCGGCTTCGTCGACACCAGCAACGCGCAGACGCACGCGCATCTTCATGGCGCACTCGCGCTGGCGTGCGCGGTCCAGGCGGTCAGCAGCTCGGAAATCTCGGCCGCCGCCCGTTCCGCGCCACCGCGACGCAAGGTTTCATGGATGTGCAAGAACTCGCGTTGCACGTGCGCCACGTGTTCCGGCTGCTCGAACCACGTCGCGAGCGCCTCGGCGAGATTGCCGGGCGTGGCTTTCTCCTGGAAGAACTCCGGCACCAGCTCGTCGCCCGCCAGCAGGTTCGGCTGCGAGAAATGCCTGACCTTGACCAGCCCGAACTGGCGCAGCATGAAAGCCGTGAGCGCGCCGAGTTTGTAGGCCACCACCATCGGCCGTTTGCACAACGCGGCTTCCAGCGTGGCGGTACCCGACGCCACGAGCACCACGTCGGCGGCTGCCAGCGCGCTGCGTGCGTGGCCGTCGAGCATGCGCACCGCGGCACGCGGCGCGAGCGCCGCGCAGCGCCCGGCAAACAGGTCGCGCAGCGCGGGCGTCACCATGGGGGCGATGCTGACCAGGCCGGGATATCGCGCGGTCAGCAGCTCGGCGGCGCCGGCGAATGCGTCGGCCAGATGTTCGACTTCGCCGTGGCGGCTGCCGGGCAGCACGGCCAGCACCCGGGCGTCACCGGGAATGCCGAGCTCGGCGCGGGCCGCGGCGCGATCCACTTCGAGCGGGATCTGGTCGGCCAGTGGATGCCCGACGAAGGCCGCGCGCACGCCGTACTCGCGATAGAACTCCGGCTCGAAGGGAAACAGGCAGAGGATCAGGTCGACGGCCTCGCCGATGGTGCGCGCCCTTCCCTGGCGCCAGGCCCACACCTGCGGACTCACGTATTGAACGGTGCGCAGTCCCTGCTTCTTGAGACGCCGCGCCAGACCCAGATTGAACTCCTTGAAATCGACGCCGATGAACACGTCGGGGCGCCAGTCGAGAATGCGCCGGTGCAACGCGCTGCGCAGTCGAAGCAATCGGGGAAGGTGGCGCAGGATCTCCGTCAGCCCCATGACGGCGAGCTCTTCGCTGTCGAACCAGGCCGTGCAGCCGGAGGCTTTCATGCGGGGTCCGGCCACGCCTGCGAATTGCGCGCCCGGAAACCTGCGTTTCAAAGCCTCGATGAGCGCGGCGCCCAGCGCATCACCCGACGCCTCGCCGGCCACCAGCGCGATGCGCATCAACGTACGAGGCTGCGCGTCGACTCACCGATGAAGTCGACGAAAATCCCGAGCTCCGGCTGCGTAGCGGCGCGCGTCTTCAGCTCCGCGACGGCATCGGCGAGCTTGAGATCCGAGCGATACAGCACGCGATAGGCGTTCTTCAGGTTGCGGATCTGTTCCGGCGTGAAGCCGCGGCGCTTGAGGCCCTCGGAATTGATGGAGTGCGGCACGGCGGGCGATCCCACCGCCATGATGTATGGCGGTACGTCGCGCGTGACCGCGGCATTGTTGCCGAGGAAAGCATGTGCGCCGACCTTGGTGAACTGGTGAATGCCCGAGTAGCCACCCATGATGACCCAGTCGCCCAGGGACACGTGCCCGCCCAGCGTGGCGTAGTTAGCCATGACGACGCGATTGCCGACATGGCAGTCGTGCGCCACGTGCGTGTACGACATGAAGAGATTGTCGCTGCCGATGGTGGTGACGCCACCGCCCTGCGCCGTGCCGCGATTCATCGAGGTGAATTCGCGGAACACGTTGCGGTCGCCGATCTCCAGGCGCGTGGGCTCGCCCTTGTACTTGAGATCCTGGGGCGCGTCGCCGATGGAGGCGAACTGGAAGATCTTGTTGCCCGATCCGATGGTCGTGAGGCCGGTGATGACCGCATGCGGCCCGATCCAGGTGCCGGCGCCGATGCGCGCGCCATCGCCGATCACCGTGTAGGCGCCCACCGTGACGTCCGCGGCCAGCTCGGCCTGCGGCGAAACAATGGCGCGCGGATCGATGCTGCTCACTTTACGGGTGCCTTGGAGGTCTTGTTGGTCTCGGGGGCGACCATCATTTCCGCGGACGTTACCTCATCATCCCCCACGTAGGCGACGGTGGAGAACTTCCAGATGCCGCGCATCTGCCGCTCGAGCTTCGCCGTCAGGATGAGCTGGTCGCCCGGCTCGACCGGTTTGCGAAAACGCGCCTTGTCGATGCCGACGAAGAAGAATCGGGTCGACTCGTCGGGAACCACGTCCGCGGTGACGAAGGCCAGCAGGCCGGCGGACTGCGCCAGCGCCTCGATGATCATGACTCCCGGCATGACGGGCCGGTGCGGAAAGTGACCCGGAAAAAACGGCTCGTTGACGGTGACGTTCTTGAGGGCACGAATGCTCTCGCCCTTGATGCACTCGAGCACGCGATCGACCAGCAGGAAGGGGTACCGGTGCGGCAACAGCCGCATGACGCCCATGATGTCGAGTGAGAGCGGTTGGCTCATTTAGTTAGTCCTCGGAGGAGTCCTGTTTCAATGCCGAGAAGCCCACGTGTTTCTCCAGCTCGCGCAGCCTGGCGGCCATCGAATCCAGCCGCTTGATGCGCCCTACGATGCGGCGCCACACGCCCGCCTCCTCGCTCGGCAGCGCGGAAGAATACACACCCGGCCTGGTGATGGAATGGGAAACGAACGAAGTGCCCAGCACGACCACGTCGTCGCACAGCGTGACGTGCCCGGTAACGCCGGCTCGGCCGCCGATGATGCAGCGCTTGCCGAGCACCGCGCTGCCGGCAATACCCGTACAGGCGGCGATGGCCGAGTGCGCGCCGATGCGGCAGTTGTGGGCAATCATGATGAGATTGTCGAGCTTGACGCCCTCTTCGATCACGGTGTCCTCGAGCGCGCCGCGATCGATGGTGGTATTCGAACCGATTTCCACGTCATCGCCTACCGTCACCCTGCCCACCTGCGGCACCTTGACCCAGGTTCCTTTCTCGGGCGCAAAGCCAAACCCGTCGGCGCCGACCACGGCGCCCGGCTGCACGATGCAGCGCGCGCCGAAGGTCACGCCATGGCCCACGAACACCCGCGCCACCAGCTTCGTATCGTCTCCGATGACCGCATTGCGTTCGATCACGCAGCCGGGCCCGATGAAGCATCGCGCGCCGATGCGCGCGCCTTCACCGACGCAGGCATTGGCGGCCGACTTCGGCCGACGCATCGATGTGCGCTCCCGGCGCCACCGTGGCCATTGCGTGAATTCCGGGCCTGAGAGGTGGATCCGGGTGCAGCAGCGCGGCGACGCGCGCATAGGTGGCGTGTGGATTGGCGGCCACGAGCGTCGCCACGGGTGAGCTGGGCGCCGAACTTGGCGTCGAGGATCACGGCCCCGGCCCGGGTGTCCTTGAGCTGCGAGACGTACTTGGGATTTGCGAGGAAGGTGACGGCGCGGGCGCCGGCCAGCGACAGCGAGGCCACCGAATCCACGCTCGCAGACGGATCGCCGCGCAGCTCGCAGCCGAAGCGCACTGCCAGCTCGCCGAGCGTCATCGTCATGGCGACCGGCGCACAGGCGCCTCCCCTGTCGAACCTATGGCTTGGTGGGCGGCTTCGCCGGTGCCGGAGAAGCGGCTGGCGCCGCGGCCGGCTTCGGCGCGCGCGAGTTCAGGGCCGCCAACACCTGCGCCGTGATGTCGACCGTGGGCGTCGCATAGATCACGCCCTCGGCGATCACGATGTCGTAAGTTCTGGGCCTTGGCGTACTCGCGAACCTCGCCGATCAGCGAACGCTGCAGCTTGTTCATCTCTTCCTGCCGCTTGACGTTCGAATCGTCCTGCAGCTCGCCTTTCTTGCGCTCGAGCTCGCGCGCCGCATCCCGCAGGTCCTTTTCGGCCTTGCCGCGCTGCTCGGGCGTCATGGTCACGACGTCCTTCTGGAGCTTTTCCCCGCGCGCCTTGAGCGCGTTTTCCTGGGTTACCAGCTGCTGGAGGCGCGGACCGAATTCGGCCTGGAGAGTCTCCCGGACGACCTTGGCCTGCGGCGACTCTTCGAACAGACGCGCGTAGTCCACGACGCCGACCTTGATCTCGGCCATCGCGGGAACGGTGAGCGCACACGCGGCGAGAGAACCCAGAACGATTTTTCGAAACGAAAACTGCACTTAACGCACCTCTTAGAAAGCCTGGCCTACCGAGAACTGGAAGCGTTCGACCTCATCCTCGTAGGTGTTGAAGTCGCCCTTGTAGGCATTCAACGGAATGGCATAGCTGAACCGGAATACCCCGAGCGGTGCAAGCCACTGAACTGCCACGCCCGTCGAGTGCTTCAATTTATCATACTCAAACTCGTACTCGACCGGCTGTCCGGCGCGTCCCAGGAACAGGTAACGGTCGCCGGTCGAGAAGATGTTGCCCATGTCATAAAACCAGGACAGCCGCGCCGAAGTCTGGAACTTCTGCGGCAGCGGGATGATGACCTCCGCGCGGGCGGCGACCTTCATGTTGCCACCGAAGGGTCGGCCGAAGTCGTCCTTGGGCCCCAGGCGGCTCTCTTTATATCCGCGCACCGTGTCGGGACCGCCACCGTAGAACTGGCGATAGGGCGGCAAGGCCGTGGTGTCCCCGACGTCCATGCCATAGGCGAGATCGGCACCCAGCTGCAGCGTGAAGCGGCCGAACAACGGGATGTACTTGAGGAATTCGTAGCTCGCGACGAAGTACTCCACTTCGCTGACACCGGGCACGGAGTAAGACACGCCGAACGAGTGACGCATGCCGCGGTCCGCAAACAAGGAACGGTTGCGGCTGTCGTAGTTCCACGACGTGGTGAACTCGACGCTGTTGAACTCCGTTTCGAACACCGCCAGGTAGATGGGCAGTGCCGGCGCCAGGCAATCCACTTCGACACCGGTGATGGAGATGCAGCGGTCGCTGGGATTGCCGTTGTTGCGCACCCAGGTGATGGATTGGCGCGCGCTGCTGCCGCTGGTCACCAGCAGGTTCGACTTCTGGAACGAAATGCCGAAGCGCACACCCTGGTTCTCGGAGATCGGATAGCCGACATCGAAGCCGGCGCCGATGGTCTCCGACGAGAAGTCCGAAGAAGCGGACACGAATTGCGTCTGGTCGCGATAGCTCACGTTGCCGGTGAATCCGACGCCGTCGGCGGTGAAATACGGCTCGGTCACCGATATGCCGTACACCTTGCTGTATCGACCCGAGTTCAGGTCGATGGCCACCCGCCGGCCCGTGCCGAGGAAGTTCGCGTCGGCGTAGTTGGCGCTGAGGATGAACGACTGCGATTCCGAGTAGCCGATGCCGCCGCCGAGCTGCGCCGACGGGCCCTCTTCGATCTCGTAGTTCACGTCGACCAGGTCCGCGGATCCGGCCACCGGCTTGGTCTCCGAATCGACCTTCTTGATGTATGGCAGCCGCTCGAGACGCTGCTTGGAGCGGTCCAGCGCGACGTTCGACAACCAGCCGCCTTCGAGCTGGCGCATTTCCCGGCGCAACACATCGTCGTTGACCTTGCTGACGCCATTGAAATTGATGTGGCGCACGTACACGCGATTGCCCGGGTCGATGAAGAACGTGAGTGACAGTTCCTTGTTGGCCGGATCGCCGAGCGTGGTGGGCACCGGGTCCACCTTGGCGAACGCGAAGCCGTCTTCGCCGAGCCGGTTCTGCAGCAATTCCTGCGTCGAGGTGATGACCTTGCGCGAGAACTGGTCGCCCGGCTGTACCAGCAGGTAGCGCTTCAGCAAGGCCTCCGGGACCACGAAAGTGCCGGCGAGCTTGACCTCCTTGACCTTGAACACCTGGCCTTCGTTGACGTTCACGGTGATGAAGATGTCGTCCTTTTCGGGCGCGATGGCCACCTGCGTGGACTCGACCTCGAAGTTCGCGTAGCCGCGATCCATGTAGTAAGACCGCAGCTTCTCGAGGTCGCCCTGCAGGGACTCGCGCGAATAACGATCGTCCTGCTTGTAGAAGGACAGCAGGTTGGGCGTCTTCAGCTCGAAGGTTTCGAGGATGTCCTTTTCCTTGTAGGTCTTGTTGCCGACGATGTTGATCTGGCGGATCTTGGCGCGCTTGCCTTCGACGATATCGATCTTGATCTTGACCCGGTTGCCGGCCACTTCCTCGACGCTGGTGTCGATGCGCGCCGCGTACTTGCCGCGAGCGCCGTACTGGTCCTGCAGGAAGGATTTCACGTCCTCGAGCACCGAGCGGTCGAATGTCTTGCCCTGCGCCAGGCCGACGTTGCGCAGCGACTTGTTCAGATCCTCGGTCTTGATGTCCTTGTTGCCCTTGAGCTCGAAGCTCTCGATGGTCGGGCGCTCGTTGACCACGACGATCAGCGTATTGCCGTCGCGGCGCATCTCCACGTCGCGGAAGAAGCCGGTGTCGTACAGCGCGCGCACCGCCTCGCGCATGCGCTGCGGCGACAGGGTGTCGCCGATGTTGATCGGTAGATAGTTGTAGACCGTTCCCTCGGTCACGCGCTGCAGGCCTTCGACGCGGATGTCGCCCACCGTGAACACCGGGCTGTCTTCCTGCGCGAACGAAGGAGCGGCCAGCAACAAGGCACCGACGGCAACAGACTCGCGAACCGTATCGTCAAATGAAATCCCCTGATGAATCTTTTTACGTAGGCGCGCCGAAAATGCCGGAGAGGTCGTTGAACAGCGCCACTCCCATCAACAACACGAGCAACAGCAGTCCGGCCTGCTGGCCCACCATGTAGGCACGATCGGACAAAGGACCGCCCTTGGCCCATTCGGCGACCTGGAACACGATCTGGCCGCCGTCGAGAATCGGGATGGGCAGCAGGTTCAGGAATCCCAGCGACAGCGACAGCAGCACGAGCAGCATGAGGAAACTCTGTATTCCCGCGTGCGCCGCATCGCCTGAATATTTCGCGATCGAAATGAAGCCGGAGATGTTCTTCGTCGACACGCTGCCGGTCAACATGCGCACGAAGAACTTGGCCTGCGCCACCGTCATCTGCCAGGCCTTGGTCACCGAGTGACTCAATGCGCCCAGCGGCCCGAGGTCGGTGTGGGTCTTCATCTCGTCCGGAATCGTGATCTCGATATTCTTCGGCGGCTCGAAACGCAGCCTGCCGATGACGCGTCCCTGCACCACTTCGCGCGTGGTGGTGACGCGCTTGAGCACACGGTTGCCGTCACGGCGCAGCGTCAGCGTCATGCTTTGCGCCGGCCGCGCGTTCACGTAGTCGGCCAGCTCGTTGAAACTGCGGATCGGCGTGTCGTCGACCGCGACGATCTCGTCGCCGACCAGCAGGCCGCCGCGTTGCGCCGGCCCGTCGGGTAACACCGCACCCACGATGGCCGGGAAACGCGGGATCCAGAAGTGGAAGCCCAGACCCATGTACAGCTGATCGGGCTCGGTGAGCTTGTGGCGCTGATCGACATCCGGAACGCTGAGGGTCACGCTGCGTACCAATCCGTCCTTGCCGCGCAATCCGATGACCGCCTCGCCGTCGTCGCTCACCGAGTCGAGCAAGGCCAGGGAAGCGTCACCCTGGTCGTAGATACGCGTACCGTCGATGTCGAATATCTCGTCTCCGGCCCGCAGCCCGGCGGCCGCGGCGGGCGAGTTGGTGGTGACCTTGTCGACCAGTGCGCGCACATGATCGATGCCGTTGATCCAGAACAGCGCCCAGAGCACGAAGACGGCAAAAAGGATGTTGGCCGCCGGCCCCGCCAGCAGCACCAGGATTCGTTGCCAGGGCGGCTTGCTGGTGAAAGCACGCGGCAGGTCCGCGGCCGGCACCGCGCCGTCGCGCTCGTCGAGCATGCGGACGTAGCCACCCAGCGGGACGGCGGCGATGACATATTCCGTGTGGTCCGGTGCCCCGCCGATCTTCTTGAACAGCGGCTTGCCGAACCCCACCGAGAATCGCAGCACCTTGAAGCCGAGCTTGCGTGCCACCCAGAAATGGCCGAACTCGTGCACGGTGACCAGCAGGCTGACACCCACGATGAACCACAACGCATTCCAGCCGAATTCCAAAGCAGGTCCCCTAGGCGTGCACAGCACGTGGCCGGATGAGCGAGAAAGCGCGGGCGCGTGCTTCGGCGTCGGCCGCCAGCACGTCATCGAGATCGCGGACTTCCCCACCTGATGTGGCAGACATCACTGACTCAATGACTGCCGGAATTTGTGCAAAGTTCAATTCACCCCCGAGAAACGCCGCCACAGCCACCTCATTGGCAGCGTTGAGCAAGGCGGGGCGCGAGCCGCCGGCTCGTGCGGCCTCCTGCGCCAGTCCCAGCGCCGGGAACCGCCGCAGGTCAGGTGCTTCGAATCGCAGGTTTCCGACCTTCACGAGGTCGAGGGATTGTACACCCGAGCTGACGCGCTCCGGCCACGCCAGCGCGTGGGCGATAGGCGTGCGCATGTCTGGCGCGCCTAACTGCGCCAGCACCGAGCCGTCGACGTACTCGACCAGCGAGTGGACGATGCTTTCGCGATGGATCAGCACTTCGACGCGCGAGGGATGCACGCCGAACAGCAGGCAGGCTTCGATGAACTCCAGCCCCTTGTTCATCAGCGTGGCGGAATCCACCGAGATCTTGCGACCCATGACCCAGTTCGGATGCGCGCAGGCCTGATCCGGCGTGACCTCCTCGAGCCGGCGCGCGTCGGCATCGAGAAACGGACCGCCCGAGGCCGTGAGCAGGATGCGTTTGACGCCCGGGGGCGCATCGCCGGGAACGGTGTCGCGCGGCAGGCACTGGAACACGGCGTTGTGCTCGCTGTCGATGGGCAGCAGCGTGGCTCCGGATTCGCGCACCGTGCGCATCAGCAAGGGGCCCGCCATCACCAGCGATTCCTTGTTGGCTAACAACAAGCGCTTGCCGGCACGCGCCGCGGCCAGCGTGGAGCGCAGCCCGGCCGCCCCGACGATCGCCGCCATGACGCTGTCGACTTCGGGCAGGGTCGCGATTTCCTCGAGCGCGCCCGGACCGGCGAGCACGCGCGTCGAGGCGCCCCGCGTCGCGCAGCTCCTGCTCGAGTTTCGCGGCCGCCGCCGGCTCCGCCAGCGCCACGTAGGGCGCGGAAAAACGCAGCGCCTGCTCCGCGAGCCTGGCGGCATTGCGGTGTGCGCCGAGCGCCACCACACGAAAGCGGTCTGGATGGCGCGCGATGACGTCGAGCGTGGCCTCGCCCACCGAGCCCGTGGATCCGAGGATGGCGACGCCCATTCTCCCATCGGAAATCATGGAATGACCTGCAGGCTGATGAGCGCAAACACCAGTGCCGGGGCCGCCGCGGTTACGCTGTCGATGCGATCGAGCATGCCGCCATGGCCGGGGAACACGCTGCCGCTGTCCTTGAGCCCGACCGCGCGCTTCAGCATGCTCTCCGTGAGATCGCCGACAATCGACACGGCGGCCACGGCGATGCAGGTTGCGACGAACAGCCACACGTCCACGGCAAATACGAAACTGGCCGCGAACCACGCCACCAGCGCGCTGGTCACCATGCCGCCGAACACGCCTTCCCAGGTCTTCTTGGGTGAGACCCGCGGCGCCAGCGGTACCCGCCCTAACCACCGGCCCGCGAAGAACGCGCCGGTGTCCGCCGCCCACACCAGCGCCAGCGTGAACAACACCCAGTGCGTGCTGTTGGTCGTGAACGTGATGTGCACCAGCGCCAGCCAGCAGGGCACCAGCGCCAGCACTCCGGCGATGCGCGGCCGAGATCGGCTGCACGCGTGCCGGTGCCAGGCACACCCACAGGAACGCGGCCATCCACCACACCATGGCCACGGTCATCGTGATGCGCACGAACTGTGGCGTCGTCGAATAGAAATACAGGCTGGCGATCAACAGCCCGGCAACGGTGATCGTGAATGCGGCGCGCGCCGGAGCGCTGCCGTTGCCGATGAATGCCGCCCACTCCCAGGCGCCGATCAGGATCAGGACGGTGACCAGCCAGATGGTGGCAATGGGCGGCAGCCCGAGCATGACGCCCAGCAGCACCGCCACCAGCACCATGGCCGTCAGCACGCGCTGCCTAAGCACCTCCGGCCGCCTCGCGCGTCTTGTCGCGCAGTTGCTCGCCGGTCAGACCATAGCGACGTTCGCGCGTCGTGAACGCGGCGAGCGCCGCCTCGAGATGCCGCCAGGTCGAAATCCGGCCACAGGGTCTCGGAAACGTGCAGCTCGGTGTAGGCGAGATTCCACAGCAGGAAATTGCTGATGCGATGATCGCCGCCGGTACGGATGAACAGGTCCGGATCGCCCACCTCGGCGAGCGCCAGCTCGCGCGCGAAGCGCTGCTCGTCGATGGCCTCGGGACGCAGCGCGCCACTGGCCACCTGCGCCGCCAGCCGCCGCGTGGCCTGCACGATGTCCCAGCGACCGCCATAACTCACCGCCACCTGCAGCTGCAGAACCTTGTTGGAAGACGTGAGCTGCTCGCTGGCGGCCATGCGCGCCTGCAACCTGACGCTGAGCGTCTGCCGGTCGCCGATGAACCGCAGCCGCACGCCGTTGCGATGCAGATCCTCGACTTCACGGTCGAGCGACTCCAGGAACAGCTGCATGAGACTGCCGACTTCGACGGCCGGCCGCTGCCAGTTCTCGCTCGAGAAGGCAAACAACGTCAGCGCGCCGATCTTGCGCCGCGCACATTCTTCTATGCACATGCGCACCGGGCGCACGCCTTCCTTGTGTCCGGCATGGCGCGGCAGGCCGCGGGCCTCCGCCCAGCGCCCGTTGCCGTCCATGATGATCGCGATGTGC
Organism: uncultured Pseudomonadota bacterium; assembly: GCA_963711635.1. GTDB lineage: Bacteria > Pseudomonadota > Gammaproteobacteria > Steroidobacterales > Steroidobacteraceae > CADEED01. The sequence goes on from CAVQEZ010000017.1 coordinate 59,682, forward strand.
GTGGGTATGCTCACGAGGCCCGGGTTGCCGCTCACACCTGCAGGAGTTCTTTTTCCTTGGCGGCGAGCTGAGCGTCGATGTCACCGACGTACTTGTCGGTGAGTTTCTGGATGTCGACTTCGGCCTTCTTCTCTTCGTCCTGCGAGATCAGTTTTTCCTTGAGGGCTTCCTTCACGTCCGCGATCACGTCGCGGCGCACGTTGCGCACGGCGACGCGCGCGTTCTCGGCATCCGCGCGCGCTACCTTGGTGATGTCCTTGCGGCGCTCCTCGGTGAGCGGCGGCAGCGGAATGCGGATCACGGTGCCCGCGCTGATCGGGTTCAGGCCCAGGTCCGACTTGTGAACCGCCTTTTCGATGGCCTGCACCATGGACTTCTCCCAGGGTGAGACCACCAGCGTGCGCGCGTCCTCGACACTGATGTTCGCCACCTGCTTGAGCGGCGTGTCGGTGCCGTAGTAATCGACCTTCATGTTCTCGATGAGCGAGGGATGCGCGCGACCGGTGCGCAGCTTCTTGAGGTCGGCCTGGAAATTCTCGACGCACTTGCCCATGCGGGTGGCGGCGTCCTTCTTGATGTCATCTAACATGCTTCGGTCCCTCTCGACTTCTTCTCAATCGTTGGTGACGACCGTACCGATGTCCTCACCGCGCACCACGCGCGGCAGGTCCCCGGTATTGTTCAGGTTGAATACCTGCAACGGCATGCGGTTGTCGCGACACATCACGATGGCCGTGGCATCCATCACATTGAGGCGATCCTGCAGCACCTTGTCGTAAGTGAGCGTCGCGTAGCGTTTCGCGTCCGGATTCTTCATCGGATCCGAATCGTAGATGCCGTTGACCTTGGTGGCCTTGAGCAGCACATCGGCATTGATTTCGATGGCGCGCAGCGCGGCCGCCGAATCGGTGGTGAAGAACGGATTGCCGGTTCCTGCCGCGAAGATGACAACGCGCCCCTTTTCAAGGTGACGCATTGCACGACGGCGAATATAGTCCTCGCAGACCTGATTGATGCGCACCGCGCTCTGCACGCGCGCCTGGCCGCCCACGCGTTCGATGGCATCCTGCATGGCGAGCGCATTCATGACCGTGGCCAGCATGCCCATGTGATCGGCCGTCACGCGGTCGAGTCCCGCCTTCGCCAGGCCCGCGCCGCGGAAAATGTTGCCGCCACCGATCACGCAGGCCACCTGCACTCCGGTCCGCTGGATCTCGAGCACTTCGCCCGCGATGCGCTTGATCACCGCCGGATCGATGCCGAAGTCGGTACTGCCGAGTAACGCCTCGCCCGAGAGCTTGACCAGGATGCGTTTGTAGCGGTTTGCCATCGCTTCGAATTCCCCTGCCCGTGCGGCGACGCGCACTTTGCCATAAAGAAAACCCCGCTGAGGGCGGGGTTTTCGAGTCGTCTAGTGCTTGGTCGCCGGCGGGTCGGTCTTGGTCTGCGCCTTCACCTGCGCCATGACCTCACCGACGAAATCGTCCTGCTTCTTTTCGATGCCGGCTCCGACTTCGAACCGCTCGAACGCCTTGACGCTCGCCTTGCTCTTGCTGAGCAGCTTCTCGATGGTCAGATCGCTGTCCTTCACGAACACCTGTCCGGTGAGCGCGAATTCATTGATCGACTTGCGCAGCCGTCCTTCGACGATCTTGGCGAGAATTTCGGCGGGCTTGCTGGCGTTGGCCGGCTCGGTCTTCGCCTTCTCGGTCTCGATCTCGCGCTCCTTGGCCACCATGTCCGCGGGCGCATCGCCCGGGGTGATGTATCGCGGACTGGCCGCGACCACCTGCATGGCCAGGTCGCGAGCCAGGTCGGCGTCGCCGCCTTCGAGCGCAACCAATGCCGCCTTCTTGCTGTCGGTGTGCACGTACGAGCCCACCAGCGTCGGCGCCTTCACCAGGGTCACGCGGCGGACGGTGAGGTTCTCGCCGATCTTGGCGATCAGCGCGCGCCGCCGCTCGTCGACGGTTTCGCCGCTCGACAGCTTCAGTGCATTGACCGCCTCGACGCTGCCGGCGGCGGCCGCGAGCGCGGCCTTGGCGACATCGTTCGCGAAGCCGCGGAACTCATCGCCACGCGCGACGAAATCCGTTTCGCTGTTCACTTCGACCAGCACGCCGGTCTTGCCGTCGGCGGATTTCTCCACCACGACCACGCCTTCAGCCGCGATACGCGAAGCCTTCTTGTCGGCCTTCGCGAGGCCCGACTTGCGCATGTTTTCGGCGGCCGCATCCAGGTCGCCGTTGGCCTCCACCAGCGCCTTCTTGCATTCCATCATGCCGGCGCCGGTACGTTCGCGAAGCTGCTTGACCGCTTCTGCTGTGACTGTCATCTCGACTCCTCGAATAGTTGGGACTGTGGCCGCGCTCAGCCGCGGCGCGGTCCGCCACCACCACCCGGACCGCGACGCCCGGTGGGCGCGTTACCCGTGCCGGTGCGTGAGCGGCCGGCGCTGGCCGTGGTGCTGCGCGGCGCCTCGGCACCGTCGTCGAATTGTTCGGTCGGGTCCTCCGGCTCGGCGGCCACACTCGCGACCACGGGGCGACGCCCACGGGTGTTCGTGTTGGCAGGCCGGCGGCTGCGCACCGGCGCAGGCGCCTTGGAGGGTCGGCCGCGCGCACCCTTCTTCTTCGGGTTGCCCTGTTCGTCGAGCTCCACGAATTCGTCTTCACCCACGACCACTGCGGGCACCTGTGCCCTGCCCTCGATGACCGCGTCGGCGATGCCGGCGGCATACAGGGCGATGGCGCGCATGGCGTCGTCGTTGCCTGGAATCACGTAGTCCACATTGTCCGGCGCGCAGTTGGTGTCCACCACCGCGACCACCGGGATGCCGAGCTTCTTGGCTTCGAGGATCGCGATTTCTTCGTGACCCACGTCGACGATGAAGATGACATCGGGCGGAGCTTCCATCTGCTTGATGCCGCCCAGGCTCTTCTCGAGCTTGTCCTTCTCACGGCGCATCATGGTGGCTTCTTTCTTGCCACGCTTGCCGAGCGTGCCGTTCTCCGACATCTCGGTCAGTTCCATGAGCCGCTTGATCGACCCACGGATGGTCTTGAAATTGGTGAGCATGCCGCCCAGCCAGCGCTGGTTCACGTAGGGCATCTCGCAGCGCCGGGCTTCCTTCTCGATGGCCTCGCGGGCCGAGCGCTTGGTGCCGACGAACAGCACCTTGCCGCCGTCGCCGACCACACCGCGCACGAAGGTGGCAGCTTCCGCGTACAGCGGCTGCGTCTTCTCGAGGTTGATGATGTGAATCTTGTTTCGCTCGCCGAAGATGAACGGAGCCATCTTCGGGTTCCAGAAACGGGTCTGATGTCCGAAATGGACGCCCGCTTCCAGCATTTGTCGCATTGACACGCCGGCCATCAAAATCTCCTTGGGGGTTGAGCCTCCGCGCCGCCCGAGTGGATATTCCAGGACCTTCTCTTTCGAAGAAGGGGCCCCAGAACACCCATCCACTCGTTATGCCGCCGGTCCGGAGAGACCCATGCGACAGGTTGCGCGTGTGGTTTGAGTGAGTTTCATTGCCAAAAAAGGCCGCGCTTTATACCATCCCTTCCCCGTCAAAACAATGCCTTACGAAGGTGCACTCGATGGACTCCCTCGTGAGCCGACACATCACTATTAAGTCCCCGGCCGAGCAGGAAAAAATGCGCGTGGCCGGGCGCCTGGCGGCCGATGTGCTCGACATGATCGGGGACCACGTCAAGCCCGGGGTCACCACCGAGGAGCTGGACCGCCTCTGCAACCGCTTCATCGTCGAGGTGCAGAAAGCCATTCCGGCGAACGTGAATTACCGCGGATTTCCCAAGACCATCTGCGCCTCGGTCAACCACGTGGTCTGCCACGGCATTCCGAATGACAAGGTCCTGAAGTCCGGCGACATCGTCAACATCGACGTCACCGTGATTCGCGACGGTTTTCACGGCGACACCAGCCGCATGTACTACGTGGGCAAACCGGCGTTGCCGGCTCAGCGGCTCACCGAGACCTGCTTCGAATCCATGTGGCGCGGCATCGAGCAGGTGAAACCCGGCGCGCACCTGGGCGACATCGGCCACGCCATCCAGACCTTCGTCGAGGAACGCAACTTCTCCGTGGTGCGCGAGTACTGCGGCCATGGCATCGGCCGCGTCTACCACGAAGACCCGCAAGTGCTGCATTACGGCGAGCCCGGCACCGGTGACGAGCTCAAGGCAGGCATGACCTTCACCATCGAGCCCATGGTGAACGCCGGCAAACGCCACGTGCGTTTGTTGGGCGACGGCTGGACCGTGGTGACCAAGGACCATTCACTGTCGGCGCAATGGGAGCACACCATCCTCGTCACCCCGACCGGCTACGAAGTCCTCACGCTCAGCGCGCACGACCGCGCTAACTAGATGGCATCACTCGACGAGGACATCGAGGCGGGCGAAACCACCGTCATTCGCGGCTCGCCCTGGCAAAGGCTCGCGCAGCTGCCCGAGCGCCTGGCGGCGGCCGCGTTCGCGCCGGACGCGTTCCGCACCGAGCTCAGGGACGCGCACGCCGAGCTGGTGGAACGCTTCCGCACCGACGAATCGGTGGAGACCCTGGTGCACGCGCGCGCCGAGCTCATCGACGCCATCCTGCGCGAGGTGTGGCGCTCGCAGCTGCCGGACGGTTTCGCGGGCTGGACACTGGCGGCCGTCGGCGGTTACGGGCGCGGCGAGTTGCATCCGCATTCCGACGTCGACATCCTGATCCTGGTCCCCGCGGCGCCGGACGATGTGGGACGCGGCGTGGTCGAACGCCTGGTGACCTTCCTGTGGGACATCAATCTCGAGGTCGGCCACAGCGTGCGCACCGTCGAGCAATGCGCCGAGGAAAGTGCCGCCGACGTCGGCGTGATGACCACGCTGGTGGAGTCGCGGCTGCTGGCCGGCAATGCGCAACTGCTCGCGAAGATGCGCGATGCCGTGTCGGCCGAGCGCATCTGGCCGGTCAAGGCCTACTTCGAAGCCAAGGTGGCCGAGCAGCAGGTGCGGCACGCCAAGGCCAACGACACCGCGTACAACCTGGAGCCCAACGTCAAGACTGGCCCCGGGGGCCTGCGCGACATCCAGACCATCGCCTGGGTGGCCAAGCGCCAGTTCGACGCGAGCTCGCTCGACGAGCTGCTGACGCACGGCTTCCTGTCGCCCTCCGAGCTGCGCAAGCTCAAGCAGGCGCAGTCGTTCCTCTGGAAGGTGCGCTTCGGCCTGCACGTGCTCACCGGCCGGCGCGAAGACCGGCTGCTGTTCGATCACCAGATCAAGCTGGCACAGAGCTTCGGCTACGAGGATGCGTCGTACACGCTCGCGGTCGAGCAGTTCATGCAGCGCTACTACCGCACCGTCATGGACGTCTCGCTGCTCAACGAATTGCTGCTGCAACTGTTCCGCGAAGCGAATCTCACGGAAACAGCGCCGCCTCGTCCGTTGAATCCCCGGTTCCAGGTGCGCAACGACTACCTCGAGGCGGTCAACGACGAAATCTTCGCGCGCACGCCGGCGACGCTGCTCGAGATCTTCGTGGTGCTGCAGCAGAACCCCGAGGTGAAGGGTGTTCGCGCCTCGACCATCCGCGCCATCAACAAGAACCTGTGGCTCATCGACGAGGAGTTCCGCCAGAACCCGCGCAATCACAGGCTGTTCCTCGAGATCCTGCGCGCGCCGGCCGGCGTGACCCACGAGCTGCGGCGCATGAACACCTATGGCGTGCTGGGCCGCTACATTCCGGCCTTCGGCCGCATCGTCGGGCGCATGCAGTACGACCTGTTCCACGCGTACACGGTCGACGCGCACACGCTGTTCGTGCTCAGCAACCTGCGCCGGCTGTCGCTGCCCAAGTACGACCACGAGCTGCCGCAGCTCTCGGCCATCATGCAGCAGCTTCCCAAGCTCGAAATCGCCTACCTCGCGGCCCTGTTCCACGACATCGCCAAAGGCCGTGGCGGCGATCACTCGCAGCTCGGCGCGGTGGACGCGGAGGCTTTCTGCCTGGAACAGGGCTTGTCGCGTTACGACGCGCGCCTCGTGGCCTGGCTGGTGCAGAACCACCTGGAGCTCTCGGTCACGGCGCAGAAGCAGGACATCTCCGATCCGGAAGTCATCAACGCCTTCGCGCGCAGGGTCGGCGACGAGAACCACCTCGACTATCTATACGTGCTCACCAGCGCCGACGTGCGCGGCACCAACCCCAAACTGTGGAACTCGTGGAAGGCATCGCTGTTCCAGGAGTTCTACGAGCGCGTGAAGCGCGCGCTGCGCCGCGGGCTGGAGAGTCCCATCGATCCCGACGAGCTCATGCGCGAGACCCAGGACGGCGCGCGCAAGCTGCTCGCGGCCAGCGGCCGCATCACCGTGCCCGAGATCAACGCCGCCTGGGAGCGACTCACGCCGGCCTACTTCCTGCGTCATACACCCGAGGAAGTGGCCTGGCACACCCAGCTGCTGGCCGACCGCGAACCCGGCAGCGAAGATCCGCTGGTCGCGGTGCAAAGCTCGAGCGAGCGCGGCACCACGGCCATCCTGGCGTTCGCGCCGCATCGCTACAACGGTTTTGCGATCACCACCGCGGTGCTCGACCAGCTCGGGCTCAACATCGTCGACGCGCGCATCACGCCCACCGGCGACGGCTTCAGCCTGGACCTCTACCACGTACTCGAAGAAGACGGAGCGCCGATCACCGACAGCGAGCGCATCGGCGAGATCGAGCGCGCGCTGTGGCGCGCGCTGCAGCACCCCGAGGACGCGCCGGTCACGGTCACGCGCCGCGTGCCGCGCCAGGCGCGCATGTTCCGCACCTCGACGCAGATCGCGGTCACGGTCGATGAGCGCAACAAGCGTTCGGTGCTCGAGCTCATCGCCGGCGATCGCCCGGGCCTGCTCTGCGACGTCGGCAAGGTGCTCATGGAAGAACGCGTCGACCTGCTGGCCGCGAAGATCATGACCGTGGGCGAGCGCGCCGAAGACGTGTTCTACCTGGCTTCGCTCTCGGGCGCGCCGCTGGACGAAGAAGCGGCCGCGCGCCTGCAACAGAAGTTGTCCGGCTCGCTGGATCGTCGCGCCGCCGCGTGAACGACCGTCTCGCCCTGCTCACCGCGTATCCCTTCGAACGACTGGCGCGTCTGAAGGCCGGCCAGCATCCACCGGCCGGGCTGCCGCACATCGCGATGTCCATCGGCGAGCCCAAACACGCGCCGCCGGCCTTCGTGATCGATGCGCTGCGCCAGAATCTCGGCAAACTCGACAGTTACCCGGCCACGCTTGGGCTGCCGGAAATGCGCGCGGCCTGCGCCGCCTGGCTCGGGCGGCGTTTCGCGGTCCGCGTTTCGGCCGACACCATGGTGCTGCCGGTGAACGGCACGCGCGAGGCGCTGTTCTCGTTCGTCCAGGCGGTAGTTAGTACGGCTGGAGCTGCCGTTTTTCCGAAGGAAAGGGCCGTGGTGGCGATGCCCAATCCGTTCTACCAGATCTACGAGGGCGCGGCGTTGCTGGCCGGCGCCGAGCCGCTGTTCCTCAATACCAGCGCGGAGCAGCGCTTCCAGCCGGATCTCGACGCGGTTCCGGCCGCGACCTGGGACCGCTGCCAGGTCCTGTTCCTCTGCAGCCCCGGCAATCCCACCGGCGCCGTGCTGTCGCTCGATTACCTGCGCCATGCGCTCGAGCTGGCCGAGCGCCACGACTTCGTGATCGCCGCCGACGAGTGCTACGCCGAGCTGTACCGCGACGAGGCCGCGCCGCCGCCGTCGCTGCTGCAGGCGGCCGTGGCCAGCGGGCACGATGAATTCCAGCGCTGCCTGGTGTTCCATTCCCTGTCGAAGCGCTCGAGCGTGCCCGGACTGCGCTCGGGCTTCGTGGCCGGCGACCCCGCCTTGATCAAGCCCTACCTGCTGTATCGCACCTATCACGGCTGCGCCATGCCGGTGCCCACGCAAATGGCTTCGATCGCGGCCTGGAACGACGACGCGCATGCCGCGGCGAATCGCGCCCTGTACCGCGAAAAATTCGCATGCGTCCTGCCCATACTCGCGCCGCTGCTGGACGTGGTCGAGCCGGACGGCGCCTTCTACCTGTGGCCGGACGTGCAGCGCGACGACGAAACGTTCACGCGCGAGTTGTTTGCGCGGCAGAATCTGACCATCCTGCCCGGCAGCTACCTGGCGCGCGACACCGCGGCCGGCAACCCCGGCCGGCGGCGCGTGCGCATTTCGCTGGTTGCACCGCTCGACGAGTGCGTCGATGCCGCGCGGCGCATCCGTAATTTTCTCGAGAGGTAATCAGTGACGGATATAGCCAAGCTCAGCGAGACCATCGACGAGGCTTTCGAGCGCCGCGCGGACATCACGGCGAAGAACGCCGCACCCGCATTGCGCCATGCCATCGAGGAGAGCATCGAGCTGCTGGATTCGGGCCGCGCGCGCGTCGCGGAGAAACGCGACGGGCAGTGGACGGTGAACCAGTGGCTCAAGAAGGCCGTGCTGCTGTATTTCCGCACGCACGACAACACGCTCATCGACGCGGGCTACACCCGCTTCTTCGACAAGGTGCCGCTGAAGTACGCCGCGAAAAAAAATGAAAAAGGTCAGGCCGACGACGGGCAGCAGCTGACCGCCGGCAGCACGCGCGTGGTGCCGCCCGCCGTGGCGCGCCGCGGTTCGTATGTCGCACCCAATGTCGTGCTCATGCCCAGCTACGTGAACATCGGCGCCTACGTCGACAGCGGCACCATGGTCGACACCTGGGCGACGGTGGGCTCCTGCGCGCAGATCGGCAAGAACGTGCATCTCTCGGGCGGCGTGGGCATCGGCGGCGTGCTCGAACCGCTGCAGGCCAGCCCCACGATCATTGAAGACAACTGTTTCATCGGCGCGCGCTCCGAGGTCGTCGAAGGCGTCATCGTCGAAGAAGGCTCGGTGATCTCGATGGGAGTGTTCATCGGGCAGAGCACGAAAATCTACGATCGCGCATCGGGCCAGGTGTTGCAGGGCCGCGTGCCCGCCGGTTCCGTGGTGGTGTCGGGCTCGCTGCCGTCCTCCGACGGCAAGTACTCGCTGTACTGCGCCGTCATCGTGAAGCGCGTCGACGCGCAGACGCGCCACAAGACCTCGATCAACGAACTACTACGCGCGGATTGAGCGCGTCAGTTACGCCCGCAATGACGCCTGCTGAAATTCTTCGCCGGCGCCTCGAGAACCAGGCGCTGGCCCGCACCTCGTTTCGATCGCCCGAGGAAGTCGTCGCCTGGTTCGGCGCCGTGCAGGCACAGGACTACCTGGGATCGCTGTGGGCGCTGGGCCAGCGCCTGCGCGGCGCCACGGAAGCCGGCGTGGAAGCCGCCGAGTCGCGGCGCGCCATCGTCCGGACCTGGCCCATGCGGGGCACCTTGCACTTCGTCGCCGCCGCCGACGTGCGCTGGGTGACCCAACTACTGGCGCCGCGCGTGCTGGCGCGCAACGCCGCGCGCATCAAGCGCGAGGTGGGCGTCGACGCGGGCGTGGTGGCGCGTTGCCGCGAGGTGGTCGCGCGTACGCTCGAAGGCGGCCGGCGGCTCGAGCGTGGGGCACTCTACGAAGCGCTGGAGGCGCGGCGCATCCGGACAGGCAATTCGCGCGGCCTGCACATCCTCGGCTGGCTGGCGATGGAGGGCACGCTCTGCCTCGCCGGCCGCAGCGGCAAGCAGCACACCTTCGCGCTGCTCGATGACTGGATCCCGCGAACGCCGCCCCTGGCACGCGATGCCGCGCTGGCCGAGCTGGCCGCCCGCTACTTCACCAGTCATGGACCGGCGACCTTGCCGGACTTCATGTGGTGGGCCGGCATCACGGTCAAGGATGCGCGTGCAGCCGTCGACGCGGCCCGGCCGCGGCTCGCGTCCGAGGTCATCGGCCAGAACGAGTACTACTGGAGCGCGCGCTCACGCAAGCGATTCCACGGCGCGGCTGCGCCGCGCGTCAAACTACTGCCCGCCTACGACGAGTACACCGTGGCTTACGAGGATCGTTCGCTGCTGCTGGCGGACGCCACGAAGATGGGCAGCATGGGCCTGCTGAGCAACGTCGTGGTCGCGGACGGCATGGTCATCGGGAACTGGAAGCGCAGCCTCGCCAGGGACGGCGTGCAGATCATGGCGACGCTGGCGCGCCGGCTGACGCTCGCGGAGAGCGAGGCGCTGGTCGAGTCCTCGCGGGCGCTGGGCCGGTTCCTGGGCCTGGCGACGAAATTGGACATCAGTGCGCCGCGCGCGCCGCGAGGCCGGATCGCCGGAGTACGCCCGCCGTCGCGCCGCGACGCCCAGTAGCGCACCGAGCATTCCCAGCAGAACACCGTCCAGTCCGCCGCCGCCCGACCTTCCGGCCGGTGGAGACGATGCCGGTGGTGGCGGCGGGGACTGCGCGGCCTGCACGAGCAGAGTGCCATCACCCGTGTCGTTGGCGCGATTCGTATCGTCGGCCGAGACCACTTGCGCGTGCGCCGCGAAGCTTCCGGCGGTCGGGCTGCGCATGACGAAATTCAACTGCGAAGACTCGCCCGCGTTCACCGTGGCCACGTCGCAGGTGGCGAGGCTGGCCTGCACTACGCAGCTTCCGCCGCCGGCCGTGGCCGAAACGATGGTGATGGTCGGAGTCACCTGCACGGTGATGCGCGCGTTGGTCGCGGCGCTTTCACCCTGGTTCGCGAGATCGATGCGCCAGTTGAAATCCGCGCCCACGGCGACGTCATGACTGCCGAGACTCGCGGGCAGCGCCAGATCCGGAGGCAGCAACGGTTCCAGGCAGGATGCGCTGGCGACCCGTGGCGCCATCTGTTCGAGGCTGCATTGTGAAAACGAGGTCGCCTGCGAGTTCAGTGACGGCGCCATGATGAACTGCGTCGACGACGTCGCGGCGCACTGCCCTTCCCCGTCGTGCGGTGCGCCGAACACGTGACCGATTTCGTGCGCGCTGATGAGCCCGTCCACCGCGGCGCTGTCGTGTGCCTGGGCGAGGCTGGCGCTGTAGCGCTGGTTGCACAGCGAGGCGGTGTACCCGATGCCCACGCTGTTGCCATCGAGGTTCCGGCCCGTGAACAGATGCGTGAGTCCGCGGGAGTTGAGCGTCGAGGTCTGCTGCCGCAGCCTGCCGAGACTGTCCAGCAGGATGGGCGGATCGGTCGAAGCGTCGAGTGAAGCGCTGAGCGTGTCCGCCAGGTTGATCGAAGTCACTTCGATCGCGGTCCCGACCTGCGCGCTGAATATGCCGTCGACGATATTGAGACGCGTCAGCAGCGCGTCGCGCGCCTGTTCGTCACTGCCATATCGGGCCCGGAAGGTGGCATCGCCGATCGCCGAGATTTCCAGCTTGCGGACCGCCGACAAGCCTTCGAGGCGCACGAAACCGGGCTGTCCTCCGGCAGCGTGCATGCCGGGCGGCATGGCGACTGCGTCACCCTCGAACGAAAGCTGGGGCTCGAATCGTAGATCCGCCAGTCGATAGACCAGTGCTGCGGTACCTTCTCCGGGCTCCACCACCAGAAGTTGCTGGCCGTCGAAAAGCACGCCGCTCAGGGAATTCCCCGCGATGGACAGACGTGCCCATGAATCGGGTTCCTGGTCCAGCACGCCGGCGAAATGCTGCCAGTTGCTGCCGGTCGCCCAGCGGGCAAGACGCTGGTTTGGGGCCAGGCTGATCCGGTAGTGCCGGCCTTGCGCCTCGAAGCTCACGCGCAATCCGCCGTCAGTCCCGAGCTTCGACACGGCAGGCTGCACGCGCGCGAAGCTCTGCACCGGCACGCCTTCGCGCGACAGACACGGAGCCGCCGTCAGCGCACTGACGGCAGCCAGCGCCACGAGTAGTTCGACACGGAATCGGAGCATGCTGCAGCCCGGCCGGATTTGCCCCAATCTGCGGCCGCCGCCCAGTGCCGCCTATAGGACACTCGCTGACACGAGCGTCAGTTCTTTATCGAATGCGACATCGATAACACGCCGGTCGCCGTCGGATCGAAGTGCCCGCCGATGAATCCCACGTGCCGCGCGATGTTGCGGGCATGGTCACCGATGCGCTCCAGCGACCGCATGATGAAGGCCGCCTCGATGGTGGCCTGCAGGCGCCGCGGGTCTTCCATGGCGTGAGTCAGCAGCCGGCGCAGCGCGTTGGCGTACTCCGAATCCATCTCCCGGTCCTGCTCGATGACGACGGCCGCGGCCGCCGGATCGAGCCGGTCGAAGGCCTCGAGCGAGGCACGGATCATGATGGCCGCCACCCTGCCCAGCGCACGTGCTTCGCGCGCGGTGGCGGCACCCGGGCGAAAACCGCTGCTGTCGGAATCCGCGAGCACGGTGAGCGCGAGTTTCTTGGCTTCGTCGGCCGCGCGCTCCAGCTCGGTCACCACCTTGTCGATGGCGAACACCGCGCGCAGGTCCTGCGCCATGGGTTGCCGCTTCGCGATGACCTGCAGTGCGGCCTCTTCGATCTCGGCGTCGTACAGATTGATCTTGCGTTCGCGCTCCAGCACCAGCGTGGCGATGGAGCGATCCCAATTCGAATACGAGTTGACCGCGAGCTGTACCTGCTCGATGACCAGCGCACCCATCGCCACCGCCTGGATGTGCAGCGACGACAGATCGCCGTCAAATGCGCGGGTGGTGTGTCCTTCGAGACTGAGCGCCATGGCCGGCCGCAGGGGTCAACCGAAACGACCGGTGATGTAGTCCTCGGTGAGCCGGTGCCGCGGATTGGTGAAGATGCGGTCGGTCTCGCCCACTTCGATCAGGTCGCCGAGATGGAAATACGCGGTGCGCTGCGACACGCGCGCGGCCTGCTGCATCGAGTGCGTCACGATGACGATGGCATAGCTCTGGCGCAGCTCTTCCATCAGGTCTTCGATGCGCGCGGTGGCGATGGGATCCAGCGCCGAGCAGGGCTCATCCATCAGGATCACTTCGGGATTAACGGCAATGGTGCGTGCGATGCACAGTCTCTGTTGCTGGCCACCGCTCAGGGAAGTACCGGGATGTGCGAGGCGGTCCTTCACCTCTTCCCACAATCCCGCGCGCTGCAGCGAGTTGTGCACGATTTCGTCGAGCTCGACGCGGTCGCCGGCCAGTCCATGGATGCGCGGTCCGTAAGCCACGTTCTCGTAGATGGACTTCGGGAATGGATTCGGTTTCTGGAACACCATGCCGACGCGCGCACGCAGCTGCACCACGTCCTGCTTCTTGTCGTGGATGTCCTTGCCGTCGAGCAGGATGGAGCCGACGATGCGCGCGCTCGGAATCGTGTCGTTCATGCGATTCAGGCAACGCAGGAAAGTCGACTTGCCGCAGCCCGATGGGCCGATCATCGCCAACACCTGGTTCTTGGCGATATCGATGCCCACCTTCTTGATGGCGTGCTTCTCGCCGTAGTACACGTCCACGTCGCGGCAGCTGAAAATCGGATCGTCGACGGTGATGATCCCGACCGTCTTGCCGGCTTCGACCGGGGCCTCCGCGATGCCTGCCGCTTCCGACATGCGTCCGCTCGGTTTCAGGTTGATGCCCGTAAATTCTGCCGCTTCCATGATTTCACCACCGTCGTTCGAAACGTTTGCGAAGAATGACCGCCGTCGTATTCATGACCACCAGGAAGGCCAGCAGCACGATGATCGCGCCGGAGGTCTTCTCCACGAATCCGCGCTCGGGGCTGTCGGACCAGAGGAATACCTGCACGGGCAGCACTGTCGCGGCGTCGGTCACGCCCTTCGGAATGTCCACGATGAAGGCCACCATGCCGATCATCAGCAGCGGCGCGGATTCACCCAGCGCGCGCGCCATGCCGATGATGGTGCCGGTCAGCATGCCGGGCAGCGCCAGCGGCAGCACGTGGTGCGACACCATCTGGATCTTCGAGGCCCCCATGCCCAGCGCCGCTTCGCGGATCGACGGCGGCACGGCCTTCAGTGCCGCGCGCGAGGCAATGATGATCGTGGGCAGCGTGAGGAGCGTGAGCACCATGGCGCCGACCAGCGGTGCGGAGCGCGGCAGTCCGAAGAAGCCTATGAACACCGCCAGTCCCAACAAACCGAACACGATGGACGGCACGGCCGCGAGATTGTTGATGTTGACTTCGATGAGATCGGTCCAGCGATTGCGACGCGCGAACTCTTCCAGGTACACGGCCGTGGCCACGCCGATCGGGAAGGACAGCAGCAGCGTCAGCGCCAGCGTGAAGAACGAACCGACCACCGCACCCCAGATGCCGGCGTTTTCCGGCTCGCGCGAATCGCCGCGTGACAGGAAGGTCTTGTTGAACTTGAGGCCCAGCGCGCCTTCAGCCTGCAGCTGATCGATCCAGCCCAGCTGCCGGTCGGTAAGCGGCCGCTCGGCCTCGGGCAACGAGCGCTCGATGTGGCCCTTCTGGAACAGATCGACCGCATCGCTGGCGAGCAGCCACTCGCTGCGCGTGGTGCCGATGAGCGCCGGATCGGCGACCACGGCGCGCTGCAGCTCGAACATGGAGCTGCCACTGACCAGGCGCGTGAGCTCGCGCGTGCCGGCACGTCCTTCGACGTCGGGGAATCTTTTCTTGAGCGCGGCGCGGATCAGCGCCTGGTAGTCGGCCGCGTAAAAATCGTCCGGCTTGCGCGTGCCCGCCGGGTCGACGACTGCGGGGTCATAGTAAATGTCGAGCTTCACTTCGGCCTGCCGGAATGCCCCCAGACCGTTCGAGAAGATGACGAAGAACAGGTAGACCAGGAATGTGAGCGCGGCCACGATGGCCACGAACCCGTAGGACCGGAAACGACGTTCCGCCCAGTAGCGGCGCTTCAGGCCCCGGGCAACGATGGCCTGGGTTTCCTGCGGTGTGTGGCGCGGCTTATTCGTATTGCTCACGGTATTTCCTGACGATGTGCAGCGCCAGCACGTTGAGTGCCAGGGTCACGAGGAACAGCACCAGGCCCAACGCGAAGGCCGCCAGCGTCTTGGGGCTGTCGAACTCCTGGTCTCCCACCAGCAAGGTCACGATCTGCACGGTCACGGTGGTGACCGCCTCGAGCGGATTGGCGGTGAGATTGGCCGCGAGCCCCGCGGCCATGACCACGATCATTGTTTCGCCGATGGCCCGGGACACCGCGAGCAATACGCCGCCGACGATGCCGGGCAACGCGGCGCGCAGCACCACTTGTTTGATGGTCTCGGAGCGCGTCGCGCCCAGCGCATAGGCGCCGTCGCGCAGACTTTGCGGCACGGCGCTGATCATGTCGTCGGCGAGCGAGGACACGAACGGGATGATCATGATGCCCATGACGAATCCCGCCGCCAGCGCGCTCTCGGAGGCGACATCGAGGCCGATGGACTCACCCCAGCCGCGCAGCGCGGGACCGATGGTCAGCGCCGCGAAGAAACCGTAGACCACGGTGGGAACTCCGGCCAGCACCTCGAGCAGCGGCTTGGCCCAGGTGCGGAACTTCGGATGCGCATACTCCGCCAGGTAGATAGCCGAGTACAGGCCGATCGGCACGGCGATCAGCATGGCGATGAAAGAGATGAGCGCGGTACCCGCGAACAACGGTACCGCGCCGAACGAACCGGACGAGCCCACCTGGTCGGCGCGGATCGCCATCTGCGGGCTCCAGGACGTGCCGAACAGAAAGTCGAACACCGGAATGTGCGAGAAGAAACGGAAGGCTTCGAAGGCCACCGAGGCGACGATGCCGATGGTGGTGAACACCGCGATGGTCGAACAGCCGATCAGCATCCATTCCACCACCAGCTCCACGCGGTTGCGGGCGCGCAGCTCGGGAGTGATGCGGCTGCGCACCACCAGAATGGTCCCGATCGCCATGACCATGATGAGAACGGTGAGAGCCAGGCGGCTGATGCCGCGCAGCTGTATGTATTCCGCAGACGCCGCGCGCACTGCTTCGCTGACACTGGCGGCCGGCACGTTGCCGGCCACGAGGTTGCGCACGTCGTTGAGAACCAGCGAAAGCTCGTTGGACGGCAGGTCGCGCACGCCGGCCGGAAGATGTTCGGTGACCAGCCTCAGGATGATGGCGTCCTGAAAACCCACCCACAGAAGGATGACCGTGAGCGCAGGCAGCGCGCACCACATCGCCGTCATCACTCCGTAATGACTGGGCAGGGAATGCAGATTGCGCACACCGCGAGTGCCGCCCACCAGGGCGAGCGAACGCGCTTTGCCGATCCAGAACGCGCCGACAGAAATTACTGCCAGGGCGAGAAGTAAGGCCGCCGGTGTCATGAGTGCTTTTTTTTGGGTCTCGAGGCCTGGCCGCTAGATGGCCACACTGTTTAACGCCGGTTTGTGACAGCTTCGTGAATTGGCCGCGCCGCCTTCCCTGGCGGCGCGCCACGAACTTAGAACCGGAAGTTCAGATCAATCTGTAACCGCTTGTAATCACGATCAAAAACTCCGTTGATCGTGGTGGTGTCCAGCGGTGCTGCGGTGGCCTCGTTGAATACGACGATGCCGTTTTGCGGCACATCATTGGCGAGGTCGTTGAGGAACAACGTCGCGTTCAAAGTCCAGTTGCGTGCCACGGTGTAACCGCCGCGGAATACGAAGCCTTTGGTGTCGGTATTGCCGTCACCGAAGTCCGAATCCAGCAACTGTCCGAACAGCGCGTCCTTTTCGACCTGTTGATAGAGGACTCCGAATTCCCAGGTCCCCTTGGCCGCCGAGGCGGCGCCGTAGGTGATGCCGGTGGCGTAGGCCGTGTCCAGCTTCTCCTGCGCCGTCGCGTTGATTTCGGCTTCCTGGTTCTGCGCGTAGTCGATGAAGAAGCGCAGCGGCTTGCCGCCCAGTGAGGCGGTCAGGTCGGCCGATGCCTCGATGATGTTGAAGTCGGAGGCCAGGCAGGCCGTGCCGGCCGCCAGCGTGCGGCTGCAGCCATTGGGAACGCCGACCACCGTGGTGTTGCCGAAGGAGCTGCCACCGAAGAACGTGTTGTAACCCTGGACGCTGTCGAAGTCGAAGTAGCTGCCCGCCAGCGTCAGGCGCACCGAATCCGAGAACGGAATGCGGTACCCGACCTGCGCACCGAACATGATGGAGTCCGTGTTCGTGCCGGTAGTCACGTTGCTGAAGGACAGCGCGCGCTCGGCCAGCCAGTCGTAGAACGTCGCGGCGAAGAAATTGCCGGTGGCGTAGTTGACCGACAGGCCTTCGAGATTGATGTCGCCGTCGTAGAACAGGCTGCCCGTGCGGGTCCAGGCATAGGGTTGCTTGCCGGCGGTGATCTTCAACGCCGTCGTCGGCGCCCAGGTCACGTAGGCAGTATCGAGGTCGAAGTCCTTGCGCTGGTTCTGATCGGTCAGCGTCTGGTTGCTGGAGCGCGGATCCGGACCGCCGGTGGCGATGCCGATACGGCCGGTGATGGTGTCATTCACGCGAAAGTTGGCGTTGAAGCGCGCGCGGATGCGGTCGCGCTCGCGATCGCGGTCCACGTACTGCACGTCGAACATCTCGTAGCGGTAGCGCAGGTCGCCCGCGAACGACAGCGCCGAACGGGCCTGCGCCACCGTGTCCGCGGTCTTGTCGGCCGTGGCCTGGGTTTCCGCCACGGTCTTGGTGGTCTGTGTCTGCGCTTTCTCGAGCGCTTCGATCTTGGCGGAGAGCGCGGCGAGCTGCGCCTTGAGAGCTTCGATCTCGGCGCCTTGTGCGAATGCCGGCGCCGGCGCGAAACCCGCGGCTGCGGCCAGCACTCCGCTCACGGCCAGTGAAATCAATTTGCGTGTCATGGTTTTTCTCTGGGTTCTTGGATGACTGGTCTTAGAGCTTGAGAGCCTTGAGCGACTTGGCGTCGGCGCGAATCTTCGCGATCTCACCCTTGGCCGGCGGGATCAGGCCTTTCTCCGCGAGGTATCCGTCCTCGCCCAGCGCCTTCTCGCTGGTGTATTCAGCGATGAACTCGTTGATGCCCGGGATCACACCGATGTGCGCCTTCTTCACGTAGATGAACAGCGGGCGCGAGGCGGGATATTTGCCCGAGGAGACGCTCTCGAAAGTCGGCGAGACTCCGTCGACCACCGCGCCCTTGAGCTTGTCGAGGTTCTCCTCGAGGAAGCTGTAGCCGAAGATGCCGACGGCATTCGGGTTCGCCGCAAGCTTCTGCACGATCAGGTTGTCGTTCTCACCGGCTTCGACGTAACCACCGTCTTCGCGCATGGTGGCGCACTTGCGCTTGAAGCTCGCCTCGTCCTGCGAACGCAGCGCGTCCAGCCACGCGTAGGTACGGCAGCCGGCTTCCATGTAGAGCTCGGCGAAGGAATCGCGTGTGCCTGAAGTCGGCGGCGGGCCGAGGACTTCGATCTTGGTGGCCGGCAGCGACTTGTTGACGTCCTTCCACGTGGTGTACGGATTCGCGATCATCTGGCCCGGGTTCGCCGGATCCGGGATGTTCTTGGCCAGCGCCAGGTACACATCCTTGCGCGTCAGGGTCAGCGACTTGCCGGTCTTGTTCTCGGCGATGACGATGCCGTCGTAACCCACCTTGACCTCGACCACTTCCTTGACGCCGTTCTGCGCGCAGGTCTGCAGCTCCGCAGGCCGGATGCGGCGCGAGGCGTTGGCGATGTCCGGGAACTGCGGTCCGACGCCGTTGCAGAACAGCTTGATGCCGCCGCCCGTGCCGGTGCTCTCGACCTTGGGGGTCTTGAACTTGCCCGCCTGACCGAACTGTTCCGCCACCGTGGTGGTGAACGGATACACGGTGGACGAGCCGACGATGTTGATGGAATCGCGCGCCGATTGGGCAAGCGCGCCGGCGCTCATGGCGCAGACGACGCTGGCGGCGAAAGAAGTAGCGAGAAATTTGCGAGTCACGGTATTGGCCTCCGGTTGTGACGCGCGGCAATTTATGACTGGAAGGTTGCGGAAATATTTCAACCGGAGGTGTTTCATCGATCTGTCACAAAACTCCTTGCTGCGCGGGGGCCGGTTCCGTATAACGCGCTCCGATGTCAGAGACCCTCGACCTCACGTTTCGATCTGCTCGCGCGCAATTCCGTCACCCCGGCCGACCAGGGTTGCCAGGAAGTCATGACGCGGCGGCTGGCCGGGGCGGGCTTCCAGATCGAAAACCTGCGCTATGGCAACGTCGACAATTTCTGGGCGACGCGCGGCAAGGACGGTCCGGTGTTGTGTTTTGCCGGACATACCGACGTCGTTCCCACCGGCCCTCTCGAGGAATGGCACAGCGATCCTTTCAAGCCCGCGGTGCGTGATGGACTGCTGTTCGGTCGCGGCGCGGCCGACATGAAAGCGCGCTGGCCGCCATGGTCACGGCCACCGAGCACTTCGTGCGCGAGCACCCGGCGCACAAGGGCACCATCGCCTACCTGATCACCAGCGACGAAGAAGGCCCTTCGGTCGACGGCACCAAGAAGGTGGTCGAAACGCTGCGCGAGCGCGGCCAGAAAATCGACTGGTGCATCGTGGGCGAGCCATCGAGCGAAAAGCAGCTCGGCGACACCATCAAGATCGGCCGGCGCGGATCGCTGTCAGGCCGGCTCACCGTCCACGGAGTGCAGGGTCACATCGCCTACCCGCAGCTCGCGGAAAATCCCGTGCACACCTTCGCGCCCGCACTGGCGGAACTGACCACGCGCGTGTGGGACAAGGGCAACGAGCATTTCCAGCCGACGAGCTTTCAGATCTCGAACTTCAATGCGGGCACCGGCGCGCCCAATGTCATTCCCGGTGAGCTCAAGGCGCGCTTCAATCTGCGCTATTCGCCGGTGCAGACCATCGACGGCCTGAAGGCCATCGTCGAAGGCATCCTCAAGAAACACGGCGTGCGCTACACGCTCGAGTGGTACGTCTCCGGCGAGCCGTTCTACACGGCGCCCGGCGCACTGTCGGCGGGCGTCACGCGCGCCATCCACGACCGAAACCGGCCTGACTCCGAAGTTTTCGACGGGCGGCGGAACCTCAGACGGCCGTTTCATCGCACCGCTGGGCGCGCAGGTGGTCGAGCTCGGCGTCATCAACGCCACCATCCACAAGGTCAACGAAAGCGTCAGCGTGGCCGACATCGATCGTGTTGCACCGTATCTATCTGAATGCATTGCGGGAAATGCTCGCCTGACGTAAGCCGAAGGTCCCGTGACGGTTTTGTGACAGAGCCGCTCGCGACCCACTACACTCCGCAGCCGAAACCGAAGGCCAGTCCGGCTGTTGGCAATCCGCGGAAAACAATGAACTTCATCGCGCGTCTCATGCCTCGAGAGGGGCGTTTCTTCCACCTCTTCGATAACCACGCCAAGCTCATCGTGGATGGCGCGCTGGCGCTGGCCGATGTGCTGCGGCACTACGAGGGCGGCAAGGACCGCGACGCGGGCATCAAGCTCATCGAAGACGCCGAGCACGCCGCCGACCGCATCACGCACGAGACCGTGCAGCTGCTGCACACCACCTTCGTCACGCCCTTCGATCGCGACGACATTCACCGCCTGATCTCGCGCATGGACGACGTGCTCGATCTGATCCAGGACACGGCCGAGTCGCTGGTGCTGTACGACATCCAGAGGGTCACGCCCGAAGCGACCCAGCTGCGCCGAGCTGCTGCTGCGTTGCGCCGAGCGCGTGCAATCCGCGGTGGGCCTCATGGCGTCGATGGCCGATGCGCCCGCCATCCTCAAGATCTGCCAGGAGATCGACAAGCTCGAGTCGGACGCCGACAAGGTGATGCGCGGCGCCATTTCGGAACTGTTCCGCAATGAGAGCGACGTGCGCCAGCTCATCAAGCTCAAGGCCGTGTACGAGTCGCTCGAGTCGGCCACCGACAAGTGCCAGGACGTGGCGAACGTCATCGAAAGCGTCGTGCTCGAAAACGCCTGACCGCGGCCCGGCAATCACTCAATGGACGCGGGATCTGTTTCGCTGACGCTGGTGCTGCTCGTGCTGCTGGCACTGGCATTCGATTTCATGAACGGCTTCCACGATGCCGCGAACTCCATCGCGACCGTGGTGTCGACCGGCGTGCTCAAGCCCTGGCAGGCGGTGTTGTGGGCGGCATTCTTCAACGTGCTCGCGTGGGCGGTCTTTCACCTGTCGGTGGCGGCGACCGTGGGCAAGGGCATCATCGATCCCGCCTTCGTCGATAACCGCGTGATTTTCGGCGCGCTGATCGGCGCAATCAGCTGGAATCTCATCACCTGGTACTACGGCATTCCGTCGAGCTCGTCCCATGCGCTGATCGGCGGCATGATCGGCTCCGCACTCGTCAAGGCGGGCACGGCGCCGCTGC
This sequence comes from uncultured Pseudomonadota bacterium, assembly GCA_963711635.1. Classification (GTDB taxonomy): domain Bacteria; phylum Pseudomonadota; class Gammaproteobacteria; order Steroidobacterales; family Steroidobacteraceae; genus CADEED01. The sequence continues at coordinate 80,930 of CAVQEZ010000017.1, forward strand.
TTTGGCCGGGCATCATCAAGACCGCCACGTTCATCGTGGTTTCACCGGTGCTCGGCATGTTCCTCGGCTCGGTGTTGATGCTGGGCGTGTCGTGGTTGTGTTTCCGGCAGACTCCGCGACGCGTGGACCGGTGGTTCCGGCGACTGCAGCTGGTGTCCTCCGCCGCCTTCTCACTGGGCCATGGCGGCAACGACGCACAGAAGACCATGGGCATCATCTGGCTGCTGCTGATCGCCGCCGGCGTCACTACCAAGGATCACCTGCCCTACTGGGTGGTGGCCTGCTGCTTCGTCGCGATCGGCCTCGGCACTCTGTTCGGCGGCTGGCGCATCGTGAAGACCATGGGTCAGCGCATCACCAAGCTCAAACCCGTGGGCGGCTTCGCCGCCGAGACCGGCGGCGCGTTGTCGGTCGTTCCTCGCCACCTTCTTCGGCATCCCGGTGTCGACCACTCACACCATCACCGGCGCCATCATCGGCGTGGGCGCCGCGCAGCGATCCAGCGGCGGTGCGCTGGGCTGTCGCCGGCAACATCGTGATCGCGTGGATCTCACCATTCCCGCCTCCGCTGGCATTGCCGCGCTGGCGTGGTGGCTGGGTGGCCTGGTGCTCTAGCGTCAGGCGCGCTTTGGAATGTCCAGACCGCGCTTGACGGCCGCGCGCGCCAGGAATGCATCCAGGACGCGTTGCACGTTTGCGAAATCCTTGAACCCCACCAGCTCGCCGGCGCCATAAAACCCGACCAGATTCCTCACCATCGGAAAGATCGCGATGTCGGCGACGCTGTAGTCAGCGCCCATCATCCATTCGCGATTCGCGAGGTGCTTGTCGATGACGTCCAGCAGCCGGCGCGTCTCCGCGGCGAAACGATCGCGCGGCCGCTTGTCTTCCCACTCGCGTCCGGCGAATTTGTGGAAGAAGCCGAGCTGCCCGAACATCGGCCCCACGCCGCCCACCTGGAAGAACAACCATTGCAGGCATTGGTAGCGCGCGGCAGGCGCCTGTGGCAACAGCTGTCCGGACTTGTCCGCGAGATAGATGAGGATGGCGCCGGATTCGAACAGCGGCAGCGGTACGCCACCGGGCCCGTCAGGATCGATGATGGCCGGGATCTTGTTGTTAGGGTTCAGCGACCGGAATTCCGGTGACAGCTGGTCGTTGTCCTCGAATTCCACGCGGTGCGGTTCGTAGGCGAGGCCGGTCTCTTCCAGCATGATCGACACCTTCACACCATTCGGCGTGGGCATCGAATAGAGCTGGATGCGGTCGGGATGGCGCGCCGGCCACTTGCGCGTGATCGCGAAGTCGGCGAGGTCGGCCATGTTCAGCTCCGGCGCGCGGAATTCAGGATGTTGTTGGCGATGCCGGCGAGGCCGAGCACCACCGCCATGAGCAGTACCCATTCGGGCATGGAGAGGCCGAGGAACGTCCAGTCGATGACGCCGCACTCGCCGCCACCGGTCATCACGCGGCGAATCACGTCGTGCAGCGGGAACATCTGCAGCAGGTTGTCGAGCGGCGCGCCGCAGGCCGGCACGGTGCCCGGCGGCTGGTGCTGGATCCAGACATGGCGGCCGGCAACCCAGGTGGTCGCGCCGGCCGCGAGAAAGATCAGCACGGCGTAGACGATGCCGCCGGCGCGGCGCACGCGGTGCAGTCCGGCGAGCAGCAACACGATGCCGAGCGCCCGATGCACACGCGCTGGAACATGCACAGCGGACAGGGAACGAAGCCCAGGAATTTTTCGGCATAGATCGCGTAACCGAACATGCCGGCGCAGACGAGCGCGCCCAGGAGATTGATCTGTTGTCTGCGGTCGAACATCGGTCGGATATGCCAGGCTGCTCACGCGCCACATCGGAAAACGCCGGCGAGGCGCCGGCGTCCGTGATTGTACAAGAGCGCGGAACGCGCGCCTAGGCGCCCGCTGGCGCGGTCGCGCAGGTCGCGCTCGACGTCCTCGAGCTGCGTATGGCGCACGTCTTTGCCGTGCACCATGTAGATCACGTACTCGCAGATGTTCTTGGCGTGGTCGCCGATGCGCTCCAGCGCGCGCACGATCCACATGACGTCGAGCGCGCGGCGGATGCTGCGCGGATCTTCCATCATGAACGTGATGCACTGCCGCTGGATGGATTCGTATTCCTCGTCGACCACGCGGTCCTGGCGCGCCACGCGCAGCGCCGCTTCGGCGTCCATGCGCGCGAAGGCGTCGAGCGCCTGGTGCACCATCTCCGAGACGATGCGGCCGAGATGCTTGATCTCGCGATACTTGTCCGCGGGCCGCTCCATGGTGGCGAGCCGCGAGGCGATGTAGCCGATCTTCTCGCCCTCGTCGCCGATGCGCTCCAGGTCGGTGATGGTCTTGATGATGGCGACGATGAGGCGCAGGTCGCCGGCGGCCGGCGCGCGCGTCGCGAGGATGCGCTGAGCATTCCTCGTCGATGGACACTTCCATGCCGTTGACCTTGAAGTCGTCGCGCCCCACGGAGACGCCGAGGTTGCTGTCGCCCTCGATGAGCGCGGTGACGGCATTGGCGAGCTGCTGCTCGACCATGCCGCCCATGGTGAGCACCTTGTTGCGCACGCGCTCCAGGTCTTCGTTGAAGCGGCGCGAGATGTGATGCGAAAGGTCGGCGGTTTCCATGGGAACCTCAGTGGACGCGCCGACGCGGCCGCGAAGTTTGTTAGCGACGCGATGACGTGCTCATGACATGCCGTTCAGCCGGTCGCCGCGACGCGGCGCTCGAGCACGCGTTCGGGCGGGAAGTGGCAGGTGAAGGTGCTGCCGCGCCCCTCGATGCTGTCGATCTCCAGGCGGCCGCCGTGCCGATGCAATGCATGCTTCACGATGGCCAGCCCCAGGCCGGAGCCGCCGGTTTCGCGCGAGCGGCCCGGATCGACGCGGTAGAAACGTTCCGTGAGCCGCGGAATGTGTTCGGCGGGAATGCCGGGCCCGGTGTCGCGTACCGCGAAAATGCCCGCCTTCGGCATCCGTCCACCAGCGGATCTGCATGCTGCCATCGGCGCGGCGTGTACTTCGCGGCATTGTCGACCAGGTTCGAGAACGCCGACTGCACCATGGCTTCGTCGCCGATGCAGCTCGGCCGGCGATTCGATGGAGACCTCGACCTGGCGCGGATGAGCTGGGCCGCGCGAGCACGTCCTTGCGCAGCAGCGACGCCATCGCCGGCGACATCGATGGCCGCGCCCTTGATCGGCGCGTCGTTGGCCTCGAAACGCGACAGCTCGAGCAGGTCTTCGATGATGCGTGTCATGCGGTCGGTCTGGCGGCGCATCTCCGCGATCGGCGCGGCCAGCTCGCCGAGCCCCGGGTCGGCGCCGAAGGTTTCCAGATAACCCGCGACCACCGTGAGCGGCGAGCGCAATTCATGCGAGGCATTGGCGACGAAATCCTTGCGCATCTGTTCGAGGCGCACCTCGCGCGTGACGTCGCGCAGCATCAGCAGGCGCTGATCCTCGCCATAAGAAATGAGCTGGAAGGCGATGTACTTCTCGGTGGGCGTGTCGATGCGCACGATGACGGGCAGCGAATATTGCCCGCCGTGCAGGTACTGCACGAAATCCGGATTGCGCACCAGGTTGTCGATGCGCAGGCCCAGATCGGCGCGCCGCGAGAGGTCCAGCAGCTCGCCCGCCTTGCGATTGAACCAGACGATTTCGCCCTGCGGATCGAGCATGACCACGCCGTCGGGCATGGCCGCGGTGGAGCGCCGCAACTCGCGGAACAGCCGCGTCAGGCGCTCCTTGTGAAATCGCTTGCGGCGATGCAGGCGCACCACCTGCGCGACCACGTCGCCCCACAGGCCCATGGCATCGGGCGGATCGGCGACGCTGCGATGCTGCAGCCAGAAATGCAGCTCGCGCAGCTGCCAGAGATTCCAGGCGAGGTACAGCCCGAGCGCGCCGCTGATGCCGACCCAGATGGAGCCCGCGAGCCAGCCCACCGCCGCGCCCAGCGCCAGCGCCGCCACGACGCGCAGCGCGACGTAGACGAAGGCGGTGGTGCCCGAGTTCATTCACGTCTAGAGGGGTCGCGCCGAGAAGCGGTAACCGGAACCGCGCACGGTCTGGATGAGGCGATCGTAGCCGAATTCTTCCAGCGCCTTGCGCAGGCGCCGGATGTGCACGTCGATGGTGCGTTCCTCGACGTAGACGTTGCCGCCCCAGACGCGATCGAGCAGCTGCTCGCGCGTGTACACGCGCTCGGGGTGGGTCATGAAGAACGCGAGCATGCGGTATTCGGTGGGGCCGAGCGCCACGGTGCGTTCGCCGGCGCTCACGCGCTGGCTGCTCTGGTCGAGCACCAGGCCTTCGATGTCGATGCGCTCGGAGCCTTCGGCCGGCGCGGTGCGCCGCAGCACGGCATTGATGCGCGCCAGCAGTTCGCGCGGCGAAAACGGCTTGGTGATGTAGTCGTCGGCGCCGCCTTCGAGGCCGGCGACCTTGTCGCCCTCTTCGGCGCGCGCCGTCAGCATGATGACCGGCAGCTCGCGCGTTTCGCGATCGCGCTTGAGGGCGCGCGTGAATTCCAGGCCGCTGGTATCCGGCAGCATCCAGTCGACCAGCAGCAGGTCGGGGAGTTTGTTGGCGACTTCGGCACGCCCGCTGCGTGCATCGGCGGCTTCGCGGACTTCGAATCCCGCGCGGCGCAGGCCGAAAGCGATCATCTCGCGAATCGGGCGCTCATCCTCAACGACCAGAATCTGTTTCGCTGACATGTTTGCTGACGCGGCATCACAGGTGACGGTTTTGTGGCGTGCGCATTACAGCGGCAGTCTATTGCAGTTTCATGACGTTGCCGCTTCTGCCACGCTGGTCCCTGACATAAACCGGCAACGCGGCCTCCGGAGGCGAGTACCTGGCCCGCCGCGGCGACCTCGGCCGGGCCAGCTTCAGGATCTCGCGGGCGCGCGGCAGCAGGTCGGGTATGCAGGCTGGCGCCCTGCGCGCGACAGCGTTCGGCCAGTGCGGGCCAGGCCGCGAGCCCGCGACCGGCAGCCACCCAGGCGACTGTGGATACTGTCCGGCACCGGCACCGCGGCCGCGGCGCCGACGTGCTCCGCGCCCTGCAGAGCCACCAGGCCGTCGACCCTGAATTCCGCCCAGTAGACCTCGCGCATGCGCGCGTCGTTGACCACCAGCACCCGGCTCGCCGCCGGGCTCGAGCTCGGCCGCCTGCTGCGCCACGGCCGCGAGATCGGAAACCGGGATCACGCCGACGCCGGCGCCGAAAGCCAGCCCCTGCGCCACGCTGGCCGCCATTCGCACGCCGGTGAAGCCACCCGGCCCGCGCCCGAAGGCGATGGCGTCGAGTGAGGCCAGCGTCGACGCCGCTTTCCGCCAGCACCGCATCGACCATCGGCAACAGGCTGCTCCGCGTGGCCGCGGTCGAGCTCGAGGTAGCGCTCGAGCACGCGTTCGTCGATACCCAGCGCCACCGAGCAGGCTTCGGTGGCCGTGTCGAGCGCGAGGATTTTCATTCGTCTACAGCTCCAGGAGTTCGGCCGCGTTGTCGTGAAACACGCGTTGCTGTTCCTCGAGCGTGAGACCGAGCCGGCGAACCGCATCGGCGGCCGCGGCCGGCGTATCGAGCGGCCAGTCCGAACCGAACAGGATGCGTCGGATATCGAGCTTGCGCAGCGTCCACACCAGCTCCGCCTCCACCGGCGAGTCGACGTACGTCGTCGCAATGGCGGAGATGTCGAACCACACATTCCCGCCCATGCCGAGCTTGCCTATCAACGCGAAGCTGAGAGTCTCGCGAAATTCGGCAAAGCCCATGTGGGCGAGCACGAAGCGGGTCTTGGGCTGCTGAAGCGACAGCAGCAGGAGCTTGCCCATCTCGCCGGGATCCCATGGTTTGTACGAATCGAACAGCACGACCAGCCCCAGCTCACCGCATTTCTGCACGACCGTCGCGACCGCGGGGTCGGAAACGTCGAAGTTCTGGGTGTTGGGATGCAGCTTGATCTGCTTCACGCCGAAGCTGGCGACGCGCTCGAGTTCGGCGAGGGCCGCCTCGCCATCCGCAGGATGGACCGAAACGACAGGATAAAAACGGCCCTGCGCCTGCGCGGCCGCGGCAATCACGGCATCGTTCTGAGCGCGCGTCTGGTCCACCTGCCCTTTGTGCGCCATCACGATCAATGCCGAATGTGTGACGCCCGCTGCGTCGTCGAGTTTCTGCAGCTCCGCCGTACCTTTGGGTTGCGTCGCAATCGCTGCATCGGTGTCGCTCAGCCGGATATGCACGTGGGTATCGATGATTGGTCCGTGATATGCGGGCGGTGACGCGGAATCCGAACCCGGCGAACATGCGCATAGCGTGGCGGCGAGCAAAGTCGCCGCCAACCGCGCGGCACGCGGCATTACGTCGTGAGCTTTCATCTGGCTTCGCATCTTACTAGCTCGACGACTGGCGCATGCGTCAGCTGGCGGGAACGCTCTCGAATCTGTGTGCCGGATTCGGGACGCCCGCGATGCGCCGCAGGAATTTCTCCGCATCGCGCGCCTCGCGCGTGACCGGCATCGGCGGCAGGCTGGCGCGAAACACGCGCCCGTAGGGCTTGTCGACCAGGCGCGGATCGCAGATCACGACCACGCCGCGATCCGTCTCGCTGCGGATCAGCCGTCCCACGCCCTGCTTCAGGGCCAGCGCCGCCTCCGGCAGCTGGTACTCGCGAAACGCATTGCCGCCGGTGGCCTTGAGATGCTCGATGCGCGCCTTGCGTCAGTGCGTCATCCGGCGATGCGAACGGCAGCTTCTCGATGATGACCAGGCGCAGCGCATCGCCTTTCACGTCCACGCCTTCCCAGAAACTCGAGGTCCCCAGCAGCACCGCGTTGCCCGCGTCGCGAAACATGCGCAGCAGCTGCTCGCGCGGCGCCTCGCCCTGCACCAGCAGCGGAAATTCGCCGAGCCTCGGTCCAGCGCTCGCGCAGCAGCTGCGCGGCGCGTTGCAGTGCGCGGTGGCTGGTGAACAGCACGAAGGCCCCGCCGGCCGACGCCTCGATCAGCGGCACGCTGACATCCACCACGGCCGGCGTATGCGTCGGCGCCGCGGGATCCGGCATCTTCGGCGGTAGATAGAGCAGCGCCTGCGACTCGAAGTCGAAGGGGCTGGCGATGGCGAGCGTCTCGGCTTCCGCCAGCCCGAGGCGCGACGTGAAGTGCGTGAAGTCCTCGCCGACCGACAGCGTGGCGGAAGTGAATATCCAGGCGGCGCGCGTGCCGCCCGTCATGGCTCGCGAAGCGCTCCGCGACGTCGAAGGGCAGCAGGCTCAGCGAAAAACCGCGTTGCGTGAGCTCGACGCTGCGCGCGCCCTCGTGTTCCTCGGCGTGGGCGATCTGCTCGAGCCGCGCCGCCAGTTCGGTGGCGCGCGCCGCGCATTGCGCCATGCCAGGCTCGCGGCCCTGCTCGTTCAGCGCCGGTCGACAGCGTCGCGCAATGCCGCCGCCGACGATCCTGCGCTGCGTCGGCCAGCGGTGTATCCGCGGCCAGCCAGTCCGGGCGCTGGGTGCCGCGCAGCACTTCCGCGAGCGCCGCCAGCGCCTTCTCTACCGCGGTGAGCTCGCCGGCCAGCGCGCGTCGCCGGTGCGCGCGCCTGCGCCAGCTCCTGGCGCGCGTCGCGCACCAGCAGCTCCACCTGGCGGCTGCCGAAGCGCGCGCCGAAGAACTGCGTGGCGAGGTCGGGAATCTGGTGGGCCTCATCGATGATCACCGCGTCCGCCGTGCCGAGCAGGTCGCCAAAGCCGTCTTCCTTGAGCGCCAGGTCCGCGAGCAGCAGATGGTGATTGACGATGACCACGTCCGCCTCGATCGCCTTGCGGCGCGCCTCGACCACGTGGCAGCGGCCGATGTCGGCGCAACGGGCGCCGAGACAGTTGTCCCGCGTCGAGGTGATCTGCGGCCACAGCGGATGCGCGTCGCCGAGATCCGGCACCTCGGCGAGATCGCCGGTCTTGCGTGATGCGGCCGCCCAGCGCTCGACGCGCGCCAGCGTGCGGTCGCGCGGTGCCCGCCAGGCTGCTCTGCCCGCCGAGCTGCGCCAGCCGGTAACTGCACAGATAGTTAGAGCGGCCCTTGAGCAGCGCGACGCGCGCCGGCACGCCGATGGCGCCGGCCACCAGCGGCAGGTCCTTGTTGAACAGCTGGTCCTGCAGCGTGCGCGTGCCGGTGGAAATGAGCACGCGTTTGCCCGACAGCAGCGCCGGCACCAGGTAGGCGAAAGTCTTGCCGGTGCCGGTGCCCGCTTCGACCACCAGCGGCGCGCGGTTGTGCCAGCGCCAGCGCCACGCGGCTGGCCATGGCGAGCTGCGAACGCCGCGGCGTGAAACCGGGCAGCGTTCGCGCCAGCGGGCCGCGCGGCCCGAAAACCTCGTCGAGTATCTCTGCGATCCCGCCGAGCGGCGACGGGCAAGCTAGCGCGACGGGCGCAGGCTGTCGAGGTTCAAATCCTTGAAAGTGTCCTGATCGGCCTTGATGCGGATCTTGAGGTACGGGCCCTGCGCCGTGTGGCGGCTGGCCGAGAAGTCGTCGTCGCGGAAACCCGCGAAGTTGTAGCCCAGCGAGATCCAGATGTTCTTCGCCGAGCGTGATGCCGACATCGAAGCCCGTGGAGTAATCCATGACGTCCGATTCCCAGGAATGCAGCAGCGCGGCGTGCACGCCCAGGTCGAAGCGGCGCGTGAGCTGGCGGCGCAGATCGAAACCGACGATGTCCGAGACGACCGTCGTACTTCTCGCCCTCGAATGTGCTCGACACGTAGCGCGCGCCGTACTGCAGGCCGAGCTGCAGCTTCGGATTCAGCTGCCAGTTCGCATGCAGGTTGTTCACCAGGCGCGACGACTCGAACGACTCGAAGGAACCGGCCTGGTCGTCGTACTTGAGCTCGAGCCGGTCGAACACGATCCAGCGGCTCGAATCCGGGCGGAAGGCCCAGGCGTAACGGCCCACGGCCTGCGTGGACTGGCCGAGCCGAGCGCTCCGAATCGAAGGCCTGCAGCGAGACCGACATGGCATGGCCTTCGAGCGGCTCGCGGTACCAGCCCGTGGTCGAGCTCCAGCGCTCCTCCGAATCGGAATTGCGATGCTCGAGGCGGCTCGTGCATCTGCCAGAGTTCGTGGCGATACGAGGCCCCGACAAACGCCGCGAAGAAATCTTCGGTCATGCGTGCCCGAGGCCAGCGGCGCATTCGGATTCAGCGGCTCGAGGTCCGGGCCGCGCAGCGTGTTGGTCTGGTCCACGCCGACGTCGAACGCCCAGCGCTCCTTGAACACGAAGCCCTGCGTCAGGCCGAAGTTCGCGAACGTGCGCGGGCCGATACTCCGTGGCCTGGGTGTTGATGCTGGAATTCATCTGCGTACGTTCCCAGGGACGCGTGCGCATGCCGACGCGCGTGGTATCCGCCTCGATCTGGTCGCCTTCGGCATGTTCGTATTCGGCGTACAGCGTGGAATCGCCCGACAGGTGGTAGTCGATGCCGAGCAGGCTGCGCGCCGGGTAGTCGACGCTCGCGTCCTTGCCACCGAGCGTGGCATCCGACTCGCCGCGCAGCGTGAAGCGGCCGCTCCCAGAGGTCGACGGTGCCGGTCACGAACACCGCCTGGTCGGACACGCGCGCGTCGCCGCTGGTGTCCGTCGTCGTCCACGTGCCGCAGGCCGCCACCCAGGCTGTAGGAATCGCGAATCATGCGCACGTCGGCGCTGGCCAGCAAGCGCTTGGCGTCGCTCGCCAGCATCTGCTGGTGCTGCACTTCGCCGCTGACCACGAATTTCTCGTTGAGCTTGTAGCGCGCATCGACACCGGCGGTGCGCGTGCCCGTATCGGCGGTGAACTGCTGGCCGACGCCGAAGCCGCTGTCGGTCTCGCGCGCATAGGCGCGGGCTTCCAGGTGTTCCGGAAACATGAGTGCCTTCGACCAGCCAGGCCATCGAGGAATCCGGCCGCAGCGGATCATCCGACTGCGATTGCGCCACTTCGGCGCGCACGCGCGTTCCATCCGTCACGCGCCAGGTGAGATCGCTGCCCATGATCTGCGTGTCGCCGGCCTGGGCGCCGTCGTACATCGCGCTGGCGCCGACCTCCAGCTTCTCGCCGCCGAACTTGGCGGCGACGCGTACGCCGGCCGCCGTCTGCTCTTCGCCGCCGCTGCGCACTTCGTAGTCGGCGACGATGAACTGCGGGTTGAGCTCCTGGTCGCGGCTGAGCACCGGCTCCTTGAAGAACACCGTGCCGCGCTCGTAGTCGAGGTCGTAGTCGATGAAGCGCGACAGCTCGCGGGTCTCGAGCACGCGCGTGATCTCGAAGCGGTCGCGCACTTCGATGCGCAGCTTGTCGCTGCCGATGACGATGGGCGTGCGCGTCAGGCGGTACAGGCCGGAGGTGCCGTCGCCCTGCAGTTCGTCCTGCACCAGGCCGGTGTCGGTGCGCGCCGCGAAGCCCGAAACCGACACGCGCTCGCCGGCGAAGTCGCTGCGCACGCCGGACAGGCTGCGGTTGTAGCGCGTGAGCTCGGTGACCGTGAAGCCGGTGTCGAAGTCGCCGAACAGCGCCACGAACTGGCGGCGCTCGATCTTCAGGTACAGCTTGCTCTGCGAGGCGGCTTCGAAGCGCTGCTCGGTGCCGTCGCCGTACAGTAGGTAGTAGCTTGTCGGGTTCGATCGTGCCCTGGATGCGAGTCGCGCGCATCCTGCTTCTCGCGCGCCGAGTCATAGGCCATGGTCAGCAGGAAATCGCCCTTGATGCGGCCCTTGGCGAAGAAGGCCACGCGGCCATTCTTCTCGAAGCCTGCTTCGCGGCCCGCCGCGTCCGCGGTTTCCATGTTGCCGGAGATCTTGTTGTAGGCAGCCGTGCCTTCGGCAATACCCACCAGGATCCAGTCGCGCGCCGCGGGCGCCAGCCACACCTTGAACTCTTCGTTCTGGCGCTCGTTGTAGCGCACGCGGATCACGGCGTTGCCCGACGTGGTGGTCGGCTCCAGCTCGATCAGCGCCAGGCCGCCGAGTCGCTGACTTCAACCTGCGGGTCGCGCGGGCCATTGGACAGGATCTGGTTGTCGTTCAGCTGATCGACTTCCCACATCGAGCGATACGGCGAATCGACGGTGAACGCCGCCAGCGTGCCGGTGCGCGCCGGCTTGCCGTACTTGTCGAACATGCGCAACGCGATCACCGGCGCTGGTGCGGCCGTCGGCGATCAGCTTCGACGCGGATTTGTCGATTTCCGCGCGCACCGGGCCACCGCCAAAGTGCACCGCGCGCTCGGCGTGCCAGGCTTCGCTGCCGTCCGCGTCGAGCACGCGCGCGACGAACAGGTTGCTGCCATCGACGAGCTCCACTGCGCGCCAGCGGCTGACCGACACCGTGTTCGCGGCATTCGTGCTGACGCCGTCGAAGGTCAGCGGATCGACCGGCTGGCCATTGACGCTGAGCTCGCACGCTCTGGCCGGGCAGATGCTGGATCGCCACCTTGGTGACGGAGATCGGCGGCGTGGCATCGGCGAGCGGCGCCAGCCAGGAAATACCGGGCTTCAGTTTCTCGACGTCGACCACCACGCCCATGCCGCAGCTTGTCGTCCATCGCGGCGCTGCGCTTGACGCGCTTCTGGGCGGTGGCCGGGCCGCGCAGCACGACGCCCTGCGTCGCCACGGTCGTCAGCCTTGCCGCCGGCGGCGTTGAGCTCCAGCGGCGCGTTGGCCTCGAAGCGCGAACCCTCGATCACGATGTCGACGCGACGGTTGGCGGCGAGACTGGTGGCATCGTTGCCGGTGGCCACCGGCTCATCGGCGCCCCGGCCCTTCGACCTGCACGCGCGAGGCGGGCACGTTCAGAGAAATGGCCAGGTAGTCGGCCACCGTCTGCGCGCGCGCGCGCGACAGCGCGTAGTTGTCGGCGAACACGCGGCGGCTGCGGCCCGAGATCGGCTGCGCATCGGCGTGGCCCGCGGCACGAATGCTGATGTCGCGCGCGCCGCGCCATGAATCGATGAGAGCGCGCAACGCATTTTCGTCGGCCAGCGACAGCTCGGTCTTGAGCACGTCGAAGCGCGGCGTGAACGTGAACTGCGAGCGCTCGTAGCGCGCCGCGCCGCGCGTCAGCTTCGACTCCACCGGCGCCGTGCGCAGGCCCGATTTGGCGGGCGAATCGAACACCGCCAGCGCGCGCATCGACATCTCGCCGCCGGCGCTGGCCGCGGCGCGCGTCTGGAAGCGCAGCGTACGCACGCTGCCCGGCGCGAGCTCGCCGAGCTTCGCGGTCAACACGCCGTCGGCGACGTTGATGACCGGCGCCGGCGCCCAGCATTTCCTTGCGGGAGTCGCTGGCCGCCTTGCCGTCGATGGTCGCGCTGCCCGCCACGTATTCGAAACCGGCCGGCAGCATCGCGATGACGCGCGTGTTGCCGGCGGGCACGCCGTTCACGCGCACCACGGCTTCGTGCCGGCCAGGCCGTCGCTGTCCGAACCTGCGGGAGCGGCCGAATGGAATTCGAATTCCACGTTGCCTTCGGCGCGCCTTCTTCTGGCGCAGCACGAAATCGCTGCGCCACAACGTGCCAGGGCTCAGCTCGGCGAACTGCGAGTAGTCGCGGCCGGCGTGGCCCATGCGATCGGCGCAGGGCGCAAGCTCGAGATATTCGGGCAGCGTGAGCTTGTCGAGCTGCACGGTGTGCGTGCCCGGGCTCGAGGCCTTCGAAGTGGAAGTGACCGTTCTCATCGGTGACGCCGTAGCGGCCGTCTTCGAGATAGACGCGCACGTTGGCGACGCCATGCTGTTCGCGGCCGTCATCGTCGCATGAGCCCTCGAACACGCGGCCGACGATGAAGCCCTTCTGCGAGAACAGTTCTTCGTTCATGCGCACCAGCGAGCGCGCTTCGTTCGAGCGCACATTGCCCGGCGCGAACGCCTGCGCGGTGTTCACGGCGTCCTTCATGCCGCGCATGGCGACCGTGTATTCGACCACGTAGCGCAGCGTGATGGTCTGACCCGCGGCGCAGGCTGGGGTGCGTGTAGGTGAAGCTGGTGCCGTCGGCCGCCACCGCGGGATCGGCGATGCGTGCGCCATTGAGGCGCAGCGAGCCGGCGCGAAAACGCGCGCCGGCGGGGAAGCGATCGACGACCTGCACGTTGTTGAACGCGCCGGATTCGCCGTTGTTCTGCAGCGTGAGCGTGTACTGCACGAAGTCGCCGGTGGTCGCGATCTGCTGGCCGGCGGTCTTGCGCAGCACCAGCACGCTCTCGTTGGCGTCGAGCGGCAGGTCGACGGCCACGGCCGGCGCGGCCGTCACGACGAAAGGCTGGCCGAAGGAACCCGGCTGCAGGCGGAACGGCGCATCCGGCAGCGTCTGCAGATCGGCGATCGTGCGCTGCGAGGGGAATGAGTAGCTGCCGGGCGGCAGGACTTCCAGGCGATACGTGCCCGGCGCGACCAGCGGGAAGCGGAATACACCGGCCGGCATGCTGTACTGCGTGCCGCCCTGGTCGGTCACCGTGCTGGCCCGTGACCATCTCGTTCGGGTAGCGGCTCACGCCGTCGTCGCCGAAGACCGCGCCGGCGAGGCCGCGTGGCGTCGTCGATGAGGCGCACGCGCGCGCCGTTGATCGGCAGACCGGTCTGCGAATCGAACACGAGGCCGAACGGGTCGACCAGCGCGTCGGCCTGCGCCGCGTCGCTGTCGTCCGTCGGGTCCACATAGGTCGCATCGAGCTCGGCGTTGCGCTCGACCTGCAGCGCGCAGTCGGCCGACGCGGCAGTTGGTGAGGGTCGCGAATATAGCCGACGAACACACCGGTGTTCGGGCCGGTCTCGGAAAGTCGCAGGATTTCGGAATCGCCGGTGGCGCGCGCCGCGACGCGCACGTCCACGGTTTCGACCACGTTGCCATCGCGGTTGCGGTCGAGGTCGACCACGCGCACGAAGATCGGATCGCCGGCGTGCGCGACGCCGGTGTCCTGCATGGGGATCGGCGTCATCGGATCGAGCTGTCCCGAACCCTGCGGCGCCGGCGCGGCCAGCGGGACGAAGGCATTGCCCGCGCGACACTGCGTCGGGCCCGCGGTGAACGCGCTGCTGCTCGAAGCCTCGTAGCGCGCGAGCTGGATCGTCGCGCGCGAAGGCAGCGGCTGCACCGCCAGCGTGACCTCGTTCGACTGCGTGGTGCGGGTGGCACCGGGCGCCACCTCGAATGCCACGCTGCCGACGTTGCGAATCACCGTGCCGGGCGCCGTGACCTGCGCCACGGAATTGCTGCGCCACAATGAGAACACGCAGCAAATAACAACGAAATCCGCGAGCAACGAATTTACGCGGGCCCCAAACGCGCCGAAGGCGGGGTAGCTAGTCGCTACTCCGCCCTCTGCGTGAGAGTACCCGTTGTTGCGGGCGTGTGGCTTGGGTCGCCACTTCGGGCTCCAGGTCCGTTTGCCCGCTGCGTTAACATCATGACGGCGTCTTGCCTTCCGTGCCCGTGCCGTTACTGGATGGTGACGCGGAAGCGCACGACGACCGACGAGTCCGCGGCAACCGAGGTGATCGCCGGAGTGCCACCGTCACTGCGCCGACCGTTGAGCGAAGCAGCCGTCGCCGTTGGAGTCGCTGCCGACCTCGGCGATGCAGAAGAACTCCGCCGCCGCGCCGATCTTGACGCCCACGTCGCGCGATCCGGTGTATTGACCGGCCGTGAACGTGGTGTTGGCGGGCACCGGATCGCTGATCGACGTCAGCGTGGCGGTCTGCGCGCCAACCGCGTTGCTCACCGTGATGATGTATTCGACCACCGCGCCAGGAATGGCCTTGGCGTTCGCCGACACCAGATTCACCGGGTCGCTGATGACGTCGCTGGCCTTGCTGACCGACAGCGCGGCCGAGGCCACCACGAAGGTGTTGGTCGCGTTGGCCGTAAGGTTGCGGACCACGATCGTCGACACTCGCCGTGTCAGCGCCAGGCGTGGGCGCCCAGGGATTGCTGTCGCCGGGATTGATGGCGTTCGCCGTCAGCTGCACGTCGCCGGTGTCCGTGTTGACGGCGGCACCGGGGATATCGCCCACGATGAACACCGCGACCGAACCATTGCGCGCCAGCCCCGTGATCGAGGTGGCCAGGTCCGCGCCCGCTTCGTAGGTGCCGTTGCCGTTACCGTCGACGCGAACCGCGAGGTTGCCCAGCTCGAAGTCGTCGCTGCCCGTCAGGTTGATGAACCCCAGGCTGAAGTTCGAGGTCGCGTTGCTGGTGTTGGACACCGTGAACGCCTTGGCGACGCCCGTCTGGCCCGGCGTGAAGGTCACGGCGCTGGCAACAGCGGTGACGTTCAAGTCGATGACGGTGTCGACCAGGAACGTCGCAATCGCGCTGATCGGCGTCTGCGAAATCGAGGCGACACTGTAGTTGACCGTGGCGGTGTTGGTGATCGTCACGCCCGAGGCGGTGTTCTGCGCGAACGCCGTTCCGGACAAGCCGATCGACCCCAACGCTACGGTGGCGAGTGCAATTCGCCACTTTTGCTTGAAGACCGAAATCATGGGTACTCCTCTCTACTCTCTTTGGAAAAAAATCAGTTCAGCACTGCGCGGAAGCGACCGAAGGCGCTCGCACCGGGCTGCAGGGAGTTCTTGAACTCCCAACGAATGAGCTTGATGTCTTCGGCGCGCGCGGCTCGCGTGGCGCCGTCCTGGGTGACGGTCAGCTTGTCGATCGAACCGAAGGTCTTGCCGTCGACCGAATAGCTGATGTCGCTGCCCGCGCCGATCGCCGAACCCGGAACCAGCGTCATGTGCTCGGGCACCGGATTGCTGATGACGACCTTGTCCGACGGCTGCTTGCAGACATTGCTGGCCGTGACCGTCCACACCACCTCGGTGCCGGGAATGACCTTGCCGGCCGGGA
This sequence comes from uncultured Pseudomonadota bacterium, assembly GCA_963711635.1. Lineage (GTDB taxonomy): Bacteria > Pseudomonadota > Gammaproteobacteria > Steroidobacterales > Steroidobacteraceae > CADEED01. The sequence continues at coordinate 96,840 of CAVQEZ010000017.1, forward strand.
CCAGCGCCTTGGTCTTCTCGCCCTTGGCATTGACTACTTCCTGCTCGACTTCGCCCGTCGTCTTGAGCTCGATGCAGTCTGGTCTGCGCGAACGCGTTCGCGGCGAAGCCGCACGCGAGCAACGCGGCGGCGAAAATCCTTGACCCCTTGAACATGTGTGTCTCCTTCACAGCTGCTTCCCCTGTCAATTGATGGTCACGGCGAACTGGACGGTCTGCGCCCCGCTCGCCTGGGTGAGATCGCCGAGCTGCACGCGCACGCGCGCATTCGGCGACGTTGAAAAATCTCCGGCATCGGCATCCGTGCCGTCCGAAAGCACCGCGCTGTTGAGGCGCAGCGTGCCGGGCACGTAGGTGGTGTTCGCCGGGATGTTGTCGCTGAACACCGTGGTCGCCGCCGTGCCGGTGCCGGTGGCGCTCACGACGATGCTGTAGTTGATACGCGCACCCGGAACCGGGCGCGTGCCGCCGAACTGGTCGGCGACCAGCTGCGACTTGACCGCGTTCACGGCGATGCCGGCGACCAGGTACTGACCGGTGGCTTCGCCGTCGGCACCCGTCGTGCCCGCGACCGCGTCGGTGCCACCGACGCCCTGGCCGCCGAAGGTCGTACCCGCGGCGCCGACGCCGGTGCGCGCGGCCGCCGTGAGGCGCGAGAAGCCGCGATTGCCATCGGCGACACCGGCGGGAATGTCGTTGACCACCAGCACCGTGACGAAGGCATCGGCATTCAAGACGGGGTCGTTGCTGCCAGCGGTGTACGGCAGGTCGCCGGGCGAGAGATCGCCGCTGCCGTCGGTGTCGAAGTAGATAGACGGCGCCGCGGCGGCCGGATCGAAATCGTCACCGCCGAGCACGCTGTTCATCTGCAGAAGAAAGGTCTCGGGCCCGTTACCGGTATTGGTGACGCGGTAGAGCATCTCCTGCTGGGTGGTCCCCGCGAGCACCGGCACGCTCGGCGTCTGCAGCGTCACGGCCACGTCGAGGATCTCGGCAACCCTGAGGCTCGTGGTGTTGGACGAGGCGGTGACGTTCACCGCACCCACGGCGTAAGTGACCTGCGCGGTGTTGTCGATGCTGGTTCCGGCGGCCACGCCCACGGCGTGGGCGTCGTGAGCCCACGTAGCTAGCAGGGAAAAAACTCCCGTTACGACCAGAAGTCGATGTGACCGCACGACCAAAAACTCCTCTCTTTTCCTAGTGGGCCCCGTGTCCCTTCCCGCGACCGATTGCGGGAAGGTGTCAAACCCCTGACGTTTCCGGGATTTGGGGCCCTGGCTGCGATGCATAATAGGAATGGAGCAGGTCTAGCCACGTGATAGCGGTCACGTGCACCCTGTCGTCACTGGGATACGGATCACATATAACGAGTGCGGGCCCTGTGGGGAGGAGCCATGCCAGCAAAACGACCTCGGCCAGCACGCGAAAATGTGACGGAAATCAAGCCCGTCCGCAGCGAAGCCGCGAACGAAAATTCCGCTCAAGATGGCTTCGCGGCGGCCGATAAGGGGGGACAGCCCGAGCTCGAGCGCGAGGCCGCGAACGATGCGGCCGAGCAGATCCTCGGCGCGAATCCGCTGCTCGGCCTGGACCGCGAAGAGTTGTTAGCCGCTGGCAAACGCCTGTTGCGGCTCATGACAGTCAATCCGCAGGTGCTCATCGAAGAGAATCTCGCGTTCGCGCGCGAACTCGTCGAAATAGCGTTCGGCCGCTCGAAGGTGTTGCCCGACGCGCGCGACCGGCGCTTCAGCCACAACGTCTGGCAGAAAAGCGGCTACTACAAACGCCTCATGCAGGGCTTCGTGGCCTGGCGCGACATGCTGAACCGCGTGCTGGACCGCGCCGACACCAACGACGAGGACCGCGAACGCGCGCGCTTCGTACTGCAGCTGATCACCGAAACATTCGCACCCACGAATTCACTGCTGGGAAATCCGGGCGCGCTGCAGCGGATCAGCGAAACCCGCGGCAAGAGCCTGCTGTACGGGCTGCAGAATTTCATCGACGATCTGACCAACAATTTCGGCATGCCGCGCCAGGTCGACGAGCGGAAGTTCCAGGTGGGCAGGAATCTGGCCACCACTCCCGGCGCCGTGGTGTACCGCGACGAGGTCTTCGAGCTCATCCAGTACCGGCCACAGACGCAGTCCGTGCACCAGCGGCCGCTGCTCATCGTGCCGCCGCAGATCAACAAGTTCTACGCCACCGACCTGGCGGCCGGCCGCAGTTTCGCCGAGTTCGCCGTGCAGCAGGGCGTGCAGACCTTCTGCATCAGCTGGCGCAATCCCACGGCGGCGCAACGCGACTGGAACATCGAAACCTATCTCATCGCGTGCAAGCAGGCGGTGACCGTCGCCCGCGAGATCACCGGTGCCGACCGCGTGAATGCCATGGCGGCCTGCGCGGGCGGGTTCACGCTGGCAACCTTGCTAGGCCACCTGGCCGCCAAGGGCGACCAGAGCATCGAAAGCGCCACATTGCTGGTCACGGTGCTCGACACCGAGGCCCCCACGATGCTCGGACAGTTCGCCTCGAAATCCGGTGTCGCGGCCACCATTGAAAAATCACGGCGCAAGGGTGTTCTCGAAGGCAGCGAGATGGCCCGCGTGTTCGCCTGGCTGAGGCCCAACGATCTGGTGTGGCTGTTCGTCGCCAACAACTGGGTCATGGGCAATCGGCCGCCGGCCTTCGACATCCTTTACTGGAATTCGGACACCACGCGACTGCCGGCGGAATTCCACGCCGACCTGCTGCGCATGTTCATGGACAATCCCCTAAAGGTGCCCGGAAAGATCACGGCGCTGGGGACACCGATCGACATGAGCCGCATGCAGGTGCCTTCATACGTGGTCGCGGGAATCACCGATCACATCACACCCTGGCAGGCTTGTTATCAGTCGAAAAACATATTGCGTGGCAAGATCGACTTCGTGCTCTCTTCGAGCGGACACATTCAGAGCATCGTGAATCCACCTACCAATCCGAAGGCGAAGTACTACCTCAACAGCGCAATGCCCGAGTCGCCGGACGAATGGCTGTCGGGCGCCAGCCAACACGCCGGCAGCTGGTGGACTCATTGGGCGGAGTGGTATCGCGGGCACGGCGGCGGTGAAGTGCCAGCCCCGGCCGCGCTCGGCAGCGCCGCGCATCCCGCCGGCGATCCGGCCCCGGGACGATACGTTCACCAGAGATGAGCAAACCCCAGGTCGAATTCATCGAGGTCGATGGCATCAACTTGCGCGTCGCCACCCAGAGGGGCCGCAACGGCGGGTTGCCGCTGCTGCTGTTCAACGGCATCGGCGCCAATCTCGAGCTGTGTTTTCCGTTCATGGAAGCCTTGCCGGAAAAAGAGATCGTGATCTTCGATGTGCCGGGCGTCGGTCGTTCGGAGATGAGCTGGCGTCCGCGGCGTTTCTCGGGTCTTGCCAGCCTGGCCAACAAACTGCTCGACCGGCTCGGCTACCAGCAGGTGGACGTGATCGGTGTTTCCTGGGGCGGCGCGCTGGCACAGCAATTCGCGCGACAGTATCCGCAGCGTTGTCGTCGCCTGGTGCTCGCCGCCACCTCCACCGGCGCCATCATGGTGCCCGGTCGACCCTCGGCGCTCTCGAAGATGATGACACCGCAGCGCTATCTTTCGCCCACGTTCATGCAGAAGGCCGCGGGCACCATCTACGGCGGTGAAGCGCGCCGTGATCCCAAGCTCATGTCGGCACACACGGCACGCATCATCGCGCCGCAGTTCATGGGCTATATCTACCAGCTGATCGCAGGCATTGGTTGGACCAGCATTCACTGGCTGCATCGCATCCGACAGCCCACGCTGGTCATGGCCGGGTCCGAGGATCCGCTCGTGCCACCGGTGAACGCCCGCATCATCGCGCTGCTCATTCCGAACAATCGCCTGTTCATCGTGCCCGGCGGCGGACACCTCTTCATGCTGTATTCGCTGGACAAGGTGGTCCCCGAAGTGCGCGGTTTCCTGAATGCGGACCCGCCCCTGGCCGCATAGGGCCGTTTCCCACGCTTACTCGTCTCCCCGGTTGACACGTCGTTGCCAGTCCGTATGATGCGCCGCATCATTGCTGCGTCGCAGCACAGGAGACCCCATGAATTTTCAGGAAAAACTGCTCGAAGCCTCGTCTGAACTGCGCACCCGCGCCGCCGCTCTCGCCGCCTCGGCGCTCGAAAGGGCCCGCAGCCGCGCGACCCTGGCCTCCAAGGGCATTTCGGTGCTCAACGTCGCCGGCCGGGAGCTGAACAAGGTGGCGCGTCGTCACGCCGTCCGCTTCGTGAAACAGAATTCGACCATCGCCGCGGCCGTTCGTAAGGACGTCTCCGATCTGGCCCGCACCACGTACGCCTCGCTGGCCCCGGCCCCTCGTACGGCGCCGAAGAAGGCGCGCCGCGCCACGACTGCGCGCAAGCGCGCGACCAAAGCCGCCTGACCGTCCCCCGTCGCGAGTCGCACAGGCTCGTGACACGGCGCGCCTCCGCGATGCGGAGGCGCGCTGTTCTTCCGGCCGATCTGTTAGCGCTATCAGCATTTCCGTCGCGATTGTCTGTCTCGCCGCTATACTCCGTTGTCTCGCCAGGACAGGCAGACATTCGAGGATTCGCGATGGCCACAGCGCCGCATTCGTTCGCCGCTCTGCAGGACCTTTCTCCGGCGGTTGCCGAATGGGTTGAACAGGTACGCAGGCTCACCACGCCGGACAAGGTCCAGTGGTGCGACGGCTCGCCCGCCGAGCTCACGCGGCTCAAACAGGGGCTGGAGAAGACCGGCGAGCTCAAGCAGCTCAACCAATCTACCTTTCCCGGCTGCCACATCGCCTACTCGCACCCCTCCGACGTGGCGCGCGTCGAGCACCTGACCTTCATCTGCACGAAGAACCAGGAAGACGCGGGCCCTAACAATCACTGGATGGATCCGGGCGAAGCGCATGCAAAGATGCGCGAGTTGTTCAAGGGCTGCATGAAGGGCCGCACCTTGTACGTCGTTCCCTACTGCATGGGCCCCATCGACTCGCCCTATTCGCGCTGCGGCGTGGAAATCACCGACAGCGCGTACGTGGTGATCAACATGTCGATCATGACGCGCATGGGCCGCGCGGCGCTCGAACGCATCGCGCGCGACCGCAAATTCGTCAAGGGACTGCACTCCACCGGCGAGCTCGATCCGAATCGACGCTTCATCATGCACTTCCCCGAAGAGCTTTCGATCGAGAGCTACGGTTCCGGCTACGGCGGCAATGCGTTGCTCGGCAAGAAATGCCATGCACTGCGCATCGCCAGCTGGCAGGCGCGCGACGAAGGCTGGCTGGCCGAGCACATGCTCATCGTCGGCATCGAGAACCCGCAGGGCGAAACCCACTACATCGCGGCGGCGTTCCCATCCGCCTGCGGCAAGACCAACCTGGCCATGCTGATCCCGCCCGAATCCATGCCCGGCTGGAAAATCTGGACCGTGGGCGACGACATCGCGTGGCTGCACCCCGGACCCGATGGCCGTCTCTATGCCATCAATCCCGAGGCCGGTTATTTCGGCGTGGTGCCGGGCACGAACCGCGCCACCAATCGCAACGCGTTCGACATGATCCATCGCGACACGCTGTTCACCAATGTCGCGTTGACGGCCGACAACGAGCCCTGGTGGGAAGGGCGCAAGCTCAACACGCCGGTGCTCGACTGGCAGGGCAAGCCCTACGATCCGGCCGGCGGCGGTGTGTCGGCACATCCGAATTCGCGCTTCACGGTTTCCGCGAAGGGCAACCCTATCTACTCGCCGCGCAGTGAAGATCCCCAGGGCGTGCCCATCTCGGCCATTGTCTTCGGGGGCCGGCGGCGCGAAGTCGCCCCGCTGGTTTACGAGGCGCGCAACTGGCAGCACGGCGTGGTGGTCGGCGCATCGGTGGCGTCCGAGACCACGGCGGCGGCGACCGGCGCCGTCGGGGTGGTGCGTCGCGATCCCATGGCCATGAAACCCTTCGCCGGTTACAACTTCGGCGACTACTGGCGGCACTGGCTGGACGTGGGCAGCAAGCTCAAGCATCCGCCGCGCCTGTTCCACGTGAACTGGTTTCGGCGCGATGCCAAGGGGGCTTTCCTGTGGCCGGGATACGGCGACAACCTGCGGGTCATGGAATGGATCATCAAGCGCTGCACCGGCGCGGTCGGCGCCGACGAATCGCCGATCGGCTACCTGCCCCGCGCGACCGACCTGAACCTCAAGGGCGTCGATGTGAACGAGGCCACCATGCGCGAGCTGCTGGCCGTGCAGCCGGCCGCCTGGCGCAAGGAAGCGGCCGAGATGCGTGAGTACCTCAAGGAATTCGGCGCGCGCGCGCCCGCGGAAATGTCGGCCGAACTCGACGAGATCGAAAGACGGCTCGGTTAGAACATGGTGCCGGGTGAGGAAAGTGGGGAGAGGACTCCCCACTTTCCTCACCCGGCACCGTCACTGCTCTTCGCAGTAAAACCGGATCGTCAAAGGCGAGTCGCGCTCGGGCACCCGGCCCAGGCCGATGAGCCCTTCGCCCTTGATCTGCACGCTGTCGCGCCGCACGAACAGCTCTTCGCCGCCTTCGGCCTGCACGAAGGTTCCGTTGGTACTTTGATCGATCAACACGAACTTGTTGCGGTTGATCTCGATGCGCGCGTGCAACCGTGAAATGAGATTGCCGCGGATCACCAGGTCGTTGTCGTCGGCACGGCCGATGGCCACGTTGGGCCGATGCTCGGTCAGCATGACCTCGCCGCCGTCGAAGGTGAGCCGCAGGCGCATGGCGCGCCGGCCTTCGGCGCCCGATATGGACACCGACGGCAACATGCTGGTGATGTCCTCGTGCTGCCAGAGCACCTCGAACAGCGTGACTTCGGCGCCCTGACCCCTGAGCGTGGCGACGTCGATCTGCCGCACCGATGACTGCCAGTCCGGCGACAGCTGCGCGACCATGGCCTCGGTCGTAATGATCTGACCGGCCTTGGCCTGGCTGGTCATGCGATTGGCGGTGTGGACCGTCGATCCGAACACGTCGCGGTTTTCGACCACGACCGGACCGCAGTGACAGCCGATGCGAATGGCCACATGGTGACCTTCGGCGGTGAGTTCCGGGTTTCCGGTGATGGATTTCTGCATCTTCGCGGCGGCGTTCAGCGCGTCGTTGGCCACCGCGAACGTGGACATCACCTCGTCACCCATGGTCTTGATGACCGTGCCGTGATGCTCCTCGGTGGCCTGCTTCATGATGTCGATGCAGGTGGCCACCACTTCCCGTGCGCGTTGGTCCCCGAGCTCTTCATAGAGCCGCGTCGAGCCGACCACATCGGCAAACACAATGGCGAGTTCGATGTCTTTGGCCATAAACGGTAAGTCGATGAACGGTGGGGATTATACGCATATGACCTAGAATGGCAGCCAATTCCCTAGGTACACCGAAGCGGCCACATGCGCACATTGAAAATCCTGCTCGTCGCAGGCTCCCTTCTTACGCTCCAGTCCACTGGACACGCAGCCGACAAATCCCTGACGTTCGCCAAATCCGATTTGAGTGCGGCAAACACGCTGCGCGAGCGAGCCCTTGCAGACGACACGGCCTGGCGACTAGTCGAATCGCTGACCACCGAGGTCGGACCGCGCTCGGCAGGCTCGCCCGGCGACGCCGCGGCCATCGAGTGGGCGCTGCGCGAAATGCGCCGCCTCGGCTTCGCCAATGTCCGCACCATGGAAGTCACCGTTCCGCACTGGGTGCGGGGTGAAGCGCAGTTCGCCGTGCTCGCGCCGTGGCCCCAGCCCATGCCGGTATTGGCGCTCGGCGGCAGTGTGGGCACGGGTACGGAAGGCATCGAGGCCGAAGCCGTGATGGTGCGCGACATCGCCGCGCTCAACGCGCTGCCGGCGGGCGCCGTGAAAGGAAAAATCGTGTTCTTCAGCAATCGCATGGAACGAAAACGCGATGGCAGCGGCTACGGACCGGCGGTGGCGATGCGCGTGCACGGCCCTTCCGCAGCGGGATCGCTCGGCGCCGCAGGCCTGGTCATCCGCTCGATCAGCACCAGCGACGACCGCTTTGCGCATACCGGCGCCTTGCGCTACAAGCCCGACGTCCCGCGCATTCCCGCGTTCGCGATTTCGAATCCCGATGCGGACGGGCTGGAGCGACAATTCGCCAGCGGCAAACCCGTGCGCTTGCGCATGTACAGCAGCTCGCGCGACCTGCCGCCGGCGAGCTCCGCCAACGTGATCGGCGAGATTCCGGGCACGGAGCAAAGCGACGAAGTCGTGATTCTTGCCGCACACCTGGACTCCTGGGATCCGGCCGTCGGCGCCATCGACAACGGCGCCGGCGTGGCCATCATGATGAGCGCCGCGAAGCTCATCGGCGGGCTCGAGACGAAGCCCCGGCGCACTATTCGCGTGGTGTTGTTCGCCAACGAGGAGTTCGGAACCTCAGGATCGCAAGCCTATGTCGCGGCAAACCAGGCGGAGGTTGCCCGGCATGCGCTCGGCTTCGAGGCGGACTTCGGCGCCGGGCCGGTGTGGCGCCTATCTAGTCGCGTGAACCCGGCTCAGCTGCCGGCGGTCGATCAGATCCATCGTGCGCTGGCGCCGTTCAAGCTGGCGCGCGGCGGAAATGAGTCCGGCGGCGGCGCCGATCTCGACGGCCTGGCAAAACTCGGCATGCCGGTGTTGTCGCCGGATCTCGACGGCACGAAGTACTTCGACCTGCACCACACCGCCAATGACACGTTGGCGCAGGTGGACCCCGCGGCGTTGCGCCAGTCGGTGGCCGCTTTCGCGATGAGTATCTGGCTGGGCGCGCAGTATCCGGGCACCTGGGAACGCGTCACCGCGCCCAAGGCACCGCGTCGCTAGCAGCGCGCGCGGCTCTTGCCCGCTCGCAACTCAGGCCGGAATCGAAACCGGCACTGGTGCCAATCGGCGCCTTTGCTCGGCCTGCACCTGCTCGAGAGTCAGGTGGGTGGCAGCGGCCACCGAATACAGGACCGGATGCGCGGCGGCGCGCGGCAGGCTGAGACCATGGGTTCGTTCCCAGGCGCGAATCCGGGCCTCGGGCGCATTGGCAGTGGCCGTCAACTCCGAGAGCTCAGCCCGACGCCGGTCTTCCGCATGCAACTGTTCCATCGCAAGCCGGGCGCGGTAGTCCGAATTCAATTCGCCAGGAATCATGGGCAACGTGTCTTTCAAAGCTCGCTCCAGGGTAAGTTGCACCGCAGTGTGAGCCCTTGCGGCACAGATTGACAGCAACGTCGCATCCGGACGCGGATCAGGTCAGGCAGCCGCGTCGTTGAGACGTTCGCAGGCCTCCCCGGCCTGGATGAGCAGATCCGGGGACGCGTCCGGCAAGCGCGACCCCTCGGACAGCCGGCGCCGGAATTCCTTCGCGCCCGGCATGCCCGCATACAGGCCGAGCATGTGCCGGGCGATCCAGGAGAGGCGTTCGCCTCGCGCCAGCTCACGGCGCGCGTAACGCGCCATGCGTTCGAGCATCGCGATACGCGACTGAGGATCGCCGCAGGTGCGCGACAGTTCCGCGAGCAAAAACGGCCGGTGATATGCCTCGCGACCGAGCATCACGCCATCGGCCCAGCCGAGTTCGCTAGCTACCTGCGCCGGCGTGCGCAGGCCACCGTTCAGCACCACCGGCACGGGAGCGACCCGAGCCTTGATCTGGCGCACCACGTCGTAGCGCAGCGGAGGAATCTCGCGATTGTCCGCGCGGCGACCAGGCGCCGAGCACCGCCTTGCGCGCGTGCACGATGACGGCGTCGCAGCCGGCAGCGACGATGCAGTCGACGAATTCCTCGAGCGCCGCACGCTCGGCCTGCTCGAAGCGGGCGGCCGCGGCGCGGGCCGTCTCCCGTCGCGACGCGCCCTCGTCCAACTCGCTGGCGTCCACCACGCCGATGCGCAGTTTCACGGTCACGGGGATCTCCACGGCATCGCGCATGGCGGCCACGCACTCGGCCACGAGGCGCGGCTTGAGCATCAGGCAGGCGCCGAAAGCACCGGAATGCACACGATCGCTGGGACAGCCGCAATTGAGGTTGATCTCGTCGTAGCCGAAGGCCTGGCCGATGCGCGCGGCCTCGGCGAGATGCGCCGGATCGCTGCCGCCGACCTGCAGCGCCAGCGGGTGTTCCTCGGGGTCGAAACGCAGCAGCTTTTCCCGGTCGCCACGCAGGATGGCGCCGGTCGTGATCATCTCCGTATATAGAAGAGTGTCCGGCGCGAAGCCGCGCAGGAAGTAGCGGCAGTGCCGGTCGGTCCAATCCATCATCGGAGCTACGGAAATCCGGTGACTCAGCTTCATACGCCTATTGTTGGCGACTTCTTTAATGGTTTCTTCATCGCGATCGCCCTTCACGCCGCCACCCATCCCCGCCCCGCTTTCCAGTGCTTCGAATGCGTCTCACCGCTAGCCAGCGAGTGCAGCGCAGGCATCGCAAAGATCTTGACGTCATCGACGACCCTGCCGAATGCATCGATGAGTTCGGTCTCGCCGATCTTTCTGACGAAGGCGTTCCAATCGACACGATGCTTCTCCACAAAAGCCGTGGTGAGCGCCTCGACTTCGTTGGCCGGAACGGGCGTGTCCCGATTCTTGAACGTCGCGTCAATTGCTCTGAGAAGTGTGTCCGCATTGAAGTCAAGATGATTCGCGCAGATCCACACATCGTAAAAGTCCTTCATCCGGGTGTTGGCGTCGCCGAGCGCGACCATGGCCTGGAGTTTCTCCGCGACTGAGGACTCGATTGGATAGGCGAGCAGCTGGATGGTGTCGCCGCCCAGGAAAACCGGGTACTCGATCATTCGCGGGCCGGGCACCATGACGTCTCCCACGCCGAAGTCGATCTGGATTTTCAGACGCACATTGTCCATGCGCGCATGCATCAGGACGCGTGTTCCTTTGTATTCCGAGTCCTTTGCGATGCCCTCGGCCACTACGCTATCGGCGATGAAGGCAAGGCCGTCTGCCTCCACTTCAAGAATCGCACAGTCTTTGATGACCGCTACCAGGCTTGCGTGATCGGCCTTGCCCTTGCGAAGCATGTCGATGTCCACGGTGGGACGCGCGCTGGGAATGCCGATCGTCTTCAGCAGCAGTGCGCCTTTCAGAATGACGCTTTGCGCATGCCGCGACTTCGAGATGCGATACAGGAATCGTTCCATTGCGTACAGCTGAAGGACTTGCTGGAACGGCGCGCCGCTCGACTTTGAATTGTTGCGCAGCTTGGCCAGCACGGACGCCGTGACGTTCTTGGTTTCCTTTCCGTTCATTCGATCGCCTGCAGGTACGGCGACATGGGATTTTCGACACGCAGCAGTCGTGCGTAGTGCAGCAGTTCCCTGTTTTGCACGCGCTTCCGTTGTCGCGCCACACGGAGGGCCTCTAGCGCAATGTCCAGTCCAAGTTTGTTCCTGAACTTGAAGCAATCCACCACACTGCGCGCGGCGCTGTAGATCTTCAGGGGCATGCCACCGACGCGATGCGTCTCGAGCCCCTTGTTGAAGGTCTTCGGGTCGAAGCGATACACAGTGACGGGAATCGGCAGCCTGATGCCGTGATAGCTGCCACGTGGCACGGCCAGGTGAACGGAGGATGGAATCTGGGTCGTGATGTCGTGATACGAAAGCGCGCTGATCAGACAGACGGCCGCATCCGGCGCGCGCGCGCCGACGAGGGCGAGATCGGGATGCTCGGCTTCGCCGGTTTCGGCGAGACGGTAGAGACCCCGGCCGAGTTCGACGACCCGCCCGCTGTCACGCAGCATATACAGGGCATCGGTATGCACTCCGAGCGCGATGAGATCCCGGGTGCGCAGCGTGCCGCCCTTGTCGCGAAAGGCCTCCAGCGCGGTATCGAGATTCCGGGTTTTCATGACGGGTAATATTAGCACCACTTCTTACTAAGTGGTATGTTTATTACCCGAGTGGCCACGCAAGCCCCCGAGAGCTGGCGCGCGGGTGGTGTTCTGGATATCCGGCCCTTGACTCTGGAGTACGGTCCATACTTTAGGCTCGCGACCCATGGAGCTTTTCGTATGAATTCGATTGGCATCGGAACCCTCGCGAAGCGCGCGGGCGTCAGCATCGACACGATCCGGTACTACGAGAAGAGCGGCTTGCTACCGCCCGAGGCTCGACTGCCCTCCGGCTACCGCCGTTACACCGCGGAGCAAGTCTCGCGGTTGCTTTTCATCCGTCGCGCCCAGGAACTGGGATTCACGCTCAAGGACATCCGCGAACTCTTGGGATTATCGAAGCAGCGCGACGTGGCAAAGGTGAAACGCGCGGCCCAGAAGAAGCTCGATGAAGTGGAAAAGCGGCTGATTGCCCTGACGCGCATGCGGGACGGGCTCGCGATGCTGGTGGCCACCTGTCCCGGGCACGGACGTGCGGCGGACTGCCCGATCCTGAAAGCGCTGGGCGAGGAAAACCTTCAATGACTGGCGGGCATCATCATTCAAGAGACGGCAGCTGCCGCTCTGCGCACGCCCACCACTCGGCCGCGCACGACAAACATGTCGCTCATCAACATGGGACGCCGACCAAGGTGAAGGCTGCGGAGAAACAGGACGTCCCTGCCGGGACTATCTACACCTGCCCCATGCATCCTGAGATCCGACAGGCCGGCCCCGGGTCCTGTCCGATCTGCGGCATGGCGCTCGAGCCTCTGATGCCAACCGACAGCGAAGACGGCTTGGTGCTCGATGCCGTCAAGCGGAAGTTCTGGATCTCAGCCGCGTTGAGTTTGCCCCTGGTGGCAATCGCCATGGTCCCCCACCTGCTGGATTTACACCTCTCGGATTCGACCGCGCGCCTGCTCCGCTACCTCGAACTTGCCTTGAGCGCGCCTGTCGTGTTTTGGGCCAGGCGTCGACTACTACCAGCGTGGCTGGAAAGGCGTTCTAGTCGCACGCCCAACATGTACACGCTGATCGGCCTGGGCGTACTCGTCGCCTACGCGTTCAGCCTGTTCGCGACCTTTGCGGCCTCGGCATTTCCTCCCCAGATGCACGATGCGCACGGCATGGTGGGCGTGTACTACGAAGTCGCCGCCGTGATCATCGCGCTGGTGCTGCTGGGCGAGTGGCTGGAGCTGAACGCACGCGGCAAGACCAGCGCGGCCATTCGCCAGCTGCTGGGCCTCGCGCCGAAGACCGCGCGTCGCATTCGATCGGATGGAACTGAAGAAGACGTATCGCTCGACCAGGATTCAGGTGGCGATCGCGTTCGAGTGCGACCTGGCGAAAAAGTGCCGGTTGACGGGCGCATCGAGAGATGGCCGATCGACATTGGACAAGTCCATGATCACCGGCGAACCACTGCCAGTCGACAAGGGACCCGGGGATCGAGTCGTCGGCGCCACCATCAATCAGACGGGTTCGGTCGTGCTGGTCGCCGAAAAGGTTGGCGCCGATAGTTTGCTCTCTCAGATCGTCAATCTCGTCGCCGAGGCCCAGCGCAGCCGCGCGCCGCTGCAGCGACTCGCCGACCAAGTATCCGCCTGGTTCGTGCCGGCGGTGATTGTGATCGCGATCGTCACGTTCCTGGTCTGGTGGTTCGTCGGGCCTGAGCCCGGCTTGCCTACGCCATCATCAACGCCGTGGCGGTGCTCATCATCGCCTGTCCCTGTGCGCTGGGATTGGCCACGCCGATTTCGATCATGGTGGCGAGCGGGCGCGCCGCGCAGATGGGCGTGCTGTTCCGCGATGCGCAGGCAATCGAGTCACTGCGCGAGATCGATACGCTGGTGCGTCGACAAGACCGGACGCTGACGATGGGCCGCCCCGCCCTGCGCAGGTCATTGTGTCCGGTTTGGGGAAAGAGAATGACCTGCTTGCCATCGCAGCCGCACTGGAAAAATCGAGCGAACATCCGCTCGCACGAGCGATTGTGGAAGGTGCGGCAGCAAGGAATGTCACGGCGGTCGATGTCACGGACTTCCAGTCGGTCACGGGCCGAGGTGTGACGGGTCGCTTCAGCGGCCGTTCGGTTGCGCTGGGCAACACCGCGCTCATGAAGGACGTCGGTGCGTCAATCGATGCACTGCGGTCCGAAGTTGAGACCATGCGGTCGACAGGCCGCACCGTAATGTTCCTCGCCGCCGACGGAACACTTGCCGCCGCGCTTGCCGTAGGCGATCCCATCAAGGATTCCACGCCCAAGGCGTTGAGAGCGCTTCGCGCCGATGGCCTTCGCATCGTGATGCTCACCGGCGACACCCGCGGTACGGCCGAAGCCGTGGCGGAGAATCTGGGGATCGATGAAGTCATCGCCGAAGTACAGCCGGCAGGACAAGGCTCGCATCATCGAGCGACTGCAAACGAAGGCCGCCGAGTTGCCATGGCCGGTGACGGCATCAACGACGCTCCTGCCCTTGCCGCGCTCACATCGGAATCGCCATGGGAACGGGCACGGACATCGCGATGGAAAGCGCACAGGTGACGCTCGTCAAAGGCGATCTCGACGGAATCGTGCGCGCGCGGCAATTGAGCCGTGCGACTGTGCGGAACATTCGCCAGAACCTCGGATTTGCCTTCGGCTATAACGCTTTGGGGATTCCCGTCGCGGCTGGAGTGCTCTATCCAGCGTTTGGGTTGCTGCTCTCGCCGCTACTCGCGGCGCTGGCAATGAGCCTTTCCTCCGTCTCCGTGATCGCGAACGCGCTACGGCTTCGCGCCTGATCCAAGGGCAGTCGATCGCCGGGTTCGAACAGGACATTTCCTCAATGGATGATCGCCGCGTCATCAATCTGAATCGCCGCAAGCTGCTCAAGCAGGCGCTCGTATCGGTGGGAGTGCCACGATTGGGACGTTGCTTCCGCCGTGGGCACGTAGCATCGCCGAAGGCATGCCGGCGCAGATGCCCACTCTCTCGGGCGACGAGATCAAGCTGGTGATCGGGCACACGCCGATCACGATCGATGGGAAGCAGGGTCATGCCGTCACGATTAACGGGACTGTCCCCGGCCCGCTGCTGCGCCTCAAGGAAGGTCAGCGAGCAAAGATTTCCGTCACCAACAACTTGAACGTAGACACATCCATTCACTGGCACGGGCTTCTCGTACCTCCTGCAATGGATGGCGTGCCAGGAGTCAGCTTTCCGGGCATTCGGCCGGGAGAGACGTTTGTATATGAATTTCCGGTCGTCCAGTCAGGGACGTACTGGTACCACAGTCACTCCGGTTTGCAGG
>CAVQEZ010000018.1:0-82391 GCA_963711635.1 uncultured Pseudomonadota bacterium
GGAACCTTCAGGCTTCCGTCACCATGACCTGGACGCGGTGCACCGCGTTGTTCTCGTAGCCGCCCAGGTTGAACTCGGGCTGCATGGGCTGGGTGGCGCCCGTCGCGTCGGTGGCGCGGCTCGCGACCTCGTGCTCGCCCGGCGTCGCGGTCCAGGCGAAGGTCCAGCGGTGCCACGCCGAAGGTGACGGGGACGGCTCGAGCGGCCTCTTGCCATGTCGCGCAGCCGTCGACGCTCACCTCGACGCGCTCGATCGGGCCCGAGCCCGACCATGCCCGTCCCTCGAGCGTGACGGGACCGGGCGCGAGCACGCGTTCGCGCTCGGGGAAGCTCGGGATGCCCGGCGGCACGATGAGCGATCGCACGCGCATGCGGGAGACCGGCACGGCCTTCCTCGTCGTCGCTCGCGCGGATGCGGTAGCTCACGGCGTTCTGGTAGCCCCCGTGCGGACGCGGACAACGCGCCGATGCGCGAGAGCCACTTCACGTTCGTCATGCCGTACCAGCCCGGCACGAGCAGTCGCAGCGGCGCGCCGTGCTGGGGCAGCAGGGGCTGGCCGTTCATCTCGTAGACGAGCAGCACCTCGTCGCGCATCGCCTCGGCGAGCGGCAGGCTGCGCTCGTAGGCCTGTTCCTGCTCGCCCTCGATGCCCCGGTCGAGGCCGGTGAACAGCACCTCGACCGTGTCGGCCGGCGGGCCGGCTTCCCGCAGCAGGGGGGCGAGCGGGGTGCCGGTCCATTCCCCCGTGCCGACCGCCTCGAGCAGCCACGGCTGGCTGACGGCCCGGGTCTCGAACAACGCGCGCCCGTTGCCGGCGCACTCGAACGTGACCGGCATCGTGACGGCCGGCCTCGCTCGCAGCTCGTCGAGGCCGAGCTCGAGCGGCCGGTCGAAGCCGTCGAACGCGACCGTGTGCGCGCCGCGTCGACGAACGGCACGTCGTAGTGGACGAGCACGTAGTGCATGCCCGCCGGCGTCACGTCGGCCCGCAGGGCCTCGAGCGGCATGCCGTGGTTGCGGGCGGCCTGGGCCAGCTCGTCGAGCCCGATGCCGTCCTCTCGCGCGCGTCGCATGGCCCGATGCAAGCACGTTTCCCGCCCGGGCGCGACCTCTCGCCGGGCGTGACGGCCGTCACGGAAGGTTGGGTGATCGGACCGTAGCGTCGGCCGCATGAGCATCAGGGACCGTGTCGAGACGCTGTCGCGCGGGGAGTTGATCGGCCTCGTCGTGGTCGTGGCCGTCACCATGGCCGGGGCGGGTCTGTGGTACGTGCGGTCGCTGCCGAAGCCGGTCTCGATCGCGGCGGGCGCACCGCCGGCCGCAGCCGCGCCCTCCGCGGGCGCGGTGGCGAGCGCGGCGCCCTCGCCGTCAGGCCCGCCGATCATCGTCGACGTCACGGGCTGGGTGCACGAGCCCGGCGTGTACGAGTTCGCGCAGGGCGAGCGCGTGATCGACGCGGTCGAGCGCGCCGGGGGCGCCCGCAACGGCGCCGACCTGAGCGTGCTGAACCTGGCGGCGCCGCTCACCGACGGCACCCAAGTCGTGGTGCCGAAGCAGGGCGCGGCCGCCGCGGGCACGGCGCCGGGCGAGACCGGGGGCGGCAGCGCGGCCGGCCTCATCAACATCAACACGGCGAGCGCCACCGAGTTCGAGACGCTCTCGGGCATCGGCGAGGTGCTCGCCGGGGCCATCGTCGACTACCGCACCGAGAACGGGCCGTTCGCCTCGGTCGACGACCTCGAGAACGTGAGCGGCATCGGCCCGGCGACCCTGGAGGAGATCCGCGACCAGGTCACGGTATGACCGCCTGGCTGCTGCCGGCGGCGACCGCCGCGTGGTGGCTGGGCCTGCTGCTCGGCTTCGGGCCGGCCCGGTCGCTGCCCGCCTGGGCGCCGGCGGCGCTGGGGCTCGCCTCGCTCGTCTCGGCGGCGATCGCCGCGCCCGCGGTCCGCCGGCACGACCCGGTCGCCGGCCCTGGTGCCGCGCGATCGACGCCCCGGCGCCCGCCGTGGTGCGGGTGAGCGCGCCGGCCCGCACGCCGGGCGCGTCGGCCGTGGCCGTGACCCTGCTCGTGTGCGCCGGCGTCACCGCGCTCGGCACCGCGTGGGCGGTGCTCGCCCAGGTGCGGCTGGGCGCGTCGCCGCTCGCCGCGCTCGCGCCCGATCGCGTCGAGGTCGAGGCCACGCTGCGTGAGGATCCGCGCCCCGGTGCGCTCGGGTGGCACGCGCTCGCCGATGTGCGCGTCGTGCGCCTGGCCGACGGGGCCGCGAGCACCCTGCGCGAGACCGTGTGGATCTCCGGCGACGAGGAACCGCCCCGGGTTGCCCGGGGTGACCTGGTGCGCGTCGAGGGCTCGCTGCAGGTGCCCGACGACCCCGACTTCCTCGACGCGTTGCATTCGAAGGGCGTGGCGGTGACCCTGCGGGCCTCCGAGGTGGCGCGCATCGGGCCGTCGCCGAACCCGTTCGTGCGGGCGACCCAGGCCGTGCGCACGACCGTGGGGCACTCGATCGAGGCGGTGTTCCCGGCGCGCGAGGCCGGGTTGCTCATGGGACTCGCGCTCGGCGACGATTCCCACCTGGACCCAGGGGTCGAGCGCGACTTCAAGGCCACCGGGCTCACACACCTGCTCGTGGTCTCGGGCGGCAACGTCGCCATGGTGCTCGGCCCCGTGCTTGCGCTCGTCACGATGCTCGGGGTGCCCCGGTCGGCGCAGGTGGCGATCGGGCTCGCCACCGTGGCGTTCATCGTGGTGCTCACGGGCGCGGAGCCCTCGGTCATGCGCGCCGGCACGATGTCGGCCCTCACCCTCGTGGGCCTGCTGCTCGGGCGCGCGCGCTCGACCGCGGTCGTGCTCTCGGGCGCGGTGCTCGTGCTGCTCATCGTGCAGCCGGTGCTGGTGCGCTCGATCGGCTTTCAACTCTCGGTCACGGCGACCGCCGGCATGGTGGCGATGGCGGCGCCGCTCGGCGAGCGGTTCGCCCGCGCGATGCCGGCGCCGGTGGCTGCCGCCGCGGGCACCACGCTCGCCGCCCAGCTCGGCGTCACGCCCATCCTGCTGTACCACTTCCACGACGTGCCGGGCGTGACCCTGCTCGCCAACGTGGTGGCGGCCCCCACGGTGGCGCCCTCGTTGCTGCTGGGCCTCGTGGCGGCCGCGTGCGGCATCGTGGCCGAGCCCCTGGGGCATCTGGTGGGTCTCGCGGCGCAGGCCCCGATGCGAGCTCTGCAGCTCATCGCCAACGTGGCCGGACGCGCGCCCGTCGCCCACATCACCTCGCGCGGCGGCCCGGTCGTGCTCGTCGTGGGCTCCGCGCTCGTGGTGGCCCTCACCGTGGCTCTGCGCACCGGCTGGCGTCCTCCGCGCCGGCGGTGATCGCCGGCGTGCTCGCGCTGCCCCTGCTCGTGTGGAACTCCGCCGCCTCGGTTGGACCTCCCTCGTCGCTCACCGTGCGGTTCCTCGACGTGGGCCAGGGCGACGCCGCCCTCGTGACCACCCCCGCCGGCGTCACGATGCTCGTCGACGGCGGACCCGACGAGGAACTGGTCGCCACCGAGCTCGCGGCCCTCGGCGTGAAGCGCATCGACGTGGTGGTGGCGAGCCACCCGCACGCCGACCACGTCGTGGGCCTGCCGTCGGTGCTCGCCCGCTTCCAGGTCGGCGTCGTGCTGCAGCCCGGGTGTCCGTCGACGTCGTCGCTGCAGGTCGACCTCGATCGCGCGATCGCCGACGAGGGCATCGAGGTGCGCACGCCGTGGGCGGGGGAGACGTTCGTCGTGGGCGACGTGCGCCTCGACGTGCTCTCACCGCACGAGTGCTACACGGGCACCGAGTCCGACACGAACAACGACGCCCTCGTGATCAGGCTGAGCCGCGGCGACGACGTGGTGCTGCTCGCCACCGAGCCCGAGGAACCCGCCCAGGAGTGGCTCCTCGAGCAGCATGCCGAGGCGGGGCTCGACCTGTCCGCCGACGTGCTGAAGGTGCCCCACCACGGCGCCGCCACCTCGGTGGCAGAGTTCTTCGAGGCGGTGGCCGCCCCAGTCGCCGTGGTGAGCGTGGGCGAGAACACCTACGGGCATCCCGTGCCCGCCACGCTCGAGGCGATCGCGGCCACCGGTGCCCAGGTGTGGCGGACCGACGAGCACGGCACCGTGACGATCACCTTCCAAGGCGGCGTCCCGGTCGTGTCGGGAGAACGCTGAACAGTGGAGCCAGTTTGGTCAGGAGCCGGCAGGGCCAGGCTCGCCGCAGGCCAGAGAGGTCACGGTCAACGTCGTCGTGCCCGAAAGCTGTTGCTCGACCGCTAGTTCATCAGGTTGATGACGCTCCACCACTCTGCCAGGAACACCTCGACCACCGCGACGGCGATGATGGCGAGCGCCTTGGTCACCGTTCGGCTTCCCGGCGACACGGCATGTCTGCCATGCCTCGTCGCGAGCCATCTGAGCCACGATCCCGAACCCCGCACCGGCGATCGTCCCGAGGAAGAAGCCAAGAACGACGATCTCCAGCTCGTCTTCCGGTTCTTCGACCGATGGAACGTCGAGGCTCACGGCGACCCCGGCGCCTATGAGCCCGCCGAGGATGACGAAGGCAGCCACTCGCCCCCAACCTCCAGCGATGACTCCAGCCCCGATGATCGCGAGCATGCAGAGCAGGATCAGTTCAACGACCACAACGGCTCGCCCCACGCCATGCCCGCAGCGTGGCGGGTGCACTGAGGGTGACGCACTTCTCCTCTTCACCGAGCCCCGTCCGGTTGGAAAAGCGCTTCCAAAGAAGGGCCCCCCGGGGCTACCCGGCCCGGTGATGAAGTCGTAGAACCCGCCATGTACCCGCAAGTCGTGCATGGCCGAGCGCCGCGAACACGGTCATGATCGGTAGCACGATCAGCGTGAAGAGCATGCCCGCCGCGATGACGAATCTCCGGGTAGTCCCTCCTGGAACCCCCACCTGACCAGACTCGCTAGCACGACCAGAACCAGTCCCCCCGAAGAAGTAGGTGTAGACGATCATCGCTGTGATGCACTTCCCCCGTGGGCGACCGAGATGGAAGTCGTCCAACGCGATCCCCAAGCAACCGCCACGACTTCGCCACTGGAAGACCGTAGTCGCACCCGTCCCCTTCGTCGTGACCACGGAGCTGGGTTTGTTCCACCGATAGGAGGGCTGGGACACTTGGCCTGTGCCAATCCGATCTGGTGACACCGTGTCCTTCACAGGGCCGGGTCCCGAGTGGACCCCCGAGTCACATCGGCAGCCCATAGGCCTCAACGAATGGGTAGATCGCCATCGTGACCGCTGCGATCTGCTGCGCTATGAAGTGCTCGTCGTCCATGCCCAAAAGGCTACTTTGTGGCCACGCCTCGCTGCTCCAGGTGCCTTGCCCACGCTGCGGCACCACAGCGTCCCTTACCAACCTCCCTTCGCTACGGTTCTTGTATGGAGCACAAGCACGAGGTCCGCTTCGCCAAGAGCGACCCCGAGACCCTGCCGACCATGGACGAGCAAGTTCTCAGGGCCGTCGAGGAACATATGCCGACACTCGAGTTCCACCCGACCGCCTTCACGCTCGACGCGCTGTCGGCCGCGGGCTCGTCGGTCTGCGACCCACGAACACGACACCGTCACGGTGACGTTCGAAGACGGCGTGCCGGTCGCTGACGGGGGAACGCTGTGGAGACCCGCCGCCTCAACCAGAGCCGAGGTCTGCAGTCACCAACGAGAAGACGAGGCAATCGACGCGCCGGCCACCGATTTCCTCGTACGACCGAAGAACGCCCTCCTCCACGAAGCCGCTCCGCCTTGCTACCCCTTGCGAGCGGTCGTTCGACGGCTCGATCGACACGGAGAGGCGGGCCATCCCCAACTCCCCGAGCGCCCCATCGGGAAACCAGCTGGACGGACCGAGTGGCGAAGCCCCTTCCTCTGGCCTCGGGCAGGAGCCAGTACCCCACGCTGCCACGATGTGAGTCCCGAAGGTCCACCTCTACCCAGACCTGTCCGACGCAGGCGTCGCTCGGGTCACAGACGGAGAACGTTGCTCTGGTTCCCAAGGGGTCCAGCGGGCCCGAATTCGAGTTCCAAGACCTCGCGTGCCGTGTGCTCATATGGACCCATCCACCGGACGACCTCAGGGTCGACGGCGCGCTGTTCGATCGCAGGCAAGTCCTGTTCGCTTGGCACTCGAAGTGCGACAACACCATCGCTCAAGGGCGGATCGGGAACCGCGAGTTCCACACCGCCAGGATAGGGGGAGAAGCCGAGGTCGCGGCGAGGCCATGCAGGCAGGCGGTTGGGCGACATACCCGAACGTTGGCGCACCCGACCGCATTCACGCTCGACGCGCTCTCCCGCCGTCGTCGTCGTGGTGCCGAGCACGACGGCCCCGCCGGGTCACGATGCCTCAGACGCGGATTGAGAAGTGCTTCCAGGCTGGCGCTTCCTGGCTTCGATGAGGAACCGCGCGGAGTGCGTGACGAATCGACCGTCCCGAAGGATCTGCTGATGGAGATCCACAATCGTTCGCGCTCATCCAATGCGGAGAACCCCGGCACGATTCAGATGACCAGCCGGAGGAAGTAGACGATGGCTCCAACGTCGGTGAACTCGACACGAAGTCGTTCAGATCGGAGGTCCACGACATCGAAGCCAGCTGCTTCGGCTTCGGCCCCGGCACGCTCCGGTTCTCTGCCCGAACGCTCACTCTGAGCACCCAAGAAGAACTCCGTCAGTTCACGGAGCGTGTGCGGCCCTACTTGCTGAGATAGGAAGGTCCCAGCCGGGCGCAGGACGCGTGCAATCTCGTCCCACCAAGTCTGGACGGGGTGACGACTCGTGACGAGGTCGAAGGAGCGAGTCGCGAACGGCAGTGCAGGGCGATCGTCATGAGCGGCGACGAGATGCACATGCCGCTTGCTGAGTCGTTCACCCGCCGAATTCAGATTGGGTGGCCACGCTTCCGTCGCGACCGTGAACGGAGCGACGATTGGCACACGGCTCAGCCACTCGCCACCCCCGGTCTGTAGGTCCAGTGCGGAGGAGGCGTGTCTCATCCGGTCGGCGGCGAGCTCCATGTCGTGCCAGCTCGGCCGCTCCTCCGATGCTCGACCGGTCAGCCAGCCGAAGTCCCAGCCACGGATGGGCGCGGCATCCGCCTCCGAGAGAGAAGATTAGTCAATGAACTACTACCCACTCCACAAGCATGACAGGTGTGAAGCCGGGCTCAGTTGTAGTACGGCAAAGACAACGTGGTCGTGACGGCTTACACAGTGCCCGGCAGCACCAGCAGTGAGGGGGAGTCGGGGAGCTCGCTACGCGTGGTTCCCGGGACCCCTCATCCGCGACGTTTCCCGGTGCCCGCGCCTCCACTCCAGGAGCCGGGCGACCACTGAGGCGAGCCACGCGATGACCACGACCGCCACGGCGACCATCATCAGCGCCGCGAGGGTGTAGACGAGCGAGATGGTCTCGACGCTGAACGGGATGTCGTGCTCCCGATCACCCTTGTCACCCTCTTCCCTCAGAGCGGAGACCGCAGATTGCGCTGTGGAAGACCGAGATGTAAGACGTGCGACACGTTCCCCACGTAACCGCCATATCCCGGCAATGAACGCGAGCAGGGTAAGCTTCAACAGGCATATGCGGTGAAGTCAACGTCGTAGTCACGGCAGCGTCGTCTCCGGCGAATCTTCCCGCCGTAGCGGCCGAGCTGATGAGGTTGGCTCAGCGGTGCTCAGAACCCACCAAGACCGTTGCTGCTGTCGTTGTCCCCGTTGCCGCCCCACTCGTTCCGGCACGACGACTCGGTCCATGCCCACCCCCTCCCAGGGCTTCACAGATCGGCCGCTGGGCGAAGGCGAGACCACCAACGATGACCAGACAAACGACGATCAGCGAGGCGGCAGACACCATGCCGATGCGGCGGGCGTGTTGGGAGTTCATGCCAAAGCTCGCGAGGCCGGCAATGATGCCCAGGAAGCCACAGAGGCAGGCCAACCACACCAAGTTGTACACAGCACCACCCTCGCAGTCCGACCCAATGGGGAGACCGTAGATTGCCCCGTGGAAGATCGAGATGGAAGGTGTTCGACACGACCCTCACGCAACCGCCACGACTTCGCCAAATGGAGGGCCGTCTAGTAGCGCAAGGTGAACGTGGTGGTGACGATGTCGAGCGTCTCCATCTAGCTGTTCAGCAGGTTCCACGTGCACGTTCACGGAAGGCCGACAGATCGAGGATAGCTCCGGACGAATCCGTAACCTGCCCGGCCGGGCTGCACGCACGAGCCCGTCGCTGGCCCGCGGTAGCATCCGCGTCCATGCCAGGTCGTGCACAGGCGCCGATCGCGTTGCTGTGGGGGGAGGACGCCTTCCTGCTGCGTGAGGCTGCGCTGCAACGCTTCGGCGACGTGCATCCGACCGAGGTCGACGCGGGGGAGTGGCAGGGCGGTGAGCTGCAGGATCTCGCGACCCCGTCGCTGTTCGGGGAACCGCGGGCGCTGATGATCTCCGATGCCCGGTCGCTCACGAAGGACGCCACCGCCGAGCTCGCGGCCTACCTCGCGGCGCCCGACCCCGACGCGCGGCTGGTGATCTGCTGCCAGGTGGCCGAGCGCGGCAAGGTGCCGGCGGCCCTCGACAAGCTCGTGAAGCCCGTGGGCGAGGTACGCCACATCGAGATCAAGCGCAAGGACCTCGAGGGGTGGCTCTCGGGCCAGGCCGTCGAGATGCAGCTCGACCTGTCGGTGCCGGCCGCTCGAGCGCTCGTCGAGACCCTCGGCGAGGAGACGGGGCAGCTCGTCGGCGCCCTGCAGCAACTGTCGGGGGCGTTCACCGGACGGCGCATCACGCCCGCGATGGTGGCCGCCCAGTTCCGAGGGCTCGGCGAGCAGAAGGTGTGGGACCTGTGCGACCGGGCGTTCTCGCTCGACCTGCCCGGGGCGATCCGGTCGTGGCGCTCGATCGAGGAAGGCGGCGACGATCCGCTCAAGGTGCTCGGCGGGGTCTCGAGCCGGCTGCGTGACCTCATCAGGGTGCGGTCGCTGCCCGATCGCCTGCCGCCGAAGGAGCTCGCGAGCCGGGCCGGGCTGCGGTTCGACTGGCAGGCGCGGCGCTACCAGCAGCAGGCGCGCAACTTCTCGATGGCGCAGCTACTTCGGCTGCACGAACGCATCACCGAGGCCGATCGGGCGCTGAAGTCGGGCGCGACGGGCGACACCGTCATGCCGGCGCTCGTCGTGGCGATCGCGAGCCGCTAGCGGCTCAGGCGTTCCTCGCACCGCAGGCGACCGAGCTCTCCACGAACACGGTCGGCCACGCGGGGCGCCGTACGTCGGTGCCCCGCGAGACCTCGACCCGGCGCCACTCCCGGCGGCCCGAGGCGTCGAGCTCGGCGGTCCATCGCACGGCGGGGAACGGTCCCGGCCGCACGATGTCGCGATCGCCGCGCTCCGTGACGTAGCCCTGCACCTGGAAGGCGGCGACGACCTGCTCGGTGGGCGCGGTCGTGCCGAACGTGGTGCGCCAGGTCGCACAGCACCCCGCAGCGTCGCAGTAGCGATGGGAGTCCGAGCGCCGCGGCCGTCCCAGCACGGTCGTGAGGAAGTCGCGCTCGAGCGAGGGAGCCGGGCTGTCGACGACGAGCGGCACGGTGGGTGAGGGAGCCGGCGGCGTCATATCGTCGCGATCGGGCTCGGCGATCAGCGTCAGGCCGGTGACGACCAGCACCGCGACGGCCGCCATCGCCAGGTAGGCCGCGAGCGGGGAACGACCGAGTGAGGCCGCCATGCAGGCAGCCTACGTCAGGAGCGGAGGTCGGTGGGGTGCCGCTACTCGGCGCCGACCGCGTTGGCGGCCTTCGCGAGGCGGCTCTTGCGGCGAGCGGCTGTGCGCTTGTGCACGACGCCCTTGCTCGCAGCCTTGTCGAGCGCCTTCGCCGCCGCGCGGGCCTGCTCGGTGGCAGCCTGCGCATCGCCCTCGGCGATGGCGGCCTGCACCTTCTTCTGCGAGGTCTTCAGGGCGGTGCGCACGGCCTTGTTGCGCTCGCGGCGCACCTCGTTCTGCTTGTTCCGTTTGATCTGTGACTTGATGTTCGCCATATCGGCCGACCAGCGTACCAGCGCAGCCCGCGGCGCCTCTCACGCGCCCGTACCATGGGGGGTCGTGAGCACCGACACCTCCCGCATCCGCAACTTCTGCATCGTGGCGCATATCGACCACGGCAAGTCGACGCTGGCCGACCGCCTGCTCGAGGTGACCCACACGGTCGCCGACCGCGACATGCGGGCGCAGTACCTCGACAAGATGGATCTCGAGCGCGAGCGCGGCATCACGATCAAGGCGCAGTCGGTGCGGCTGCTGCACGATGGCTACGAGCTGAACCTGATCGACACCCCCGGTCACGTGGACTTCACCTACGAGGTCTCGCGCTCGCTGGAAGCGTGCGAGGGCGCGGTGCTGCTCGTCGACGCGGCGCAGGGCCTCGAGGCGCAGACGCTCGCGAACTACCACCTGGCACGCGACGCCGGTCTCGTGATCGTGCCCGCCCTCAACAAGATCGACCTGCCCGCCGCCGAGCCCGAGCAACGCACGAAGGAGCTCGCGAACCTGCTCGACTGCGACCCTGCCGACATCCTGCACATCAGCGCGAAGTCGGGCGAGGGTGTCGAGGCGTTGCTCGCCGCGGTGATCGAGCGCGTGCCGCCGCCGGTGGGCGATGCGACGAAGCCGCTGCAGGCGCTCATCTTCGACTCGCTGTTCGACCCCTACCGCGGGGTGATCACGTACCTGCGCGTGCAGGAAGGCGTGCTGCCGTCGGGGGCGCGCATCCGCATGTTCGCGACCCACGTCGAGAGCGAGGCGGAGGAGACGGGCGTGAACGCGCCCGAGCCGACGCCGGTGCCCGACCTCGGGCCCGGTGAGGTGGGCTACCTCGTCACCGGGCTGAAGGACGTGCATCACGCCAAGGTCGGCGACACGATCACGCTCGCGGGCAAGCAGGGCGCGAGCGAGCCGCTGCCCGGCTATCGCGAGCCGAAGCCCATGGTGTGGTCGGGTCTGTTCCCCGCCGACGGCAGCGACTACGCCGATCTGCGCGATGCCCTCGACAAGCTGAAGCTCAGCGACGCGGCCCTGCACTTCGAGCCCGAGACCTCGCAGGCGCTCGGGTTCGGGTTCCGGTGCGGGTTCCTCGGCCTGCTGCACATGGACATCGTGAAGGAGCGGCTCGAGCGGGAGTTCGACCTGGAGCTCATCGCGACGGCGCCGAACGTGGAGTTCCACGTCTTCCGCGGCACCGAGATGACGATCGTGCACAACCCGGCCGAGATGCCGCCCGGGGGCGACTACGACCGGGTCGAGGAGCCCGTCGTGTACGCGACGGTGATCACGCCGTCCGATTATCTCGGCGCCGTGATGGGCCTGTGCCAGGAACGCCGCGGCGAGCTGGTCGACATGAGCTACCTCACGCCCGAGCGCGTGGAGGTGCACTACGTGTTGCCGATGGCCGAGATCGTGTTCGACTTCTTCGACCAGCTGAAGTCGGGCACCCGCGGCTTCGCGAGCCTCGACTACGAGCCCTGGGGCCAGCAGGAAGCCGACCTCGTGCGCGTCGACGTGCTGCTGCACGGCGAGCCCGTCGATGCCTTCAGCACGATCGTGCATCGCGCGAAGGCCTACGCCTACGGCAAGACGATGGTCGAGCGGCTCAAGGAGCTGATCCCGCGCCAGCTCTTCGACGTGGCGGTGCAGGCGGCGATCGGCTCGAAGATCATCGCCCGCGAGACCGTGAAGGCCAAGCGCAAGGACGTGCTCGCCAAGTGCTACGGCGGCGACATCACCCGCAAGCGCAAGCTGCTCGAGACCCAGAAGAAGGGCAAGGATCGCCTGCGTCGCGTCGGCCGCGTCGACGTGCCCCAGGAAGCCTTCATCCAAGCCCTGCGCGTCGACGGCGGGAGTGCGGCCAAGGGGAAGAAGTGAACGCCGCCGCGCCTGTCGGCCCCGCCGGGATCTACGTGCATGTGCCGTTCTGCCTCACGCGCTGCGGCTACTGCGACTTCAACGCCTACGCGGGGCTCGACGAGTTGCAGCCGCGCTACCTGCGGGCCCTGCTGACCGAGGCAGCGCTCGCGGCCCCCGCGTGGCGTGACGCGTCGATCGAGAGCGTGTTCCTGGGCGGGGGCACGCCGACCACGATGTCGCCCGGCGACCTCGGCTCGTTGCTCGCTGCGTTGCGCGGCGCGTTCGACGTCGCGCCCGACGCCGAGGTCACGACCGAGGCCAACCCCGACACCGTCGAGGAAGCCTCGCTCGCCGCGCTGCTCGCCGCGGGATACACGCGGCTGTCGATGGGGGCGCAATCGTTCGACCCGGCGGTGCTGTGGTCGCTCGAACGGCTGCACTCACCCGACAGCGTCCGGCGGGCGATGGCCGCCGCGCGCGCCGCCGGCTACGGGAACGTGAACCTCGACCTGATCTACGGCGCGCACGGCGAGACGCTCGAGTCGTGGGAGCGCACGCTCGCCGAGACGATCGCGCTCGTCCCCGAGCACGTGAGCGCCTACGCCCTCACGATCGAGCCCGCGACGCCGCTCGGGCGCTCGGTCGCGCGCGGTGACGTGCCCGAGCCCGACCCCGACACGCAGGCCGACATGTTCCAACTCGCGTGCTCGATGCTGCGCGACGCGGGCTACGGCCACTACGAGGTCTCGAACTGGGCGCGTCCGGGCTACGAGTGCCGCCACAACCTGGGGTACTGGCGGCGCCGGCCGTACGTGGGACTCGGCGCCGGCGCGCATTCCTACCGCGACGACCGCCGCTGGTGGAACGTGCGCCCGCCCGAGGAGTACCTGGCGACGGTCGAGCGCGGCGACCTGCCCATCGGCGGCGAAGAGACGCTGGAAGCCGGCGACGCCTACCTCGAGGAGGTCTTCCTGCGGCTGCGCATCCTCGAGGGTGTGCCGGCGAGCTGGATCGACGACGACCGGGCCGGCCCCTACCTGGACGGCGGCCTGCTCGTCGACGCCGACGGGTCTCTGGTGCCCACGGAACGCGGCATGCTGCTGTTGAACGAGCTCGTGCTGGGCCTGACGGCCGGCCAGCCCAGCAAGTAGTCCAGCCTGGACTACCAGTCGGGACCTGGGCAGCAATTGCCGAGGGGACCCGACAACACGCGAACGTGCGAACCATCCGCGTCCATGATGTACAGCCGCATCGCGGTGCGCGCGTCGCGGTCACTCGCGAACACGAGACGCGTTCCATCGGGCGACCATGCGGGACTGCGATCGTACGCATCGCCGTTCCCCGGTGTGAGGTTGGTCAGGCCGGAACCGTCGGCCTCGATGGTGAAGACGTCCCGGCCGCGGGTGAAGGCGATCGTGTCAGCGGCGGGGGACCATGCCACCTCGTAGTCCGAACCAGGTGACCCGGTCGAGGTGAGCTGCTCGAGCTCGCCCGTCTCGAGGTCGCCCACGAATACATTCCCGTCGATCGCCATCGCGATGCGCTCGCCATCGGGAGACCACGACACCGAGCGAGCGCCGACGAACCCGCTGTCACGCAGGTCCGAGCCGTCGGGGGCAACGAACTTCACGACTCCGTCGTCGGCGATGAAGGCGATCGTCGAGCCGTCCGGGCTCCAATCCGGCTCGGACCCGCCCGCGGCGATCTGGCGGAGCTGCGAGCCGTCGGCACGCATGACGAAGAGCCCCCTCGCCTCGCTTCGGCCGTCGTAGGCGCCGAACGCGATCTGCGATCGATCGGGTGACCACGACGGTGCGAACTGGGAGATGAGATCCGCCGTCAGGTTGGTTCGCTCACCGCTGTCCGGGTCGATCGCGAACAGGTCTTCCACTCCGTGGGAAGCGGTCGAGTAGAGGATCTGCCCTTCCCGAGCCGCCCCCGCCTCGCCGAGATCGGGCAGGGCAGGTGGTGCCCATGGCGGGGTCGACTCGACCGTCGCAGAGGTCGCCACCCAGTCGGGGTCGTAGTCATCCCAGCAGTCGTTCGTGACCCGCCGCAGGTCGAGGCCGTCCGGCCGGACCGTCGCGATCTCGCTGTGGCCGACGCCGCTTCCCCAGCGCCCGGTAGAGAAGGCGATCATCGACCCATCGGGCGACCACGTCGGTGAGGTATCGGCGGCCGGGTCGTCGGTCAGCCTGACGCCGGTCCGGGTCACGGGGTCGACCACCACGATGTCGTGGTTGTCGCCGAAGCGCACCTCGACCGCGAAGCGATCGCCGTCCGGAGCCCAGTCGCCGCCCACCACCGACCAGTCGGAGTCGGGCGGCTGCACCTCCATCTGCCGCTGGTCGGTGCCGTCGGGGGCCATGAACCACAGTTCCTGGCGTCGATCCGCGACCATCGTGATCACGTCACCGGTCTGCGGGTCGACCTCCACCGTCGCATCCTCGCTCGAGCGGAGGTATGCGATCGTCGCGCCGTCGGGCGACCACACGGGTGACGCGCCTTCATCGGCGAGCACGACCGGTTCTCCACCCGTCAGCGCGATCGACCGGATGCCACCCCGAGCCGCGTACGCGATCGTGGACCCATCGGGCGAGAAGGCGGGCTGCGAGGCGCCCGCGGCCAGTCGTTCGCTCTGGCCGGTCACGACGTCGGTGAGATAGAGGCGGCTTTCGTACATGTCCACCCACGCGAATCGTGTGCCGTCGGGCGCGAACGTGATCTGCTCTTCGCCGCGGGCGCGTTCGTTGGGGAAGCTCGCTTCGTCGGTCAGGTTCCACTGGGTGGCCCCGTCGGGCGTCACGGCGAATGCATCGACCTGGGGACCGCCGACGGTGGGGTGATCGAAACAGGCCCGGAGCGTGCGGGAGAACGCGATCACGCCGGGAGGGCCATCGGCCGGCTCGACCGAGCGCCGAACGGTCATGAAGCCGCCGATCGATCCCGCGACCACCGCCACGGCAAGCACACCCGACCCGGCTCGGCGACGCAGCGCCCGCCCTCGGCGCTTCCGCTCGATCGCCTCGCGGACGCCGGCTGTCGAGGGGCCGGGGGCGGCGCTCCGCAGGGCGCGTCGCAGGCGGTCGTCGCCGTCAGGCATCGGGCCTCGCCTCCGATCGCTCGGCGAGCCGCGTGGCGAGAGAGTCGCGAGCTCGCGCCAGCGTGCTCTTCGCCGTTCCCTCGCCGATGCCCATCACGCTCGCGACCTCGCGCACGTCGAGATCGAGGAAGTACCGCAGCACGATCGCCTCACGCTGGCGCCGGGGAAGCGCCGTCAGCGCTCGGCGGACGTCGACCGCGTCGGCGTCGGGGGGAGCGGTGGGTGGCTGGACGAGCTTCGGCCGCGCGCGCCGTTCCACGAGCAGCGTGCGGAGCCGGCTGCGACTGAGGTTCAGCGCGACCGTGACCACCCACGGCTCGAGCGCCTCGATGTCGTCGGGTCCGTTCGAGCGCTCCACGGCTCGCACGAGGGCTTCCTGCACCGCATCCTCCGCCGTCGCCAGGCTGCCGGACACGAGCGCCACGGCGCCGACGACGCGTCGGTATCCGTCACGCAGGAACTCCTCGAGATCCGCGTCGCTCAGCACCCTGTGATCGTGATCCTCATAGCAAGGACGCGCGAGGACCTCTCGAGGTTGCTCGTCTTGCGTTCGGTCTCGGCGGTCGCTGCTACGGTCCCGCGATGGAGACGTTGGAAGCGGCGTTGGACGCGACAGCCGAACGCACGGCCTTCTCCGGTGTCGTGCGGGTGGACCGAAGCGGCGTGACGGAACTCGCGAAGGCCTACGGGCTCGCCGATCGCGCCCACGGCATCCCGAACACGCTCGACACGCGGTTCATGCTGGCGAGTATCACGAAAGGCTTCACCGCGCTGGCCGTGATGAGCCTCATCGACGACGGTGCCCTCGAACTCTCCACGGCGGCGCGCTCGGTACTCGGCGACGATCTCCCGTTGATCGCTGACGACGTGACCGTCGAGCACCTGCTCGCACACCGATCCGGTATCGGCGACTACGTCGACGAAGACGAGCTCGACGACATCAACGCGTACCCGCTCTCGGTGCCCGTGCACAGGCTCGACACGACCGAGCGGTTCCTCGAGGTGCTCGACGGCTTCCCGACGGTCGCTCGGGCAGGGGAGCGGTTCTCCTACAACAACGGCGGGTACGTCGTGCTCGCGCTCATCGCCGAGCGAGCCAGCGGGGTGAGCTACCACGAGCTCGTCCGTCGGCGCGTGACCGAACCGGCCGGCCTCGCCGACACCGGGTTCTGGCGCACGGACGAGCTCCCTGGCGATCACGCGATCGCGTACCTGCACGCCGACGGCCTGCGGTCGAACGCGCTGCACCTGCCCGTGCTCGGAAACGGAGATGGAGGCATCTCCTCGACCGCTGGCGATCTGGCGAAGCTGTGGAGCGCGATCTTCGGCGGTCACATCGTGCCGGCCGGTCTCGTCACCGAGATGACCCGCCCGCGCAGCGACTGGCCCGAGGAGCGGCGCCGCTACGGGATGGGCTTCCACCTGCACCCCACGAGCGACGCCCTGTGGCTCGAGGGTTACGACGCCGGCGTCTCGGCTTGCACCACGCACGACCCGGTATCGGGCATCACCCACTCCGTGATCGCGAACTGGTCCGACGGCGCCTGGCCGATGCTCTCGGTGCTGGACGAGCATCTGGGCACCGCGTAGAAGGGCGAGCGATCGGGTCGGACCCCGGAGCACACGCGCACCTCGCTGTCCGCACGAGCCGCTAGAGTCGAGTGCATGCCGTCGGTGCGTTGCCCGAGCTGCGACACGGCCCAGCACGTCGAGGCCGGGGCGAGCGGCTACACCTGCTCGTCGTGCGGCAAGGAGTGGGGGTTCGTGGTCTGCCGCTCGTGCGGGGCGCGCTTCCACCGCAAGCCGGGGGCGACCACCTGGACGTGTCCTCGGTGCGGCTTGTTGCAGGAAGCCACCGCCGAACCGCCACCGGCAGCCGTGCCCGAGCCCGCCGCGCCGCTCCTGATCACCGACGCCGACCTCGACAAGCCCACCGAGCCGCCCGGGCATGCCTTCCCGCCCGGGCTCGGGCTCGGCACCGACGACGAGGGGCCGCAGGACGCCTTCGCGATGCCGGTGCGCGAGTCGACCGGGCGTCCCATCTGGATCTATGCGCTCGCGGCAGTGGCGCTCGTCGTGGTGCTCGTGCTGTTGTTCAACCTGCTGTTCGGCGGCGACAACGATGGCGGGGGCGACGCGACCCCGTCCGACGGCGGCGCACAGGTGAGCGGCGAGGAAGCAACCGCCACGATGTGCGGCCACGTGCAGCAGATGCAGACCTATCGCGACGACGCGCTCGGCGCTGCGGCCGAACAGCTCGAGGAAGACGCCGCCGCGTTGAAGCAAGCCGGAGAGCGCCAGACGGCCAAGCAGGTGAAGGCGCTCATCGCCGCGATCGACGATGCGCGAGCTGCCCTCGCGAACCAGGACGACACCGCCGAGCCGTTCGCGGCGCTGCAAGTGGCTATCGCCGACCTTCCCTGCTGAACCCCTGCCCCGACCGTCGCTAGCACTCTGGCAGGCAGAGTGCTACGTATGATTGGAGGCATGTCCGAGCGCGAGCGTCCCGAGCTGGGCCCCCGCAAGTCCGCGGTGCTGCGGGCCGTGGTGGAGCAGTACGTCCAGGCCGGTGAGCCGGTGAGCAGCGAGTCGATCGCCGAGCACGCAGGGCTCGGCGTGTCGAGCGCCACGATCCGCAACGAGATGGCCGCGCTCGAGGAACTCGGGTACCTCACGCATCCGCACACCAGCGCGGGGCGCATCCCGACCGACACCGGGTACCGCCACTACGTCGACCTGCTGCCCGCGGGCGGGCGGCTCCGAGAGGCGCAGCGCCGCCTGATCGCCGGGTACTTCGCCGAGGCCATCGTCGATCTCGAGGAAGTGCTCAAGGGAAGCGTGCAGCTCCTGTCGCGGCTCACGCAGTACGCAGGGCTCGCGGTGCCACCGAGCGCGGTCGAGGAGCCCATCGTGCGTGTGGAGATGGTCGACATGGGGCCGACCCTCATGATCCTCGCCATCGGCCAGCACGGACGCCTCGACAAGCAGGTGATCGACAAGCCCGAGGGCGTCGACGCCGCGGCGCTGCGCGACGCCGACCGTCGACTGCAGGGCCTGCGGGGCCTCAACTACCTCGACGCCCAGGTGCGGTTGTTGCAGCTCGCGGCCGAGGGCGACGCCGGCCAACGCGACCTGCTGCTGCACGTGGTGGAGACACTGCGGGTCGCGACGCAGGGCGAGCGTTCCGCCCACATGGTGGTGGGTGGCGTGTCGAACCTCGCCGACGAGGCCCAGCAGATGCGGCGCGAGACCTTGCGCCGGCTGTTCGAGACCCTCGAGCGCGAGCAGGAGATGCTGGGGGTGCTGGCAGAGGTCAATCCGGAGCATCGCGAGCTCAACGTCACCATCGGTGCGGAGCACCCCTCGACCGGCGAGTGGGAGGCCTCGCTCATCACGGCCCCGTTCCGCACGGGCGACACCACGATCGGCACGATCGGCATCGTCGGTCCGACCCGCATGGACTACCTGTCCGCGATGGCGTCGGTGCGAGCCGTCGCCAAGCGCCTGTCCGAGCTGGCCACGGAGCTCGATCAGTAGATGGCAGCCGTCCGCGACCTCTACGAGGTGCTCGGCGTGTCGCGCGATGCGACCGACGACGACATCAAGAAGGCGTACCGGCGGCTCGCGCGCGAGCTGCACCCCGACGTGAATGGCGACGCGGCGGCTGAGGAGGCGTTCAAGGAAGTCGCGGGCGCCTACGAGATCCTGTCCGACCCCGACAAGCGCCGCCAGTACGACGCGTTCGGCACGTCCGGCGGTCCGGGTGGCGCCGGTTTCACCGACATCCAGGACATCTTCGACATGTTCTTCGGCCAGGGTGGCTTCGGCGTCGGCGGCTCGCGCCGGCGCGGGCCCCGGTCGCGCATCCGTCACGGCGAGGATCTCGGGGTGCGCATCGTGCTCGGCTTCCGCGATGCGGTGTTCGGCGCCCGGCGGGACCTCGAGATCGAGCGCCTCGTCGCGTGCGACCGGTGCCAGGGCAACGGCGCCGAGCCGGGCACCGCACCGATCGCCTGCCGCACGTGCGGCGGCGAGGGCCAGGTGCAGGCCGTGCGGCGCAGCGTGTTCGGCACGGTCATGACCGCGAGCCCGTGCGCCGTGTGCCGCGGCACCGGGCAGGAGGTGCTCGACCCGTGCGAGCGATGCATGGGCGAGGGCCGCCGCCGCGAGACCACCACGGTCACGATCGACATCCCCGCGGGGGTCTCCGACGGCATGGAACTGCGGGTCACGGGCAACGGGCACGCCGGCATCGCAGGGCGGGCCGGCGGGTGACCTGTACGTCGGGCATCTCGGTCGAGCCGGCCGAGGAGTTCGACCGACGGGGCCAGGATCTGTTCACGGTGCTCGACGTGTCGATGTCGCAAGCCGCCCTCGGGGCGGAGCTCGAGATCGAGGGCCTCGACGGGCCCGAGCGCATCAGCGTCGAGCCCGGCACCGAGTCGGGCACGGTCGTGCGCATCAAGGGCGGCGGCGTGCCGAACGTGAACCGCCGGGGCCGCGGCGACCTGTACGTGACGTTGCACGTCGTCACGCCCACCGACCTATCACGTGAGGAGCGCAAGCTCTGGGAGCGGCTCGCCGAGATGCGGGGCGAGCAGACGTCGAAGCGTGAGCCGGCGCGCGCGCGGCTGCGCCGCCCGGAGTTCTGAGCGGCGTAGGCTGAGCGCCATGGACAGTTCCTGCCTCTTCTGCCGCATCGCCGCCCGCGAGATCCCGGCCGACATCGTGCGCGAGTCGGAGGGGGTCGTGGCGTTCCGCGACGTGAACCCGCAAGCACCCACGCACATCCTGCTGATCCCGAAGGAGCACGTGACCTCGGTGGCCGCGCTGAGCGACCACCACGCCGGTGTGCTCGCCGACATCATGCAGGCGGCCGCGCAGCTCGCCCGGGCCGACGGCATCGCCGACTCGGGTTGGCGGCTCGTCACGAACGTGGGGGCCGACGCCGGGCAGACGGTGTTCCACCTGCACTTCCATCTGCTCGGGGGTCGCGCGATGGGCTGGCCTCCTGGCTAGCTTCAGCTACAGTGATGGGCGAGGCCGCCGTGAAGGCGGCCATCGCTGACAGAGCTGCCGACCCAGGAGGGAACGGGGCCACCGCCCCGAGAGACGACACACGTGGCGAGCGCCACCACCCAAGTCAAGATCCTCGTGCCGGGCAACCAACCGATGGTGGCCCTCCTCGGGCAGCGCGACGTCTTCCTCAAGCTGATCGAGTCGGCGTTCGATTGCCGCATCCTCGTTCGCGGCAACGAGATCACCGTGACCGGGCGCGAGCAGGAGTCCGAGCGGGTCGCGCGCATCTTCGAGGAACTGCTCGTGCTGTTGGAGCAAGGACACGAGCTCACCGATTCCTCGGTCGGGCAGACGATCGCGCTCGTGAAGGGCGACGGGTCGGCGTCCGACGGGGAACGAGCGATGCGCCCGTCGGAGGTGCTCGGCGACCGGCTGCTCACGGCCCGCGGCAAGGGCGTCACGCCGAAGACGATCGGCCAGAAGCGGTTCGTCGACGCGATCAGGGCCAACACCGTCACGTTCGCCATCGGACCCGCCGGCACGGGCAAGACCTACCTCGCCGTGGCCACCGCCGTGCGCGCGCTGCAGGATCGGCAGGTCTCGCGGCTGATCCTCACGCGTCCAGCCGTCGAGGCGGGGGAGCGCCTCGGGTACCTGCCGGGCACGCTCTACGAGAAGATCGACCCGTACATGCGTCCGCTCTACGACGCGCTGTTCGAGATGACCGGCGCCGAGACCCTGCCGCGCCTCATGGAGCGCGGCACCGTCGAGGTCGCGCCCCTGGCCTACATGCGCGGCAGAACTCTGAATGATGCGTTCGTCATCCTCGACGAGGCGCAGAACACGACCCCCGAGCAGATGAAGATGTTCCTCACGCGCATCGGCTTCGGTTCGAAGGCCGTCATCAACGGCGACGCGACCCAGGTCGACCTGGAGCAGGGGCGCAAGAGCGGCCTCGCGGTGGTCGAGGAGATCCTGGGCGACGTCGACGACATCGCCTTCTGCCACCTCGGCGGACGCGACGTCGTGCGTCACAAGATCGTGCAGGACATCGTCGAGGCCTACGACGTGTTCGGCCAGCAGGCTCTGCCGGTGGACCCGTGAGCGCCGGCGCGATGAACGACGATGACGGCGGCGGGCATCCGAGGGTCCTGGTCTCCGACCGCCTGTCGTCGGCCGTGCCGGCGCCAGACTCGCGTGCGCTGACCCAGCTCGCGCGCGAGACCTTGCTCGCCGAAGGGCACGTGCAGGTGGAGCTGTCCCTCTCGTTCGTCGACGACGACGAGATGGCCGGGCTGCACGAGCGCTACATGCAGGAAGCCGGACCGACCGACGTGCTGACGTTCCCGCTCGACGACGACGACGTCGATGAGTCGGGCGTCAGGGTGCTCGGCGACGTGGTGGTCTGCCCCGCGGTGGCGGCCCGCAACAACCCCGACGACCCCCAGACGCGAGCTGCGGCTGCTCGTCGTGCACGGGGTGCTGCACGTGCTCGGCTACGACCATGAGGACGAGGCCGAGCGCGCAGAGATGTGGGCGCGGCAGGAACGCTACAGCGGGGTGACGGTGCCGTGACCTGGATGTGGGCCCTGGTGCTGCGTGCTCGTGGTGCTCGGGTCGCTGCTCGCCCTCGCCGAGAGCTCGCTCACGCGCATGAGCCGCGTGAAGGCGCTCGCCCTCGAGGACGAGGGGCGGCGCAACGCCGCCCTGCTCGTTCGGCTCGCGACCGATCCGCCGCGCTACCTGAACTCGGTCTACCTCGCCGTGATGATCGTGCAGAACGGCTCGGCGATCCTCGTCGCCATCCTCGCCGAGAGTGAGTTCGGCAGTCTCGGCGTCACGATCGCCTCCCTGGTGTTCACGCTGCTGTACTTCGTGGTCGTCGAGGCGATGTCGAAGACGTTCGGGGTGCTGCACTCCGACCGCATCGCGCTCGCGCTCGCGCCGCTCGTGTACTTCCTCGGGCGCCTGCTCGCCCTGCCCACACGCGCCCTGATCGGTCTGGCCAACGTGCTGCTGCCCGGCAAGGGCATCAAGGCCGGGTCCGTTCGTGAGCGAGCTCGAGATCCGCTCGATGGCGCAGGTCGGCAGCGAGGAAGGGTCGATCGACGAGGGCGAGAAGGAGCTGATCCACTCGATCTTCGAGTTCGGCGACACCATCGTGCGCGAGGTCATGGTGCCGCGGCCCGACATCATCGCGATCGAGGACGACAAGGCCCTGCGCGACGTGCAGGCGCTCGTGCTCACGCACGGCACGTCGCGCATCCCGGTCTACGACGCCGACGAGGACCTCGACTCGGTGATCGGCATCGTGTTCGCCAAGGACGTGCTGAAGGCGCTGCACCAGGGCAAGCACGACGCTCCGCTGGCAGACGTCGTGCGCGAGGTGCGCTACGTGCCCGAGTCGAAGAAGGTCGCCGACCTGTTGCGGGAGATGCAGCGCGAGAAGTTCCATATGGCGCTCGTGACCGACGAGTACGGGTCGGTGACCGGCCTCGTCTCGCTCGAGGACCTGCTCGAGGAGCTCGTCGGCGAGATCACCGACGAGTACGACCGCGAGGAACCCGAGATCGTCCAGGTCGGCGAGCGCGTCTTCCGAACGAGCGGCAAGACGTCGATCGACGACGTGAACGAACTGCTCGGCGTCGATCTGCCCGACGAGGAGTGGGATACCGTCGCGGGGCTCGTGCTCGACATCCTCGGCCACATCCCCGACGAGGGCGAAGAGTGCCGCATCGACGGTCTCACCTTCACGGCCGAGGTCATCAAGGGACGCCGCATCGACACGGTGCTGATCACCCGCGACCCGAACATCGAGCCGGTGCTCGAGCAGGAGCCCGCGCCGTGACCTCGATCGATCCGGACCTCCTGGAGCGCCTGATCGGCAGCGCTCGTGCGATCCGCTCGAACGCCTACGCTCCGTACAGCCGGTTCCACGTGGGCGCGGCGTTGCTCGCGGGCGAGGAGATCTTCGCCGCTGTGAACGTCGAGAACGCGAGCTATCCGGTCTCGGTCTGCGCCGAACGCAACGCGATCGCGATGGCGGTCGCAGCGGGCGCAGCCTCGGGTGTGCGCGCGGTCGCCGTGGTGAGCGACGCCGAGACGCCGACGCCGCCCTGTGGGGCATGCCGTCAGGTGCTGTTCGAGTTCGGAGGCCCGGGCATGGCGGTGGTCGCAGAGTCAGGCGACGCGTCGGCGCGCAAGAGCTGGTCACTCGACGAGCTGTTGCCCGACGCCTTCGGCCCGGCCGATCTCGACCGGCTCCGTCCGTGAGCGACCCGGCCGCCCGACATCGATCCGGCATCGTGGCAGTCGTGGGGCGGCCCAATGTCGGCAAGTCCACGCTCGTGAACGCCATGGTCGGGGAGAAGGTGGCGATCGTCTCGGACAAGCCGCAGACCACGAGGCGCGACATCCGCGCGATCCGCACCACCGACGAGGTGCAGATCGTCTTCACCGACACCCCCGGCTTCCACAAGCCGAAGACGGCGCTCGGGGTGCGCCTGAACGACCTCGTGAGTGACGCCGTGGAGGGCGTCGACGTGATCGTGCAGGTCGTCGACGCGGCGAGCGGGGTCGGTCGCGGCGACGCGTACGTGTACGAGCACCAGGTCGCCTCGGCGAACGCGGGCTCGCGCATCTGCGCCGTGAACAAGATCGATCGGATCCGCCACCACGAGGTGATCCCGCAGCTCGCGGCGGCGGGCGACCTGGGTGACTGGGACGAGGTCGTCCCCGTCTCCGCGGTCGGTGGCATGGGCGTCGACACCCTGCTGGACCTGCTCGTGGCTCGCATGCCCGAGGGCCCGGCGCTCTTCCCCGGCGGTGAGGTCACCGACCAGCCGATCGAGGTGCGCATCGCCGAGCTCGTGCGGGAGCAGGCGCTGGCGGTCACGCGCGAGGAGGTGCCGCACTCCGTGGCGGTGATGATCGAGGAGATCGAGCACGAGGACGGGCTCGAGCGCATCCACGCATCGATCGTGGTGGAGCGCGACTCGCAGAAGGGCATCCTGATCGGCAAGGGCGGGCAGACGCTGAAGATGATCGGGATGCGGGCGCGAGGGCAGATCGAGCCGCTGGTCGGGAAGCGGGTCTACCTCGACCTGCGCGTCAAGGTGATGAAGGAATGGCAGCGCGACCCGAAGATGCTCGACCGTTTGGGCTACTGAGGCTCTGGGCACGACCACACACAGGAGGAACCCATGACCCGCCGGAACACCGTGGCGATCGTGATCGCTGTCGTCGTTGCAGCGATGCCGGCCTGCGGCGGCGAGACCGAGCCGCCTGCGTGCGAGGACCCGCAGCCAGCCGGCACCGTGACGATGGACGATTTCTCGTACGAGCCGACGTGTGTCGAGGCCGCCCCGGGCGACTCTCTCGAGGTCGTGAACGACGGCCAGGCACCGCACACGTTCACCGTCGAGTCCGAGGGCGACGAAGCCGAGGTCGATGTGGCGGCCGGCGAACGGGCGACCCTCGCCGTGCCGGACCTCGCCGCCGGCACCTACCGGGTCGTCTGCACCTACCACCCGCAGATGGAAGCCGCGCTCCACATCGTCGGGTAGGGAGGCGAAGTGGGCGCCGTCATGGCTACGATGGACACGTGTCCCGAGCCGCCGAGCTGACCCCACGCAGCGCCCCCGACCCCGTCGCGACCGCCGGCGAGGCCGCTCGCATCGTGGCCCGGGCCACCGCGGTCGACGCGGTCGGCCTCGAGGCGCGCGCGGCCGCCCTCGCCACCCGTTCGATCAAGCGCGAGACGAAGGTCTGGGCGCTCGACCTGGCCATCCGCTGCATGGACCTCACCACGCTCGAGGGCACCGACACGACCGGCAAGGTCGTCGCTCTCTGCGCCAAGGCGGTGCGGCCCGACCCGCTGCGCGCCGACGTGCCGAGCGTGGCGGCAGTGTGCCTGTACCCGCAGTTGGTGCCGACCGCGGTCGACCAGCTGCAGGGCACCGGGGTGGCCGTCGCGAGCGTGGCCGGCGGCTTCCCGTCGGGACTCGGGCCGCTCGACGCGCGGCTGCAGGAGATCCGCGACGTGGCCGCCGCGGGGGCCGGCGAGATCGACATCGTGCTGAACCGCTCGCTCTTCCTCGGCGGGCGCTATGCCGAGGCGTTCGAGGAACTGGTGGCGGCGCGGCACTCGGCGGGCCCGGCACACCTGAAGGTGATCCTCGAGGCGGGGGAGTTGGGCTCCTACGACCGCATCCGCCAGGCCTCGATGCTCGCGATGGCGGCGGGCGCCGACTTCATCAAGACCTCCACGGGCAAGATCGGCGTGAACGCGACCCTGCCCAACGCCCTCTGCATGATGGAAGCTGCGCGCGACTTCCATGCGCAGACTGGCCGGGCCGTCGGCGTGAAGGTCGCGGGCGGCGTGCGCCGTTCGAAGCAGGCGATCCAGTTCCTGGTGGTGCTGTACGAGACGCTCGGCATGGACTGGTTGACGCCCGAACGATTCCGCATCGGGGCATCGAGCCTGCTGAACGACGTCTTGATGCAGCTCGAGAAGGAACGCACCGGGCACTACGCTGGACCGGACTACTTCACGATCGACTGACGGAACGAGGCGGCGAGTGAGCGACGCGATCGAGCGACCCGGCGAAGCGCCGCTGTGGGAGTACGCGAGCGCGCCCGAGTCCACCGATGTCGTGCGGCTCGAGGACCGATACGGCCTGTTCATCGGCGGGGAGTTCGTCGAGCCGAAGAGCGGACGGTGGCTGCCCACGATCAGCCCCTCGACCGAGGAACCGCTCGCCGATGTGGCCGAGGCCGACGCAGCCGATGTCGCGCGCGCGGTCGAT
Source organism: uncultured Pseudomonadota bacterium (assembly GCA_963711635.1). GTDB lineage: Bacteria > Pseudomonadota > Gammaproteobacteria > Steroidobacterales > Steroidobacteraceae > CADEED01. The sequence continues at coordinate 25,896 of CAVQEZ010000018.1, forward strand.
GCCGCCCGCGACGCCGCGCCCGCCTGGCAGGGCCTCGCGCCCGCCGAGCGGGCGAAGTACGTCTTCCGCATCGCACGGCAGTTGCAGGAACGCGCCCGCCAGTTCGCCGTGCTCGAGACGATGAACGGCGGCAAGCCGATCAAGGAATCGCGCGACGTCGACGTGCCGCTCGCCGCGGCGCACTTCTTCTACTACGCGGGGTGGGCCGACAAGCTCGAGTACGCGTTCCCCGGGCGAGGCACCCCGAGACCGGTGGGCGTGGCGGGCCAGATCATCCCGTGGAACTTCCCGTTGCTGATGGCAGCGTGGAAGCTCGCCCCGGCCCTCGCGACCGGCAACACCGTGGTCCTGAAGCCGGCCGAAACCACGCCGCTCACGGCGCTGCTGCTCGCGACCGTGATGCAGGAAGCCGAGCTGCCCCCGGGCGTCGTGAACATCGTGACTGGGGCGGGGGAGACCGGCGCCGCGCTCGTCGAGGCGCCCGTCGACAAGATCGCGTTCACCGGGTCGACCGAGGTGGGCAAGGCGATCCAGCGCTCGCTCGCGGGCAGCGACACGCGCCTGACCCTCGAGCTCGGCGGCAAGGCGGCGAACATCGTGTTCGAGGATGCGCCGCTCGACCAGGCCGTCGAGGGCGTGGTCAACGGCATCTTCTTCAACCAGGGGCACGTGTGCTGCGCCGGCTCGCGACTGCTCGTGCAGGAGCCGCTGTTCGACGTGCTGCTCGACAAGCTGAAGGATCGCCTGCAGACGCTGCGCGTGGGCGACCCGCTCGACAAGAACACCGACGTCGGCGCGATCAACTCGCAGGCCCAGCTCACCAAGATCGAGGAGCTCGTCGCCTCGGGCGTCGAGGAAGGCGCGCAGATCTACCAGCCCGAGTGCGCCCTGCCCGAGCGCGGGTTCTGGTTCCGCCCCACGTTGTTCACCGGTGTCTCGCAATCGCACCGCATCGCGCGCGAGGAGATCTTCGGCCCGGTGCTGTCGATCCTCACCTTCCGCACGGTCGACGAGGCCATCGAGAAGGCGAACAACACGCCCTACGGGTCTGTCGGCCGGCATCTGGACCGAGAAGGGCTCGCGCATCCTGCACATGGCCGAGCGTCTGCGGGCCGGCGTCGTGTGGGCGAACACGTTCAACCGCTTCGACCCCACCTCACCGTTCGGCGGATACAAGGAGAGCGGCTTCGGCCGCGAAGGCGGCCTGCACGGCCTCGAGCCCTACCTCTCGTTCGACGGGGGCGCGCGATGACCGGCCGCGTCGAGGTCCGCCGCACCGCGAAGCTGTACATCGGCGGCGCGTTCCCGCGCAGCGAGAGCGGCCGTTCCTACGAGGTGACCGCGCACGACGGGAAGCCGCTCGCCCAGGTCGCGCAGGCCTCGCGCAAGGACCTGCGGGAAGCCGTGGTCGCCGCCCGCGGCGCGTTCCCCGCATGGTCGGGGGCAACCGCGTACCTGCGAGGACAGATCCTCTATCGCGTGGCCGAGATGATGGAAGGCCGCCGCGCCCAGTTCGAGGCCGAGCTCGCCGACGCCGGCGCGGCAGACCCCGCCCGCGGCGTGAGCGCCTCGATCGACCGGTGGGTCTGGTACGCGGGGTGGGCCGATAAGCTCGCCCAGGTGGTCGGCGCGACGAACCCCGTGGCGGGGCCGTACTTCAACTTCACGCTGCCCGAGCCGACCGGCGTGGTCGGCGTCGTCGCGCCCGGCGACCAGGCGCTGCTGGGGCTCGTCTCCCGTCTCGCGCCCGCGATCGTGAGCGGCAACACCGCGGTCGTCATCGCGAGCGAGCCCTCGCCGCTGCCGGCCGTCTCCCTCGCCGAGGTGCTCGCGACGAGCGACGTGCCGGGCGGCGTGGTGAACATCCTCACGGGCCGCACGGCGGAGCTGGTGCCATGGCTCGCGAGCCACATGGACGTGAACGGGCTCGACGTCACCGGCGTGCCCGATGAGCTGCGCACCGACACCGAGCGGGCGGCCGCCGACAACGTGAAGCGGGTGCATCGCGCGCCTGACGTCGACCCGTTCGACGGTGCGGCGCAGAGCCCCTACGAGATCACGGCGTTCACCGAGAGCAAGACCGTCTGGCACCCGATGGGCGCATGAGTTCGCCCGGCCATCAGACGTATGCCGCGGCGCTCGAAGCGCTCCATGCCGACCTGACGTCTGATGAGGGTGAAGTTCGCGATCGCGCCGGGGTCGAAGCCGCGATGCTCCTCGAGTGGCATCGTCGTCATCCGCTGCCGTCGAGGAGACAGCCTTCGTCGAATCGCTGGGCCGGCCTTCTCTGCACGTGAGGCCCCCACGGATGAAGAAGCTGGCCACTTGATCGAGCACGTGCATGCAGACGTGCTGAGGATCGTTCGACGAGGCGGTGTCCGGCGCGGCACCCCGGCACTCCTGTTCGCGCTGAGGATTGGCCTCAGGGCTTCCTCGAGGGCTTCCTCGCGCGAGGCGCTCATCGATATCGTCCTGCATCACTCAGATGAACTCGACGCAGACGAACTCGAGGCCGACCGTCGAACCCGGCTCGGTCCATTCAGGGGAAGACACCCTGGACTGGGCTTAGGGAGCGTCACACGGGCTCAGGGACGCAGCGTGAGCCACGATCACGGGCGAGATGACGGAGAGCAAGACCGTCTGGCACCCGATGGGTGCCTGAGGGCCGGATCAAGCGCCACGCACGTCCCAGCCGAGCGTCCTCGCGATCTGCGCCTGCCGCAGGTCGTACGTGAAGAACCCCATCGGTCCGGCGCCGACCCGGCTCGCTGCCCCGAGGTGGAGTGCATCGAGCGAGCGAGCCCCCGTGACCTCGGCGATCTCGGCGGCGAGCCGGCAGGTCGTCGCGTCGAGCTCGATCACGTCGCATCGATCCCAGTCGACCGCGAACTGGCGACGGGCCGAATCGAGCTGACGGCCGGACAGGAGCCGGGAGAGGTTGCGTCGGACTTCGACCTCGGTGTGACGGGCGGTGAGCCACTGTGGATCGGCGACCATGATCCTGCTGCAATACGGGTTGCTGCCCGGCGTGTGACCGAAGTTCGGTAGATGGAACCGGCAATCAGCCGCACGGTGAATCTATTAAAGGCTCCACCATCTCGCGTTCGCCGACCAGGCAACGCGTGTGTAATGAGCTGCATCGGTGTGAGAGTTTTACTGCCGAGTTGCGCGAAGATGCACATCTATCCACCTGGGCGTCCGTACAGGCGCACGTATTCGCCGCGCAGCTCGGCCGGTTCGTGCGCGGCACCGTCGATGGACAGCTGGCCGCCGCCGATCGTAAAGCTTGAGACTTCCCACTGTCGGTCACGAGATCGATGTCCCAGGTCTGTACGCCGGTATGCCGGAGTTCTGATTGCGCCGCGATGGGGATCCCGTCTTCGGTTCGCATCTGCAGTTCGACGGCAATCGGCGCTGTGCGATTTGCGGCGAACTCCAGATGCGCCGAGGCCACCAGCACCTCCTGCGCCAGGATTTCCGTGAGAATCGACAGCGCGTTGATGCCGGGATCGACAAGGACGCCGTAGCTCTCCGGCGCCCAGATCCATTGCTGGCCGGGATGCCACACGCGCACGCTCTTCCTTCCAGACCACGCTCGCGCTCTCTTGAGCGGCGTGCGTCGCCAGCCATGCCCGCGCCGGCGCGACCCCCGCGGCGAAACGCGAATGCCAGGTCTGGAACAGCAGAAGTGCGCCCACGTTCTTTTTGCCTGCGCCGCCTAGCAGCGCGATCTCGCGCGTCGTGCGCAGGCCGGGCGGTTTTTCCAGCAGCACGTGTTTGCCCGGCATCTCAGCGCCAGCACGGCAGCGCCGAAGTGCGCTTGCGGCGGCGTGCAGATGGCGACTATGATCGGGCCCCCGGAAACGTCGAACGCTAGCACGGATGCGAGATCTGGGCAGCTTCGGCCAGGCCGCTCAACACGCGCGTTGCGACTGGCGGCGGCCACCAGCTCGAACTGCGTGCTGGCACGCAACACGGGAATGTGCTGGTCGCGCGCGATCTTGCCGACACCCACCAGACCCACGCGCAGTCGTCGCATTTTTTTCCACCCTCGTCTTGGTGCTTTTAATAGTATCAAGGCCGGGCAGGCTGAATGCGTGCGAAACGTGTATGGACCTATGCACAACACGCACGCGCACGTGCCAGACGCCCATGCACGAAGTGGGCAACATCGCGGCCACCGGAAGGAATCTCACTGGGCATGACGCGTTTTCATAAAACCCCGGCACACATCCTGGGCGACTGGGGCACGAGCCGATTGCGGCTCTATCTGTGCGATGCGGCTAACAACGTGCTCGAAACCCGCGAGGCGCGCGGGGCCGCGGCCGCGCGTGGCGAACACGAGCAGGTGCTCGACACCGAAACTTCGGCGTGGCGTGCCGAGGCAGGGCCGCTGCCGGTGGTGTTGTGCGGCATGGTCGGATCGAGCATCGGCTGGGTGCAGGCGCCCTATCTGGCGGCACCCGCGGATCCGCAGCGTCTCGCGGCCGCGAGCCTGAGCCTGCGCGGCGGCGCGGTGCGCATCGTACCCGGCGTCAGCTGCCGCAACCGGCTCGGCGCGCCCGATGTGATGCGCGGCGAGGAAACCCAGATCCTGGGCGCGATGTCCCTGGAGCCTGCGCTGCGCCGTGGCGCGCACCTGCTCTGTATGCCCGGCACGCATACCAAGTGGGTGGTGGTGCGCGACGGCGCCATCGTGGAATTTCTCACCGCGCCGGCCGGTGAGCTGTTCGAGCTCCTCAGCCGGCACAGCGTGATGGTGGGCGACGCGGCCGGCGCGCGCGAACTGAACGAGTCCGTTTCAAGGCGGCACTGGCGCGCGTACGCGAGTTGCCGCAGGTCGAGCTGCTCCACCGGATGTTCGAGGTGCGCAGCCGGCGCCTGCTGGGAGAAATGCCGGAAGCGCATGCCTCCAGCTACCTGTCGGGCCTGTTGATCGGCAGCGACGTGGCCGGGGCCGCGAGGCTGTTCGCCGCGGAAGCTTCGGGCGCAAAGGTCCGCCTGATCGGCGCTCCCGAGCTGGTGCGCGCGTATTCGAGCGCGCTCGAGATCTTCGGGCTCGGCGCCCAGGTCATCGACGGCGGCTCGGCTTCGCTGGCGGGCCTCGGCGAGATTCATCGGTTATTCATAGAGACTGCGCAACGTGCCGCAAGCTGAGGGCAGGGCGCCGGCGCTGGTCGCCATCCTACGCGGACTGACGCCGAGCGTGCTCCGGAAACGGTGCGCTGTCGTGGCCGCCGGGTTCCGCATCATGGAAGTGCCGCTGGAATCCCCGGAGCCGTTCCAGACCATCAAACTACTCTCGGAGGCGTACTCCGCCGATTGCCTGGTCGGTGCCGGAACGGTGCTCACCCCGGCCGAGGTAGATAGGGTGCACGGCGCCGGCGGGCGCCTGGTGGTCGCGCCCAACTGCGAGCCCGCCGTCATCCGCCGTGCGCTCGATCTCGGCATGCGCATGCTGCCTGGTTCGCTACCGCGACCGAGGCATTCACGGCGCTCGGTGCCGGCGCCACGGAGCTCAAGTTGTTCCCGGCTGCTAGCTACGGCCCGAGACATCTGAAGGCGCTGAAATCCGTGCTGCCGCGACACGTGCGCGTCTTTCCGGTTGGCGGCATTGGCGCGCAGGACATCGCCGAATGGCTTGCGTCAGGCGCCGATGGCTTCGGATTTGGCAGCGAACTTTTCACACCCGCGTATACACTCGCGCAAATCGAAACGCGCGCCCGCGGACTGGTCGAGGCGCTGCGCCAGGCGACGAAATAGAAAACAGGCGTTCGAACACGCCACGAGGGGGGTACGACGTGAATCTGGCAACTCTGGATATCGCAATCCTGGTGATCTACGCGATCGGCATCTTTATGCTCGCCCAGTGGGTTTCGCGCGAGAAAGGCGAGCACAAGAAAGACGCACAGGACTATTTCCTCGCGAGCCGAGCCCTTCCCTGGTGGGCCATCGGCACCTCGCTGATCGCCGCCAACATCTCCGCCGAACAGATCATCGGCATGTCCGGATCGGGCTACGTCATGGGCATGGCCATCGCCTCGTACGAATGGATGGCGGCGCTCACACTCATCATCGTCGGCAAATGGATCCTGCCGGTCTTCCTCAAGAACGGCATCTACACCATGCCGGAATTCCTCGAGAAGCGTTACAGCCCAGCGTCCGCAACGTCATGGCCATCTTCTGGCTCGGCGTGTACATGTTCGTGAACCTCACCTCGATCCTCTGGCTCGGCTCACCGCGGTGAACACCGTCACCGGCATCGACATCCAGATCGCCTTCATCGGCGCTCGGATTGTTCGCGCTGCGTACGCGCTCTACGGCGGTCTCAAGGCCGTGGCACTGACCGACATCATTCAGGTCTCGCTGCTGGTACTCGGCGGAATCTCATCAGCTAGATCTCGCTCGACATCGGCGGCGGCGCGGGCGTGGTCGCCGGCTTCCAAAGCTCACCACGGAATTCCCCGAGAAGTTCGACATGATCCTCTCGCGGGACAATCCCCACTACAAAGATCTGCCGGGCCTCTCGGTGTTTTTCGGCGGCATGTGGGTGATGAACATCTCGTACTGGGGCTTCAATCAATACATCATCCAGCGCGGCCTGGCGGCCAAGAGCGTGAACGAAGCCCAGAAAGGCATCGTGCTCGCGGCCTTCCTCAAGCTGCTGATGCCGGTGATCATCGTGCTACCCGGCATCGCGGCACTGGTGCTGGTGCCCGGCCTGCGCGTCCGGACAAGCTTACCCGCATCTCATGGCATGTTGCCCACCGGCATCCTGGGCCTGGTATTCGCGGCGCTGGTCGCGGCGGTCGTCGCTTCGCGGGATCCAAGATCAATTCGATCGCCACCATCTTCACGATGGATCTGTACCGCGCGGCCGGCCGAAGACCGCGCAAACGAACTGGTGCCATCGGCCGCATCGCCGCCGTGGTTTCGGTCGTCGTCGCGATCGTCATCGCAAGCCCTTCCTCGGCAGCTTCCACCAGGCCTTCCAGTACATCCAGGAATTCACGGGCTTCTTCACCCCCGGCATCTGCGTGATTTTCCTGCTCGGAATGTTCTGGGAGCGCACGACGGCCACCGCCGCGATGATCGCCGCGCTGGTGACGGTGCTCATGTCGGCAGCTTTCCGCATCTGGCTGCCTGACTACCCGTTCATGAATCGCGTGGGCTGGTGCTTCGTGGCCGGCATGGTCATCGCGGTGGTGATCTCCCTGGCATCGGCGCCGCGCGCGACGGCACTACGCGTCGACATCAAGAACGTGGATTTCTCCACCGGCACGGGCTTCAACATTTCCGCGGCGATCATCATCGCGATCCTGGCCTGCCTATACATCATGTGGTGGTGATGAGCCGCGCGGTTTCACTGCTGGCCATGCTGACGGCATGGGGCCTGTCGTGCGTGCAACAAGGCCGACGCGGCCGGGGCGGCAGTTGGTCGATGGCTGGCCGTGGAGAAGATGCTTCCGGCGAAGTAGCCGGGTTCAGGCCGACGCGCGTGACTGACCGGTAACCAACGCGAGCGATTCCTGGATCAGCGCGCGACAGGCGCGCGCCGCGGCCTCGGGATTGCCGTTCTTGATGGCGCGGTAAATCTTTTCGTGCGCGTCGTAGTCCGCCAGCGCGCCCTTGGCCTTGTTGGTCACGCGAATGGAAAACCGCAGCGCGGTTTCAACGATCGGCGTGAGCTGGTGATAGAAACGGTTGTGGCTGATCTCGAGGATGGTGGCGTGGAACTGCGATGTCCGCGTGCACCGGGTCGAAATGGCCGTTGATCGCGCCGCTGCATCTTTTCGAGCTTCTGCTTGAGCAGCTCCTTGTCCGCGCTGGTGGCATTGACCGCGGCCAGCGCCGCGGCCGCCGGTTCGATGCCGATGCGCACCTCGAGGAATTCGCGCACCAGGCTGTGCGAGAAGTGCCGGTCGAGGATCCAGGTGAGCACCTCGGCATCCAGCAGGTCCCACTTTTCTTCGGGATGCACGTAAGTGCCGACGCGCGGACGCTGGCCGATGAGTCCCTTGGTGGACAGGATCTTCACGGCCTCGCGCATCACGGTGCGGCTGGCGCCGAATTTCTTGCCGAGCTCGGCTTCGATGGGCAGCGGTTTGCCCGCCGGGCAACTCGCCGCGCACGATGGACGAGCCGAGTCTTCTGCACGAGCGACTGCGTCAGATTGACGCTTCCGGCCATGCGGCTTACGCGACCACGGGCCGGCGACGCTACTTCGGATGATTAATTGGATGTACTTGCCCGGTCACCGAACGCGCTGTCCGCGCTGCCGGTCCCCGGCGACAGGCAGTGCCCTGCCGGCGGACACGGTCCGCGCGGCCGGTGCGCGCGCGGCGGTAGTTAGACCGTTCGTCGCCGCCGCGCCTCACACCGTCTCGGCGACGCCCAGCTCCTTGAGGATCGCCACGCGCAGCGCCTGCGCCTCGGGGCTCGACACGCGGCGCGGATGCGGAACGGGCACGTCGAACGACGCCTGGATGCGCGTCGGGCGCGGACTCAGCACCAGGATGCGATCCGCCAGGTGGATGGCTTCCTCCACGTCGTGCGTGATCAGCATGACGGTGTGCTTTTCGATGGTCAGGATGCGCAGCAGCTCGTTCTGCATGCGCAGGCTCATCAGCGCATCCAGCGCCGAGAACGGCTCATCCATGTAGAGGATCTCGGGCTTCACCACCAGCGCGCGCGCGATCTCCGCGCGTTTCAGCATGCCGCCCGACAGTTCGTGCGGGTAGTTGTTTTCGAAGCCCTTGAGGCCGACCAGCTCGGCGTAGTCCATCGCCAGCTCTTCGCGATTCGGCATTTCTTCGGGCAGGCCGAACAACAGGTTCTGCCGCACCGTGAGCCATGGGAACACCGAGCCCTGCTGCGTGATCAGGATGCCCTTTGAATTCGGCTGCGAACGCGGCTTGCCATCCACGAGCACGGCGCCCGAATCCGGCGCCAGGAAGCCCGCGATGATGTTCATCAGCGTGGTCTTGCCGCAGCCCGAGGGGCCGACGATGGCCACGAACTCGCCGTCGCCCACCTCGAAGTCGAGGTCTGTCGATGACCTCGAGCCGGCCCTTGTCCGATGGGAAATCCCTTGCGGATGTCCTGAACGTGAATCTTGTTCTTAATGAACATAGCGCCACCGCACGACCTTCATGCTTTCGAGCAACCGCATGATGCCGTCGAGCATCAGTCCGATGAGCCCGATGATGATCATGCCCGCGATCACGAGGTCGTAGCGGTTACCGGCATTGCGCGAGTCGATGATCATGTATCCCAGGCCCGAGCGCAGCGCGATCATCTCGGCGGCCACCACCACCAGCCAGGCGACCCCCAGGCCGATGCGCATGCCGACGATGATCTCCGGCAGCGTCGCCGGGAATACCACCTGCGGAACAGCTTCTCGCGCGGCACGCCGAAGTTCTCCGCGGCGCGCAGGTAGCGCTTCTCGATGGTGTGCACGCCCACCGTGGTCTGCACGATCATCGGGAACACCGAGGCGATGAAGATGAGGTAGATAGGCGAGGCATTGCCCACGCCGAACCACAGGATGGCGATCGGGATCCAGGCGATGGGCGAGATGGGCCGCAGGATCTGGAACAGCGGATTGAGCGTGACGAAGGCGCCGCGCACCCGGCCCATCCACAGGCCCAGCGGAATGGCGAACAGCACCGCGATGCCGAAGCCCGCGCCGACGCGCAACAGCGAGGCGCCGATGTGTTCCCAGAGCGTGCCGTCGCGCGCCAGCTCCAGCGTGCCCGTGACCACCTGCCAGGGCGTCGGGAAGATCACGCTTTTCGTGAGCACCACGCTCGCCCACCAGAGCGCGACCACCGCCGCGAGCACGAGCAGCGACGGCAGCGAATTCTTCATCGATTTCATTTCCTACGGTTCTCCCACCACTCGCGCGTGCGCCAGTGAATGCGTCGCCCACGGCGTCTCGGGCTCGGGTTCCACGATCGACGGTCAACTGCCCGCTGGCATGCGCGGTACAGATGAATTGATAACTGGCGGCGCGCTCGAACGGCAGCCGGAAGCTCTGGCCCGGCATCATGATGGCCGGCCCGAAGGTCTGCGGCACGTCATCGAAATTGCGGATCAGCAGCACGTCGTTGAGCCCGACGGTCAGCCGAATCCGGTCCGGCAGGATCTCGACCAGGTCGCCCGCCCGCCGGCGCGCGTACGTGCCCTTCGGAATTTCGAACAGCTCCTCGCGTGAACCCACTTCGATGGGCGCGAAGCCCGCCCAGCCGAGTCCGGCGAGCACCGCGCCGATCAACGGCGCGCACAGGATCCAGCCTCGCCGCGTCATGAGAACTGCAACAGGATCTTGAGGTCATGCACGAAATCGTCGACGGGGTGGCCGTAGGGCATGACGGCGCGCAAGCCGCCTGCGCGATCGATCATGTAGATGGACGACGAATGGCCGATGCGTGTAGCTGCCGTCGGGGTTCGTGACCTTGCTTGACCGATATGCCATAGCTCTCGTAGCGCGGCTTCGAGCTGCGCGCGCGTGCCCACGCCGCCCACGAAGCTGGCATCGAAAGCTGCCGAGGAACTTCTTCATCTGCGCGGCCGTGTCGCGCTCGGGATCCACCGTGACGTACGCCACCTGGACGTCGGCGGCCTCGGCGCCGAGCTTCTTGCGGGCGCGGCGAGCGTGGCCAGCGTGATCGGGCAGACCTCGCCGCAGTTGCTGAAGCCGAAAGCCAGCAGCACCACCTTGCCGCGAAACCGCGCGATCGAGAATGGCTTGCCGTCGGAGCCGGCAAGCGCCAACTCCGGCGCCGGCATCACCGGCGACAGCGTTCCTGCCTTGAAGAGATCGCTGGGCGGTGAGAGCCGTGGCGGCTCGGCCGCCCGCCGCGAGCGCCGTGCCTAACAACATCGCAAGCAAGGTCCGGCGGATCATAACGGGATGGGCGCGGCTTTCGTGGCGCGCACGAAACTGTCGTCGATGTACTTTTCGTACGGGATCGGATGCTTGATCGTGCCGGCCTCGATGGAAAGCTGCATGAGATCCTCGAATTCCTCGCGAATCATGCGCAGGTCGCCGTAGGTCACGCGGTCGGTGGGATTATCCATCACGAACTGCAGGATCTTCGGATCCTGGTTGAAGAAATTCTTGCCCGCGGCGATCTGCACGGCCTTCGTGCGATTTTCAGGCGTCTGGTCCAGCCACAATCCCGCGCCCTGGATCTGGTTCACGAGGTCCTGGACCATCGGCCGCTTCTCGTCTATCAACTCCTGCCGCACCGTCAGCACGCAGCAGATGTAGTTGCGCCAGTGGTCGCGCGTCATGCGCAGCACGCGCGCGTAACCCGCGCGTTGCGCCGCCGCGCCAAAGGGCTCGCCGGTGCAGTAGGCATCGACGGCGTCGGCATACAACGCCGCCGGCATGTCGGGGGGCGGCATCTCGATGATCTCGATGTCGGCCGGCGTCATGTTTTCGAGTGCCAGCAGCTTGCGCAGGAACAGGAAGTCGACCGCGAAGCGACTCGGGATGGCGATGCGCTTGCCGCGCAGCTGAGAAAATTGCTCGTAGGGCGACTCGGTGCGCACCATGATCACGGCGCCGGAGCGGTGGCCGAGCGAGACGACCTTCACCGGAATCTTCTTGTCGGCGAGATCCATCACCAACGGCGCCAGCATGTAGCCGGCCTGGATGCGGCCGGCCATCAGCGATTCCTTGATCTCGGGCCAGCCGGAATACTTGTTGTACTCGAACCTGAAGTCGTTGGACGCAGCGCCGGCCTTGAGGCTGGCTTCCTTGCCCACGCAAGCCACGGGCAGCGTCAGGTTGCAGGTCACGGGCAGCCCACCGACGATCAACGGCTCGCTTCCGCCGTCTGTCTTATCGGCGCAGCCCGGCAGCGCAAACGGCAATGCCGCGGCCGCGGCGCCCTGCAGCAGCTTTCGACGATTGAGGGTGAACGCACTCACGTGAGGTGTGGCCGGGCCCGGGGCCGGTCGGTATTGATTGCGCGGGAGCGTATCCGACGGGGACATAGCTTGCGACTATGACTCGGCGCGGCACCGAACCTACAATCGCCCGCATGCCATTCATCAGCAGCGCGGACGCGGACAAGAACACATATGACGTAATCGTCGTGGGCTCCGGCGCCGGCGGCGGCCAGACGGCCTACACCCTGACCATGGACGGGGCGCGGGTGCTCATGCTCGAGGCCGGCAGGCACTACGAGCCCGCCACCGAAACGCCGATGATGCAGGTCAATGCCGAGGCGCCGCTGCGCGGTGCCGGCACGCCCGAGAAGCCCTTCGGTTTCTGGGACGCGACCATCGACGGCGGCTGGCAGGTGCCGGGCGAGCCCTACACCAGCGCCTCCGACGACCCCGCGCGCCAGTTCCAGCTGGTGGCGCGCCAGGATGCTAGGCGGTCGCACCAATCACTGGGGCCGCATCAGCCTGCGCAACGGAACCTACGACTTCAAACCGCACACCCGCGACGGGCTGGGCTTCGACTGGCCCATGGACTACGCCGATCTCGCGCCCTACTACGACAAGGTCGAGATGCTCATCGGCGTGTACGGCGGCGACGACGACCTGGAGAACACGCCGCGGTCTTCGGCCGGCGTGCTGCTGCCGCCGCCCAAGCCGCGCGTCAGCGACCTGCTGGTCAGACAACGCGCCGCGAAGGTCGGCGTGCCGGTGATCCCCATGCACCGCGCCGTGATGACCACGCGGCTCGATCACACGCGCCTGCCGAAACTGCTGCATCCCGGCAATGCCAAGGCGCAGGCCATCCTTGCCGCGGACATGCAGAAGCGCAGCGCCTGCTTCTGGGCCACGCCCTGCGGCCGCGGCTGCTCGATCCGGGCTAACTACCAGTCGACCACGGTGCACCTGCCGCCGGCGCTGGACACCGGCAACCTGGACATCGTCACCGACGCCATGGTGCGCGCGGTGACCAAGCGCAAGGACGGCCGCGCCGAGGGCGTCGTCTACATCGATCGCAAGACCGGCGCCGAACACCGCGTGAAGGCGCGCGTGGTGGTGCTGGCCGCCAGTGCGCTCGAGTCGGTGCGCATCCTGCTGAACTCGGGTGTGGCGAATTCCAGCGGCAAGGTCGGCAAGTACATCATGGACACGGTGGGTGCCGGCATCGGTGGCCAGGTCCCGTTGCTCGAGAACATGCCGCTGCACAACGAGGATGGCGCCGATTTCGGCCACATGTACTCGCCGTGGTGGCTGTACAAGCAGCAGCTCGCCGGAAAGCTGGATTTCGCGCGCGGCTATCACTTCGAGTTCGGCGGCGGGCGGCGCATGCCCGACATGGGCACGGCTTCCGGGCTCGAGTGGTTGAACGGCGGCACCTACGGACGCAAGTTCAAGGAGGATGCGCGGCGCTACTACGGCTCCTTCGTGTACTTCTCGGGCCGCGGCGAGATGATTCCGAACGACGACTCCTTTGCCGAGCTCGATCCCAAGGTGAAAGACAAGTTCGGCATTCCGGTGCTGCGCTTCCACTGGAAGTGGTCGTCACACGAGATCGGCCAGGCGGCGCACATGCAGAAAGTCGCGGCCGACATCATCCAGGCCATGGGTGGAAAGACTGCTTCGCAACCGCAGCCCGGCGAAAAGGCCATCAAGCAGGGCGGCGTGATCATTCACGAAGTCGGCGGCGCCATGATGGGCAACGATCCGAAGAAGTCCGTCACCGACAGTTTTGGCCAGTGCTGGGACATGAAGAATCTCTTCATCACCGACGGCGCCACGCTGTGCTCGAACGCCGACAAGAATCCCACGCTCACCATCATGGCCCTGGCCTGGCGCGCGTCGGATCGCATGCTGGACCTCATGAAGAAGAAGGAGCTGTGATGGACCGCCGAACCACCATCAAGTGGATGTTCGCGGCCGCCGCGGCCGTGCCTGCGCTGCGCAGTTTCGCTGACACGCCCGAGCCGCTGGCGCGCGCCGTCGCTGCCAGCCAGGCGGGTTACGGCACCGATCCGGAGCTCACAAAGGAATGGAAGGCGGGCGGTCCGTGGCCGCTGACGCTGGGCGCGCAGGCGCGCCTCACCACCGCGGTGCTCTGCGATCTGATCATTCCCGCGGATGAGATGTCACCGTCCGCATCTTCCGTCGGCGTCGTCGATTTCATCGACGAGTGGATCAGCGCGCCCTATCCGCAGCAGCGCGCCGACCGCGAGATCGTGCTTCCGGGGCTGGTGTGGCTCGACGCGGAGGCACAGAAGCGCTTCGGCAAGGCGTTCTCCACGCTCGACGCGCAACAGCAAAGCGCCATCGCCGACGACATCTGCTCGGCCGCCAAGGCGGCGCCGCCATTCGCCGCGGCGGCTAAATTTTTTGCGAAGTTCCGCGATCTCACCGCCGGCGGTTTCTACACCACGCCCGTCGGCATGAAGGACATCGGTTACACGGGCAATGTGTCGCTCGAGAAATTCGACGGCCCCCCGCTGGAAGCATTGAAGAAGGCCGGGCTGGCCTGAGCGGTGGACGGCGAAGCGACGCCACCGCGCCGAAGTCTGCCGCTGCGCGGAATTCTCTTCGGTGCATTCGCATTGTCGTGGCGCCATCGCCGTGAGCTGGCACGCGCCACCGGCCTGCCCATTCTCGCCGTGATCGCTTGCACTCTGGCCCAGAACGTCGCTGGGCTGTCCGAAAACCGGCCGGTGCAGTGGACTCTCTACTTCATCTACAGCATCGCACTCAGCTGGCTGGCGGTTTCCATTCATCGGCTGGTCCTGATCGAAGACGCTGCCGGGCAACAGCAATTCAGTTCGACAGCACTGAAGCGGCTGGGTCGCTTCGTGGGTACGGTGATCGGCCTGTGGCTGGCTTACCTCTCGCTGGTGCTGTTCATCGTCAATGTGACGCTGCTGCCAGTCGCGCGTTACACCACCGTCGGGGAATCGCCGAACCCTCTGCCCATCGACGCTGGCTGGTTCATGACGGGCGCGATGATCCTGGCGATGTGGCCCATTGCGCGCCTCAGCCTGTTGTTTCCCGCGCTGGCCGTCGACCGGAGCTTCGATCCCATTGCCGCGTGGCGGGCGACGCGCAGCAACGGCTGGAAACTCGCGATCGTGGTCGGCGCTCTGCCCTGGGCCCTGCGCGGCATTGCCGACGCGATGTATCGCGACGACGCCACCTGGGTGGAATTCGGCGCCCTGCTGGTGCTCACCGCAGTGTTCACGGTGATCCAGGTGGTGGCTCTATCGCTGTCGTACTGGGAACTCACTCGGCCCGAGCCACCGCCCACACCTCCACCCGCCTGACTCCGGCGGCGAGCAGCACGCTGCGCAGCTCATTCACCGTGCTGCCCGTGGTCATCACGTCGTCGACGATGGCTACGTGGCCGGCCGCCAACAACCTTTCTCGCTGGCGCCGGCCGCGCACCGCAAAGGCGCCACGCACGTTTCGACGCCGCGCAGGCACGTCGAGCGCGGTTTGCGATGGTGTATCGCGCACGCGCGCCAGCGCGTGCCGGGCCACCGGGATCTCGAGCATCTGCCCGGCATGATGCGCAATCGCCGCGGCCTGGTTGAAGCCACGCTCGCGCCAGCGTCTGCGATGCAGCGGTACCGGGACTAACAACCTGGGAAGTGGGGCGCCGCGCGCCAGCACGCACTCGGCCAGCAACACGCCGAGGACGCGCGCATGCGCCATGACGCCCTGGTATTTCAATTGACGGATCAGCTCGTCGACCGGCGGTTCGTAGCGCAGCGGTATCAGTGCGTCGCGCCTGGCATCGGCCCGGGGCAGGTCGTCGTGACAGATGCCGCAGAGGTCCAGGTCCAGCGAGGCTCCCGGGAAGCCGCACAGGCAGCAGCGCGGCGGAAACAAGGTGGCCGCGATGAGGCGCGAAAGCCGGCGAGGCGCCGTCAACCGCAGGCGCCGCATTCGGTTGACAATGGATTGCGCGGTCCCGAACATGCCCTGCGAGTTTCGGCCGCCAGCCCGCCTGGGAAAAGCCCGAAAACTGATGTGAATCAATAGATAAGGGAGCCCGATGACCGACCCATTGCGCCACGACTGGACCGTCGCCGAGGTCGAAGCGCTGTTCGCGCTGCCCTTCGCAGACCTGATGTTCCGCGCCCAGGAAACCCATCGCGCGAATCATTCGCCGAACGCCGTGCAGATGAGCACGCTGCTGTCGATCAAGACCGGTGCCTGTCCCGAGGACTGCGCCTACTGCCCGCAGAGCGTGCGCTACGAGACCGGGCTCGAACGCGAGAAGCTGGTCCCGCTCGAGGAAGTTCGCACGCGTGCGCGGGCCGCCAAAGACGCCGGTGCGACGCGCTTCTGCATGGGCGCTGCCTGGCGCTCACCGAAGAAGCGCGACGTCGAAGCCGTGGCCGCCATGGTTCGCGAGGTGCGCGCGCTGGGCATGGAGACCTGCGCGACTCTGGGAATGCTCTCGCCCGATCAGGCGCGCGAGCTCAAGGACGCCGGGCTCGACTACTACAACCACAACGTGGACACCTCGCCCGAGTTCTACGGCGAGATCATCACCACGCGCACCTACCAGGATCGTCTCGACACGCTCGCGGCGGTTCGTGAGGCGGGATTGAATGTCTGCTGCGGTGGCATCGTCGGCATGGGCGAGACCACGCGGGATCGCGCTTCCATGCTCGCGACGCTCGCGAATCTTCCGCAGCATCCCGAGAGCGTGCCCATCAACAACCTGGTGCGCGTGCCGGGCACGCCGCTGGCGGGTGCCGAGCCGGTGGATCCCTTCGACTTCGTGCGCTGTATTGCCGTGGCTCGCATCGTCATGCCCAAGGCCTCGGTACGGTTGTCCGCCGGCAGAGAAGTCATGAACGACGAACTGCAGGCGCTGTGTTTCCTGGCCGGCGCGAACTCGATCTTCTACGGCGAGAAACTGCTGACCACGGGCAATCCCGACGTGGCGCGTGATCGCGCGCTGATGACGCGTCTCGGCATCGCTCCCATGGAGCGTCAAGAACAACAGCCGCTCGTGCCGCCTGGGCTGAGGAATGGCAACGATTCGCACGAGCACGTGCACGGGCCCGACTGCGCTCACGACCACGCGCCTGCGCGCCCCACTGCGGCATGCAACGCGACGCGGCAGCGCTGAAGGCCGCGCTCGCCGATCTCGAGCAGCGGAATCTGCAGCGCCGGCGCCGTACGGGCGTCGGTGGCCTCATCAATTTCTGCAGCAACGATTATCTCGGCCTCAAGGATCATGCCGAGGTCACGCGCGCATTCATCGAGGCCGCCTCGAAGTACGGCGTGGGCAGCGGTGCTTCGCACCTGGTGAGCGGTCACGGGCCCGAGCACGAAGCGTTGGAGCAGGAGCTGGCGGCCTTCGTCGGTCGTCCCAGGGCGCTGGTTTTTTCCACCGGGTACATGGCCAATCTGGGCGTGATTGGAGCGCTAGCGGATCAAAGCGCCGCCATTGTCTCGGACAAGCTCAATCACGCGTCATTGATCGATGGCTGCCGGCTCTCGGGGGCCGACCTGCGGCGCTATCGGCATGGCGATGCCACGCATGCCGCCGAGCTGTTGTCCGCAACCCGGGAAGCGACCCGCCTGCTGGTAACCGATGGCGTGTTCAGCATGGACGGCGACCTCGCGCCGCTGCCGCAACTGGCGAAACTGGCGCACGAGGCCAATGCCTGGCTCATCGTCGACGACGCCCATGGACTGGGCGTGGTGGGCCAGACCGGTCGCGGCTGTTGCGAGCAGTTCGGCCTGGATCTCGACGCCGTGCCGGTGCTCATCGGCACTTTCGGCAAGGCCTTCGGCAGCTTTGGCGCCTTCGTCGCGGGCGATGCGGATCTCATCGAATACCTGCTGCAGAAATCGCGCACTTACATCTACACCACGGCGCTGCCGCCGGCCGTGGCCGCGGCCACGCGCGCCGCGCTGCGCATCAGTCAGCGCGAATCCTGGCGGCGCGAGAAAGCCTGCGCGCTGTCGCGGAGATTCCAGCAGGGTCTGCGCGAGCGTGGCATCAACGCGGGCAGCGAATCATCGACCACCATCGTCCCGGTCATCGTCGGTGACGCGGCACGTGCGCTGGCCATCAGCGCGAAGCTGGAGCAAGGCGGGTTTCTGGTCACGGCGATTCGCCCGCCCACCGTGCCGCCGGGCACCGCGCGGTTGCGCGTCACCCTGTCGGCGGCCCACGAGGAAGCAGAGGTGGACGCGCTGGTGAATGCGCTTGTAAATGCTTTGGCACAGGCGCTGCGGCATGAATAGCCGCGATCCGCGCCAGATCTTCGGGCTCGATCGCCGCGCCATCACGCGCGCCTTCGATCGCGCCAGCACCAGCTACGACGCGGTCGCGGCGCTGCAGGACCGCGTGCGCGGCGAGTTGCTCGCGCGGCTCGACGAGCTCGAAGTCACGCCGCAATCGATCCTGGATCTCGGCGCCGGTACCGGCCACGGTGCGCGCGCGCTGAAGCGCCGCTACCCGCGTGCGACGGTGGTCGCCGCCGACATCGCGCCCGGCATGCTCGAGCGCGCGCGACAGCAATCACGCTGGCTGCGCAGGTTCGAGCGCGTGCGCGCCGATGCCTACGCACTGCCTTTCAAGGACGGCGCCTTCGATCTCGTGTTCAGCAACCTGATGCTGCAGTGGTGCGACGACCTGGACGCGGTGTTCGCCGACATTGCGCGCGTGCTGAAACCGGGCGGCCTGCTGCTGTTCAGCACCTTTGGTCCCGGCACGTTGTCGGAGCTGCGCGAGGCCTGGGCGGCCGCCGCCGACCCGAGCAATCACGTGAATCATTTCTTCGATGCGCACGCGCTGGGCAGCGCGTTGATGCAGGCGCAGTTCGCGGAGCCGGTGCTGGTGGTGGACCGCATCGTCGCGCGCTACCCGGACGTCATCAGCCTGATGCGCGAGCTCAAGGCCATGGGCGCGCACAATGTGACGCAGGGTCGCGCGCGCGGACTCACCGGCCGGCGGCGCCTCGCGGCCATGACCCAGAGCTACGAGGCCATGCGTCGCGACGGGAAATTGCCGGCCACCTGGGAAGTCATCCAGGCCACGGCCTGGGGCAGCGAGCGGCGCGCACCGAGAAATGCAGGCTTTCCCGGCGAGGCGCTGATATCTCCCAGCGCGATCCGGCGCCGCTCATGAGTTATTTCATCACCGGTACGGACACCGGCGTCGGCAAGACACTCGTCGCCGTTTCGCTGACCCGCGCACTGGTGACGCGCGGGCTGCGCGTGGCCGTCATGAAACCGGTGGCCGCCGGCACGGTGAAAACTCCGGAAGGCGAGTTCAATGACGACGCCCTGGAGTTGTTAGCCGCCAGCAACGTGCAGGCGAGCTACGAGGACGTCAATCCCTGGCTGCTCAGGACGGCGGCCTCGCCGCATCTCGCCGCGCGCGCCGATGGCGTCACCATTCGACACGAGCGCATCGTCGCTGCCTATGGCCGGCTCGCGGCCGCCTCGGATGTCGTGCTCGCCGAAGGAGCGGGCGGCTGGCTGGCGCCGATTTCGTCCACCGAAACCATGGCCGATGTCGCGGAAAAACTCGCGCTGCCGGTGTTGCTCGTGGTCGGCCTGCGACTCGGCTGTCTCAATCACGCGTTGCTGACACGCGACGCGGTGCTTGCGCGCGGTCTGCAATTCGCGGGCTGGTTCGCGAACAAATTGCAATCCGAAATGCCGCTCGCGAATGCCAATGTCGACACCTTGTCCGCACGCTTCGGGATGGCGCCGCTGGCCGTGGTTCCGATGGGGACGAACCCTAGGTCGGAGCCCAATGCAACCTGGGCAGACGAGGCCGGCAAAAAGCTCGTAAGCCCTTGAGTAACCCTGCAAATTGACTGGTATAGTCGCGGCCCGTGCAAGCAGCGCACTCTTTCGACCTGGCTCCGCATTGCTCGTTGAGCGAGCGCGGAGCGCGGCTGTTTTTTGCCAGCGTGTGCGTGCCCACGTTTGGCATCGCCGGGGCCGCGACGGTGCTCGGCTACTGGCCGGTACTGCCGTTCGCGGGCGCCGAGATGGTGCTGCTCGGATGGGCCCTGAAGACGAATATGGCAAGACGCTTCGAGCGCGAGCACATCGAGGTGACGGAGACCGAAGTCATTCTCGAGACTCCTCAAAGAGCACCGCGGCGCGTCGTGTTCCCGCGCCACTGGGCACAGGTTAAAATCCGCCGCCCGAAATCGCCCCTCCACCCCGGCCAGCTCGTCATCGAGTCGCACGGCCGGGGTCATGAGGTAGGAAAGTTTCTGACAGAGGAGGAGCGCCGCCACCTGGCAGCTGAATTGAAGCTGCTGATAGGCGGTATGAACCAATCGCCGGCACTGCCGCGTTCGGGTTCACCGGATCAGTTTTCTTGAGGTCATCGATGAGCTTTCACATGAAGAATCGTCCTGCGCGCCGTGGATTACAGGCCGCCGCAATCTCGCTGTTCGCCGTCCTGGCATCCGTTGCGCACGCCGACTGGGGCGGGCTCAACATGCCCGAGGGCGTCACCATCCTCAGCAAGAAGATCTACAGCCTGCACATGCTGATCCTGTGGATCTGCGTGGCCATCGCCGTGGTGGTGTTCGGCGCGATGATCTACTCGATCATCAAGTTCCGGAAATCGCAGGGCGCGGAAGCCGACAAGACGCTGGTCCACAGCACCAAGGTCGAAATCGTCTGGACCGTGATCCCCATCGCCATCCTGGTGTTCATGGCGGTGCCCATCGCCCGCACGCTCATCGAGATCGAGGACATGGGCAACGTGAACCTCAACATCAAGGTCACGGGCTACCAGTGGAAGTGGGAGTACGAATACCTCGGCGAGAACGTCAGTTTCTTCTCGACGCTCAAGCGCGACAGCGACATGGCGCGCCAGCTCGGCTCGGGCGTCGATCCGGAAACCGTTCCTAACTACCTGCTCGACGTGGACAACCCGCTGGTGGTGCCGGCAGGCCAGAAGATCCGCTTCCTGCTCACGGCGCAGGACGTCATCCACGCCTGGTGGGTGCCGGACTTCGGCATGAAGAAGGACGCCATCCCGGGCTACGTCAATGAAATCTGGGTGCAGGTGGAAGCCGACAAGGTGGGCACCTACCGCGGCCAGTGCGCCGAGCTCTGCGGCCGCGACCACGGCTTCATGCCCATCGTGGTCGAAGTGAAGTCGCCGGCCGAATACGACGCCTGGCTGCGCGCCAAGCAGGCCGAGCAGAAGCTCGCCGAAGTCGCGCCGAATGCCCCGGGCACCATTGCCTCCGCCGCTCCCGCCGCGGCCATCCAGCAGTAAGTTTTCGAAGAGAAGTCAGACATGGCACACGAACACACCGCAGACGACCACGCCCACGACGATCATCACGACCACGGTCCGGCCCACGGCTGGCGCCGCTGGGTTTACGCGACGAATCACAAGGACATCGGCACGATGTACCTGGTCTTCGCCTGCGTGATGTTCTTCGTTGGCGGCGCGATGGCGATGATCATCCGCGCCGAGCTCTTCCAGCCCGGCCTGCAGCTGGTCGACCCGATGTTCTTCAACCAGATGACCACCATGCACGCGCTGGTCATGATCTTCGGCGCCGTGATGCCGGCCTGGACCGGCCTCGCGAACTGGATGATCCCCATGCAGGTGGGCGCGCCGGACATGGCGCTGCCGCGCCTCAACAACTTCTCGTTCTGGATCCTGCCGTTCGCGTTCACGCTGCTGCTGGGCACGCTGTTCGTGCCGGGCGGATCGCCGGCCGGCGGCTGGACCCTGTATCCGCCACTGTCGCTGCAGGCGGGTGACGGCTTCCCGATGGCCATCTTCGCGATCCACCTGATGGGCGCGAGCTCGATCCTGGGCTCCATCAACGTGGTCGTGACCATCATGAACATGCGCGCGCCCGGCGTGGGCCTGCTCAACATGCCGCTGTTCTGCTGGAGCTGGCTGATCACCGCCTATCTGCTCATCGCCACCATGCCGGTGCTCGCGGGCGCCGTGACCATGCTGCTCACCGACCACTTCTTCGGCACCAGCTTTTTCTCGGCCTCGGGCGGCGGCGACCCGGTGATGTTCCAGCACATCTTCTGGTTCTTCGGCCATCCCGAGGTGTACATCCTGATCCTGCCGGCCTTCGGCATCATCTCGCAGATCATCCCGACCTTCTCGCGCAAGCCGCTGTTCGGCTACGACGCGATGGTGTACGCCACGGCCGCGATTGCGTTCCTGTCATTCATCGTCTGGGCGCACCACATGTTCACCGTGGGCATGCCGCTGGCCGGACAGCTGTTCTTCACGCTGTCCACGATGATGATTGCGATTCCGACTGGCGTGAAGGTGTTCAACTGGACCGCGACGATGTGGAAGGGGTCGCTGACCTTCGAGACGCCGATGTTGTTCGCGCTGGCGTTCCTGTTCCTGTTCAGCATCGGTGGCTTCTCCGGCCTGATGCTCGCGGTGGTGCCGGCCGACTTCCAGTATCACGACACCTACTTCGTCGTGGCGCACTTCCACTACGTGCTGGTGCCCGGCGCCATCTTCGGCATCATGGGCGGCGTCTATTACTGGCTGCCGAAGTGGACCGGCAGGATGTACGACGAGAAGCTGGGCAAGTGGCACTTCTGGCTGTCGGCCATTTTCGTGAACGTGCTGTTTTTCCCGCAGCATTTCCTCGGACTCGCCGGCATGCCGCGGCGCATCCCCGACTACGCCACGCAGTTCGCCGACTGGAACATGGTCTCGTCGCTGGGCGCTTTCGGCTTCGGACTCGCGCAGCTGCTCTTCCCATACATCGTCTGGAAGTGCGTCAGAGGCGGCGAGAAGTCCGGCGCGCGTTCCTGGGAAGGCGCGCATGGTCTCGAGTGGGAGCTCAGCTCGCCGCCGCCGTACCACAGCTGGACCGATGCGCCGTCGCGTGAAGTCGTCGCGCGGGGTGTGGAGCACTGATGGTGCATTCTTCGAACGAAACGGCTTCGATGACACCGGAGCAGGTCAACGAGCGTCGCGCGAAAGCGCGCCGCACGGCGATCCTGCTCGGCCTCGTGGCGCTGTCGTTCTACGTGGCGTTCATCGCGATGTCGGTGGCGCGCGCCTGATCCCATGACCGGCGCCGAGCACCAACGCGACCAGAACAAGCGGCTGACGCTCAAGCTGTTGGGCTTCGCGCTCGGCAGCTTCGCGTTCGGCTTCGCGCTCGTGCCGCTCTACGACGTGCTCTGCGACATCACCGGCTTCGGCAACCAGAAGTCGCTGGCCGAGGCTCGCGTCGCCGTGGGAGAGCCCGACGATTCGCGCACCATCACCATCGATTTCGTCACCGAACTGCCGTCCGTGGGCAACTGGAAATTCCACCCGACCGTGGCCTCGATGCAGGTGCATCCGGGGCGCCTGTATGAGACGGAATTCTTCGCGCACAACCTCACGGGCCATGAAACCGTGGCGCAGGCCGTGCCCAATATCGCGCCCGGCAAGGCCGCGGCCTATTTCCGCAAGACCGAGTGCTTCTGCTTCACGCCGCAGAAATTCGCCGTCAACGAGCAGCGGCCCATGGCCGTGCGCTTCGTGGTCGATCCGGCGCTTCCGCGCTGGGTCGATCGCATCACGCTTTCGTACACTTTCTATGACGAGTTCACGCGAGTGGGCTCACTGAACTAGCAACAGGGATCTTTCATGGCAGACGCTCACGCCCAAGCTGGCAAGTACTACGTCCCCCACTCGAGCAAGTGGCCCATCATCGCCTCGGCATCGTTCTTCACGCTGCTGCTGGGCGTCATCTGCCTGCTCAATGACTGGGGCCCCGCCTGGGCCATGGTGCCGGGCTTCGCGGCCGTGGTGTACATGTTCATCGGCTGGTTCGGTGACGTCATCAAGGAGAACAACAGCGGCATCTACGGCCTGGATGTGGACCGCTCGTTCCGCATGGGAATGATGTGGTTCATCTTCTCCGAGGTGATGTTCTTCGCCGCCTTCTTCGGTGCGCTGTTCTATGCACGCGTGCTGTCGGTGCCGTGGCTGGGTGGCGAAGGCACCAAGGTCATGGGCAACGAGCTGCTGCACCCGCTGTTCGAGAACGCCTGGCCCACCAACGGCCCCGCGAGGCTCGGCCCGCGCGATGCCGGCACCTTCGAGATCATTCCGGCCTTCGGACTGCCGGCCATCAACACGCTGATCCTGCTGACCTCCGGCGTCACCGTGACCATCGCGCATCACGCTCTGCGCGCCGGCAACCGCGCCGTGCTCAACATCTTCCTGTTCCTGACCTTCGCGCTCGGCTTCCTGTTCGTCGCGCTGCAGGCCATGGAATACGGCCATGCCTACAGCGAGCTGGGCCTGACGCTCTCCACCGGCATCTATGGCTCGACGTTCTTCATGCTCACGGGCTTCCACGGCTTCCACGTGACGCTCGGCGCCATCATGCTGGTGTGTATCTGGCTGCGGACCATGAACGGCCATTTCACGCCACAGCGCCACTTCGCGTTCGAGGCCGTGGCCTGGTACTGGCACTTCGTCGACGTGGTCTGGTTAGGGCTGTTCATCTTCGTCTACTGGGTCTAGCTCTCCGCAAAGGGGACTCGAGAAAACGGGGCGCTTCGGCGCCCTGTTTTTTGGGCATCATGCATGCATGCCTTCGATACTCCTGATTGGTCCCGGCGCCATCGGCGCCACACTCACGGCGTGGCTTTGCCAGGATGATCGCCATCGGGTGACCGTCGCGGCACGCACGGCCTTCGATTCCATCGAGACCACCACGCCGAACGGCGTCATTCGCGCCAAGCCGCGCGTGCTCACGGATGCCAGCCAGGCACAGCCGGTGGATTGGATCCTGGTGGCCACCAAGGCCTACGACAGTGAGGCCGCGACGTCCTGGTTTCCCAAGGCCACGGGTCCGCGCACGCGGCTCGCCGTCATCCAGAACGGCGTCGAGCACGTGCAACGTTTTGAGCGGCACTTCCCGCGCGAGCGCATCGTGCCGGTGATGATCGATCTGCCCGCGGAGCGCCTCGGACCGGGACGCACGGTGCAACGCGGCCCGGCACACCTGGTCGTGCCGCAGGGGGACAACGGCGCGGCGTTTCTGGCGCTGTTCGCGCATGCCAACTTCGATGCGCAGCAGACCGGCGACTTCACGACGGCGGTGTGGAAGAAATTGTGTCTCAACAGCGCCGGCGCGCCCTGCGCCGTGCTGCTGAAGCCCAATGGGATCTCTCACAACGAAGGGGTCGCGGAGCTGATGCGCGACATCGTGCGTGAATGCGTCACGGTGGGGCGCGCGGAGGGCGCCACGCTCGAAGAATCGATCCCCGATGAGATCGTCGCGCGCATCCAGCGGAGCCCGCGGGATTCCGGCAATTCGATGCACGCGGATCGCGTGGCTGGCCGGCCCATGGAGTACGACGCCCGGAACGGCGTAATAGTCAGACTGGGCCGCAAGCACGGCATTCCGGCACCCATGAACGCGCTGATGGTGGCGCTGCTAGAGGCCGCGCAAGACAATTGAAGCGGACAGTTGACGGGCCCGCCTGCCTCCGTGGTAGCTTGCTTCGCATGAATCGCAACGAGCAGCCGGGTATCTCCCGCAAGTGCCGCGCATTGGCGCCGGCGCTGCTTCGTTCGCTCCTGCTTCTTGCGGCCTAGCCGCAACGCACACACGCGCCACCCGTCGGCGCTCACAAGACGGAAACCCGACCCAGCCCACGAACGCGGAGAAGTTTCGCGTGCACCGTCCAGCAGAGAAGCAGTCATGTTGAAGGATCCTTCGAAAAAGTATCGGCCGTTCCCGCCCGTCGATCTGCCCAACCGGCAGTGGCCCTCACGCGCGCTGACCAAAGTGCCCGTCTGGTGCAGCACGGATCTGCGTGACGGCAACCAGGCGCTGTTCGAGCCCATGAGCCGCGAAACCAAGAAGCGCATGTTCAGAATGCTGTGCTCGGTGGGCCTGAAGGAGATCGAAATCGGATTCCCGTCCGCTTCCGAGACGGATTTCCACACCGCCCGCGACCTCATCGAACAGAACCTGATTCCCGAAGACGTCACCATCATGGTGCTGACGCAGGCGCGCGAGGAGCTGATCCGCCGCACCGTGGAGTCGGTGAAAGGTGCGCGCCGTGCGATCGTGCACGTCTACAACGCGACGGCCCCCGTGTGGCGCCGCGTGGTGTTCGGACTGACCGTGCCCGAAGTCATGCAATTGGTCGAAAAGCAGGTTGGGCTGGTCAAGCAACTCACCGACGGGTTGCCCGGCACGAAGTGGGGGCTGGAATATTCGCCCGAAGCTTTCAGCATGACCGAGCTCGAAGTCTCGCTCGAAGCCTGCAACACGGCAATTCGCGCCTGGGACGCAGGGCCCGGCCGACCCATCATCATCAATCTACCCACGACGGTGGAGAACGCCTCACCCAACATCTACGCCGATCAGATCGAGTGGATGTCCACGCGCCTGGAGCGACGCGAACATGTTGCCGTCTCCCTGCACACACACAACGACCGCGGCACCGGCGTGGCGGCGGCCGAGCTCGGCCTGCTCGCCGGCGCGGATCGCGTCGAGGGTTGTTTGTTCGGCAACGGTGAACGATCGGGCAACGTGGATCTCGTCACGCTGGCGCTGAACTTCTACTCACAGGGCATTCACCCCGGGCTCGATTTCTCCGACATCAATGCCATCGCACGTGAAGTCGAGCAGGCCACACGCCTGCCCATTCACCCTCGGCACCCGTACATCGGCGACCTGGTATTCACCTCGTTTTCCGGCTCGCACCAGGACGCCATCCGCAAGGGGTTCGCCGCCCAGAAGAAGGACGCGATCTGGGAAGTGCCTTACATCCCCGTGGATCCCGCGGATCTCGGCCGGACCTACGACAGCATCGTGCGCGTCAACAGCCAGTCCGGCAAGGGCGGCATCGCCTATCTACTTGAGCGGGACTACGGCGTGATCATGCCGCGGCGCATGCAGGTGGAGTTCAGCGCGCTGGTGCAGCGGCACATGGATTCCGCCGAGGGCGAGATGTCTTCGCAACAGCTGTGGGCGCTGTTCGAGTCCACTTACCTCGCCGTCGACCTCGACATGGCCTATCACGCGCATCATCTCTTCGAAGAGGGCGACAAGCAGGGCATCGAGATCGAGATGACGGTCGCCGGTAATCGCCGCGTGCTGCGTGGCATCGGCTCAGGTCCGATCGCGGCGACGGTGAACGCACTGGCGTTACCGATTCGAATCGACAACTACGAGGAACGCGCGCTGCGTGCCGGCGCGGACGCTTCGGCGCTGGCCATCGTGGAAGCCGCGCGGGATGGCGTGGCCGGAATACGTTACGGCGCCGGACGGCACTCGAACATCGCGACCGCTTCGGTGCTCGCGGTATTGTCGGCGGCGCGGCGGCTTGGCGTGAGCGCGCGTGACCTGACGACCCGATGAGCAGCGTCATGCGCGACCTGGCGCCGGACATCGTCCGGCAACGGCTGCTGATCGAGGGGCTGTTCGAGCGTGACGTCACGCGCCAGTACTTCGGCGCGCGCGAGCTGGAGCATCGCTCGTTCTGAATTCAGGCGGCGTGATGCCGCGGAATCGGATCCAGGTCCGGCTCGATGAACCCATGGCGCGCGTGCTGCGAGAACAGCCGCTCGGCGCTGTAGTGAGTCATCATGATGCGGCTGTCGAGCAGCAGGGGCGTACGCGCGATGAAGTCATCGGCGGAGTCCGCCTCCTTCGTGCGATGCATGAAGTGGAACACCGCGAGGATCCACGCCTGCGTCAGCGTCTCGTGGTACTTGGTCGGTGAAATCCCATGGTGTCGCAGGTAGTTAGTGATCGCCCCGCGCATCAGCGTGGTGGCACGCTCCACGTCGTTGGTGGCGAGGTAGACATAGGCCAGCCGCACGTGCGCGCGGTGGTTGAAGTTCGCGGGGGCAATGGCCCCCGCTTCGAACGCCGTACGGAATTCATGATCGCCCTGGGAAATAGCGTGGGAGATTTCATGTTTCATGACGGCAGCCTCGCTTGAAGTGTCCAACGGGTACGACGTCCTAACCCAGGAGTCGTTCCGCGATCTGAACGGCATTCAATGCTGCGCCCTTCCGCAGCTGATCGCCAGCCACGAAAAGCGAAAGGGTCGCCCCCGTGGGATCGCTAACATCCTTGCGGATGCGCCCAACCAACACTTCGTCCTTGCCGCTGGCGTCCACGGGCATCGGAAAGTAGTTTCGTTCCAATTCGTCCACCACCCGCACGCCTGGGGCATTGGACAGAATCGCGCGCGCCTCGGCCGGCGACAGCGGCGCCTCGAATTCAATGTTCATTGCAATGCAATGTGCGCGTAAGACGGGAACGCGCACACAGGTAGCGGTCACACGCAGGTCCGGCACGCCGAAAATCTTGCGCGTCTCCTGCATGACCTTGGTTTCTTCCTCGTTGTAGCCGGTCTCAGGGTCCACCTTGGTGTTGTGGCTGAATACGTTGAATGCGTACGGATGCGGCAACACCTTGGGCGTGAACGGGCGGCCTTCGAGATAAGCGCGCGTCGACTCGCTCAGCTCCTCCATCGCCGCCGCGCCGGCGCCCGAGGCGGCCTGGTAGGTAGACATGACGATGCGCTTGATGCGCCTTTTCTGGTGCAGCGGCCACAGAGGAGTGGCGGCGACGATGGCCACGCAATTCGGGTTGGCGATGATGCCGTGATGCTTCAGCAGCTCGCGGCGTTGATCTCCGGCACCACCAGCGGCACATCGATGTCCATGCGGAAGGCGGAGGAATTGTCGACGACCACCGCACCGGCCTTGACGGCCGCGGGTGCGAATCTCTTGGACTGCGCGCCACCTGCCGAGAACAGCGCGATATCGACGCCCTGCAGGCTCTGATCCGTCAACTCCTGCACCTTGATATCGGCGCCGCGGAATTTCATCGTTTTGCCGGCGGAGCGTGCCGAGGCCAGCAGGCGCAGCTCGGCCAGCGGGAACTTGCGCTGCTCGAGGCACTGCATGAGCTCCACGCCCACGGCACCGGTCGCGCCGGCGATGGCGACGACGGGAATCTTCTTGTTACGGACGGTCTCGGCGTTCGATGACATTTTTCTTTGCTCCAAATGAAAAGGCCCCGCGGGTTTCCTCGCGGGGCCTTGGTATTCCGTTCGCTCGTTGAGCTCTTTAGCTAAAACTCGCGCGCGATCCCAAGGCCCCGTTGGGCTTGGTCTTCGTCGCTTTGCTGGCCTTGCGAATCATGGGGGCGGAAACATAGCGGAGCGGCCGGCCGCCGTAAAGCAAAAAGCGCCGGAATTCGGCGCTTTTTCCGCTATTGGGCGCCCGTGGGCTTGATCAGACCGGCATACCAGGCGGCCATTAACAGAAGGAAGAGCGCCAATGACAGACCGATGCGGACCGTCAGGGCCCGCGCCATCTTCCTCGAGTCCTCCTCGCTCTTGCCCCGCGACAGATGGAACAGGGCGCTCCCGAGGCTGATGATGATCGCGAACAGGACGACGACGATCAGGACTTTGATGGGCTCCATGCGCGTCACTTTATACTGCGCCGCCTCATGCCGACGCCCTTTTCCGCCGCCACCCGAAGGTTCGAGCCATCCTGGTTCATGACCTCGTTGACCGTGCTGCTGCTCGCCGCATTCGTGTACCTCGGGACATGGCAGTGGCAGCGAGGTGAAGCCCGACAATCGGTCTGGGCCGAGTACCTGAAGAGCGCTGCGCCGATCAACGTTGCGCAAGTCGACGAGGTCGAACGCTTCAAGCGCATTTCGATCGAGGGCCACTTCGAACCCGCGCAGCAGTTTCTGCTCGACAACCGTTCGCACGCGGGACAACCAGGTTATGAGGTGCTGACACCATTCACTCTCACGGGCGGCCAGCGCTTGCTGGTGAACCGCGGCTGGGTTCCGTTCACGGGCTATCGCGACCGGTTGCCGGATATCTCGCTGTCGAACGAGTCCGTGCATCGCATCACCGGCCGCATCGAAGAACTGCCCGCGCCCGGCCTCGCCAGCGGCCGCGCGCCGCCCGCGGCCGGGCCTGAGTGGCCCAAGGTCACCAGCTTTCCGACGCATGCGGAGCTGCAGAGCGCGCTCGGCACGAAGCTCGCGCGCCGCCTGCTGCTGCTCGACCCGGACATGCCCGATGGATATGTGCGTGAATGGTCGCCGCCGGGTCTCGCGCCCGAGCGCCATTTTTCCTACGCCATCCAGTGGTGGGGTTTTGCCGTGGTGTTGCTCGTGCTCTACTTCGGCCTCAATTTTCGCAAGGTGTCCTGATGGAAGATTCACGCCGCCGCGGCCGGCGGGTGTTGCTGATACTCGCGGCGATGTTTCTGCTGCCCGTGGTCGTCGCGTTCGCGCTGTACTACGGCAAGCTGTGGCGACCGGCGGGATCCGCGAGCAAGGGCGAGCTCATCACGCCCGCACGCCCTGTGCTGGCGGGCAGCCTGCGGTCACCCGATGGCAAACCCGCTGACGAGGCGGTATTCACCGGCAAATGGTCGCTCATCTACGTGGGTGACGGAGCCTGCAACCAGGATTGCCGGCAGGCGCTGGTGTTCGCACGCCAGTCGCGCCTGGCACTCAACAATGAGATGACGCGCGTGCAGCGCGTGTTTCTCGCCACCGCGAATTGCTGCGACAGCGCGTACCTCGCGCAGGAGCATGCCGGGCTCATCACGCTCGACGCATCGGAGGCGCGCGCGCTGCTGGCGCAGTTTCCCGGCGACCAGCAGCACTCGCTGTACATCGTCGATCCGCTGGGCAATCTCATGATGCGGCACGATGCCGGCCACACCTCCAAGGACCTGTTGACCGATCTCAAGAAGCTGCTGAAGCTTTCTCACATCGGTTGAGTACAACATGCGTGAAGTGATCTGGATCCGGCGGCTGGCGCTCATCGGCACATTGCTGGCGCTTTTCGTCGTGGTGCTCGGCGGATACACGCGGCTGTCGAATTCCGGATTGGGCTGCCCGGATTGGCCGGGATGTTTCGGACACATTGCTCCGACCGGAAGTGCCGAGCACTACGCCACCGAGGCCGACGTGCGCAAGGCCTGGGTGGAGATGATCCATCGCTACGCAGCCAGCACCCTGGGCCTCATCATCGTGGTGATTGCCGCCTTCGCGATCCGCGCGCGACGCGAGCGCGGCGTGAGCGTGTGGTTCGCGCTCGGCCTGCTGGCGCTGGTGGTTTTCCAGGGCGTCCTCGGCATGCTCACCGTCACGTGGCTGCTCAAACCACTGATCGTCACCGGCCATCTGCTGGGCGGCCTGACTACCTTCGCCATGCTGTTGTGGCTGTGGCTCACCATGCGTGCGCAGGACCGGCGCGTGGACGGTGCCAGCGTGCTGACAGGTAATCGCCTGATGGAAGACGGTTCGCGCGTGCGTGCCTGGGCCACGCTGGCGCTGGTCGCCCTGGGAGTGCAGATATTCCTGGGCGGCTGGACCAGCAGCAATTACGCGGCCGTGGCCTGCCCCGATTTCCCGAAATGCCAGGCGCAGTGGTTCCCGCAGGCCGACTACGAGGACGCATTCGTGTTGTGGCGCGGCCTCGGCATCAACTACGCCGGCGGCGTTCTCGATCACCCCGCGCGCGTGGCCATCCACTTCACGCACCGGCTGGGCGCCGTGCTCGCCAGCGTCCTGTTGCTGCTGGCCGCGCTGGGCGCTCTCAGGGGCCTGGGAAAAGGCGCGCGCTGGGCGGGCGTGGCGGTGCTGTTGGCGCTGGGGTTGCAACTTTCCATCGGGGTTTTCATGGTGTTGCGGGCCTTCCCGCTGCCGCTGGCCGCCGCACACAACGCCGGTGCGGCGCTGCTGGTGGCCGCCACGGTGCTTTTGAACCGCAAGCTGCGGCCGGTGGCGGACTTCTCGTAAACCGCTAGAATTCGCGCCCCCGATGTCCACCCCCGCGCCCCATGTCGCCGCAGCCGCACCCGCGCGCTGGCGGAGTTTTTACGAGCTGACCAAGCCGCGCGTGGTCATGCTCATCGTGTTCACGTCCATCGTGGGCACGCTGCTGGCGGTGCCCGGGCTGCCGCCGCTGGAAGCGCTGATTTTCGGCAACCTGGGCGTGGGCCTCGCGGCCGCGAGCGCCGCCGTGATCAATCACGTGCTCGACGAACGCATCGACGCGCAGATGTCGCGCACCAAGCGGCGCCCGCTGCCCACCGGCAAGTTGTCGGTACGTGCCGCGCTGCTGTTCGCCGCGGTGTTGTGCCTGCTGTCGATGGCCATCCTGGTGTTCCTGGTGAACACGCTCACGGCACTGCTCACCTTCGCATCGCTGATCGGTTACGCGGTGATCTACACGGTGTGGCTCAAGCGGGCCACCTCGCAGAACATCGTGATTGGCGGCGCGGCCGGCGCGGCGCCGCCGGTGCTGGGCTGGGCGGCGGTGACCAACTCGATCGATCCGAACGCGCTGCTGCTGTTCCTCATCGTGTTCGTCTGGACGCCGCCGCATTTCTGGGCGCTGGCCATCGCGCGCAAGGACGAATACGCCAAAGTGGGCATCCCCATGCTGCCGGTGACGCACGGCGTCGCGTTCACGCGCCTGCAGGTGCTGCTGTACACCTTGCTGCTCACCGCGGTGACGCTCATGCCGTTCGTCACGGGCATGAGCGGACTCATTTACCTGGGCGCCGCGCTGGTGCTCAACGGCATGTTCATCTGGTACGCCTGGCGGATGCGCAGCGAGGCCGCACACCTGCCCATGAAGGTGTTCCGTTTCTCGATCACCTATCTCATGTGGCTGTTCGCGGCGCTGCTGGTCGACCACTATCTACCGACCACGCAGGGGATGCAGAGCCTTTCGCTGACGCCGGCGTAGCGCTTCGCCTTCCTACTCCGGACGCGAAAATGCGTCTATGAGACCTTGGCGCAGCACGCAAATGCGCACCGCGATTCACCGCCTGCCTTCCGTGGTGCTAACTTCATCCGCTCCCATGGACGGACCACTGCAACTGCCCGCGCGCTTCAACGGCGAATTCGGCCTGGTGCTGTTTCACCAGCACCACGGCGTGCTGCTGCTGCGCTCCGGCGATCGCGACGACGGGGGGCCGAAGCGCATCGATCTGCTGTTCCGCGGCGTGGTGTGGCTGTCGATGCCCTGCTGGTTCAGCGATTTCACCATCGAGCAATGCCTGGTCGACGAGGTCATCGACTGCATCCCACCCAGCCACCGCGGCAAGGCGCAGTCACGCAAGGTGTACCGCCTCGAGATCGATCGCACGCCCCACTACATCGTCGCCGGCAACGTGTTCGCCTCCCGCGACGACAACCCTTACTTCGATCCTTCACCGCTGCTGCCCGAGATCGAAGTCGCGCTGCGTTTCGAATAGCAATCGCCTCAAGGTCCGATGCCCCGCGCGTTGCCTGGCGTGATGATCTGCCGGGCTTTGCACCACGGCTGGAGGTCTCATGGACGTCGTTACCCTGCTCGTGCAGCTCATCAGCGGTGCCGTCGGCGGCAACATTGCCGGCAGCCTCCTCAAGAAACTCAGTCTTGGCCCGGTCGGGAATTCCATCGTCGGAGTCCTGGGTGGCGGACTCGGCGGTGTACTGCTCAATGCGCTCGGAGTCGGCGCCGGCGCGGGCGGCGTCGATGCCGGCTCGGTGATCGGCAGCATTGCCGGTGGCGGTGTCGGCGGTGGCGTGCTGCTCGCCATCGTCGGCGCGATCAAGAACGCAATGGGCAAATCCGCCTGAAAGCAACCGACACCTCGACGGCGCGCCGGGCCGGCTCGATCAACCGTGGCGCGGAGATCGAGGACAACCCGTTCCGCAAGGAACGCACGGTGCTCGCGCGCCTGCGAGCGGGTCTGCGCAGCGCCGTGTTCTGGCGACATCGTGACGAGGCGGGCGGTACGGAGAAGCCCGAGGATTCGTCGCCCAAATAGAACGGGGGCACACCTCGCAGGTGCGCCCCCGGTCTGTCAGCGACTCAATTGACTACGGCTTGATGAACTCGTCGGTGGCGTTGGGCATCGTGGGCGTGTCGTCGTCGATGCTGCGCACGAAGGCGAGGATGTCCGCGACTTCCTGCGCATTGAGCGCGTCGTCGATGACCAGGCCGCCGGGCAGCTTGTGCTTGTGCATCACTGCTTCGAGCGTGAGCGCCGAGCCATCGTGCAGGTACGGTCCCGAGTAGGTCACGCCCAGCAGTGAGGGGCTGTTGAAGCCCGGGACCTCCGAAGGCGCCGAAGCCCAGCGTGCTCTGCCCCGCCACGGCGCCGGCGCCGCGGATTTCGATCGGGCTGGCCGGCGTTGAACGTGCCCACATTGTCGAGCATGAACAGTTCGCTTGCCGTCGCGCGTCACGCTAACTACCTGCGGGCCTTGCAGCGCCACGCCCGCGTCGTTCTTGCCGACGCCGGTGAAGAACGCCGGGCCGATGGGGTCCACCTGCAGCAGCGGGTTGTCCTGGTACAGCCCCTTGGTGCGGCTCTTGGTCCACTTGGCGCCGCCATGGCAGCTGGCGCAGAAGCTGGTGAACAGTCCGCGCCCGCCCGGCTCGCGGGCCGCGTCCATGGGCGGCACGATGGGTGCACGCACCGTGGCCACCCACTCGCTCATCGCATCCAGCGAATCGCTGATGCCCTTGGTGGGGCCGTGATTGAACACCTGCGTGGTCTTGTCCACGCCGTTCACATTGGTCGCGAAGCCGGTGCCGCCCTGGATGGCGCGTGCATTGTTGTTGAAGTCGGTGTTGGAACCGCGCACCGCGCTCCAGTTGAGGATGCGCTGGTCGTCGAGGTTGTTGCGCGCGAAAGTGCCTTCCAGCGGAATGGTCTGGCGCGGGCCGGTCTCGAAGATCCAGGTGACATTGTCGGCGTGGCCGTCGTCATGGCAGGAGGCGCAGCTCGACCAGGCGCCGCGCGAGGCCTTGCCCTTGTTCGCGACCGGATCGATGTCGCGCAGCGCGATGTCGAATTGGCCGTCACCGTTGGTGTCGATCACGTCGGGGATGCCCAGCGCCGTGAAGAACGCCAGCTTGCCAACCAGGTTGCGATGCGCCTGCGTGCCCGGCGCCGGCGGCGCGGAAGATTCGATGTCACGCGCCAGCACGGTGTTGGCTTCGAGATTGAGCGCCGTCATCGACGTGCTCAGCTCGTTGTTGGTGTAGGCGCGCCTGGCGTCACGCGACATGACCACGCCGCTGGGCAGGTTTCCCGTCTGCAGGCGGCGCGCATGTTTGTCGGCGTCGAGCGTGGTCAGCTTGCCGTCGACGCCGACGGTGGCACGGATCACGTAGTTGCCGCCGCGGCTCACGACCAGGAAGTTCTTGCCGCGACGATCGGCATCCATGGCGACGATGTCGTTCAGGAACAGCTTGTCCAGCGGATTCGCCGGAGCATTGGCCACTTCCGGGCCCACGTAGGTATTCAGGTTCACCGAGAATGGCGTCTCGACATCGATGACCGAGCTCAACACGCCCACCAGCGCCTGGATGTTGGTGTTGAAATTCACCGGCGGCTCGGGCTGCGCGCCGACGTTGTTCACGTACAGGAACGGTCCGCGGATCAGCGCGCCGAACAGCATGTTCGGATAAACCTTCTGCGCGACCCGCCCGATCGGACCGTCAGCCGTGATGTCGCGCGTGGCCAGCGTCGCATCCGGGCAGTAGGTAGTCTTGGCCAGCTGCGCCGCGCCGGTCTGGTTGGGCACCGGCCCGCTGTTGAAGAACACCACCTGGTTGGTGACTTGCAGCTCGTCGCGCGTGCCGGGACAGAACTGGCGACGATCGGCGTTGAAGCCCGAGGCCATGGGCTTGAGCAGCAGGCGGGTCACGGGGGCGGTGCCGGCATTGGTCACGGCGTCGCCGACCTTGAATGAGTTGACCACACCCTGCTTGGCATCGTCGAAGCCGTCGGGGCGCGCCGGATCGATGACTTCTCCGAACAGCTGCGTGACGAACACGCGCTCGTCGTTGTCATTGCGATCGCCATCGTTGCTGATGGCCACCGCGTAGGGATTGCCGCCGGTCTTCACGCGCCCGACGATTTCGTTGCTCGCCAGGCGCACGATGGCCACGTCCCCCGTGACGTTGCCGGCGATGAACGCGTAGGTGCCATTCGGAGTAATGGCGATACCGCGAGGTTCCACGCCCACGTCGATGGCGTTACCGGTCGCCGCCGGCGTGGCCGCCGACAGGTCGATGGTGCTCATGGTGCCGTCGATGGCGTTGGTCACATAGGCGCGGCTGCTGTTGGGCGAGAGCGCGACGAAGCGCGGCTCCTTGCCCACCGCGACTTCGGCCAGCAATTGCGCGGCGTCGGTGCCATCCGTGTTGCGCACGCGGATCACCGACACGCTGGCCTTCTGGCGATTCACGACCACGGCGCGCGTGTCGTCACCGGTCAGCGCGATGCTCGAGGAGCGTGACTGGCGGAACAACAGCGAGTAAAGCGCCAGTGCGGCCTCGGGTTCGATCAGGGTGCGATTCCTTGCCGTGGCCAGCGCCTTCACGACGGCGTCGTTCTCGAAGTTGGCGGGATTGGCGCCGAAGTCCAGTGTCCGGATGCCGGTCACCGCCGCGGCGACGGCCGTGTTCGCGGCCGCGTCGATCTGGAAGCCGTCGCTGCTGTCGCCGTTGGCGTCGAGCAGCGCCAGCACGCGCAAGAGGTTGGATAGATAGGTCTCGCCATTGGCCGCCTGCACCTCGGTGAGGTCGTGCAGGCTGAAGGCGACCACGCCGCTGGTGTAACCAGGCGTCGCGCTGCCGATGGTGATGTGATTGGCGGCGCTGCCGACGAAGAAGTCGATCTTGCGCCCTTCGGCAAACTGGAATTTGCCCGCGGCATCCGTGCGGCCGTCGCCCACGTTGGCGACGCTGAATCCCAGCCCTTCGATGGTGTCGTCGACGAATTGCGCGTCGCGAATCACCGCGGCGGGCGCGGGCGCGGGTGCGGGTGCCGGCGCCGGAGGCGGGGTATTTCCTCCGTCGCCGCCACCGTACCCGCCACCACCACAGGCGGCGACCAGTGCGGCGGTCGCCGCCTGCAGCAGCAGTCCTTTGACAACGCGCGTCCTGCGCGAGCCTTGCGAAAACTTCCGTGTATTCATGGCTACCAGCATCCTGTCGTGGCGGTGTCGGTAGTTGAGTCGCGATGTGGTGAGGCGCGGTTTCGCGTTCTGACAAAAAGAAAAAGGCCCACGCGGGGCCTTTTTCGGGAACCAGACTTTCGCGTGCAGTTACGCGGCGGTTCAGTACCTCAGGATCCGGTTCGATCGCGCCGCCGGTTTCGACACCGCGAGTCCCGGCGAACGCGTGAAATCCATCGAGGACTTCGCGACGCGCGGCAACGAGGATCCGCTGGCCACGGGACAGGTCTGGTTGTTGCTGGCGCGGAAGGCCAGCGCCGCGGCGATTCTCGCCTCGGCCGGATTGCCCAATGGATTGGTGAAGTCGTCGGCCACCGAGCAGCCGGGCACCGAGGTGCCCTTCGGCGCGGGCTGGTTGTTCGGCGAGAAGCCGTCGGAGTAGTCGCCGAAATTCGCGGCGTTCTCGCCGCGGAACTGGATGCTGAAGTAGGTAGTCCCGCAGTTGTCCGTGGGGTAGAAACCATACGGTTTGCCGCAGGTGGTCGAGCCGATGATGTAGACCTCGACGTTGACGCCGCGCAGCGAATTGATGATGGACTCGCTGGCCGAGCAGGTGCCGGGCCCGGTGATGATGTAGACGCGGTTGAGATTCAGCGTGGGCAGGTTCTGGTTGGCGGGCGCGCCGCCGGTAAAGCCCTGCGTCTTCGACCAGAACGGCGTCGGTGTCAGCGTCTCTCCGGTCACCGGGTCGCGCGTCGGGTTCTTGTCGTTGAACACCAGCTTCTCGAACGTGCGACCGGCGGTCAGCGAGGTGTTGGCCATCATGTAGGCCATCTCGCTGGCGAGATCCAGGTAGCCGCCGCCGTTGTAGCGCAGGTCGAGGATCAGGTCGGTGGCATTCGCATTCTTCACCAGGTTGATCGCGTTGATCAGCGGCGTTTCTGCCGTGGCGATGTGATCGTTGAACTGGATGTAGCCCACCGGGCCGGACGCGGTGCTGAACGTCGTGGCGATGGGTACCGGCGAATGCGTGATGGTCGCGGAAGTGATGGTGACGGTGCGCGTGACGCCCGCGGTATTGCGCACCACGAAGGTATGGCTCTCCCCGGTGCCGCCGGGAAACAGACCGCCGTTCAGCACATCCACGACGGCCTGCGTGTTGCCGTTGACGGCATCGGCGCCATCGACCTGCAGGATTTCGTCGCCGCGCGTCAGTTGCGCAGCGGCCGGCGTGTTGGGATCCGTGAATGCGACGACGATCCGGCGCGGCACATAGCTGGGCGGCGGTCCGTTCTGGACGTAGAACTCGGCGCCATAGCCGGCCTCGGTGCCGCCTTGCGACAGCGCCAGCCAGTCGTCCGTGTCGTACCAGAAATGAAACTTGTCCTTCGGCTGGCCGGACGCGGTGTTCGCATTGGTCTTCAGCAAATCGAAGTAGGTGATGCTGCTGGTATAGAGCGACGGATCGCGGTCGGTCACCTCGCCGTACCAGAGGTACAACTCATTGGTCCAGGCCCGCAGCCAGTTGTTCTCGTCGGTGCGCGTTCCGGCGCGATCGGCCGTGCCGGCCCGGGGGTTGGCGCACATGCTGTCGAAAGTAGTCGAGGGACGAAACACGCCGGCCTGCCAGGCGCTGACAGATCCCACCGGACCGAATCCAGTTCCCGAGCCGCCACTGCCACCGCCGCCGCCTCCGCAAGAAGCCAGCGCGCCGAAAATTGGAAGCAGCAAAACCCTGAATCTGGCCTGAGGTCTCATTCTCTCTCCCTGATGCGGGACTTCGACAATGGTAAAGCGCAATATGCCCCGGTACGAGCAAACAACAAACCGTCTCTTACGGGCTACGGTTTACGTCTCAGTATGAATCGTCACCTCCGGCCCTTTGGACTGAAGTTAGGCCCCCTGCAGGCAGGGGGAGTCTACTTTCCATTGCACTTCCTGGCTGTCGGCATGGGGCTGACGCTTCTGATCGCGCCCCAGGGCGTCGGGCTCTTCTGGCCGGCCACCGGTACCCTGTTCGCGTTCCTCCTGCTGTATCCGCCGCGCTACTGGGCGGCTCTGTTCGCATTCGCGTTCCTGTCTGAAATCGTGGCGCATGAAATCTTCGCGCCACAAATCTCCTACACGGTCTTTGGGCTGCTGTTTTTCGTCAAGTTCGCCGCCGGGCTGCTGGGCGTATGGCTCATGCATGTGACCATTCAAGGCCCGATTTCGTTCGCCCGCCTGCATCACGTGCTCGGTTTTGCTGCTTCGGCGGCCGTTTCCACCCTGGTCTGCGGACTGGCGGCGGTGAGCTTGCGCAGCGGCTTCGCGCTCGGAGACCAGGATTTCCTGCTGGGGGTGCAGAGCTGGTGGATAGGTGATTTCCTCGGCGCGCTCATCGTGACGCCGCTGGTGTTGACCATCGGCTTTCACGGCGTGACCGTCACCTCGGCCATGCGCGGCGGCCGGGCGACTACCTACTCGGCTTTTGCGGTGCTGCTGCTGATGCTGGCGATGGTGTTCCTGCGCGAACACGGTACCAACAATTCTCCGCTGGACGTTCCCTACATCGTCTACCCCGTGCTGGTGTGGATCGCGATCATCGGCGGGCCGCGACGCACCGCGCTCGCCGCCGGCCTTGCCGTGGCCATGGCTGCGCTGGCCACCACGCGCGGCCTGGGGCCCTTCGACAATCCCTACGAGCTGCAGACTTTCCTGGCGCTGTGCGTGCTGCCGGTGTTGCTGCTGCAGGCGGTGATGTCGGAACGCGACGCGGCCATCGAGAATGCGCGTGGCAGCGACGAGCGTTATCGCGCCTTCGTCGCCAACAGCTCCGAAGCCATATTCCGCACCGAGCTGGCCGAGCCCATGCCCGTGACCTTGTCGCCGGATGAGCAGGTGGCCTGGGTGCGCAAACACGGCTACGTCGCCGAATGCAACGCGGCCTTCATGGTGGCGCTGGGTGTCAGGGACGCGCCCAACCCCATCGTCGGCACGCGGCTGGCGGACCATCCCACCTGGTCGCGGGTTTATATAGAGCGCATCCGGGAGGCCATCCGCAATGGGTACCAGGTGCGCAACATCGAACACGTGGTGCACGGCCCGTATGGCCTGGATCGGGTGCTGCTGATTTCGATGATCGGCATCGTGGAGAAGGGCCATGTGCTGCGCTTCTGGGGCAGCGGCCGCGACGTGACCGCGATGCGCGAGGCCGAGACCGCGCTCGCACAGCACGACGCGCAGCTACGCGCCCTCGCCACGGAAATCACGCTGGCCGAGGAACGGGCGCGGCGCAAGCTCGCGGCCGAGCTGCACGACGGGCCGGCGCAGAACCTGACCGGCATCAGCCTGGCGCTGGCGGGCATGAAACGCACCATCACCGACAAGTTGCAGCTCGAGCGCGTGGTCGAGATCGAGCAGGTGCTGGCGGATACGACGCTGCAGACCCGCACCCTCATGCTCGAGCTGGCGCCGCCCGGCCTGCACGAGAGTGGCCTGGTCGACGCGCTGCGCTGGCTGGCCGAGCGCGTGCGACAGCAACAGCGCCTCATGGTCACGGTCGAGGACGACGGCACGCCCAAGCCGCTCGAGGACCAGGTCTCCGTGCTGCTGTTCCAGACGGTGCGCGAGCTGCTGCAGAACGTGGTCAAGCATGCGCGCTCGAAGCGCGCGACGGTGCGTTGCGCGGTCAGCAACGATCAGCTCACGCTGGACGTGCTCGATCCCGGCGTAGGCTTCGAGGTGAATACCATCAGTCGTCTGCCTACGCGTCACGGCGGATTCGGCTTGTTCAGTATCCGCGAGCGTCTCAAGCTCATGGGCGGCAACATCGACATACACTCGGTGGTCGGCGAAGGCACCACGGTGCGCATTCGCGTTCCGCTCAAGTCGCAACACGGATTGTTCGATGAGGCCCTTAGAGCCTGACAACAGAGTCTGCAGGGAAGCGTGAAGCACGATGCTGATCGAGAGAATCTGGACCGCCAACGAGCTGCGCAATTTCAACTACCTCATCGCCTGCTCGCAGACCGGCGAGGCGCTGGTGGTCGATCCGCTCGACGCGCGGCAGTGCCTGGACGCCGCGCGCCGCCACGGTTTTTCGATCACGCAGATCCTGAACACGCACGAGCATCTCGATCACACGGCCGGCAATGCGGAAGTGGTCGCGGCCACCGGCGCCAAGGTTCTGGCGCACGCCGGCGCGGCGCGCCACATCGGCGGCGTGGACCGCGGCCTGGCGCGCGGCGATGTCATCA
This sequence comes from uncultured Pseudomonadota bacterium, assembly GCA_963711635.1. Taxonomy (GTDB): domain Bacteria; phylum Pseudomonadota; class Gammaproteobacteria; order Steroidobacterales; family Steroidobacteraceae; genus CADEED01. The sequence continues at coordinate 67,063 of CAVQEZ010000018.1, forward strand.
AGGTGGGACGGACCGTGGAGCTCGAGACGCTGGATACGCCCGGCCACACGCGCGCACATGTCTGCCTGCTGGCGCACGGCGACGCGCCGGCGCTGTTTTGCGGCGACACGCTGTTCAACGCCGGCGCCGGCAATTGCCACAATGGCGGCGACTCCGGCCTGCTCTACCAAACCTTCGTCGACCAGCTCGCCAAACTACCCGAGGGCACGCGCGTGTATCCGGGGCATGAATACATGGCGCGCAACCTGGCGTTCACGCTGGATCGCGAGCCTGGAAACACGGATGCCGCACGATCGCTGGCCACGGCGCGGGCACACGATCCGGCCGCGGCGCGCATCACCACGCTGGGTGAGGAAAAACGCATCAATGCGTTCCTGCGATTGTCGAACCCGCAGATCATCGCGCGGCTGCGCGAGAAATTTCCCGAGATCGGCGAAAAGCCAGATGCGCGCACCGTGTTCGTGAAGCTGCGCGAGCTGCGCAACCGGTGGTAAGAATGGGGGCTGCCCCCATTCTTCTCTATGTGAACTCGCCGCGACCTTCGGGGTAGTGCGCCTCCCAATTGCGGCCGTCGACGAAGCTGATCTTGATTCCGATCACGGTGGGCGAATCGATGCAGCGCGCATTGACGCTGAAGCCATCGGGATGGGAACGCGGCACGTAGAAGGATTTCACGCCACAGGTGGCGCAGAACAGGTGCTTCGCCGTGCCCGTGTTGAAGGTATACGTGGTCAGCGCGTCCTTGCCCTTGATGAGCCGGAAGCGGTCCGCCGGCACGATGAGATGCTGGTACGCGAAGCGGCTGCACATCGAGCAATTGCACTCGTCCACCATGAGCTCGGCGGGCGCATCCACCTCGAAACGCACGCGCCCGCAATGACATCCACCGCGATGAGTGATCATGAGCGCAACCTTGCCGCAAACAGCGGCGCGAAGAACATGAAGACCATGCCCAGAATCATGAACCCGCCGCGCACCGGGTTGTAGTCCGCAAGAATACGGTCCCAGCCGAGGCCCATGGCGTGCCCCAGCGAGAATTCGAAGGCCACCGTCAGCAGAATCCACATGGCACCGACTTTGAGCTGCGCATGGCGCGAGCGGGCACCCATCCAGCGGGCACTGGCCCAGGCGATGAGGAAAATCAACGCACATCCGGTGAGCACGCCCAGCTGCCGGGCCCGCAGGTCACCGAGCTGGGGCGCGATGAATATTTCCCGCAGCAGGCCGTGCAGGGTCTCCGCCAGGATGATGAGCATCCAGACCAGCGCAGCGCGCCACCAGGGGAACGGGGCTACTGGGACTCGCGATCCAGCGACCATTGCAGGGCATCGGCCGCCGCGGCGTCCGTGTTCCGGCCACGTTTGCGCAGCTCACCGATCAATTTCATGAGTTGCTCCGGTTTGCGATTCTGACCCAGCTTCCACTTCACCTTGCGCGCGCGCACCGTGAGCGTCAGCGCGCGGATTTCCTTGAACGGCCCGCGGTACATGGCGTGCTCGGTGGACACCGGCGTGTGGCCGCCATCGGGCTGATAGTGCTGCATGAGGCGCTGCTGCTGGGCAGCGAGCACCTCACCGTCCTCGGACACCGCCGCATCGCACTCGAAGATCACGGTGCGGTGATACGCGGTGGCGAACATGGCGTTGGTGGCGTGCACCCAGTGCGAGGGTATCGAGCCCAACACCTCATCGACCTCGAATACGCATTTGCCGTTGGTCGCGAGGTCCGCGTGCTGCTCGTCGTTGCGATGCAGGTGCATCTCGATGTGGTCACCGAGGAACAGAAAGGGATACAGCCCGATGTGCGGCTGTCCTTCGGGATCGACGGTCACGAGGCGGCCTAACTGCTGGCTGGTGACGAATGCGCGCAGTTCCTCTTCGGACACGTTCGCGTAGTAGTCGTAGAACATCATGGGGTCACGGTACCAAACGGCGTCTGCAAGCGGGCGTTACGGAAGCGACTTTTTTCCGCCAACTGTCACGCCGGCAAACAGGCACAACCAGCCCGCGAGAAATGCCATCCCCCCGATGGGAGCCAGGCCCGAAACCCCCAGCCCGGTCAGCGCGCGCAGATAAATGCTTCCGCAGAAGAACACGATGCCGGTGATGAACAACACCCCGGCGGCAGCGATGGCGCGATGTCGCCAGCGTGCCCAGGCCCAGGCCACCGCGAACAGCGCCAGTGCGTGATAGATCTGGTAGCGAACCGCCGTTTCGAACACCGGCAGCAGCGCCGGCGCCAGTCGTGCCCTCAGCCCGTGCGCGGCGAAAGCATCCAGTGCCACGCCGCTGAAGCCGGCGACGGCGGCACACATATATAGGAGTCGGTCCAAGCCTCAGAACGCGCGGCCGTCGATGTGTTTCACCGGCACCTTGTCGAGCTCGAATCCTTCCAGGCAGCGCAGGTTGATAGCGGCCATCTTGTTGCCACGCGGGTCCTGGCCCAGAGCAAAGGATTGAATGCCGCAGTGCTTACAGAATTGGTGCTGGATCACGTTCTTGTTGAACGTGTAGGTGGTGAGGTCAGCCTCGCCACTCAGCAATTTGAATTTCTCGCGCGGCGCGAACCACAGCAGGCTGCCGCGCCGCGAACACAGGGAGCAATTGCAGGAGTAGGTTTCCTGGATTTCCCCTTCGACCTCGTAAGCCACCTTGCCGCAGTGGCAGCTACCGCGATATTGCATACCGGCTCCCGCTCAGTCAGTTCTCGACCGGCGTGAGCATATTCGCGTCGCGCGCCAGCAGCCACCTGCCGTCCACCTTCTGCAGCACTGAGAGGGTGTGGCCGACGCGTTTCGTGGGCGTGCCGCCGCCCGCAGGCGTGACTTCGACGGTGAGTCGCGTCCACGTGAAGGCCCAGTCCCCGACTACGCGGATTTCCTGGATTTCGCTGTGCCCGTCGAACTTCGGCATCGGGACGGCCTGCGCCGCGGGCCGCATGGCGGCAGCGAATTTCTCCTTGCCGAAGGGTTGCGCGCCGGGAACCAGGAACACCACGTCCTCGGTCATCAGCGAGAGGACGGTGGCGATGTCGCCGGCCCGGGTCGCGGACATCCAGGTGGCGATGAGATCGCGGATCTGCTGCTCGTCGGACGTCATCGCCGCCTCGCAATCAGGGCTTCTTCTGTTCCTGCGCTGGCTGCCCGGAGGAAACTCCCTCGACAGTCACGGACACGCCCGGCGCCAAGGGAGCGAACGGCGTCGCGTTGCCGAGAGGCACGTCGCGACGCAACTGCATCGTTCCGCGGCCGGCCATGACGGGGAATTGCGCCCGCATTTCCTTGTGCCATTGCTGGATTTCGTTGTACGCCGCGAGCTGGCTGGAGTCGAGAATGCGGCCGGCCTCGGCGCTCACGCGCTTCTCGTAATCGTCCTGCCAGGCCATCATGGATTTTCCGTATGCCTCCGGCTCGATGCCGTCGTACGGCACGGGATATGGCACGCGCGCGCGTTCCTCGATGTAGACGTCAACCAGCTTCCTGCGCTGTTCTTCGCTCACCTGGACTTCATTGTTCTCGAGCTGTCGCACCACGTTCTCCACGTCCATGCGCGCCGGAATGGTTTCCTGGTATTCCTTGAGCGCCATGGCCTTGTCGGGGCCGATCAGATCGTTGATGGCCATCTCGTTGTCTCGCGTCATCTGTTCGGAGCGGCGCGAGGCTTCCGCCGGATCGTCACCCGGGATGAAGAAATTCATACCCCCGGCCTGCTGCTCCGTGAGCAGGTCGATGAGTTTGTTGGTGGTGTCCTTGTTCAGTCGCAGCTTGTCGCCGGCGTCGGCATAGAGACGCTTGTTACTGGCGCGCATCTGGTTGCGCATCATCTTCTTCATGGCGGGCGAGGGTTCCTGACGCTGCACCGTCCAGACGGGCTGATCGGGCTCGCCGGACTTCGGCGCCACGGATGGCGGCGGCGGCGGAAACACGACCGATTCGCCAGAGCTGAAACTCCCGCTGACAAAACCCGCGGACTTCGCGACGCGACGTTGCGCGAGCTCGTTGCGTACCTTTTCCAGATCGGCGACGCGCGCCTTGAGCTCCTGAGTGGACTTCTCGAACTGTGCGGCGTGTTCCCGCTCCACGTCGAGTTGCTGCCAGAGATAGATCGAGCTGCCCGCGAAGGCCACGGTGCCGACGGCCAGGCCGAGAATGAGTGCTCTCATGTTGTTCTCCCTTGTCCCTTGCGCGGGTCAGCGTGAACGACATCCCCGCATGCAGCAAGTGACCGGAAAGAAGCTCGTCGGTTCCATCGGCTCGGCGCAGGGCCGGGGACGGGAAAATGGGGACATTCCTCGATTTCCCGCTTCGCGGCAAAAGGGGACGTACCTGCTGCAGGTGCGATCTCACTCTCTGCGGAGCCTGCAGTGACCTATTCAACCCTTTTGCTAGGAAACGAGGAATGTCCCCATGTTCCCGTCCCCGGCGCCACTCAGCATCAGGTCGAGGTAGGCACCTTCGACGAGCTGCTCGGGCTGAACTCCGAGCTGATCCATGAGCTCACTCGCCTCGCGAATTCCCTGTTCGGAGGACTCGTCATCCACCAGCATGACTTCGAGCTCGAGAAAATGGCCGAGACCTTCGACGCGGTCCAGGTGAACGCGGGTACGTCCAACCAGGTAGAGAGAGCGGTACTTGCGGATGCGACCGATTTGTCCGTAGGCCAGCGAAAGCGATTCACGAAGTGACTCCGGCGACGAAGTGGGTGACTTGATATAGAACGACTCTTTCGGTCCGGCTTGGTTCACCCGGCGATAGAAAATCAGTTCGCCCGCATCGTTGGAGAACGCGCGCAGCTTGAGGCGCCCGTTGTCGCAATTGAAGAACGTGTCGTCCTGCGCGATTTCGAGGGGACCTTCGCTGGCGAGCGCGGCCACCCTGGGTGTCAGCAGCGCGACATTTTCGATCCGTGCCTTGATCTCGACGTTGCGCGCCATGGCTACTTCTTCAGCCGCACGCTGCCCATGGTGCGCGGCACCTCGTTGGCGCGCAGCGCCGCGTCGATCGAGAGCCGGCCTGCGCCATATGTCGCCAGGTACAGACCAATGAACACCAGGCAGCCCGATGGGAACACGCCACGCATGCCCCCATGGCGATCCACCATGGCGATTGCGATGGCGAAGTGGATGGCGCAGAAAATCCCCGCCCAGCGCGTGAACACGCCCAGCACGAAACCCACGCCGATCGCGAGTTGCATGTAGACGGACAGCGACGCCAGCAACCGCGGCGATGGAAATCCGTGCTGTCCCAGGAAGCTCACGAACTCGGTCATGCGCTCGCTGCTCGAGACGTTGTCCATGACGCCCCAGATGAGGAACAGGCCGACGAACAGGCGCAGCAGCAACAGCGCAAAGTCGGCGAATTGTTGGGCGGGGCTCAGGAACACGAGATTGCGCATGGCAGGCAAGACTAACTGCGTGCGGCGTTGCGCGACAATCGAATACCACCGCCGCCGGCGTCGGTAAATGGAGACGGGGACTCGTCCTACGGCCCCCCGTACGCGCGTTCGACGCGCGCGATGCGGGCTTCGAAGTGCTGGTACCACTTCTTGCGCCCGGTTGTTTGCGCGATGCGATGTTCGGCGTGCGCACGCCACGTCGCGATGGCCTCCAGTGATACCCAATAGGACACGGTGATGCCGAAACCATCCGCGCCGCGCGCACTTTCCACACCGAGAAACCCCGGTTGCGCCGCGGCCAGTTCCTCCATGCGGTCCGCCATGGCGCCGTAGCCCTCGTCGATGGAGGTGCGTCGCGAGCTGAAGATCACCGCGTAGTACGGAGGGTCGGGCAGCTTCGCGATGCCGGCGCTCACATCGGCCGCGCGCAGCAGCGGTACGTAACGGGGCTGCGCCGCGACCCGTCCCAGCCACTCACGCACGTTGGGATAGGGCTCGAGCTCGTGGCCGCCGTCTTCGGCCACGTGTGAATACGCGTACAGCGCGATGTCGGCGATGCTGTAAGCGTTGACGAAATACTGGTGCGTGGCCAGGTGCTGCTCCATGACCGCGAATGCCGCGCGTCCTTTGGCCAGCCGCTCCGGCAGCTCCGCGCGGCGCGGTGAATCCGCCGGGAGGTGGCGCACGATGTATCGCGGGGTGGCCACGTAGGGCTCGTGGCTGTACTGCTCGAAGAACATCCATTGCAGCACCTGCGCGCGGCCCAGCTGCGTGGCCGGCACGAAACGCGAGCCTTCGGCCAGGTACCAGAGGATGGCATTCGACTCGGCCAGATAGGTGCCGTCGTCGAGCCGCAACGTGGGAATCCGCCCGTTCGGATTGCGCTTGAGGAAATCCGGCTTGCGCGTCTGGCCCTTGTCGATGTCGACCTCGGTCCAGTCGTATTTCATGCCGAGCTGCGCCAGCAGCAGGCGGACCTTGTAGCCGTTGCCGGAATCCAGGTAGTCGTAGAGGTGCATGCGCGAATCCTGTGTTGTCTGTCGCGGGAAAGTATCGATCCGCAGACGTGCCGGCGCGACGAGGAAGGCTTTTCGCTGAGGCTAAGTTATTCTTGTTCTGGTCATGGCCCGACGACTACCTCCACTCAACGCGCTGCGCGCCTTCGAAGCTTCGGCGCGGCTGGGCAGCTTCGTGGCGGCCGCCGCGGAGCTGCGCGTGTCGGCCGCGGCCGTAAGCCAGCAGGTGCGGCGCCTGGAGGAGTATCTCGACACGCGGCTGTTCCAGCGCCTGGCGCGCGGCCTGGTGTTGACCGAACAGGGCCGCGACTATCTACCCGAGCTGTCGGCGGGGTTCGACCTGCTGGGTGAATCCACGGCGCGCGTGCGCGCCAAGCGCGCCGACGGCGTGCTGGCGCTGACCACGCTCGCTTCCTTCGCCAATGGCTGGTTGCTGCCGCGGCTGCATCGCTTCCGCGAGCGCGCGCCGCGCATCGACGTGGTGCATGCGCACCTCGCGGACAGCTGATGGATTTCCGGCGCGACGCCATCGACCTGGCCATCCGTTTCGCGCCGGCGCCCCGGGCGCGGACTGCAGGGCGAGCTGCTGTGCCGCGAGGAATTGTTCCCGGTCGCGAGCCCGCAGCTGTTTCGCGGCGGCAGGATCCCCGACACGCTGGCGGCGATCGCCGAATATCCGCTGCTGCACGACATCGACGCGGGTCCCGAGCAGCCGTGGCTGGGCTGGCGCGGCTGGTTCGAGCGCGCCGGCCTCGCCACCGCAGCGGTGGCGCGCGGACCGCAGTTCAGCGATTCGGTGGTGCTGATCAGCGCGGCGGTGGCCGGCCTCGGCATCGCGATCGGGCGCGCGCCGCAGGTGGGCCCGTTGCTGGCGCGCGGACAACTGGTGCGCGTGACCCAGGAGACCTGGATGTCGCCCTGGAGCTACTTCCTCATGGCGCCGCCGGCGCATTTCCGGCGGCCGGTGGTGCGCACCTTCGTCGACTGGGCTCTCGCGGAAGCGCGCGACTCGCCTTCAGACGGTAGTTAGCCGCGCGCGTGCCGCGGCCAGCAGCGCGCGCGAGTAGCGCTGGTGGAATCCCAGCAGCGCGCGGAACCGCAGGTCCAGTTTCCGTTGCCCGGAGTGGCCGTTGCGCGGCACCACCGCGGATCCAAAGTACAGCCGGGTGACGCCGCCCTCGTGGCGCGGCTCGACCATCAGCCAGGAACGCGTATTGCCGAGGAAGTCGCGCATCAACAGCTGGTTCGGCGCGCTGGCCTCCACCGTCCAGGCGGCAAACGAGGCGCGCCCGCCGCGCGCCAGTTCCTCGGCTTGCTGGTCGGTCGACGGTTTCGCCACCAGCAATTTGAGGATCACGCGCTCCAGCTTGAACAGCCAGCTGGTATAGAACGCGGCCACGTACTCCGCCTGCGAGAAATTTCCCGGCAGGTCGGTGGCGTAGCAATCCGTGTAGCCGCCGTCGCCGGCATACCGGGCCAGCAGCGCGTGTTCGGGTAGAGGTTGCGGTGCGACCTTCATAGCGACAGCGGCAGCACGAGATGGCGTGCGTACATCATGTCGCGGTGCTCGAGCAGCAGGGGATCGAGTGCCGCCGCGGTGGGAGGATCCAGCCATTCGAATCCGGCCCGCGCCACGGGATGCATGACGCACTGTGCCTCGGGCAATGGCTTGAACAGCGCCATGAACGTGGCGCTGTAGACGTCCACGGCGCTGAGCGTGTCGCCGAGGTAGTAAGGCCGGCCGGCGTCGCGCTGCGTGCGCAGCACGCGCGCGAACTCATTCAGCAGCTCGACCACGCGCGCCGCATTGCGCGCGATGCCGGCCGGGTCATAGCCGTATTTCTTGCCGAGGTATCCAGCCACCCGTTCATTGAATCCGCCGACTTTCGAGAGTCCCGCGTGCACCAGTTGCAGGCGGCGATTCCAGCCCAGTCCGTCCTGGCCGCAGAATCTCTCGGCCAGCAGCAGCGCGCGGGAGCGCGTTTCAGGGTCGGCGGGCAGCAGCGCCGGCGTGGGCGCCAGCCGTTCGGCCAGCATGAGGATTTCCGCCCAGCCCGAGCGCGGCGGCTCGTCGTCATAGATGGCGATGGGACCGCTGAGGTCCCGGGCCCAGGCCTTCAGGGCCTCGTTGTCATACACCAGCCGTACCGCGGCGAAGTCGATGCCCTTGATGTGGAAAATTCCCTTCGCCGCCTCGCCCCAGGGACTGGGTACCTGGCCGACCACCACCATGCGCAGCCCGCGGCGCGGGATCGCATCTTCGACGCTGAGGTATTGGAAGCTCACGCCGTGAGCTTGTAGTTCCGGCGTACGCGTATCAAGGCGGCAACGGCGAATTCAGTCGCTGGTTTTACTGGACAAAGCCGGGCGCGGAGCCGGCTCAGGAATACAGCAGCCCCAGGTAAACATCGAGGTCGCGTTCCGAGAAGCAGCAGAAGGTCACCTCGTCGATTTTCGAGGAACCGCCGGTCGCCGCTTTCACCGTGTCGACCGCCACCTTGGCCGCGCGCTCGATCGGATAGCCATATACGCCGGTGCTGATGCTGGGAAACGCGATGGTCGCGGCGCCGTGCTGCGCCGCCAATTGCAGTGCGCGTCGATAGCAGGAAGCGAGCAGCTCGGGTTCGCCGGCCTGGCCACCGCTCCACACCGGGCCCACCGCGTGGATGACATGCCTGGCAGGCAGCCGGTAGCCGCGCGTGATTTTCGCGTCGCCGGTCTCGCAGCCCCCTAACTTCCGGCATTCTTCCAGCAATTCGGGACCCGCGGCGCGATGGATGGCGCCATCCACGCCGCCGCCACCTGACAAAGATGTGTTGGCCGCGTTGACGATGGCATCCACCAGCAACGTGGTGATGTCGGCCTGAATGGCGCGAAGATTCGCGGGCATTGCGCTCACTGCCCCAGTTTCGGCGGGCGCCGCAGGCGCGTGGCCTGCTCGTAGGAGTAGGCGTATTGAATCAGCGCGGGCTCGCTCCAGGCTTTGCCGATGAACGATACGCCCACCGGCAGGCCCTGCACGAATCCCGCGGGCACGGTGATGTGTGGATAGCCCGCCATGGCCGCGGACTGCGACGCAGCGCCACCCGTGTAGCGATCGCCGTTGATGAGGTCGGTGGTCCACGCCGGGCCGGTGGTCGGTGCGATCAGCGCATCGAGCCTGTCCTTCTTCAGCGCGGCATCGATGCCCTCGAGGCCGGCCAGTCGCTTCGCCAGCGTCGCGGCGCTGCGATACTCGCGATCGGTGAGCGGGCCCTTGGCCTGCGAGGTGGCGAAAATCTCCTGGCCGAAGTGCGGCATCTCGCGCGCTCTCTCCTTCTCATTGAAGGCAATGAGCTCCTCGAGCGTGCGCGGCACGCCGGTGCGCGTGGCCAGGTAGGCGTTCAAGCCGTCCTTGAACTCGTAGTGCAGCACCGTGAGCTCGGCATCATCGAGCTTCTTGCCGCCCTTGATCTCGACCTTGTCCACGATGACGGCGCCCTGTGCGCGCATGGCCTCGATGGCCTGTTCGAACAGTTTGTCGACGCGGTCGTCGAAGCCGGCCAGGTTGCGCGCCACGCCGATGCGCGCGCCGCGCAATCCGTCCGCCTTGAGGAACTGGCTGTAGTCGATGGCGGCCGGCCGGGACTTCACGTTGGTCGCGGCATCCTTCGGATCAGCTCCGACCATGGCGCCTAACAACGCCACCGCGTCGGCGACCGAACGCGCCATCGGACCGGCGGTGTCCTGGCTGGCCGAAATCGGGATCACGCCGCTGCGACTGACCAGTCCCACCGTGGGTTTTATGCCGGCGAGGCCATTGATGGAGCTGGGACACACGATGGATCCGTCCGTCTCCGTGCCGACGGCGACCGGAGCCAGATTGGCGGCGATAGCCGCGCCCGAACCCGTGCTCGAGCCGCAGGAATTGCGATCCAGCGCATACGGATTGCGCGTCAGACCGCCGCGCCCGCTCCAGCCGCTGGTGGAGCGCGTCGAGCGGAAGTTGGCCCACTCGCTCAGGTTGGTCTTGCCCAGGATGACGGCGCCGGCGGCACGCAGCCGCGTGACCAGGAACGCATCCTGTGCCGGCCGCGAGCCCACCAGCGCCAGCGATCCCGCCGTGGTCAGCATGCGATCCGCGGTGTCGATGTTGTCCTTGAGCAGCACCGGAATTCCGTGCATGGGCCCGCGCGGCCCGCTGCGCGCGCGTTCCGCGTCCAGCTCCTCGGCGATCTTCAGCGCATCGGGATTGACCTCGATCACCGAGTTGATGGCCGGACCGTGTTTGTCGATGGCATCGATGCGCACCAGGAATTGCTCGACCAGCTTGCGGGACGTGGTGGCGCCGCTGGCCATGTCGGCCTGCAGTCGCGCGACGGCATCTCCGTCCCAGGCGTCTTCGGCCTGTGCCGAGAGCGGACAGACCAGTATGAGCAGACAGGCGATGCGCAGTAGTTTGTCGGTGATCATGTCAGTCCTGGGGGAAGTAGAAGCGGTTGCCGTCGAGATCCGATTTTTGCACCGCGGGAGCGCATTTGCCGGCAATTCAGTGCCGGCTTGCCGAATGCGCTTAGAGTTGCTTTTGCGTGCATAAGAACTCCTTGGTCAACGAGTGGCCCGACCGCCAGCGCGCTTCTCTACAATCACGCGATGACAAGACGTGGCTGGTTACTGTTCGTCGCCCTGGGCGTGCTGTGGGGCATGCCCTACCTGCTCATCCGCATCGCCGTCGAGACCGTCGATCCGCTGGTGGTGGCCGGATCGCGCACGCTGATCGGCGCGCTGTTGTTGTTACCCGTCGCCCTGCATCGTAACGCGCTTGGCGCAGCCTTTCGCAACTGGAAGTGGTTGCTGGCTTTTACGCTCATCGAGATCAGCGTGCCATGGGTGCTGCTGGGCCACGCCGAAACCCGTCTCACTAGTTCGACCGCCGGCATACTCATCGCGGTGGTGCCGTTGTTCGCGGCCATCATCGTTTCGCGTCTCGGACACGAACGGCTCGAGCCGCGAAGGATGCTGGGCCTGGGTGTCGGCTTTGCCGGCGTGGCATTGCTGGTCGGCCTCGACATCCACTTCTCGGACTTCCTGGCGGTGGCCGCCACGATCGTCGTTTCGCTGTGCTACGCCATCGGGCCCATCATCATTGACCGCAAGTTGAATAACGTGCCGGCCATCGGCGTGATCACGGCGTCGTTGATCCTGGCCACGCTGATCTACCTGCCGTTCGCACCTTTCCTGTTGCCCGAGGTCTACGTCGCCGAAGCGTTGATCTCGATCGCCGGCCTGGGCGTGCTGTGCACGGCCGCGGCATTCCTGGTGTTCTTCGCATTGATCGCCGAGATTGGCCCGGCGCGCGCCACGGTGATCACTTACGTGAACCCGGCCGTCGCCGTGGTGCTGGGAGCCATCGTGCTCTCCGAGCCGCTGACCCTGGGGATGGCCGTCGGATTCCCGCTGGTGCTGATCGGCTCGTATCTGGGCACGACGCGCACGGCCCCCGCGGCATCACCTGCACCCCAGGCGTCGCGATAGCGGCTCCGGTAGTTAGCCTGCAGTCAGGGGCCGGGAAGCCCCTGGTGCTGCGGAAGATCATCCAGGATCTCATCCCAGGACGCCTTCGATCCGACGTAAATGTGTGCTGTGGGTTTGAGCGTCGGTTCGTCCAAAAGAGTGCCGTACGTGACGTGAACATATGCCGAGTCGCGGAACCACGAGTACAGCAGTGAGCCGCACTTGCCGCAGTGGACATCGTGCGCATCCTCACCGCCGTAGCGCATCACGGCCTTCTTGCCTGCAACCAACGTCAGTTTCTCTTTCTGAATGCCGCCGAAAGGTTTGAAGGCCGAGCCGGTGGCGCGGCGGCACTGCGAGCAGTGGCAGATGAGCGCGTAGACGAATTCATCGTCGACACGATAACGCACGGTCGTGCAAAGACAGCTTCCACTCAGGCTACGCGTGTTACCAGAAGACGATCAGTTGAGCGATGACGGCCGGAAGCAGCGAGAGCGCCGCCCATATCATTGGCGACTTGTTATCGGAGGAGCGACCAGAGCGCGATCCGAAGGATATCGGCAGCACGATGAACAGCTGCAGCGCAGTGGCTCCCCACATGATCGCGGCGAGGAATACGACACCGATGCAGCCATCGCTCTGGCAGCTGGAGTTGAACCCAAGCGTCATCAACGACGTGAGCCAGACCAGCACCACCATGACGATGACAATGGTCGGTTGAGATTCGCGGACCAAGGGGCTCTCGATGTTTGTTTGTGCCGGAGTGGCGGAGGCTCCCGGCTGTTGCACGGCTTTCGAATCGGGATTTTCCGGGTTCATTCGTGCACTCCGATGCCGGATTCGACCCGGTTTTTACCACAAGCTCCAGCGCCTATAGACCCCGCTCGGCCGACACATATATAAGTAGCCCCGCCATTCGGCCCCGTGAGGCAGCAGGTGGAGTTCTACACAAAAGCCTTCTTCGTCGGCCTCGCGATCCTGGTGGGCTACGGCCTGTTGCTGGTGCTGCAGCCTTTCGCGGGCTCGATGGCCTGGGCGATCTTCCTCGCCTTCATCCTGTATCCGCTGCACGGCTGGCTGACGCGCAAGCTCAAGACGGCCCGGCGGATCGGCCGGCATCATCACCGGGCTGACGCCGTTCGCGCTGCTGACTCCGCTGACCTTGCTGGGCGTGGTGTTCGCCAAGCAGGCGCGCGCGCTGGTCGCGCTACCTGCGCAGCCAGCGATCTGCGAGCTCGATGGCGCGCTGCTGCGCGAACTCGAGACGTACCCGGTCATCGGGCCGGTGGCGCGCTCGCGCGCGAAGAACTGTCGATCTCGGGCGCGGACATCCAGGAATGGCTGGACGAGCGCGCACGCAGAAGCATCGTGCGCATCGCGGCGTCGGTGGGCAGCGGATCGTGCTGTCGGTACGCTGGGCACGCTGATGGGCTTCTTCTTCATGCTGTTCCTGCTGTTCTTCTTCCTGCGCGACGGCAAGAGCATGTTCAACCGCCTGCAGCGGCTGATCCCGGTGCCGGAAGAACATCGCGAGCAGCTCTTCGATCACCTCGCGAGCGTGACCCGCGGTGTGTTCTACGGCATCGGGCTCACGGCCATCTGCCAGGGCGTGATGGTCGGCATCGGGTTCGCGATTGCGGGGCTGCCGTCGCCGGTGGTGTTCGGCGTGCTGGCGGGCATACTCGCGCTGCTGCCCGCCGGTGGCGCGGCGATCGTGTGGATTCCCGCGCGTGCTGTTTCTCGCGGCCATGCGGCCGCTGGGGCATGATCGTCTTCATGCTGATCTGGGGCGTCATCGTATCGACCTCGGACAATTTCCTGCGGCCCGATCCTGGTGTCGCGATACGCGCCGGTGTCGGCGTTCATGGTGTTCGTGGGCGTGGTGGGCGGCATCGCCGCATTCGGCACCATCGGCATCGTGGTGGGGCCGGTGTTCCTGGCGCTGGTGGCGGCGATCCTGGAATATTTCGACGAGAAGGTGATCGCGCCGAACAAGCCGAAGCTCGACGCGAAGGACGACGAGTAACGGCGCCGACATGCCCCGTTTCCGTTGCCCCATGCTCGCCCTGAAAGCCTGCCCCTAATCTCCAGAGTCCGCATCAAAACCCGGACTTCCTCTGTGGATGTTCGCCGGTGCGAACTATCGGCTCCGGCCCCCCCCCCCCTTGACCCGCCGGCCGAGGCACGACGTGATGGCCGCGAACCCCAACATAGGAATGGGTAGGCACCTGAAGAAATAGAGGAATGTCCCCTAAAATCCGCGCCCGCCATGAATACCTCCCCGATTCTCGACTCGCTGAACGACGCGCAGCGCGCAGCCGTCACCGCGCCCGTTTGGTGCCGTGCTGGTGCTCGCCGGCGCGGGCTCGCGGCAAGACGCGCGTACTCACGCATCGCGTCGCCTGGGTGATCCCCACCGAAGGCGCCTCGCCGCATGCCATTCTCGCGGTCACGTTCACGAACAAGGCCGCGCACGAGATGCGCGGCGCGCATGGAGGATTGTTCAGGCATGCCGGGAAGCGCGCATGTGGGTGGGCGCTTCCACGGCATGGCGCCGGCTGCTGCGCCTGCACTGGCGCGAAGCCGGGCTGCCGCAGAGGTTCCAGATCCTCGACGGTGAGGACCAGTTACGGCTGGTCAAGAAGATCGTGAGGGCGCATGGAGCTCGACGAGAGCGCGCTGGGTGCCACGCGAGATCCAGTGGTTCATCAATCACAACAAGGACGAAGGGCATCGTCCCGCGACGCTCAAGGACGCCGGCGACCCGACGCGCCGGCAGCTGATCAGGATCTACACGGAATACGAGAGCGCAGTGCCAGCGCGCCGGCGTCGTGGAACTCGCGGAGCTGCTGCTGCGCGCCTACGAATTGTGGCTCGACAACCCTGCCGTCCTCGCTCACTACCGGCGGCGCTTCCGCCACGTGCTCATCGACGAGTTCCAGGACACCAACGCGATCCAGTACGCGCTGGGCGTTGATGGTCGCGGGCCAGGACGGCTGCGCCGTTCGTAGTGGGCGACGACGATCAGTCCATCTACCGCTGGCGCGGCGCGCGCGTAGAAAACTCACGCGGTTTCTCGAAAGATTACCGGAGGCGAAGATGTACCGCCTGGAGCAGAACTACCGTTCCACCGGGAACATCCTCGAAGGCCGCCAACGCGCTGATCTCGAACAACACCGGCCGGCTGGGCAAGAATCTCTGGACCGCGGGCAGCGGACGGCGAGCGCATCCGGCTGTACGCGGCGTTCAACGAGCGCGAGAGGCCGAGTTCGTCATGAAGCGCATCCGCGAGTGGATCGAATCAGGGCGGCGCGCGGCGCGACGTGGCGATCCTGTATCGCTCGAACGCGCAGTCGCGCGTGTTCGAAGAAATCTTGATGAGCGCGCGCATGCCGTACAAGAGTGTACGGGGGCCTGCGTTTCTTCG